>CAVXQK010000027.1:0-27239 GCA_963763735.1 uncultured Verrucomicrobiae bacterium | reverse complement strand
TTCAACAACTGCGCGTCCCCGCACTTTGCGCTTCATAGCATCTATGCCCAACATGTTGAGATCGAAAGGAGATTCCAATGACCAACCGAAACGACCTCGCTGAGTTCAAACGCCTGGCGGACGCACGCGAGAAGCAGGAGCCATGGCGGAAGTGGGGGCCCTACCTGAGCGAGCGGCAGTGGGGCACGGTCCGGGAGGATTACAGCGAGGATGGAAATGCCTGGGACTACTTCAGCCATGACCAGTCGCGCTCCCGTGCGTATCACTGGGGCGAGGATGGTCTGGCCGGCATAAGTGGTGAGAGGCAATTGGTCTGTTTTGCGCTGGCGCTCTGGAACGGACGCGATCCGATTCTAAAGGAAAGACTCTTCGGTCTGACGAACAGTGAGGCCAACCACGGAGAGGACGTCAAAGAGTATTACTTCTATTTGGACAGCACGCCGACGCATTCGTACATGAAGTACCTTTACAAGTATCCGCAGGCGGCGTTTCCCTACAGCGATCTGGTCGAAACCAACAAGCGGCGCAACCGTGGCGACTTGGAATATGAGCTCCTGGATACAGGTGTCTTTAACGACGATCGCTACTTCGACGTTTTCGTGGAGTATGCCAAGCAGACTCCTACTGACATGCTGGTGCAGATCAGCGTGTGTAATCGCGGGCCGGAGACTGCCGCGTTGCACGTGCTGCCGACCCTGTGGTTTCGCAACACATGGACCTGGTGGCCTGAAACACCGAAGCCATCCTTGAAACAGGTTGCAGGCGGGAATGGCTCCCGCGCGGTCGCAGCGACGCACAGCGAGGCGGGCGAGGTGTATTTTTATTGCGAGGGAGACATCCCCTTGCTCTTCACCGAGAATGAGACGAACAACGAGCGGATTTTCGGGAAGCCCAACGCGAGTCCCTACGTCAAAGACGGAATTAACAACTATGTGGTGAACGGGAAGCCGGATGCCGTGAACCCCGAGCACACCGGAACCAAGGTTGCGGCGCACTATCAAGTCAACGTGGGCGCGCGACAAACGGCCACGATCCGCTTGCGGATCAGTGATGTCGCACCCGCAGGCGTGGAGGATCCATTCAAGGGTTTCTCAGAAATTGTGGAGGCTCGCCGGGGCGAGGCGGAGGAGTTCTATCGAGCCATCACTCCGGAACGTGTCAGCGAAGACGAAGCCCGCGTGATGCGTCAGGCGCTTTCCGGGATGCTGTGGTCGAAGCAGTACTTCGGCTTCGACGTGGACAAGTGGCTCAAGGAACATGGCAAGGATCCGATGCGTCCGGGCAGCCGGCCAATGCGGAACAGCGAATGGTTTCACATGATCAACGACCATGTCATCTCGATGCCGGACAAATGGGAGTACCCCTGGTATGCCGCGTGGGATTTGGCCTTCCACGCCATTGCGCTTACGACGGTCGATGTGGATTTTGCGAAGGAACAACTGGAGCTGATGCTGGGCGAGTACTATCTGCATCCGACCGGTCAGATACCGGCTTATGAGTGGAACTTCAGCGACGTCAACCCGCCGGTTCACGCCTGGGCCACGATCTTTTTACATCGGACGCAGCTCGCTCTCCAGGGCGAAGGGGACGTGGATTTTCTCAAGCGGTCCTTCGCCAAGCTGGCATTGAACTTCAGTTGGTGGGTGAACCGCAAAGATCGCTTCGGCAAAAACCTCTTCGAAGGCGGGTTCCTCGGGCTGGATAATATCGGCGTCTTCGACCGCAGCGCGCCGCTGCCCACCGGCGGCCATCTGGAACAGGCGGACGGCACTGCCTGGGTCGCGCTGTTCTGCCAGAACATGCTGGAGATCGCCGTCGAGCTGGCCGCCCAGGATCCCAACTACGAAGACATGGCGATGAAATTCACCGACCATTTCCTGTGGATCGCCCGTGCCATGAATCAGGCCGGTCCAGAGGGCATGTGGGACGAGGAGGATGGATTCTACTACGACGTGCTGCGCCTTCCCGATGGCAGTGCCAGGCGCCTCAAGGTGCGCTCCATGGTCGGACTGTTGCCGCTTTGCGCAACCACCGTCATCGAACCGTCGCAGCGGGAACGAGTCCCGCGGCTGGTGGCAGTCTATAGAGAGCGCCTGCGACGGATGCCCGAACTGTTAGAAAGCATCCACCCGACCGGACCGGGCCACTTCGGTGTCGGAGAGCGCGGCATTTTTGCGCTTGTGAACCCGGACAGGCTGCGCCGGATTCTCTCACGCATGCTCGATGAGAATGAATTCCTGAGCGCCTTTGGCATTCGGGCGCTCTCCCGCTACCACGCGGAGCATCCCTATGTCATCCGGGTGGACAGCCAGGAATACCGCGTGAACTATCTTCCAGGGGAATCAGATACGGGCATGTTCGGCGGCAACTCCAACTGGCGCGGGCCAATTTGGATGCCGGTGAATGCGCTGCTCATCCGTGCCCTGCTGCAGTTTTATACCTACTATGGCGACAACTTCAAAATCGAGTGTCCAACCGGCTCGGGCAACTGGATGAATCTCTTCGAGGTCGCTCAGGACCTGGCCAGCCGTCTGGAAAGGATCTTCCTGCGAGACAAAGATGGCCGGCGACCGGTGTACGGAGGCACGCAGAAGTTTCAGAATGATCCGCACTGGAAGGACTACATTTTGTTCCACGAATACTTCCATGGAGATAACGGCGCCGGACTCGGAGCGAGCCACCAAACCGGGTGGACCGGCCTCGTTGCGAAACTGATCGAAATCTTTGGCCGCCTCGACGAATCCCAGTTGCTTCGGGGTGGCAGAATGCAGGCCTTCGCCCAAAGCGAAAGCAAGAGATAATGACCAGATTTGTCCCCATCTCACACGCGACCTTGAAATGAATGAGATAGACGGAGGACGTTAGTCATGCCCTTAGTGAGTCCCGAGAAGCTAAGCCAGGAGGTTAAGAAGATGCTGTGGATCTTCCTCTACCTGGCCCTGTTCTTCTGCGCCTTCATCACCTATCGGCGGCTCGTCATGAAGGAGTTGGGCATCAGTTATTTTCATTACGGGTTTGCGCTAATCAAGGCCCTCGTGCTGGCGAAGGTGATTCTGCTGGGGCAATATGTGAGAGTTGACAAGGTCTTCGATGACCATCCCTTGATCTTTCCCACGTTGTACAAGGTGATCCTCTTTAGCCTTCTTACGCTCATCTTTGAAGTTCTCGAACACGTCGTTGGCGGTCTTCTCCACGGGGAAGACCTGTTGGCTGCCTTTCAGGAAATCCTCAGTGCAGGCCGGGATGAACTCCTCGCGCGGACCCTGGTGGTGCTGTTCGCGTTCATCCCCTTTTTTGCGTTTACTGAGACCGGGCGCGTGCTGGGTGAAGGCAGCTTGGAAAGGCTATTTCTCCACAAACGACCGGTGAAAGAGCCGGACAAGTGACCCCCCGGAATCTCCCGCTCGCCCAATGGGCACACTCCCGCTGAGCCTCATTGCCTTGGGCCGGATCAGGCGTCGGCATTTCGACGACTCCCTCACTCTGCGACCGGAGGGAAATCCGATCCACACCGCCGGAGAACTTGAAACG
Organism: uncultured Verrucomicrobiae bacterium; assembly: GCA_963763735.1. Lineage (GTDB taxonomy): Bacteria > Verrucomicrobiota > Verrucomicrobiia > Chthoniobacterales > Terrimicrobiaceae > DASTFP01. Next base: position 23,708 of record CAVXQK010000027.1, on the reverse strand, counting down.
CCGCAGCAATTATTGGAATCTTCGCCCAATTTTGATACACCTCTCCGGCAATGGGCGGGGGTCATAGGCACCGTCGTGCGAAGAAGGCGACCCTGTCCCTATCAAAGCGGGTGACAACGTCCTCACCCAAATGGAAGATATGGTCGCCTTGGATTCGGACGATAATGCTTCCCCGCCAGTCTTCAGATACACGAGGGACTCTTGCCCTTGATCAGATTCGGCGAGGGGGACATCCAGCTCGTGACTTTTTATACCGGCACGGGATCCAGGTCCCAAATGTCGCGAGCGTATTCCCTGATCGCGCGGTCGCTGGAAAATTTTCCCATTCGCGCCGCGTTGAGAATCGCCATTTTCGCCCAGCGCGCCTTCTGGCGGAAGGCTGCGCCCACTCTTTTCTGGCATTCGCTATAAGACTCGAAGTCCGCGAGGCAGAGGAACGGGTCGTTGTAATAGAAATTATCGCGGAGCATGCCAAGGACGCCGGGCGGTTCGTCAGGCGTGAAGTAGTTCGATCCCACCCAGTCCACGACAGCGCGCAATTCCTCGTTTTTCAAGTAGTAGTCCTGCGGGTTGTAGCCTTTTTTGACAAGAGCGTGCACCTCCTCGGCGGTGAGTCCGAAGATGAAGATGTTTTCCTCGCCGACCTCTTCATTGATCTCGACGTTTGCGCCGTCGAGCGTGCCAATCGTCAGGGCGCCATTGAGGGCAAGCTTCATGTTGCCGGTGCCGGAGGCCTCCTTGCCCGCCGTCGAGATTTGCTCGGAAAGATCCGCCGCGGGCACAATGCGTTGGGCGAGTGACACCCGATAATTGGGCAGGAAGACGACCTTTATCTTGTCCTCGATGCGCTTGTCGTTGTTGATGCACTTGCCTGCCGCATTGATGGCCTTGATGATGCACTTGGCCATATCGTATCCGGGCGCAGCCTTTGCCGCAAAGATGAAGACGCGCGGGGTGATGACAAGGCTGGGATCCTGCAAGAGGCGCCGGTAGAGCGCCAGGATGTGCAGAAGATTGAGGTGCTGGCGCTTGTACTCGTGCAGGCGCTTGATTTGCACATCGAAAAGCGCGGCGGGATTGACCGAGGTTCCACAGTCCCTCTTGATGATGCGCGCAAGATCGACCTTGTTGGCCTGCTTGACGTTCATGAAATCGATCTGAAATTGCGTATCGTCCGCGTAGTCTTCCAGGGCGCGGAGTTTGTCCAGATCGCGCTCCCAGCCGTGCCCGATCTTCGAGGTGATGAGCTCGCTGAGGCGGGGATTGCAGGCAAGAAGCCAGCGGCGCGGAGTTATGCCGTTGGTCTTGTTGTTAAACTTGCCAGGATAGAGAGCGTCGAAATCCGGGAACAGGTCCCTTTTCAAGAGCGCGGTGTGCAGCGAGGCTACGCCGTTGACCGAATGGCCTCCCACGACGGAAAGGTGCGCCATGCGCACCATTTGGACGGGGCCCTCTTCGATGAGGGAAAGGATCTTCTTTTTTTCGGAGTCTCCCGGCCATTTGGCCTCAACCTGCTCAAGAAAGCGCTTGTTGATCTCAAAGATGAGCTGCAAGTGCCTCGGAACGACCTTCTGGAAAAGTCCCACGGTCCACTTTTCGAGCGCCTCTGGCAGGAGCGTGTGATTCGTATAGGCAAAAGTGCGGGTGACGATGGACCATGCCTTGTCCCACGGCATCCCGTACTCATCGTGCAGGATACGCTGAAGCTCGACCACTGCGATCGCAGGATGCGTATCATTGAGCTGGATCGCTACCTTCTCCGGGAAGTCCTCCCAGTCCTCGTTCGTCCTGCGAAAGCGGCGAATGATGTCCTTGAGCGAGCAGGCCACGAAAAAGTACTGTTGGAGGAGACGGAGTTCTTTTCCGCTGTCGGTCTTGTCATTCGGGTAAAGAACCTTCGAGATTGTTTCGCTGCGGTTCTTTTCGCGCACAGCTTCCTCGTAACCTCCCCGGTTGAAGGCCTCAAAATCGAACTCTTCGGGTGTTCGCGATTCCCAGAGACGCAGGAAGTTTACCGTGTTCGTTCCGAAACCCGGCACCGGAATGTCATACGGAATACCGACAAGCTTCTTCCAGCCCATCCAGCGCGGGACGTAGTTGCCCCGGTCGTCGAAGACATTCTCGACGTAACCGTACACCTGGATCTCCGTGGCGTGCTCGGGCCGAACGATCTCCCAAGGCGTTCCATATTGCATCCACGCGTCCGGAAGCTCGACTTGGTAACCGTTGCGGAATTCCTGTCTAAAGAGTCCATATTGATAATGGATTCCGTAGCCGATGGCCGGAAAATCCTGCGTCGCAAGCGAATCGAGGAAGCAGGCGGCGAGGCGGCCCAGACCGCCGTTGCCAAGCCCCATGTCGTATTCCTCATGACGAAGTTCCTCATAGTCGAGACCCAGTTCCTCCAGCGCGTGCACGATGTCGTCACTCACGCCCGCGCTGTAGAGGTTGTTCGAAAAGAGGCGCCCCATGAGAAACTCCAGAGAGAGATAGTAAACGCGCTTGACGTTCTGGTTGTGATGAACCGCCGCCGTGGCGATCATCCGCTCAACAATAATGCTTTGGGCCGCCTTGGACGTAGCCAGCCACCAATCGCGCTTTGTCGAGGTCGATGCGTCGCGGGCCAGACTGAACTTCAGGCTGCTATGAATGAGGGCCTTTAAGCCAGGAACCGATTTATCGAGGGCGGAGTGAAATTCGCTCATGCTGTTTATCTTATGGGTATCAATTGGGCGCGATATCGACAGCAAAAATCGCGCAAGAAAGCGCTTGCCGCGCGCGTGATATCCCGCGAGCGAAGTTCCAAAAATCTCCCCCGACGAGAATGTCTAGGCGCCGTTTTTAGCCGTAATATAGGCCGCGATCGTATTCACGCTGACGAATGCCTCCCGCGCCACTTCCGCGCTTGGCGTGGCGACGCCAAAGTTTTTCTCAATGCCCACGGCCAGTTCAAGGGCATCAATCGAGTCCAAGGCGAGACCCTCGGGACTGAAGAGCGGTGTATCATCGGCGATATCCTCGGGCGCCATCTTCAACATGAGGTTCTCGACCATCATGTGCTTGATACGGGATTTGAGGTCAATGGCGGACATGTAACCGGAAGGAACTAAACGGGATTTTAAAGATGAACAGGATTTTCTATCATTCGGCGGTGACTGCAAAAACGCGCATCGATCAACTCCTGGTGGCCAGAGGCCTCTGCGCGTCACGCGAAAAAGCGCAGCGAGCGATCATGGCGGGGCGAGTGACCGTGGCCGGTCAGCGAGCGGAGAAGCCTGGCCTGCAGGTGCCCGAAGATTCTCATGTGGAAGTCCATGGTGGCGAGAGATATGTGGGGCGCGGCGGTTTCAAGTTGGAAGCCGCGCTTGATCACTTCGCGCTCTCCGTTGAAGGCAGGATTTGTCTGGATATCGGAGCATCGACCGGCGGATTCACCGATTGCCTGCTCCAGCGCGGAGCTGCGAGGGTTCATGCCATTGATGTCGGGCGCGGTCAACTGGAATGGAAACTGAGAAACGACTCGCGAGTGATCGTCCACGAAGGCATCAATGCGCGGTATCTTTCGGTCACCGACATTGGAGAGTTGGCTGAAATCTGCGTGGTTGATGTGAGTTTTATTTCGTTGGCGTTGATTTTGCCTACGGCGTTTGCGTTACTGCGCGAAGCTGCCGACATGATCGTCCTGATCAAACCTCAATTTGAGCTAACTCCTGGCAAGGTCGGGCGAGGTGGCGTCGTTCGAAATCCGGCTTTCCGTGAAGAAGCGGTTGAAAAGATCCGGCGCTTCGTCGACGCAAAGGGGAAGCAATGGCTCGGTGTGAAGGAATCGCCCCTTCCGGGACGAGAGGGAAACATCGAGTTTCTGGCCCATCTCAAGACATGATCGGCCTGATTGCGCATTCGGAGAAGCTGGACGCCCGCGCGGCCCTGGGCGAGATGATTGCGGCGCTCAAGGAGAAAAAAATCCCGTTTGACCTCGAAGCGCAGACAGCCGACCTGGCGGGCCTCAAGTCGGATTTTGACGAGGCTTCGCTTGCGCAAAGGGCGGAGTTGCTCGTCGTGATGGGCGGCGATGGAACCATTCTGCGCGTCGTGCACAAGGTCGGTGCAGCCATTCGACCGATTCTGGGACTCAACATTGGTTCGCTCGGATTCCTCACGTGTGCCGGCTTGGGCGAAATCCCCCGCGTGGTGGAAAGCATCATCCGAAAGGATTTTATTTTGAGCCCGCGAGATCTTTTGATTGCCGAGATCACGGGCCCTTCCGGGAAGGTGGCGCTTCACGGTTTGAACGATGTCGTCATCAGCCGCGGCGAGCGCTCCCAGCTTGTAAAAATTCAAGTGAAGATCGATGGAGAAGCCCTCACGAACTACAATGCCGATGGCCTCATCATTGCGACGCCCACCGGTTCGACCGCGTATTCCCTGGCGGCCGGCGGCCCGATTCTGATGCCTGACTCGGGGGCGTTTGTCATTACCCCGATCTGCCCGCACGTGCTGACCAATCGCTCGACGGTCGTCAGCGATTGCTCGACCATCGAGGCGCGTCTTTCCGTGCCTGAGCAGGAGGTTTTCGTTTCAGTGGATGGCCGTTTGTCCCGCGCCATGCGCGTGGGTGACGTCCTTCGCATTGCCAAGAGCAGCCGAAAGCTGCCGCTCGTCATGCTGCCGGAGCGCTCGTTTCCGGAAGTTTTGCGCCAGAAGCTCAAGTGGGGCGGCAGCAATGTATGACTCCGATAGGCGACGTCCTCCAGGCCGACCACGTAATTCTGGCGCTCGCCGCGCGTGACCCAGCCGGCGCCATCAACGAGGTGCTAGCCAGGCTGGAGGGCGACGAACGTGTAAAGGATTTTGCGATGCTTCGCGATGCCGTCCTGGCGCAGCCGGCCCCGGCGATTGCGGAAAATGGTTGCGGCATCTGCATTGCCCACGGAAGGACGGAATCGATCAGTTCATTGGTCGTGGCTGCCGGACGCTCGATCAAAGGCGTCAAGTATCCCGGCCTGGCGGACCCCGTTAAGCTTTTTTTCGTCGCCGGTATTCCCAACGCTTTCACTTCGGAGTATCTGCGGATTGTGGGCGCCGTTGTCCGGATGTGCCGGGACAAGCGCCAGTTGCACCGTCTGCTGGTTGTCCGGGACCCCGAGCGGTTCGTCGCGCTTCTTGGGTCCGGGGAAGTGAAACTCTAGCACGCTGTCGGGCTTTGAGGCCAGGACGCATCGGCGCGAGACACGCGGGTTCGCGACGCAGGCAAACGGCCGCACTGTGCTCGCAAATCCGGCACGGGCGAGGCCCCTCATCTCGTAATATGTTGCGTCGAATCCGAAAGCGGTCGGTAGGCACCGCATGAAAGTGAAAGCTGTCGCCGCCCTTCTGGTAAATTGCTCGCCGGCTCTCAGGGCCTGTGTCGAAGATGATAGTTATGCGGAGCAACGGCTTGGGGGGCCGCTCCCGGATCTCGACGCAGTCGAGAGCTTTATCGCGGAGAAAGAGGCGAAAGGCGCGTGATTCCGCCCTAAATGCCCATCCGGCCGCGAAAATCCTTCGTTGGTCACTGTTCGATTCCCACGGAGCGGAATCGAAGGATAACGTGGTCGACGAATGAGAAGCGGCTTTCGAAGGAACATCTTTTGCGCCATAGCAATTGGTTCGCGAGGCGTAACGCTTTTGATTTCCTTCCCGCCTTCTGCACAACCCTCTGCCCCGTCGGCTCCTAGAAGAGCTGGCCGCAAATCGCACTCCGGCGTCACGAACCGGAAGCGTAACCACGACGAAAAAAACAAGCCTGTCCTTCGATAGCCGTTCCGGGTCGTGCCGTGCGGCGACAACGTTCTAGCCTTCGAGGGGCAGGTTTTTTCCGTACGGCAGGAGACCTCACGGGAGCAACCACCGTTCCGTAAGAAAAAAGCACCGTCTCGTCGGCCGCTGATTCGAACGGTCAAAATGTGCACGCCGGTAGAGCGCCTCGTTCGGGACGTATAAGTTGCTGATTGCCTGGTATTTCCTCATGTGCTGTTACATGCGCAAAACCGCATGAATCGAGACTCGGAAAGCGACATATTCTTCCCTCACTTCCTCTCAGATTTGCCCATTCTAGCACCCCTGGTGCGCAAATTGGTGGACAAATTCAAATGTTCGTTGTTCGCTAGGTGCACGAGAAGGCAATCTTCATGAACTCTCGCAGGACGATCTATTTTGATGCCTCGGCCGCTGTGAAGCTCGTTGTTAATGAGCTAGGATCTGAAAATGTTCGAGCCCGCTTCGCTGAACACCATCGCCATTTCATGACGAACTTGTGTTTTGCCGAAGCGCTCGGCGCTCTTAAGGGCAAGATGGTGCACAAAATTATATCCACAGACGAGTACTTCCGGGCTTGTTCCGAGCTGAGCTGCTACCTAAAGGACCGACGCATAGACCTGGATGACGCGCTAAATATCGGACTGGAGACTTTTATCCAGGCTGAGGCTCTTTCCGAGAAACACCAATGCGAATTGGATTTATCGGACGCCCTTCAGATCGTAACTGTAAAGCATGGTCGGCGTAAAAGCTGGGACCTCGTTCTCGCGACTGCGGATCGCGAATTGGAGAAGGCGGCCAGAACAGAAGGATTGTGTGTTTGGAATGTGATAGACACCTCAGAGCCGCCAGCCTAGACCAGCGTTGGCGTCAATCGAATCGGTTTCCTTCAGCTTGCGCCGCGCCTCAGGGAGATTGTTTGTTTCAAGGCTCTGCTTAATCTCCTTGCCACGGAGTTTGACGCGTGCGAAGTAAGTGCCGCTCGAGGGATTTCTGTAGAGACATTCCCCGGCCTTCTCAAAGATGGACTTGCGCTCATATCATCATGTATGGTGTGCAAAAACGGTGTGCAAGCCCTCTTTTGAGAAGAAATGTTCACGTAAGTTGTTGATTGTCAGTTAGTCGGGCCGTGGCTCAGCTTGGTAGAGCGCCTCGTTCGGGACGAGGAGGCCGCGAGTTCGAATCTCGCCGGCCCGACCATTCCTTCTTTCGCACGGCCCCTCTCGGCGAGGTTCGAACGCAGTTCGATCGCGACGCGCGGAGCGCGGCAGAGCGTGGGTCGAGCTCGGAGGCGCTTGCGAATGACGCGATCTTAAATGCTTGCAGCCATGGCGGAGAAGGTCCCAATCTACCGGGCTTCATGGAACGCCTTGACGGCAGGGGGGATTCAGACCTCCGCGAAGTTGCAATTGAACCCGGCGTGGCACCTCACGCTCATGGCTCGGTCCTGATTCGTTTTGGCCGGACGCAGGTGATTTGCGCGGCGACTCTCGAAGAAAGCGTTCCGCGGTGGATGAAGGACCAGGGAGTGGAAGGCGGCTGGATTACCGCTGAGTATTCGATGCTTCCGTATTCGACTTTCCCGAGAAAGCCTCGCGACAGCACGAAGGGCCGGCCCGACGGACGCGGCACCGAGATTCAGCGACTGATCGGCCGTTCCCTGCGCGCGGCCGTCGATCTGGTTGCCCTCGGACAGCGAACGCTTTGGGTTGACTGCGATGTCCTGCAGGCGGACGGCGGGACCCGGACGGCGGCGATTACCGGAGCCTGCGTTGCGATGGGGTTGGCCTGCCGGACCCTGATCGATGCGGGGAAAATCAAGCGCTCGCCGCTCAAGCGAAGGGTGGCTGCTGTCAGTGTGGGAGTGGTTGCAGGCGAAACGCTTTTGGATCTCAACTACGAGGAGGACAAGGCCGCCGAAGTGGACTTGAATCTTGTGATGACGGATCAATTGGAGTTTGTAGAGGTTCAAGGTTCCGGCGAGGAGGCGGTCTTTTCCGGCGAGCAGTTGTCCGGAATGTTGAAACTCGGTACGGCTGGAATCCGCCGCTTGCTCGAAATTCAGGATTCCGTTCTCTTCTCATGAAAAGAGCATTGATCACCGGCATCACCGGCCAGGATGGATCGTATCTCGCCGACCTTCTGCTCACGAAGGGTTACGAGGTACATGGCATCATCCGGCGGGCGAGCACGTTCAACACGGATCGCATCGACCACCTGTATCAGGACCCGCATGTGCATGGAGTGAAGCTTTTCCTCCACTACGGCGACTTGGCGGACTCCGTAAACCTCGTCAAACTCATCTACCAGCTCAAGCCGGACGAGATCTACCATCTTGGCGCCCAAAGTCACGTGAGGGTCAGCTTCGATATTCCGGAGTACACGGCCGATGTGACAGGCGTCGGAACAATCCGGATTCTGGAGGCGATGCGCGAGGCGGGGGTAAATTCGCGTTTTTACCAGGCTTCAAGCAGCGAAATGTTCGGCAAGGTGCAGGAAGTGCCTCAGCGCGAGACGACGCCTTTCTGGCCGCGCAGCCCCTACGGGGTGGCCAAAGTCTTTTCGTATTGGGCCACTGTCAATTACCGCGAAAGCTACGGCATGCACGCCAGCAATGGCATTCTTTTCAACCATGAAAGTCCCCGCCGCGGGGAAACGTTCGTCACCCGAAAAATTACCCGTGCGGTTGCGGCCATCAAACGCGGCCTGCAAAAGGAGCTCTTCCTCGGCAACCTCGAGGCCAAGCGCGATTGGGGCTTCGCGCCTGAATATGTGGAAGCAATGTGGCTGATGCTTCAGCAGGACCATTCCGACGATTACGTCATAGCAACCGGGGAAACGCATACCGTGCAGGAGTTTCTCGAGCACGCCTTTGCGCACGTCGATCTCGACTGGAAGGAGCATGTGAAACACGACGGTCGCTACGAGCGCCCGGCGGAAGTCGATCTTTTGGTCGGCGACGCCTCGAAGGCAAAGCGATTACTCGAGTGGGAGCCAAAGGTCCGCTTTCCGGAACTCGTCCGCCTCATGGTCGATGCCGACATCGCCAGCTTGGAAAAACGCGCTTGACGCTTCGCGGGATCGGTTCGACTGTTTGGGCTTTTCCAAAATTCCCATGGCTAGAAAATGTGACATTACCGGAGCGCGCCCCAAGCGGGGCAGCAAGATTCATCGCCGCGGTCTCGCGAAGAAAAAGGGGGGAATTGGCATGCACGTGACCAAAGTGACTCCTCGATGGCATTCCCCGAACCTGAAGACCAAGCGCGTATGGGTTCCCGAACTCAATAAATTTGTCACGGTCAAGGCCACGGCTCGCGCTCACAAGACTCTGTCGAAGAATGGCGCCCATAAGACACTCGCTAAGGCGGGCATCGTGCGATAGATTCCTCCATGGCATTTAGCGTTGTTAGCAAAAAGTCCGGCAAAACCTACCACCTCCACGCGCGCCTCCAGAAACTCAAGGGCGGACAGGAGGTCACGCTCTACTACTTTGCTGGACAGCCAGGGCTTGGTGCGATTGATGCGTTGCCCGATGGTTACCAGGTCTCGGAAAACGAGAAGACGGGCTTGCCCCTCTTGAAGAAGGCCTGACCTTCCGCTTTAGACCGCTTCAGCGCGTCTTGAGCTCTGTTCTTGATGTTTTGCGTTCAGGCCCTGGGATGGGCGTTCGCATAGGCGCGCTTCAGCCTTTCCGCCGTCACGTGCGTGTAGATCTGTGTCGTCGACAGGCTGACGTGACCGAGCAGCGACTGAACGCTTCGCAGATCGGCGCCGTTGTCAAGCAGGTGTGTGGCAAAACTGTGACGAAGCTTATGCGGGCTCATGTCCGCCGGCAGTCCGCATTCTCGCAGGTATTTTTTCATCGCCAGCCAAACGGAACGCGCCGAAAGCCTGCCATGCGACTTATTGATAAAGAGCGGTCCGGCGTGCACAGCGGAGGCTTGCCGGTATCGCGAAATCGCCTCCAGCGCGGGTCGCCCCACAGGACAGATTCGCTCCTTGGCTCCCTTTCCAAAAATCCTGACCGTCTCGCTGATCGGATCCAGATCTCTCACATCCAGCTTTACCAGTTCCGCCAGGCGCAATCCACTCGAATAGAAGAGTTCGAAGATCGCTTCATCCCGGCTTGCCATCCAGACGGGCGCCTGTTTTTGACGCACGCTTTTCTTCGGCTTTTCGAGGAACGTCTCGATCTGTGAGTGCGTGAAAAACTTAGGAATCTGTTTCTCCGGTTTTGGAATATCAATGGTTTTTAGAATGTTGTTATCGATCAACTTGCGAATGAGCAAAAACTGATAAAAACTCCGCAGCGCGGAGAACTGCAACCGGATGCTTGAGCGCGCGCGTCCGGCTTTCATGAGGTGGAGGAGAAAAGCACGAAAGTCGTCTGCCCTGGCACTCTTCCAAGGCAGGCCGGGCCGGAATCTTTGGAAGGCTTGCAAGGCAATGCGATAACTCGTCTGGGTGTGAGGCGAGGCGTTCTTCTCGCCTTCCAGATAGCGCAGGAATTGTGCGGCCAGGCGATCGCCTGCAGCGGCGGCGAGATGGCTGTTCCGGGGTTTCTCTTTCAGGAGACGGAACCCATGGGGGGAACCAGCGGTGGCTGCGCGGTGTCGTCAACCTTTCCGGATTTTTGCGTTCCTCGCTGGAAGCGCAAGATGGCGGAGCGGGACTCCACGCCATCGGGAGATATGGCAACGATAGGGATCTCGTAGACGCCATCCGGGAAGATGAAATGATAGCGGAAGGACCCGTCGTGATTGAGAGTGACGGGTTTTCCATCGATGGTGACCTTGGCGCGGGGGTCGGTGCCGCCGTAGAAGATGACCTCGGCATTGACGTGCATGAAGAAGCTCCGCGGCTGACCGAAGGAGCTCACCCATTCTGAAGCGCCCGACCAGCTTGTCACTGCGGCTTGGGTCCAGCTTGTGACCGAAGCCTGACTCCAGCTTGAGAGCGCCGCTTGCGCCCAGCTGCTCTGCGCCCCCTGGAGCCAGCTTGAGACGGCCGCCTGCGCCCAGCTGCTTTGAGCCCCTTGGAGCCAGCTTGAGATGGCCGACTGCGCCCAGCTGCTTTCAGCCCCCTGGAGCCAGCTTGAGATGGCCGCCTGCGCCCAGCTGCTTTGAGCCCCCTGGAGCCAGCTTGAGATGGCCGCCTGCGCCCAGCTGCTTTGAGCCCCCTGGAGCCAGCTTGAGATGGCCGCCTGCGCCCAGCTGCTTTGAGCCCCTTGGAGCAAGCTGCTTTGTGCTCCCTGGAACCAGCTCGAAAGAGTGGAAATACCCCAGCTGGATTCCACCCCTTGCGCCCAACTGCTGAGCGATTCACCGCTCCATCCTCCGGAACTCTCACCGGCTGCCGCCCAGCTTGACAAGACCGCAGTGGCCCAACTGGTGAGTTCGGCCGGGCCCCAGCTGGCGACTTCCCCGCTCGAAAGAGAACCAAGGGCGCTGAAAAGGCTGCTTTCCGCCGCTCCCCATTTCTCGTGTGAAAACGAGCTGACTGGACCCTGGCTGCTTAGCTTTTCCTCGAGATGTTTGCGAACGCGGGATTCGAGCTCCTCGGAACTTAGTCCGCTGCTCGCGATTTCCTCGAGGAAGTTGCTGCCCAGGAGTGCCTCCAAAACGATCTGCTGGTCCAACGTGACTCCCGGGAGAGCGTCCGAGCCGAATGCAAAGAGCTTGCCCTCTCTCTGAAGCCGGGACAAGGCAGTCATCAGCGTTTCGCCGGAGTGCATGGCTTGATGAACTCTCTCCATGAGCTTTTGAAAGTTCAAATGAAGAGGGATTGTGGCGTAATCGAATTGGTCGGACTCAGAGAGGCGATCCGTCGGTGTTTCGATCGTGTAGGATCGGGCGATCACGTTCCAGACGCTTCCGCGGTGGTAGCCGATTTCGACCGTGTATTTGGCGCCAGCCTGCTTAACGGGAATATACCAGTTGCGCGTCTCAAAGGGGACTTCGATTTCGGCTTCGACCGTCTTTTCGCCTTCGTAAACACGGAGGAATGTCTTGCCGCCAGGGTGCCGGGAAATATCGATGTCCCAGTAGGTAAAGAGCCAGTGCGGTTCCTGTGCGATCAGAAAAATCGTCTCCGACCCATAGCTTGGGGGCAAATCCCCAAGTTGGTCGAGGTCCACAGCGCCTTTGAAGGGGGGAGTCGAATCGGGTTGGCCACCCGGCTTGGGAATCACCGGCACCTCGCGCAACTTCGCGCCCGATTTTTTTTTGGCTTCCCCCTCTTTTTTTCGACTCATGATCGCTTCTGCACTCCTAGTCGCACATAAATCATACGCCCTCGAAGCTGGCAACGCTTTTTTCCCTGCGGCTCGTTTGTTGAAAATCCGTTCTGGTATCGTAGTCTTTCCGGTATGAAGATGAGGGTTTTTGGTGCGTTTCTTGCCATGGGACTGGCGGGTCCCGCGTTTTCGCAAAATGCCTCAACGATCACGTTCGCGCGCCAAATGAACGACGCGTTTGCCTCGGTCTATGAGAAAGTCGCCCCCGCCGTGGTCGTCATCGAGGTGAAGCGCTCCTCGGACGTTTCGTTGAACGGGCTGCCGGAGGGCCTCGAGTTCTTTTTTCGCAGGCCGGACGGTGTGCCTACCCAGACCAATCAAGGTTCGGGTTTTATTATCTCCCGGGACGGTTACATCCTCACAAATGACCATGTGGTCGACGACGCCGCCAAGGACGGGATCGTCGTGCGCTTGAAGGACGGGCGAAAGTTTCCGGCAAGCCTGGTCGGTTTGGACGAGAAGTCGGATCTGGCGGTCATCAAGATTGACGCCAAAGATCTTCCCGCCGTTGAACTCGGAGATAGCGATGCTGCGAAGGTCGGGCAATTTGCCTTCGCAATCGGCGCGCCTTTCGAATTGCCGTACACATTTACCGTGGGAGTCATCAGCGCCAAGGGCCGCACGAACCTTACCGACAGCCGCAGCTACGAGGAGTATATCCAGACCGACGCCTCGATTAATCCCGGCAACAGCGGCGGGCCGCTTTGCGACATCGACGGTCGTGTCATTGGCATAAATACCCTGATTTACCGAATGAACCGTGGTCTCGGATTCGCTATTCCCGTGAATCTCGCTCGGGAAGTGAGCAATCAGCTTATTTCAAACGGGCGGGTTTCAAGGCCATGGCTTGGCATCGAAATCGTGGGCATCGAGGAAAGCGAGGCGCTCCAGCGCTATTTTCCGGACGTGAAAAAGGGAGTCGTCGTCAATGGGATCGAACCCGGCGCCCCGGCGTCCCGCAGCGACTTGCGCGCGGGGGACGTCATCGTGAAAGTGGACAACGTCCCCGTTTCGATTTCCCGTGATGTCCAGCGGGAGATTCTCTCGAAGAAGGTTGGGCAGAACGTCCAACTCGAGCTGTGGCGCAATGGAAAGGTAACGATGGTTTCTCTGCGCACCGGCGAGCAGCCCGACAGGATTACGCGGGCGTCAAATCGGCGCCCCGATGCTGAACCGCCGCCGGTGAAGGTTCCTCCCGGGTCGAGTCACGGCATGACTATTGAGGACGCGCCCCCTGGAACTCCACTGAGCGGGGTCATAGTAAGGGAAGTGGCTCCCGGAAGTGCGGCTGATGCGGCCGGTCTCCTGCCCGGTGATGTGATTACCGAAGTAGCGGGCAGACCCTTGAAAGGAAAGTCGGATTTCGATGCAGCAATTGCCAGGGCGGATCTGACGCGAGGAATCATGCTGCTGGTTGTCCGAGACGGCCAGAGAACCTTTGCGATTCTGAAGCCTTAGCGGCTTGTGACGGGGTCTGAAGACGGTTGTGCCAGCCGCCTGCTCCAGGCCGACTGGTACAAGCCCCTCCAACTAGATCGAAGGTCCTCCCCAGGATCGGAGAACGAGGAGAATCGGGTCCCCGTTCTCCCCGTGCGCGGGTCCTCATTTCGGAAGCCTTGCTCCGGCGTTTGCTCCAAAAGCTGCGCCTGAGGCACTCCGATGTCGCGAGCCGTACGCATGCCGCGGCGTTCGGCTAGGGATATTTCGTTACGTTTTTCTCGCAGAAAACCTCGCCAATTCGTAATCCAAGGACAATTAGTATCCGGTGGCCACCATGCAGCGTCTTATCTCCCAAATTGGCCGCAGCCAGCGGCTTGCGGTTGTCAATCTCCTTAAGCGAAGCCAGGGATTGACCGTCAGGGAGCTGGCGCAGCGGCTCGGCATGAGTTACATGGGCGTTAAGCAGCATTGCCTCAATCTGGAACGCGACGGATATCTTGGCACATTCCGCCGGCACCGCGGGGTCGGGAGACCTGAGCTCCTGTATCAACTTACCGCCAAGGCGCAGGACTTGTTTCCCCAGGCAGACAATGTCCTTTCGATTTCGCTGCTCGAACAAGCGCGCAAGCTCTACGGCGCGAGCGCGGCCGAGAAGATCCTCTTTCTTCATTTTCAGGAGAAAGCGAAGGCATACGCCGGGAAAGTGCAGGGAGATACGCCTTTTGACCGCGCGAAAGCTCTGGCCCGAATGCGGGACCGGGAAGGACATATGGCGGATTTTGAGCCCGAGCCGGCGCCGCGCATTGTCGAGCGGCACCATCCCATGCAAGCGCTGTTTGACGCCTTTCCGGAAGCCATGGCCATGGAGCGCGATGTCTTTCAGCGCGTCCTTGGCATCCCGGTGCGTCGTGAGCAACGGCAGGCGGGTGGAACGTACGAATACGTCTTTTCGCTGGTTGTGCCCACAGCCTGAATCTGCTCAAGCTGTCGGGCGATGTCGAATATTGCCATCATCGGCGGAACGAATCGCCCCGAAAGCCATACCGCCAAGGCTTCCTCCTCTTCGTGAAAGTCTTCGCGCCTTAGTCTTGCCAACCTGCTCACAACAGGCTTCTTTCGCACAGACGCTTTTAATTTATGAGTCTTGATATTCCTGCTCTCGAATTGGCCGCTCGCGACGCGCGCGGACTGGCAATGGATGCGGTGGCGAAATGCAAATCCGGCCACCTTGGGCTGCCTCTCGGCGCGACCGAAATTGGAGCCGTCCTTTATGGCCACTCTTTGAACCACTACCCGGACAATCCCGGTTGGTTGAATCGCGACCGCTTTGTCCTTTCCGCGGGCCACGGCAGCATGTTTCTCTACGGGTGGCTGCACCTTTCCGGCTACGATGTGCCTTTGGAGGAAGTCAAAAACTTCCGCCAGCTTCACAGCATCACTCCGGGGCACCCCGAATTTCACGAGACACCCGGTGTGGAAGCGACCACGGGTCCGCTTGGTCAGGGGGTTTCCAATGCCGTAGGCTACGCGATTTCGTCAAAAATGTGCGAGGCACGCTTCAATACGCCTCAACACAAGATTTTCGATCATCACGTCGTCTGTCTCGCCGGTGACGGCTGTCTGCAGGAAGGCGTGGCGCAGGAGGCCTCCGCGCTTGCCGCGCACCTCGGTCTCGACAATCTCATTCTCTTCTACGATTCCAACAACGTCACGCTCGATGCCATGGCGCCCGTGACCCAAAGTGAGGATACCGGAGCCCGCTACCAGGCCTACGGATGGGACGTTCAGACGATTGACGGACACGATCTCCACGAGGTTCTCGGGGCTTTTGAAAAGGCCAAGGCTGCGACCTCGGGCAAACCCCAGTTCATTGTGGCGAAGACTCTCATTGGCAAAGGCATTCCCGAGGTCAGCGGCACGAACAAGGCCCATGGCGAGGCTGGCGTGAAATTCGTTGAAGCCTCCCGCAAGGCGATCGGCCTGCCCGATGAAACCTTCTTCGTGTCGCCGGAGACGCGCGCCTATTTTGCGAAGCACAAGGAGACGCTCAAGGCCGCTTATGAAAAGTGGGAGTCCGCGTACAAGATATGGCGGGAAGCCAACGCGGACCTGGCGTCGGAGCTCGACGCGGTTCTTTCAGGCGAGACGCCCGACTTGCTTGCGGCGATTCCGAAATTCGACGCCGGCGCAAACATTGCAACGCGCAAGGCGGGAAGCGATGTCCTCCAGTCAATCGCCCAGGCCATGCCGCTGGTCATATCGGGCAGCGCGGATCTGCATGGTTCGACGCTCAACTACATCAAGGATGGCGGTGACTTCAATTCGAAGAACCGGTCTGGTCGCAATCTTCACTTTGGCATCCGGGAGCACGCGATGTGCGGCATTCTCAATGGCCTCGCCTACGATGGAATTTTCCGTCCCAGTGGCGCGACGTTCCTCGTCTTCAGCGATTACGGCCGTCCCTCGATCCGCCTCGCGTCCCTTTCGAAGCTGCCGGTGGTTTACATTTTCACTCACGACTCGGTCGGTGTCGGAGAGGACGGGCCGACGCACGAGCCTGTGGAAACGGTCGCGGCATTGCGCGCCATCCCGGGCCTCGATGTGATGCGGCCGGCTGATCCGGAGGAAACGGCGGGTGCTTTCGCGGCCGCCTTTCAAAAGACCGACGGGCCAACGCTGCTTGCGCTCTCGCGGCAGAACCTTCCGACCTTGAACGAGATTCCCGTCGAAGTGCGCCGCGAGGGCGCATTCAAAGGAGGCTATGTTGCCATAAAGGAGACCGCCCCGTTGGAGATTATTTTGCTCGCGAGCGGGAGTGAACTCCAGCACGCGGTCAAGGCCGCCGGGCAACTCGGTCCAGGCGCACGGGTCGTTTCCCTGCCTTGCTTCGAGCGCTTTGAGCGCCAGGACGCTGCTTATAAGGAGGGCGTGCTTCCCAATGCCGTGCGCAAGCGGGTTTCCATCGAAGCGGGCATTTCGGATCCCTGGTTTCGATTCGTCGGGTTGGACGGAAAGACCGTCGCCATTGACCGCTTTGGCATGAGCGCACCCGGTGGCAAGGTCATGGAAGTCCTGGGCATGACTTCGGCGAAAGTCGTCGAGGCTGCGAGATCCCTGTAGGTGAAATCAATTTTCGCAAATGCTTGGGTCCCGCGGGATCAAGGCATTTTGCGGATGTGATCAGCCGGCAGTCGAGTGCGCCGTCGCAAGAGGAATCCGGAAACGCCCTTGCATGCGAGCGCTTGGGCTCGCACGCGGTGATGGCCGTTGGATCAATTGCGCGACTGTGCAACTTGGCATTCCGGAGGCGGAAACTGGATTTTGATTGGCAGCGTTGTAAGGTATCCGCGCGCGCCTCTTGGAAAATCCCTGGTTCACCTTCAGCTTCACTGATTTCTCTTACGCATTTCTAAGCGTTCTGCTCGAGGGGGTGCCGTTCATTCTAATCGGCACGCTTCTTTCGGGAATCATCGACGAGTTTCTTCCGTCCCGCGTCATGGTGCGTCTTCTTCCCCGGAACGCTTTCCTTGGGATTTGCTTAAGCGGGGCAATGGGACTCGTTTTCCCGATGTGCGAATGCGGCGTGGTTCCCGTGATTCGCCGGTTGATCAGTAAAGGTCTCCCCGTGTCCAATGCGATCGCTTACATGCTGGCGGCGCCAATCGTGAATCCGATCGTTATTGTGAGCACATACGCGGCATTCCGCGGGCAGAACGCCGCAGAGTTCACTGCGCTGCGCCTTGGAGTGGGATACCTTGTTTCGGTGATCGTTGCCCTTGCTGTGCACAACCTGCCCGTGCGCTCGGTCCTGCGTGACGGGGTCCTTTTGGAACCTTCGGCGGGGTCGGGGCGCGGACAGGGTTTTTCGGCTCGCATTGGCAGCGCCTTGCGTGTGTCCACGGCCGACTTCCTTGACGTGATGGTGTTCTTTATCCTTGGCGTGACGGTTTCCGCCTTGTTCAGCACCGCCGTGAATCAGGAGCTGATCATGCCGCTTGCGCTCAACGATTGGATCGCCACGTTTTCGCTCATGGGGTTCGCGGCTATTCTCTCCCTTTGCAGCACGTCCGACGCCTTCATCGCGGCAACCTTGATTGCATTTCCCGGTGTGGCGAAGTTAGCGTTCCTGGTTTTCGGCCCAATGTTCGATCTAAAACTTCTCTTCATTTACAGCGCCGTGTTTCGGAAAAGATTCGTCGCGGGATTGGGAGTGGGTCTTTTTATCTTGATCGGCTTGATTTGCGTGCGATTGAGAGTCCTTGGGCTATGACAGCATCCTTCCGTCGCTATCTCTCCGCGGGGGTACTCACGATTTGGGGAGCAATGCTGGCGCATTTTTATTTCTCCGGTCGCGTGGCGTCCTACCTGCATCCTTCCTTTCACATTTGGACCGGGATCAGCGGGGTGATTCTCCTGCTTCTTGCTGTGGGCCTTCTTTTTCTGCCCGGGGTTGATGATCCAAAGTGTGAACCCGGCTGCGAGCAGTTGCACGGCGCGCAAAAGCCGCTGCACACCGTTCTTGCAGCATCCATTCTCGTGGTTCCCATGCTGGTGGCCGCGACAGTCTCTCCCGATCAGTTCGGGGCGGCGACCGTTGGCAACCGGGGACTCATCGAAAAGATTAGCGATCTCCCCGGCTACAAGCCGTCCGCGGAACCCGCTTTGCCGCCAACCGACGGGAATGGGGTGACGGATCAGAATGGGTTGCCAAAGAACGAAGCGGGCCAGATCAAGGCAGAGACGGTGGATCTTGTCTACGCCGCCGAAGACCCGACAATGCGCGCTGACTTTGAAAACAAGGAAGTCGAGCTGATTGGACAGTTTATGCCCGCGAGCGCGAACAACGCCGGGGGTGACCGATTCAACCTGGTGCGCATGTTTATCGTGTGCTGCGCCGCGGACGCGCGGCCGGTCGCAGTCACCGTCCAAATGGATAAGGCCCAGCGCGTCGCCGAAATGAGTTGGGTAAAAGTAACCGGCAAGGCTGCTTTTCCGGTCGAAAGCGGACGAAGAGTTCCGCTGGTTCTTGCGAAAAGCGTGACGCGTTGCGATCCCCCTGACGAAACATTTATTTACTGATGAAACCCGGTTTGCTCGTTGTTGTTTTCCTTTTGCCCTGGACCGCGATCGCCGGGGACTTTCGCGGCGCGTGGATCGCATCCGTCTATAACATCAATTTTCCCTCGAGCCCGGGGCTTTCGGCAGACGCGCAGAAGGCGCAGATTATCCGCCTGCTCGACGCGGCGAATCGCTGCCGGCTGAACGCGCTGATGGTGCAGGTGCGCCCCGAGAGTGACGCTCTTTACCCTTCTCGCATAGAGCCCTGGAGCCGCTATTTGACCGGCACGCAGGGTGAATCGCCCGGCTACGATCCGCTGGCGTTTTTCGTCAGCGAGGCGAAGAAACGCGGGATCGAGGTGCATGCATGGTTCAACCCGTACCGCGGTGCCGCGAATTCCTCCCAACCACGGGCTGCCAATCATATCAGCAGACGCTTTCCCCAATATGCCTATCGCGTGGGAAGCGGGCTTTGGATGGACCCCGGTGCCCCGCAGGTCCAGGAAAACATCGTCAACGTCGTGCGGGACGTCATCCAGCGCTACGACGTCGCTGGAGTTCACTTTGACGACTATTTTTATCCCTATCCCACGGAGAGCGGGCATGTGTATCCGTTCCCTGACGACGCCACTTATGCCGCCTATCGCGCGCGCGGTGGAACGCTTTCAAAAGCGGACTGGCGCAGGGACAACGTGAATACGCTCATCCGCCGTGTGAGCCAGGTCGTGCATTCGGAAAGACCCGGCGTGAAGTTTGGCGTGAGCCCGTTCGGGATCTATAGGCCGGGTGTTCCCGCCGGCATTCAGGCGGGAGTCAATCAATATGAGGAGCTCTACGGCGATCCGGTCAAATGGATGCGCGAGGGATGGATCGATTACCTCGCGCCACAGCTCTATTGGCGCGACGGAGGCCCGCAAAGCTTCTCGTCGTTGCTGCGCTGGTGGCGCGGCCCGGAGGCCAATCCGCGCGGCGTGCCCGTGTGGCCGGGTGTCGCGTTGGACCGGTTGAGCTCGCACGGATGGCCATCCGGCGAGATTGCGCGGCAATTGCAATCGGAGAAAGCGATCGGTTCACGCCTCAGAGGGGGCGTCATTTTCTGGAACATCAAGGCTCTGCAAAACAACACGAAGAGCGTGAATACAGTCATCGCAGACCGTTGATGCGTTTGATTCTCCTTTTGTGCGCTCTTGCGGTTGGCGCACGGGCTGAGTGGCGGACGGCCGTGCCCGGCTGGAAGTATGAATTCCCGGCTGATCACGAGAGCCATCCGGAGTTCAAGACGGAATGGTGGTACTTCAGCGGAAATCTCACCGCGGCGGACGGTCACGAGTTTGGCTATCAGTTGGCGTTTTTTCGACAGGGTGTAATGCCGCCGGATGCCGATATCATTCCCTTGTCGCATTTCGTAACAAGCAGCGTGAAATTTGCGCACTTCGCTGTGAGCGATATTACCGGAAGCGCCTTCCACTTTTTCCAAAAGCTTTCCCGCGGCGCGTACGGTGAGGCGGGATTTGGCCGGAGTCCGCGCCTGGCCTGGATCGAGGATTGGTCGTGCACCCTTGGCGACGATGGGGTCTTTCGGATTCAAGCGAAGGCCGGGGATCTCTCACTCGAACTCACGTTGAAAGCGGCGAAACCGCTGGTGATTCACGGAAAGAACGGCGTGAGCCAGAAGGCCGAGGGCGAGGGGAGGGCGTCGCATTATTATTCGTTCACGAGACTTCCGAGCGAGGGCGTCTTGCGCGTGGGAAACCAGGAGTTTGCGGTGTCCGGACTGAGTTGGTTCGACCACGAGTGGGCCACCAATCAGCTTGCCGGCAATCAACTGGGCTGGGATTGGTTCGGCTTGCAACTCGATGACGGCAGTGACTTGATGCTTATTCATTTTCGCACCCGGGACGGCGCGCGCGATCCCAACTCTGCCGGCACATTCGTTGACGCAAACGGTGTCGCAACCCCGCTCTCGGAGGCGGACTTTACGCTCGATCCCCTGGAAACGTGGTCAAGTTCGCAAACGAGCGGCCGATATCCCGTGGCCTGGCGAATCACCATCCCGCGGATGAATATCCGTCTCGATCTTCGCGCCGCGCTCAAGGATCAGGAGCTTCGCCTCAAACCAATCGCCTACTGGGAGGGAGCAGTGCGCGCCCAAGGCACGGCCGGCGGGAAGAATGTCAAAGGCTCCGGTTACCTTGAAATGACTGGATACGCGGGGCCCATGGTTGGAATCCAGGCGGAACCGTGATCACGCAAAGGTGTGAGCCGTGGCCCTGCGACGGCCGTAATAAGGATTCCTAAGCTTCCGCCGTTGAGGGAAGCCGATGACGCTGGATCGCCTCGTCAGTGAGCACTCCGATGAACGGGAGATTGCGATACCGCTGGTTGTAGTCCAGCCCGTAGCCTACAACAAACTCGTTCGGGATGTCGAAGCCGACGTAGTCGGCGTCAACGGGACGCGGGCGATCGATTTTCTTGCGAAGCAGAACGCAGATCTTGAGGCTTAGCGCGCCGCTATTGGCGGCAAGGTGTTCGCGAATGGCGTGCAGGGTAACGCCGCTGTCGAGAATGTCGTCGAGAATCAAAACGTGGCGGCCGCGAGTTTCGGCAATCTGTGTCTGGCGAAAATTCACCCGGCCGGTGCTCTTGGTGCCGTGATAACTTGAGACGCTCAGGCAGTCGACTTGCAGGTGTACGGGTATTCGGCGCAGGAGGTCCGCCATGAAGATGAAGCTGCCGTTCAGGATTGCGATGACAGTGACCTCCTTCCCGCGGTAGTCTTCCGTGATTTTGCGGGCGAGTTCATCAAGCCGGCTGAGGATCGTCGCCTCGTGATAGAGCACATTTCGGATGTCTTGAAGCATTTGCGCTTGGCCCAGTCAGCGTTCTCACCGATACGAGCCCATGGCAATGAGTTTTCCCTTTCGAATCGAGAAAACCTCCTTGCTTACCGGATACGGAGAGGAATCGTATTCCGCGATCACGACATCGGAGAGACGTTGATACGCGGGCGAATCTTTTGGAAACACGAAAATTCGAAAGCGGTTGGGAATGGCAACGAGGATCTCGGGGCCGATGGTGTCGCTGAAGAGCTTCGCGAACTCGGGCGCAAGCACGGCGGATGCCGTCAGGGGACTCTCCGATTCAAGCACGGCACACTGAATGACATTGTTGTCGTCGCGAATAAACTTGGGCTTGAGCCCTGCGAGCACCTCGGAGGCAGCCTTGGGTGCGGACTCAAGGATCTTGTCCCGGGTGGCTCCAAGCGAGGCGACTTCGCTTTCGCGCAAGGGGAGGATTTCGCCGTTCACGTAGCGCGCAGGAACAAGAACCGTTCGTTGCGCGCCGACGATCGGCCAGCTCGACTCGTAGTGCATAAAGCTTGGCTCGATGAGTAAATGCCAGGCTTCGTCCGCGGCGGACGCCGTGACCAGCCCTGCCATCAGAAAGCCGATAGCGTATTTGAGTTTTCTCATCCGTCTGCTACAGAGAGCGGGGTCATGATTGCGTTTTTGGAAGGTGTGCTGGAGGAGGCGCTCCCCACGCAGATCGTCGTGAATGTCCACGGCGTCGGCTACCACGTGATGATCCCTCTTTCAAGTTTTGAGCGCCTTTCCCAACCGGGTTCACGCGTGCGAATTCTCACGCAATTGGTCGTGCGCGAAGACTCGCACGTGCTTTACGGCTTCGGCACGGCGGGGGAGCGCGATCTGTTCCATCTCTTGATGCACCACGTGTCCGGCGTGGGTCCCAAGCTGGCGCTCGCGGTCCTTAGCGGGCTGAGTGTCGAGATGTTCAAGGCCGCCGTCGTCGCCGGCGATATCGCGACAATTTCCCGCATCAAAGGCGTTGGCAAAAAGACAGCCGAACGAGTTGTTCTTGAATTGAAGGACAAGGTGGGCGTTGCAGCGGAGTGGGAGGCCGCGAGCGCCGCGAACGCTCCCAGTGAACGCGACCAGGCCGTGCATGATGCCGTGCTGGCGTTGATTTCGCTCGGTTACAAGCAGCTTGAGGCCCATAAGGCGATCAAACAATGCCTGACAGGCGCTTCCAGCACCCCGCCCGCGGACGAACTCGTCAGGATGGCCTTGAAAATTCTGGCATGAGCGAGAACAAGATGCTTCGCGCGGAGGCGATTCGCTCCTCTTTGCCCGAAGGCGGGCTCTTCCACGAGAAATCCTGGCGGGTCTCTCCAGATTCCTTTCTGATCGGAAGAAAATTTGCAGAGGAGATCGATAAGCTCGGCTACCGTCTCACTCGCTTCGTCCGAGCCTGCAATCAACTCTATCGCTTCAGCATTGGCGGACGCCAACCTGCGTGGATTGCCGATTTGCTGGATCGGGGGAAGCCTCCCGAGTTGGTCGCTTTGCAACGCGAAAGGGCCCTCGTAATGGCCATTCCCCGAGTCATTCGTCCTGACCTTATTCTTACAGACAGCGGATACATGATCGCCGAGCTCGACAATGTGCCGGGCGGCATAGGTCTTACAGCCTGGCTGGATCAGATTTATTCGCAGAATGGTGCGAGTATTCTTGGGGCGCCGAAGGAATGCTCGATGGCTTTGCCTCGATTCTGCCGGGAGGAGACATCGTCGTCTCAGAGGAGGCCGCCACCTACCGGCCTGAAATGGAATGGCTTGCCGCGCGACTCAACGACATCCGGTCGGAAATCGGAAGTTGCGCGTCGTCGATGGGCTTCCGAGCGACAATTGGCAGCCGCGCGTTTACCGGTTTTTCGAACTCTACGACCTGGCCAACGTTCCCTGTGCCCGGCAGCTTTCGGAAAGGAGCTTCGGGGCGAATTGTCGGTCACGCCGCCGATGAAACCCGCCTTGGAAGAAAAGATGTGGTTTGCGCTTTTCTGGCTCAAGCCGCTCGAATCCTTCTGGCGCCGGGAATTGGGAGAGCGGACCATGCTGGTCTTGCAAAAGGTAATTCCCTACACGTGGCTGGTAAATCCGGAGCCCCTGCCGATGCATGCGGTTCTTCCCCGGCTTGAAACGCACGCTTTGGAGGAGGTCGGTCATTTCAGCCAGAAACAGCGCGCTCTCATTCTTAAGATCAGCGGCTTTTCCGAGCATGCGTGGGGCTCGCGCGGCGTTGTCATGGCGCGAGACATGTCG
>CAVXQK010000026.1:0-70335 GCA_963763735.1 uncultured Verrucomicrobiae bacterium | reverse complement strand
GGCTCCCCTTTTCCGCCCACGGCACTGGAACCGTCCATACCTTGCCATCGCTTGCTCGAACTCTCGGCACCCTCGCCTCCAGGATCGTTTCAAACCCGCACGTATCCAAGTGCCTCCAACGACGTTCCACATGATCGTGACAGGGCAGCCGCTCCCGGTTCTCCGGGCACGCCCACAGCGTTCCCTCCCGATATCCCACTCTCACTGTTACCCGCTTGCCCTCTACCGAAAGATCGACCTCCTTCACTTCCCACGACTCCCTCATCCCCAAGATCTGCTGATAAAAATCCGTATCCTTCACTCCCAAAGCCTACCCTCTTCCGCTCGCCAGAAAACCCACTTCTTTCCCGGAAGAACCCCGCTGGGGCATCGGCTATATCCGTCTTGCTCGCCATCCGGACGACCCAACTGCCGAGCCGTTCCAGCAGTTTCTTGATCGGTGAAAAATGCCGAATCGCCTCGATTGGGCGGGAGCCCGCCGAGCAAAATCGGCCTGCCCCGCGAGAATAGGGCCAAGAAGCGCTGGGATGTCCCGGGCATCGTATTGATTGTCGGCGTCGGTATTGACGATGACGTCGGCACGAAGCCGAAGGGAAGCCTCCAACCCGGTCATGAAGGCCTGCGCCAAGCCGCGGTTGCGTACGTGCCGCACGACATGGTGCGCCCCGTGCTGCCGCGCTATCCTCGCGGTTTGATCGGTGCTTCCATCGTCAATGACCAGCCATTCGACTTCTTCAAAGCCATCGACGTGCCTGGGAAGAGTCGCGAGGGTAATCGAAGGCGAGATGAACTAGATCAGTCCAAAAAACTTCCTCGACAGATCTAGAACATGGGTTAGTCACGGTCTATGAAGACTGCGCTGATTTCAGGAGTTTCGGGCCAAGACGGATCCTATCTCGCGAAGCTACTTCTTGGGAAAGGATACCGCGTCTGTGGGACGTCGCGCGATGCACGGATGTCAACATTCGGTAACCTCGAACGGCTCGGAATTCGTGACAAGGTGCAATTGGAGTCTGTGGCGCTCAACGATTTTAGGAGCGTTCTTCAGGCTCCTGTTTAGGTTTCAGCCGGACGAGATCTATCATCTGGCTGGACAATCCTCTGTATCTCTGTCGTTTGAGCAACCTGTCGAAACCCAAGAGAGTATTTATGCGGCAACTTTGAACTTGCTAGAGGCCATTCGGTTCACTGGAAGAGAGATCCGGTTTCAGAACGCCTCTTCCAGCGAATGTTTCGGCGACCTGAGCGGCTCGGCGGCGGATGAAGAAACGCCATTCAGACCAAGAAGCCCGTCCGCCGTCGCGAAATCTGCCGCCTTTTGGCAGGTAGCAAACTACCGGGAAGCCTATGACTTGTTCGCGTGTTCGGGGCTTCTCTTCAACCATGAATCGCCGCTTCGTCCGGAACACTTTGTAATTAAGAAAATCGCTGCGGCCGCGTGCCGCATCGCCGCCGGTGACAAGCGAAGCTTGATACTCGGGAATATCGACGTGCAGCGCGACTGGGGATGGGCGCCCGAGTATGTGGAAGCGATGCACCTGATGCTCCAGCAGGAGGAGCCGGATGATTTTGTAATTGCTACAGGGGAAAGCCACAAACTGGCAGACTTCGCGACGGTCGCTTTCGAGCACATCGGGTTGAAAGCGAAGGATTATCTCGTCGTCGACCGGCGTCTATTTCGTCCTACCGAAATCATGATCGGTCGAAGGGACGCATCGAAAGCAGCAGATAAATTGGGATGGTCTCCTCGATACAAAATGGAGGATGTGGCACGGATGATGGTGGATGCCTCCCGTGTCGAATTTGGACTGAAAGGCGATGAGCCCTTGGTTTCAGCACGTAACCCCCTTTCGCCTAGCTCTTTGGTCATATCTCGAACCTAAGCCGTTTTTCGCCAGGGCTCCATACGTTCGATTATCGGCTCTCGACCCAAGCATTGTAGCGAAAAGTTCATTGAAGCCGTGCGATATTTTTGAGCCGTCAGTGGCGGCATTGCGGCATGGCGACCTCCCTTTTTAACAGCGAATATGTGGTGCGACACACGATTTCCAGGGCAGTCGATCTTCGCGAGCGAGGTTGTCGCCGGCCAGGGATCAAGACACGAAGCGTTTCGACCAGCTTTAAGAGGCTTGAACGGCGCAGAGGTTTTCATTCTGGACGGTTGGGCTTTTCAAGAGCAACCTCCAAAGATTGCCTTGTTAAGAATGGAACTGGATGAATACGAGATTGATGTCATCTAGCGCGCCGGAGAAGCGCTCTCGCTACAACCCGTTATAATGATGGAAATTAGTCCCTACACTTTTGCGGAGAGGGGAAGGCGCTTCAATGAGCTATTGGGTGCCCTTTGGCTTTTGGCTACCGGGCACGCGACGTGAGTCGAAAACGCTCTGATCTACACCGGGACCGCTCTCGACGTGGTGATTCTCATGCGCGTGTGCCTGGCCACGTGTCGCCTACGGCTCAACTACGGACGGGGAAGTCATCTAAGGCGAACGCACACTCGCGGGGAGGCTGCTGCAATACTCAAATTGGCCCGGGCCGATCGGGATCGGATTTTGTTCAATTTGCTGCGAAAATGTTCGCAATGGCGCGTCTGGTCCTCACAGCGAGAGCCAACTTCGAGGGGAACCTTGACTAGCGAACTCCTTCTCTACTTCCGACGATTCGTCGCGGCGACGTTCAAGCGAGCCCATGCCGCCAATGCGGAAGCGCTAAAAGCGACAAGGGCGGACGACAATTCGGCCGTAGTTTTCCAAACGACGGATGGTGTCCGATTTGCCGGCGAGGGTTACGTTTACAGCGCGCAACTCTTGGTTTAGGGAACATTATCATTGTAATCGATGCGGCTCCGTCCCGCGTGAAAGGGCGCTGATGCACGTTATCCGGACGCGGTATCCCGATTGGCGCTGTCTTGCTATTCACGAGAGCTCTCCATGTAACCGAGGTGCAAGCGTCAAGCTAGCGCGACAGTGCCCATCCTACATTGCGTCTCAATATGATCCTGAACTCGGGTTTGGAAATTCTCATCCATCGGCAGGTTATCGAAGCGAGAGTCTTGAGAGACAGACGTTCCCAGATCAAGTTTTCGATCTCGTTGTCACCCAAGATGTTTTCGAGCATGTTTTTGATGCGCCTGCGGCTTTCAAAGAAATCGCCCGCACCCTGAGACCCGGCGGAGCGCACATTCTTGACTCCGCTTGTTAACAAAGGAGAACCTTCGGAGCAATGGGCTTCCCTTTCGGACACAGGCGTCGTTTACCACCACACTCCTGAGTATCATGGCAATACCATGAGCGCCGAGGGCTCGCTGGTAACGTGGCATTGGGGCTACGATATCGTCACACATATAAAGAACGCGAGCGGGCTCGACACGGAAATTATTGAACTAGACGATATTAAGCTGGGCATCCGCGGGGAGTATATCGAAGTGCTGGTAACGGTTCGACCCCGTTGAGACAAGTTGGTTGGCATACATTTTCATCCCTTACCAGCAAAGCCTGCGTCTCACCGCCAGATCCGCCCTTGATCTGTTCATCCGCACCATCATCGCACAGTCCGACTTCTTCGAAAGCATGAATGAATCCTGGAGGCTCGATGAGTGCCGTAGATTACAGTGAGGTGGGGCAGCGCAACCGTGAGGTCCACCAAAATCGGGATGCCAGGGTGAGAAAGCCTGCTCTCCGCCGGGCTTGCGCTGTGCTTTACCAGGCCAATCCGCGCCAACAACATTCCAAACCGCGCGTCCCCGGCATCAAGGTCGAGTTCGGATCAGGCATGGGCAATATTCGAAATAACCTTTAAACACCTTTCTTTCTGATCAATCGGCCGATCTCGATTGTCCCGATACGGCGCGCTACTTCGCGGCCCTGTCTTCTTGAGATGACGGGTCGTGACGCGATGGGGACATCGCCGCGACATTTCGCGCGAGCGATAGCGACCACCTCCTGGCGGCTTCAACAGGATTCGAACGCGTGGAGGTTGTGCCGACGATTAAACTGTTCAATGTCGCCTCCCAAAGGTTCACTCCACGGAAATGGTCTGGACGGATACGAGACGAATGACAGAATTAAGAGCGTCAAAGGAGCGCGCTGGCGTCTCTATTTCGAAAAGGCGATGAAGATTCAAGATATTGCGCCCGGGTGCGTTGAACACCTGAAATTCCTGTCGGAGTTCTACAGAGCTGAGCCGCGGCCCTCGGTATTCACCTCAGCTTATCGGAAGTTGCTCGCGCACCGATACAATCTGCTTATCCCGGCGGAAGCACGGGTGCTCGAGATCGGCTGTGGCGCTGGTGATCTTCTACAATCTCATTCGCGCAAAAGATAAGGTCGGGATTGATTTGTCCCCCGAACAGGTGGATCGGGCTAAAGTCCGCTATCCGGCTCTTGACGTCCGTCGGATGGACGGGGAAACAGGATCGCTTCCCGAGGGGCCGTTCGACGTCATTGTCATTTCGGATACGCTAAACTACGCCGCGGATGTCGAGGTGCTGCTGAGACGTCTGCACGCGTGCTCGCACCCTGGCACCCGTCTGATCATCAATATCTACAACACGCTCTGGCGTCCGCTGCTTCGCGGCGCGGTCGCTCGGCCTGGCGGCCCGGCAACCGGCCAGCAGCTGGCTGTCGCGGCAGGACGTCATCAACCTCTGCACGCTTGCGGACTGGGAGGTGTTCAAGTCCTTCGGACAGATCCTGCTTCCGGCGCCTCTGGGTCCGGTGAGCACATTCTTCAATCGCTGGGCGGCGCCGCTTGCGGGATGGGCTTGCCTCGCGACATTTCTGATCGGTCGCAAACGCAACCTGCCGCGCCGCGAACCGAAGCGCGTATCGGTGGTGATCCCTGCGCGCAATGAGGCCGGCAACATTGCGCATGCGATCGAGCGCATGCCGCGGCTTGGCGCGGAGACCGAGCTCATTTTCGTCGAGGGCCATTCCAAGGACGACACCTGGCAAGTGATCGAGGCGTTGCCGGACGACGTTTGCCCATGGTCGGATCGTCAAGCTGCGCCAAACCGGCAAAGGCAAGGGAAACGCGGTGAGGGAGGGTTTCCGCGCGGCCACTGGAGACGTCCTCATGATCCTTGATGCGGACCTTACGATGCCCCCTGAGGATCTGCCGAAGTTCGTCGAGGTGTTGGCCTCGGGGAAAGGTGATTTCGCCAATGGCGTGCGGTTGATTTACCCGATGGACGGGCAGGCGATGAAGTTCGCCAATCTTTGCGCGAACAAAGCATTCAGCATTGTCTTCTCGTGGCTGCTCGGCCAGCCGGTGAAGGACACGCTGTGCGGTACCAAAGCCCTGTGGCGGGCGGACTACGAACGCATCGAGCGCGGTAGATCCTATTTCGGCGATTTCGATCCGTTCGGCGACTTCGACCTGCTTTTCGGAGCGGACAAGCAGAACCTGAAGATCGTGGATGTCCCTATTCGCTACAAGGAGCGCTTCTACGGAGAAACCAATATTCAACGGTGGCGACACGGCACCATTCTCCTCGGCATGGTAATTTTCGCTGCGAAAAGATTGAAGTTCGTATAGTCGATAATCTTCGGCTATTTCTGCTTCCAAGTACTCTTGGATCAGATGCTCACCCTTTCGAGTGCGAAATCTCGGCGAACGATAACGGTCGAACCCGATATGGACAAAGAGAGTGCGCGGCGATCGCCGGAACCTTGTGATAAGACGACGCAACGAACTCCACCGTCTTTCCGAGCATAGCCCCTGCAATCATTACGTGAGCGCGGTCGGTTCGAATTCTCGCAGCCCCCGCGAGCGTACGCAGCCACTCATCAAGTGAACCGGCGGTAGCAGAGATATCGACATTGTCTTTGGGAAGCTTCACTCCAAGCGAAAGCAATTGCGACTCGCGATCGATTCGAAACGCGTTCAAAACGCCTGACCCAGGTCGTCGCCATCGCCTTAAATCTGCGAATAGGGCGCAGTCGTGAGCTAAACGGGCGTCGCACAACGAGCGGATCTGCCGATAGGATTCGGGTTCCCGTGCAAATACTACAGCCCGAGTCCGCTCAAGAGCGTTGCGCACCTCCACGGTTTGTACATCGAATGACGACGGCAGCACAACAACCCGTTCAAATCGGAGCTCAACTTGCGGTAGCAGCTCGGGCATAAACTCGTGGTAGGGGGCACACCACGCTCCGCCGCCGGCAATTACCGCCGAATGTCCTCGCGCTTCTCCGAGGTCTGCGCCCTGGACTTCCTGATAGCGCCAGCCTTGAAGAATCGTCCGGATGCCGAGTTCAATGAGTTGATCTCCTATGTTGCCATGGGAACGCACGAACACCAAATCGCGCGCATCGGCGAGCGCCGAGAGAATCTGATTCTTAGCGCGGCGCAGTTTAACGGCCTTGTAAAGCCAGAGCGGCATCTTCACTGCGCATGCTCGAGCAACGCACCCGACGTGTTCAACATTAACTGCGAGTATTGTGATTTATCCCGCCTGGGAACTTCAATTGCTGCTGGTCGCAGCTTTTGAGTAGCTGCTCAAACATATTCTCCCTCAAGGCGCGGATATCGCAACCTCCCTGGCACACAGCCCGAGCCCAAGAGCGTGCGATCGCGGCTACCGGCACCAGAGGCTTTCCTTCATACTTCCTAACGTAGTCAAAGGGCATAGGATCTTCGACGAAATCGTTGGTCCAATCCACCGATTCGATCTGCTGCGCATAGAAGGCCGACTGCTCAATAGCTTCAGCGTCGGTCAAACCACCCCGTTCGAGACATCTGTCGAAATTTTCCCGCCACTGATAGCCCTGCTGGGACTCCCGCGCGTCCGGATTCCACTTCAAGAACGCCATCCAGCCCACGATGCTCTTGGTCGTAAGCTGGCTCGCGCTGCGGACGGGGAAGTGAGCGAGGGCTATGCCCTGAAGGTTCGTGCTCGGCAATGCCCCTTCAGGTCCGAGAATGTGGTGATTGCCCGTTACGACTCGCAACGTGCCGGGAACCAGCCCTTCAGGCCTAAGAATAGACTTGGAAAATTGGGGGCACTCGGTGCGGCGGCGAAACCGCAAGCGCTTCAGGGGGTCAGAATCGGCACCGTCGTGCGAAGTCATAACATAGGTCGTCCAGGCCAGGTCTCCCTGACCCGCGGGCGGGATCTGGCCGAGCAGGGTGCGGAACAACGGGACGTTGTCACACTTGATGAATTCGTCCGCATCGAGAAACGCCACATAATCCGGGGCGATAACGGATTGCACGCAATCGAGGAGGCAAGACATTTTCTCACCCTGCGCGAAGGCAAAAACCTGATCGTGAATTACAAGCAGCGGCAGTCCCTCCTTCTGGAGCGCCGCTAGAATCTGGCCGGTGTTATCATCGGAAGCATTTTCCAGCACGACGAGAAGGTCGAGAAACTTCAGATTGTGCCGAACGAAAGGCTCAATAACGTCAGCCTCGTTCTTCACCATCGACAACCCCACAACGGTCGGACGGCACAACGCGGAGATCGCGCGAATGTCACAGCAATCTTTTCTAACTTCCTTCGCAATCAGTCCAATTTGGTCGCGTGTCTCTGAGTCCGTCAAAACGGGGCGTGCCGCCAGTTCCCGAGTGACGTCCTCCTTTGCCTCAAACGCCTCGGCGCGGCGGTTTATTGATGCTCTGCCAGGTTTCGGCGCAGGCGATCGTCCAGAGGACGAGGAGGATTTCGACCGTCGAGAGCGCGTTACCCTGGATATTAGCTTTCCGATCAGGAATTGGACATTCCGCGCGTAGATGGATCGTCTCCGCCACAAGCGCCAGCGAAGGAGAATGCTTCGGGTCGCAGAATCGACCAATGATTGTCTCCTCATTCGGCGACTCAATTCTCTGAGACGCAATAGCGAGAAACGGGCCTCGGAATTCTCGCGTTTGAGCTGCAGAAGCAGAGCCAGACGTTCCTCGCAGGCTTGTTTGAGCTGCATGGACAGAGCCAGACGTTCTTCGCAAGTCTGTTTCAGCGAAAGAATACAAGCCTCCTTCGAGTGACGATCCTTCTCAAGCAACACAAGTTGCCGATACAAGTAGGCTTCAGAGTTTGCCTCATCGATCGGGACTTCAGCATCTGGCTTAGATACACGCGGAACGAGATCGAAACAAGGCACTGATCCCGACAACATCTGAGAATCCAAGGCTTCAAACGATCGCAACGTTCGATCAATCGTGCAAAGTTGATCCAGATACGGGCTGTAGATACGCTTCCGTAATTCCTCATTTACATCGACGCCATACCTGCTGAGCCCGCTGTCGAAAAGATGACCGGTGATCCTGCTCAAAGCATGGAAGTGGTAGAATATCAACTGGTGTCCGTTTACCGTAACTCCGGAGCTATCCTGGGCGATCGCATACTGTCCGACATTCCATGGCGCAACATTTGCGCCCAAATGCTGAATTACGACCGTACCCATGAAGCGGCTTGGCCAGTCGTTAAGGTATCCCTGGCCGGCATAGAGGTCGCCCTCAATCCTATCGTGGCACCATTTCAGACAGCATTCGCGCCACCAGGCGAGACACTCCTGGCCCTGGCTATCCTTCCGGAACGCTACCCATCCAGCATTGTACACGCCATGCATTTTCATATGCTCTAGCTCCCTTGGGAACCGGTGAGGAGTAATGCCGATCGAGCCGCCGTGCAGTTCCTCACAAAGAGGCTCTGGATCCGAATAAAAATAGAGATCCGAATCCAGATAAATTAGGAACGCACCCTCCGGGATTCCAGGCAAGAGGTATCGAATCAGACACGGCGTGACCGTGAAATAGTATTCGGAGGTCCTCCTTGTCACCTTTGCGGCAAGCAGACTTTTGTCCGCAGTCTCGAGATCTGCAAGCGAAGTTATACGGCACTCAGGAAGGGAAAGCAGGGCGAGGGTTCTTCTGGATGCATCATCAAGGCAAAGGATGTCCAAGTGGAACTCTCTGCAATGCCTTTTCAGAGAGGCATACAGCGCGAGGCCGCGCATGAGATAGCTCTGGTCAAAAAATGTGCAGAAAAAACGCATAAAGAGGACTGCCGTTTGGGCGATTCCCGTCGACCATCAGCTGCGTCGTTCCATTGCTACGAAACGAAGTGCTTTCGGAGATGGCGCCGTGAGTTCATTGCGCGTCCGGCCAAGCTAACGCCCGCGGTCGCCTCTCTCGGAGCTTCAGGAAGACCGTCCAGATTGGTTTTGGCTTTTGACTCTGACCATTCGGGCGCTCAGCGCGCGACACAATCGACTCTATCGGCGATGAGACCCTCGCGCGACGTTTTTGTTATTGCGTCACATAGGCGGGTCGACGGTTCTCGTATTAATGCTTCGAGCAGCCTCACGTAGTCGCGCATCATCCTCCGGACGAGTTGAGGGTCATGTAAGCGCGCGTCGAAAGTGGTCCATCCGCAGAACGCCTCCCCTTCGTCGCGGACGTGAATTTGAAGTTTCCATGGCATCGTGGTCCGGGCGTCGACTTTAAGCTGATCGACCTCGAGATCGCCGAGACGGAAAGACTGCTGAGAAACCGGTTCGAACATGAAGATGGCGCGGAGATCCGGTGGGACCTGGCCACACTTTCTCAGTTCTTCTCCGAGTACATCAAAAGGCATATCTTCGTAGGCATGGGCATTGAGAACCGTCTCCCGGACCCTGCGGAGCAAGTCGAGGAAGCTAAGATCGCTTGAGACGCTCGTGCGCAACACGCTCAAGTCACAGAAATAGCCCATCATACGATCCGATTCGAGAGCGTTTCGTTTGGTCATGTAGACTCCCATCATGATGTCCTTCTGGCCGGTCGAAACGCTGATCAACGCCTTCAGAGCGGTGAGAAATGTGATAAAGAGTGTCGTGCCTTCCCGCTTGGTAAGCGCCCGGAGACGGGTCGAAAGCGCGCCGGATATCTCGAACGGCGCCAAAACGTCTTCTATGGATGCCGTCTTTAGCTCGCTCGTACGCTCGCAAGGGAGCTTCAAGACGGGCAAGTTTCCTGAAAGCTGCTTTCTCCAGTACGCTAGCTGCGCGAGAAAAGCGCTCGAATTGGAATCCAGATATCGTCGTTGCCATACCGCGAAATCCGCCAACTGGACGGTCAATTCCGGCAAGGGGGACTCGCCACCCAGGCAAAACGCGCGATAGAGAACGTCCAGCTCTCGGCGAAAAATCGTCAGCGACCAGATGTCGTATAGGATGTGATGAAGTCTCAGCACAAGCCTGTGATGGTGAATTCCGAAGCGAAGCAAAGAAAATCGCATCAACGGTCCACGATCCAGGCTGATGGGATCCGTCTTTTCCTCTTGCGCGAAGCGTGCCGCCCCCGCTTCAGCATCTGGCAGGTGGCCCAAATCGAGAACGTTTAGCTTAAATGGTCGATAGGGCGAGATTCGCTGGACTGGGGAATCTCGGACAATGTCAAAGGTTGTTCTAAAGACTTCGTGGCGGCGTACCAGCTCTTGAAGACTCCGCTCCAGGCACGGGATGTTGAGATCACCTTTGAGGTCCAAAAGAATGACATTGATGTTGTCGGGGCTTGCCGCATCGCGCTCGTTCCGCCAGAGGCGCTCCTGAGCGAACGAGAGAGGCAGCGGCTGATCGCGTAAAACTTTCTCTATGGGGGGGCGTACGGTCTCGAGATTTTTCTCGAGCAGTTCATCGAGATGGCGGCTGAAGCCGAAAACGGTAGGAAAATCGAAGAGTGCCGTAACGGGGATCTCGATTTTAAGGATTCCTCGTAACGCCGTGACGACTTGGATTGCCAGGAGAGAATCGCCGCCAAGCTCGAAGAAGCTCTTTTCAATGCTAAGATCGTCGGTGCGGAGAACGTTTGCCCAAACATTGCTCACGATCTGGCCTGTCGGACCGAGTTCCGCGCCGGCGAGATTCTCCCCGATATGGCGCCGAGGCTCGGGCAAAGCCTGTCGATCCACCTTCCCTGTCGCAGTCAGCGGCAGCTTATCCACTTCGATAAGTGCTACCGGTATCATGTAGCGTGGCAGCTGGCTGC
The DNA here is from genome assembly GCA_963763735.1 of uncultured Verrucomicrobiae bacterium. Taxonomy (GTDB): domain Bacteria; phylum Verrucomicrobiota; class Verrucomicrobiia; order Chthoniobacterales; family Terrimicrobiaceae; genus DASTFP01. The sequence goes on along the minus strand of CAVXQK010000026.1, from coordinate 59,367 downwards.
CCAACAGTTTGAGAAGATCTGCTGGCTCCACGGAGTCTTGCTCATTCGCTTGATAGTAGCCCACCAGCTGTTTCGTCCCGGATGCCGGTTCCCACATTCTGACAACCGCGCGGTCCACGGACGGATGCTGCTCCAACACGGCCTCGATCTCGCCAGGTTCGATCCGGAATCCCCGAATCTTCACCTGACCGTCAATGCGGCCGAGAAAATCGAGATTTCCATCCGGACGCCATCGAACGAGATCTCCGGTTTTGTAGAGACGTCGGCCTGGAGAGGCGTCAAATCGGTCGGAAACGAAGCGCTCCGCCGTCAACTCCGGAAGATTGAGATATCCAAGCGCTACGCCGTCACCGCCGATGTACAGCTCGCCCGGGACGCCAATTGGTGCAAGCCGAGGCAAGGAGTTTACAAGGGCATATTCGCCGCCCGGGTTTTCGTTGCGCATCTCGCCATGCACCAATGGGGAGCGGTGGTCAAGCACATAGGCTTGCGTTCCCGCGATGGGACGGCCGATTGGCACCCCTTTTAACGCTTGGTCGAATCTCGCTGGCACCTGATAGAGAGTCGCGAAAGTCGTGGTTTCGGTCGGGCCGTATCCATTGACGATCCGTGTGCCGGGAATAAGGTCAAGGGCCTTTCGGACATGGTTCGGTGACAGCGCTTCGCCGCCGGTAACGACCTGCCGAAGACCTCGGAGAATTTCAGGACTCGTGTCGATGATTTGATTGAACAGGCTGCAAGTCAACCAGGTCGTCGTGATCCCCTGCAGCCGAATCATTTCCCCAAGGGATCGAAAATCGGGAAGATCCTCACAGCAAACGACGAGCTTCCCGCCATGAAGCAGAGCGCCCCAAATTTCGAAAGTCGAGGCGTCGAAACTCAGCGGCGCGAGATGGAGAAGGGCTTCCGAACTGTCCAGCTGAATGGCGGTAAGCCCAAAAACAAGACGCGAAACTGCCCGGTGGGGTACGAGGACGCCTTTCGGAATGCCTGTTGAGCCTGAAGTGAACAGAACGTAGGCGGGCGAGTTCGCTGGAACGCTGGTCGAAAGATCCCCTTCATTCCTGGCGATGGGTTCGTCGATGAAACAAATTTCGACGTCAACGAGAGAGGCAGGCAGGCTCTTCGCGAAACGCGAATTCGTCAGAACAATCCGGGCTTCCGCCAGGCGAAGGAGGCAGCAAATGCGCTCCTCCGGGTCGCGTAAATCGATCGGAAGATAAGCCCCTCCCGCCTTTAGGATGGCAAGGAAGCAGACAATGGCCTCGGGACCGCGCGGCAATCCGACCGCGGCAATCGAGCCTTCGGCGAATCCCAGGCTCGCGAGACGGCGCGCCAACGTGCCGGCGCGGTGGTTGAGTTCACCGTAAGTCAGGGAAGTTTCCCCGGCGACAACGGCGGGCGCATTTGGGACAGTTGCTGCGACCAATTCAAAAATTCGATGGAGCGGCGTCTCACATTGCGGCGGGGACTCGGGGCCTCTCCCCAGCGCCAAAATGCGATTCACCTCACCATCCTGAACCATGGATAAACCGCCGATTGGGGCGTCGGGACTGCGAATGCTCCTCTCGAGGAGACTGAGGAAATGTTGGAGCATGCGTTCCCCGGTCGAGAAATCGAAAAGCTCCGAGCTGAACTCCCAGAGGAGCAGGGGAACGCTCTGGAGCGACGAACGACGGCTCGCGGTCGCGTGCCGTCCCGGTATAAGGAGCGCAGTGAGGTCGAACTTAACCTGACCGCACGGAATCCCGTCCTCGCTGGAAATTTCCAGCCTTTGATCGGCAAAGGCGGGATACGCCGTGTCGTAACAGGCAACAAACGCGTTGAAAAACGGGTTGCTGTTTGCCTCGCGCTCCGGGTTGACGTCTTTGACGATCAATTCAAACGCCAGTTCCTGGTTATCCAGCGCAAAGCGAAGCCGTTCCCGCGTCCGCTGCAAGAGATCGCGAAACGTCGCAATCCCTTCGAAACACGCGCGGATGGGTAGTGTGTTGATCACCATGCCTAGCATTTTGTGAAATCGCGGGTCCCGGCGATTGGCAAATCCAGTGCCAGTGCAAAAGTCCTCCGCGCCCGTGTAGAGATGGATAAAGAGATGAAACACTGCCTGGATCCAGGCGAATCGTGTAACGCCTTCCTGAGCGCAAGCCTGGCCGAGTTCGGTCCAAAGCACTTCCGAGATCGGGTGCCGGATTTGCATTCCTTCGAAGGTCCGTTCCCGACCGAGCCGGCGGTCCGAAGGGAGCTGCGGCGGTGGAGGACAATTGATCAAGTCTTGACGCCAATATTCGAGTTGATGGCTCCACGCCCCAGAGGCAATCATTTCTCGCTGCCAGAGCGCGAAGTCCGGGAATTGCATTGGCTCCGGCTCATTCGTCAGGGATTCCCCATTCAGCAAGGCCGAATAGGTAGCGTAGAGTTCCTCGAGGAAGACACCGTAGGACCAGCCGTCATGAACGAAATGGTGTTCCGTGTGCAGGAGGCAATATTTCTCCTCGTCGAGCTGGTAGAGGCGCCATCGGACGAGTGGTGGTCTGCTGAGAAGAAAAGGGCGCTTCAACTCCTCTTCGATCCGACGCTGCAGCTCCGGCTGTCTGGCGGTTTCAGGAAACACGCGAAGATCTTCGCGGGGAAGAGTGAACGGAACGTGAGGCCTAACTTCCTGCCGGGGCGACTCGCCGTCCGAGCTAACAAAAGCTGTGCGCAGAATTGCATGCCGGTTCAACATCCGGTTCAGACTCTTTTCGAGGACGCTCGTGTTCAGTTCCCCCACGCAATTCAAGAGAGCTTGGAAACGGTAGCTGTTAAGCTGCGGATGCAGCTTCTCGAGGAACCAGATCTGCTCCTGGCTAAATGAAAGGGGAATCGATTTCGGAGATGATAGATCATTGACGAACCCCAACTCATCCTCCCGCTCAACTCGATCTCGGGCTTCAATGAGCCTGAGAAGCTTGCCGGTCGAGGGATTGTCGAGGATCTCAGAGGGTCGAATGGTAAGGTGAAACTCCTTTTCGATCAACCAAGCCAGGGTCGCCGCGGAGAGAGAGTGGAGTCCAATCTCGAAAAGGCTCTGGTCGAGCCTCGACGGATCTGTCCGCAACACCTCGCTGCAAAGTGCGCGTAGCCGCATTTCGGCGCTCATTCCGGGGAAAAGTGAATTCGGCTCCGTTGCCGCCGCCGCAGGGCTCATAGGGCGACGCCTCTCAGCCACCTTGCCATCAGCGGTCAATGGCTGCTTCTCCCTTTTGACGAAACGTAAGCGACACATTTAACGCGGTGGCGGAGGATGGATCGGCGAAAATCCCGATTCTCCGCTGGAAAAACGGAAGGGCGATTCGGAGTGGCATGGTTTTCCAAAGGCTTGATTTTCCGATGGACGGATTGCGCTGTCAACACGGTCCGTCAACAGATATCGCGGAATCATTTGGAGACATCGCCCTTGCCTGCCCTGGATCGCGCGCCATGGCGAACGGAGGTTTTTCAGAAATTTTCGCGCAAGGCGGGACGGGCCATACGTATTATTTACGTGGGAAGGCATCACAAGGCCATAAGAACGAGTAGTAATTTGAAGACAATCAAGGTCGCTGATTAGCCGATTGCTGCAGCTTGAGAGCAACTCGCCGAGGCGCGTGAGGCGAGATTTGTGGAATCAGCTCCGGCCGAAGATGAGCCGGACAACCTCTTCGCAGCACAGATTTCGCGGAATTCCGCAAAATATTAATACAAACCTATAATAAACCAGAGATGACAAAATCAAACAATCGTAAATTCGGATCATACTTCGACGCACGGCGGCGATGGAAGGCCGCGAAGAATCAAAGCTTAGCGCTCACACACTTAAGTCAGGGTGTTTGCATTGCAATTGTGGCAGCTTTTCTTGCTTGCGTTTCCCAGGCTGGGGCCGTGTCTTTCACGGGCTCGACGTCGGGCATCTTTGTTAATCCAACGGGAGGAAGCGGCATGGTCACAACTGGAGTTAACTCCAACTCGTTTACCTGGGGAACCGGCGTTAGCTCTCCATCGAGCTCGTTGAAATTTATCGGAACCGGCTTCGCGAGCGTGTTGCCTGAGCAGGCCTTCTCGCTTGGAAGTCTCTCCTATTTTAACGGCACGGTCCTGGATGGGACCCAGTGCCCTCTCCGTGGGATTGCAGACGAAGCTAGCGTTTACGTCTCCGGTCGGACTCACTAAGAATTTCGACTTTGCCTTCGATCTAATCAACACGCCGAATACTGGCACTCCGACACAAAACGCCGACTCTGTATTTCTCTCGAGTCTTTTCCCGGCGACTATCTTTTCACTCGACGGCATAGATTACACGTTGAAACTGGGGTTTGGATCGGTCACAGGCGGCGGATTCAGTGAAGTCAGTAAATTCTCCGTCCTGGAAGGTCAATCGGCCTCGGCGAACCTTATCGGAATAATCACCGCCAGCAAGCCGTCGTCAGTTCCAGATTCGGGCTCGACGCTCGCGCTAATGGCGATCACCGTTGTAGGACTGGGCGGTCTAAGGCAATATCTGACCTGCAGGGCCTGATGCTTTGCGTCCGATGACGGCCCGGGTGCTCGCCGAACAGAGCGAGACTCGGAACGCCCGGGCCGTCTCGGAGAAGTTTGGGCGAATGCCCAGGTAGTATTACACACAAGGTGGCAGGCGATAGGGCCAATTCCTAACGGACATTGGCCTTATCCTTTCCTGGAAAGGGCCACAAAAGCGCAGCGAGGTCTTGAGGTCTTGGCCTCACCTTGTTCCGCGCTTCCAAATGACTCGCGCGAAAGCGTCGTGGGCGTGAATGCTCTCCTGATTGACGGCTTTAACCTCAAAGGAGGCAATGCGTGCGTCATCTTTCAAAAGAAGTGCGACGTTGCGCACGAGGTCTTCCACAAAGACAGGATTGTCGTGGGCCTGCATGGTCACATGGCGTTCGTCAGGGCGCTTGAGCAAGGCGTACACGGGTGCCGAGGCCGAGCGTTCGGCAACCTCGACGAGTTCTTCAATCCAGATCCAGGCCCAGCCCCCGTTCGTCATGGTCGGGCGAACATCGATCGTAACGTGACCGCGTTGATTATGCGCCCCATAATCGCTGATCTCTTTGCTGCAGGGACAGAGTGTTGTGACTGGGACCACGACGCGCAGAGACACGTCATCGTTTCTGCCATTGCAGGATACAGAGAACATGCATTGACAGCACACCTTCGCTCGGGCGCCGCTCACCGGAGCGGCTTTGTCGATAAAATGCGGAAACGACAATTCCATGTGGGCGCTCTCCGCATCGAGGCGCTTCTTGAGCTCGTGGAGAATCGCCGGCAAACTGCGCGTGGTGATTTCTCCTTTGTGTTTTGCAAGGACCTCGAGGAACCGGCTCATATGAGTGCCTTTGAAATGGTGCGGGAGGTGCACCGACATCGAAATGTCAGCCACAGTCGCCAGCGGCTTTCCGCCCCGGCTCTTCACGGTGATCGGATAGCGGAGATTGGTGATGCCTACCTGATCGATAGCGATTCCACGGGTGTCCGCGCTGCTTTGTACATCTTTCATGTTTTCGAAGCCAGTTTCGGTCGGAGTCCGAAGCGCTGCTAATGCAAATAATACTCCGCCCACGACGAGGCAGTTTCCCAAACCTTGACTGACACGAGCCGGACTTCCCCGTCGACCGGGTAGCTCTTATCCGGCTTCGCGGAATAGTCGATGAGCCTTTTGGCGAACGTTTGGAAGATCACTCGTGCCATGACCTCTGTGGTGGGGTCTTCATTTTCGAACGCAATAATCCTCTCTCCGTAGCGCGCGCGTAGTTCCGGATAGGCCGGGTCGGCGGTATTGACGCATATTGCATGATCCAGGACATCAAGATAGTCGCCAATGAGTTCCTTCACGACCAAAAAGTCGCAAACCATTTCGTCCCGGTTGAGGTGTTTGGCCTCAAGGGTGAACTCTACTTTGCGCGTGTGACCATGCGGAAACCTGCACTTGCCGGGATGTTTCGACAGCATATGGCCGCTTTCGATGTCGATTGTCTTGCAAACGCGGTACGGCATTTTGGTCAACAAATCGACCTTCCTCTCCGAGGCAAGCGCAAACTTGCTTTCCAATGAGACTGTGGAAGCAATCCCGTCCCCGGAATAGCCTTCAGGAAGGAGAGGTTCACTTGTGGCGCGTGCGGCTGGATATGGCCGATATCGCGCTTTGCAGGCTTCGTGGAATGCTTTCGGAGGAGGAAGCGCGGCGTTCGGAACGCTTTCGGTTCCCGGTGTTGCAGCGCCGCTTTGCGGCAGGGCGCGGAGCCTTGCGGGCGATCCTCGCAGGTTACCTATCCGCGGAACCGGAGCACCTGAGGTTTGCGTATTCGGCCCATGGAAAGCCTTTCCTGCGGGATTCGCAGCACGACATCCAATTCAATCTCTCGCATTCCGGTGATCTCATGGTGGTAGCGGTTTGCCGGAACTGGCCAATAGGAGTGGACATCGAAAAAGAGGATCGCCAGCTGCACCCACTGGAGATTGCAGAGCGGTATTTCTCTGACAGGGAAAGGGATGAAATCGCCAGCGCAGACACAGGCAATCGAAACGGGGTGTTCTTTCAGTTATGGACGGCAAAGGAGGCGATTCTGAAAGCCGCTTCGGTAGGACTCGCGCTTGAACTCTCCAAAGTGGAGATCGGTCTGAGGCCTTTGCGCGTGGTCGCCCTGGACGAGAAGGCAAAAATTGAAGGCGCCATCTGGCATCTTGTTGGGTTTCGGCCCGGCAAAGTCTATAGCGGAACCCTTGCTGTCGCCGGGCTCCCAACGCACCTGGAGTGCTGCGACTTTCTGTCTACATCGGATCGCCCTTGAATCCTCCCCCAACCTGGCCGCGTCGCGCATCTCTGGGCGAATGATACAAGAGTCGAAACGGAAGGGTGCGGTCGCACGGCTTCGCGCACTCGGTTCGCCAATCACGCCTAACGGACGCTGCCGCGCGCACTGTCGATGCCCACATAGTTCCCAGTGGCTGTTGGCGCACTGAAATACGTATTTGCGTTCCCATCGAGCGCCTTATCAAACGTGGACCCGCGGTTTAGCCACGATCCCGCAGTTCCGTATCCGGTTCCAAGCAGCTTAACACCCGCTCGGTAAAACTCGATCTCCGCCACGACGCAATATGAACCCGGGGCGCCTCTGTAGCGTAAATACCGATAGCTCCCCAGACTCACCTGGACTTCTGACCACCCGGCCGGAGGCGCCGTAGCGATGGTGTAGATCGGAGAATACGGGCCTGTTACGGGATCCCCGTTTGTTCCTTCAAAGACCCCGCCTACCATTCTCCCGGTGTAACCGGCCAGCGGAAGATAGCGAATCTTGTTTCCGCTCACGGCGGTGTCGATGCCCACATAGTTCCCAGTGGCTGTTGGCGCACTGAAATACGTATTTGCGTTCCCATCGAGCGCCTTATCAAACGTGGAGCCGCGGTTTAGCCACGATCCCGCAGTTCCGTATCCGGTTCCAAGCAACTTAACACCCGCTCGGTAAAACTCGATCTCCGCCACGACGCAATATGAACCCGCGGCACCTCTGTAACGTAAATACCGGTAGCTCCCCAAACTCACATGGACTTCCGACCAGCCGGTTGGCGGGGTCGTCTTGATCGTGTAAATGGGAGATATAGGGCCCTGTTACCGGATCGCCGTCGGTCCCTTCAAAGACTCCGCCCACCATCCTCTCGGTGAAACCGGTCAGCGGACGATATCGGATGGCTTCGCTTCCGCGGTAACTGGCAGTAATCGACAAGTCTCTAAACAGCATCAAGGCCGAGGTGGTAGGGCTGAGAAAATTGTCAAGAATCTGCCAGTCCCCTGTCCAGCGGTCGAATTCCTGGCCCGGCGCCGGTTTGTCTGCGGTCACTATGACCCGCTTACCTTCGGTGTATTGCCCGCTGCCGCTCCCGTCGCGGACCGTCAATTTGTGTGCGCCGAGGGCGGCCGTTTTGTAAGAAACCTCATTTGACGGCCCGCTTTCGTGCCCCCAGTTGTCATAGGCGGTCACCGTAAAGTAATAAGTTGTTCCGTCACTGAGGTTCGAAACTTTTGTAGTCGTCGTTTTTCCGACATTGAGGCTCTGCCTGGGAGATCCCGCGATCGCGCGGAAATGCACCTTGAATCCGGCGAGGTTCGGATCGGAACTCGGGTCCCATGCAAGCGTCACGCTCTGAGCGGCATGACCCAGCGAAAGCCAAATGGTTAATAGCGAGAAAATTCCACCGAGGAATTTTCTCAACGAGCGAGCGTTAGGATTCCAGGATCCGGCGTGGGGCGCCCGCCCCTTGAATGGGGGAAAGTTCTCCGGGTTTGTGTTCATCGGGGGTTGCTTGCCTGGCGGTTCGCCGACTGCTCGGCTGCGACGCGCGGAAGCATGACGCGGATCGGATTTCAGCGCATATAGCTTGTCGACGGCCTCTCTGAGCGCGTTTCGCTGTTGCCGAATGGGAGCTGATTCTCTTAGGCAGAGTCTTGCCTCCCGATTTGCCTGAGCCTCCACGAGCGCGCTTGGGTGTGGGAGTCCAAAACTGATGTGCGCTCGCACGGCGTAATACATCAGCGCTGTTTTCATCAGGGTCTGCGATTGTTTCTCAAATCGCGTCTCCATGGCTTATATTCCAAGCGTGCGGCCGGATCTTCCGGGTCACGTGAGCCTCGGACTACGAGTGTAGCCTATTGTTGGCTCCACCCTCTATCAAAGTTTATGTGATAAGGACTTCAATATTCAGGCGGAACGAGTCAAATACGTGGCGAGTGGGCTCTGGCTGGGAAATCGCAGGAAGCCGGGAAGCGTGTTCGTTCGAGCGAGTCATGCTTGAGACTGCAGATGGCTCAAAAAGGCAGCGTGCCAGCCGCGGCTTTTGTGGCGCACGCGTTGGGTTTCTTCTCTTGCAGCATGGCTGTGAAAACTCTCCGAAGGAGACCGGGATTTCCGACCGCGGGGCGCCCAGACCGAAGAGACGAATAAGGCCGGGCCCGGCGATTCGCGGATCGAGGGCACGCGGACCGTTGCACGAGCGGCAAAGATTCCAGGCTTGAAGGTCCAGACCGGATCTCGGTTTGCTATTTTTTACTGACACGGCATCAATTTTTATGTCTGCTGGCGGGTTCGTCAGCCATATCATGATTTCATTGTCAGTTCCGATCTACAACGAGGAGGGTTCCATTGAGGAGCTTTTCGAGAAAGTGCGTTTGGTAATGAATCGAGACAGCGAGGCGTGGGAGATCATTTTTGTCAACGATGGAAGTCTGGACGGAAGCGAGGAGATCCTGAATAGGCTGGCGACGGCGCATCGCGAGGTGAAGGTGATCCACTTTCGCCGCAATTTCGGCCAGACGGCGGCGATGATGGCGGGCTTTGATTTCGCGTCGGGCGATATCGTCGTGCAGATCGATGGAGATGGGCAGAACGATCCGGAGGATATTCCGCGCATGCTCGCCAAGCTCCGGGAGGGTTACGATGTCTGTTCGGGCTGGCGGAAGGACCGGAGGGACAACGCCCTCCAGCGCAATATTCCGAGCATCATGGCGAACAAGCTGATCTCCGCGGTTTCGGGCGTGCGTCTGCACGATTTCGGCTGTTCGCTGAAAGCTTATCGCGCGGACGTGATCGAAGGGATCCGCCTCTACGGCGAAATGCATCGCTTTCTCCCGATTTACGCGAAGTGGCACGGCGCGCGAATTACTGAGATTCCTGTCAATCATTTCGCGCGCTCCTGCGGGTCGTCGAAGTATGGGCTCGAGCGCGTGCTGAAGGTTTTGATGGATCTTGTCACTGTCAAATTCATGGACAGGTTCATGCTCAAACCGATGTATCTCTTTGGGCTCTGGGGCGTTGCGTTTTTTGCCGCGTCCTTCGGCTTGACGGTTTGGACGATTTATATGCGCACCAGGGGATACTTTTTTACCTCCACTCCGCTGCCGATGATGGCGGTCTTTTCCTTCATGACCGGCGTGATCTGCATCCTCATGGGCCTGCTGGCTGAAATGGTCACCCGCACCTTTTACGAGTCCCAGAACAAGTCGATCTACATGGTTCGGGAGACGCGCAACGTAAAATCGCTTCCCAAGGCGGCTTGAAATGTGCGGAATCGCCGGATTCGTCGGCGAGGGGGATCGGTCTGATCTCGAACGCATGACCCGCCGGCTGGCCCACCGCGGTCCGGACGCAGAGGGGTTTTATTGTGAGGAAGCCGACGGCGTGCATTTCGGACATCGGCGGCTTTCGATTATCGATCTGGCCGGCGGGACGCAACCGATGGCGGAGGCAGAGGGACGTTGTGTAATCGTTTTCAACGGCGAGATCTATAACCACATGGAGTTGCGTGCTGATTTGGAGGCGAAGGGCCGCGTGTTTCAGACCGATCACTCGGATACCGAGGTGCTGTTGCACGGCTATTGTGTCTGGGGGGAGGAAATCGTTCGCAGGCTGAATGGCATGTGGTCCTTTGCGATTTGGGATTCCTGGAAGAAGCGGCTGCTTCTCAGCCGCGACCGCTTTGGTAAGAAGCCGTTGTTCTGGTTCCGGCGCGGCGGCACGCTTGCGTTCGCTTCCGAATTGACGGCCTTGCTGGAGCACAAGCGCTCGCCGCGCAGCGTCTCGCGCAAAGCGCTGCAAAAATTCTTTGCCTACGCGCTGGTCCCCGCGCCGCATTCACTCATTGAGGGCGTGTGGAAACTACCCGCCGGTCACAACCTGGTCCTGGAAGCCGGAGGGCGAACCGGTTGTCCGTCGCTACTGGCGCTTTGAAATTGAGCCGGACGAAAGCCTGATGCGGCGCCCGGAGGCGTCGCTGGCGGAGGAATTGCTGGAGCGGCTCGATCGCGCCGTCAAGAGGCGCCTGATGGCGGACGTGCCACTGGGAGTCTTCCTGAGCGGGGGGATCGATTCGACGGCGGTTGCGGCGCTGGCGGCGAAACACGCCGGCGCAGCGCGGTTGCGGACGTTCAGCATTGGATTCAACGAGCCGAGCTTCGACGAATCGGCTCACGCACGGCGCGCGGCGGAATTTCTCGGGACAAACCACCAAAGTGAGACTCTTGACCTTGATAAAGCCTGTGACTTGCTGCCCGAAATCTTCCACAAACTCGACGAGCCGCAGGGAGACAATTCCTTGCTGCCGACCTGGTTGCTGAGCCGCTTCACCCGCCGGCAAGTCACCGTGGCACTGGGTGGTGATGGCGGAGACGAGCTGTTTGGCGGCTACGATACGTTTCGCGGATTGGGGAAGGCGGAGTGGTATGCGCGGCTGGTTCCGCGCCCCGTGCACCACGCTCTGCGTGCGCTGGCGGATCGTCTTCCCGTTTCACATGCGAATCTCAGCCTCGATTTCAAGGTCAAGCGCGGAATGCGGGGCGTGAGCTATCAACCGCCTTACTGGAATCCCGTTTGGCTTGGCGCTTTGGAACCGCGCGAAATCGCGAGGCTCTTCGGCGAACCGATCGATGCGGAGGATCTGTATTCCGAGGCCTTGGAAGTCTGGGACTCGTGCCGGCAGCCGGATTTGGTGGATCGCACGCTTCAGTTTTATACGGAACTTTATCTCCAGGATGGCATTCTGGCGAAAGTTGATCGAGCGAGCATGATGCATGGTCTTGAGGTGCGCAGCCCGTTTTTGGATTTGGAGGTTGCGGATTTTGCTCGCAGACTCCCGCATCGCTTCAAGATTCGCGATGGGACCACCAAGTATCTTCTCAAGAAGGCGCTCGAGCCGCTCCTGCCGTCCGACATCGTGTATCGCAAGAAGAAGGGTTTTGGCACTCCTGTCGGGGCGTGGTTCCGCTCGGGGCGTGTGTCGCCCGGGGGTGATGGAAAATTCCTGGAGGAGAAGCTGTCTTCTCACCGCTCGGGCCATGCCGACGAGCGACTCTATCTTTGGTGCCAGCTGTGCTACGGCGAGTGGCTGGCGAGGTTGGGCGTAGAAGACGTGACGGGGTGAAGATCCTCGTTCTTTGTTACGAGTACCCTCCGATCGGGGGAGGGGGCGGAAGGGTCGCGGCCCAAGTTGCGGCGAGCCTGGCCCGGCGCGGACATCAGGTGCGCGTTCTTACGGCGGGCATGCGCCATCTTCCGCGGCGTGAAACGCGTGATCGCGTAGAAGTCTTGCGGCCGCCGTCCTTTCGCCGGCGCGAAGACACCTGCAGCGTTCCTGAAATGGCCCTTTACCTGGCGAGCAATCTTTTTCCCGTCCTGCGAGAAGCCCGAAATTGGCGTCCGGATGTCATTCACGCGCATTTTGCAGTTCCGACCGGTCCCCTTGCGCTTGCCGCGAAGATGTTCACAGGCATTCCCTACGTGTTGACGGCGCACCTGGGCGACGTTCCGGGCGGCGTGCCGGAGCAGACCGATCATCTGTTCCGCTTTCTCGACCCGTTTGTCAGCCCGGTATGGCGCGGCGCGCGGCGGGTGACTGCGGTCAGCCGCTTCGTGGCGGGACTTGCGAACAAGGCCTATGGGGTGGCGCCGATCGTAATCCCCAACGGCGTCAGGCAAATCGCGCACAACGAGATGCGCGTTCATTCTCCGCGGCGCATTGTCATGGCGGGACGGCTGAGCATTCAGAAGAACCCGCTCCTTGCCATGGAGGCACTGGCTTTGATCAAGGAAATGGATTGGTCGCTCGACGTGGTCGGGGACGGCCCGCTGAAGTCCGATATGCGTGCGCTCGCGGAGGAGCTGGGCATCGGCGAACGCGTGACCCGGCACGGCTGGATCTCCAGCGACCAAGTGGCGCAGCTAATGGCCGAGGCAGATATCCTTCTCATGCCGTCGCTGCACGAAGGGTTGCCAATGGTTGCGATCGAGGCGCTCCAGCACGGCCTTGCCATCGTTGGCAGCCGGATCGCTGGCATGCGGGATATCGTCGAAGAGGGAGTAAACGGCTTCCTTTGCGAGCTCTCGCCGGCCGCTTTCGCACAAAAGCTTCGTGAGGTGCTGGCGGACGGGGAAATGCTTGAAAAAATGCGCCGCGCTTCGCACGAGTTGGCGGGCGAATTTGATCTTGAAAAGACGGTTACAGCGTACGAGGGCGTTCTTGAAGAGAGCCGTCTGCGGAGGCCGGAAAAAGGCAGCTCTTCGGGCTCTTGATGCCAGTGGATTCCTGGGCGCGCTCGTTTTCGTCCCTCTGAGCCGGTCAAGAAATCGAGGAACGAATGCGGGGACGATTTTTACCTGGCAACCGGGTAGAGGTCAGGCCGCAAGTAAATCTCCTGGCGCCGGAATGTGCCGGCGTAGGCGTAGTGGGTCTTGATCCATTCGTAGGTGTCGGGAGCCCAGTTGCAAAAGCGCGAATCCTCGGTCTGGTTCAGGGCCCGATTGTCGATCAGGATCGCTGCGGGCCGATATTTTGCGACCTCCGCGAGGGTGTCTTTGAAAAACCCCCAGACATTATGCGCGTTGTCCACGTAAAGGTTGTATTCATAGGACGGACGGTTGGTCATGAAATTGATCGTGGGCGCGTAGGGATAGCAGACGACGTAATCCGCGGGCTTTGTATAGGTTTTGATTACGCGGCAGATCTCGGCGACGTCGTCCCGTTCCTTTTGCTTCAACCAAACGCGCACACCGTTCTCAGCCACCAGTTCAAATCTGCGCTTCGTGCGAGCAGCGACGGAGCCCGAGGATTCCTTCGGGAAGGCATGAAAGAAGTAGAGGGCAATGTCGAGCAGGCAAATCAGCGCAAGCAGGCCCCAGTAAACTTTGGCGGCGAAATTTTTGCTCCGCCACTGAAAGGCGAGCCAAAGAGCGCAGGCTATCGCCACGAGGAAGGGCGCCATGAACTCCGAAAGGTGCGGGGTATCGGGACGAAAGAAGAAATACTGCGGGAAGAGCGTAAGAGCCGACCCGGTCGCAACAAGCAACGCCAGGGCCTCCGTACGGAGGGCAAAATTGCCTCGCGCGAGAGCGCCAATGAGCAACGTTCCGGCCGGGATGATGATCAGAAGAGCAACGGCAATCGGAAGGTAGGTTGCCAGCGCGAACGCGCGATCCGAGAGGGTCCGTGCCCGAACGACATCCGCCAGGGAGCGCTTTTGGAGGTAACCATCGCTATCGACGTCGTGGTTCCTTGGCTTTGGAGTCGGCGTCGGGGTGGGCTCCGTAATGGCCGGGCGTGTTTCCGCGGCCGCAGCCGGCGCAGGCCCATTCAGGACCGGCTTCGCGATTTCCTGGGTGGCGAGGTAACGCACGAGGCCGATCCAGCTCGTGTATTGCGCGACGAAAGCGTCTGCATAGCCTCGCCGCACGGCGTCGAAATAGAAAGGCGCATGCGTGGCGCAAAACATCACCACCGCTAGGATAGCCCCGGTGCCCGCAAGTCGCAGCCTGGGTGCGAAGGCTCGTCTCTGGCCGAATGGATACAAAACGAGCAACCCGGCTGTGATCAGTGTGAAAAAGGCGCCCAGATCGATTCGCATCAGATAGGTGAGCCCCAAAGCGGCACCCGCTGCGGCCATCCACAAGATCTGCTTGCGCCGTGTGGGCTGCTCGAAGACGTACGCCTGGAGCAACGCCAGCATGTTCAGCATGGCGAGAAATGCCATGTAATTGCGGAAGATCATGCCGGGAATCAGCACGGGACCCAGGGCCCCCAGCACGGAAAACCATCCGCTGCCGGTGACTCGACGCACGACGAAAAACGCCAGCACCCCTGTCGCGGTGCAAAACGCGAAGAAAAAGATCCGAAGAGCCGTATAGTCGGGCCCGGTCAGCTGAAAGAGCCAGGCGACCGGATAGAACCACATGACATTGTATCCCAGGAAAGTGTCCACGATCGGTCTTTGCCCGGCCAAAAGTCTCATCGCCACGATGGCCACCGTGCCTCCTTCCCCGCTGAAGTTGAGTCCGCTCCGGTAGTAGAGCGCGTAGTAAAGAGCCGCAAAAACCGCCACCCCCAAGGCTCCCCAGGTTTTGAGCGCGAGTTCCAGGCGGCGCAACAGATTGGCGATTCGGGGTCGCGGTTTACGAAGGAACTGCATCGGCGTTGCCCCGGAAGACGTAACAGATTAACTTCTTATTGATATGAGCATCTCCGAGCAAATCTCCGCCCGTGTTTTTCCTCCATTCAGCCTTACACGACTGCTTAAAACCACGTTTGAACCCAAACCAGGCCAGAAAATCTGCATCCTCATCGATCTTGAGAATCCTAGCGATATCGTCAATTTCAAGTTTTTGAAGAATCCTGATCTCTCGATCCAGCGAAATGCCGTCACCTATTTTTACGAGGAACTCAGGAACAGAGCCATGAAAGAACTTGGCCTCACCGGCGGCGAAATTTTCGCCTATGAGGTCACTGGTGGCAGCAATCTGGACCTGCCTGATCGCGCCGTCACTCCCCAAGGCAGGGAGGTAAGTCTCGAGCGGGACGTTTACCCGTTCTACGACATCATTCTGTGCATCTCCACCTACTCCGCGACGGCTCCGCTGACCGCCCACGCCAGGAAGTATGGTTTTCGCGGCGCCACCTTGCATGGGGTGAACCAGACGATTCTCAACAGCGGGCTGGCGGTCGATTATCGGGAGGTCAGCGCAGAAGCGGAAAAACTGCGCTTGGGCATGACCCGCGCCGATTGGGTCGAAATCGATTTCGACCACAACGGCTCTCTCCACACCCTTCATCTCGATCTTGGCAGACAGGAAGCCCAGAAAAGCCACGGGCTGTGCCTGGGAGATGAACCCGACGTGGCCAATCTTCCCGCGGGAGAGATCTATTTCGTCCCGACGGGCGCGAGTGGCACGTTTCCCATGAAATACGAGGACGGTACCATCGGCCTCATGCGCGTTTCCGGCGGCCGCATCCAGAAGGCCGAGTTCCTCAAGGGGAACTCGGAAACCGTCGAGGCCCATAACACGAAACTCGCGACCGATCCGGTGACCGGCGAACTGGGCGAGCTGGGGTTTGGGACGCAGCTCCTTCCCTTCTCGGGGCGTGATATTCAGGACGAGAAAATTCGGGGCACCATTCATGTCGCGACAGGACGGAGCGACCATCTTGGCGGCAATCTGACGCCGGATAAATTTGCGAACCGCGAGAATGCGACGCACGACGACATTCTTTTCGCGCCGCACAAGACACCCGAGATCCGGCTCAAGCAGGCGCGCATGCTGCGCGAAGGGAAGGTCGTGGTACTCATCGAGAACTACGAGCCAGACGAATACCTCAACGCTCTCCTCAGGTAGCAACCTGGGAGTTTGAGGGTAGAGTCACGTTCTATCAATAGCCTGGGCTCCGCGGAATTCCCGTCTCGGGCGGAGAAATCCCGTAGCGCGCGCCTCCGGAAGATGTGTTGAATCCCTACGAATCAGAGAAGATCCTCTCCGAATATCTCCTCTTTCATTATGGGTCGGAAGAGGAGATTGTCGGGAGAATTCCGGCCTTGCGCGACGCGCGCGATTTTCCGGTCCGGTGTGTTCACGAACTCATCGATGCCGACGCGGTACCGCGCTTTGCCCGCGCGCTCGACCTGGGTTGTTCGGTTGGACGCTCGAGCTTTGAACTCGGCCGCTTCTGCGCGGATGTTCTTGGCGTTGATCGGTCGCAGTCCTTCATCGCAGCGGCCAGCTTGCTGCAGGAAACGGGCGTGCTTCCGGTCGAGGTCGTTGCGGAAGGCGACATCGGTGAGCGCTTGCGGGTGCGCGTTCCCGCCGGGCTTGATCGCCGGCACGTGCGTTTCCAAGCTGGCGATGCCATGAGGTTGCCGGCCGATTTGGGCAGTTTCGATCTTGTGCTAGCGGCCAATCTCATCTGTCGCTTGCCGGAGCCGCGGGCCTTTCTCCGGCGCCTGCCGGATCTTGTCAGCCCCGGCGGCCAGCTGTTGCTTACCACGCCATTTACATGGCTCGAGGAATTCACCCCCCGGTCGCAATGGCTGGGTGGCCGCAAGGAGGAGGGGATACGCTCCGCCGAGGCCTTGAAAGATATTCTCGATCCGGATTTCGAATTGCAACTGACGAAAGACCTTCCCTTTGTGATTCGCGAACACGAGCGCAAATTCCAATATGGAATCGCTCTGGGGTGGCGCTGGGTCCGGCGCCGTTGACGGAAAGGTCGGCCCACTCTGAGCGGCGGTTGACACCGCTCCCGAAGCCCGCCTGACACCTCCAGGCGGCCCATCCTCCTCGATTTCCCGGGAGATCAGGCGCGCGAGGATCATCGGTCCGGAGGTTCGCCCGCTGACCCCGGGGAGAGTTGTCATTTCGCGGCTGGTCGCTTAGATGAGGCGACGCACATGGAGGAAACGGTCCGGTTTCAGCATTTCGAGGTTTTGCGCAAGGACGATGGTTCCTTGTACGAACTGGGGCGCGGCGCCATGGGAATCACCTACAAGGCCTTTGACACAAATCTGCGCTGCCATGTCGCGCTCAAAGTCATCAAATCCGCCTATCTCCACAGCGAGACGGCCCAGCAGCGGTTCTTGCGCGAGGCCCGCGCGGCGGCAGCGCTCAGGCATCCGAATGTAGCGACAGTTTTCCACCTCGGGCGCGAACAGGAGAATTATTTCTACGCGATGGAGTTCGTCGACGGGGAAACCGTTGAGTCCTTGATAAAGCGGGATGGAGCTGTTCCGACGGTCATGGCGCTGAAAATTGCCGCGCAGGTTGCCCGTGCCCTTGGCGCGGCGCAGAAGCAGGGGCTGGTGCACCGCGATATCAAGCCTTCGAACATAATGTTCGTGCGTGAAGACGGAGGCGAAATCACGGTGAAGGTCATCGATTTTGGCCTCGCAAAGAACACAGGCGGCGAGGGCGACGACTCGGCGACTCTCACCACGGGCGGCTTCCTCGGAACACCCCATTTTGCCAGCCCGGAGCAGTTGGAGGAGCGCGAACTCGATGTGCGCTCCGACATTTACTCTCTCGGCGTAACCCTCTGGTTCATGCTCGCCGGCAAGACGCCGTTCATCGGTTCAACCGCTCAAGTCATGAGCCAGCACCTCCATCGCGATCCGCCGTTTGGAAGCCTTGAGGGGCAGCCTGCCGCAGTTGTTGGTCTCCTTCGCCGCATGATGGCAAAGAACGCGGACGAGCGCCCGCAGACGCCCGCCGACTTGCGCCACGAACTCGAGGACTGCATCGAACAGATCGAGGACGGTGCGTCGACGGCAAAGGCGGAGACTCGCGAGCAGCCGGCCGCCCTGCCGGCGGCGCTCGAGGGCAGCCGCCCCGCGCCTGGAACGCTTCTTGCCGGCAGGTACCGCCTGCTGAAGGAGATCACAGCGTCGGATCATGGCCGGATGTTTCGCGCTGAGCGTGTCGAGGACAACGCCGCGGTAGCTGTTCTCATTCTTCACTCTGGCGTGGTGGGGCAGTCGGAAGCGTTCACGCGCCTGGAGCGCGAAGTTCAGAGTTTGCAACAGCTAAAAAACCCCGCCTTTCAGCGAATTCGCTCCCTCGAATACACGAATGCGCAGACGTTCCTCATCCTCGAGTGGATTGAAGGTCCTGCGCTGCTGGACCTGCTCCGAGCCCGGCGCGCTCTTCCTGCGAGCGAGGCAAGGTTGCTCCTCCTGCCCCTGGCCGACGCGTTCGACGAGCTCGAGTCGGCAGGCCTGCCCTGTCCGGACATCGCGGCGCACGAGATTTTCCTGCCAGGGGCGGATGTCGGGCAATCGGTTTCGTCGTGGCCCGCGTGCCAGCCGAGGTTCCTGCCCTTGACGACATTGGGCTCGGATTCGGCCTCGCCCGAGGCCACGATGGTTGCGTCCTCGTTTGCGCTCATGAAAGAGAGGGGGGCATTTACGAGCAGTCCCTCGACGGCCTACGTCTATGCCGTGGCCTCTCTGGCCTACGAGATGCTTGGCGGTGTAAAGGGTGGCAGCTCGACGGGCGGATACGTGCCGATTCCGGGGTTGTCCGAGCAGGGCAACTCGGTCCTGAGGCGGGCTCTGACGCCCGCGCCGAACTACAAGAGCGCCAGGGCCTTTGTGGAGGATCTGGCGGACGATGCCTCCTTCTCGCCCCAGCCGTCCCCGGTTCGCGCACCCACGTTTGCGCCGCCTCCCCTGCCGCCGGAAAAGTCGCGACCGTCTTCAGTGCGATGGCTTTTCGCAGCAGGGGCCATCCTGCTCATTATCGGCGGTATCGTGCTCTGGCAGGGCGTGAAACTCTTTGAGCGACTGGGAGGTCCCGGGACCGATGTTACCCCGACTCCGACGCCGCGGGCCGTCACATCACCCAGCCCCAAGCCCATTTCTACGCCGACGCCAACCTCAACACCGGCGCCCACGCTCGCCCCGTCTACACCGGAACCCACGCCTGCGCCCTCGACGCCCGCGCCCACGCGTGCTCCCTCGACACCAGCTCCCACAGCCCCTTCGACGCCCGCGCCCACGCTCGCCCCGTCTACACCGGAACCCACGCCTGCGCCCTCGACGCCCGAGCCCACCCCGGCTCGCCTAACACCAACTCCCACCCCGGCTCCTTCTGCACCGGAGCTGCCCTCCCCCTACGAGCAGGCTCTGGCGGCCGCACAAGAGCTTCAGCGAGGGGACGATCTTGGCGGTGCCCTGACGGCTTATGCGGAACTCGCGGGCCGGTTTCCAGAGGAGAAACAGCCCCGTGAAGCCCTGGAAATGATTGCGGCGGGCTTGCGTGCGCGCTCTTCCAAAATGCGACCTGGCGATCTCGCCCCCTTGCGTCAACCCCTCGAGAAGGCTGCCGCGCTGGATACTGTTGCTGCGCAGATGCTGCTTGGAGAAATGCTGCGCCAGACCGACCCGGACGATGCGCTCAAGTGGTTGATCGCCGCCGGGAACCAGGGTCAGACCGAAGCGATGGTCTTTGCGGGGCAAATGATGGCGAGCGGACGGGGCGTTGAAGCTCCCGACGTGGCCGGGGCTGCGTCCTGGTTTTCGAAGGCGGCTGAGAAAGGCGATTCGGCCGGTATGTACGCGCTCGCCGAGTGTTATCTTTTCGGCAAGGGAGTGCCGAAAGATCCCAAGCGATCCATCGAGCTGCTGACCTCAGCCTCCGCACTCAACAATCCCCGCGCAATGAATCTCCTCGGCGATCTCTATCGCAAGGGCGTACCCGGGCTGATCCAGTCGAATTTCGACGAAACCGTCCGGCTGTTTTCCCATGCGAAGGACCTCGGGTTCCTGGACGCCCAGGGCAATCTGGGCGTGCTTTACATTTACGGGCAGGGCGTTCCCAAGGATGAAAAGAAGGCCTTGGAACTCTTCCGGGACGGAGCCGAAAAGGGGAACGCTTTGTGCATGTATTTTTACGCGATGTGCTTCGACGGAGGCGTCGGGGTGGCCAAGAATAGCGAAAAGGCCCGCACGTGGTATGTGCGCGCCGCCCAGGGGGGCAACAGGACCGCCATCGAATGGTGCAAAAAAAACAATATTCCGTTGGCAAGTCCCCCCTAAACCGCTAATTAGCTCGCACCCCCTTTTGTCAGATGAATATCCACGAATACCAAGCCAGGGAACTGTTCGCGAAGTTTGGAGTTGCTACGCAGCCGGGTGGTGTCGCTTTTACGCCTGAAGAAGCCGAGCGGGTCGCGTCGAAACTGGGCGGCGCCAGGCTTGTGGTGAAGGCCCAAATTCATGCCGGGGGACGGGGCAAGGGAACGTTCACGACGGGTTTCAAGGGTGGCGTTCATCTCTGTGACACCCCTCTGCAGGCCCACGATCTCGCCGCCAGAATGCTTGGCAAGACATTGGTCACCCATCAAACTGGCGCGGAAGGCAAGGAGGTGGGAAAGGTTTTTGTTGGAGAGGCCGTAGACATTCTCCGTGAACTCTACTTCGCCATCCTCCTCGATCGTGCGACTTCGGCGCCGATCATCATAGCCAGTACAGAGGGCGGGGTGGACATCGAGTCTGTCGCCGAGAAGACGCCGGAAAAAATCCTTCGCATCAACGTGAATCCCGCCCTTGGCCTTATGCCATACCAGACGCGCAGGATTGCCGCCGCTCTCGGCCTTACCGGCCCTCTGATGAACCAGGCGAGCAAGCTTTTCACGAACCTCTTCAAGCTTTTTATCCAGCGCGATTGCTCGATGGTAGAGATCAATCCGCTCGTCGTGACGGCCAAAGGCGAACTCCTCGCTCTCGACGCGAAATTTAACTTCGACGACAACGCCCTGTACCGGCAGGCCGAGGTTGTCGCGATGCGCGACGTCTCGGAGGAGGATCCCCGCGAGGTGGCGGCTTCCGAGCATGGTCTCAACTATATCGGGCTCGACGGCAACATCGCCTGCCTGGTCAACGGCGCGGGGTTGGCGATGGCCACCATGGACATCATCCAGTATGCGGGTGGCAAACCGGCTAATTTTCTCGATGTGGGAGGCGGGGCCAGCAAGGAGCAGGTCGCCGCAGCGTTCCGAATCATTCTGAGCGACAAGAACGTCGAGGGCATCCTGGTCAATATTTTTGGCGGGATCATGGACTGCAACGTCATCGCCCATGGCATTGTCGATGCCGCCCGCGAAACCCACATCAGCATCCCCCTCGTGGTGCGTCTTGAGGGAAATAATGTCGACGCAGGCAAGAAGACTCTCGCCGAAAGCGGTCTCACGCTCATTACCGCGGACGACATCCTTGATGCCGCTCAGAAGGTCGTCGCCGCGGTCAAGAAAGCCGCCTGAGATCGGAGCCCCGGACGGCAATTCCCTTTTCGATCCACCACGCAAATCGTCTTTCCTGACTATGGCCATTCTTGTCACCCCAGAAACCAGCATCATCGTGCAAGGGATAACCGGCAGCTTTGGCGCGCGGCACGCACAGCTCAGCCTTGACTACGGAACCAACGTTGCCGCCGGTGTCACGCCCGGCAAGGGAGGCCAGCTCTTCGCCGATTACGTGCCGATCTTTGATACCGTGGATCAGGCCGTGAGGGAGACGGGGGCGACCGTTTCGGTCATTTTTGTTCCGCCTCCGTTTGCCGCGGACGCGATTCTCGAGGGTGTCGACGCCGGTCTCGACCTGGTCGTTTGCATCACGGAGGGAATTCCCGTCAATGACATGGTGAAAGTGAAGCACGCGATGCGCGGCTCGAAGACACGCCTGATTGGACCGAACTGTCCGGGGGTTGTTACCCCGGGTGACGGTCCAAAGTCCCACGGTGGCTGTCGAATCGGGATCGCGCCGGGATATATTCACAAAAAGGGCAATGTCGGGGTGGTTTCCCGCTCTGGAACGCTTACCTACGAGGCGGTTTGGCAGCTTTCTACTCGAGGCTACGGACAGAGCACGTGTGTTGGCATCGGAGGGGATCCAGTCAACGGCACATCACATTTGGACGCCCTGAAGATGTTCAACGAGGATCCGGAAACCGAGGCGATCATTATGATAGGCGAGATCGGCGGCACGGCCGAAGAAGAAGCCGCCGCCTGGGC
Source organism: uncultured Verrucomicrobiae bacterium (assembly GCA_963763735.1). Classification (GTDB taxonomy): domain Bacteria; phylum Verrucomicrobiota; class Verrucomicrobiia; order Chthoniobacterales; family Terrimicrobiaceae; genus DASTFP01. The sequence continues at coordinate 37,017 of CAVXQK010000026.1, read as the reverse complement.
GAAGGAGAACTGCAAAAAGCCCATTGCCGCTTTCATTGCCGGCGCCACCGCGCCACCGGGGCGCCGCATGGGTCACGCAGGCGCCATTGTGAGCGGCGGCAAGGGCACCGCGGCGGCAAAAATTGCTGCCCTAAAGGATGCGGGAATCGCGGTCGCTCTCACCCCCGCCGACATGGCCGATACCTTGATTGCCCGTCTGGGATAGCAATTCGGCGTCTCCCTTCCCTCTAAATGTGCAGCAACATCGCGTTCGACGGGCGTTTTTCACCTTTTTTGCGTCGTCGTCGGCAGGTTTTGATTGGCTAAGGACTCCTGCCCGTCATAATCTGAAAAAACCGCTATCCAGCTTATGCCAGTCATTGCAAAGGGACTCGAAGGAATCGTCGCCAACACAACCAGTTTGAGCGATGTGCGTGGAAAAGAAGGAATTCTGATCTACGCCGGCTACGACATTAACGAACTCGCCGGTAAGGCTTCCTACGAGGAGATCGTCTACCTGCTCTGGCATGGCGTGCTGCCAAATCGCCCACAGCTTGACGAACTCAAATCCCAACTGAGTGGCGAACGCGAACTTCCCAAGGGGGTCGTGGATTTCATTAAGTCCGCTCCGGGTAACTCCAATCCCATGGACGTTATGCGCACGGCGGTCTCAATGCTTGGCCTTTATGACAGTGGACTAAATGAGGAAGAGCGGCGCGAAGACGCCGACCACCGCCGGGCCGTGAGCATCACAGCCAAGATTGGCGTGATTGCCGCCTATTTCCACTGCGCCCGCCAAGGGCTGGTGCTTCCTCCGGTGCGAACCGACCTCGGCGAGGCCGCGCATTTTCTTTACCTGCTCAACGGGGGGGAACCGTCGAAAGAGGCCGAAAAAACGCTTGATGTCGCTTACGTCCTGCATGCGGATCACGGAATGAACGCCTCGACATTCAGCGCGCGTGTGACGATTGCGACGCTGAGCGACATATACTCTGCGATTACCTCGGCGATCGGGACTCTCAAGGGTCCGCTGCACGGCGGCGCGAACGAAGGGGTGATCCAAATGCTTTTGGAGATCGGCAGCGAAGACAAGGTGGATGCGTGGGTCGATGAACAGCTCGCGCAGAAAAAGAAAATCATGGGCATTGGTCACCGGGTTTACAAGGTTCTCGATCCGCGGGCTCCTCATCTTCGCGCCATGGCCATCAAGCTTTGTGAAGAGCTTGGCGAGCCCAAATGGATCCGCATGAGCGAGCGCATCGCCGAAATCATGAAGGAAAAGAAAGGGCTGAACGCCAACGTGGATTTCTATTCGGCGACTGTCTATTACTCCCTCGACATTCCGACCGACATGTTCACGCCGATTTTTGCCATTGCACGCACCAGCGGCTGGACGGCTCATGTGCTCGAGCAACTGTCCGACAATCGGCTCTATCGGCCCCTCAGCGAGTATGTCGGCCCGGCGGTCGGGAAAAAGTTTGTTCCCATCGAGGACCGTTAGGGAAAACCAGGCCGGAATCTTCCCATTTCCTCCGAAGGAATTTTTTGTTTTCCGGCTTGGCCTTTGGGCTCCGGGAGCTAGAGTAATTTTGTGAATCCCTCCACGCTCTCCGATGATGATTTCTATCCCCTGATCGAAGCTCGCCATTTCGATCCGTTTAAACTCCTCGGGGTTCGGGAGTTTCAGGGAAGCCAATTCGGCCGTGTTCTCCGCCCTGATGCCGCAGAGGTTGCGATCGTTGACGCGACGGACGACACCCGCCGCTTCCCTTTGAACAAGGTTCATCCGGACGGATTGTTTGAGTCTGTCTTGCGCGGTGTTGAGCAGCCGTTTGACTACGTGCTGGAAATGAAGAGCCACGCCGGCGAAACGTGGCGGGAGAAGGACGCCTATTCCTTCGGTCCGGTTCTTGGCGAGATGGACATCTATCTTTTCAACGAGGGCACGCACTACGAAGTGTACAAGAAGCTTGGCGCGCACATGATGGAGCTTGGCGGCGTTGCCGGCACCCACTTTTCGGTCTGGGCGCCCAATGCCCAGCGTGTGTCGGTGGTGGGAGACTTCAATCATTGGGACGGCCGCGTCCACGCGATGCGCAAAATGATTCCCTCGGGTATTTGGGAAATTTTCATTCCGCATGTTGCGGAAGGGGCGCACTACAAAATCGAGGTTCGTGGCCCGCACGGCGACCTGATGCTCAAGACCGATCCCTTCGCTTTTTTTGCCCAGCACGGAACGCAGACTGGCTGCATGGTCTATAACATCAACCGGTACGGGTGGAATGATGCCGACTGGATGGAGCAGCGTCGGAACCGCGATCAGTACAATTCTCCGATAAGCGTCTATGAGGTGCATCTCGGCTCCTGGCAGCGGGCGCCAGAGGAAGGAAATCGGTATCTCAGCTACATAGAACTGGGGGACAGGCTGATTCCCTATGTCAAGGAGCTGGGTTTCACACACATCGAATTGTTGCCCGTGATGGAACATCCGTTCGATGGCTCGTGGGGCTATCAGGTCGTCAACTTCTATGCGCCGACAAGCCGGCACGGAAACCCGGACGAATTCCGGAATTTCGTGGATCGCTGCCATCAGGCGGGCATTGGGGTCATCCTTGATTGGGTGCCAGGCCATTTTCCGAAGGACGCCCATGGCCTTGCGCGCTACGACGGCACCTGTCTCTACGAGCATGAGGATCCGCGGCTTGGCGAGCACATGGACTGGGGCACGCTTATTTTCAATTACGGCCGCAATGAGGTGAAGAACTTCCTCATCGGCAACGCCCTGTTTTGGCTCGACGAATACCACGTCGACGGCCTGCGCGTGGATGCTGTAGCGTCCATGCTCTACCTCGATTACTCGCGCAAGCCCGGGGAGTGGGTGCCGAACGTGTTTGGCGGACGCGAGAATTTGGACGCAATCGCCTTCATGAAGCGTTGCAACGAAGTTTGCTACGAACGCTTCCCGGGAATTGCCACGATTGCCGAGGAATCGACATCATGGCCTGGCGTTTCCAAACCGACCTATACGGGAGGTCTGGGCTTCGGGTTCAAGTGGAACATGGGCTGGATGAACGACAGCCTGCGCTACATAGCCCAGGACCCGATTTATCGCCGTTACCACCAGGGCATGATCACCTTCTCGATGATTTACGCCTTTCAAGAGCATTTCGTTCTGGTGCTCAGTCACGACGAGGTAGTCCATGGGAAGGGGTCGCTGATCGAGAAAATGCCCGGCGATGCGTGGCAGAAGTTTGCCAACGTCCGGATGTTCCTTGCGTGGATGTGGGCGCATCCCGGCAAGAAACTTATCTTCCAGGGGATAGAGTTTGGCCAGTGGAAGGAATGGAACCACAATGCGAGCCTGGATTGGCATCTCATGCAAAGTCCGATGCACGACGGGCTGAGCCGCCTTGTCCGGCATCTGAATTGGCTCTACACGCACGAGCCCGCCTACTACGAGTTTGACGACACTTACGAAGGCTTTGAATGGATCGATTTCAACGACGGCGACAACAGCGTCTGGTCCTTTATGCGCAAGGGCCGCAACCAGACTCTCGTCTTCGTCATCAACGCCACGCCGGTTGTCCGGGGAGGCTACAGGGTGGGAGTCAACGCTCCCGGTTTTTACGAGGAGATCCTGAATACCGACGCCCAAACCTACGGCGGCAGCAACGTTGGAAACTGGGGTGGACGCCATGCCGAGCATTCCAGCTGGCAGGGCAAACCCTATTCCATCTTGATCGATCTCCCCCCGCTCTCCGTCTCAGGATTCAAGCTCAAGACCTGAAGCCGTTCGCCGCGATTTGACTTCGGCGGAAACTATCCGGCTTTTTCCGGCGAACTGAACTCGGGGTGCTCCCGCAGCATGCGGGCGACGTAACTGCAAAGCGGAACGATTTTGAGGTTGTTGCTGGCTGCGGCGTCGAATCCGGCGAGCACGAGCTTTCTGGCGATGCCCCGGCCGCGAAATTCAGGAGGGACTTCCGTGTGCGTGAAGATCATGCGATCTCCTTCCACGCGATATTCGGCGAACGCCGCCTGCTCACCGAGTGCGACCTCAAAGCGGTTTCTGGATACGTTGTGCGCGACGAAGTGGGATTCCGGCTGGCTTTCCATCGGGAGGAGAGGCTGCCGCACCCGTCGGAGAAATACAGTGCAAAAAACTCGATCGGCAGAGATCTATGTTGTGAGCCTTCGCCGGATCATTTGAAGAGCCCAGATGCCAAGGGCGCCGGTGAACAGAAAGAGAACCGCGACGTGAAAAACGGCTTCGACGAGCGAGCCGCGCCCCCAGGCGGTCATTTGGAGCAGGCGCACGCCGTGGAAGAAGGGCGAGAACTGCATTATAACGGCCAGAACAGGCTGGTCGGTGAGCGGGAAAAAAACTCCGGAGAGAAAATAGATTGGCGCAATAAGAAATGAATAGACGGTCTGGAATTGGTTGATATTGCGGACGTAGGCGGAGGCGAGCAGACCGATGGCCCCGCAGGGTACCGCGAGCAGGCCGCCAATGAACGGGAAAACGAAGATGGACCAGGGATTGGGCAAGAGGCCCATTACGGCCAGGACGAGACCGACACCGGTGGCCATGAGCGCCGCGCGGATAAAGACCCAAAGGAATTCACCTATGACGACCTCGCGCACGCCGATAGGCGTCGTGAGCATGGCCTTGAAGACAGACTCGAAGGTCATGCGCACGTAGAAGCCATAACTGCATTCGAAGAAGGCCGTGAATAGCGCGGTGGTGGCTACCATGCCCGGCGCGAGGTATTGCGCGTAGGTGTGGCCATCGATCTTGCCGATGAAAGGAGAGAGCCCGAGTCCCAGGGCAGACATCGTGAAGGCGGGGTCGGCGAGGGTGGGAGAGATGTTGGCCAGGAAGTCCTTGCGATAAACGACCCAGTTGCGAACGACGACCTGCCAGGCCAGCTGCAGCGAGATGAGGAAGTCACTCATTGTGGTCGAGCTCCATCCCGGTGAGTTTCAGATAGACATCCTCAAGATTGCACGGACGAATCTGCAGGGCCTGCGCGCCGGAGGCTTGTTGCAACGCCATCAGATCCTCGATGCCCGGTGTCCGAATGCAACATTGGCGGCCCCGATGAAAGAGATCCCAACCTTCCCGCAGATGAGGGCGGAGAAGTTGCTCCACGTCCTGGGCAAAAATTCCGACATAGCCAGGGGTCTCACGGGCGATCAGTTCGCGCGGCGCGCCGGTACCGACGACGGCTCCGCGGTTCAGGATAACGATGCGGTCGCAGAGCAACTCCGCCTCGTGCATGTAGTGCGTGGTGACGAGCGTCGTTTTGCCGGCCTGGCGAAAGGAGAGCACCTTTTCCCAAAGCAGGTGCCGGACCGTCGGGTCGAGTCCGGTCGTCGGCTCGTCCAGAATGAGCAACTCGGGGTCTGACAGCAAGGCGCGCACAAAAGTGAGACGGCGTTTCATGCCGCCGGAAAGCGTGCGAATGGTTGCGTCGCGCTTTTGTTCGAGGGCCATGTCAACGAGAAGTTCTTCGATGCGCGGAAGCGCGGTGTGTTTCGGTAGGCCCCCGAAGCGGGCGTAAAGTTGCATGTTTTCAAGAACGGTCAACTCTTCGTCAAGAGCGTTCTCCTGCGTCACGACGCCAAGGCGTTGCTTGATGCGGCGCGGTTCGATCGCGGGATCGTAACCGAAAACCTCGAGGTCTCCGCCGCTCCGAAGAACGACGCCGTAAAGGCAACCGATAAACGTTGATTTTCCGGCTCCGTTGGGCCCCAGCAAACCGACGCACTCTCCAGCCCGCACGTCGAGGTCGAGCTGTTGGATCGCCACGAAATCGCCGAAGCGCTTTGTCACCCCCCGTGCGCGAATGGCTGGAGCATTCTCCGCAAGGGGGGAAGGTGCGGTCTCGCTGGGTCTCCTCGACATGAAGGGTCACTTTCCATGGTTTCCGCAAACCTGCCAGCAAGAACGCGGTGCGTGAGATGTGCCGTGGCGACCCGCCTCGCGCTGTAGCGGCGATGTCCTCATCGCCGCCAGTGAGGGGTGGTATTCGCCGTCGGTAAGCGCTGCGAAGCGGGGAGCCGGCTTGTCCGGCGAGGAACCACAGGCTATGCTAGGAGGATGGCCTCACGATTCGTCGCTGGAAATCATCGTCTTGTCCACGGCCGCGATGACAAGCCGGCAACGGGAATGATGACGTCTTGAAAGCTGCCGCAATGCCTCCGCCTTCGTTGGGCGAGATCGCCAGGCTCTCGCTATCCGTCGGGAAACTGCTTATGGAGGCGGGAGCGAGCGCGCGGACGGTGCATGAGGCGGTTCAAGATATTTCCAAAGGCCTCGGCTGCGAGAAGGTGGAGACCTACTGCTGCGGCTTTGTTTTGCCTCCGGGGCCCTTGCGCTGGCAGTGCGCACGGCAGGGCAGGATGCTGGCGGGTTGAGCCTTCCAGCGGCCTCGTTCGTTGCGGCCCTCCTCCTCGCGGTGCTTAACCGTATTTTGGAACCGCCGGATTCGCCGCGCGGCTCGGTGCTTGCGGTTGTCGGCTGCATCCCGATGATTCCCGGCAGTCTCGCGGCAAAAGGCTTGATGAACCTTTTTGAACTGCTGCGGGCGACTCCTGACGAAGGGCTCCGGCCCGCCACGGCGGCCGTCGAGAATCTAATGCTCGTGGCGTTCACGCTCGTCGGAATTGGCACGGCGCTGGCAATTCCGCCCCTGGTGTTCCCGATCAAGCGAACCGACGATTGACTGGCGGGAACAACATCGGAGAAATTTCCTCTTGCGCACGAGTGCAGGTTGAATAAAAGCTCATTTGGTTGTCTGCCCAGACGGACAGCCGGATTTCGTCAAAACCCTATGCACTGTCTTACTCGCGAAAGTTAACTCATGCCGCGCATGAGCTGTCAGTTTTCGCGTCCATCACAGGATGGCCAGGTTCCCGCATGAGGCTGTTTGGTGATTATTGCATGCAGTCGAAAAAAGAGTCCCGGTATTTTCAACGCCGATGGGCTGCTAGGAGGTTCAAATAAACTTAAGAGACATTCGTGTCAACGAACGCATCCGCGCGCGCGAGGTGCGTGTGATCAACGGCGTTACCAACCAGCAAATGGGGGTGATGCGCATCGAGGAGGCTCTCAAGCACGCGCGATCCATCGGCCTCGATCTCATCGAGGTTGCCCCGGGCGCCCAGCCGCCGGTCTGCCGGATTGTCGATTTCGGGAAATTCCGCTACGACCTCTCCAAGCAGGAGAAGGAAAAAAAGAACACCGCCGGCAAGGTGAAGGAGGTCAAGTTTCGCGTCAACATTGACGAGCACGACTACCTCACCAAGATCCGGCATGCCGAGGAGTTCCTCGACAAGGGGAACAAGGTAAAGATCCATTTGCAGTTCCGCGGACGCGAAATGGCGCACCAGGAGCTCGGAATGGAGGTCGTCCATCGCGTGAAGAATGACCTCACAACGATGGGACACGTCGACATGGAGCCCAAGCTCGTCGGCAAAGCCATCGGGATGACGCTTTCACCTCTTCCTGCTGGCAAGCGCAAGCGGAAATTCAGCAAGGCCGGAGACGTCCTTGAGCCGGAGCCCATCGAGTCCGATGCCGGAGAGTAGACGCCGGTTGCTCCTCTTCGATATCGACGGCACGCTGATCACCTCCGGAGGGGCCGGGGAGGGCGCGCTGATGGACGCCATGAAACAGCGCTTTGGCATTGAGGAGGACCTTGACGGGATCACCCTCGCGGGCGCGACAGACGCGCTGATCGCGCGGATGATGCTCGAAAAGAATGGGCTTCCGGCGTCCTCGGAAAACATCACTGCGCTGCTGGATTCCTATCTTTCCTTTCTCGGGCAGAGGCTCGGGCGTCACCCGGGCTACGTTCTTCCGGGAATCGTTGGCCTGCTGGATCGGTTGCGGCAACATGACGATAGCGTCCTGGCCCTCCTGACGGGGAATCTTGTGCTTGGGGCGCAGATCAAGTTGAGCCACTACGGTGTCTGGGACTATTTCGAATTTGGCGCCTTTGCGGACGATCACCACGATCGCAATGAACTTCCGAAGTTTGCCCGGGCTCGCGCGTTGGAAACGCACGGGGAGGAGTTTCCTCCGGAGCGCATTTTCGTCATTGGCGACACACCGCGTGACATCGAGTGCGGAAAGACGGTCGGCGCAAAAACCGTCGCCATCGCCACGGGAAATTATTCCCGCGCCGACCTCGCACTTCACAATCCGGACTTTCTGCTCGATGACCTTTCAGATACCGAGGCGGTCATCGCCGTTCTGCTCGGCTAACTCGACGCGCCCAGGAGCGGCCGGTACGGGCTCGCCTGGCAACGCCGGGAGGACGTATCCTCATTCGGAGGCCAATGCGTCGAGTACATCGAGCGTCGCCTGGACATTCCGCTCCATCGAATAGTCCTCCGCCAGAATCCGGCACGCTTCGGAAGTCCGCGCGGCGTCCCGGTGCTTCCATACCGCAAGAGCGCTGGCAAGGGCGGTCACATCTCCCGGCTCGACAACCTCTCCATTCACTCCCCGGGTAAGAATTTCCGAGAAGCCGTTGGCCGTGGTCGTGACGACGGGCAGACCGGCGGCGATCGCCTCCAGACAGGCATTGGAGAAGGGATCGTAAATCGTGGGCAGGGTGAAAACATCCGCGGCAGAGAAGAGCGCGGCAAGGTCCTCCACGACGCCAAGAAACCTCGCGCAAGGTGATCGGAAGCGGTTCGCATTTCCCCGGCCGGCGATCAGCAGTACTACGTCGTGGCCAAGGGACTCAACGGCTTCGACGGCAAATCGCAGCCCCTTGCGCTCCCAACCGGTGCCGACGAACAGAACGCAAAACGCGTGCTCCGGAATCGTGAGGCGAGTCCGAGCCTCCTGACGGGAAATGCGGGGGATGCCGGGTCCGATTCCATTGGGAACGACGTGGATCTTTTCCGTTGGAAAATCGTGCCAGTGAACGATTTCCTCGGCGACCATGCGGGAATTTGCGATCGCCGCCCTTACAGTCTTGAAAACCTCCCGCTCCAAGGCGAGAAGTGCGGCGTGTTTCAAATTCAAGAACCGAAACCGGCTCTTCCAGCCCGGTTCAAAGCGCGATCTTCTCTGCAGCCACGCGGCGTGAACGCCGTCTCCCGCGCGATATACGTCGCAACCCGGAACACGATCGAGACTGAGGACGGTCTGCCCCGGTTTGCGCGCTCGCTGGAAAGCTCGGGCAAATTCCAGCGGCTGGCTGGCGTTCAAACGGACGAGCTCGCCATACGGCCAGTGATCTTCCGGCCAGTCGTGGGTGGCGTAGAGTGTTGGCCGGTAGCCGCGCGCGTGCAGACCGGATGCGAGACGGAGCAGGTAAGCTTCGGCCCCGCCGCTTTTGGAATATCCCCGCCGGACGAGACCGATGTCGGCAGCGCTGGCAGGTTCGATCATTGCGAGAGAAATTTCCTTTGTTGAGCTTGGAGGATTCCGTATCAGAGAACAGCGCATGGCAGAGGAAGAATCAAGCGGGCGGGTGGCGCAGGACGCTGCTCACGGCGCCCTGCTGCAACCCAGGCGCCTGCTCTATGCGATCGACGCGCGGATTGGCGGATACGGGCTGGGTTTAAATGCCCACGAAAGCCTCCTCCTGGCTGATGATCGCGGCTTTCTCGGCCGGGCCATTGGTTACGATAATCGGCAGCAGGACATTTCACCCCGCTATATCACGTCCTTGCGCTGGCACCCGGTCCGGCTGCTTTCGTCTCTTGATCCCCCCTACTATCACGACGCAAGGAAGAAGTATGTGGACTGGGTGGCCTCGCGGCATCTGAAGACCCGAAAGTATGATTTTTTTCATGGATGTGCCGGGAATTCCCTGCGTGCCCTGCGCGTTGCAAAGAGGCGGGGAATCCCTTCTGTCCTTGAGATTCCCACATGGCATCGCGACAAAGGAAAACCCCTCGAAAACGTCGAGACGTCGAACCAGGAGAAGAACGCCCGCTTCTCTGAGAAATTCATCAAGCGCCTTCTCGTAAGCCGCCAGCAAAGCCTGGAGGAATACGATCTGGCGGACCTGTTGCTTGTTCCCTCGCGATTCTCCGCCAACACGTTCACCGCGGCGGGGATTCCGGAGGAAAAGCTCTTTGTGCTTGGCGCTGGTGTGGATATGGCTCTTTTTCGGAGGGATGAGCCCCCGCGCTTGCCGGGGAGATTTTCCGCTGAGCGTCCGATGCGCGCGATCTTTTGTGGCTCGCTCACACGGCGCAGGGGCGTGCACATCTTGCTCCAAGCGTGGCAGAAGCTTTCTCTCGCTCATGCGCAACTCACCCTTGTGGGCACCGTCCACGACGAAATAAGGCCCTGCCTTTCGCAGTTCGGCGGGCCCTCCGTAAGCGTCCTGGGCTTCACCAGTTGTGTCGACGACGTGTTCAGGCAATCCGACGTTCATATCTTTCCTTCGGAGTGCGAGGGGAGCGCCAAGAGCGTCTACGAGGCGTGTGCCGCCGGACTGGCCCAGGTCACGACTTTCGAGTCCGGCGATGTCGTGCAAGACTCGCTCAATGGGTTCATCGTGCCGTGCAACGATGTCACCGCGTTGGCCAAAGCCATTCGGCGCATGTACATTTCACCCAAGCGGATTCTGCAGTTCGGCCGGGCGGCGGTTCAACGGGCGGAAGAGGAGCTGACCTGGGATCATTTTCGCGAACGACTGGCCAGGGCCTATGATTTGGTGCTGCGTCGGCACGGCGGCCGGTGAAAATTCTTTTGCTTCAGCTCAAGCGAATCGGGGATTTGATTTTAACGACGCCGGTTATCCGGTGCTTGAGGGAGGAGTTTCCCAACGCCTGCGTGGCGTTGGTTGTTGATTCCTCTTGCGCCAGCCTGCTCGACTCCATTCCGGTAGACGAGCGCTGGATCTACAAGAAGGGCGGCGGGCTCCGGGGAGCGTTCGGTTGGGGACCCAATGCGTGGCTCAAGCACAGCCTGTCAGGGTTCGGTGCGGATTGGGCTCTGGATTTCACGGGGACTGACCGTTCGGCCTATCTTTCCGCCTTTTCGCGCTCCCGGCGGAGGGTAACGTTCCAAAGGTTCAAGAAGAAGCCGTTGCGGAAATTCCTCTATACGGATTTCGTGAACTCTTCAGTCAGCAAGCGCCATACGGCCGACCATTATACGGATCTGCTCGGGCCGTTGGGCGTTCAGCGCGAGAATGTCCCTTTGGATTTGCGGCTCCGGGCGGAGGATTTGGGCGAAGCCCGCGCGCTTCTTGCAAAGGAAGGAGTCGCGGACGCCTATGTCGTGGTGCATGCGGGCACGGCGCGCCCGGAGAAGTATTGGCTGCCGGAACGCTGGGCGGATGTCGTTGGCTTTTTGCACGATGAGCTTGGTCTCGTGAGCGTCCTGACAGGCTCGCAGGACCCCATTGAGCGGGAGCACCTCGCGCGAATCAAATCGCTCCTTCGCTGCAAGCACGTTGATCTATCGGGAAAGACCAATTTGCTGACTTTGGCAGCCGTTATTGAGGGCGCAGAATTCCTCTGCGGTGTCGATACCGCCGCGATTCACCTGGCCGACGCCATGAACACGCCATCATTGGCTCTTTTTGGGCCAACTAACCCTTATCACTGGCGTCCGCGTCATGCCATATCCGTGGTTTTGCGAGCGAGGACCCGGCCACCCTTTACGCCGCAACAAAAGGGGGGCGCAATGGAGGATATTCCGGTCGACTCGGTTATCGAGGGCCTGAAGGAACTGCTCGCGGATCGCGCGACAAGTGAACTTGATACCGAGCGCGATGGGAGCTAGACTATGACCAGCTGAAAGGCCGTTGGGCACTTTACGCTGTTCGACTATGAGGCACGAATCGCGATTCCCCCAGGGTGCTGTCGCGTCGGTGCGTGGCGTGACACCCTTCGCAACGCTTCGACGCTTTGCGAATACCAGGGAAGTTCAAAAGTCGCGGGAGCGATGTGAACTTTGCTGCGACGTGTTGTCTTCCGAGCACCGCCATCTGCTCGAGGTTGCCACCCGAAGTATTGTTTGCGCGTGCGACCCGTGCGCCCTGCGATTTCAGGCGGCCGAGGCCGGGCGCTTCAAGCTGATTCCGCGCGACGCGCACGCTCTGCCCGCATTTCGACTTGCCGACGTGGAGTGGGAGAGTCTGGCCCTCCCGATCAACCTGGCATTTTTCTTTTTTCAGTCGCCCTTGGAGAAGATAATGGCCCTCTACCCGAGTCCGGCTGGCGCCACCGAGTCGTTGCTTCCACTCTCTTCCTGGCGGCATATCGTGGTGAAGAACCCCGTCTTGGAACGTCTTGAGCCGGACGTGGAGGCGCTTCTGGTCAACCGCACGGGATCGGCGCGCGATTACTACATCGCTCCGATTGATCAATGTTTCGAGCTGGTGGGCCTGATCCGTGCGAACTGGAGGGGATTTTCCGGAGGTGAGGAAGTCTGGCGCAAGATCAACGGATTCTTCGCGCGGTTGAAAGAGCGCGCCCGGCCAGTGGAAGCGGGGGAAAGCCATGCCTGACCTCCAATTCCGGATCGTTGGCGTCGAACCGGCTGCTCGCGGGCTGACGCCGTTGCTGCATTTTCAGCTGGAGATCAGGAACTCTCCCGCGACCGAATCGATTCACAGCGTGATGCTCCAGGCACAGATTCAGATTCAGTCACCCCAGCGCACATACGACGCCGGAGAGAAGGAAAAGCTCGAGGACCTTTTCGGCACTCCGGATCGATGGGGCCAAACGCTGCGCAACAGGCTTTGGACGCACGCGAATACTTGCATTCGGACGTTCTCCGGGAAGACGCGGGCGTCGCTGCCGGTCGCATGCACCTACGATCTTAACGTCAGCGCGACGAAATACTTCTATGCCCTCGAGGGCGGCGAAGTTCCGCTGCTTTTCCTGTTCAGCGGAACGATCTTCTACGCTGGCGAGGCAGGGCATTTGCAAGTGCAGCAAATTCCCTGGGACAGGGAATGCACATACACGATGCCCGTGCGGGAGTGGCAGGGACTCATGGATTACCACTACCCGGGAACCGCCTGGCTCTCGCTCCATCGGGAGATTTTCGATCGACTCTATGCCTATCGACGCCGCCATGGCCTCGCCACGTGGGATCAGGCGATCGAGCAGTTGTTGCCGGCCGCGCAGAGTGTGGAGGCGGCATCGTGAATGAAGAGCTGGTGGACAGAATCGTCGACGCTGTACTCTATGAGGGTTACATTCTCTACCCGTACCGCGCTTCAACGAAAAAGAACCGTCAGCGATTCACCTTCGGACGAGTCTATCCCGAAGCCTATAGCGTGGCAGAGAAAGGGGCTGAGCCCTCCGCGATGCAGACGCAGTGCCTGGTCGAGGGGCAGTCGCCCACCGTGGACGTCAAGGTGCGCTTTTTGCAGTTGATGACTCGTGAAATTGGCGGTCCGGCTTCGCGCCTCAAGGATGACGGGGAACTCGAATTCTTTGAGTCTGTCCATGAGTTGTGGGTGGGCGACACGATTTACCAGACCTGGCAGGAGGCGGTTGAACGGGAAGTTTTGGCGCGGGGGCTTTCCCTTCGCTCCCTCTCGAGCGGGCTCGAAAATGTTCCCTTTCGTTTCCCCGAAAGCAGGAGATTGGAGCGGATTTACGATGGAGAGCAGCGCCCGGCGGGCGTGGTGTTGCGCCGGCAGGAAGCCATCAACGGTCTGGTCGAAGTGACTTCCGAAGCCGTCGATACGGAGCTCTTCAAGATTACGGTGCGTATCCTCAATCGCAGTCCGCTGACCGCTGGCTGCCTGAACGACCGGGAGGCCGTGATCATGCGCACGTTTGCTTCCACCCATACGGTTCTTGGCGTAGTGGGAGGCAGATTTCTTTCCCTTATCGATCCTCCAGCGCCGTGGGCTTCTCTTGCCGCGCACTGCAGGAATATCGGAACGTGGCCTGTTCTCGTCGGGGACGAGGAAAAAGGCGAGCGGGATGCCATGATCTCCTCGCCCATCATTCTTTATGATTATCCCAAGATCGCGCCGGAGAGTCCGGGCGATCTTTTCGACGCCGCCGAGATTGATGAGATCCTCACCTTGCGAATCATGACCATGACGGACCAGGAGAAACGCGAGATGCGCCAGTTGGACGAGCAGGCCCGGCGGATTCTCGAACGCACTGAAACGCTTCCGGCGGAACGGTTCCTGAAAATGCACGGCGCCATGCGCAGCCTCAGGCCAGCGGACGAGGATTTTTTCAATCCGAAAGCGCGTATTGAGAGCGTGGCCGTGGCGGGCACTCTGCTCCACTCAGGCTCTCGGGTACGGATCCGTCCGAGGGGCCGCGCGGACGTAATGGATTTGGCCCTGGCCGGGAAGACGGCCGTCGTCGAGGCCATCGAGTGCGATGCGGAGGACCAGATCCAGCTCGCGCTGGTACTCGATGACGATCCGGGCAAAGATCTCGGCATGATGCGCCAACCCGGGCACCGCTTCTTTTACGGAGTCGATGAAGTCGAGCCGGTCAAGGAGGACAAATGAACCGGCGAATTCTCGTGGCTGGCATCGGAAACATCTTTTTTGGAGATGATGCATTCGGAGTCGAGGTTGTCCGCGAGCTGATGCGGCGTCCTCTCCCGGACGCGGTGTGCGTCAGGGATTTCGGCATCCGCAGTTACGATCTGGCCTATGCAATCATGGACGGCTACGAAACGACGATCCTTGTTGACGCTTCGCCGCGGGGACAGCCTCCGGGGACTCTCTATTTGATCGAACCGGACCTCGATGGAATCGGCAGGCCCGGGAACATCGATGCTCATCGCATGGACCCCGTGGGCGTTCTTAACCTGGTCCACGCCCTTGGAGGCCGGCCGGGAAACCTCTACCTCGTAGGCTGCGAGCCCGGCGTGCTCGAAGCCGACGAGATCACCCTCAGCCCGAGTGTTCGCGCGGCCGTGCCTCAAGCCGTGGAAATGGTCGTGTCACTCGTTGGCCAATTACTCAACGAAAGCCCGACCGCATCCGCCCTCACGGGGGCTTGAAAGGAGGTGATTCCCATGTCCCGTTGCTGCTCCAATTGCTCGATAGGCAAGAGCCTGTTTTACCTCGTGCTGTTGCTTCTTTGCGTCTCTGCTGTCGTCGCCTGGCCCGACATCAAACGCTATTTGCGCATGAGCAAAATGTAGAACGGTCCGGCGCTCTCAGCGTGTGCGAGTTTCGACCTTTGTCAGTCTTCTCGCTGTGAATTGATCGGTGACCAGAATATTAATGAGCTTGCCTCGAAGAGCGCCAAGTATTGCGGCATACTTGCGCTTACCTCCGGCAATTCCCACTGCCTTGGGGACGTGACCCAACGTGTCCAAATCGATCCCGATCACCCGATTTCCTGCCGGGTCCCGGATTTCCTGTCCGTTTGCGTCATAGAACCTCAGGCAGATATCCCCCACCGCGCCGCGACTGCGAATGGTTTGAAGCTCCTTCGTTGAAAGAACGTTCCCGCTGCTCGCGACCAAAGAGGACGGCTCGATCGAGCCGATGCCGACAAGCGCGATGGTGAGCTTGCCAAAAAGGCCAACCGTCTGCTGGACGTACGGATCCTTCAGCAGCACGCTCACGGAACTTGTGGCCCCCACAACGCCGGGTGCCGGCAGGAAGCAGGGCTCTCCGTTTACAAGCCGCGCCAGACGAGTCACCAGGTGGTTCGCGTGCGCTTCCGCAGCCGGATTGCCAAGACCGCCGAGCACCTGAACCACCGTGCAGCGCTCGATCTTGCGCACCGGATGCATCTGGTCAACCATCGCCAAAAGAGAAGCACTCCAAGAGGAAACACCGATCACTTCGCCCGAACTCAGCGTCGTCATCAGGAAGTAGGCGGCCGCGGCTCCCACCGCAGCCTGTATCGATTCGTCGGTTTCACTCTGCGATTCCGCGACGATCGCCTGATTCAACCCGAACCTCTTCTCCAACTTGTCCTCCAAATCGACAAACGCGCCAGGAGGGCTAATCACAGTCGTCCGAACAATCTGGTTCTCTTCGGCGCGCTTGAGAAGGCGCGATACGCTCACCTGAGATATGCCAAGGCGCTTTGCTATGTCCGTCTGGGTCAGCTTCTGCTCATAGTAAAGCATGGCGACCTTGGTGATCAGTCGAGTCTCAGGAAGGGCGGACATGGTTCAACGGGCACGCTATCACAGTTTCGCCAGCGGCAAAAGCTCCCCGTCCGGTTTGGATATCTCATGAAATGAACGAGTTTGCCCCGGATAGCGACGCGCCGCCTCGGCGACGCATTCCTTGGACCAAAGGAACGAGCCAATTCATCACACGAGATCCCTCATCAATTTTAACTTTTTTTCGAAAAGCTCTTGACACTTCAGAAGTCCCATGCGAAACAGACAGCAGTTATTTTTAAACAATGTTGAATATTTATTCCCCCTTCACTTGGAATTTGTTTCCCGGTCCGGTTCCAACGAACACCGAGTCCCGGCCCGACTGAGCGGCCGATATCCTGGCTTCCGCTCCATTCCGGGGCGACGAGGCGGTCTTCTAAGAGTCTTCCGCAGCCGGGGCATTTCCGAAAATTTTGCAAACGAGTATTTATAGATGAAACGATTTGAGAAACGAACGGTAGTGATTACCGGCGCCAGCCGGGGCATTGGAAAAGGCATAGCCAAGCGTTTTGCCGAGGAGGGGGCCAATCTGGTCCTTGCTGCCAATGAGGCAAGCGTGGACGCGGTGGCGGAAGAGTTCAGGGAGTCCGGCGCGAATGCGATCTCCTACGTGTGCGACGTGACGAGCAAGTCCGAGGTCGAGAGCTTGTATGATCAGGCGATGTCGAAGTTTGGACAGATCGACGTCTCGATTCAAAACGCAGGGGTCATCACGATCGCGCGGATCGAGGAACTCTCCGAACAAGACTGGGACAAGATCATGGCGGTCAATACGAAAGGCGTCTTCCTTTGCTGCCAGGCCGCGGCGATTCGCATGAAGCCGCGGAAGTTTGGGAGGATAATAAACACGGCTTCCGGCCAGGCGCGGCAGGGGTTTATTTACACTCCGCACTACGCGGCAAGCAAGTTTGGTGTTGTCGGAATTACCCAGAGCCTCGCAAAGGAGCTGGCGGTGGATAACATTACCGTAAACGCCTTTTGCCCCGGTATCATCGAGACCGACATGTGGGCCTACAATGATGCCGCCTGGGGCAAGCTCCTGGGGAATTATAAGCCAGGCGAGCTCATGCAGGAGTGGGTCCAAAATATACCCATGAAACGGGCGGGAAAAGCGGAGGATGTCGCGGGATTGGTCTCGTTCCTGGCCTCGGACGACGCCGCCTATATCACCGGGCAAACCGTCAACGTTGATGGTGGGTTGATCATGTCATAATTATGCTAACAGAAAGCCAGCTTAAGCTTAAATCGGTGCAGTATCGAAAGGACATACTGCGTGTAGTCAAAGCGAGTAAATCGGGGCATACGGGGGGGGACCTTTCATGCATTGACATCCTGAACGTTCTCTACAACCGGTTTCTACGAGTGACGCCAGAGACGTTTCACAACAAGGATCACGATTATTACGTTCAGAGCAAAGGGCACTGCGCAGAGGCGCTGTTCGTTGTGCTTGCAGACTGCGGTTACTTTCCGCCAAGCGATCTGGATACCCTGAACCACTTCAACTCTCATTATATCGGGCATCCGACTCGCAAGGTAAACGGCGTGGAACAGAACACGGGCGCGTTGGGTCACGGGCTGGCCTTCGCCGTCGGCCTGGCGCTGGCCGCCAAGCGGGATCGAAAGGATTATCGGGTTTTCACGCTGCTTGGTGACGGGGAACTCGCCGAGGGTTCCAATTGGGAAGCCGGGATGACGGCCGCGCACTATCGCCTTGATAACCTGGTAGCGATTGTGGACCGCAATGGCTTGCAGATCACCGGTTCCACCGAAGACGTCGTTCAGCTCGAGCCGCTTGAAGACAAGTTCGAAGCCTTTGGATTCGCCGTTCGCCGGTGTGACGGCAATGACATCGCTGACTTGATGCGGACATTCGAGAGTGTGCCGTTTACGCCGGGAAAACCAAGCCTGGTTTTGGCGAAAACACGCAAGGGAAAAGGAATAAGCTTTATGGACAACGTGGCCAAGTGGCACCACGGGGTGCCGAGCGATGAGGAATATAGCCGGGCCATGGCGGAACTGGAGGAAGCGCAAGCCGCATTAGCATAATGGAAAAATCACAGGCAAACTTAGAAGTATTCGCAGCCACGCTGTTGGAGCTGGCTCACCAGGATTCCAATCTGCTGGTGGTCACAAGTGATTCGCGAGGATCGGGAAAGCTCGCCCCCTTCGGCAAAGCTGTCCCGGGGCAAATCGTCGAAGTAGGGATTGCGGAGCAGAATCTTGTCGGGGTCGCGTCAGGTCTTGCTGCCGCAGGCAAGACCGTGTTTGCGGTCTCGCCGGCCTGCTTTCTGACTGCACGGTCGCTGGAGCAGATCAAGAACGATATCTGTTACTCGGATCGGCCGGTCAAAGTCGTTGGAATCAGCGCGGGGGTGAGCTATGGAGCACTGGGATCGACCCATCATTCCCTGCACGATTTTGCGGCGTTGCGGGCGATCCATAATATTACGATCGTCGCGCCGGCTGACGATTTCGAAACACGGGAAGCCGTGCTAGCGTCGGCAAAGACGTCCATTCCCATCTATTTGCGGTTCGGGAAGAAGGCCATGCCGCATCTCCCCCGGCTTTCTCCGACCTTTGAGTTGGGAAAAGCTTCCCTTATTCGACAGGGTAAAGATCTTGCCTTCCTGGCCTCCGGCGAGACGGTGGCGCCTGCCCTGGCGGCCGCGGATCTCCTGGCCAAAGAGGGCGTCGAATGCAGGGTGGTGAGCGTCCATACAATAAAACCGTTGGACGAAGCCGCCGTGCGGAGCGCCGCAACGGAAACCGGAGCCGTGATCACGGTGGAGGAGCATAGCGTGAACGGCGGTCTGGGTGAGGCTTGCGCCTCCCTGCTCTTGCAGGAAGGGATCAGCGTGCCCTTCAAAATAGTTGGCTTTCCTGATGAATACACCGTGACGGGAAGTCAGAACGAAATCTTCAAATACTATGGGATCGACGGCACGGGTCTCGCCGAAACGGCGCGTCGTCTCCTGGCCAAGCGATAAATCCAGCTTATGAACGACACTAACAAAGGTGCTGTCACCCTCCCTTCTCCACCGGCTCCCACCTTGGATGACAAGAAGAGCTGGGCCGATTGGGTTACCGGGGTAGGAGGACCGCTGATCGGTCTGGTGCTTCTTTGCGTCATTTTCTCCCTCACCACGGACGTCTTCCTCACCTGGCGCAACGCGCTGAACGTGATCGATCAGATTACGGTCCTTGGAATTCTTGCTGTCGGCATGACGGCAGTGATTGTTATCGGCGGAATCGATCTTTCCGTAGGGTCGATCCTTGCCTTCTCCATGATGATGATGGGCTGGCTTTACCAGAATTGTGGAGTTCCACTCGGGCTGGCGGTCATTGCCGGTCTTCTGGTCGGCACCGCCTGCGGACTCGTTAACGGACTTCTCATCACGAAGGCGAAGCTGCCGCCTTTCATTGCGACCCTGACGATGATGTCGGTCGGCCGCGGTTTGGCGAACATCATCACCGAGGGCCGGCAAATCGTCGGATTCCCGGACTGGTTTACCAACCTTTCCACGGTGCGCCACTTCGGATTTCTCTCCGTCACGGTCGCGATCTTCATCGTTCTGTCGATTATCAGCTGGGCTGTTCTGCGCTACACGACAATCGGGCGCAGCCTGTATGCCATTGGCGGAAGCGCGGAGGTGGCGCGACTCGCGGGCATCCACGTTCAGAAGCTGACCATGTCGGTCTACGCTCTCTCGGGACTCCTGGCGGGACTGGCGTCGGTCGCCCTCGCTTGCCGCCTCAATTCTTCGCAGCCGAGCGCCGGAACCGGGTACGAACTCGATACGATTGCGGCGGTCGTGATCGGTGGCGCGAGCTTAAACGGCGGCGTCGGAGGAATCCGGGGAACCGTGGTAGGCGTCCTGATCATCGGCGTTCTGCGGAATGGACTCAACCTGAGCGGCGTTTCACCCTTTGTTCAACAGATCGTAATCGGCGTCGTCATCGCATTGGCGGTGGCTGCGGACACGCTTCGCAGGCGTGACTAATGCCTTTGACAAAGCGCTCGCACTCGCAACGGAATCTTCACAATCAACCCAACCCAACCCTCAACCCAACCCAACCCTCAACTCAATAAAACCCATGATCAAAAATCGTTTCCCTAAACTTAGACTCATTGCCACCGCGGTAGCGGTGCTTGGGTCATACGCAAGCTTCTCTTCAACTTCCTTTGCAGCGGAAAAGGAAAAAACCATCGGCTTGGCCGTCGCCAATCTTCAGGCTGATTTCTTCAATCAAATCAAGCAATCTGTCGAGCGTGAGGCCAAGGCAAAGGGCATCAAGGTTATCACGGTGGATGCGAAAGGCGACGCCGCAACGCAGGTCAGCCAGATTCAAGATATGATTACGCGGGGAGTCGATGCGCTGATCTATATCCCCGCAGGCGCCACAGCCGCCGGAGTGCCCGTGAAAGCAGCGAAAGACGCGAAGATTCCTGTCGTCGCCGTTGATCGCAATCCTCCCGATGCGCCCGCGGACACGTTCATCGCCACGGACAGCGTGGGTGCCGCTCGAACACTCGGCGAATACGTTGGAAAGATTACGAACGGGAAAGGCAGCGTCGCCATTATCCAGGGCCAGCTCGGCACAACGCCCGAACAGGATCGGGACAAAGGCTTCAGTGAAGCCCTCGCGAAATTCCCCGACCTGAAGGTCATTGCGAAGCAGCCGAGCAACGCGTGGATGCAGGATGAGGGATTCGCCATTGGGCAGGACATGCTGCAGCGGTATCCGGATATCACGGTCTTCTTTGGCCGTGCGGATGCCCTGGCATTGGGGGCTGCCCAAGCCGTGAAAGTGGCAAATGTCGGTCACAAAGTCGTGGTCGTCGGGTTTGACGGCGACGTCGCAGGTCTCAAAGCGGTTGAGAGCGGCGTGCTTGACGCGACGATGACACAGAAAACCCAGGCCATGGGCAAGCTTGCGCTGGAGTCCGCACTCGACCTCGCCGCCGGGAAGCCGGTGCCGAAAGAGCAGCTTCAGGAGGCCGCCCTTACCACGAAGGAAAACGTGGGGCCGTATATCCAGCAGCATCCTTAACTGGCGTTTGTCAGCGAATGGCAACAGCGAATACCAATTCAGAGAAAGTCGGGGGCGCCGCGCAAGGCGGCGCCCCTCGGCTGTCCGTCCGCGGGATCAGTAAGAGCTTCTCGGGCAATCAGGTCCTTGGCGGCATCGATCTCGATATCTACGAAGGCGAGCTCGTCGCTCTCCTGGGTGAAAATGGGGCCGGAAAGTCCACGCTCTCATCGATCATCGCGGGGTTGATTCAGCCCGACTCGGGCACGATGCGCTGGGAGGGCAATCCCTACGCGCCTGCACGGCCGGGTGACGCAACGGACGCGGGGGTCGTTTTGATTCACCAGGAGATGCGGTTGTTGCCGGACCTTACAATCGCGGAGAACGTGTTCGTCGGGAGGCTGCCGACTCGCGGAGGCGTTATTGACAGGCAAACGATGAATCGTCGCGCGGAGGAGCAACTCCATCGCCTCGGTTTGGACATCAAGCCGACGACGCTCGTTCGCACGCTGCGGGTTGCCGCGCAGCAGCAGGTCGAAATTGCCAAGGCACTAACGCTCAATGCCAAGCTCTTGATCCTGGACGAGCCGACGGCGGCTTTAGGCGGAGAGGAGACTGAGCGGCTCTTCGCTCAAATCGATCAGTTGCGAAAGCAGGGAGTGAGCTTCATCTACATCAGCCATCGTCTGGAGGAGATCGCCCGCATTGCCGATCGCGTGGCCGTATTGCGCGACGGCCGGCTGGTGGCGACCCACAGCACCGCCCAGGTGCCAGTGGATACGCTGCTCGAGAATATGGTCGGACGGAATGTTGGCCGGCTCTTTCCCCAGATTGAAAAGCCTTCGGAGAAGGAAGTTCTCCGCGTCGATGGGCTGACTGCGCCGAGCGGTTCCTTCAAGGACGTGAGCTTTGCGGTCCATGCCGGCGAGATTTTCGGTATTGCCGGCATTGTCGGGGCGGGGCGCACGGAATTGGTTCGCGCAATCACCGGAGCCGATCCCATCAGTTCCGGCTCGATCGCCATCGACGGGCGTAGCGTCCAGATCAAGACACCAAGCGACGCGATCCGTGCGGGACTCGTCCTCGTTCCCGAAGACCGGAAGGCGCAAGGTGTCGTCTTGTCACACTCCGTTGCGACCAATCTGGCGCTGGGAAACTTCGACAAGCTGGCGCGCAATGGATTGATCTCTCCGCGCACTGTGCAGACCTTCGCCGTGGAAGCTATCAAGCGCCTTGGCGTCAAGGGCAAAGCGAATCAGCTCGTTCGCTATCTTTCCGGAGGAAATCAGCAGAAAGTCATTATTGCCCGCTGGATCTCGCGCGGGCCGAAGGTCTTCATTCTCGATGAACCGACCCGGGGAATCGATATGGGTGCGCGGGCGGCGATTTATGAGACGATCACTTCCCTGGCGCGATCGGGGATGGCGGTCGTCGTTGTCAGCTCGGATCTGGAGGAAGTCATGGGGCTTTCGCATCGTGTCCTCGTGCTGGCGCGCGGGCGGAATATGGGAATTCTCGAGGGCCCGCAAGTAACCAACGTTGCCATCATGGAGCTGGCAACGGCTTAGCAGGTGTTTCGGATTTGAAAATCGAACTCTTACATAAGAACGGTTCGCTATTGACAAACGGAGCTTCCCCGGTCTGACAGACTGCTCAAATTTCGCCTCTGGCGGCAAAAATGGAAAAAATCCCAATATCTAATCTACTAACTATGAACTTATTCAGTCTTGAAGGAAAAATCGCCCTTGTCACAGGGGCGGGCAGTGGCATTGGTCAACGCATTGCGGTGGGTTTGGCAGAAGCGGGCGCATCGGTAGGTTGCTTCGATCTCGCCTCGAGCGCCGGTCTCAATGAAACCGTCAAAATGATCGAAGGCACTGGCTGTCGCGCGCTCGCTCTCACGGGAGACGTGACGCAGGCAGAGGATCTGGGTGCGGCCGTGGCGAATCTGGAGAATAAACTTGGAGCGCTGTCTGTGGCAGTGAATTGCGCTGGAATCGCGAATGCAGCCGCGGCGACAGAGATGCCCCAGGCTCAATGGCAGCGGATGCTCGATATTAATCTCACGGGGATCTTTCTCTCGTGTCAGGCGGAAGGCCGGGTGATGCTGTCTCGCAAGCAGGGTTCCATCGTCAATATTGCTTCGATGTCCGGTTCGATCGTGAACCGCGGCATTCTGCAGGTGCACTACAACGCTTCGAAGGCAGCGGTGATCCATCTCTCCAAGAGCCTTGCCATGGAGTGGAGCGACTCGGGCGTGCGTGTGAACTCGATAAGTCCCGGCTACACGCTGACCCCGATGAACCTGCGCCCGGAAGTGGCTGAGCAGCGAAAGCAGTTTGAAGCCGACACCCCCCTCGGGCGGATGGCCACTGTCGACGAACTGGTGGGTCCGGCCGTGTTTCTCTCCAGCCAGGCGGCTTCCTTTTGCACAGGCATTGATCTCCTCGTCGACGGCGGTTTCGTCTGCTGGTGACGGGACAACAAGCACAAAATCCCATGCCAAAAGATCTTCTCCTCGCGATTGACCAGGGGACCTCGAATACCAAGGCGATTGTCATTGATCGCGAAGCGAGAATCGTGGCGAGGGCCTCTGTGCCCATGGAGATCGCTTTCCCACAGCCGGGATGGGTCGAGCAGGATGCCTGGGCTATTTGGCGAGCCGTGGAAACGGTGATCGAGAGTTGCCTCGTCCAGATCTCCTCAGACCGACTCGCAGCGATCGGCATATCGAACCAGCGGGAGACGATCCTGGCGTGGGAGCGTTCGAGCGGGCGGCCGCTGGGTCCAGCCGTGATCTGGCAGTGCCGCCGAACGGCGGACTTTTGCCAGCATCTTCGCGAGCAGGGCCTGGAACCGTTCCTGCGCGAGCGAACCGGTCTGACCATTGATCCGCTTTTTTCCGCGAGCAAAGCGCGCTGGCTCCTGAAGCGAATCGAGGCCGACGGACAGGCGGCTTCAGGAGAGAATGTCTGCCTGGGCACTGTCGACAGCTGGCTTCTATGGAATCTTACGGCGGGGAGGATTCACGCGACAGACTTCAGTAACGCAGCGCGCACGCAGCTTTTCAACCTGCGGGCCGCGACATGGGACGATGAACTCTTGAAGCTCTTCGAGGTCCCGGCTTCCACTCTTCCGGAAATTCTCCCGTCTTCGGGAATAGTCGCCGAAACGGCGGCGATAGGGCGTCTGGGAGCCGGAATACCGATCGCAAGTTTGATCGGCGATTCGCACGCCGCGCTCTTCGGACAGTGCGGATTCGTGCCGGGGTCGATCAAGGCCACGTATGGGACCGGATCTTCGCTCATGACGCCGATTCAGGACCTTCGCATCTCTAATCGGGGGCTGTCCTCCACGGTCGCCTGGGGATTGAAGAACATCACGTATGCCTTGGAGGGGAATATTTCCGTGACGGGCTCCGCCGTGCAGTGGTTCGGCCAATTTTTGGGTGCTGACGACCCTGCGCAACGGGTCGCTGCCCTCGCCGGCGAGGTGAGTGACACCGCCGGAATCTATGTCGTCCCGGCCTTTGTGGGACTCGGCGCGCCTCATTGGGAGGAAGCCGCCCGAGGAATGATCCATGGAATCACGCGCGGTACAACGCCGGCGCACGTCGCGCGTGCAGTCCTCGAGTCCATTGCCTATCAGGTGCGCGACGTTTTTGATGCGATGCAAGAGGATGCCGCAATTAAACTTCTTTCGCTCCTGGCCGACGGTGGCGCCACCCGCAACGACCAACTGATGCAATTTCAAGCCGACATTCTCAACTGCGCGGTTTCCCGAAACTCCTCGCCGGACGTTTCTCCTCTTGGCGCGGCTTTCCTGGCGGGTCTGGGAACCGGATTCTGGTCGAACCTCGATGAGATTCTGGCTCTGCCCCGCAAGTTCGAACGCTTCGAACCGAAAATGCCGGACGCCCGGCGCGCCGATCTCTATGAGGGATGGCAAGCGGCGGTGGCGCGTGTCAAACGGTAGCTAAGCTAAGCAATCCGGGCACGAGCGGCCCTAAAATTTCTTCGAGAGCCTTCGCGCCTCGCGCCATCGTTTCCAACCCGCTGTGTGCGCGGCGGTGCGCTCTTTGCAGGGGCAACAAAAAAACCGCTAAACTAGTTGCAGCCGGGATGGCGTCAACTTAAATTTCAAGCCGGAAGGAGAGTTTTTTTATGAATGCTCCGGAACTGCTTTCTCGCCGTCCCCCCGATGTTGCTGAAGTACATGTGATATGGATGACCACGGGTCTTGGCTGCGATGGCGACTCGGTTTCTGTTACGGCCGCGTCCCTGCCAAGCATCGAGGATGTTGTGATGGGCAATATTCCCGGTTTGCCGAAAGTCCATCTGCATAATCCTGTCCTCGCTTATGAAGTCGGGGATGATTTCATGGACCATTGGTTCAAGGCGGCGGCGGGCAAGTTGGATCCTTTCGTTCTGGTGCTCGAAGGATCTGTCCCGAACGAAAGGATCAAAAAAGAGGGTTATTGGGCGGCAATGGGAACGGATCCTGACACCGCCCAACCCATCACCACCAATGAATGGATAGACCGGCTTGCCCCGAAGGCACTGGCCGTTCTCGCCTGCGGCACTTGCGCGACCTATGGCGGAATCCATGCCATGGAGGGCAATCCGACCGGTGCGATGGGCCTTGCGGATTATCTTGGCTGGGGCTGGAAATCCAAGGCCGGCCTGCCCATTGTGAACGTTCCGGGCTGCCCGGTTCAGCCGGACAACATGATGGAGACGCTTCTGTATTTGCTCTACCAGGTGGCCGGCTTGGCGCCGATGATCCCGCTTGATGCGCAGTTGCGCCCGACGTGGCTCTTCGGCCAGACCGTGCACGACGGCTGCGATCGGGCCGGCTACTATGAGGAAGGGGACTTCGCGACCGAATACGGTTCGCCCAAATGCATCGTGAAGCTGGGCTGTTGGGGTCCGGTGGTGAATTGCAATGTCACCAAGCGCGGCTGGATGGACGGGGTCGGCGGCTGCCCAAATGTCGGCGGGATTTGCATAGGTTGCACGATGCCCGGATTTCCGGACAAATTCATGCCGTTCATGGACGAACCGCCGGGCGCGAAGGTTTCCTCGGCAGCCAGCAGTTTACTCGGCGGGATTGTAAGAAGTCTTCGAAGCATTACCAATCGCACCCTTAACAAGGAGCCGCGCTGGAGGCACAGGGGCGCCGAATTGACCACGGGCTACGCGCCAAAGCACTACGCGAGAAACTGAGGAGATCCTATGGCCACGGAAACCGCCACCCAAACCGAAACCTCCACCGGGCCCGGCAATTTGGTCGAGATGTCCTGGGATCCAATCACCCGGATCGTCGGGAGCCTCGGCATTTACACCAAGATCGACTTTGATCGCAAGAAAGTCGTCGAGTGCCACAGCACCTCCTCGATCTTCCGCGGGTACAGCATCTTCATGAAGAACAAGGACCCCCGGGACACGCATTTCATCACGAGCCGCATTTGCGGCATCTGCGGCGACAACCATGCGACGTGCTCGGTGTATGCCCAGAACATGGCCTACGGCATCAAACCTCCGAACATGGCGGAATGGATCATCAACCTCGGGGAAGCCGCCGAGTATATGTTCGATCACAACATCTTTCAGGACAATCTGGTGGGGGTGGATTTCTGCGAGATGATGGTCAAGGAGACCAATCCGGGCGTGTGGGAAAGGGCGGCGAAAACCGAGGCGCCGCATGCGAAGGAGCATGGCTACCGTACCATTGGCGATATCATGCGGTCCCTGAATCCTTTCGAGGGCGAGTTCTACCGCGAGACGCTGCAGGTCAGCCGCATGACCCGCGAGATGTTCTGCCTGATGGAGGGACGGCACGTTCATCCTTCCACCCTGTACCCGGGGGGTGTAGGCACGGTGCCTTCCATCCAGCTTTTCACGGATTTTCTGACCCGGCTCATGAGGTATGTCGAATTCATGAAGAAGGTGGTCCCCCTCCACGATGACCTGTTCGATTTCTTCTATGAGGCTCTGCCGGGCTACGAGGAGGTCGGCCGGCGTCGCGTGCTCCTTGGTTGTTGGGGCTCGTTCCAGAATCCCGCGGTGTGCGATTACAACTACAGGACGATGAACGAGTGGGGCAAAGCCATGTATGTGACACCCGGGATCGTCGTCGATGGCGAACTCGTCACGACAAACCTCGTGGATATCAACCTTGGGATCCGCATCCTGCTGGGTTCTTCGTTTTACGAGGACTGGGAGAATTCGGAGACGTTCGTCACTCACGATCCGCTCGGAAATCCAATCGACAAGCGTCATCCCTGGAATCAAACGACGATCCCGAAGCCGCAGAAGCGCAATTTCGGTGATAAGTACACCTGGGTCATGTCGCCGCGCTGGCTCGACAAGCGCACGGGTGATCACCTTGCGCTGGACACGGGCGGGGGTCCCATCGCGAGGCTGTGGGTCACGGCGCTCGCTGGGTTGGTGGACATCGGCTACGTCAAGGCCACTGGAAACAGCGTCAAGATGATACTGCCGAGAACGGCCCTCAAGCCAGAGGTCGAATTTGAATGGAAGATCCCGAAATGGAGCAACGCCATCGAGCGCAATCGGGCTCGCACATATTTTCAAGTGTATGCGGCTTGCTGTGGATTGTATTTCGTCGAGCAAGCGATGAAGGAACTGCATGCGGGAAGGACGAAGACGTTCACGCCATTCACCGTTCCCCGGGAGGCAATCGGCTGCGGCTTCCATGAGGCGGTGCGCGGGGTGCTCTCGCATCACATGGTCATCCGCGGCGGAAAAGTCGCCAACTACCATCCCTATCCGCCCACCCCGTGGAATGCCAATCCTCGCGATATCTATGGCACGCCCGGACCTTACGAGGACGCCGTCCAAAACACCCCGATCTTCGAGGAAAACGGTCCTGAGAACTTCAAGGGGATCGACATCATGCGGGCGGTCAGGAGCTTCGACCCCTGCCTTCCCTGCGGGGTGCACATGTACCTCGGGAATGGCAAGATCCTTGAAAAACTCCACACCCCCACGGCATTGATGGGCCTGCACAGTCCGCGGCCCTGAGAGAATGTCGCGGTGATCCTTTTGCCGGGTTTGCGGCACCGTGCTGCTGCGTTCAAAGCCTTTCTCCCTTATGATCCAAATCGAAGCCTGCCCCGAGGAAATCTACGATATCGAGCTGGAACACAGCCTGCTCGAAGCGAATGCCAAGCTTGCGGATGAAAATCGCGCTCTGCTCGACAAGCATGGCGCCACCGCCATCGATGTGATGGGGGCGATTGGTTCGGGCAAAACGACGTTGATCACCCGCCTGGTGGAGAAGCTCAAGGATCGCGTTGGCTTGGCGGTCTTCAACGGGGACGCGACGACGAGCAATGACGCCGACCAGATCGCAGAAGTATGGGGTCCCGGTGGTGCAGATCGCCACGATCAACGGGTGCCATCTTGATGCCAACCTGGTGGGAAAAGCCTGCCGGAAAATCGATCTTGGCAAGGTCAGGCTCATCTTCGTCGAAAATATCGGCAACCTGATTTGCCCTGCCGAATTTCCCCTGGGTTCGAAGGCGCGGGTCGTCGTCGTCAGCGTGACGGAAGGCCCCTACATGGTGAGGAAACATCCGCACATGTTTCTTGGCGCCCGCATTGTGGTGATTAACAAGATTGATCTCGCGCAGGCTATGGAGGTGAGCGTCGAGGATCTTGCTCGCGACGTTCATACACTGAAGCCGGATATCCTGGTGATTCCCACCAGCTGTAAGACAGGGGCGGGGCTGGACGAGGTGGCGGCGGCATTGATGGCTGTCTAGAGTGACCGGCGATGCATGAGCTCTCGATTGCCTCAGCCATTGTGGAACGCGTCCTTGAATTCGCAGAGGCTGGTCCGTCCAGGAAGATTCTCGGGGTGCGCCTGCTGGTTGGCGAGCTATCCTGCATCGAGCCTGACCAGTTGACCTTTTGCTACAGCGCGATCACGAAGGAAACCGCGATTGAAGATTCGACTCTCGAGATAGAACGCGTCGAGGCGGAGGTTTCATGTCCCCACTGTTTTTACCGGGGCCGGCCCAAATTCTGGGAGGAAGCGCTGTCCGACATCCTTGTTGCGACCTTGCAGTGTCCCTCGTGCGGCAAGGCCGCCGAGGCCGTCCAGGGGCACGAATGCATCATTCGAACAATCCGCTATGCCGAGTAAATCCAACGCCTCGCTCGACGAACTCAACAAGGAGGGAAAGCGCATCCAGGAGCTTATCGCAAGAATCAGTGAAGTGCCTGATCCTGCTTCGCGGGCGATGCTCGAGGAATGTCTCGAGTCTCTCCTGAGCTTTTACGGAAAGGGCCTCGCGCGGATTCTCGAGCTCGTCGAAGAGGCTGGTCCCGAAGGCGAGGAAGTCTATCGGACTCTTATTGATGATGGCGCTGTGCGCGGACTCCTTCTCATTCACGGACTGCATCCGATCCCGCTCGAGACGCGGCTGCTCGAAGCGCTCGACAAGATCAGGCCTTACATGGAGAGCCACGGCGGCGATGTCGAGCTGTTGAGCCTGGATGGCGATGTGGCGAGGCTGCGCCTGCAAGGCCACTGCAAGACATGTCCCTCTTCCGCGGTGACCATGGAGCTCGCGATTCGCGGCGCCATCGAAGAGGCGTGCCCGGACCTGATGGGCTTCGAGGTCGAAGGCGTTGAGCCGATGGCGGCACATACCCCCATGCAGCACGTTCCGAATGCCGCTCCGGCCTGGATGGAGATCGCTGAGGCCCGAGCTCTTTCCGAGGGCACAATGGTCTCGGTTCATCGCGGCGACGTTCCCCTGGTCATCTGCAAACACGACAACCAGCTCTACGCTTATCGGGATATTTGCCCTGCTTGCAACATGCCGCTTCATCTCGGCGCGTTCGAAAATGGGGTGATTGCTTGCAGCCTCGGGCATCGTTACGACGTTCATCGCGCGGGCCGGTCGCTCGACAGGACTTCCTCTCACCTCGATCCTCTCCCATTGCTCGCTCAAGACGGCGCGGTGAGAGTAGCCTTCGCCCGGGAGAACAGCGAAAACCATGAACCCTCGCGCTCGAGTCCCTAAAGTGGGAGAACCCCGCTTCGACGTCAGTGCTCGATTGGCGGGGAGATCCATGAGGGTGGAACGCGCCAGGGTGATCATTCAAGGGGCCGTGCAGGGCGTCGGGTTCCGGCCATTTGTATACCGGCTTGCCAGAGAGCTCGGCCTCAATGGCTGGGTTTTGAATTCCACTCGCGGCGTGTTTGTTGAGGTCGAAGGCGAAGGAGGCACCGTCCGCCGGTTTGTGCTTCGACTTGAAAAGGAAAAGCCGCCGCGCGCGATTATCCAGAGCCTGGAATTTGTCCTCCTCGATCCGGCAGGCTATGAAGACTTCGAGATCCGCTACAGTGACGAAGGCGGTGAGAAATCGGTGCTTATTCTCCCGGACATCGCGACCTGTCCGGACTGTCTTCGAGAAACCTTCGATCCGCTTGACCGCCGGTACCGCTATCCGTTTACCAACTGCACGAATTGCGGCCCGCGCTTCTCGATCATCGAGGCCCTGCCCTACGACCGCTCCAAGACGTCCATGAAGAAATTCGCGATGTGTCCCCAATGCGATCGCGAGTACCATGATCCGACGGATCGCAGGTTTCACGCTCAGCCAAATGCCTGCCCGCTCTGCGGGCCGCAGATCGAGTTCTGGGACGCCGCGGGACATTTCCTCATTCGCGGCGACCGGGCGCTGAGGCAGGCGGCGGATTTGGTCCGCTCCGGAAGCATTCTCGCGCTGAAGGGTCTCGGCGGTTTCCAACTCATCGTGGATGCCAGGGATGATGCGGCTGTCGCGCGGCTTCGGGACCGTAAGCGGCGCGAGGAGAAGCCTTTTGCGCTGATGGCGCCCTCTCTCGAGGCGGTCAGGGAGTTGTGCGTCGTTTCCGATCTCGAAGAGCGCATCCTGCTTTCGTCCGAAGCACCGATTGTTCTGCTCGAGCGGAGGATGGGCGGCGGACGACTAGCCGCGTCGCTCGCACCTGGGAATCCCGCCTTGGGCGTCATGCTTCCCTACTCGCCGCTGCATCATCTGTTGCTGCGCGAGCTCGGCTTCGAGATCGTGGCCACCAGTGGCAACCTGAGCGATGAGCCAATTTGCATCGATGAAATGGAGGCGGCCGGGCGGTTGAAAGAAATCGCGGATGGCTACCTTGTTCACGACCGGCCGATCGTCCGGCATGTGGACGATTCAGTTGTTCGCGTGATGTGCGGACAGGAACTCATGCTCAGGCGCGCGCGCGGCTACGCGCCGCTGCCCGTGCAATTGAAGGAGCCGCTTCCCTGTGTTCTCGCCCTCGGGGCACATCTGAAAAACAGCGTGGCGCTGAGCGTCGGCTCGAGCGTCTTTATAAGCCAGCACATTGGCGACCTTGCGACGGGCCAGGCCTTCGAGGCGTTCCGCCGGGTCTCGGAGGACTTCCTTCACCTTTGGGAGGCAACGCCGGCGGTTGTCGCCTGCGACATGCACCCTGAGTATCTTTCCACGAAGCATGCGTGCCGGATCGCGGCGCCTGTTCACGCGGTCCAGCATCATTGGGCGCACGTCCTCTCCTGCATGGCTGAGAATGAAATCGAGCCACCCGCGCTGGGCGTTTCATGGGATGGTACCGGCTACGGAACCGACGGCACAATATGGGGCGGTGAATTCCTGCTAGCACGAGGCGCCTCGTTTGAACGCGTTGCCCGCTTCCGGCACTTCCGTTTGCCCGGCGGGGAAGTGGCGATCAGGCAGCCGAGCCGAGCCGCTCTGGGCGTCTTGTTCGAAATTTGGGGCGGCGACGGGCTGGGGCAGGGAGATCTTCCGCCGGTCCGCGATTTGGCCGAAGGCGAACTCCGGGTCATCCGGAGGATGCTTGCGCGAGGTCTGAATGCTCCGGTCACCTCAAGCGCCGGCCGGTTGTTCGATGCCGTTGCTTCGCTGATCGGCATTCGGCAGAGGGTGAGTTTCGAAGGACAAGCTGCGATGGAGCTCGAGTTCGCGATCAGGCCTGGGGTGGAAGCTTGCTATCCCTTCGAGATCCGCCACGGCACGCCGCTCATCGTGGATTGGGGACCCGCGATCGAGGAAATCGCTGGCGACGTGGTTCGCGGGCGGCACGGCGGCACCATTTCCGCGAAGTTCCACAATACGCTGGCGGAGATCGTCAGGGTCGTCGCCCTTCGGATCGGAGAGGAAAAGATCATCCTGACCGGCGGCTGCTTTCAAAACAGGTATCTTACGGAGGCTTGTATAAAGCGTCTGACGGATGCGGGCTTTCGGCCATACTGGCACCAACGGGTGCCGCCCAATGACGGGGGTATCGCGCTTGGACAAGTCGTCTCGGCCGCGGCGACGCTCCGTCTCCAAGCTCTCGAGAATCAGCTTGCCACCGCATGAATTTGATTTACGCCGAGATCATCGAGGTTTTTGTGGAGCAGGGGATGCGCATGGGAGTGATCCGGGTGGGCGGAGCCAGGAAAAAAATAACACTCGACCTTCTGGCAAATCCGCGCTGTGGCGATACAGTTCTATTATGTGACGGAGTAGCGATCGGCAGGGTCGAGGGCAGCCGCCAAACGGAGATCAACCATGTGCCTGGCAATACCCGGTAAACTCATCGAGATCGCGCACGATTCCAACGGGGTTCGGATGGGGAAGGCGAACTTTGGAGGCATCGTCAAGCAGGTCTGCCTCGAATACACACCCGAGGTCGAAACCGGGGACTATATCCTCGTTCATGTGGGCTTCGCACTCAGCAAGGTCAACGAGGAAGAGGCCGAGCGAACCTACAAGCTCCTGGAAGAAATGGATCAACTGACCGAACTGGAAGTTGAGGACGTGGAGGAAGAAAGCCATGAAATACCTCGACGAGTATCGTAGCGAGTCCCTGGCCCAAAGAGTTGTGGCCGAGATTCGGCACACGGTGACGCGTCCCTGGGTGTTGATGGAGGTCTGCGGAGGTCAGACACATACGATCGTCAAATACGGCATCGATCATCTGCTGCCCGCCGAGATCGAGCTCGTGCATGGGCCGGGATGCCCGGTGTGCGTTACTTCACTCGAAATGATCGACAAGGCCCACGCCATTGCGCGGCGCCCCGATGTGATTTTCTGCTCGTTTGGCGACATGTTGCGCGTGCCCGGGTCCGCGGACGATCTTCTCATCCTTAAATCGCGGGGGGCCGACGTGCGGGTGGTTTATTCGCCGATTGACTGCCTCAGGATCGCCCGGGCAAATCCCGGCAAGAGGGTTGTCTTTTTCGCAATCGGTTTCGAGACGACGGCGCCGGGCAATGCGATGGCGGTGTGGCAGGCAAACAAGCAGGGAATCAGGAATTTTTCCGTTCTTGTTTCCCACGTTCTTGTGCCGCCCGCCATGGCTTCCATTCTGCAATCGCCGCTCAATCGCGTGCAGGGGTTTCTCGGACCCGGGCATGTTTGCACGGTGATGGGCTACAGGGAATATGAGCCAATTGCCGAGCGCTTCCATGTGCCGATTGTAATTACCGGGTTTGAACCGCTTGATATTCTGGAAGGCGTCTTGATGACCGTACGCCAGTTGGAGAATGGCGTGGCCGAGGTGGAGAACCAATATCCGCGCGTGGTGGAGCGCGACGGGAATCGCGTCGCACAGGATTTGGTCAACCAGGTCTTCGAGGTCTGCGATCGCAAATGGCGGGGCGTGGGCTCGATCCCCATGAGCGGCTACAAACTTCGGAATGAGTTTCGCGACCACGACGCTGAGAGGCTCTTCGAAGTCGAAGAAATCGACACGCAAGAGCCGGCCGTTTGCATCAGCGGGCTTGTCTTGAGAGGTGTCAGGAAACCGCACGACTGTCCGGCCTTCGGAAAGGAGTGCACGCCCCAGCATCCCCTCGGCGCGACGATGGTTTCCGCTGAAGGAGCCTGCGCCGCTTACTACGCGTATGGCCGACACCTCGATGCCGGCGCGCGCATTTCCTCCGGCGCCCAGACATCTGCCAAGCTTGCCGAAGTTTCCTCCGGTTAAGACGATAATATGCCTGAGACGTTGAGGACCCCGCTGGACAGGATAACAGGGCCCTTCCTCCACGAGGTGATCCGAAAGTGCGGCGCCGGCATGGAAGCCCGCGATCTTGCGGCACATAACGCCCTCGGAGAGGAAAATGTCATCTGACGCTTCAAGCGAAGCCGCCGGAGGCGCGAGCGCGCTCATGGGCGCATGCCCGATTCCGATCTCGGATTACCGCGAGATTGTTCTCGCGCACGGTAGCGGAGGGAAGCTGAGCCAGCAATTGATCCAGAAGCTGATCCTTCCGCAGTTCGGCAACGAGCTTCTTGATCCGCTGCACGATGGGGCGATTTTCTCGGTCAGCGGCGCGCGCCTTGCGTTCAGCACGGATTCCTACGTCGTTAGTCCCATTTTCTTCCCAGGCGGCGACATTGGAACGCTCGCGGTTCATGGGACGGTGAACGATCTCGCGATGTGCGGTGCGCGCCCGCTTTATCTCTCTGCCGGGTTCATCCTGGAGGAAGGGCTGCCCATTCAGGACTTCTGGCGCATTATCCAATCCATGCGGCATGCGGCAAACGCGGCGGGAGTCCAGTTCGTCACGGGCGATACCAAGGTGGTTGACCGCGGGAAGGCGGATAAGATTTTCATCAACACGTCAGGGGTCGGCGTTGTTCCGGACGGCGTGAACATTCATCCCGCGCGAGCCCGTCCGGGTGATAAGATCCTTCTCAGCGGCCCGATCGCCGTTCACGGCATCGCCATTATGTCCGTGCGCGAGGGATTGGAATTCGAAACCGAGATTTCCAGCGACACGGCGCCTCTGGCCGGGCTCGTTGAAGCGGTGCTTGCTGCCAGCAAGGACGTTCACGTGTTTCGCGATCCGACTCGCGGGGGCGTCACGAGTGCGCTTAGCGAAATTGCTCAATCTGCAGGCGCCGGAATGATGCTCGACGAAGCGGCGATTCCGATCACGGAAGAAGTCAAGGGAGCCTGCGAGATCCTCGGTCTCGACCCGCTCTATGTCGCCAACGAAGGAAAACTCCTGGCCATTGTGCCTCCTGGCGAGGCGGGCGCTGTGCTGGCCGCGATGAAATCCCATCCGCTTGCAAGAGAGGCCAATATCATTGGCAAAGTGACCGCAGAGCACCCCGGATTCGTGCTGATGAAAACCCGGGTCGGCGGCACCCGCGTGGTAGATAGGCTTTCCGGCGAGCAACTGCCTCGCATTTGC
The DNA here is from genome assembly GCA_963763735.1 of uncultured Verrucomicrobiae bacterium. GTDB lineage: Bacteria > Verrucomicrobiota > Verrucomicrobiia > Chthoniobacterales > Terrimicrobiaceae > DASTFP01. The sequence continues at coordinate 1,672 of CAVXQK010000026.1, read as the reverse complement.
TAAAGTTTTTCTGGAGTGCCGAGCCGGCAAGGCCGATAGTTAGGGAAAACCCCAAAGAAAAGGAGCAATGATGGAAATTACAACAACCATTGAATCAATTCTAAATCGAAAAGGCTCCAACGTCTGGTCCGTCTCACCGAATAACACCGTCTTCGAGGCCATCTCGATGATGGCAGAAAAGAACGTCGGCGCCCTGCCGGTTATGGAGGCCGGTCGTCTCGTTGGCATGATATCCGAACGAGACTACGCAAGAAAAGTGATCCTGCTCGGACGCGGCTCGCGAGAAACGACCGTCTCCGAAATTATGACCGACGACGTTAGGACAGTGGCCTTGAGCGACTCCGTCCAGGACTGCTTGCAACTGATGACCGAGAAGAGAATCCGGCATCTTCCCGTCATCGAGGATGACAAGCTGACCGGCATTATTTCAATTGGAGATTGCGTGAACTGGATCATAAGCGCCCAGACCGCAGCGATTGATGATCTCGAGCGATTCGTTACCGGCGCTTACCCCGGATAGTGGTCGCACACTAAGCGAAGAAACGCGGGCGAATATGACTTGGTTCCTGGATCTTTCCCGGTTGTGAGATATGCCGGGCCTAAGGACGGAGGTCCTGCGACGGACGCTCCCAAAGATTGATACCGCCTTCCCGCGCATAGGCGTCGATGGAGCTAAGTTCAGCCTGGGAAAAGTCGAGATTCGTGAGGGCGGCAACGTTCTCCCGAACCTGCTCGGGTCGGCTCGCCCCGATGAGCGCGGTAGTGACGCGGGGATCGCGCAACACCCAGGCCAGGGCCATCTGAGCGAGACTTTGGCCCCGTGCCTTTGCGATCTCGTTTAGCGCACGGATGCGGGTCAGATTTTCCTCACTGAGATGGCTTTGTTGCAAGGAGTCTCCGCCGGCCTGCCTGATGCGGGCATCGTCCGGTACACCATGAAGGTACTTTTCAGTCAAGAGGCCTTGAGCGAGCGGAGTGAACGCGATGCAGCCAATGCCTTCCTTTTCCAGAGTGTCGAGCAGGTCACCCTCGATCCACCGGTTAAGCATGTTGTAGGAAGGTTGATGGATGAGGCAAGGGAGTTTCCATTCCCTTAGCAGTCCCGCCATCTCACGGGTCTTGCCGGCTGAATAAGATGAAATGCCGACATACAAGGCTTTGCCCTGCTGTACGGCCGTTGCAAGCGCGGAAGCCGTTTCCTCCAAGGGGGTATCGACGTCGAAGCGATGCGAGTAGAAGATGTCCACGTAGTCAACGCCCATGCGCTGGAGGCTTTGATCCAGGCTTGCCAGTACGTATTTGCGCGAGCCGCCGCCTTGTCCATAGGGTCCCGGCCACATATCCCATCCGGCCTTGGTCGAAAGGATCAATTCGTCTCGGTAGGACGCAAAGTCTTCGCGCAGCAACCTCCCGAAATTGGTCTCCGCGCTTCCGGGAGGCGGGCCATAGTTGTTGGCGAGGTCGAAATGCGTGATTCCAAGGTCGAACGCGGTGCATAAGATTTTTCGCTGCTTCTCAATTGGCGTCGTGTCGCCGAAGTTGTGCCATAAGCCGAGTGACAGCGCAGGCAGCTTGAGTCCGCTGCGTCCGCAGACGCGATAGATCATTTCAGAGTAGCGATTTGAGTTGGCTTGGTAGTTCATAATGATTTTTTGGTGTCTTTATTCAGCGT
>CAVXQK010000025.1:0-284444 GCA_963763735.1 uncultured Verrucomicrobiae bacterium | reverse complement strand
GGACGAGGAGCGACCGCGCAATCAGCACACCGGCCATTCGCCGCGGATCAGGCGCGCGGTGAAATCACTCATCGTCGCGAGGCCGTGTTCGATCGCGGATTCGACGCCGGGCCGCACGTCGTCGAGCGCACAGCCGTGATCGAGGATGAGTTGCGCGGACGCGATCGCGGGTTGATCGATTGGTGCGCCAATCTGACTGCCGAGCCGGACATAGACTTCACGAACACCCGGCACCGTCGCGTGGATCCCGGCTGCCAGTTTGTGCGTCAGCAGAGTGTAGATCTTTCCGACGTGGCTAACGGGATTCTTCCCTGCAGCGGCCTCGGTGCCGATCGGGCGGTTGAGGCTGATGACGCCATTGACTTTGTTTCCGCGACCAACCTGTCCGCAGTCGCCGCTTTCTGCTGACGTGCCCAGCACCGTGAGATACATGCCGCCGTCGCCTCGCGCGGGATCGTCGACGGTGTTGATAGCCACTGTGACTCTGTCGAGCGTGTGCTGCTGATGCGATAGCGTGTCGGTTAGCGCAATGGCGATCTCCTGTTTGCGGTCAAAGTAAGTGTCGGCATCGGTAACGAAGCGATCCACGAAAGCGAGCGCGATAGTCAGCATCAGCTCGCCGTTGCGGCGGTAGCCCATCACCTTCACATCCTCCCCAGTTTCGGGAAAACGATCTTTAAACGCAGGCGAATTCACGTGTCGCTCGCACGCGAGCACGAGTCGCTCGGTTTCGGTCAGCGGCGCATAGCCGACGGCCACCGAGGTGTCGTTGGCTCCGATCGTCTCGCGCACAAAGAGGTCGGTCAGTTCGGGCGAGCCTTCCTTCAATTCACTTTGGAAAACCACGTGCCGCTCGGGATCGATGAAGCGAAGATTGCTCCGCAGCCAGGCCGTCGCGGCGACCTCGGCAATCGCGCTAACGTCGATGCGCTTACCGCCACACTCCGCCGTGGCGCGGTCGCCGAAGATGAAGCGCATTGGCTCGATCACCTTCCCGCCACCGCAGCGCGGTTCGGTGCGGCCGGCGACGAGCAGAGCTTTGTCAACATTGTAGTGCGGGATGCGGCCGAACTCCGCCTGATATTCGCGGCACAACCCGAGCGAAATTTCCTCCATCACTGCGTCGCAGATCGAGTCGGGATGGCCGACCCCTTTGCGCTCGACCAACTCAACCCGCTGCTGCTCGACCGGCGTCTGGCTCAGGGCTTCAACGATAATCTCAGGCATGGGAAGCTCAGCCTTGATGATGCGTTCCTTCTTATCTCCAGTGCCATCCACCGAGGCTGTCCATTCAGTTACCGTCATCGTCTCGTCGGCTGGCCCACGCCAAGGCGCGCGCCTAAGAAACGAGCTTAACCTTCTCCAACGCTTGAAGGGATTCCATCTGTTAACGCATGCATAGTCTCTTTCTCTTGTTTGAGCAGAATTTTTCTTCAGCTTGCGGCCAGTCCGCCCACCTGGCCTCACTTAGGAACCGAACCGGCATTCCGATACTCTCGATTCGCTTTAAAGCTGGCAGAACGATTCCATGTGACCTGCCGGATGTTGCCAAATGCTGATCGCTTTTTGGACGCAATCTTCGGATGAAAGATGACAAGATACGGCCAATCTTCGCCAAGTTCTGGAAAGTAGAGATCGGCGGTCGACCGATAGAGTTAGCAACTCAGCTGCATAGGTGCAGGTGCGTCGTGGAGTGAACGTTATGAACATCACCCAACTCGGAGAGCCTCGCTTTCCTTCGCCGACGAAACACGCCGTCAGCGACCAGGCGCGGATTCCGCAGCACATCATCGAGGACCCCGAGACTCCGCCGGTTGAGCAGGCGTTCTTCGAGGTCGCTGGCCCGCGCGCTCGGCTCTTCTTCGATCCGAGGACGACGCGCGCGGGAATCGTGACCTGCGGCGGGCTGTGTCCGGGATTGAACAACGTCATCCGATCGCTGTACTTGGAGTTGTGTCACGGCTACGGCGTGAAGGATGTACTCGGGTTTCGGCGCGGTTACCAAGGGCTGGATCCGGCCCGGGGCGTGGAGCCCGTGATGATCACGCGTGAATTCGTGCTCGGTATCCACCGGCAGGGCGGCACGGTCCTTGGCACCTCGCGCGGGCCGGTCGATACGAAGCTGGCGGTGGAGAATCTGATACAACGCGGCGTGAACGTCCTGTTCGCCATCGGCGGAGATGGCACGCAGCGCGGCGGCATCAGTCTGTTCCACGAAGCGCAACGGCGCGGGCATCCGCTGGCCGTCGTCGGAGTTCCGAAGACGATTGACAACGACGTAGCGTTCGTCAGCCGCACCTTCGGCTACGTCACGGCCGTTGAGAAGGCGGCAGGCGTGCTCGATTGTGCGCACACCGAAGCCCGCAGCGTCGAAAACGGAATCGCTCTCGTAAAGCTCATGGGACGACACGCGGGGTTCATCGCCGCCGGGGCCACGGTCGCCAGCCAGGACGTGAATTTCACGCTTATACCCGAGGTGCGCTTCCGCCTTGAGGGCGAGCGGGGATTTCTGGCCGCGCTCGAACGCCGCATCCGCGAACGCTCGCACGCCGTCATCGTCGTGGCCGAGGGCGCGGGTCAGGACCTTCTCGACTCGAGCCACCAGGAACGTGATGCGTCGGGTAATATCGTACTCAAGGACATCGGCCTCTTTTTGCGTCAGCAAATCGAGGCGCATTTCAAGTCGCAGAACATCCCGGTGCTGCTGCGTTATTTCGATCCGAGCTACGAGATCCGCAGCTGCACCGCCGACTCTGAGGACGCGATTTTCTGCGACCTCCTTGCACGGCACGCCGTCCATGCCGCAATGGCCGGTAAGACCGGCCTGATCATCGGCGACATGCATGGGACGTTCATCCACGTGCCAATCGAGATGTTGGGTCACGAGCAGAAGCGCATCGATCCCGACGGTATCTGGTGGCAGGCGGTCCTTGCTGCCACTGGCCAACCGCCGCGGTTCGAGTAACTATGAACAGCCCAGCCCCCACACCATCCAGCAGCCTTCAGACGTCACGAGTATGCATCACCAAAATCTAAACTTCATCCACAGGGAGCAGCGACAACAAGTGGACGACGTCCCCTCGGTAGCGGCGTCCCCAACCTTTGATGAACGAACATGAAAACAGCAGTCTTCAGCACCAAACCTTATGACGCAAAGTTCCTCGTGGCGGCGAACGCCAACGCGGCGCATGAATTTGATTTCTACGAAGAAAAACTCAGCCCACATACCGCAAAGCTGGCCGAAGGCCACACCGCCATCTGTGCGTTCGTCAATGACGTCCTGAACGCCCGCGTATTGGATATCCTCAAAAGCCTGAAGATCGATATGATCGCTCTGCGATGCGCGGGCTTTAATCAAGTCGACGTGCGCCGCGCGTCTGCACTCGGAATCAAGGTCGCTCACGTTCCGGCCTACTCGCCGTACGCGGTGGCGGAGTTTGCGCTCACTCTCAGCATGGCTCTCAATCGCCGCATCCACCGCGCCTACAACCGGGTGCGCGATGGGAATTTCTCGATCGACGGTCTTCTGGGTTTTGACTTCCAGGGAAAGACAGTCGGAATCGTTGGCACCGGAAAAATCGGACGCGTTCTCGCTGGACTGTTTTCGGGCTTCGGCGTGAAGCTTCTCGGCTACGATCTTTACCCCAACCCTGCGTTCACTGAAGCCGGAGGGCGCTACGTGGAACTGGAAACATTGTTCTTCGAGTCAGACATTATCAGTTTGCATTGCCCGCTGACGCCCGAGACCTTTCACCTCATCGATATCGAGAGCATCGCAAAGATGAAAAAAGGCGTGATGATCATCAACACCAGCCGGGGAGCGCTCGTCGACGCCGGCGCGGTGATCGAGGCGTTGAAGTCCGAGCAAATCGGCTACCTCGGCCTCGATGTCTATGAGCAGGAAGCCGATTTGTTTTACGAAAACCTTTCGGAGCGCATTATCCAGGATGACGTGCTACAACGCCTGGTCACATTCCCGAACGTGATCGTCACCTCCCACCAGGCCTACTTTACCGATACTGCCCTGCAGAATATCTCCAACACCACAATCGCAAACCTCACGGCCTTTGAAAATGGCGAAGCCCTGGTCAACGAGGTCACGCTCGCCATGCTGCACTAGCAACTGTCGGATTTCAGATCGGCCCATTTTCCTTGCGTTCCCGGCAATCTTTCCTATTGATCACTTTCCTGCAAAAGACCTCTCACAACCGCAGCCATGTTAATTAGCGCACGCGGCAGGACACTACCTGATGGGTTTGCCTGCAGATTGACATTCTAGCGCCCACAATTCGAGCTCTACAATGCTTAATGAGAACTGCGGCGATGCACGAAGCCTCGCCGGTCCCTTGGAAAGCTAAACAATTCGGCTTGAGAGAGAAAAAGTATGCAAGCGAGAAAGGACAGGGCAGCGGGGGAGAAAGAAAGGGAATTCAAGAGCGAAAACATGGTGTGGACCCGGATCTACTACGGCCGGGAGGTGATGGAACAGATCATCGACACCATCGACGTCAAGCGCGCTCTGCATCAACGCTTTTTCCTTCGCTACATGCTGCGGGCCGCCATGGCTGGCATCATCATTTGTCTGATGTACCTCTTTGTTTATCAGATCAAAACCGACCTTGGCCACGAGTTCAATTCCGCCCTCGGCAAATACCTCATGGGGCTGAGCTTCAGCATGGCGTTGGTTTTCATCTACTTCACTAACTCGGAGTTACTCACGAGCAATTTCATGTATTTCACCGTCGGACGCTATTACGACAAGGTGAGCTGGGGCGACACGATGAAGATCTGGGGTCTGTGCCTGATCGGCAATATGCTGGGTATTGAGTTTATCGCGCTCCTGGTCTGGAGCTGCGGCATGCTCAGCGACGGTGTGGTGGAAAACCTGGTGCGCTCCGTGAATGCCAAGACCGTCGAGAGCGGCGCGTGGCTGATTTTCGTCAAAGCCGTGTTTGCCAACTATTTCATCAACGCATCGGTGATCGTTGCCATGCAACTAACGGAACACCTGGCAAAAATTGTGGTTTTGATGATGGGCGTGACCGTGTTCGCTTACATGGGCTTTGAACATGTCGTTGCCAATTCCGCCCTGTTCGCCGTGGCTCTGCTTGAACAGCCCGAAAGCGTTAATGTCGTGCAGATGGGCAAGAACTTTCTATTTTCCCTTGCCGGCAACTACGTTGGCGGTGGGCTTGTGATCGGCCTCTTCTACGCCTACCTGAACGATCACCGGCGGGAGGCCTCCGGCATGAAGATCTGAGCTGCGCATGGTCAGGCTCAGCAACCGTTGAATAGGCGCGCATTGACTCCTTCGATCGCATGAAACGCGGCTTCGCTGACACCGGTGCTCACTTTTTGCGATCGTTCGGGAGATTGGACCCGGTGAAGCCGGCGCGTAGCGAGGCAAGCTACGAGCACCAAACAATATACGCCCAGTCTTCGCCAAGTTCTGGAAAGAAGATTTCGGAGGATGAGAGACACTACACGGCATGAGGGGATTGCATCAATGGAACCTTGCGCACCCAACGTCACGCACAAGGGGCTGCGAGGATTTGACTGATTTCCCCGATAACCCAACTACTATACTCAAATGGCTACAATTGGCATCAATGGCTTCGGACGCATCGGACGGCTTTTCTTTCGCGCGATGGTTGAGCAAGGACTCCTGGAAAAGGGCTACAAAGTCGCGGCAGTAAATGACCTCGTTCCGGCGGACAATCTCGCATATCTGCTCAAATACGACTCGACCCAGGGGGGGTTCAAGGGCGAGGTGTACAGTGAAAAGTCTTCTGCCAGCGTCGCCGAAGATGACACGCTGGTCGTAAACGGAGCCAAGATTAAATGCCTGGCCGTCAAGGAGGGTCCTGCCGCCCTGCCTTGGAAGGAACTGGGTGTCGACATCGTCATTGAATCGACTGGGCTGTTCACCGAAGCCACAAAGGCCAAGGGTCATCTCGATGCCGGCGCAAAGAAAGTCATCATCACCGCTCCGGGAAAGGGTGATGACATAACGGTTGTCATTGGCGTCAACGACGACAAGTACGATCCCGCCAAGCACCATATCATTTCCAACGCGAGCTGTACGACCAACTGCCTTGCGCCGGTCGTCCACGTGCTGCTCAAGGAAGGCTTTGGCATCGAGGAGGGTCTGATGACCACCATACATAGCTACACCGCCACGCAGAAAACCGTGGATGGTCCCTCGCGCAAGGATTGGAAGGGTGGACGCACGGCGGCCACGAACATCATTCCGAGCACCACCGGCGCCGCCAAGGCGGTCGGTCTTGTTTGCCCCGAGGTCAAGGGCAAGCTCACCGGTATGGCCTTTCGTGTTCCGACGCCGACGGTCTCGGTCGTCGACCTCACGGTCAAGACCACCAAGGCGACCAGCTACAAAGAAATCTGCGCGGCCATGAAGAAGGCCAGCGAGACGTATCTCAAGGGAATTCTGGGCTACACCGAAGACGAGGTCGTTTCGAGCGATTTCATCCACGATACGCGTTCCAGCATTTTCGACGCTGGCAGCGGCATCGAGTTGAACAGCAACTTCTTCAAGCTCATCAGCTGGTACGACAACGAGTGGGGCTATAGCAACCGCTGCGTGGATTTGCTCCAGCAAATCGCCTAGAAATTCGCCGCGCGAATTTCTTATGAAAAAGTCCATTACCGAAGTTCCGCTGAAGGGCCGCCGCGTCATTATGCGGGTGGACTTCAACGTGCCGCAGGACAAGGCAACGGGAGCCATCACCAATCCGGCCCGAATCATCGCGGCTTTGCCGACGATCAAGTATATCCTCGACCAGGGGGCTTCTCTCGTGTTGATGAGCCACCTCGGCCGGCCCGATGGAAAGAAGGTCGAAAAATACACTCTCAAGCCGGTGGCGCAAAAGCTGGAGGAGCTTCTGGGAAAGCCCGTGAAGTTCCTGTCGGATTGTGTGGGCCCGGGCGTCGAGGCGGCGTGTTCCTCTCTGGGGGCCGGAGAGGTTGTCCTGCTTGAAAATCTTCGCTTCCATATTGAGGAAGAGGGGAAGGTAAAGAACAAGGACGGCACGAAGACCAAAGCGGATCCTGAGAAGGTGGCCGCCTTCCGCGCCTCGCTCACCAAGCTGGGCGATATTTACGCCAATGATGCCTTTGGCACGGCGCACCGGGCGCATTCCTCCGTCGTCGGCGTGGATTTGCCGGAGAAGGTCGCGGGGTTCCTCATGCAAAAGGAGCTCGATGCCTTCGCTGCTGTATTGGATAATCCCAAACGGCCCGTGCTCGCCATCCTTGGCGGCGCAAAAGTGGCCGACAAGATTCCACTCATCCGCAACCTCCTCGACAAAGCTGACGAAATCATCATCGGCGGCGGGATGACCTTCACGTTCAAGAAGGTGCTGGATGGAATGGAGATCGGCGAAAGCCTCTTCGACCCCGAAGGGGCAAAGATCGTCGAAGACTTGATGGAAAAGGCCAAAGCCAAGGGCGTGAAAATCCATCTGCCGGTCGACTTCCTCTGCGGCGACAAGTTCGATGCGGACGCGAAGATCCAAACCGTCGACGACAAGACGGGCATCCCCACGGGCTGGATCGGTCTCGACGTCGGTCCCGAGAGCCGCGCGCTCTTTGCCGAAGTGATCGCCCGCGCAAAAACCATCATATGGAACGGGCCACCCGGCGTGTTTGAATTCGATCGATTCGCCGAAGGCACCAGGAGCATGGCGGAAGCCATTGCCGCAGCGACCGCGGCTGGCGCCATCTCGGTGGTTGGCGGCGGAGATACAGCCACGGCCGCGAAAAAATTCAAGGTGGTGGACAAGGTGAGCCACGCCTCCACAGGCGGTGGCGCCTCCCTCGAGCTGCTTGAAGGCAAGACCCTGCCCGGAGTGGCAAACTTGAACGAAAGGTAAATTCAGTCTTCTTAACTTTCCACGAGCACCACGCGACCGGGTGGCATTGGCGTGCTCCTTGTCCAGAAATCATTCTGCGGCACCAGGCCGGACTTTATGGCCCTGATGGCGGGCTACGAATCGCGCCAGAGGCTCTCCAGAGAATTGCTCTCTCCAATGCCAAAATAAGAGTAACGAAAGCATGAACGCGTTGTTGCCTTTACGCGCAGTCCAGAAACAATGGAAGAAGTCGACTCCATCTCCCTTGAAGAGCGAGGAAAGCGAGTCCGCTGCATTTCATAGTGATGATTTCGTCCTCATCACCGACCACGTCAAATGCTGCCTCGTCCGGCTCGGCGACATTTCCCTTCTCGAAGCGCAGTTGAATTGTACGCTCATTCATTTCAGTGAGGGCAAGCTTTGGATTCGGAAGGCGCTCAAGGACTGCGAGCACAGGTTGGACAGCTCCATCTTCTTTCGCGCCAACCGTAGTTGTATTGTCAATCTGTGCCAAGTGAAACAGGCGCGTGTCGTCCAAAACGGATGTCTCGCTCTTGTTCTAAGGGATGGAAATGAAATCGTTTTCTCCCGCAGGCAAAGCGTTCTCCTTCGTGCAAGGCGAGGTCTTTAGCTTCAGTTCGCGTTCGCATCGAGCTCAGCCTGCGACGCGAGCAATCGAATTCTCTACCGATGCTGGGCATCAGGCGAACAGACGGGCAGCTTAAGCAACACCCGAAACGCCCGCGGCGCGGCATCCTCGCCAATTCTCTTAGGCACGACGGCATCGAGCCGAAATGCGAGCGATTATCCAAAAGGCCGCCTGAAAAGCTCAAAATACACCGACTTCGTCGGTTCAAGGACTCTAGATACGAGTACGTGATTCAATAATAGTATTTTTCGGGATGACGACGATTCCGTCGCGAATGTAAAATCCTTCTCCGTCCATTTCCGTGTCCTTTCCCTCCGGCGAGATGACGACGTCGTCACCTATCCGAACCTCCTTGTCGATAATGGCATCTTGAATGTTGCAGTTCCGTCCGATTCCGATATGTGGGGTGCTCGCTCTCTGCCCTCCCAAGTTCGCCTGGTAATAATCGGCACCCATTAGAATGACGTTCCTAAGAATCGTTCCCTCATCGACCATTGAGCGGATTCCGATGATACTACGCTCAAGCGTGGCCTTCTTGATAACGCAGCCGTCGCAGATCAGGGAACGATCAATGTGTGATGACTGTACGATGCTTGCCGGCAGGAAACGTGGATGTGCATAGATGGGAGCCCCGGGTTCGTAAAAGCTGAATTTGGGATCGGGATCGGTCAGGTTGAGATTGGCCTCGAAAAACGCTCCGATCGTCCCGATATCCTCCCAATATCCTTGAAATATGTAGGCTCGGACCTTGTATTTCTCGATGGCCGCCGGAATGATATGCTTGCCGAAATCGACGAAGTTATTGTCTAGGCATTCCTTGAGAACGTTGCGCTTGAACACATAAATGCCCATCGAGGCCTGGTACAGGTCGGAATCGGCGGGTTGGCCGATGGTTTGAAGGAGATCGGGGCGAATCCGCAAACCGTCGAGGATTTGGGGGTCTTTTGGCTTTTCGACAAACTCGATGATCCTGCGCTCCCCATCGGTATGCATGATCCCGAAGCCCGTCGCCGCTGTCCGATCTACGGGAATGGTGCCCACTGTCAGGTCCGCGCCCGTTTCAAGGTGCTGGCGCAGAATTTGGCGGAAGTCCATCCGATAGAGCTGGTCGCCGCTGAGAATGACATAGTAATCGACCGAACGTTCGAGGAAGTAGCGAAGGTTCTGTCGAACGGCGTCAGCGGTTCCCTGATACCAATGCGATCCCGCTGGCGTTTGCTGCGCCGCCAGGATCTCGACGAAACTTGGCGTGAAATTGTCGAATTTAAAGGAGGCGTTGATATGTCGGTGCAGGGACATGCTATTAAACTGGGTGAGCACGTAGATGCTGCGAATTCCGGAGTTCAGACAGTTGCTGATGGGGATATCAACCAGACGGTACTTGCCAGCAAGTGGCACGGCCGGCTTGGCCCTTTCTTTGGTCAGAGGGAACAACCTGGTTCCGGCACCTCCGCCCATAATAATGGCAAGGGTGCGATCGACTGGAAGAATCATGGCAACGTCGCTCATAGGGGACTTCCAGCCTGCGCCAATTGTCTGAATTGTCACGACTCAAAAGGCAGGTTGGGGGGTGGTTTGACGAAAGGAGGAAAGAGAGGGAGCTAAGTTTCGGCTGGGCCTGATGTACTTTTCACTATCGTGTAGCGGTTCGCAGATTATCGCGGACGGCAAGATTCGCTCAGTTTTGAGCAATCTTTGCACAGCCAAAACGCTGAAAGCGACTTAGACGTTACCCAACGTATCGTAGCCTTCGAGTCATGAACGAGTAAGGAATTACAAATTTACCGCATGTCATTAGCGCCATCCTCCTCGGGACTCGCGAACGCCTCAATCGCCTGGCTGTTCTCCTCCATCGGCAAGAAAAGCCGTCGTTGCCGTGAGCGGCATCGTGCTCGTCCTATTCGTCATCGGTCATATGCTGGGCAATATGACGGTCTTTTTCGGGCCGGACATCATCAACGCGTATGCGATGCATCTGCGCGATCTGGGGCCGCTGCTATGGCTTGTGCGCCTGGGCATGCTGACCGCGGTAGGCGTGCACATCTGGTTTACCATGCTCCTGTGGAAGGAGAACCTCGCCGCCCATCCGCAGAAGTACGCGGTTTTTGCTCCGATGCAGACGACGATCTTTGCCCGGACGATGCGACTGACCGGGTTGTTCGTCCTCGCCTTCATCGTTTTCCACCTCGCGCACTTCACCTTGTTTCTTGTGAACCCCGGCTACGCCGGCTTCCACACGGATCTTCATGGACAGCAGGTGCACGACGTCTATCGGATGGTGATCGTTGGATTTCGAAATCCAATCGTCAGCCTGTTCTACATTGTCGCGTTGGCGTTGCTGGCGTTCCACCTCAGCCATGGCATCGGAAGCCTGTTTCAAACCCTGGGAGTCACGGACAAGAAGCTGCGCCCCATCTATGAGACGAGGCGCGCGAGCGTTGGCCTGGGTCTTGTTTGCCGGGTATGTCTCGATCCCGATTTCGATCCTGGTATTCGGCCTTGGAAAGGCAACTGTACAATGACGCTCGACGCCCATATCCCTCCGGGTCCCCTTGAGAAAAAGTGGACGACCTACAAAAACAACGCCAAGATCATCAGTCCGGCGAACAAGCGAAAGTACAAGCTCATCATTGTCGGGAGCGGCCTGGCCGGGGCGGCCGCCGCCGCGACGCTCGGTGAACAAGGCTTCAACGTCGAGTGCTTTTGCTATCAGGACAGCCCGCGCCGCGCCCACTCGATCGCCGCGCAGGGCGGGATCAACGCCGCGAAAAACTATCAAAACGACGGCGACAGCGTTTATCGTCTTTTCTACGACACGATCAAGGGCGGTGATTTTCGAGCGCGCGAAGGAAATGTCTACCGGCTCGCCGAGGTCAGCGCGTTGATCATCGACCAATGCGTCGCGCAGGGAGTTCCCTTCGCGCGGGAATATGGCGGGCTCCTGGCAAACCGCTCCTTTGGTGGCGCGCAGGTGTCGCGGACCTTCTATGCCCGCGGCCAGACCGGCCAGCAGCTTCTGCTGGGCACCTACCAGGCTCTGTGCGCGCAAGTTACTGCTGGCCAAGTCAAGATGTTTCCCCGCGCGGAAATGCTCGATCTGGTGGTGGTCGACGGGCACGCCAAAGGCATCGTCGTCCGGGACATGGTGACCGGCGAGATTCGCAGCCATGCGGGCGATACGGTGCTGCTTTGCACGGGGGGATACGGCAACGTCTTTTACCTCTCCACGAACGCCAAGGGTTGCAACGTCACCGCCACTTATCGCGCCCACAAGCGCGGCGCTCTTTTTGGAAATCCCTGCTACACGCAAATCCACCCCACCTGCATACCCGTGAGCGGCGACTATCAATCCAAGCTCACCTTGATGAGCGAGTCGCTGCGCAACGACGGGCGGGTTTGGGCGCCTAAGCGCAAGGAGGATTGCGGCAAACCGCCCCAGGAGATTCCCGAAGACGCGCGCGATTACTATCTCGAACGCAAGTATCCCAGCTACGGCAACCTTGCCCCGCGAGACATCTCGTCGCGCAGCGCGAAGGAAGCGTGCGACGAGGGACGCGGCGTGGGGCCGGGCGGGCTCGGCGTGTATCTCGACTTCGCCGATTCGATAAAGCGCCTCGGCCTGGCCGTCATCGAGGAGCGCTACGGCAACCTCTTCGAGATGTATGAGAACATCACGGGCGAGAACGCATACGAGCGTCCCATGCGGATCTATCCCGCCGTGCATTATACGATGGGCGGTTTGTGGGTGGACTACAACCTCATGAGCAACGTCCCCGGCTTGCACGTGCTGGGCGAAGCCAATTTCTCCGATCACGGAGCCAACCGCCTGGGCGCCTCCGCGCTCATGCAAGGTCTCGCCGATGGCTACTTTGTCATCCCCTACACCATCGGCAGTTATCTGGCGACCCAGTCCCCGCAGAAGCGGCCGCAAACAAGCGATCCCGCCTTCCAGCAAACCGAGAAGGAGGTCCGCGAGCGGGTGCAGCGTCTTCTCGCCATCAAGGGAACGCGCACGGTGGACAGTTTTCATCGCGAGCTTGGCCTGCTGATGTGGGACAAGTGCGGCATGGCGCGCGACAAGGCCGGCCTCGAGGAGGCCATCGCGCGGATCCCGAAGCTTCGCGAGGAATTTTGGACCAACGTCAAGGTCCTCGGCGCCGGAGAAAACATCAATCAATCGCTGGAAAAAGCCGGACGCGTCGCCGATTTCCTCGAATTTGGAGAGCTCATGTGCCGGGACGCCCTGGACCGCAACGAATCGTGCGGCGGCCACTTCCGTACCGAATACCAAACGCCGGATGGCGAAGCGTTGCGCGACGATGAAAACTACGCCTACGTCTCGGCGTGGAAATACGAAGGCGAAGGCAAGGACCCCACCCTCATCAAAGAGCCGCTTGTCTACGAGCAGGTGAAACTGGCGACGAGAAGCTATAAGTGAGAAGGAAGTTGAGAGTTGAGAGTTGAGAGGAACTGCAGCGGATGTTTAATTTCGAGAAACTGGAGGTCTGGCGAAAATCCGTCGATTTTGCGCATTACGTCTATCGACTGACGCAGGCTTTTCGGCCGAAGAACGTTTTGGAATTACCAACCAGATGCGGCGCGCCTCGGTCTCCATCTCGTCGAATAGTGCCGAGGGAACCTCTCGATCGTCCAAATTAGATTACTCGCGCTTTGTCGAATTGGCGCGGGTTCACTCTTCGAGGTCGTTTCCCAGGCGCACATTGCCGCCCGCCAAGCCTACCTCAGCGAAGGGAATTTTCAGTCGATGCATGCAAGCGCCGAGGAACTCAGTCGAACGCTCAGTGGCCTGAAGTCCTATCTCGCAAAGGATTCAAATGGCTGACCTCTCAACTCTCAACTCTCAACTATGAACTTTACTCTGAAGGTTTGGCGTCAGGACGGTCCGCAGCAAAGCGGCCGGTTCGAAGTCTATCCCGCCCTTAATATTCCGGCCGATGCTTCCTTTCTTGAGATGCTGGACATCGTGAACGAGGGCCTCATTGAGAAGGATGCCGAGCCGATCAATTTCGATCACGACTGTCGCGAGGGGATCTGCGGCACCTGCAGCCTTACGATCAACGGAGTCCCTCATGGCCCCGGCAGAGGCACCACCTGCCAGCTCTACATGCGAAAGTTTCAGGATCGCGATGTGATCACCGTCGAACCCTTCCGGGCGGCGCCTTTTCCTGTCCTGCGCGACCTGACCGTTGACCGGAGAGCATTCGACCGAATCATTCAGGCGGGCGGCTTTATTTCCGAGCGCTGCGGCTCGGCGCCCGATGCCAACGCTCTGCCGATTCCGAAGACCGTCGCCGACCTGGCCATGGACGCTGCCGCCTGCATAGGTTGCGGGGCATGCGCAGCCGCATGCCCGAACAGTTCGGCGATGCTTTTCGTCAGCGCGAAAACCGGCCATCTTGGCCTGCTCCCCCAGGGCAAGGCGGAGAAGAATAGCCGCATCCTCAAGATGGTTCGCACGATGGACAAGGAAGGCTTCGGCAATTGCTCGAACTACTACGCCTGTGAAGCCGTGTGCCCTGCCGGAATTCCCGCCGCTTTCATCGCCCGCTTGAACCGCGAATATACCGCGGCCTCGGCGAAGGATACCGTAGGGGCTTCGTTGTAATGCTCGCCGTGCCGCGCCCCTCTTTAGCCTTGGAGGGCATTTCATATTTTTCCGCTCTTGGGAACGCATAAGAAACGAGAAGTGAGTTCTCCTCCCGTATCGCTGGCTACTTTGGACGCGGTCGCCAACCTTTCTTTGTCGGTTGGGAAATTATTTTCAGAGACCGGAGCGAACGCGCGGACGGTTCATGAAGCGATACAAGAAATGTCCAGAGGCCTTGGCTGCGAGAAGGCGGAGACCTACTGCCAGCATGCCGCGATCATTGTAATGCTTCACCGTGGAGGGGAGTCCTGTGTGCAGATGGGAAAGGTCGGCGAGCATGGCGTTAACCTTCGGAGGGCGGAGGCGCTCAGCAGGATCGTAAGCCAGGTAGCAGCGGGAAAGATGGATTGCGCTCAAGCGCAAAGGGAGGTCGACGACGTGCCGCGGGCAGCGCCCGGGTATCCGGTTTGGTTTGTTTGTTTGGCGACGGGGATTGCTTGCGCCGCGTTTGGGCGTCTGCTGAATGCAGCATGGCTCTCCTTTGTTCCCACGCTCGCGGGTGCTTCCGTGGGCCAGTGGATCCGGCATTTCCTGATCGGGCGGAAGCAGAATATATTTTTTGTGGCTGGTATCGTGAGCTTTGTCTCGGCGTTCATTGCAGGACTGGGCGGTCGCCTGCTCGGAAGCGAGCATTTGGAGATTGCGACGATGTCCGCCGTGCTGCTGCTCGTGCCGGGCGTAGCCGTGCTGAACGCCCAACTCGATGCCATTGACGGGAAGCCGAACCTTGCGGCGGCTCGCGGCCTGCGGATTGCCTATCTGTTGCTTTTCATGACGCTCGGCCTCGTCCTTGCGCAACACCTTGTCATGCCGCAATCATGAGTCCCTTGGCCTTTCATGTGCTTCACCAAGCGCTTTTTGGCGGCATCGCCGCGGCCGGCTTCGGTGTCCTTTTCAATTGCCCGCCGCGTTTGATTTGGCTCTGTTTTGCATCTGGAGCTCTCGCTCTGGCGGCGCGCACGGGAGGACAGGACATCGGCGGCTGGGGGCTTCCGGCAGCCTCTTTTGTTGCGGCTTTCCTTCTGGCGGTCCTGAACCGGGCTTTGGAACCACCGGATTCGCCGCGAGGTTCCGTGCTTGCGGTCGTCGGCTGCATCCCGATGATTCCCGGCAGTCTCGCCGCGAAAGGCTTGATGAACCTCTTTGAGTTGCTGCGGGCGACTCCCCGCGAAGGGCTTCTGTCGGCCACTGCCGCCGTAGAGAATCTGATGCTTGTGGCGTTCACCCTCGTCGGAATTGGAACGGCGCTGGCAATTCCGCCCCTGGTGTTCCCGGCCCGGCGAAGCGAAGAATGAGGGTGTGATCCGGTTATCTTGCGTCTTGAGGTTTCCTTAATTGAGGCCGAGACTTCCTTAATTATCGCTTCATGAGCACTGTGTGTCGTAACAACGAGCAGGATCGATTGAGTCTGGCGCTAAGCTCGGCGGAGATGGGAGCGTGGGATTGGGATGTGCCTGCTGCTTCGATGTGGTGGGATGACCGGATGCATGCCCTTTTCGGGCTTGCTCCCGGCACTTTCAAAGGGGGATTCAACGACTTTCTTGAACTTGTCCACAAAGAGGATCGGCAGAAGATTCGCGCAGAATTCGAGCGCGAGATCGCAACTCGCACCGCAGTGGACACCGAATTTCGCGTAACATGGCCCTCGGACGCAAGCGAGCACCTGGTGAGGATGCGTTCAAAAGTGTACGGCGCCGATAATGCGGAGGTCCCCCGAGTCGTCGGGGTGGCCTGGGACATTACCGATAGGCGCAAGACCGAGTTCGCTTTGGCCAAGGAGCGCAACTTGCTGACGACGCTGATGGAGAACCTTCCCTACAGGATATATTTCAAGGATCTCGACAGCCGGTTCATCATGGTCAGCCGGGCCTGCGCTGAGTGGCACGGCTTTAAAAATCCGTCTGACCTTGTCGGGAAGAGCGATCTGGAGTTGTTTTCCGCGGAGCATGCGGAAGCCGCGCTTGCGGACGAGCAAGAAATCATGCGGACTGGCAAACCGATCGTCGACTACGAAGAGAAGGAGACCTGGCCTGATCGTGAGGATACCTGGAGTTCGACGACAAAGATGCCGTTGCGTGATGCGCAGGGCAGGATTCTGGGAACGTTCGGCATCTCTCGCGACATCACCGAGAAGAAACAAACCGCTGAAAAGCTCGCCAAACTTGCGGAAGAACTCCGCGCGAAGAATGAATCGCTCGAGCAGGATCTCGAAATGGCTCGCGAGCTTCAGAGTGCCCTGTTGCCGCAACGCTTTCCGAATTTTCCTCACAACGCCACGGAGCAGGCGAGCGCGATCCGATTCTACCCCTTCTTTATGCCATCGATGACGGTCAGCGGGGACTTCTTTGACGTGCTTGACATTTCGGACGACAAGGCCGCCTTGTTCATCTGCGATATCATGGGGCACGGAGTCCGCGCCGCGCTAGTTGCTGCGATCGTTCGCTCCGTGGTTCACGAGCTGCGTCCCTTGTGGACGAGGCCCGACGAGCTTTTGGTTGCAATCAATCGCTCCCTGTTGGAGGCCTTTCGCAATAGTGATATCACCCTCTTTGCATCGGCGTTCTACGTGCTGGTCGATCTCATCAAGGGGCAGTTGAGCTACGCCAATGCGGGCCATCCACACCCGCTGCATCTCACGCGGACTAACGGCTCCGCCGTCACCGCTTGTTCGCTGGCGGGGCGGCCGGGTCCGGCACTCGGTCTCTTCGATGGAGCGAAGTATGAGACGCAGCATTGCAAACTGTCGCAGCGCGACGTCGTGCTGCTGTTCACCGACGGTTTGTTTGAAGTCGAGGGCTCCGATGGCCAACTTTACGATTATGAACAGCTCTCCAAAGCAGTCGACGATCGAGCGCAAGTCCCCCCGCCGGAACTGTGCCGTAGCCTCATCGCCGAGATAGAACATTTCTCGGCGACCCGGCAGTTCAACGACGACGTTTGCCTGGTCGCAATAGATATCGACCGTCTCAAGCCGCTTTAAAGGCTCGGGCGATAGCAACCTTTTATCGCTCGTTAGACGCGGCCGCTGGGGACGGAATGAGCGATGGCCAAAATCGCAATGTTGAGGCTTTTTGGAAGCTTGAACCTCGCTGAAACGCGCTCATTTCTGCCGGAGTTTCGTTCTCCTTTCAGAGGCCGCACCGTATTGCGCTGGAGATTTCCAACGATCCACGTTACAATTCCAGCAGTATGCGAAAGGTCCTCAGAACCGCCAACAAGCCATTGGAGATTACGCCGCAGGAGAGATCCGTCTGGATCTGCATGTGCGGGCTTTCCAAGAACCAGCCATATTGTGACGGTTCACACAAAAAGGTCGCCGATGAAGTAGATGGCAAGACCTACGAGTACGACTCTGAGGGGCACCGCCAGGAAGTAAGAACCTGAGGCTTCAGGCGCTGCTTTTCAACTTGCGTTCCGCCTCTCTAATTGCTCAATTTGGGTGAGGAATTACACGTATGGGTCTGATTATCGATCTTCTCAGGGACTCACAGCTCAAGGCGCAACAACTCGAGAATATCGCGCTCATAGAGAAGCGGATGAATGACGAGAAGCGCGAGGCTGCCGCGGAGATAGAACGTCTTAAAACGGAGCTCGATCGTGCGCGTACCGAGCTTCATCAGGCGCAAAGCCTGGTTAAGATGCTCGAACACGAGGTAGCTGAGTGGCGGCACCAAATGAAGCGACGCGCCGACGACCCACTCTATCCGCCCGCCGATGCGGGAAGTTGATACCTCGATTTCGCGGCGTGAGTTCTTGACAGCTCATGCGCATGCCCGCTTGGCGCGCAAGCGAAGGCAGCAGACGCCTTTGGAATAGACGTTACGAATTGGCAACTACTTGATTGCGCCTAATTGCACACGGACACGGTGTTGGAACGCCTCGAGAGATTCGCCGCCGCATGGTGCGGCTCAAGCACTTTCGCGAAAGAGGGTCACATCACTCGGAGATGGAACCTGGCCGCCGCGTGCTCGGTTCAACGGTCGCGCGGGCGGCAGGAGCTTGCTCATGTCCCGGTTCTTTTCGAGCAACGACCAATCCGAGAAACTTCCCGCGGTTTTCCTTCGTCACGCCCGCTGTGAAGCCTTTGACGTGCAATTCATAGATGAAGGTATCGTGGCACTGATGCCGGGGTCGCGTAAACTTTTCAGCAGCGGCCTGCTGCACCGGCAAGGCACCCAGCGGCGCCCGTCCGGCGTTTGCGCCGGGCTTCATCGAGGCGGCGCGCGAGAACTCGGGCGGAAAGAACACTTGCTCGGCAAACGGATCGAGCAACACCCTTTGGGCGTCGAAGCGGAGGTTGTGCGCCTTCATATGCTTGGGATCTGAAAAGCACCGGTCGGCCCGTCGACCTGGTACGCGTAATATCGTGCGTCCTCCATCCACGGCAGGAAACAATGCCCGATGCGACCTGTCTTGTTCCGGATCGGATCGAGCTCGAGCGCGATCACCGGCTTCACGAAATCCGTCGCGCCATATAGCAGCAGTGTCACTCCCGTCGCGTGCCGGGAGTACAGCGTAAATTCCACCCATCCTCCGTCCACGTCGCTCCCGCCGGCGTGGGATCGCCTTCCGTGATCCCAAGCCGATGACCTCCGTCTGGTCGTTGCTTCAAAGTGCAATTCACTCGATCCGACAGGGTTTGGCATTCCAAATCTCTTTGGCGTATTCGGCAATGGTGCGGTCGCTGGAGAACTGGCCCGAAGCGGCAATGTTCAAGGTGACCTTGCGCGCCCATGCCTCCGGGTCCGCGTAGGACTCGCCCAGGCGCTGGTGCGCTTCGCCGTAGCTGGTCAGGTCGGCCAGATGCCGGTAATGGTCGCCATGGCGCAGGAGCGCGTCTACGATAGGCGCAAAGAGGCCTGGCTCGTAACGGCTGAAGTGGTCAGCCGCGATCAGGTCAAGCGCGGCGCGGGTCTCCGGCTCGTTCTCGTAATGCCACCAAGGACTGTACCAGCCGCGGCTGCCCTCGACCTGTTCGGCGGTCAAGCCGAACAAGAAGAAGTTCTCTTCGCCCGTGGCTTCGGCCATTTCGATGGTCGCGCCGTCCCGCGTGCCAATGGTCAGGGCGCCGTTCATCATAAACTTCATGTTGCTGGTGCCGCTGGCTTCGTAACCGGCGGTCGAGATCTGCTCAGACACGTCACTGGCCGGAATGAGATGCTCGGCGACTGAGACACGGTAGTCCGGCACGAAGACCACTCTAATACGCCCATGCACCGCGGGGTCGCCGTCAATGGTGCCCGCGACGTTATTGATGAACTTGATGATGAGCTTGGCGAAGTGATAGGCCGGCGCGGCCTTGCCGGCAAAGAAGAACGTGCGCGGCGGCACGTCAATTTCTGGATTCGCGCGCAGCCGATTGTAGAGCACAATCACATGCAATGCGTTCAGGAGTTGCCGCTTGTATTCGTGGATGCGCTTGATCTGCGTGTCGAAGAGCGTGTCTGGATCGACGATCGGTCCGCCGTCGCGTTTCAACCATTGAGCAAATCGTGTCTTGGCTTCCCGCTTGGCCTTACGGACCGCGTCACTGAAGCTCTTGTCATCCGCAAAGGGTCGCAGTTTTTCCAATTGTGCCAGGTCGGTGATCCACTCATCGCCGATGGCTGCCGTGATGGCCTTTGCCAGTGCGGGATTCGCCAGCAACAACCAGCGGCGCGGGGTGACGCCGTTGGTCTTGTTGTTAAAGCGTTCCGGGAACATTGCGGCGAAATCCGGGACGAGGCGCTGTTTGATCAGCTCTGAATGCAACGCGGCAACGCCATTGGTGCTGTGCGATCCGACGATGGCCAGATGCGCCATGCGAACCTGCCGAGGCGCGCGCTGCTCGATGAGGCTGGCGCGCGATACGCGAGCTTCGTCCCCTGGGAACCGGGCCTGGACTTCCTCAAGGAAGCGCCGGTTGATTTCGTAGATGATTTCGAGCTGCCGCGGCAGGAGGACTTCGAACCACTCTACAGGCCATTGCTCGAGCGCCTCGGGCAGCAGCGTGTGGTTGGTGTAAGCGAGGGTTCGTTGCGTGAGACTCCAGGCCTCCTCCCAGCCCAACTTGGCCTCGTCCAACAACAGCCGCATCAGTTCGGGCACGGCCATCGTCGGATGGGTGTCGTTAAGCTGAATGGCCGCTTTGTCCGCGAGCGCGGGCCAATCATTGCCGGCTGCGCGAAAACGGCGAACGAGATCGGCCAGCGAGCACGCTACGAGAAAATACTCCTGAAGAAAACGCAGGCCTTTACCGGCGATGGTCGTGTCGTCGGGATACAACACCCGGGTGACGGTTTCGGCGGTGAGGGTTTCGGCCAGTGCCCCAACGAAATCTCCCGTGCTGAATTGGGCAAAATCGAAGTAGTCGGGCGTGCTAGCCGCCCAAAGCCGAAGGGTATTGATGGTCTTCCCGCCATAGCCGATCACCGGCCGATCGTAAGGGATGCCAATGAGAGTCGACGGACGCCCCTCCACGACGCGCAACGCCCCTTCGCGGATCTCAAACGAACAGTTGAGCTTGACCTCAACGGCTTCATTGAATCGGACGACCTCCCACGGATCGGGCCGAGCAAGCCAGTGGTCAGCTTGCTCGTGTTGCGAGCCGTCGCGAATGGTCTGGCGGAAGATGCCGTACTCATAGCGCAATCCGTAACCCATGCCGGGCAGGGCGTGCGTCGCCATGGAATCGAGGAAACAGGCGGCCAGCCGCCCGAGTCCGCCATTGCCCAGCCCAGCGTCCGGTTCCTGTTCGATGATTTCCAGTGGGTCGAGCTTGTGCGACCCCACAAAGTGCTCCAAGACCGGCTCAAGCCTAAGATTGGTAATATTATTCGCGAGGGCCCGCCCTATCAGGTATTCCATTGAGAGGTAATAAACGCGCTTGGCGTTGCGCTGTTGGTATGTGTGCTCGGTCTTAATCCAGCGCTGCGAGAGCACATCACGCGCCGAGCGGGCTGCGGCTTCAAACTGTTCGCGCGCAGTGGCTTTCGCGGTAGGAGCGACTTGATCGAACATCAAATGCCGTTCATAAAGCGCATCGTCGCGGCCCGAGAATTTCACCGGGCCGCAGCTGTATTGTTCAAGTAGATCTTCTGTATTCATTGCGTTGGGTTCGGTTCGGATATTTTCGGGGTTTTATAGGGCTCGGTTGCGCTGCTCTGCGACGTTTGCCACATAGCAAGAAGATCGACTATCAGAGCTTGGTCTTACTGGAACGTTTTTCAAAAAGTCCGGATGCACAATGTGGTGGTTACTTGAAAAACTTCAGTTTCGCGCAGAAGATGTAAGAGAGTGTCGGTAGCATGACGAGGGTCAGCACCGTGGCGAGAAGCAGGCCAAAGATGTGGACCGCCGTAAGGGGATGCCAAAGTGCACCGCCGGTGAGAAACAGCGGAATCAGTCCGCTGACCGTGGCCAGGACGGTGACTAAGACCGGCCGCAAACGTGCCAGGCCTGCCTGCACGAGCGCTTGTTCCAATGGCAGACTGTTGGCTCGCGCCTCTTCGATGTAATCGCTGAGCACGATGATGTGGCTCACCATGATACCCGCCAGACTGACCATCGCCAGCAGCGCCATGAATCCCAGCGGCGAGTGCGTAATCGCGAGTCCCAGGATGGCGCCGATCAATCCGAGTGGGACCGTCAGCATCACGACCAATGACTTAATGACCGAGCGGAACTGGAGGACCATCGTGATGAAAATCAACGCCAGCGAAATCATCATCACGAGGTTCATCTCCGCACGGCTCTCGCGCAATTCTTTATCCTCACCGGCGAATCTCATTTCGTAACCCGGCTCCAACTTGATCTTGGCCAGCGCAGGGCGCGCCCGATCCAGTATCTCTGAAGCCAGCTCGCCGAAAGGCACGTAGGCTTTGACTGTCACCGTGCGAAGCTGGTTGTAGTGAGGGATCGTGACGAACTCGGGCTGGAGTGCGATGTTCGCAAAGCTGTCGAATGGAACACTCTTCCGGTCCGATGTCTGGACATAGAGGGCGCGAATCTTTTCCGCCTCGGTGCGGTCTTCCGCGCGTCCCCGGATCAGCACGGGGATAAGGTCGCCCTCGCGCAACTCGGTGACCTTCAGCTCGGTGAACGACGCCTGAGCGACGTTGCCGATCTGCTGATTGTTTAAGCCGAGTGAGTTTGCCCGGTCCTGGTCGATATCGATTTGGATGTTCGGCATGCGCAAGCCGAGGTCGTCGAACGCATGGTAGGCGCCGGCGGCGCGCACCGCGGCTTTCGCCTGGTCCGCCAGTTGGCGCAACTGATCCAGATTCTCGCCGCTGATGCGGATTTGAATCGGCTCCTCGACCGGCGGTCCCTGCTCGAGTTGTTTCACCACGCAACGGACGCCCGGCACCGAGCCATCCAGTTCCTTGCGCAGCTTGATGAGCAAGCCCGGCACTTCTTCTGCCTGGCACTCAGTTTTGCTTGCCTCTGCCAATGGCGCGCACGCGCCGAGCGCGGCGAGCGCGCCGAGCGCGCCGGCAAGAAGAATATGAGTTTGACCTCTCTTGATCCGTAAGGCGATCCGGCGCTCGCTGGCCCGTGAAAAGCGATTGGTCTTTTGCGGCGCTCTCACAAAAACCCATCACGCGACCCCGTATCATCAGCAGGCCGAACTGCGGCGTTGACCGAGCCATTGTGGCCATAACATTGCTCATCGAAGTCGTGGCGTATTCTTCGGCGACGCGCTTTTCATTGGGGGTAGAGGGAAGAGGCTGCTGCACTCCCAACTTCTTCATGCGCGATTGCCAGCCAGGACCCGTGGCCTTGTAATGGGTGAGTATGTCCCTCTTCCTCACTTGCTGGTGTATCCCTTGTTGAAGTCCGGCACCATGCCGTAAGGGATCTTGCGCCCGGAACCGCCGTCTCTCATGAGCATCTCAGCCGCCTGCGAGCCCGGATGCCCGTAGGTGCTGATGAATTTTCCTTTGTCATCCACTGCACCCAAATAATGACCTGCCTCGTGCGCGATCGTGCTGTCACGGCGATTGTCGCTGATCAATGCGATGCCGGCTTTGGCATCGGTCACGCCGTTTACCACCTTGCCATTGTCGAGGGCTTGGTTGACCATGAAAGCGGTCAATCCCTTGGCCGAACCCTTTGCCGCGATCAATTCCTTCGCGATCGCGGCGTTCGTGATATCGACTCCCGTGGCTTGGGGGGAGATGCCTTTGATGACCGCCTTGTCGGGCGATTCGAGCGTGAAGACGACGTTGGCCTGCGGGATCCAGATTGCGTTCATCGCATCCACGAGAGACTGAGCGCCGCTGCTGTCCTTCGTAAGAGGCACCTCTTGTGTGCCTTGAATGACATAGACCGGCCGGATCGAAATCGTCGCCGGGCGGGGGCGCAAAACCAGCACCTTCAACTTTGCCTTCTCGACTCCCTTCGAGTCCTTCGCCGTCACATACGCCTTGTCCATCCCCGGCACGACATCGGCCGAGATTTCGAACAGCCGCAGCGCTCCCGACTTGAGGTTAGCTGTTTGATCCGCCGTGAGGCTTGTCGGATAGTTCGAAGTGAGTTCCTTCACCTTCACCATGGAAGGCAGATTCGCGCGCACCGTGAGCCCAGCCCCGTCGCCGAGCATGACCTGGTTCGCCCCCTTCAACGGAACGACTATCCCCTGATAATCCGGGCTCAAGTCTTCGTCGACCCCCGAATACTTTGTTACCTCGCGAAACTTGGCAGCCATAAGAAGAAATAGCTTCGAACTGTTGCGGGTTTGTATTTCATGCCAAATCGGAGCTATCCGAATGCTTGTTGGCTGAAAAGAGGTTTTCTGGCGTTCATCAAAGGGCTGCGTCCAAAACCAGAAAAACTAACGAGTCATGCCCACCGTAACGGAGTTCTCCGGAATGGGTGGCAGTCGGCACGAAAACCGGTGTCAAATCTGTGGAGGCATTGGTTGGTAGCCAAGGTCGCATCGTTACTATCAATATTACGCCTTATTCGCGCTCCTTTGCGGTGTGCCACGACCCGCAAACGTTCCCTTCGTGTGCGCGCCGCTTTCCTTACACCCCGCGGCTGTCGATGCCACGTTCATATTCGCCGGATTTCCGCAATTCGCGTTTCAGAACCTTGCCCGCCCCGTTCTTCGGCAGTTGCGGAATCAGATGGACCCTGCGCGGCACTTCGTGCCGGCCGAGGTTGTCGCGGCAGTGCTGGCGCACCTCCTGCGCGGTCGCCTGCGCGCCCTCCTTAAGTGCGACGAAGGCGACGGGGATCTCGCCGTGCAGTTCGTTGGGCTCGCCGACCACCGCGGCTTCGCGCACCGCTGGGTGCTGGTAGAGGATCTCCTCGACGATGCGCGGGTACACGTTCATGCCGTTGACGATGATCATGTCCTTTTTGCGGTCGACGATGCAGAAGTAGCCGTCGTCGTCCTCGGTGCCGAGATCGCCGGTGCGGAACCACTCTCCGAAGAAGGCCTCCTTCGTCTCCTCCGGGTGGTTCCAGTAGCCCTTCATCACGTTCGGGCCGCGGACGATGATTTCGCCGACGGCGCCGTGCGGAAGCGTGTCTCCGTGGTCGTCGACGATCTTCATCTGGACCATCGGTACGGGCAGGCCGACCGATGCAGGCTTGCGCAACCCTCCGATCGGGTTCATGCAGGTGGCCGGCGAGCACTCGGTGGGTCCGTCGCCCTCGTAGATCAGCTTGCCGAACTTCGCCTCGAACTGGCGCATCACTTCGATTGGCAGCGCGGCGCCGCCAGATAAGGCGAATTTCAGCGGCGCAAACTTGGCGATCTCGGTGTCGGGCAGTCGCAGCAGCACGCTGAAAATGCTCGGCACAGCGGGCAGGACTGTGACCCGGTGGGCCGCGATCGCGTCGGCTACGCCCTGCGGATCGAATTTTGGCACGGGCACGACCGCGCAGCCGTGCGTCAGCGGGAAGATCATGCAGACCGTCGCCGCGAAAGCGTGGAACATCGGCAGCACGCAGAGCAGCACGTCCTTGCCCGGCTCGAGGTGCAGCGCCTGGCGGATGCTCTCGATGTTCGACGCGAGATTGCGGTGCGTCAGCATCGCGCCCTTTGGGTGCCCGGTCGTGCCGGAGGTGTAGAGAATGGCGGCCAGATCCTCGGCCGGGTTAAGCGCCGGCTGGGGGACCGGCCCGGAGGCCGCCAGCAGATCGGAGAACGGGATGTCCTGCAGCGGGTTCTGGGCCCCGATGCAAACTTGGAGCGTCAGACTTGGGACCTGGGACTTGATCGCGTTGACCGTCTCCGCAAACGCCTCGAAGTAGACCAGTGCCTTCACGCCGGCATCCTTGAGGATGAAGGCGATCTCCTTAGGGTTCAGCAGCAGGTTCACGGGCACGACCGTCGCGCCCGCCGTCAGGATGCCGAAGTACGCGATCGCGAACGCGTCACTGTTCACGCAGTAGAGCCCGACGCGGTCGCCCGGCGCGATGCCGCGCGCCGCGAGGCCGGCCGCGAACCGGTCGGTCGCCTGGCCGAACGCCGCGTGCGTCGTGGTGCGCCCCTCGAAGTGGATGGCAGGCAGTGGGCCGAACTGTGCGGCGCTCGCACGGAGGAGGTCGACGAGTGAAGACATAGCGCGAGCATACTGGCGGCCGGGGGGATGGCAATGACCGCGTGCCAGCCAACATCTATGAATCCGTCGGACCCGTGCTGAAGTCGATTTTTCCGTGATGTCGTTCAACGACGATCCTGTGACTGATGACCAGGACGAGTCCCGTGCCTGAGCCGCCCTTGGTTGTGAAGAAGGGCACCGCAAAGATGTGCGGCAGGGCCTCTGGCGGGATTCCACTGCCATTGTCCGCGAAAAAGCACGCACGCTGGGAGTCGTCGAGTTGTCCGAAAAGCGGGATGTCAAAAATCGTTGCGAACGCGTTGTCCGAAACCGTGGATTCACCCGAAAGAGTGGCCATCTCGCCCATGTCCGAACGCCTCAAGCGGATCGAGGACGCCTGAGAGGACGGACGAGGTTTGGTTTCTTGGAATCCCTCCGTCAGTTCTGCCATATATGCGCGATTCGCGGCGATTGCCTCGGCCGCTTCAATTTTCTCAACGCGCCGCTCGGGCGGGCGCACGATGAATCGCGTTTCCCCCGCTTTCGATTCGATCTCGATCTCACCGCCGTGCCGGTCTGCCACGATGGCTTGGCTGATTGGTAGGCCGAGACCTTTTCCCGAACCGACGCCCTTCGTGGTGAGGAACGGTTCAATGATGTGCGAAAGATTCTCCGAGGATATGCCGGGGCCGTTGTCTACGATCTCCACGACCGTCTGATTGTCGTCGCGTCGGGTTTGAATTGAGATTTCGCCACCGCCATCTACCGCGTCCGCTGCGTTGTCAACCAGGTTGACCCACACCTGCGCGAGTTCGCTCGGATAGCCCCGCACGTGACCGCATTCCCTCGAAAAATTTCGCGCGACGCGAACGTTCATGAGCTTGTGATCCAGCACGCCGAGCGCGCTTCGCAGTTGCTCATGCACGTCAATATCCGCGGCCTCCGCGCGCTCCTGTCGCGCGATGGAACGCGCGGCTTCGACCAGGCTTGCGATTCGACCGGTGCACTGTTCGGCGTCGTCAAGAAGCGTTTTAAGCTTGATGCGCAAAGCGATCCATCGCACCGCGTCGCCGAAAGCGTTCCTTGGCAGATGTCGCGGAGAGAAACCAGGGCACTCGTTTCCAATCCCGCGCCGACGAGCACGGGAGCGATTTTCCAGGCGTCGGTCACTCCTCTCCTCCCAGCCAGCCTGCGAGCGCCTCCTCCGAATCGCTTCCGTAAGCACACGGCAAGGAAGGTCGCAATCGCCAAGTCGCTGTCGGACGGGACAGTCTTGTCCTATGTTTCTCTCGCAATGAAACCGACAACTCGACACGAACAAAATCCGAAGAAAGCGAGTCCCTCGCCGTCGCGGCGTAACTCCAGGCAGAAGCGTTCTCCGTCCCGCGATTCGACTCCAAGTCCCCATGGAAATGCCTTGGCAAGGAAAGGGGCTGGCGAAGGCAAACCGCTCAACATCAGGAAGATAGTGGTGCCTGTTGATTTCTCAAAGGCGGGGCAAGCTGCGATTGGATATGCGGCATCCTTCGCAAATCTCTTCGACGCGAGCTTGGTTCTCACCCACGTAATCCAGCGGATTTATTACGGCGACGAATTTTCTTACCTTCAGATTAGCACTCGGAGAATGCGTGAACGAGTGACCAAGGATCTGCGAACGCTGATGACGAGGCTGCCCGTCGCGATGAACGTCGAGATTGAAGTGAGGGAGGGCTCTTCGTCTCACGAGATCGTTGCGGTCGCCAAAGAAAAGCGTGCGGATGTGATCATCATGGCCACCCATGGATATACAGGATTGAAGCATGCATTCTTGGGAAGCACGGCGGAACGGGTGGTGCAACACGCGCCATGCCCCGTGCTGATTGTACCACCAGGAACGCGCGAATAAGGCGTTGGGCAGATTCTCGCCCTTCGTTGGTGAGGCAACAATCGCTCAACAATTGACAAGATACAGGAAGCCTGCCGCGGATGGCTTCCGTAGAGTGATCTTGAGGACAGGATAAATGCGCAAGCCACGGTTATGCTAATGACGACCACCGTTGGAACATTCGACAACGCTCGAGATCTGGACAGGGCCATCGAACGACTGACTCGCGCGGGATTTGAAGACACCGTTTACAACGAGGCGATTGTAGGGGAGGAGGCAATTGGTATCGGCATGCCGGTCTTTGCGCCGGGTTCTGCTCCGGCGGTGGTCTGGGGCAGCCCCGAACCGGCTTCGCCCTCCAAGCCGGACCGATACACGATTGTCAGGGCCTTTAAAGCTCATCTTCGCCATTGTCACTTACCGAACGAGGTGATCGAGGCTTACGCCAACTCGTTCTACCACGGTGGCGAGTTTGTCCTTGTCAGAACCGACACTGGGCACGCCGCGCAAGTGACGCAGATCCTTCTGGAGTGTGGCGCCACGCAGGTGAATAGCCACGAGAATTCGCCACCTTCACAACCGCCAAACCAAA
This sequence comes from uncultured Verrucomicrobiae bacterium, assembly GCA_963763735.1. GTDB lineage: Bacteria > Verrucomicrobiota > Verrucomicrobiia > Chthoniobacterales > Terrimicrobiaceae > DASTFP01. The sequence continues at coordinate 256,266 of CAVXQK010000025.1, read as the reverse complement.
ACGCCGCTTGAGCAAGAATGTCGTTCGACCGAGCCGGAAACGACCACCTCACCAAAAACCACCGTCTCCTTCCGGGCGCTTCGTCAAGATCACCTCGCTCGCAGGAGAGTAATTTGGAGGGGGTTTCTGACGACCCGGCGTCTTGGGGATAGGCGCGCGGAATTAAGACCAGTTGAGTAAAAAACACACTTTGCAGCCCATTTCACGCATAATTTATCTTGCGCAATCTGCAACCTAGTCCATGTTCACCCCGTTCTGGGGGGAACAGCAGGCCGTCGTGGCAATCGTCGCGGCGGCCTGTTATCTTTAATACCTTGACCCCTGCGCGCCGATCAGGCGTGCGGCTCACGATCGCGGGCAAGCCGGGGTTAAGACGTTGGGAAGGGGTTGCGCTCGGCGAAGTTCTTCTGGTGCCAGTATGGGTAGGTGGGAGTTCTTACGCTGGCGATGTCGAGCCTGGCGACCTGTTCGGGCGTGAGGTTCCAACCGACAGCGCCCAGGTTCTGCCGGAGTTGCTCCTCGTTGCGCGCTCCGATGATCACGGTCGCTACGGTTGGGCGTTGGAGAAGCCAGTTCAGCGCCACCTGCGGAACGGTTTTTCCGGTTTCCTTTCCCACTTCATCCAGCGCATCCACGATGTTGAAAAGGTGCTCGTCCTCGACCGGCGGGCCGGCATCCGCAATTTTCGGATCGTTGAGGCGGCTGGTTTCCGGCCGGGGCTGGCCGCGGCGAATCTTTCCCGTCAAGCGTCCCCAGCCGAGCGGGCTCCAGACCACGGTGCCGACCTTCTGGTCCAGCGCCAGCGGCATCAGTTCCCACTCGTATTCGCGGCCGATAAGCGAATAGTGGGCCTGGTGCGCGACGTAGCGCGGCCAGCCGTATTTGTCCGCGATAGCCAGCGATTTCATCAGATGCCAGCCGGAGAAATTCGAGCAGCCGACATAGCGAATCTTTCCGGCGCGGACAAGGGTGTCGAGCGTCGAGAGGACTTCCTCGATCGGAGTCAGCGCGTCGAAGCTGTGGAGTTGAAAGAGATCGATGTAGTCCGTGCCGAGGCGCTGGAGGCCCGCTTCGACCGCGCGGATCAGATGCCAGCGCGAAGAGCCGACATCATTGGGGCCTTCGCCGAGGCGAAAGGTTGCCTTGGTGGAGATGAGCACGCGGTCGCGGCGTCCCTTGATTGCCTGCCCAAGAACTTCCTCCGCGAGGCCGTCGGAGTAAACATCCGCCGAGTCGAACATCGTGAGCCCCGCGTCGAGGCAGATATCCACGAGCCTCGTGGCTTCCCCCACTTCTGTGGCGCCCAAGCCTTTGAAGAATGCGTTACCGCCGCCGAAGGTTCCCGTGCCCAGGGTGAGCGCGGGCACTTTGAATCCGGAGCCGTCGAGTAGTCTGTATTCCATGGTAATCTTGTTGTGAATGGCGCCGTTCCTACGGCGGGGTTTCGCTTCGCGGGTGTCCCAAAAGGGATCGGCGGAGCACTAAGTTCGTATTTCATCGAACCTTAAGAGAGCCGTGCGTCGAGTCAACGATCTTTTTCGAACTTCGCGCATCTGCAAGCGGCCAGGCGCAAATTCACGATTTTTCCAGCAGGCGGATAAGGCCGATGAAATCGTCTTCCTTCCAGCCCGCGGCGATCCCCTGGTCGTAGGATTCCTTGAGACGTGCGGTTTGTTCGAGCGGAAGCGAGAAACTGTGCGCCGTTTCCAGTGCTAGACGCAAATCCTTGCCCATATGCTTCAGCGAGAACTGGGGACTGTAATCCTTCGCGCGCAATTTGGGTTCCTTCAGGTCAGCGAGGCCGGAGTGGGCCAGGTTGCGGCCGAGGGCGGCAAAATAAATGTCATCGGGGATGCCCGCGGCGCGGGAAAGTGCCAGGCTTTCGCACAAGATCTGGCCGACGCCGGCGATGTTCATGTTCATTGCGAGCTTGAGCGTGGAGGCGCTTCCGAGCGGACCGATGTGCAGAAGGGCTGTCGAAATCGGCTCGAGAATGGGACGGGCCCTTTGGATAAGCTCCGCGTCACCGCCCAGGTAGTAAACCGTTTGACGCTGCTCCGCCGCCAACTTGCTTCCCGTGAAAGGCGCCTCCAGAAAAAGTGCGCCGGTCTTCTTCACCTGCCCGGCAAATGTCAACGTCCATTCCGCCGAGATCGTGCTGGACTGGATGATCAGCTGCCCGGGGCGGAGTTGCGGGCGGATTTGGTCGAGAACCGATTGAACGGCCGGCGGGTCAGCGACAAGAATGAAGATCGTCTCGGCGTCAGCCACCGCCTCCTCAATGGAGGTGTAAAAATTCGGGAATTCTTTGGGCGATCGGTTCCAGCAACGGATCGTCTGGCCGTCGTCCATCAGATTCCTGGCCCATGCGCTTCCGATGATTCCAAGACCCAGGACTGCAATCTTCATGAGAAACAAGATCCTTCGCTGTGGCTTCGCTGCAAGCTTTCGCTGATAGCAGCAATTCTCCCGCCCGTCCAGTCCGCCACCGCGGGCAATGCGCCATCCGGGAATTGCATCCGGCGCACGATTGCGTCTAATTAGAAATCGCCGATGACCGCAAACCCCCCCGAGAAGATCGTCACCGCAATCGTTCTTATCATTGGCAACGAGATCCTGTCGGGTCGCACCCAGGACGTGAATCTTGCCTACATTGCCAAGGGGCTGAACGAGGTGGGGGTGACCCTGCGTGAGGCGCGGGTGATACCCGACATCGTCGAAACCATCGTTGCGACCCTGAATGAGGTGCGCGTGAAGTTTGACTATGTCTTCACCACCGGAGGCATCGGTCCCACGCACGACGACATCACGTTGGAATGTGTGGCACGGGCTTTCGGGGTGCGCTGGACTCTCCATCCCGAGGCCCACGCCATACTCAAGGAATGGTATAAGGATCGGCCGGGTCAGCTCAACGCGGCACGGCTGCGAATGGCCACCGCGCCGGAAGGCTCGAGCCTGATCGTCAATCCGGTTTCGCGCGCTCCGGGCTTCCGGATGGGCAATGTCTTCGTGATGGCCGGCATTCCCCAGATCATGCAGTCGATGTTCGACCATGTGAAGCCCGCGTTGCAGGGCGGCCCTCCGATGGTGTCGCGCAGCGTGCGCTGCGATCTGGCGGAGGGCGTCATCGCCCGCGGGTTGGAAGACATCCAGAAGCGTCATCCCGATTTCGACATGGGCTCCTACCCCTGGCAGAAGGAGGGGAAGTTCGGCACCAGTCTCGTGGTGCGCGGGCGAGATCCCGAGCGCGTCAAGAGCGCCACGCGCGAGGTGTTCGACATGGTGCTGAGCCTCGGCGGCAATCCCGAGGTGGAGTAGCGTCCATTTCCCGTTCCAGCCAACTGCTGTCGATGAGCTTCGACCCTAAACAACCGTTCAACAACCTGCCGTTGCTTCCGCCTGCCTGCGAACTGGAGACCAAGCGTGTCTTAAAGAAGTGCGTGGCAGCAAACAGGGCGTTGGCCGAACTCAAGGGGGCTGGCGACCTCATCCCCAACCAAGCCATTCTGATCAACGCGATCCCTCTTCAGGAAGCCAAGCTGAGCTCGGAAATCGAGAACATCGTCACGACGCAGGACGCGTTGTTTCAAGCCGCGCTGGATGAGAGCAAAACGGCGGATTTTGCGACAAAGGAAGTCCTTCGCTATCGCGCGGCCCTGCGGCGGGGCAGTGAAGCTTTGCAGAATGCGCCGCTTCGGTTGGGATTGCTCGAGGATCTTTGCAGCATTCTGCGGGACCAGAAGGTTACTTTCCGCTCGGACGACAGCGTCTACATCGGAAATCCCTCCCAACGAACGATCACCTACACGCCGCCCGCCGGCGGCGCCGTGATGCAGGAAAAACTTCACAACCTGGAAGAATTCCTCCTCGCTGACGATGATCTCGATCCCTTGGTGCGCATGGCGGTGATGCACTACCAGTTTGAGGCCATTCACCCGTTTACCGACGGAAACGGGCGTACGGGACGCATCCTGAACATTCTATTCCTTCTGCACGCGGGCCTTCTGCGCATTCCCGTACTCTATCTCAGCCGCCACTTCATCCAGCATAAGGCGGAATATTACCGCCTGCTTCGCGGCGTCACAGAACGCGCCGAATGGGAGGAGTGGCTGCTCTTTTTGCTCACCGGTGTCGAGGAGACCGCCGAGTGGACGACCGGCCGCATCGTGGCCATTCGTGACCTGTTCGATCAAACGCTCACTCGCTGCCGGAGCAAGCTCCCCTCAAAAGTCTATTCCAAGGAACTCGTCGAACTCGTCTTCATGCAGCCCTATTGCAAGATTCAATTTCTGGTTGATGCCGGAATCGCGCAACGGCAAACGGCTTCGGAATACCTTCAGGAACTCGAAAGAATCGACGTTCTGACCGCCGAAAAGAAAGGCCGCGAGGTCCTCTACAAGTATCCGGCCCTCCTGAAGGTGCTTACGGCTTGATCTGTCGAACGCATCGACTCGTCGAAGGAATATGTCGAAAGAAGCCAATTATATCGACATGTTTTCGCAATGTGTCGAAATCGACGACAGATCCAATGGGAAACGTCGAAGCAACGGATTGATCATGTCACAAGGGAATCGACCCTGGGCTCTTTCGCCGGGGAGGCTTGGATTTGCGAGGCGCCACACGAGTCGCGCACAACAAGTTTGGCAGCGAGAAGGACGTCGCGGGTCGGCATGGCGGGGCGGGCAAGCCTCTCAAGCATGGTGCTCATCGCAGCCATTCCGATTTCGCGCGACGGCTGATGCACCGTCGTAAGCGGCACCGGCAGCAGACTGGAGTAAAGGGCATTGTCGATACCGGCAATCCGCACGTGGTCCGGAATCCGGTATCCGAGTGCAAGCAGAGCATGCATGAGCTTGCCCGCAGTATGGTCATTGGCGCAGATGAAAGCTTCCGGGAGTTCCCGCTCCATGAACAGCCTCACAGCGTCCCGGTCGCCCACCTCAAACCTGTTGATCAGGCCCCGCTCGAAGGGGATATCATGGAAAAACAAGGCTTCCCGGTATCCCGCGATTCGCGCTTCAACGGTCGAAGCCGAGTGCGGGTGAGCCACAAAAGCGACGCGACGCGATCCGAGTTTCACGAGGTGCTCGGTGATAAGGTAACCGGCACGACGATTGTCGATTCCGACGAGATCGTAGCGGCTGCGGTGCGGATACGGAAGATAACAGCGGTCCAGGAGAACCACCGGGATGCGTGCCTTATCGAGGGCGGCGACGATCCGACGGTTTGCTTGGGCATCCTCCGGTGCGAACTCCAGCGGCGCGAAGAATACCCCGGATACCCCTCGATCGACATACTGCTGGCACAGACGCCAGGCCTGCTCATTTCGAGACGGGGTCTGCTCCGCATAGCCCCAAAGCAGCGCGTGGCGTCCCCCCTGTGACGCGTCGGCCATGCCTTGGCACATCGGCTCGAAAATGTCCGTCTGCCCGAGATCGGGAATGAGCAGGCCGAAAGTCAGACCGGACGACTTCGAGGAACGCACGTAGGTTCCGGAACCCGCCCGCCTGTCGATCAAATCCTGCTCCCGTAGTTCGCGCACTGCCCGTCCAATCGTAATCCGAGAGGCCCCGAACCGCTTGACCAGGTCCGCTTCGCTCGGGAGCTTTTCCCCCGGACGATACCTTCCCGACAGGATCTCCCGCCTCAACGTATCGAAAACCCGTTGATACTTGGGCGCCGCTTCAAGCGAAGAGAAAATCATAGCCATGCTGATATTACAGCTTAGCACGCTTTACAAGTGCGATCCAGGAGTTGGACTCTCCCGGGCGGCCGTGCGAGCCTTGTTTTGCCGGCACCATATTGTGATTTGACAAGTATAACAGCTATGGTACGGGTGGTTATATCCTGCCGTTGTTGAAAATATGAATACGAAAAAAACGATCCGCTACCTGGTCGCAAGCGATTTTGACCAGACGCTCAGCTTTAACGACTCCGGCCACGTGCTTGGAGACATCATCGGCGTCAAGGATTTTGCGGAAAGAGTGAAGGCGCTCTCCTCGACCCATCTGGTGCAATCAGGCGCCGAGCTTGCCTATCTGCTGCGGCACGATCCGGAGTTTAGAGGTGTCCGGCGGGAGCATTTGGTCGAAGCAGGCAAGCGCGTTCGGCTCAAGGACAACGTAAAGTTGCTGGCCGAGATCCTGGCGCAAGATCTGGGCCAGGCCCGGTTTCAATTTGTCGTCATTTCGGCGGGTCCGCGTGAAGTGGTGCAATCCGCGCTCGAAGGCATGGTTCCCCCGGAACATGTGTACGGCACGGAGTTCGGCTATGACGCGTCCGGACTGGAGATTGCCTCGGTGACGCGGGTTCCGGCTGGCTACGGGAAAGTTGTTGTTCTCCAGGAACTCGAGCAGAAGTTTGGGACCCGTCCGGACCACACGATTTACATAGGTGATGGCAGTTCAGATTTGTACGTGATGCACCACGTCAACAGCCGCGACGGGCATACCATTGCGGTTTCGGAAACGAAGGATATCGGGCGAATCGCAAAGCGGACCGTATTGAGTGACAATGCGACGAGTGTTTTTGTGCCGATTCTCGAGGATATCCTCAAATGGGACGCCGAGCAGATCCGAGAGTTCTTTGAGTCCAACGGCTTGTCCGTACAGGGCTGGGACAAGATTCGCACGGATTGGCTGACGTTTCACAAGACTCCGGCAAAGCCGCGGGAAACCATCCTCGCAAAGTAATCGCTTGAATCGACAGCAACCTTTTTCGTGCGAAGCGAAACAGGTGCAACAACTTGTCGAAGGGGGGCCGTTCCATTTTCAATGGAACCCTGATCGGCGGTTCGACACGCGTTCCGGCAAGCTGTAATAGGGTGATGTAATTGACTCCATGTCATGAAAACGATTGCACCCGCTCAACTCCATCAATATTTGACCACTCACCCCGATTTGGCGCTGATCGATGTGCGGACGCCCGTGGAATACGCCGAGGTACACGTGCCGCGAGCGAGCAATGTTCCGCTCGATCGTCTGGTGCCGAAGGAACTCCTCGACTCGGGCCAGCTTTCAAAGGACCAGTCCGTTTACCTCCTTTGCCGCACTGGCGGGCGCGCGACGAAGGCCGCTGAGAAGTTCGCGAAGGAGGGATTCTCTCAGGCGGTAGTGGTGGAAGGTGGCACCCTTGGGTGGGGTCATGCCGGTTTGCCTCTTGAGCGCGGAACGACCGGGGTGATCAGCCTGGAGCGCCAGGTGCGCATCGTCGCAGGCTCGCTGGTGGTGATCGGTATCGGGCTCGGATATTTCGTGAATCCATGGTTTGCCGGCCTTTCCGCGTTTGTGGGCGCCGGCCTTGTCTTTGCCGGGATCACGGACTTCTGCGGCATGGGCTTGCTTCTCGCGAAGCTACCTTGGAACGCCCGCAAACCCGCGTGAAGTCCCGGCTTGAAATGTCTTCGCCGGTTTGAGGCGATGCTCCACGCGATGAGCGCGCAGACTTACCATGGAGTTGAAGGTCATGTTGGCAGGACGCCGCTGATTCGGCTACGACGCCTTTCAGAACTGACCGGCTGCGAAATTCTCGGCAAGGCCGAGTTCATGAATCCAGGCGGTTCTGTGAAAGACCGGGCCGCGCTCGGCATCATCACAGACGCCGAGACGACGGGGCGCCTTCGCCGCGGAGACGTCATTGTCGAAGGAACGGCGGGAAACACCGGCATCGGGCTCACCATGATCGGCAGTGCCAAGGGCTACCGCACCATGATCGTGATACCGGAAACGCAATCCCAGGAAAAGATCGGGTTGCTCCGCACCCTGGGCGCTGAAGTCCTCACCGTGCCGGAAAAGCCTTACAGCGATCCCGGCAATTACAATCGTGTTGCTGAACGCTTGGCGGAGTCGAACGGCTGGTTCTGGGCAAACCAATTTGACAATACCGCGAACCGCCTCGCGCATTTCCGGACCACGGGACCGGAGATCTGGGAGCAGACGGGTGGCAAGGTTACGGCTTTCGTTTCCTCGGTCGGCACGGGCGGCACCCTGGCGGGAACGGCATTGTATCTGAAGGAACGAAGCTCCCAGGTTTCCGTTGTCTGCGCGGACCCCTATGGCGCTGCCATGTGGTCGTGGTTCGCCAACGGCAACACCGACACGAAGGATGGCGACTCCTACGCGGAAGGCATCGGCCAGACCCGGGTGACCAAAAACCTGGAAAATATCGTCGTGGATCAGGCCTACCGCATTTCCGACCATACGGCGCTGACCATCGTGTATCAATTGCTCAGAGAGGAAGGATTGTTTCTCGGCCTTTCCTCCGGCGTTAATATCGCCGGCGCGGTGCGCTACGCCAAAGAAGGCGGACCGGGCCAAACCATCGTCACTATCCTTTGCGACTCGGGCAACAAGTATCAGTCGAAGCTTTTCAACCCCGAATGGCTGGCTGCGAATGGCCTCGACCCGACCCGGGCCATCGAGTCGGTTCTGCTTTAGTCTAGTCTAAGTCTAGCCTGTTGGGGTCTTTCCGGGAGCCTTACTTTTTGCGACTGGAGCGAGGAGGAGGCGTGCTTCTTGCGGCGAGGTTACGGGCGCGCGGCACGTGAAGTTTTCGCAAAGGTAGAGTGCCGGCATTCCCTCGATTGGGGGGGCATGGCGGCGAGGGCGCCCGCAGCGTCTCCGCAAAGTGCCCCGGCGTCCCTGGCGTAGAGCACCACCGAATCAGGGTGGAAATCGCGCAGGATGCTGTGTGTGAGGAGCGTGCCTTGCGGTTTCTACGGATCTCCGGCAGTCACCGCCTGGCGGGGTTCGAACCGTGAGAACTGCCATGCGGCAAGCATTTGTGGAGCGGTCGCGGGTGCATTGTTCAATGTGGCGGAGAAGGCGGAAAAAGCGCTGGGCTTCCTCGCTTTCCGGCTGGCTCTTCGCAGCCGCTGTAGTCGGTGGAATCTTGTGTGGTTTGCCGGTCTGGCGGAGATTCCTCAACAACAGACCTTTCTGATCAGACTCAGAGGACCGCTGAAAGGTCGGATCAGGCGCTCCGCCGAAAGGCTCCATTCTGAGCGCCCAATTCTCAAAGTGCCGAAGTTTTTCCTTGTAATCTCTCAAATACGACTAAAAATATCGTATATGCGCTGGAATCGAATATTTCGTGATGAATTGGACGCGGATTTTCCCATACGTAGAGGGGTGAAGGAAGAGGACTTGGTGGACTTCTCGCCGATGTCTCGGGGGCGGCTTTCGAGCTCAGAGCAGACGGCGATTCAGAATCTTTACGCGAAGGCTCTTCGGCGGTCCAAGGGTCGCCGTCGCGTGACGTCCTGAGATGGCAAGTGGCGGAGCCATCGCTGTTTCGGCAGCGCACTTATCGCAAATTCCCAAGAACGACTCGGAGGCTTGGGTGGAGATCGTTGAGCGCGAGGTACGGACCTTGAGGTTCGGTTCTGTGCAAATCACCGTGCACGACGGTCGTGTGGTTCAGATTGAGACGAGTTCGAAGATCCGCTTCGACAGGATTTGAGCGGACTTTTTGAGAGTCCCTTGTCGGCTGGAACTTGCGCCAGCCGTGCACAACGGTATCGGATAAAAAGCGCTGGTTGAGGGCGAAAAAGCCTCGGCGACCCCAAGAACGGTCCGCAGCTACATCATGCCTTCTGCGCGCGCTTCGCGCATGGCATGAGAAAGGCTGAGGATGAGAGCCATGCATTCCTGTGCCTGCTGCTCAGCGTCCAGGGCTCCTGGCAGGCCGATGATGATTTCGGCAGGTTGGCGCTCCCGAGAGGGAATGGGAGTGAAGGTGCGAGTGTACGTCGGTCGCACCGGATTCGCCCTCCAGCGGAAGAGCGGACTCGCAGCGGCGTAACGTCTCAGGGCATCGGAGAGAGCGACTTTCTGTTCCTCCTCCGCGAGCCAGGCTTCGACGTCAGCGTCTTGTGCGCGGGGGTTCTGACGCAGGAGGAAGATTGCGTCATAAGCGTAGCGCTCCAACTCGCGTTCGAGGACCTGGACGTGGCCGCACTGCGAATTTTCCCAGCAGCTCATCCCGTCCAAGTGTTGTTTGCTCGTAAGGAAGACAGTTTGGCGATGGGCCTCCAGATTTGCGACGGGGTAGGCTGTGATTTCGATGCCCGTGGCGAGCCGGAGCCTGGATTCAAGGGCGACAAGCAGGCGTGCGATCGCGTAGGGGGTAATGATTTCCGTGCCGACCCATCCCCCGATAACCAGCACGCGGAGCGGCTCCTTGTCGGCAGGAGTGCCGCAAACGTGGAAATAGGGAATCATCTCGCTCCGAACGCCCATTTGTGGCGCTCCATAGCCCACGACAAGTGACGAGGATTGGGACGCCAATTCGATCAAAGGAGCTATCAAATCCTGCACATCCTGGCGTCCGGACTTGAAACGATCAGTGATTTGCCTGTCGACGGTAGTATCCATAAAGAGCCTCCTTTGTGGTGTCCGGCAAACAAACATTGTCAGGGGAAAGGTTGCAACGGCGAATGCGGGGAAAAGACGGAAATTTGCAAAAAAAACCGGCGTCCGCTCAGCCTTCGGACGCCGGTTAATCTTCAAGGCCGCGGAGAAGGAAAATCCGCGGGTTGGGAAGGTTTTTAGAAGAGCACGCCCACTTGCATGCCGATGACAGTGGCGTCGTTCACGACTCCTGCGCCATTGGGCCGGAAGATATATTGCACCACCGGCTGGATATAGGACCAGTTGTTGACCTGGATCCGGTAGTCCCATTCAAGCACTCCTTCATAGGTTTGCTCGAGGCCCCTGCCGGCCGCATTCTGGGCCTCAATCTTGTCGAAGCTGTAGTTGCCATAGGCAATCGCAAACCCGAGCTGATCCTTGTCTCGCGTGGGAATGAGTCCCTTGTAAATCAGGCCGGTATGGAAGTAGAAGGGCAGCAGGTTGTTAAACTGCGGCGCGTATTCGAACAGACTGAAGAAATAAAGGCCCTTGTCGGTCAACTTTGGCTTCGATTTGACGATGGGAGCCTCCTTGCCGTCGGAAACGGATTTTCCGTCGGAAGGACCCTTTGCAAGCGGCGCAGGCTCTTCACGGGAGGGCGCCCGGTAGAGCATTTGGTCGGCTTGCCAGTAAAAGGCCCATCGTCCATCATTTGTGTTGCCGTTAAACGATTTGTTTTCCACGCCGAAGTAAATTGCTCCGGTAGCGTAGCGCCCCGGCAGCTTGGAGGGCCCGATCTTCGGGGTAACGCCGGTCTCGGCGAGGAAATACACTCCGTTCAAGCCCGGATCCGGACGGTAGCCCTCAAAGTCGAGGCCATGATTCGCCGAGACGTTTCCCTGCGGGATTGCGAGATACAAGCCCCCCTGGGCGTAGTACCAATCGACGGGCTTGACCTTGGCGAAGCCGCCCCATGCAGAATAACTGCCGCCCCATTGGAATCCGTTCGCGGCGAGTCCGCGGCCCGAATTGAACGTGTTGTTGATAAAGAACTTGTTCTCCGGCTGCGTGATGAAGAAATCCGCGGGATTCTGCCAGCCGCCCGACAAAGTCAGGAAGTCTTTGACCCCAAAGAGTTCTGGCGTCGTATAGGTGAGATAGACCCACTGGAACCGCCAAAGCCGGCCGCCTTGAAAGGTGCTCGGCGCAAAGTTGTTGCTTGCTCCGACCCACTTGTTGACCCCGGCGCCGCCGCGGTAGCGGACCCCGGCGGTCGCAGTGAGGCCCCGAAGCGGTTCCCATCCCGTGAGCTTGGCAAAATCTAGGACGCCCGTGAATTTCCACTCGTCGTCATAGCCAAAGCGTTGTTGCAGGCCGCCGTTGACGTTCCAAAGCAAGTTGGCCTTCCACTCGACTCTAAAGTTCAGACCATGGTCCTCGAGGGTGTCGCGGACGCCGAACCAATTTCCTGTTGCATGCTTTCCACTCCACCACTCCACGAAGGGCGAGGTCGTTTGACTCCTGCGTCGGAGCAGGTGGTTGTGTTTGGCCTGCCCGGGCGCCAAGGGGAAACCCCCACGCCAGACCCAAGGCAGCGAAACCCGAAATGACTTTGTTTTTGTTCATTTTGTGTGACGAGCCGATAGCGGCCGGCAATTTGCGGGCCGAAGAGGCTCTGCTTCCCTATGGTTAAGATTCCATCAAATAACGATTCGTTAAGTCGTATATTTGAAGCGCGCTTTTAAGCGTCTCGGAATCCATTGTCAACGGATTTTTGGCGTCCTTAAGAAAATCGGCTATTCGGGCATGTAGAGAATCCGACCGCACTGAGGGCAGTGGACGATTTCCCTGGCTCCCCGGACTTGGACGACAGTCTGGGCGGTGACCTTCATGTGGCAGCCCATGCAGACTTCATGTTCGAGAGGTGCGACGGCAGTGCCATGCTTGGTCTTGAAGATGCGCAGATAGATGTCGAGGACATCTTCGTCGAGTGCTTTAGCCAGCAGTTCGTGCTCGCTTTTGAGTTCGGCGATGCGCATTTCCAGGTTGGTTTTCTTGCCATCGAGGGCGGCGAGGAGGTTTTCGATTTTATTGCGCTCCTCGGCGTGAAGCTTTTCGGCGGCGGCGATCTGTGGCACGAGCTTTTCGAGATCCTCCATAAGATCCAGCTCTCGATCTTCTAGGGTTGTAATGGCCTTTTCAGCGGCTTCGATTTCGTGGGCGAGGGCCGCGTACTCCTCGTTCTTCCGGGTTTGCAGCTGTTGCTGTTTGTAGCGGGTGATCGAGTCTCTTTTGGCTTGCGCCTCGATTTCGAGGTTTCTTTTTTTGATCTCGATCTCCCTCGCCCTGATCTTGGACTGCTCGAGCTGAGCGGAGGAGTCGGCGATTTGCTTTTCACGCGCCTTGCGTTCTTCGGGGAGATGGGCGAGCTCCTGCTGGAAGCTCCGAAGGCGCTGGTCGCGGTCCTGCAAGGTCAGGAGCTTTTCAATCACTTCGAGCATGGCCGAAGGATGACTGGGGCTGCGAAAATAATCCAGCGAGCAGTTTACCGGGCTTGGAAAGAGGCGTTCTGCGGAGCGGATGTCCGAGGTCGGAGATTCGCTCGTGGAGCAGGATTTCTTTTCGACGGCTTGGCGGGAGCCTCGCCCTCCCTTGGCGGTTTACGAGAACTGTTTCCAGAACATCACTGCCGAGATGCCGAGGCCAATGGCGGTGACAAGTTGGCGGACACGATGACGGGGGATTTGTTGAGTCAGGTGAGCGCCGGCGAAGTAGCCAAGCGTTGAAGCCACCATCATCACGAGGGCCTGTGGCCAGTCCACCAGGCCGGAAAAGACGAAGTAGAGGCTCGCGACAAGGTTGATGAGCGCCGCGAGGATGGTCTTGAGCGTGTTCATCTCGTGGATGTCGTGCAGACCCATCAAGCCGAAGACCGCAAGCATCAGAATGCCGATCCCTGCGCCGAAGTAACCTCCGTAAAGGGCGACGAGAAATTGAAGCGCCACCGAGGTTGCTCCGTGCCGGGTGGGAGAGGCCGCCTTTGCTTCAGCAAACCTGCCAAAGAGGTTCTGAGCCATGAAGAGCACCGTGGCAAAGAGGAGCAGAAACGGCACCAGTCTTTCGAAAGTGCCGGCGGGCGTCTTTGTCAGCAAGAGAGCCCCAAGGAGCCCGCCAATCACGCTGACCACTCCGAATCGGCGGATCCAGGCCGCTGCGGCCGGGAGGTGCTCGCGATAACCGTAGGTGCTGCCAACGATGCCAATAAGCAGGGCGACGGTGCTGGTCGCGTTGGCGCGGATCGCAGGCATGCCGAAAGCGAGAAGTGCCGGGAATGTCAGTATCGTGCCTCCTCCGGCGATGGCGTTCATTGCGCCGGCCAGCAACGCGGCGACGGACAGAAAGAAAATTTCGGCCGGCGAAGGCATGAGGGCTCTTTAGTCCGGGCGGTTTTGGCGAGAGACGTCGCTACCTCTGGAGGGCTCGCAGACCGAAGGAGGACTTATTCCCTCCATCGACAGGCGTTAGGGGCATCGATGCCAAGTTGGTCGAGAATTCGCCAGACGACGGTATCGGCGAGTTCGATGAGGGTCGAGGGGCGGCTGTAGAACGAGGGGGAGGCCGGTAGCAGGATGGCTCCCGCCTCGATCACCGTGACCGCGTTGCGGGCGTGGATCAAATTCCAGGGCGTTTCGCGCGGGACGAGGATCAGCTTGCGGCGCTCCTTCAGAAAGACGTCCGCGGCGCGCAGGATCAGGCTTTCACTGACGCCATGAGCGATGCGGCTGAGCGTTCCCATGGAACAGGGGACGACAATCATTGCGTCGAACTTCGCACTGCCGCTTGCGAACGGCGCGTTCATGCTTTTGTCGGAATGCTCGATCACCCCGTGAGGTAACTGCAATTCGCCGAGTTCTTCGTGGACGACTTGCTTCGCGTAGGCGCTGTAGACCAGATGCAATTCGTGGTCGACCCGGTCGAGATAGTGGAGAAGGCGCTGAAGATAGATGGCTCCGCTGGCGCCGGTGGCGGCAAGAACAAGGCGCATCTTCCAGGGTTTTCTTTGAAAATTGCGCCAGGCGACTTTCGAGTCGTGAGCTTTCGAGTCTAAAGCAAATTCGCCTCTTTGAGGGCCTTGCGGATTTCAGAGGTTCTGTTCAGGGCGTCGGAGTAAACCTTGTTTGCATGGGCATCCGGCTCGCTGCGCGAGGTTTCGTCAACTCGCACGAGCTGGTCACAAATTTCCGCCAACGTGGCATCCGATCCATTCTCTTTGTTCCAGACCCACCCTGCCTGAATCGCGCCTCCGAGCCCGGCTCCTTCGCCGCTTTGGAGGCACACCGTGGGCACGCCAAAGACGTCCGCGCACATCTGGCGCCATAGCCGGCTGTTGCTTCCGCCTCCGGTGAGCCGGATCTCGGCGGGATGCATTCCAAGTTCGCGGAAGCGCGCGAGACCGTAGCCGAGGCCGAAAGTCACGCCCTCGAAAGCCGCGCGGGCCATGTGCGGAGCGGTAAAATTCGCAAGGGTAAGTCCATGAAAAACGCCGGTGCCATTCGGCAGATCTGGCGTGCGTTCTCCTGTCAGATAGGGAAGCAGGAGCAGACCATCGCATCCGGCCGGGACACCACGAATCTGGTCTTCGAGCTGCGCGTAGTCCCAGCCAAACGATTTGCGAATATGCTCGGTGACGAGCGTGAGATTCAACGTGCAGATCAGGGGCAGCCAGTTGTCCGTGCTGTCGCAGAAGGCGGCGACTTCGCCCTGCGGATCGATAATGGGAACGGCGGAAAAGGCGAAGAGGGTTCCGGATGTTCCAAGGCTCGCGGTCACCACGCCGGACTGGATGTTGCCGGTTCCGATCGCGGCCATCATGTTGTCGCCGCCTCCGGCGCTGACTGACGGCGCCTTGGCAAGACCCCATTTTTTGCAAAGCTCCTCGCGCAAGGTTCCCTGGGAAAGCTTGGAAGACATGAGCGGGGGAAGCTTGCCAGCAAGATCCTCCGCGATGTAATCGACGACCTTCGTCGACCACTGGCGTGTTTTCACGTCGAGCAGCGCGGTGCCGGACGCATCGCCGAACTCCATGCTCTTGACGCCGGTGAGCCAGAAGTTCAAGTAATCATGAGGGAGGAGGACACTGCGCGTTCTCTTCCAATTCTCGGGCTCGTTTTGACGCAGCCACAGGATCTTTGGGGCGGTGTAGCCTGTGCGCATCGTGTTTCCGACCAGCGCGATGACCTCTTCCGGGTCGCCGAAATGATTGGTGATTTCGTCGCACTGGGCGCTGGTCGTCGTGTCGTTCCACAGTTTTGCCGGACGAACGACGCGGTCCTCCTTGTCGAGAACGACAAGCCCGTGTTGCTGGCCGCTCACACCGATACCGCGAACCTCGTCCTTGCGCGCGCCGAGTTTGGAAAGGACTTCGCCAATGGATTGTTCCGTGGCGTCGATCCAATCCTTGGGCTCCTGTTCCATGGCGCCGGGTGGCAGGTTTGGCACGAAGCCATAGGCCTTGTGCGCGGAGGCGAGGATTTCTCCGCTTTCCCAGTCGAGAGCGATGGTTTTTGTGCTTTGTGTGCCGCAGTCGATTCCAAGAAAAATCATAGGGGGACGGGTGGGTTCAGGATGAAAATACGCTTTGCCTTCGGGTCATAAAGAACTTTTGGTGTGGCGGGAGGGGCTTCGTTTCTCAGCGGATCCGTGGAATAAGAGTTCGAATCAGGTCGGGCGAGACGCTAGGCGATTCCCAGTTTTTGCTTTCCTTCCTCGCTGATTCGGTCGGGAGACCATGGCGGATCCCAAACAAGGTCAACGCTGGCGTCCGCCACGCCATCGATGGTCAGAATTTTCTGGCGCGCCTCACTGGCAATGATCGGCCCCATTCCGCACCCGGGTGCGGTGAGAGTCATCTGCACGTTGATATCGTAGCCGCCTCCCTCGTGGGATTTGACGTCGAGAGCGTAAACGAGCCCGAGATCGACGATATTGACGGGAATTTCCGGATCGTAGCAGGTCTTGAGCTGGTTCCACGCCGCTTGTTCCAGATTCCCGTCGACGGGCTTTGCGGCGCCCGCCGAGGGTTGCTGGCCGATGGCGTCGGCATCATGTCCCTCGATCCGGTAGAGACCGGCCTGGCTTGGAACGAGGATCGTAAAGGAGCCTCCGAGAGCCTGGGTGATGACGATTTGGGTATTGGCCGGAAGGGTGATCTTCTCACCGCTTGGAATGCGTGTGACCTCGACATCGCGGGCAGTGGTGGCGGAAGATTCGTGGCTCATTTTTTGGGAGATGACGGTTGAGAGTGAACGTTGAGGGAAGCGGGGTTAGTCCTCGTCGTCCTTGCTCGAGATGGCACCCGCGGCCTTGTAGCCTGCGAGGTATTGCTCGACGAGGAGCAAGCGGCCTTCGCCTGCGCGCTGGACGATCTTCAGGAGTTGATCCATCGAACTAACTTCCTCGAGTTGCTCCGTGATGAACCAGTGCAGGAATGTCGAGGCGATATGGTTGTTTTCCTTCAGCGCGGTATCCATCAGCGTGTTGATCAGGCCGGTGACTTTTATCTCCTGCTCCAGGGAAAGCTTCACAGCATCCTCAGCAAAGGGAAATCGAGCGACGGGTTTCGTGATTGCGGGAATTTCGACGCGCGCCCCGGCATCGATGAGAAACTTGATAAACTTCATTGCGTGCTCGTGTTCCTCGGCCGCCTGTTTGTAAAAGTGCCGGGCGAGAAAGGGTAGCGATTCCGCGTCGAAGTGCGATGCGATGGCGGTGTATTGAATGCTTGCTGCGAACTCGTAGCCGATTTGTTCGTTGATTTTTTCGTTCAAGGCTTGGGAGATGAGCATTCCGTGAGGTTCTGTCCGGGCGATTCAAAGGTCAAGCCCCGCGCAAGCTGCCGCAAATTTTTGGCAAGGGACCGTCAGACAGCGGAGCCCTCTTTCTGAATAGTAACCTCGTGCACCATCGGATACCGCAGAGGAAGGGACCGCAAATCGAGGAGAGCGTCTTCTCCGCGAATCCTCTGCTCGATTCCGTCCTTCGTGCAAACGTGCGCATCGCCGGCCGGCGCGCGCTGATTCCGCTCCTTCCGCGGTGGCCCGTGCTCTTGCGCGGGATGCGAACTTTTGGCCGCGTGGTCTCCTTCTGCCAGAACTCCTGGGCTGTGTCGGGCAGCGTCTGCACCTATCCGGAGGTCTGGTGCACGCCATGCGGCTGGAACGCGTCCGGTGGCGATCTCCAGTTTTTCCTTCCTTGCTGGGGCCAGGCTTTCGTAGCGATTGAAGAACGGTCGGGCGATTGGCTCTATTCCGCTGAATTTCTCGACACCAGCGGGGACGTGATCCACAGAGTCTGTCTCACGCCGGAGTCCGATTGGGAGGCGTTTTGCTGGTGGGTTCAGATCAACCAGGCGGCGAGTCCGTTGGGGGCGCCTTCGCACGCCCGATTTCCCTTTCGTCCTGAAGGCCCGGCCGCTCTTTGCGAGGGAGAGGTCTCACACCTTTCGAAGGAAAACCTCCGTGCCCTCCTCCGCCAATTGATAGAAGCAAAAATCCCCGTTCGGCTTCTCGTCGGCAACGACGGCTTGGTTCAAGGCGCGGAGATGCGCCCGAACTGCCTGTGCGAGCATGACGATTGGATTTATCTTGGAGATGGCGGCTGTGGTCTTCAGCTGCGGGTCGGAGGACTTAGCGAGATCCTCTTTCGGTGGTCATACGGATCTTCGGATTGGGTTCTGAAGGCTTACGAACCGGAGGGCCGTCTCATCTGCGCGATCGCGCCTTCTCGAGGAATTGGCCCAAAGGATCGGGAAGCCTCACTTGTTAGACTGAAGGTCTTCTTATGTAAGGGCGGTGGCGAAGAATGACCCCTTGCAACGGGAATGCGTTTTTCCAAAAAGCCTGCAACCTCCCGCAATTCGCGTGGTTGCATACGGTAGATTCAAAATATAATACTGATGAAACGCACAATCATTCTTTCACTGGCCGGCGTCGTGGGCGCCGCTCTTGTTATTTCGCACGTTGCCGCCGCGGCCCCCGATCCGGCCCCCCTTTTGCCGGAACCCCCGGCTGCCAAGGGTCCTCCGCCTCCGGCGAGTCCGGAAAGATTGTGGGGGGGCGATCAAGCTGGCGGCCCGCGCGACAGGGATGGACATCGGTGGGCGCGTCAGCGCGGTCATGGTGCTGAGCAAATGATGGATCGTTTGTTGAATCTCACCGGCGAACAGAAGGCGAAGGTCAAAGAGATCATCACGGCAAGCAAGCCGAAGATCAAAGCGATCCGCGAGGAGGAGAGGGCGAAGATTCAAACCGTGATGGACGAAACGCGGCAGCAGATCCGACCACTCCTTACTCCCGCGCAGCAGAAGGTTTTTGACGATGCGCACCAGCTTCGGGAGGATGCGCGCAAACTTAGAAAGGAAGCAAGAGAGCTTCGTAAAGAGGGAAGCGGCCAATCCGAATAGAGGAACGCTTCATAACCCCGCGGGGCGGCCAAGTCGGCCGCCCCTCTTCTTTGCCGGAATGTGAGGAAGAGAGTGGCCGGCACGGAAACGCCGTTCCTTGCGGGTTCGGGGGAGTCCCGCAGCGGCACAACACGTGTTGAAAGAACCGCCAGGGTCTGTTCACCCCGGTAATGGCTCATTCGTCCCGGTTTTGGACAGTTAGAGCAACGGTCCGTCAATCTTTCGCAACGAGCCGTTAGCGCGACTGAGACGATACCTGCAGGATGAAGGAATGAAGGAAGTCTGGCGCTTGCTCCCACCGCTCTTCGCGGTTGCATTCGCCACACTGGCGCGCGCACAGCTCTCCACAAGCAGCACCGCTGAAACTTTCGGTTCGGCGTTTCGCGATTCGCTGAACGTGTCTTTTACCAATGTCCGACCTGACGCGGGGCTGGCGGTGCCGGAGCCGTCCGTTGGGAAGCTTGCCCTTGCGTCACTCGCCTTGATCGCCCGGTTGAGGCGCAAGACGATTTCGAAGGTGTTTGTTCTCCCTCGGTGTCCTCGTCCCGACGGAGTGGCCGGGACGAGAACAAACCAGCCATAAAATAAGAGGAACCGACCCTTAGTCGTGACTTCCCAAAAACATAAGATATAAAAATGAAAACTCATAGAGGTGCCTCAACAAACCTAAAGGGGCTCGCGATTGCGCTTGCCTGTGCGGCAATCGCCCACACAGCGGCAGCGGAGACATTTGTCGTCGACGTGAATCCTGCGAACGGATTCGGAGGTCGAATCGACCTTTGGAATATTGACGACCCCGGCACGCTTTACGCCGAGTGGGATGTCTTCGATTCCCCGATCTCGGACAGCACCCCGGACATCGGCTCGTTTGGATTGGGCATCGCCTCCATAACGGAGAACACGGGCTCAGCGTTTCTCACGAGCGGGGGAAATATCTACAGCCCCGTGGTCGCAACGGATTTCACCACGACCCTGGCCGGGACTCAGGCTCCTCTCGAAGGGATCCGCTCGGTGGTTGCGCATGTTAAGACATTGGGAAGCGTGATCGCCGACAGCGACGTGCGCTTGACGATAGGAGGTTCTTCCCATTCTCCGGTCATCAAATCTTTGCTGAATGACGTGGTCCTGGGAGGCTTTGGCGGGAACGATCAGGAATGGCTCTTTATTTGGAAGGAGGTTCCGGATGGCTCCTACACCTTTGATTTCAATGCCTCTGAGCCGAGCATGAGCCTGGGGAGATACGCAACGTTTGCCAGCGACGTGGCGCCGGTTCCCGAGCCAAGCACATGCGTGCTTTTCGGTCTCGCGAGCATAGTCGTTCTTTGCATGGTGAGGCGCCGGCGAGGCGCGGTCGACCTGCAGCGTGCGAACGCACAGGCGCGTTGAAACGGAACGCGGGCATAACTCTCCTCGAGACGCTCCTTGGCGTCGGCATCATAGCGATTCTGGCTGGGTTGATTGGTGTCGCGATCAAGGGCGCGCGAGACAAAGCGAAGTGCGTGCTGGAGCTTGCCGCCGCTCGAAACGTCACCACCGCGTATTTTGCCTACGCTGCGGATAACGGCGGACGGCTCCTGCCTGGGATCATTGAGGATCCGTCGGAGATTGGAATGCCGGTGCCATTGGATCGCAACGGGGGCCACCTGGGGGGGTATCTGGCAAAGCGGTGGCCCTTCCGGCTGGCTCCGTACTTTAACTATGAGTATCCCGGCGTTGCGGTGGTTAATGATTCTCTTGCCGACTACCGGAAGCAGAAGACTCCGGTAATGGCGGAGTATGTCGCGTCCGTGCAGCCTTCTCTCGGTCTGAATACAACGTTCGTTGGCGGAAACTATTCGGCCCATCATTCGGAGCCGCGGGTCGACAAGGACAGCAAAACTTACGGAGATTTTTGTGTCACTCGCCTGGGCCAGGCATACAAGCCCGGCACATTGATTGTTTTTATTTCAGCGCGCTTCAAGACGGCGTCCGGCTCAGCGCCCGGGGCTCAGGGAAACTTTTACGTCATTTCGCCGCGGTTACACGGGCAACGTTGGTCCTCAAATTTCGAGGAGAACGCCATTTCCGAGCGATTTGGACACGTACATCCACGATGGAACAAGAAGGCGGTCGCCTTAAATCTTGACGGGAGCAGCACCCTTCTTGGTGAGGAAGAGCTCAAGGATATGAGACGATGGTCGAATCAGGCGGCTCAACAGGACGACCCAAACTGGTCGCTTCAAGCGCTGTAGAACCACGGGAAACCGGTCAACCTGGCAAGACGGCGCTAGAAAAGCGCAAGCGACCGCCAATGAAAATTTTGGCATCCCGGCCGCTTTTTCGCCAATGTTCGCTCTGCCATTTCACGGATGCATGCTATGAAAGTCGATGTACAGGAAACCCTCAAAGGGCGCTGGGAAGCGCTGCTTGAGAAACAGCCCAAGCTTCGCATTCGCGATGCGGCGCGCGAGCTCGGGGTCGCCGAGGCTCAACTGCTCGCCACGGATTGCGGGGGCCGCGTTACCCGGCTGGAGGGCGACTGGGCGCGACTGATCGAGGAATTCCCCCGCCTTGGACTGGTCATGTGTCTGACCCGCAACGAGCACGCGGTCCATGAGCGTTACGGAGAGTTCCGGCAAATCGACTTTTTCAACGGAATGGGGCAGGTGGTCGGGCCCGACATCGACCTGCGGCTTTTTATGCGTGCATGGCGCTTCGGGTTTGCGGTTACGGATTCAACGCCTCACGGAGAGCGCCAGAGCTTTCAGTTTTTTGACGGCGCGGGAGAGGCTGTTCACAAGGTCTATCTTCAGGACACAAGCAATCTTGCCGGATACGGCGAGTTGCTTCACCGATTTCGCTCGACGGATCAGAATCCTTTCCAGGAAGTCGAGACGCGACCGGGAGCGGCAGCCGAACTTCCCGACCCGAAGATCGACGTCGCCGGATTTCAGGAGGCATGGCGCGATCTCAGGGACACGCACGCATTCTTTGGGATTCTGCAGAAATTCCACGTGGGGCGCGAGCAGGCGTTACGCATGGCCCCGGAGGGATACGCTCGAAAAGTGGAAACCGTCGCGCCGCGCCGCCTGCTCGAGTGGGCCGCCGGGGAGAAGACGCCGATCATGGTGTTCATCGGAAATCGCGGGTGCCTGCAGATTCACACCGGATTGGTTCGCAACATCAAGATGTTCGGAACCGAGTGGCTCAACGTTCTTGATGACGAGTTCAACATGCACTTGCGCAACACGGCGGTGGCTCGCGCCTGGGTCGTGCGCAAGCCGACCGTCGATGGCTTCGTCACTTCGCTCGAGCTGTTCGACAGCGCTGGCAACTTGCTGGTGACTTTCTTCGGCAAGCGAAAGCCGGGAACTCCGGAAAATGGGGGATGGCGGAGCATCGTCTCGAAGCTTGAAACCCTTTGAATGAGGGGCGTGAGAGTCTTTTTGGCATTGCTGGTCACCATGACGCTTCCGGCGCCGGCGGCGGAAAGCGGCTTGCGCGTCGTGGGCGGGGCCGGCGCCATCACCGAAACGATTTACGCGCTCGGAGCGCAGGATCGTTTGGTTGCCGTGGACGTGTCCAGCGTGTACCCGTCGGAAGCACGGAAGCTTCCGCAAGTAGGATACACGCGCCAGCTTGCGGCCGAGGGGATTCTCTCCGTGCAGCCGACACTGCTCCTGATCAACGACGACGCGGGGCCGCCAACCGCGCTTTCGCAGATTGAAAAGGCGGGCGTGAAAATTGTTCGACTGCCCAACGACCACACGCCCGAAGCCGCCGAGGAGCGGATCAGAGCCATTGGCCAGGAACTCGGCAGGACAGAGCAAGCGACGCAACTGATTGCCAGGTTGCACGCGGAAATTCGCGCGGTCCGGGCGCGTGCCGAAGGTGCCGGAACGCATCCGAAAGTCCTCTTCATCTATGCGCGAGGAGGAGGAGTGATGAATGTCGCTGGCCGCCGCACAGCGGCCGATTCCATCATTGCTCTGGCAGGAGGAAGAAATGCCGTGGAGGGCTACGAGGGCTACAAGCCATTGACCGCCGAGGCGGCGGCGGGCGCCGCACCGGATGTAATCCTCGTCACGTCGCGCGGCCTGGAAACGTCCGGAGGCGTGGATGAGCTGCTCAAGCAACCCGGTCTGTCCCTCACTCCGGCCGGCAAAGCGAGGCGTGTAATTGCCATGGACGATCTGCTGCTCCTTGGTTTCGGGCCGAGGCTGGGGCAGGCGGCGAAAGAGCTCTGTGACCAACTGCACCCCTGAGGCACGGGCGCGGCTTCTTCTCACCGGCCTGGCCGGCACGCTGACGGCGCTTGCCATCGCGGCTCTCTGCATCGGTGCCGTGAAGATCCCGCCGCGGGAGATATTTGGCGCGCTGACTGGACAGGGATTGGACGCGCGATTCGAGGGGGTGCTTTGGCAGTTGCGCCTCCCCCGCGTCCTGCTTGGTCTTTTGGTGGGAGCGACCCTTTCCGTTGCGGGCGCGTTGATCCAGGGTCTTTTTCGCAATCCTTTGGCGGATTCCGGATTGATTGGCGTCTCCAGCGGCGCCGCGCTAGGCGCGGTCTTTGTCATCGTCCTGGGAGCGGTCTTTTTTCCGGGAGTCGGCGTCTTGAGCAGCATCGCCTTGCTGCCCGTCGCGGCTTTTTTTGGCGCTCTCGTTGTAACGCTTTTCATTCAACGTCTCGCGGCGACGAGCGACTATACGCCGGTTGCGACCCTGCTGCTTGCAGGCGTGGGCGTCAACGCGCTTGTGAATGCCATGATTGGGCTGAGCACCTTTCTTGCCACCGATGCCCAGCTTCGCACGCTGGCTTTCTGGACTCTTGGCAGCCTCGGAAATGCGGATTGGAAGATTCTCGGCATCGCGACGCCCCTTTGCGTTGGGCTCGTTGTTCTGGCTCCCCTTTTCGGGCCTCTGCTCAATGCCCTGGCATTGGGTGAGGCTGAGGCGGGCCATTTGGGATTCTCTGTTGAACGGGCCAAGAAACATCTCATCATTGTCATCGCGGCAGGAGTTGGCGCTTGTGTGGCCTTCACGGGGAGCATCGGCTTTATCGGCCTCGTGGTGCCGCATCTTGTTCGCCTTTGGATTGGTCCCGATCATCGATGGCTATTGCCGGGGTCGGCTCTGCTCGGCGCGATCCTCCTCACGGCCGCCGACACGATTGCGCGAACTGTTTTTGCTCCTGCCGAGCTCCCAATAGGCGTGATTACTGCCGCCTGCGGGGGACCATTCTTTCTTTTCATGCTGCTTCGACAGCGCCAGAGGGCGCTCTGGACCTGATGCTGAAAGCGAAGGGCTTGGCCTATCGTGCCGGCGGAAATTTCCTGGTATCTGGAATCGACCTTTCCATTGAAGCGGGTGAAGTCGTTGCCGTGCTGGGTCCCAATGGGGCTGGGAAATCCACGCTTTTGAAACTGCTTTGCGGACAGTTTCGTCCCACGACGGGCATGGTAAGCTTCGGTGGAAAATCCCTTGGAAAATGGCCCGCGCGCGAGTTGGCACGCTGCCGTTCGGTCCTCTTACAGCAGTCCATGGCGCCCTTTGAGTTTTCGGCACTTGAGATCGTCCTGCTGGGGCGCTCGCCGCACGGTGACGCTGCGAGGTGCACTGATATGGCGTTGGAGGCGATGAAATGGACCGAATGCCAGCATCTCGCGCGTCGAACTGTAAACACGCTTTCCGGGGGAGAATTGCAGCGAGTGCATCTGGCCCGCGTTCTCGTTCAGATCGGGTTGCACGCCACGGATACGATTCGGTGCCTGATGCTTGACGAGCCGATCTCCTCCCTCGACCCCGCGCATCAGCATGCGGCTTTGTGCACCGCGCGCCAAATCGCTTCACAGGGCGCGGCGGTTCTCATCATCCTTCATGACCTCAATCTGGCCGCGCAATACGCGGACCGTGTCGTCCTGCTGAAAGCCGGGCGCATTGCGGCGGCAGGAACGCCGGCCGAGGTTCTTCGCGCGGATCTGATCGGCGACGTCTTCGGTGTGCGTGCACGAGTCGTTGAGAACCCGGTATGCGGAGTGCCGGCGGTTTTTCTCGAGTCGGCGAGCTCTTCGAAGAGCAACTTCTAAAGCTCTAAGCCGGGAGTGACATCGAGGATTCGGCGGAGGGGTCACCCGGAGGCGCGCCCGCGACGGTGGTTTGTTGATGCACCAGGTAGCGCAGGGCCTCGATGATCCAGTGGGCTGCAGACTGGGGAGGCTGTTCATAGAAGTTCTGCCAGGCCAGCGCCTTTTGTTCTTCGTAGACGTCTTCCCTGTGATCCTTCAGCCACGCCAATCGCACTCCATGTCCGATGAGCACATCCAGGACGAGGTGTTCCGTCAGAACAAAGTCAGGGTTTTTGCGAAAGAAATCACCCAGGGCGACGAGCGCCTCAATGGTGAGATGACGATATTCCGGGGCGTCAATTTTGGCCAGGAGGTGTTCGACGCAAAGAGCAAAATTTCTCTCGCCCGGAGTCATCTCCGCCAGGAGGGGGGCGCTATCCATGCGGTTTCGTCGCTCGAGCTTGTCGCCAATCACCAGTCCGGAGCAGTGCTGCAGGGTTTCCCAAACGCCGGGATAAAATCCCGCAGGCACCTGTCCGAGGGCGCCCCCACGACGGCGATGGTCCAACCAGCCGCTGGGCGGGGCGGAAGAGGACCCGGCCGTCGCCTGCGCCTTGGAGACGTCGGGATGCCATTCGACGTCAACACCCGGCTTGACGTGGAGCGCTTCCTGACTCTCGAGCAGCTTTGCCGCCTCCGCGTAATCCCTCAGGACCTTCGTCAGGCGCGACTGAATCTCCGACGGGGAAAGCCCCAGCAGCTTTTCATACGCTTCATCCTGGATGAGAGAGAATTCCGCCGAAACCTCGGCGGTTAGCAGCAAAATCAAATACCCGACCCGCAGCGTCAAAAAGCCTCGCAGCAACTGGGGCTCGAGCTTGATAAGGCCATCAAGGCTCAGAAGAATTTCCTGGGCCAGGACGCGTTCCCGGACGTCCTCGCGGGAAAATCGAGCGATGCGATCGGCGATGGCCTCGCCCGTCATCGGTTCCGTTATCAACGAATCAGGGCTGTAGGCCTTGCCCACCAAGACCTGCCTTTGTCGGACGAGAAGGTTTGTAACCGCCTCTTCGAGACCGTCATCATACCATCCACGCAACCCTGCGACCCGTCGAAGCACACTCCAGTGCCGCCTGTGGCTGGCTTGCTGCCAAAGCTGATCCAGCAGAGTCTCCAAACGAATGGATCCTTCCGCGGAGTTTCCGGATGGCAGCGCCCCTGGACCCGTCCAGGGAATTTCCCCTTGCAGGCCGAGCAAAAGCACGAGTCTCTGGAGGCATTCCGCCTGTTCGTAGATGTTGTCGCTGGATTTGAGGCGTTCCACCAGGCACAACCGATCCCGCTCTCCTTCCAATTCCAGGGCTAACTCATCCGCCGCGCTCAGGGGCAAATTCTGGCCCGGGTCATGGCGCAAGACCGGCGTCGATGGGCGCTGATGGCCAAGACCCGTTTGCACCTCCGGGATGAGCCCCACATTGGGATCCAAAGACATCCAGGCGGCCGAGGCCATGAATTGTCCGAGCGAACCAAGACGCACCGGCGTCGGCCCGCAGCGACCGTCGCGCCACTCGTGAAGGAGGGCGGAGAGGATCTCCGTTTCGGCCTCAAGATGGCGCCGGCCCAACGGCAGAACGAGGGTGGGAAGTCCCTGGCCCTGCCAATGGCGGGAGAGATAGGCCACTTCACTCCGCAAATATTGACTCAGGATGGCCATGTCCAGGGTCAGGTGATCCTGGTGATCCGCCAGAACAGATGGGGCGAACGCCAGTCTGCGATCGGCCAGGCGGTAGAAGCGAGCGGTGGTCAACGCACGCAGACGTCGCTCCGGTCGGCCTGTCAATCCCAGAACCTGGCTGGCACCCTGGGCTGCATAGAAGCGAGCCAGTTCATGAGCGGGCCTCAGTTCGATGGTTTCCAACTCATCCGTGCGCTCAACGCGGATCCCCAGTTCAGCGAGTTGGGTTTGGGTTTCGACGTCCTCCGCCAGGAGGGCGATCTGGACCGACGAGGAAGGCTTTGGCCGCCGGCGGTGACGTCCCAGGGGATCCACATCCCCGCGATCCAGAAGCCCATCCTGGAGCATCTGGGCCAGCCACCACAGGCTCTGCGCCCAAACCAGCGGAACGTTCTCATTGGGCAGGCGGAGTTGGCTGCCGGGATTCGCTTTTTCGGCCTCGACGCCCGAGGCGGGAACGTAGTACAGCTCGGGCAGGAGACCGATGCCATTGGGTCGTTGCTCGAGTCGCTCGAGGCGCTGCCGATAGTCCGCGGCAAGATCGCTCTCGCCCCGAAATTGGGCATCCAGCAGCAGATAAGTGAAAAAGAGAGGCCACTCGCACTCGATGTGCTCGAAAACCTTGAGTTCGCTGGGCTCGTAATGCAGACGGCTATGATCTTCCAGGACCGTTTGATGGCCATCCCGGAGGAAGCGTTTGCAGCCATAGCCGCCCTGCAGCAGATCCACGATGGCTGAGCGGGTGCGATTCACAAGTTCCTCATTCGTGACGGCGAAGGCCGGGAAGCCGATGACGGCGAGGGTCGCGGCGTCCACTTCCTTGGAGGCCGATTCCCGCGGCAAGAGACTATGAAGGGTGATTCGGGCCCGAGCGATTTCATCGGGAAGAACATGCACCTGCGTGCTGCGATCGCCCCGGGGTCCATACAAGTCAAAACCATCCAAGGCCTCCAGGGCGGCGAGGGAAATGCCGACGGAGCTGGCATTAATTTCACGATGGCCGCTGTTGATCTTATTTCCGCGTTCCCAAATTCCGTAGTCCGGCGTGCGGTAGGCGCGGCCAATGTAGTAGATCAAATTTTGAACGAAGGCGACCTCGACGGGGCTCCAGATCAAGTCAATTCCCCCGGCGATCATTTGGGCCATTGTGAGCAGGTACAGCGAGGTGGCGTCGAGCTGGAGATGCCCCCATCGGTCATCCGCCGCAACCGGCTGGCCTGTGGCCGTGTCGTACTTCGCGTGCAACGCATCCAGGGGATCCTGTGTGTATTTAAACCGCTCGACCTTGGCAGCCTGCCCCATCATCGCTGCGAGTAATCCGCGCATCAGACGAACCACAGCGTGCTCCAGTTCGCGGCCGCGGCGATCATCGGGGGCGTGGCGGCGATAGGCCACAGCCAGGCCCCAGACCGCATAAATACTGTAGACGTTATCCCGAACCCAGGCGTCGGTATAATCCCCATGCACGGTTATCGCCGTGCTGGCGGGCAAAAGGCCCGTCACCGGGTGCTGCTTGGCCAAAATCGCTGCCTGAACCGCCTCAAAATGACGAGCGAGCTGGCTCAAACGGTCGTCGCGGACCTCGGGACTCAATTCCATCGCATCATTATCCATCGGAACACTCTCGCGGACCTCGAAGCGCTTGTCCGCACAGGTTTGCCTCGCCCTGTATTTTTAAAGGGATTCGTCATTGGAGCCTCGACCAAAAGCACGTTCTATGCCACTAGGCCACTTTACCTTGTTCGACACAAGTCCGTTTAGTGCTTGCCAAGCGCAAATCCTCCCAATTTCCGAACCGGCGGCGCTACCGAACCTGCTTTCGACGGAGGGGGAAAACGCATGGGCAGACGCCGAACATTTCGGCGAACGCCTTGGAAAAATGGCTCAGGCTCGAATAGCCTACTGCCATGGCTGCTTCGGTGACGTTCGAGCGGCCGCCGCGAAGCAATTCGGCGGCACGTTCGAGGCGCAGGTTTCGGAGATACCGTGAGATGGTCATGCCCGTCTGCTCGGAAAAGATGCGGCTGAGGTAAAACGGGCTGCATCCGACCTCGCGCCCGAGCTCGGAGAGTGCCGGCGGATTCTCGAGGTCTCTCGCCAGTGCTTGCTTGACGCGCTCGACGCGTTCGGTTGCCAGTCGCTTATGCCGTTCGCAAAAGAATTCTTCACCGGGCTCGATCAATGTGAGCGCCGCAATCTCAAGGATCTTCGCGCGAAACCAGAAATTGGCCCCAAGTCCGCCGAGGGGCGGCTTGAGCATCTCCTCCGCGCTGCGCCGCACGCGGGGATTGAGCGGCTGCTCTCGCGCCGTGCGAAGGCGCGCTTCACCACCCAAAAACCCTCGTGCTTCACGGTTCAGGACGGCATCGTGGCCGCGTACTGCTTCGCGGAGCCAGTCCCGCGACATCTCCACCGTGAGAAAACGGTGTCTTTGCCCGGCATGCCGGTCGGCCCGCAAGCGGCCCTGGTCCGCGGCATAGTAAGCAACCCGCTGGGGATTGACGATCGTTGTCTGAGCGGGACGCTCGTGAATGGCCCCGCAACCGTCGAAATTGACGCAAATCTCAAGGCTATCCGGGTGAAAACTCCGCGACCAATCGAGCGTGCTCAGGCACTCGAAGTCGTGCCATTCGACGCTGACTCCTTCGTTCGGGAAGCTCCCGAAAAGCGGACGCCATTCGCCCTCGATCCCAGCCCAAGCCGGCTCCTCGCGAAACTCATTCGCTTTCAGCACATCCCTCCATATTTGAGATTTGATCTCAATAACAAGCGAAAAGTGCGCTCTCGGCAGCGATTTTGAGAGCGGCTGCGGCGGGCTTGCGCGTTTTTTGGATGGAGCTATCTTGAGGGCGATGGAGAACACTGCTGCGCCGGTCAATTTCAAGATCGGCAACGAGAAACTGATTCGTGTGCTGGACGCCGCGAGTGCGAAGTTGCGTGCTCTGCTGGAGCGGCAGGGTCGAGCGCAGGGGGCATTGCGCGTATCGGTGATCGGCGGGGGATGCTCGGGGTTGCAGTATAAGATGGATTTGGTGGATGGGCCCGCAAACCGGGATATTGTCGTGCAGTCGAACCGGGTACGCGTGGTTGTCGATCCGAAGAGCGCGCTGTTCGTAAGCGGGTCGGAGCTGGACTTCAGTGATGATCTCCAGAAAGGTGGCTTCAAGGTTTCGAATCCGAACGCCGTGGCGCATTGTTCCTGCGGGGAGAGCTTCTCCGCCTAAGCCAGCCTGCGGCTGGCTTATTTTTTTGCCGCGCAAAAATGGAGGATGCGTTTTCGTTGTTTGGTCTGGAACGCAGGCCGCTGGTTGATGAAGCGGCCCTCAAGGAAACATACTTGCGACTTGCAGCCGCACGGCATCCGGATGCTTCAGGTGGTGGCGAGGAGAAATTCCGTCTTTTGCAGGAGGCTTATCACACACTTCGCGAGCCTGCAGCGCGATTGAGGCATCTCGCGGAATTGGAATTTCCGGGGGCCGGGAGTCCGGGGAATTCCGCACCTCACGCAGAGCTTTTCATGAGTGCAGGAAGCGCGGTCCATGCGGCAAAGGCTGCTTTCCTGCGCTCGGAGAAGACGACCACAGTTCTTGCTCGCGCCTTGCTTTCTCAGGAAATTGACGCCGCTCTTCGGCAAGTTCGCGGGGCATTGGAGTCGGTTCAGCATGCGCGGGACCAACTGACCGCGCGTCTTGAGAGTCTCGATAAATGCTGGCCTCAAGTTTCACCCCGCGAACTGACCGATTTGGCATCGTCCTTCGCCTTTTTATCGCGATGGATGTCCCAGCTCTCGGAATGGGAATTTCGCCTGGCCAACGGATGAAAGAGGAGAGTGCGCTTTCCGTTTCTTCGTGAAATTGTCATCCGAGCTTGGAGAATGGATTCATGATTGTCGGTATCGATCTTGGCACGACGAATTCGCTCATAGGAGCGATGGATTCGGGATTTCCCGTGTTGTTCGCCGATCCCTCCGGACGCAGGCTAACGCCGTCGGTCGTGTATTTTCCCGAGGAGGGGGAACCGGTGGTCGGGTACGAGGCTTTGCACCACGGGGAGGAAGCGGTCTCGTCGGTGAAGCGTCTGATGGGGCGGCGGGTTGGCGAAAGCGAGGCGCATCGGAATATCGTTGGAACGGCAGGAGAGCCCGTTCGCTTGCGGGTTGGCGGGAGGACGGTCTCGCCCGAAGAGGTTTCCGCTTTGATTCTAAAGAAGTTGAAGCTGGACGCGGAGCGGAAAGTCGGATGCACGGTCGACCGCGCGGTGATTACGGTTCCCGCCTACTTCAACGACGCGCAGCGAGCCGCAACCAAACGGGCCGGCGAATTGGCAGGTTTCGACGTCGAGCGTCTTTTGGCCGAGCCGACGGCGGCCGCCTTGTCGTACGGATTGGACCGGCTTGCCGATAAGTCCAAGGTGGCGGTGTATGATCTTGGGGGAGGGACGTTTGATGTGTCCGTGCTGGAACTCAATGGCGGAGTCTTTCAGGTGTTGGCGACAAACGGCGACACTCAACTGGGCGGGGACGATCTCGACGCGGCCATCGCGGAAAGATTTGGGCTTACACGAGCCGAGGCGGAAGCCGCCAAGAAAAGACTTTCCGAAGCCGAGAGCTGCGATTTGCCCGTTCCGAAATCCCTTTTCGAATCCATCTGCCGTCCGATCATCGAGCGGACGCGCAAGCATTGCCTGCGATCGCTACAAGACGCCGGGTTGAAGCCGGGGGATTTGGATGAGGTGATTCTCGCAGGCGGTGCGACGAGGATGCCACTGGTGCGGGAGTTTGTGCGCGCGATCTTTGGAAGGGAGCCCAACACGAGCCAGCACCCCGATGAGGCGGTGGCGCTGGGCGCCGCCATCCAGGCGGGGATTCTCGACGGAGCGGTGCAGAATGTCACGCTGCTGGATGTGACCCCGCTCTCGCTCGGGATTGAAACCTTTGGCGGGCTCATGAGCGTGCTCATTCCGCGCAATACGACGATTCCCTGCAAGGCGGGTGAGATGTTTACAAATGCCGCTGCGAATCAAGCATCCATGCGGATTGCCGTCTTGCAGGGCGAACGTGAGATGGCGAGGGACAATTGGAAGCTGGGTGAGTTCGAGATTCCTTTCACACCCGCGGCGCGCGGACGGGCGCGCGTGGGAGTTCAGTTTGAGATCGATGCCGACGGGCTGCTGAACGTTCTGGCGCGTGATACCGCGACGGGACGCGACACCAAGGTGAAGATGCAGAGCGCGGTCGAGGTGAGCGACGAGGCTGTCGAGAAAATGCTCTCCGATTCGCTGGAGCATGCTTTCGAAGACATGGATGAGCGGGCGTTTGCTGAGGCGTGTTTGAAGGCGGATGAGATGCTGCCCGCCGTTGAGACAGCGCTCCAACGCCTGGGCGCCGAAGTCGAACCTCAGGAGCGGGAGAAAATCTCGGGGCTGGTGCTCCAGGTCATCGAAGCCAGGCAGATGCGTTCGCTCGCAAGTTTGAAGATGGCATTGAATGAACTGGATGAGGCTACCGAGCCGCTTGCCGCGAGGCTCGTCGAAGGAATCATGCAGGGCAGGCTGTAACGAGCGGACCGTTCTTCGATCTCAAGAACCGATCTCGTCGCCCAGGCGCCGTCCGGCTTTTAGATAGTTGACCGCATAGTCCCTCACGGCATCTTCCAACGACGTTGTGGGAGTTTTGTAGCTCGTCGAGCGAAGTTTCGAAATGTTCGCGCAGGTATAGTATTGGTATTGGTTCCTGATGCTTTCCGGCATTTCGATGAACTCGATGTCCGGCGGGATGTCCAGGGCGCTGAAGAGAGCATTCGCGAGGTCATTCCAAGTGCGGGCAACTCCGGCGCCGATGTTGTAGAGGCCCGCCGCGCCGGCCGTTTGTGCGAGGTGCAGAGTCATTGCGACAGCGTCCTTCACATAGACGAAATCGCGCATTTGCGCGCCGTCAGCGTAGTCGGGCTTGTAGCTTTTGAAGAGGCGGATCTTTCCCGTGCTGACGATTTGCTCGTAGGCCTTGCAGACCAGGCTTCGCATGTCGCCCTTGTGGTATTCGTTGGGACCGAAAACGTTGAAGTATTTGAGACCCACGATTTTCGACAGGATGGCCTCCTGCTGCGCGTAAAGATCGAAGAGGTGTTTCGAATATCCGTAAAGATTGAGAGGACGAAGCGCGCGCAGGTTTTCGGTTCCGTCCTCCATTCCCGCGGAACCGCTACCATACGTTGCGGCCGAGGAGGCATATACGAATCGAGTCCTGGATGCCAGCGCCCAGCGGCAAAGGTCCCGCGTGTATCCGAAGTTGTTTTCCATCACGTAGGCGGCATCCGTGACTGTGGTGGTCGAACAGGCGCCAAGATGGAAGCACGTCGCGAACTTGCCGTGCGAGCGGGCATCGCGCTTGAGGTCGTTCAAAAGTTTGTCTGGCGGAACAAAATCTTCAAAGGCGAGCGGGGCGAGATTGCGCCATTTTTCATCATTGCCCAGATGATCGCTGACGAGGATTCGTGTGATCCCTTGCTCGTTGAGTCCATGGACGAGAGCGCTTCCGATGAAGCCCGCGGCGCCGGTGACGAGCACGCGGCCTTTCGGACGCAGAAGGGCTTTCTTCTTCCCGGATCCGGCCGCTGTGGGAAGACTAATGCGTTGGCCAGCCGAGGTCTTGAAAGGTTTGGTCATAAAGAGAAGTCTTGCCAGGAAAAATAACCTGGGCGCTTACAATTAACTGGCGCGCCCTGCGTTCGTTGCCACTGACGATCTGAGAGGCCGCCTGCGCGTAGTGCCATGCCGGACCATTTCCGGGAAATCTCATTCGTGCAAGCAGCTTTTCGGCCTCCGCGGGCTGGTCCGTCAGCAGAAAACAGAGCACGACCTTGAACTGAAGCAGTTCGTTTCCGGGATCGGCCGTCAGCATGTTCAAAAAATAGTCCAGCGCCTCCGGGTAATCCTTTTCGAGGAAGATCAGTTCGCCGATGTTGAACGCGGCGGGAAAGAAGTCCGCTTCGCGTTCGAGCGATCTTTCGAAAAACGTTCTGGCCCTTGGAAGGTCCTTTTTCTTCGTGTAAACGGCGCCGAGAAGATTAAGGATGGAGGCGGAGGAGGGATCGAGCTTCTGGGCTTCGTAGAGCTTCACAAGGGCGGCGTCGAATCTCTCTTTCTTGAGATCCTCGACCGCGCCATCGACCAGGAGTTGGGTGCCATCCTCCTCCTTGTCACCGCAGGAGGAGGGAGTTGGAGCGAGGAGCGCGGCAACGCAGAAGATGACCAGCCGGATATTCACGCGAGCGAGGATGGCGTGACTTTGCTTTGCGCGACAACAGTAAAACACTCTTGTCCGAAAGAGCGGGCTTGGATACGTTTCGGCATGGTGACCAAGTCTTCGGGTTCACTGGCTCTCCTCCTCCACGCTCACCTCCCGTTTGTTCGGCACCCCGAACACGAGGAGTTCCATGAGGAAGACTGGTTATTCGAAGCCGTCGTCGAGACCTATATCCCGTTGCTGCGCATTTTTCGGCGGCTGGCCTCCGAGCGGGTTCCCGTTCGGCTGGCACTTACGATGACTCCAACGCTTTGCGCCATGCTGCGCGATCCGCTTCTGCAGCATCGCACCGAGCGATATCTCGATCGTGGCGTCGATCTGTCCCGACTCGAGGTGGAACGGACTGCGGGCGACGCGCACCTCAACGGGCTGGCCCGTTTTTATTCCGAGCTCTTTGTTTCCGCGCGGGATTTTTATCTTAACGAGATCCGGCGGGACGTGGTGGGCGCCTTTGCACAGCTGCAAGCGGATGGAATGCTGGAGATCATAACCTGCGCGGCGACGCACGGCTTTCTTCCCCTCATGGAGTATTGCCCCGAGGCGATGAGGGCGCAGATCCTCATCGGCCGCGATGAGTATCGTGAATGCTTCGGACGTGATCCGATGGGAATCTGGCTGCCGGAGTGCGGCTATATTCCCGCGGTGGGCAAGATATTGCAGGAGGCAAATCTTCGTTGGTTTGTCATCGATGCGCACGGACTGATGTTCGCTGAGCCGCGGCCGCGTTTCGCGATTTTCTCGCCCTATTACACGCCCGCCGGGCCCGCGGTCTTTGGCAGGGATCGGGAGTCCAGCAAGCAGGTATGGAGTGCCCGGGAGGGCTATCCGGGCGATCCGGCCTACCGGGATTTCTACCGGGATATCGGCAGGGAGCTGCCTGAGGATTACCTTGCAAAGGTGTATCCGGACGTTGGTCACCGGCGCTACTCCGGCATAAAGTACTATCGGATCACGGGCAGCGAGAACAAGGAATACTACCGCCGCGACTGGGCGATGGGCGCGGCGGACTCGCACGCGAATCATTTTCTTCAAAGCCGGATCCAGCAGATCGAGCAACTGCGCGAAATGCTGCCCTTCGAGCCGATCGTGTTAAGCCCTTTCGACGCGGAGCTCTTTGGGCACTGGTGGTTCGAAGGTCCGGAGTTTCTTGACCTTTTCCTGCGCAAGGCCGCGCATGACCAGAACGTCTTTCAACTGACGACTCCGTCGAGCTACCTTCTCAACCATCCCACTTTGCAAATGGTCAATCCCTCGCCATCGAGCTGGGGTAATAAAGGCTACTGGGAGGTTTGGCTCGATCCCAGCAACTCCTGGATCTACCCGCACCTTCACGCCGGGGCGGCGAGAATGACCGAGATGGCGCGCAAATTCGCCAATACGCGCTCAAAATATTTCGACAGGCTTCTCAAGCAGATGGCCCGTGAGTTGCTCCTGGCGCAGTCGAGCGACTGGGCGTTCCTCATGAAAACCGGCACGGCACGGGAGTATGCGGAAAAGCGCACGCGGGATCATCTCGTGCGTTTCATGAAGCTCTATGAACTGGCCGTGGCTAATCGCCGCGACAACGCGCTGCTCGCGGCCTGTGAGGAAAGGGACAATCTTTTTCCGAATTTGAATTGGCATTACTTCGCTTGAGGAGAATCCTGCTCCCGCTTTTCGCGGCGTTGCTCCCCGCCTTGTCGGCCGCGCAGGAGCAGCGATTCGCCTTCGCGTTGCCGGAGATGGAAGGGCGCATCAGCCTTGGCGTGCTCAACTCTGCGGGAAAGCTGGTGCGCACGCTGTGCGTGGGTGCGGCGGAAACCGACTTCCAGGTGGGTCTCAACGGCCTCATTGCGACTTGGGACGGAAAGGACGACAACGGAAAGCCGGTCGTCTCCGGGAAATACCAGGTTCGCGGCTATGTGGTCGGCGAAGCCCTGGAAGCCGAGGGCGTGGCCTATCATTTCAACGATTGGATCGAGGATGAGAATTCTCCCCGGATCACGCGGATCGTGGATTTCCGCAAGAAGCCGGGAGGCTTTGTTGTGCTCGCCAAGGTTTTGGAGGGCGAAAAGCCGCTCGTCTTCCGATTCGACCAACTGCGAGGATTTCTCTGGACGGCTTTTTTAAACGCAGCTGCTCCGGCAACAGGTCTCCCAACAAGCGAACCTTCGCCCGCGAGCCAGGGACTTGGCGCGAGATTTCGGCTGGCCGGCTTCGCAGCCGCCGAAAGCCTTTCATCCCCTGTCACGAGCGGCCGACTGGCGGCAACCGAGCACTATGCAGCTGTCTTGTTTGGCGCGAGCATCCACCTGCTGCGAATGGACGATGGAACGCCCTTAAGGACACAACCCGAGAGCTTTGCTCACGCGGCTTTCCTGGAGGCGAGCGGCGAAGCACTCTTCGTCGGAACATCGGAGAGTATCACGAGAATTTCGTTGCCAGCCCTTGATGCGGCCGGTCCGGAGCAAACACCCGTCGCATTCGATGCGCTGGCGGCCCACGGGGAACAAAAACTAGGCGCCTCGTTGAGGGGCAGCGAGATTTGGGAATCGACCGGCGCACAGTGGCGGAAACTCCCCCTTGCGGCCGCCGCGTCGAGCATTTCCTTCGGGTTGGAAGGAACATTCTGGGTGACTGCGACTGATGCGGAAAATGGCAGGCCCTTTACGGGCGAGTTCAATAGAGACGGCGAGTTTCTGCGCGCTTATCGCGACGATTTTTTACCGGTCAAAGTTTGTGCGTCCACTGCCATCGAGGAAATCGCAGTCCTTGAAACGAGCGGCTCCACGCAGCGCCTGCGCGTGCTCTCCCTTGTCGAGGGCGAATGGGCGATCGCCTTCGAGAAGTCGATCCAGGACTGCCGGAAGTTTGGAGTGGTTGACGGCCGGCTCGTGGCGGATGCGGGGGCTGCACCTCAGGCCGAACACGTGAATATCACGCTCGCGGCGGGAGGTCTCACGCCTTCCCCGCGCATGCTGGCCGTGCGCGTGAGCTTCGATCACGCCGGTCTTTGGCTCGAGACGCGATCGGGGCTGCGACTTGCGTTTCTCGCGAGCCAGCCTAACGTGCGTCGGGTCGCCCTCTTCTCCGGGCCGGGAAAGAACCTCCTGACCGTGTATGCCGGGGATGACGCGGTGGTCGCAGAGTATGGTATCAGGGGCTTGGGAGATATCGTCGAGATTGATGCCGGGGAGATTGAGCTTCCGTAGCGATCAATCGGGACTAAACAAATGAGAACGACGTGCTTGCGGGACCCCGAAATCGCGTCGTCCTCATCGACGGGTTCGGCGCGCCAACTCCACCACATTGATCCGCTTCAGGGATGATCTATCACAAGAGAGTGACTTTCAGTAAATTGATCTCCTCCGTGGCCATCGTTTGCGCTTTTTTCGCGACGAGCGTTCGTGCGGTTGACGAGATCAAGGTGCCGTTCAACTTTCAGTGGGGGGAGGCTGCACAGCGCCTTGAAGACAGCCTGAAACGAGTGCAGGCGCGGGTGGTGGATCGCAAGCAGGTCCGAAACCGTCAATGCCTGGTTGTCGAGGGCATCCCCCAGCGTCTCTTGCAGCGCGCGCTGTTTTACTTTGAGAACGATTCGCTCAACGAGATCGAGCTGCATTACGGCGATTCCACGTGGGATTCCACCCGTTACGGAACCTTCTTTGATCAAACGCGTCGCAATATCGAAGGCAAATACGGCCCGGGTCGCGTCGTTGCCAGGCAGAAAACGCGCGATGGGGACGTGCTGGAGACCCTCATCGGCTATCAATGGACGCAGGACACCACGACGCTCGCCCTTTACTATTACACGGCGGAAAATGGCGCGGACAGTTATCGCCTGCTCAGTTTGCACTACCGGGGCTATTGAGATGCGCAACGAGCAGCCGGCATCGGAGATGCCGGTTTCCGATCACAGCATTTGGTTCACGAAAACCTCCCGGTTGAAAACGGCGAAATCTTCGAGTTTTTCTCCGGTCCCGATGAAGCGGGTGGGGATTCCGAGTTCGTGCTGAATGGCGACAGCCACACCGCCCTTGCCGCTCCCGTCGAGCTTGGTGAGTATGATCCCTGTGAGCCCGATTGCCTGATGGAATTCCTTGGCCTGAACGAGAGCGTTTGAGCCTGTCGTGGCGTCCACGACAAGCAAGCGCTCGTGGGGCGCTTCCGAATCATGCTTCGAAAGGGTGCGGCTCACCTTGGCGAGCTCCTGCATGAGGTTGCCTTTGGTGTGCAATCGACCCGCCGTGTCGCAAATGAGGAACTCGACGTTGCGGCGATGGGCGCTCGACCAGGCATCGTAACAGAGAGCCGCGGCGTCGCCGCCGTACTGACCGGTGAGGACTTCCACGCCTATGCGTTCGCCCCATGTTTGCAGCTGTTCGATTGCCGCAGCTCGAAAGGTGTCGGCAGCGACCAGAAGACTGGTGTAGCGGTTCATCTTGAACCAGCGGGCCATCTTCGCGGCGGAAGTGGTCTTTCCCGTGCCGTTGACTCCCACGATGAGAATGGCTTTCGGTTTCGCGGGCAGGGGGCGAAGGGGCGACACGGTAAAGGGCAGGGCTTCCAGGATTTCCTTTCTGCAAACTTCGGCGACCGTTTCGGCGTCAACTTCTCTTCCGCGCTCGCTCAGCAGATCGAGGATCCGGATCGTCATTGGCACCCCGAGGTCGGCGCGGAGGAGCGTTTCCTCCAGTTCGTCCCAGTCCACCGGCTGCGCAGTAAACCGTGCGACAAGATTTTTCAGGAATCCAAGGGGCATAGGTCCTCGTGGTTAGCGATGATGCGCGGGAGATGAGGCGTGACTCGACATTTGGGGTTTGATCGGGTTGAGGCAACTTTCGTCACTCTCAGCGATCGTCGCTCGACTCGTTCACTGCGCGGGCGGGCCGCTTCAGGGTCCCCCGAATTTGATCAAGGACGCCGTTCACAAAGCGGCCCGATTCCTCAGTGCTGTACTTTTTTGCGATCTCAATGGCCTCGTTGATCGAGACTACGGGCGGGATTTCGGCGCAGTGGAGCATTTCGTAGATCGCCACCCGGAGCACATTGCGATCGACCACCGAGATCCTGCCGAGTTCGTAGTTCTGTGTGTTTCTGCGGATCGCTTCGTCGATGGCTTCCTGGTCCCCGATGGCCCCCTGGACCAGGTCCGTGCAAAACCGTCGCGCGCTCGGGCTGAGCCCGCGAAACTTGTAGTAAGCCGGCAGATCGCTGTCCCCGTTCAGGTCGCGAAGATAGAGGTATTGAACAGCCGCTTCGCGGCCTTCGCGTCGGACGCCCATGATTCTAATTCGCCTGCGAAGCCAATTCCTTCGCCGTGCGAGCGGTGGCAACGGCTGCGCGGGCGGCCTCGGTTCCGCGGTTGAGTTTCTCCCCGAGGCATCGCGCTTTCGCCTGTTCTTCGTTCAGGAGAAACAAAACCTCGTGGATGACGGGAACGCGGAACTCGAGGGTGAGATCCATGAGGGCGCTGGTCACACTGCGCGCGACGAGTTCGGCGTGCGCCGTCTCGCCCTGCAAGATAACTCCCAGCGCGAGGATCGCGTCGAACTTACGCTGCATGGCAACCAGCTTGACAGCCAGGGGGATCTCGAAAGAACCCGGAACGCGGACGAGCGAAACATGCGCACCCGGCTCAAGTTCGTTGATTTCCGAAGTCGCCGAGTCAACCAAAGGCTGAACGTAGGTGTTATTGTACTGGCTGGCCACGATGGCAAACGAAAGGCTCGCTTTTGTGCCGGTGCGCGGACGGATGAACGAGGTCTTGGACATCTCAAGAGATGTTGGCGCAAAAGCGTCCACTCTCAAGCCCAATGTCCGGATGGTCCGGCTGTGCTTGCGGGTCAGGAGGTATAGTCCGGCCCAGCCTGGGAGTTGTTTTCTCGGAAAATCGAGGACGAGGACAACGGACGGGAAGTTGGGCTTCAGGTCAGAGGAGATGGCCCAGTTTTGCCTTTTTTGTGGCGAGGTATCTCGCGTTGTGCGGGTTCACTTTAGAACGGATGGGAATTTGCTCGACGATCTCCAGTTCGTAACCCTCGAGACCGACGACTTTGCGCGGGTTGTTTGTGAGCAGGCGGATCTTGCGCACGCCAAGGTCAACAAGGATTTGCGCCCCGAGACCGTAATCACGGAGGTCCACCGGCAATCCGAGCTTTTCGTTGGCTTGAACCGTATCGAGGCCCTGTTCCTGGAGCTTGTAGGCATGGATCTTGGGCCCGAGGCCGATTCCGCGACCCTCCTGCCGCATATAAACCAGAACGCCCGCGCCGGCCTGCTCGATCTGCGAGAGAGCCTGGTGCAATTGGGAGCCGCAATCGCATCGCTTCGATGCGAAAACGTCCCCTGTGAGACACTCGCTATGCACGCGAACGAGTGTCGGTTTGCCTGGATCGATCTCGCCCTTGACGAGGGCCAGATGGTGCCGTTCGTCCACGGTGGAACGGTAAAGGTGCAGTTCGAAATCTCCGTAGTCGGTCGGGAGGGAGACTGTCTGCTCCCGTTCGACCAGCTTCTCCTGTTTTCGGCGATAGGCGATCAGGTCCTGAATGCAGCAGATTTTCAACCCGTGCTTTTTTTTGAATTTAAGCAGCTGGGGCAGCCGCGCCATCGAACC
Source organism: uncultured Verrucomicrobiae bacterium (assembly GCA_963763735.1). GTDB lineage: Bacteria > Verrucomicrobiota > Verrucomicrobiia > Chthoniobacterales > Terrimicrobiaceae > DASTFP01. The sequence continues at coordinate 215,776 of CAVXQK010000025.1, read as the reverse complement.
GTCCTCGTTGAGGATTTCGCAGACAACGGCGGAGGGATCGAGGCCGGCCAGGCGGGCGAGGTCAATGGAGGCCTCCGTATGGCCCGCGCGTCTCAGGACACCGCCCGGTTTGCCTTGCAACGGGAAGACATGGCCGGGCTGTACCAGATCGGAAGAAACCGAATCCGAGGCGGCAAGCACCTTGATTGTCAATGCGCGGTCTTTGGCGCTTATGCCCGTGGTGATGCCTTTTGCGGCGTCAACGGATACCGTGAAATCCGTCTTATGCATTTCGCGGTTGTGAGCGACCATGCGCTGCAGCCCCAGTTGCCGGGCACGCTCCTCGGTGATCGGCGCGCAAATGAGTCCCCGGCCATGTTTCGCCATGAAATTGACGGTGGCATTGGTGACTTTCGAAGCCGCCATAACGAGATCGCCCTCGTTTTCGCGATCAGCGTCGTCCGTGACGACGATCATGCGCCCCTCTCGGATTTCGGCGATCGCTGCAGGGATGGAATCAAATTGCGTAATCATTGATAGATCATCTGATTGCAGCACAATATTCCTGCGGCGCGAAGAAGCTAGTGCTGCCCGCCGCCGGGGGCTTATCCCTTATCGGCTGAGGTCGGGCGCGCCAGGGGTCTCCAACGAACCACGTCCGAACTCACTGGCAGGCTTCGCATTCCGCTCCGCTGCGCACGGCCTGGATCGAGCAGGCGAGCTGCTCCTCGGCGGTGAATTCCCGTTTGCCACCGGCGATTCCGCCTACTTCCTTTTTCACGGAGACGGTGGCCTTTTCGATGTTCGAAGCCTGGAGGGTCCGAAGATAGTACGTCGTCTTAAGGCCAACATGCCATGCGCGGCGGTACATATGGCTGAGCGTTTTCATGTCGGGCTGAGCGAGGAAGAGATTGACCGATTGGGATTGGTCGATCCATTTCTGGCGGCGCGCGGCGGCGTCGATAATGGCATTGTAACCGACAGAAAATACTGTCGCGTGCTTGTGCTTCAGACGCTCGGGAACGGCGTCAATATCCTTCAGTTCGCCGTCGAAGTATTTGAGCTGATCAACCATTTCCTCGTTCCAAAGCCCCTCTTTTTTAAGGTCGAGGACCAATTCCCGGTTGAGCACGATGAAATCGCCGGAGAGATTGGACTTCACGTAGAGGTTCTTGTAGTTGGGCTCGATACAGGGTGCGGTGCCCATGATGTTCGAAATCGTCGCGGTTGGCGCGATGGCAAGCACATTGGAGTTGCGCATGCCATGCTTCTTGATCTTGTCGCGTACGGGGTTCCAGTCCATGCGGCCGCCGCGGGGCACATCGATTTTGATGCCGCGTTCCTTTTCAAGGATTTCTATGGTATCCTGCGGAAGCAGGCCGCGGTCCCATTTCGAACCGCGATAGCTCGAATAGGTGCCGCGCTCGGCGGCCAGATCACTGGAGGCGCTGAAGGCGCAATAGGCGACGGCCTCCATGAACTCATCGTTGAATTCGATAGCTTCCTGGCTGGCGAAGCGAATTCCTTTTTTGCAGAGGGCGTTCTGCAGGCCCATCACGCCGAGACCGACGGGCCGGTGGCGCATGTTTGCCCGTTTGGCGGCCTCAGTCGGGTAGAAGTTGATGTCGATAACGTTGTCGAGAGCGCGAACGGCAACGGCAATGGTTTCGCAAAGCGTTTCGAAGTCAAGCGAGCCGTCGTCGCGGATGTGGGTGTCCAGGATCAGTGAGCCGAGATTGCAGACCGCGGTTTCCTCCTCGCTGCTATTGAGGGTAATCTCGGTGCACAGATTCGAAGAGTGGATGACGCCGGCGTGGTCCTGCGGCGAGCGCAAGTTGCAGGGGTCCTTGAAGGTGAGCCACGGGTGGCCGGTTTCGAAGAGCGTCTTGAGCATTTCCTTCCAAAGATCGATCGCTGGTATGGCGCGTCCGTAGATTTTGCCCTCCCTGGCGAGTCGCTCGTAGTGGACGTAGCGCTCCTCGAACTTTCGTCCGTACAGTCTCGTGGAGATCGGGAACTTCGTTCGAGCGGAAGAGCGTCCAGTCTTCACGCGCTTCCATGCGTTTCATGAACAAATCGGGCACCCAATTCGCCGTGTTCATGTCGTGGGTGCGGCGGCGCTCGTCGCCCGTGTTGATGCGCAGCTTCAGGAAGTCCTCGATGTCGTTGTGCCAGGTTTCCACGTAGGCGCAACCGGAGCCCCGGCGTTTGCCGCCCTGGTTGACGGCGACGAGCTGGTCGTTGTGGAGCTTGAGAAAGGGAATAACGCCCTGGCTTTCGCCGTTGGTGCCCTTGATATAGCTGCCGGTGCCGCGCACAGCGGTCCATGAACCGCCGAGTCCGCCCGCCCACTTGGAAAGGAATGCATTTTCGGCGATGCCGCGAAGCATGATGCTCTCGATGTTGTCGTCCACCTTGTAGAGGTAGCAGCTCGAAAGCTGGCTGTGCGGGGTGCCCGAGTTGAAGAGGGTTGGTGTGCTCGAGCAGAAGCGGCGCGATTTGTAGAGATTGTAGAGACGGATGATCCACTCTTCCCGGTCTTTTGGTTCCTGCACAAAGAGGCCCATGGCAACGCGCAGCCAGAAGAACTGGGGAGTCTCGATGCGGCGGGCCTGTTGGCGGGTCTTGTCGACAATCAAATAGCGGTCGTAAAGGGTTTGAATGCCAAGGTATTCGAAGTCGAGGTCGGCCGAAGGGTCGAGGGCGTCAGCTAGTTCGTCGAGATCGTATTGGAGGAGCTTCGGGCTGAGCCGCTCGATGGCGACGCCGTGCCGGAGGTAGGACTTGAACGCTTTGCGGTGAGCTTCCTTGAGACCGCCGATCCCGTCTCGCATGATGCTCCAATCGAGAACCTCCTCGTAGATGTAGGAGAGAAGGATGCGGCCGGCGAATTTGGCAAAGTCGGCATCTTTTTCGATCAGCGAGCGGGCATTCAGGATGATTGTGCTGCGCAGGCCCTCCTCGCTGATTTCCGCGCCGATTGAACGGCGCAGCTCCCGTTCTATACGATGTTCGTCGAAGCAAAGATCCAGGCCAATGACGGCGAATTGAATGCGGCGCTTGAGCTCGCTGCCGTCCCAAAAAACGCTCTGGCCGTCCTTGCCGCGCACGACGACGAGGGAGTCCTGCTCGGCGTCCGGCTCGGGTTGTGCCGCCTCCTCGCGCATGCGGGTGCGCTGGGCGCGGTACAAAATATAGCTTTCGGCGATCTTGTAGAATCCCTGCCGCATTAGCTCTTCCTGAACCATGTCCTGCACATCCTCGATGTGAACAAAGGCGCGGTCTCCACGCCGGACACGAGCGGTTATCGCGCGAGCGATCTTGATGGCGCTCTCAGCGTCTTCCTTGGTGGTGAGGAAGGCTTTGCGGCAGGCAATTTCAATCTTGCTCTCGTTCCAAGGAACCACGGCCCCATTGCGACGAATGAGGCGAACGGTGATCGGCGCCGAGGCCGCAGGATCGCTCGCGATCTCGCCGGCGTGGCGGAAGCCCTTGGCGGACCGCTTGAAAACGAGGCTCTTGGCCACATCGTGCGCGTCATTTTCGATCAGAGCCTTTTCGATGAGCAGGGAGAGGTCGTAATCGGACAGTTTGAGGCCGTGACCCTCCCGGATATGATCGAGCAGACGTGTGGCGACGGAATGGGCGACATTTGCAACGAACGCGCGATTCTCCTCGTTAAAAATGTCCTTTTCTTCGCGGGAGAGGAGAAGGTCGGTGAGCGCTGCGCCGATTTCGTCGGCGACGTCGGCGAGGTTAAACTGCCGCTCGTCTCCCGTGCCGCGCGTCACGATGACCTCTGGAAGCGCGGTGTGAAACAAGGAGTCTCCGAGCGCTTCGCGCCAGGCGAAGCCGGGCTTCTGGTCGAGCGGCGTGGTGGCCAGGCGCTTCAGCGCGAGGTCTTCTTCTAGCGAAATATGGCGGTGCATGGGGAGCTTTCTGCGTGGAAGTTTTGGGGCCGGTGAATGTCGTATAAGCGTCAGAACCTAGAGTTCGTCATCTGACACAGGGGCGAGGGAGGACTTTTTTTGATATTCAGTGACTTTGGATTCGAAGAAATTTGCTTCCTTTTTCATGTCCATCAATTCGGCGAGCCACGGGAGGGGGTTGGAGCTGGAGCCACTGAGAGGTTGCAGGCCGACACCTTCGAGGCGGCGGTCGCCGATGTAATCGATGTAGGCGAGAAATTCGTCTGCGGTGAGGCCCACGGCATGAACCGGCAAACAATCCTTGATGAACCGCTTCTCGAGGCGAACGGCCTCGGCCATAGTCGCGCGCAGATCTTCGCGGAACTCTTCCGTCCACACGTCCGGATTTTCGTCCACGAGCTCGATGAAGAGCTTGCGAAAGAGTTCGATGTGGTTGGATTCATCGCGCAAGGTGTAGCGGAACATCTGGCCGATGCCCGGGAATTTGTTTTGCCTGTAGAGGGCAAGCACCATGCCAAAGAGGCCATAGAATTGCGTGCCTTCCATGCATTGACCAAAGAGGAAAATGTTCTTTGCGAGCGCCTGCTTGTTTTCGGTCCGCGTGAGATCGATGTCGCGGCGCAGCTTGCGGCTGTTGTTCACCACAAAATCGGTCTTTTCCTTGATCGTCGCGATATCCTCGAACATCGCCTCGCACTCGTGCGGATTGATGCCGAGCGAACTGATCATATAGACAAGGCTGTCGGCGTGGATGTTTTCCTCATGGGCGTGTCGCCCGAGGACGAGTTTGAGTTCGGGTGCCGTGACGACCTGGCGCACGACGTGAAGAATATTGTCACCAACAATGCCTTCCGCCGCGGAAAAGTAGCCGATTCCTATCTTGATGATCCACCGCTCGATGTCCGCGATGCCCGTAAGATCCCGCCATTGTTCGCAGTCCTTCTGCATCTGGATGTCCTCAGGCTCCCAATGGTTGGCCTTCATCGTCTTGTAAAGCCCGTAAGCCCACTGGTATTTCAGGGGTAGGATATTGAAGAACATTGTTTGCCGCCCATTAATGACGCGCTTGGCGGCGTATGCCGCTTCCGCCTTGTCGCGATCGAGGTCAAATTGACGGTCTCCAAGCGTAATCGTGGTTGTGGTCATATCTGTTCTTTTCTCTTGCAGGGGGGCGTTCTCGCCGGTTGCCCTCATCCCCTCATCCTATCACTTGTCTCCCGGCGGTGCCTTGAACAGTGCGAGACGAAAGACAAAGAGTCAACAGGAATCTATATATAGTGTGCCAAATTTTTGATGGCCACAATATGTTGTGGTTTGCGCGTTTGCGTCGTTTCTTGCTGTAAAGTGATTTCGTTACGGTATTTAGACCGGGAAAGCCGCCCGATTTTCGGATTTCTTCGACCCGCGGGAGGGGTGACGGATCGGTTTCATGCTACGGAAAATCGCTGGAAATGCGGACTTTGCAGGGGAAATTTTTTCGCAAAGAATTGTTCCTTTATGCGTGATCTTTCCTTCGATTTTCTCAAGCAGCTCCTGGAGACTCCTTCGCCTTCGGGCTTCGAAGTGCGCGGGCAGCGTGTCTGGGCCGCCTATGCGGAGCGATTCGCCGACAAGATCGAGAGCGATTCTTACGGGAACGTCTTCGGGACGCTCAACCCGGAAGGATCGCCGAAGATCCTTCTTGCCGGGCACTCGGACGAGCTGGGTTTGATGATATCGCATATCAGCGACGACGGGTTTTTGTATTTCAAAGGCATTGGGGGCGTCGATAGAGCCATGCTTCGCGGCCAACGGGTCATCGTCCACGGCCTGGCCGGGCCGGTTCCCGGCGTGACGGGACATCTTGCCATTCACATGCAGGAACCGGACGATCGCAAGAAGGTCCCCGAATTTCATGAAGTCTTCATCGACATCGGTGTGGGATCCAAGGCCGGCGCCGAGAAACTCGCCCGCGTCGGCGATGCAGTAACAGTGGATGCCGATGTTCGCAGGCTGGCGGGCGATCGGATCGCCGCGAGGGCCTGCGACAACCGAATCGGCACGTGGTCCGCCGCGGAGGCGCTCCGGCTTCTTCTCGCCGAGCGCGACAGGCTGAGTGCGAGTGTCGTCGCGGTCTCGACGATTCAAGAGGAAAACGGCCTCTACGGTGCCGCAATGGCCGGTTATCGCGTGCGCCCCGATGCCGCGCTGGTCGTGGATGTGACACATGCAACGGACATTCCGATCTGTTCAAAGTCGAAGCACGGCGATGTGAGGCTCGGTGAAGGGCCGGTCATCAGCATCGGCAGCGCGAATCATCCCGTGCTCGTCGAGCGGTTGCGAAAGATTGCGGCGGAGAAAGCCATTCCGATCCAGTTCGAGATTAATCCGCGCTTCACGGGGACGGACGCCGATGCGATCTTCGTGCAGCGGGGCGGGATACCGACCGTCTGCGTCGGCCTTCCGAATCGCTACATGCATTCATCCGTCGAGGTCATCGACCTTGCGGACCTCGAGGCGTTAGCCCGGCTCCTCGCCGAATTTTGCCTCGACGTGAAAAGCGATGACGTCTTTTCAGTCAACGTCACCTGAAGCGCGCTGTAGCGGCGACGTCCCCGTCGCCGACAACATGCTCACACGACTTCCTGGATCAATTTTCAGCGTTTGACTGGTACGTGAACGTTCGCATCCCCTCAAACCAGCTCGCGAGGTTCGTCAATGAGACCGGAAGGGAGTTGTAATCGCGATACGTAAGATTTCCCAGAATGCCGAAGAGCGCAAAATCACTGAAAACCGGCTTGTCGTCGAAAAGAAATGGCGTGTGTGCGAGGTTGAGGTCGAAGGGCGAGAGAAGCCGCTCGGCTTCCGCCTGCAAAGAGGGCCGTTCGTTTTCCCAACGTTCTGCGCATCCGGCGCCGAATTTTCGTTCCTTGTGGCGTCGCACCATGGCGCGTTCGATGGGGTCTTCGATTTGGCGGAGATAGAGCGGGTCAACCAGCTTGAAGGTGACGCTCTCGACGCTGTCCTCGATATAAGGGATTGTAATGCGCTGCAGGCCTTCCCAGCGTGGTGGAAAGAGCCGTCCGCCGGCAAACGTCCGGTCAACATATCGCGCCACGTCGATCGAGGAGGGCGACGATTCGAAGATCACTTTGCCGTCATGGGAGAGGACCGGGACCTGATAGTAAGCTCCGTTGGTAATTTCAATAATTTCCCGCCGGTCGCCATTGGAAATGTTTCGCGCAACGAACTGAAGTCCCAGTGCTCCGAGCGCGCGTGTGATCGGAATGCAATAGGGGCTGTGTTCGAGTTGATAGACGGTGAGAGCCATGGAAAACAATTGATAGGGGTGCCGGTGGGATTCAGATTACTCGTGCAGACGTTACGCAAAGAGACTACCGAGCCCTCTTGCCAAAATCCAATCCCTTCATGCCGCGACATCGTGCCCTCAAAATTGGAACGCGCAGGTTGTCCCTCACGCTGGTCATTTCGCCGGACGAGCCAGTCAAGCTCCTGCTCGGCGCATCAAGACTGGCCGATACCAGCATGCGGTGGGCCCGTCTTGTCGAAGTCCAGGCAGCCGGTTTCAACCAGGACGACCATCATGGCAACAAATACACAGGGACCAATCCCGGCGGGTTGCTACGCTATGTGAGCCATGCGCGCTCGCGAAGCGCCCTCGGCCCTGTCTGGGAAATCCGGCAAGCGGGGGGAGGGTTGATCGTGAGCTCGTATTTTCAATTCCTTGGCGATTTGCCGGCTTGCCGGACGTGGACGGTGATCGAGAACTCCGGTTCTGAGGCGATCCTGGTCGAGTTTGTGAGTTCCCTGGCGCTCTTCGGCCTCTCCCAAGGGGGGGACGGCCCGTGGCAAAACAAGATGCGGCTTCATGTTGCCGACAATTCCTGGTGCGCAGAGTGTCAATGGCGGTCGGGAAAGCTTGCGGACTTTGGGCTGAGCGCCGCCTATCGCGACCGGAAGGGAAGCGGCTTTTCTCTCAATCGCGTTGCGATTTCCAATCAAGGGACCTGGTCGACGCTCGAGCACCTTCCCATGGGCGCGTTGGAGAACGCGGAGACGGGGACGACGATCATCTGGCAAATCGAGCACAACGGCTCCTGGCATTGGGAGGTCAGCGATGTGGCTCATGACCTTTTTCTGCGCGCCTCCGGACCCACCTATCGCGAGGGCCATTGGAGCAAGAGACTCGCGACTGGCGGGACATTCGAATCGCCGCCGGTGACTTTCGCCCGTGTTGAAGGAAGGCTGGAAGCCGCCCTCAGAACGCTGACTACTGCAAGGAGGCTATCGCGGCGCAGGCACCCGGACATGGAATCGCTTCCCGTCATCTTCAACGACTACATGAACTGCCTGTGGGGAAATCCCACCACGGAATCCTTGATTCCCGTCATCGACACGGCGGCCGAAGTCGGCGCCGAGTATTTCGTCATCGATGCCGGTTGGTATGCGGAGATCGGCGAAACATGGTGGGAATCGGTCGGCGCCTGGCAGCCCTCGACGACGCGTTTTCCATCCGGTCTGATGGACGTCATCCAGCGCATTCGCGGAAAAGGGATGATTCCCGGCCTTTGGCTGGAAATCGAGGTGATGGGCATTAATTGTTCGCTGGCGCGTGAACTGCCCGATGCCTGGTTCTTCCTGCGGGACGGGAAGCGGCTCATCGATCACGGGCGCTATCAACTCGACTTTCGCAATCACGAAGTGCGCGCGCACGCGAATCGAATCGTCGAACGGTTGATTCAGGAATTTGGAATCGGCTATCTGAAGATGGACTACAACATCAACGCGGGACCGGGAACAGATTACGCGTCCGATGGGCCCGGGGACGGGCTGCTCGAGCACAACCGGGCTTACCTCGAGTGGGTTAGGGGTGTCTTTGCCGCCCATCCGCAGTTGGTGATCGAAAACTGTTCCAGCGGCGGCTTGCGGATGGACTATGCGCAGCTTTCGGTCCACAGCATCCAGTCGGTTTCCGATCAGACCGACTACCGCCTTAACGCGGTGATTGCGGCGGCCTGCGCGTCTGCAGTCACCCCCGAGCAAGCGGCGGTCTGGAGTTATCCTTTGAAGGACGCGGACGAGGAGGAGACGATTTTTAACATGGTCAACGGGCTGCTCCTGCGGGTTCACCAGAGCGGCCTCCTCCACGAAATCTCGCCCGCGCGTTTGCGGTTGGTTAAAGAGGGCATCGCCTTGTACAAGGGAATCCGTTCCCATATTCCAGAGGGACTCCCCTTCTGGCCGCTGGGATTGCCGCGGTTCGGCGATGGTTGGGCGGCATTTGGGCTTGATTGCGGCTCGATCGGCTACCTGGCCGTTTGGCGGTTCGACGGAACAGGCGCGAGCGCGGCAATCTCCTTGCCGGCGGGGGCGAAAAGGGAAACCTTCAAGTGTATCTACCCGCAGGTGCGGCGTCCCAAGCTGTCCTGGTTGAGTGGGAAGGTAAGAATTACCCTGCCGCGAAAATACTGCGCCCGGCTTTTCAGGTTTGAAAAGCGGAATGCGCAAACGGGTTAAGAACCGGGAAGGTTAGAACCGCAACCCTTTAGAGCCAATGCCGAAAAGAATTTCCGAAACGGCGATAAGGGGAGGGCGAGGCTCCCGCCGAGCCGTAGTAGCTGGAGGTTCCCCCCGAACGCCTGCCGCGGCGAGCGGTGCGGGGTTTGGGGGTGCATAGCCCCCAGCAAACCGGTTGGTTTTGGAGCGCTCATTTCTAGAGGGGTTGAAGAGTTCGGCGCCGAAGCTCTTGGACGCCTTGGAGCAGAGTGTCGCCGAGTTGGAGTTTGCTGCGCAGGGAGCTTCCGAGGCTCACGGCCAGCTTGTAGAGTTTGAGAGTGAAGCTTTTGTCGGTTTCCAAGGCGGTGGGCGGGTTGCCCGAGAGCATGTGCCAGACCGGGACCAGGAGCTTGCGGGCCACAGCGGCGACGGCGACATTGCGGTTGCCTTTTCGGGCGAAGAGTTTCCAGCCCATTGGCCCAGGGCTGTGGCGCGGCCCGTGCGCAAAACGGCGTGAGCCCCTTGAATGAGGAGATGACGGAGGTCCCCCGGCCTCTTTTGCCCATGCCGAGTTTGATGTTTTTGCCTGTCCCGCTTTGGCGCTGGCCGGGATTGAGCCCGATGGAGGCCACGAGTTTTTCGGGCCGCTCGAAGCGGCGCACGTCGCCAATAACGGCCAGGAGCGCGAAGGCGTTGATGAGGCCTACGCCGAGCACCTTCATCGCGCGCAGCATCAGGGGCTGTCCGCTCATCTCGGCAGCGATGAGCCGGTAGAGGCGCTTGCGGCGCTCTTTGCAGGCCTCCAGATCGCCGAAGTGCTCGGCAAGGATCTCGCTTTGCAAGGGACCAGTCGCGTTGTTTTAAGGATCCATTGCCGGGTGCTCTCCAACTCGAGGTTGCGCTCGGCGGGGCCAATGGCGTTGCCGTTGAGGAAGGCCCGCAGCGAGTTGCCGGCTGCGGTGTGGTCGGCAACGGCTTTGCCGTAGACATGCAGGAGTTCACGTCGCTGACGGCTTGCCTGGTCGGGCACCCACACCCAAGGGGCGTTGCCGGTTGCTGCATGACTTCATACCGTCACAGAGGGACGCAGATCAGAGACCAAATGTCTCTGGTTACACCTCAAAAAGCTGACTTCCTTAGTGACTTCATCGCCAGGCCCCGAGCAACTCACCCAGCGTTCTTGCCATGCTCTGACCTCGCTTTTCGAAATTCATTTACGAGGGATGCTCCAGGTCCCGAGGCAACGCCTTGAACCCGGATTTGCATTGGCTGGTCGCTCTATGTCTTTCCCGCGAAGATGAGCATAAGCAACTCGACGGGACTGAGAATCTCGTCGTATTGGGGCACAAGCAGGTAGTAACCTGCCAGCATCGCGCCGCCAACGGTCGCCAGGAGGAAAAGCGGAAAGATTTGATCGTTTCTCGTCGCGACGTTCGGGGTTTCGACGTCGTATCTTGAGTAGAAGAGCCAGCAAACGGCCGGGACCAGCGGAGCCAGATACCGCGCTTCCTTGGCAAACCCCGCGGATCCGAGCAAAGCAAAAAGCGCGAGGGATGAAAGGATCCAGCCGGAGGATATTTTCTCCAACGTCGAACGGAAAGGAACCCGGGAAAAGGGAATGCTAAGAATAAGGACTACGAAGAACGGTATGCACGCGAGCACCTTGATGAGATACGAGGCAACGGATTGACTGGCGGATGCGGCGACAAAGGGATTTGCCTTCAGGAAGGCTTCATCGGGCCGTGTCCAATAAGGAAGCCAGACACCGGTATGCGCGTGGAAGTAAAGAAACCAGGCCCCCAGAACTAAAGCGCCGGGGAGCAGGGCCACCGTGAGGCGTACGATGAACTCTCTGCGATCCTTCGGAATGGCGAGCCATGCGACGAACGGGAGCGCGATGGATGCGGTGACCTTCAAGGAACATGCGAAAGCCGCCATGCCTCCCGCGGCGAAAAGCCAGGCGCGCCAGCGCTCATTTCTGCCACTCAGCCAAGCCAGACAAAGAGCAAGGGTCGTCGTGCCCGCCAGGAGATTATCCATCCAGATCTTCCGGGCGATAAAGTTCATCAACGGATCGGTCGCGGCGGCAACCAGAGGGAGTAAAAAGACGCAGCGGTCACGGAAGCCGGCTGGTTTGTTGCGAAGCAATAGTTCGTAGCCAACCAGCGCGACCGCAGCGAGCGAGAGAGCCTGTCCGAGCCATGAAAGCGTCACCGCAAGCTGATCCGATCTTGTCAGAACAAACGGAGCCAGAAGCATTGAAAAGCCCGGAGGATGATGAAAGACCGGGTGATCGTAGAAGCTCCGGGGAAGACGGTTGAGCAGGTCGCTGCCGGCAAGCGAATACGAACCTGTTTCCAGCCAGTGCCTGGAGAGCTCCAGATAGATCAATTCATCCCAATTCGAAACGGGATACTTCAGAGTCGGAAGTTTGATGAAGAGCGCGAAGGCGAGGCAAAGCGTGCCGGCGACCACCGCAAAGCGAAGGTTCGGCGTGCGCGGCATGTGAGAGCTGTCCCCGAGAGCCGCTCTTGCCCTAGAGGCCTCGCAGACCGGTGAGCAGGAGCTCGGCGTTCGACTTGGTGTGCTGGAGATTGTTTGCCAGCACTTCCATCGCTTCCGCCGCGGGGAGTTCGGAAAGCTGGCGTCGGAGGACGACGATTCGCTCGTATTCGTCGGGATGGTAGAGCAGTTCCTCGCGCCGCGTACCCGATTTGACGATGTGAATTGCCGGGAAAATGCGCTGCTCGGCGATGGAGCGATCAAGGTGAATCTCCATATTGCCGGTGCCCTTGAACTCCTCGAAAATCAAATCGTCCATCCGGCTCTGGGTTTCGACGAGGGCGGTGGCAAGAATGGTAAGGCTTCCCCCTTCTTCGACGTTTCGGGCGGATCCGAAAAACTTGCGGGGTCGAGCCAGAGCCTTGGCGTCCACGCCACCACTCATGATGCGCCCTTTGTTTGGCTGCAGGTTGTTGTAGCCACGGGCCATGCGGGTAATCGAATCGAGCAGGATGACGACATCCTTTCGAAGCTCCACAAGACGCTTGGCTCGCTCCGACACGGCTTCACAAACCTGCACGTGACGGCTTACGGGTTCGTCAAAAGTCGAGCTGTAGATTTCGCAGTCCAGATCGCTGCGCAAGTCGGTGACCTCTTCCGGGCGTTCATCCACGAGCAGAAGCATCAGCACGATTTCCGGATGGTTCGCGCGGATGGCCGTGGCAAGCGCTTTGAGCATGAGCGTCTTCCCGGCGCGCGGCGGCGCCACGATAAGGCCGCGTTGACCCATGCCCAGAGGGGCGATCAGATCGACAGCGCGGGAGCTGATTGAGGGGCTCTGAACCGCCTCCAGAAAAATCCGCCGATTCGGGAAGAGAGGAGTGAGCTTGTCAAATTCCGGCGGCGTCTGCCATTGGGCGGCGGGAATGCCTTCAATTTCAAGAATCGATTCGGCGATCAGGCCGCGCTCGCGATCCTGCGGAAGCCGCAAGGCGCATCGAAGCATCAGGCCGGGGCGAAGGTCGAGAGGGCGAGACAGGGAGGACGGAATGGTGACGTCGTCGGGTCCCGGTCTTAAGTTGAAGGCCGGCCACCGGAGGATGCCGTGTTCGGCAGTGAACTCCAGAAAGCCCGTGGCGAACACCACGCCGCCCTGGGCGAGGTGAAAACGCGCCTGATCGAGCACCATGTGATGGCGGGAAGTCTCGGCGCGCAGTCGCATGCCGAGCTGGGTGCCGCGGGTGGCGAGCTCCTGAAGGCTCAACTGCTGAAGATCATTCAGTGACAACGGCTGCGGGACAGCGCTTGTCGGGGGGGGATTTTCAACCGTATCGGTCATGCAAGTAGCGGGAAAAAAGCTCGGTCTCGGTGGTCAGGGCGTCAAGAGTCCCGTCATTCCAGATAACGTGGTGTGATCGGGAGACTTTGATGTCGATGGGCATCTGCGAGACAATGATTCTTTTTGAAATCTCGTGTGTCATACCCTGGCGTCCACTTAGCCGGGCGAGCTGGGTTTCCGTGGAACAACCCACGGTGATGATCCGATCGAAATGGGATTCGGCGTTGGTTTCAAAGAGGAGGGGAATATCCACGACGAAAAGCTTCCGGCCAGTCGCGGCCTTCTCCGCCTCCTTCAACCAGCGTTCGCGAACTATCGGATGAAGGATTCCCTCAAGGATTCGTTTTTTGCCGGGGTCTCGATAAATGAGTTCCCGCAGCAGAGCGCGATCGGGCCTTCCTTCCGCCGTGTAAGCGGCCGGATGGATTTTCCCGACCACTTGTTCCCTGACGGACTTATCTTCCTCGAGCAATTCGCTCACACAGGCGTCGGAGTCGAAGGACTCCGCCTGGACGCGTTGCAGGAGCAGATTGCGGAAGGTGGATTTTCCGCAAGCGATCCCCCCAGTTATTCCGAGGATAGGCATACGAAGCAAATGGGGTGACCGATGTCCGTCCAACCTACTATGCCTCGACGTAAGAACCTGCGAGGCGCGTCCTTTCGGTTATCCCCCTGATCAGAGAAGTCTATTTTCCAAAGCTCGGGCTCTCGAAAGCCGGGTGCGCAAGCTCCTGAGGAAGGCCCAAAGGTTCGACGGTCTCCTCGGCGTCATCATCCAAACGCACCGGCCTGCCTTCCGCATCCATCAAACGCGCCGTGACAAAGATGATGAGATTGCGTTTGATCTTTTGATCCACGTTGGAGCGGAACAGACGCCCGGCGAGCGGAATGTCACCCAAGATCGGGACCTTGTCCTGAACCTTTTGAACATCCTCGCGAACCAACCCCCCCAGTGCCACTGTCTGACCATCCCAAATGCTTACGCTCGTGGTGACCTTGCGCGTCGAAAAAATGGGCTGATTGATTACGTTTGGAGTAAGGACCGTTGAGGCGATAACTCCAGGGGCAGGTAGCGGCCGGAGGATGGGACCAAGGATCGGAGAGCCATAATTGATAAATCCGTCGAATTCGACCACCTCCGGCGAAAGGTTGAGATCGATGGTGTAGCCATCAGGACCAATGATCGGCTCAACCTCGAGGGTAACTCCGAGATTCCTCGTTTCGAACGCTGTCGGAGTCGACGGGGTGACCACACCCTGGCTGACGAAAGTTCCCGGCGGAGGTGCAACGCTCGTTCCACTGGTACTCGAGGTCGGCGGTGGCGGCTCTGGGGGACTAAATTCGGTTGGATACGGAAACTCCCTTGCCACGCGTACGATGGCTTTGCGTCCGCTCTTGGTGGTGACTTTAGGGGCCGACATGAGATCGACACCCTTCTTCTGATTCAGAGCTCGAATGACGACCTGAAACTGCGGATTGGTAAATATTCCGGAAACGCCGAAAATGCCCGGCGCCGCGCCACTCGAGATTCCAGTCAACAAGGCGTCGATCCCATTTACGCTGATGGCTTGGTTGGGACCCGACCCGAAGCCCGATCTCAATCCCCCGGTTATAGGGTTCTGCCCGACGGGCACCCCCCCGACTGCAAAAGGGTATGCTGCGGGGTCGGGTGCCGAGCCAAATCCCTGCGTTCCACCCGCTGCGTAAGCTCCTGTGCTGTCGAGTTGAAACGGGCCAAGGAGCCAGTCAAAGCCCAGATCCTTGACGTTATTCTGGGTAATCTCCAGGAATTTTGATTCAATTTCCACCTGCGTGGGTTGAACGCCGATCGCGGCGTCCACAAGAGAATCAATCAGATCGATCGCATCCGGCGTGTTGCGCACGATCAGTTCGCTGCTGGCCGGGACGTATTGAGCGAAGGCACCGCTTGGGAAACTGACTCCTTGGGACTGCAAATAATCCAACGCGTTCGTGCGGCTTCCGATGCGGTTCTCTGTGACTTCGGCGCGCGCCGCTCCGGGTGAAGGGGGTGCTTCTCCTGAGGGAGAGGTGGGAATGAAGCCGGGTGGAACCCGGTATTTCTTGGTAACAAGATCCGTCGTATTTTCCGTGATGGGGACGATCGAGACGGCGTAGGGTTCGATCTTGTATTTGAGTCCGGCGAGCTCGGTCAGGTAACGCAGGGCCTCGATCAAGGGAACGTTTGTCAAGGAAAGCGTGACCTTGGTGTCGGCGCTGCCGCCAACCGGAGGAAGTGCGGCGGCGCCTTCAACGGGCGGCACGGCGTTCAAGTCTGGTGCTGGCGGGCTCTGGGGCGAAGGATTGAGTTTCAGAAAGATGTTTACACCCCTTTTATCCTGGGGGTTTTCCGTCGACGAGTCGAGTTCCCGGCTGCGTTGCTTGAGAAATTCCACCGCCTCCCGCACCGTCGCGTCGCGCAGGTCAATTTTTGGAATAATGATGCGATTGAGCTTTGCCATGGTCGCCTCCGTGCCGCGTACGGTCCCGCGCGTCTGGGTTTCGGTCGCGGTGGAACGTCCTGCCTGGAAGCGGTGGACGGGCCGTTCCCATTTTTGATCGACCATCCAAAGCATCCGGCTGCGGGTTTCGTTGTAGGCATTGACGTAATACCTCGACTTTTCGAGGGTGACCTGTTCCATCCCCTTCCGGGCAGCGATATTGTAGCGGTCGATGTTGAGGACCTGCTCATACCGTTTAATTGCCAGATCGTAGCGGCCGGCCTGGTAGAAACCGTCGGCTTCGTAGAGCAGTTTGGTTACCTCCTCGCGGTCCGCGGCGAACTGCGGTGTAACTGTCTTGTTGTAATAGTCGGGCTGTTCGAGGTTGGACAGCAGCTGAACGGCGGCCTTGTTTTGGGGATCGTATTCCGGCAGCAAAACGGTTTTGGCGACGCGCTCCGCATCGCTGAAACGGCCGTCAGCGATTAGCTTTTCCGCGTAGCGAAGCGCAGCCCTGGTAAATTTCGAAAGGGTCTTCGCACGCAAATCACCTGCCGCTGAGCCGGCAGGAATCGCGTTGAGCGCGTCGAGGTAATTGGTGTACGCAGATTCGTAATCTTTTTCGGCCACCGCTTTGTCTCCCGCCGCAATAAGCTTTTCCCCGACGAGCAGGTTTTCCTGACGGCGGACAATTTCCTTGTCGGACATGGATTCGATGTTCTGGGCGAGCACGTGCGCCTGCGTCCCAAGAAAGGCCAGCCCGAGGGCCGCAAGGACGGGCTTCCGCAGGAAAATGGTTGGGAGGAATTTCATAAGCGGGGAATGCGGCTAT
This sequence comes from uncultured Verrucomicrobiae bacterium, assembly GCA_963763735.1. Lineage (GTDB taxonomy): Bacteria > Verrucomicrobiota > Verrucomicrobiia > Chthoniobacterales > Terrimicrobiaceae > DASTFP01. The sequence goes on along the minus strand of CAVXQK010000025.1, from coordinate 199,240 downwards.
TGAGGCGGCGGTATCGAAGTTGCATCGCCCGGAATGACTTCCTGTTCGACGGCCGTGGCACTCGGCTCAGCCACGATCTGCTTTTCGTCATCGACTTTGATCAGCGGCTGGCCGGCGGGATCCAGCAAACTCGCAGTGACGAACATGATCAGGTTTCGCTTGATGTGCTGATCGGCCGTCGTGCGAAAGAGCCTTCCCGCAAGAGGGATATCCCCCAAGATGGGAACCTTGTCCTCGGTTTTCTGAATGTCCTCACGCATCAGGCCGCCAATGACCACCGTCTGCCCGTCGTAAACCGTCACTTCAGTGGTCACTTCGCGAGTCGAGAAGACGGGCTTGTTGATCACGTTAGGGGTGACCAGGAAGTTGGCACTAAGACCAAGGCCTACGGTGGTGACAACGGTGTTGATGGGACTTCCGTAGTTGATAAAGCCGTCAAATTCGACGACGCGAGGCGAGAGAATGAGGTCGATGGTGTAGCCGTCGGGTCCGACCGTCGGCTCGACTTCCAGTGTGATTCCCACGGGTTTTGTTTCGAACGAAGTCGGAGTTGTCGGGGTTGCCGGGGTGTAAATCGATCCCGGAGTCTGAGTGACTTGAGGCAGATCGTACTCGGTCGGATAGCGGAATTCCCGGATGATCTGTATGGTCGCCCGCTGGCCGCTCTTGGTGGTGACCTTCGGAGCGCTCACCAGATCGACGCCTTTTTGCTGGTTCAGGGCGCGGATAACGACTTGAAACTGGGGATTCGTAAAGATCCCGGCAACGGAAAGGAGGGCGGGTGCCGGGCCCGCCGGACTGCCGAAAAGCAAGCCGTCGACCGCGTTGGCGGTGATCGCGGTGGAGCCGGAACGATTGCCCGCCGTGATCGGGTTTTGACCAACGGGGACGCCTCCCACCACGAAGGGGAACGAATTCGGGGCGGTTCCTCCCACCCCTTGAGTGCCGCCGCTCCCGTAGACGCCGGTCCCAAAGGGCAAGGCGAACTGGCCGAGCAGCCAGTCGAAGCCCATTTCCTTGAGGTTGGTCTGTGTCACCTCGAGGAACTTCGACTCGATCTCCACCTGACTGGGAGGCGCCGTCATTTGCGTCTCCACCAGCGTGTCAATCAGATCGAGATTGGTCTGGGTGTTTTTGACAATCAGCTTGCTTGAACTCGCGATGAAGTTCGCGCTGGCGCCTTGAGGGAACGTGACGCCCTGGGCTTCCAGGAACTCCCTGGCGCCCGAGCGGGACTGAACAGCCGATTGCGATCCGGGAGCGAGATTCTGGCCTCCCGGACCCGGCGCGTTGGCGGGCTGACCAGAGGCCGGAAGAGACGTGATGAAACCGGGCGGAACTTTGTACTCCTTGGTGATGAGGATATCGGTCGGCTCGGACTGCGGAACAACCGCGACGGCGTAGGGCTCGATTTTCAGTTTGAGATTCGCGGCTTTCGCGACGTAGTCGATCGCGGCGCGGAGGGGAATATCGTTCAGGGAAAGGGTGATCCTGGAATTGGCTTCCGGAGAATCGGCAGCGGCTTTGAGCACAATGTTTATGCCTTTTCGCGAGGGGTCCTGTTCGGTGGTATCAAGAGCGACGGCGCGCTGTTTGATGAAATCCAAAGCCTCGCGAATTGTCGCATCCCGGAAGTCGATGCGGGGAATGACTATTTCGTCGAGCTTGCGGTTGATCAACGAGGTGCCGCGCGTGTCAATTTGCGGCTGCTCAATGATGGTCGATGCACCGACCTCGAAGCGACGGACAGGCAATTCCCAGCCTTTGTCGACCTGCCTCAGCATATCGCCCCGGGCTTCATTGTAAGCGGCCGTCGCGTATTTTTGCCGGGCGCCATTGACGCGTTCCATCCCGCGCCGCGCGGCTATGTTGTATTTGTCGATGTTAAGAACCTGCTCGTAGCGCTTGAAGGCGAGATCAAAGCGGCCCGACGCGTAGAAACCATCGGCCTCGAGCAGGAGTTGCTTCACCTCCTCGACGTTGGCGATGAATCCGGGCGTGAGCGCCCTGTTGTATCTGGTGGGATCCTTCAGCTTCTCCTGGAGGGCCAGCGCCGGCCCGTAGCCGGGCGCGTAGCGTTCCTCGAGCACCGCCGCCACAGTCGTGTTTGCGTCCTGATAGCGGCCCTCGGAAATGCGTTGCTCAGCCAGCTTGACGGCTGCGCGACAGAAGCCGTCCAGCGCGGTCTCGCGAATCGAGTGGGTCGCCGGTCCGCTGCTGGGCAGGACATCGACCGCGCTCTTGAAATAGGCAAAGGCGCTTTCGTAGTCCTGATTCCTCATCGCCTCGGTCCCCTTGTTGACGGCCTTTTGAGCCCATTCGTCCATGGCTTCCTGCCTGCGAATCTCGCGTTCGGCACTGCCTTGGGCCTGTTGCGCCGGGCTAAGGGCCGTGCTAAGCGCCAAGGAAGCGGCGGCCATTGCGATCAGGACTTGCGACTTCATTTTAAGGGCGGATTTGCAGTGAAGCACGGGTAAATTGGGGATTCTTGAGGGACGAGAAGTTTCTCCCAATCTGCTTACCGATGCGATTCGCTGTTTAAGGCGCGCATCGTCAGACGTTTAGGCAGCGGCTCTCACTCTCATTGTGCGGGAGGAATTTGGTGTTGCTCCCGGGTTTGCTGGTCTTGTATTAGGGCCTCCTTCTCCGAAATGTCAATGAGTTTGTATTTCCGGTCTGTTTCGGGAGTCAATGCAAACTCGTCATCCTTTTTTACGGTGAATTTTGAGTTGTCATAGAGGTAAAGGAACTCGCCATAGGACGTAGGGTCATTGGCTTCCTTGTTGGCAACAAGCACGATTTTCTGACCGGTCTGGGTATTTTCGATCGTGAGGATCGAAGCATCGATTTCAATTTCGTTCTTCTTATCTGTTTTCTTTTCGTAAGAGATGACCTTATAAGGCGTTCCTTCGATCATCTGGTCCTTTTCGACAAAGCGGGTTCGCCCTCCGCGATCCCTCGTGTTGATTGTGAACGTCTGGCCATCGTCCGGGGTTCCGGTGAAAATGAGGCGAAACGGCTTTGAGATGAATCGCAGGAGCCGCAGCTTTGTATAAAAAGGCGGTATGGAGTTCCTATCGCGCGGATCCGTGCCCGCGAGGTATTCTTCGAGATTGCTGAAGTGGTCTCCGTCGGGATCCTGTTCCTTGACGTTGGTTTCCCAATAAGGAAGGTCGTACTTGATTAGCCAGGAGTTTTTTATGGGCTCGTGGAGATTCTTGTTCCCTTCAAGGGGATCGATAAGTGAGCCATCGACCAGAACGTATGGACGCGAGACGAGAAGGGAACCATCGTGCCCGAGCCAGTTCGGGGGCGACTTGAGCTTTTCCAGCGCCGCAGTCAGAGCGCTTAGCGGAAGGGGTTTGATGGCCCTGTCTGTCGGCTTGGGACCGTCTCTCCCGGCGAAATGATCACGGAAGGATAGGACGCTGGTGATGATCGCTCCGCAGCAGGCCAACAGCACAACGGCGGCGATGATCAGGATCGTCTTATCCAAATTCTTCCTCGGCCAGTCCATGTCAGATTATTTTTTTTGCTCCGGGGGTGGCGGGAAGAAATCGATGATTTCGATGTGCATGGACGCCTTGACCTTTTCGCGGCCCAGAATCACGTTGAGTTCGTCGGCGGGCCCGGAGCCTTTTTGCACGTTGATCGCGCTGCCTGGAACAGCGGGAAGCCGGGGTGGAGTTCCGCTTGCGCCGCTCTGGCCGGAGACCGGGGGACCGACGCGCGCCGTGTTTTGAAGGGCGAGATTGCGAACAATGAGAAACTGATCGGAATCGAGCAGTGAGTTGAAAACCAGGCGCAGCCTGCCCTGTTCCGCAGTAAACGCGAGATCAAAGGGCAGCCGTTTCAGACCGGCTGCTTTTGATTCGGGCTGTCCGCCGCGCTGCCGCGGTTCTTCAGTCTTTGGGGAACTGGGGGCGGGGGATTCTTCGGGCAGAGGGAGCCGGTTGAGGCTGTCAATGGATTGAACCTTGAAGTCAATCAAGTTCGTGACGATTTTCTCGATAATGCCGAGTTGCCGTGCCAGGGCGGGAGCGGCGGACTTGGTGGGCGGGCTGTTCGCATACTGGCCGAACCCCAGGTAGAAGCCCTTCGGCAACTCGACCCCTGCCGCCGCCGCTTTTTCAACAATTCGGTTTACGGCGGAACGAAGGTCATCCTGGAATTTCTGAGGCTGGACATCGGGAGTGACCGGCGTCTCCATTTTTGCCAGCTGAGCGCGCAGGGAATCCACCTCTTTCTTGTATTGCTCTTCGAGCAGGCGGCTCTTCTCGAAGTTCTCAGCGCTGGGAAATGGAGAACGGTTTTGGAGACCGTGGAGTTTTTGGACGACCTGCGCGTAGGCATCCAAGGTGTCTTGATACTCGGCCATCAGCCGCATCATCAGGAAGACCAAAGCGGCGCCGAGGATAAGGGTCGCTGCCACAAGTCCGGCAACGAACGAGTTTTCTTTGAGCCAGCTCATGGCAGGGAGATTGGATTTCGCAGGGGCAGCACAATCGTGTAGCCGTAGGCCCAACTTTGGCCGTCGGGCGTTGTGCGTTGAACGACCACCCTGGCTTTGTCCTTCTCCTCGATCTTAAAGACTTCCGATTTTTGGAGCTGATCGACGAATTCGTCGATGACACGCGCCTCCTTTTCGTTCGGAGGGTTGGCAAGGTAAAGGCCGCTGATCTCAAGGCCGTCGATCTTTGCCTGCGCGTCGGTCGATTGCTGGCCGGGCCGCTGCGCAGAACCGGGCTGGTTGGGGGCGTCACTTTGCTGGGCAGTCGCAGGCGGCGGGTTAGCGCCTTGCACGTAGGGCTTTCCGTCTGATAGCGCCTTTATCTCCGTCACCCAGATGAAACGTGAAGGAAGTTTGGCGCCGAGTTCTTCCAGAATTTCGGCCCAGGAAGCACGCTCGGCAATGGCGAGCAGCAGCGGTCCGGCTGCCTCCTGAAGCCGCTTGTTCTCTGCTTCCAGACGATCGAACTGCTTGGCGACCGTCTCCAACTTTCCAACATCCGCGTTCACGCTGTCGAGCATGCTTCGGGTGATGGCTGTGCCGCGGCTGAAATACAGGCACCATGCGGTCGGCGCAAGGAGCAGGCAGCAGGCTGCCAGGATGAGGAAGGGTTTGCGTTTGACGAGATCCTGCTCGCGAACGACGCTGTGCGGGCGGAGGTTCACTTCCATCGGCACGTTTCCGAGGTGCCTGAGGGCGCTGCCGACGACCTCGCTCACGGTGTGAGCCTTGCCATCAAGCAGCGCGGCAGTTTCCTGGCTCGCAACGGTGACATTCCGAAGCGGGTTGAGGTGTTCGATCGGCATCTGCAGCTTCTCACTGAAAAACTCCGTCATGTACGGCAGGCTGACGGTGCCGCCGCACAGAAAGGTGCGGACGGGAGCGGTGCCGGATTGGTTCTGCCTGTAAAACGAGATCGAGCGGGCAACCTCGGCATGAAGGCGTGTCATCGTGCTGCGGACGACCTTGGAGATTCTCGCCTCGATGGGATGCTCGGGCTCGGCATAGTTGCCACCGAGACCCACAAGTCCCTTTTCAATTTTCAGTTTTTCACCGACCGTAATCTCCCGTTTGAATTCCTTGGAGATTGCGGCGCTAATGGTGTTCCCGCCGACAGGGATGCTGCGACTGAACACGCGCTTGTCTTCAACGAAGACAAGATTTGTCGTGCGAGCGCCAATGTCAATGAGAAGGGAGCAGCCGCCGAGATCGCTGTAGTTGTAGCGAAACGCATTGGAAAGCGCCATCGGCGCGACGTCCACGACGAAACTCTTGAGGCCGCCTTTATTGACAGACGTGTTGATCTCGTCGAGTTGCTCCGCCTTGATGGCGACGAGGGCGACGTCCCATTGATTCTCCTTGGATTCTCCCATGATCTGGTAGTCCCAAATGACCTCATCGATGGGGAAGGGAACGTTCTGCTGGGCCTCAAAGCCGATAATGGAGTCCACTTCGCTGGGCGTGGAGCCGGGCAATTTTACGAAGCGGGTGAATACGGACTGCGAAGGGAGGCAGACGTTCACGCGCTCCTTGAGGGGGACGCGCAACGCCTTGCGGAGGGCCGCGACGGCCGCTTCGATTTGTGCGGGACGGGTGGCATCCGCGGCAGGATCGACGATAAGCTCCTCCTGTTGAAATGCATGGAGCGTGAGGGCTCCGCGCGAGTCGGCGCGAAATTCGGCAAGCGTGACGACCTGCATGCCGAGGTTGAGGGCGAAGATGCGTGACTGCGCGGCCATCGGGCTGGGCTCAGGATCAGGAACTCAGTCTCACTGACCTGCGCCCTTCGGCTTGATCGCCTCGTAATAATCCCACGCGAGCGGTGCAAACGGTGTCTCGGATTTGTTCAGAACGAACCCGGGAGTCTGTTGAAACTGCGGCCACCAGTCTCCCGATTTGCTCTTCCAGCTGGTCGCGGCAACTTGCTGTCCCTGCTTGGTGATGGTCACACCCACGTCCATCAAGGCTTGCTCGGCATTGGCAGGGACCTTGCCCTCGAAGAAGCGCTCTAAGGCTCGCGGGCTGACGTAAACAACCGAATGCATGCCTTTCTCCTGAGGGATGCTCGTATGAGTCACCGAGCCGACCAGAAGCGTTCCCTGCGGATACAGCTGAGATTTGTTCTTGAGCAAAATGTAATAGTTGAACGTCAGCTCGTCCGCGTATTTGGGATCCCTTAGTCGCGGCTGCCAGTCGAAGGCCACTTCGACTTCGAGCCACGGCTTGGCTCTCCCGCCGCGCTTGTCATAGCGCGGACCGGAATAGGTTGGAGATTCCAGGAAGCTCGGCTCGATCTTAACAATCTTGTAATCAGTGTTTGTCGCCTGGCCCAAGGCGGAAAGATCCGCGACGCAAAGGACCGCGGCAATGATCAGAAGGGGGTAGTTAAGATAGGGCATGTCTTTCGAATTTTAAATGAATCGCTATTGGAGTAAACAACTAAAAGGCACGGCGTTCCCGGCGGGAGCCTGCGTTCCCTGGGCGAAGCGGTCTATTTCGCTCCGGCGCCTGCCAGCACGGCGGGAATCGTTCTGAGGAGAATGAGCAGATCCAGAGAGAGAGACCAATGGTCGATGTATTCGAGATCCATGCGCACCCACTCGTCGAAACTCGTCACGTTATTGCGCCCTCGAATTTGCCAGAGGCAGGTAAGTCCGGGTTTCATGCTCAGGCGGCGCCGGTAGCAAGCATTGGTGAACTTCTCCACCTCGTAGAGCGGAAGCGGTCTCGGTCCGACCAGGCTCATATCGCCGAGCAGCACATTGACCAGCTGGGGCAGCTCATCAAGGCTTTTGCGGCGCAACCAGCGGCCGACTGGGGTGAGCCGCGGATCCTTTTGAATCTTGAAAACCGGCCCATTCATTTCGTTCTGGCCCAGCAAACCGGAGCGGTGGGTTTCCGCGTCGATGTACATCGTGCGGAACTTAAGCATCGTGAAGGGCTTTCCATGGATGCCGGCCCTTCGCTGCCAGAAGATGACGGGACCAGGCGAAGTCGCCTTTACCGCCAGAGCAATAAGAGCGAGCAGCGGCGCCAGCACAATCAAACCGGCAGCGGCGATGATGCCGTCGGTCACGTTCTTGAGTAGGAGTGCCCAGGAAAGATCCGGGGTGGTTCGAAAAACAAGCATGGGACGCTTGCCGAGGGTCTCGAAGGAGGGACGCGCCACAGACGTGTGAACGAAATCCGCGCTCAACCAGGCCTCGACGCCTTCGACCTCGCAGGCCTCGATCGCCCGTCGCACCTTGTCCAGTTCGATGCGGCTGAACGTCAGGATCACTCGTCCGACGTTGTGACGATGGATGGCCTCGACGAGGGCTTCCGTGCCCAGATGCTCCAAATCCACGATATCAACCACCTGAATCTCGAGGCGCTGGCTGGGGGAAAACCCTTGAAGGATCTTTTGCGCCTTGTCCGTTTCCCCCGCCAGAATGATGCGCTCGCCGGTTTCCCCGTGCCTCAGGCGCATCGTGCGGTGCGCGATGTAGATGCGCTCCTTGAGAAGCAGCGCGGCAGGGGCGGCGACGCAAAAAAGGATGAATACGGTGCGGCTCTGGACTTCCAGGCGAAGAAAGATGAAAGCCGATCCGAGAATGACCAGGAGCCAGAAGCCAGCCTGCCCAATCTGGCTCAGCGACTTGGCAATACTTTTTTCGAGCTGGTAATTGTAAAAGCCCTGGAGTTCGAGCAAAAATGGCCCGAAGGGAATGATGACAGCGAGCATCCAGAGAAAGTGCGAGAGTCCCGGAACCTCGAGCGCGTCGAGGGCGACCAGCCTCCTGGAGCTCAGGAAATGGCATAGCCAGAACACTCCGCCCAGAAGCAGCGCATCGATTACCTGGTTGAGTTGAAGGCTGATTTCCTCTTTTCGTGCAATCATGAAGCGGCCTCTCGCCTTTCGCGCAACAGTCGGATCTTTATTTTAGCATCACCGAGTCTGCGTCAAATGGAAAAGCGAATTGATCTTCGGCGCTCGAATGTGGTCGGCGTCATTCATACCATGGGCGGCTTTGCCGAAGCGGAAAATCCCGCGCTTCACGCGGTCGAGGTGAGGGTGGACGCTCTGCCAAAACTCCCTTCCCTTCAACAACTCGCGGCGCTTTCTCGGCCCGCCATCCTCACGGTGCGCCGCATGGACGAAGGCGGTGCGAGGCCAATTGGCGAGGAGCAGCGGCTTGTTCAATATCTGGCGCTGCTCCCGGCGGCCGCGGCTGTGGACATTGAAATGCGATCCACCAAACGCTTTGGGAATTTGCTGGAGACGGTCCGAAGCGAGAAGAAAATCGCGATCGTTTCCTTCCATGATTTCGAGACCACTCCCTCTCTTGCCAGGCTGCGCAGCATTGGCGCGAGAGCGCGCGGGGCAGGCGCGGACATTGTAAAGATTGCTGCCAGGACTGAGACTCCCGCCGAGGTTGCGCGTCTGCTTGTTCTCTTGGAGGAGGCGCCCGGACCCCTCGCGGTCATGGGAATGGGTGCTCTGGGCCGGTCTTCGCGCTTGCTCTTCGCGAAATCCGGCTCGGTGCTCAATTATGGCTGGTTGGACAAACCCCAGGTACCCGGCCAGTGGAGCGCAAAGGAATTTCTCGAATTCCTCGCCCGCGCGTGAATATCGAGAGAGGCGGCGATTTTCACCCTGTGATCGGAGCGATCCGGCGGCTGTTCGAGCGCACTTGCTCTTTGGCGTGATCGTTACCATTGTTTTTGGGAACCGTGCTTGCAACCCTCACTAAAATCCTCCGCGTGGGCGCTGATCTCACTGCGGATCAAATCTCGGTGGCGTGCGATTATCTTTTCGATGAGGGTATTGCGCTGTCTGAGCGCGCGGACTTCTTAAGGGCTCTTCATACCAAGGGCGAAACGCCTGCCGAGATTGCCGCGTTTGTCGGCGTGTTGCTCGCCCGTGGCGTTCGTCCGGCTTTGGGCGGAGGATTGCTCGATGTCTGTGGGACGGGCGGGGACAAGGTGGGGCTTATCAATATTTCCACGGCTGTCATGTTCATGGCCGCTGCCTGCGGCGCGCGAGTCGTCAAACATGGAAACCGCGGGATCACTTCGAAATGCGGCGGCGCCGACGTGCTCGAAGCCCTTGGCATTCCGATCGATCTGCCGCCTGAGGCCGCCTTGGAGGCCGCGGGATGCTGCTTTCTTTTCGCGCCGCTGTATCATCCCGCCTTCAAAGCCGTGGCACCTGTTCGCAGGGCGCTGGCCGAAGAAGGAAGCGCCACAATCTTCAATCTGCTCGGTCCTCTGCTCAACCCAGCCCGCCCGGACTTCCAGCTTGCAGGCGTCTTCGACCGAAAGTTGCTTCCGATCTACGCGGAAACCTTCGGCCTGCTTGGCCGCAAACGCGCGTGGGCCGTCCACGGAGCGGGGGGCCTCGACGAAGTCTCCACCCTCGGTCCTTCGGAGGTTTGTGCCATCGATTCCGAGGGTATGCGCCGCTTCTCCATCCAACCAAGGACCTTGGGTTTCGCTCCAGCGGAGATCGAAGACCTTCGCGGAAGCGACGCGCGGCGGAACGCTGAACTGCTCGAAGATCTGTTGCGCGGCAGCGAGCAGGGTCCGAAGCGTGACATCGTCGTCCTCAACGCGGCCTGTGCCCTCGTTGTCGCCGGGATTTCAGGCGACCTGGCAGCCGCGCTCGAAAGGTCGCGAGGCGCTCTCGACGACGGGTCAGCTTACGCCGTGCTCAAGCGTCTTCGCGATGTGCGCTAGGCAGGAAGCCGTCGCGAGGCGAAGATCTCCCCTCAACCCGGAATATTCCGCAGCAATTCCGCGTTGGTCGGGTATTTGCGTATGAAAAAAAGAAGGCGCTCGATGGCCTCGATGGGTTTATGGCCCGCGAGACCGCGGCGTATGACGCTGATTTTGTGCAAATCTTCGGCTGAGAGGAGAAGTTCCTCCCGCCGGGTTCCGGACAGGAAGATGTCGACGGCGGGGTAGATGCGCTGGTCGCTGATCTTGCGATCGAGGACGAGCTCCATGTTGCCGGTGCCCTTGAATTCCTGAAAAATCAGGTCGTCCATGCGGCTGTTGGTTTCGATGAGCGCGGTGGCCATGATCGTGAGCGATCCCGCCTCTTCGGTGTTTCGCGCGGCGGCGAAGATTTTGCGTGGAATCTCGAGCGCGCGTGAGTCCACACCACCGGACATCGTGCGACCGCCGCCCCCCTGGGCATTGTTGAAGGCACGGCCGATACGGGTGAGCGAGTCCATGAGGACAAAGACGTCACGCCCCATTTCGACGAGACGCTTGGCGCGTTCGGAGGCGAGTTGGGCGATCCGGGTGTGCGTTTTGATATCCGAGTCGTTGGAGCTGGCCATGAGTTCGGCGGTGGGGACCGAGCGCCGAATTTCTGTGACTTCCTCGGGCCGCTCATCCACGAGCAGAATGATCAGCTTCATCTCCGTATGGTTTTTGACCACGGCGTCAGCGATGTGCTGAAGAAGGGTGGTCTTGCCGGTGCGGGGAGGCGCAACGATCAAGCCACGCTGGCCCTTGCCGATGGGCGTCATCAGGTCCATCACGCGCGTGGTATAACGATCGGGGACCGTTTCGAGACGGATCCGCTTGTTCGGGCTGATCGTGGTCAGTTCCTCGAAGATGGGAAGGTTTTGAAAGTTATCGGGGTCCTGACCCTCGATTTCGACCAGTTTGAACAGCTGGGGTCCGCGACTGCCCCGGCGCGTCTCGCCCTTGATCCACATGCCGTCCCGCAAACCATGCTTGCGGACGACCTCGGGTGTGACAAAGACATCGTTGTTGGATTGCGAGAAATTGCGGCGCGGTTCCCGAAGGAAGCCAAAACCCTTGCCAGACACCTCAACGACACCTTCGGCGTAGGTCGGCGGAGCTGGGGCGGGAGTCGCCTGAAACGGCGCGGCGGGTGGCGGGGCCTCCTCGGCAGGCGGAGGATCGTTTGACACCTGCACGGGGGGCTCGTTGACGGGGGGCGCAGTCTCCACGTTCAATTCGGATTCCTCAACGGGAGGCGCGGCGCCATTTTGGGAGGCTTTGGTTTTTCGCGCGGTCCGTTTCTGGGCGCTCGCTCCGGCGGCCCTGCGCGTGCGGCGCTTGGCGGCGGGCTGAGCTTCGACCGCTTCAAGATGCGTGTTTTCTTCAGTCATGGGAAATTCAGTTCTCCTGCACCCCGGCGAGAATGTCGTCGGGGATTTCAAAGTTGGCGTGGACGCTGAGGACGTCGTCGCAATCGTCGAGGGCATCACAGAGCCGGAGCACCTGAGCGGCGGTTCTTGCGTCCTCGACAGCGACGGAAGACTCAGGGATGTAGGTAAGTTTTTGGGAATCGGGTTCAATGGATGCATTTCTCAACGCTTCCGAAACGGCATAGAGCTGTTCGGGCGGAGTGGTGACGATATAGTGCTCGCCGTCGTTTGTGAGATCCTCGGCTCCCGCCTCGACGGCGAGTTCGAACAAGCGATCCTCGCTGGCCGAGGAAATCGGGATGGCTATCTGACCTTTGCGATGAAACATGAACGATACGGTTCCGGGGCCGCCGAGGTTGCCATGGTTCTTCGAGAAAATGGCGCGCATGTCCGCCGCAGTCCGATTCTTGTTGTCGGTAGCGGCCTCGACGATCAGCGCAACTCCTCCGGGGGCGTAGCCTTCGTAGATGATTTCTTCAACTGTCAAGGAGCCGAGCTCACCTGTGCCTTTCTTGATGGCGCGATCCACGTTGTCGTTCGGCATGCTTTGAGTGCGGGCGGCCTGGATTGCGGCCCGCAGCCGGGGATTCGACGAGGGATTGCCTCCGCCAAGTCTCGCGGCGACAGTGATCTCCTTGGAGAGCTTCGAGAAGAGCCTGCCTCGCTTGGCGTCCAAGGCTCCCTTGAAACGCTTCACTTTCGACCATTTGCTGTGGCCGGCCATGACGGTGTATGATTATGGAAAATCCAGCGCCTGTATCAGGTGGCCGTTCACGGCCCCAAAATACCGGCATCGGGTTGGTTGAGAATGCGGACGTTGTAGATTCGATGGAAAGTGCGGCACCGGACGTGCCCGCCGAATCGAATGATGGGCAAAGGAACTGCAACGAGTGGGCGTTGTCAACGCCTTTCGCTCGAAAAAATCAATCGAGCCGGCTGTGCTGGCAGCCGAGCCAGGTCGCGAAGAGACCCACGACGATGTGAGATCCGAGGACCCAAAGGCAGAGCGGCGCCGGCGAAAGCTGAGTCTGGATGACGGTTTGCACGATATCGTAATAGCGTTCGCCCCTTAGTGTTTGTAAAACGCCAGACCAGCTCCAGTACGCGGCGATGAAGGGCCGCGCGAGTGTGCCGGCCCAGTCTGGCAAAGCGAGGACCGCTCCGGAGAGCGGAAGTTGGAAGCCGACCAGGTAGATCGAGACAAGCGAGGCCTGTTCGGCCGATCCCATCATACTGGAGATCGCAAGGCAAACGGATGTCATGGCGGCGTTTGCAAGCAACAGGAAAAGGAGCTGGTCACCCAATTCGCCGGGGAAGCCGCACACGAAGTGAACAAAGAGTCCCATCCATAAGGATTGGGCGACCACAAGCGCAGTGAGAAAGGCCGCCTTGCTCGCGACATAGCTAATGGGCTTGAGGCCTGAGAGCTTTTCTTTTTCGAAGACAAGGCGCTCGGCGGCGATCTCGCGCCCCGAGTTGTTGGCACCCATGAGGGTCAGGAGAACGACCTGGAACATCACGATGCCGGAAACAAGACTGCCGATCTTGCTGGCTTGCACAAGAAAGCTCATGCTTTCCTGGAGTTGTTTGACGACGTTGAGATCCATTCCCATGGAGAGGTTCTGGACTGCGGGCAGGCCGTTTAAGGCAAAGATGGCGACCAGGATGGGAAAGCCGAAAATGAGGCCGAGCTGAAGAAGAAGCTGGGCCTTGTTGCGCGAGAAAATTCGGAACCTGCGCGCCGTCAGTGTAAAAAACTGGCTGATTGCGCCGGGTTGCGGCAGCGATCGGGCGCGTTCCGGCTCAGGGGGCGCCTCGAACTCGCTTGCCTGGTCCTCCGTCGGGCTTTCGAAGTTCAGGCTTTCAAGATGGTCCGGCACCCGCCCCGCCAGGGCCTCCTCAAAAGGGTACCGATGCTTTTTCCACGATTGCGCCCATTCGATCGCATCGCGCCGGACAAGCTGGCTGTAAAGGTCTTGCGGGTCTTCGCAGCGAAAATAGTGGGTGAGAAACTCCGGGGGCCCCTGGTAGGCGACGATTCCCTGGTAGAGCACGAGCACGGAGTCATAGAATCCCAGATGCCTCAGGCTGTGAGTGACGGAGATCACCGTTCGCCCGTCCGAGCGCGACAAGCCATGAAGCAGCGTGACAATTTCATCCTCGGACTGCGGGTCGAGTCCGCTGGTGACTTCGTCGCAGAGAAGCATCGCGGGTTTGCTGGCGAGTTCCATCGCGAGGGCGAGGCGGCGTTTTTGCCCGCCCGAAAGCACCCGGACGAGCCGGCCCGCAAGTTCCGTCATATTCACCTCGTCCAGAATGCGAGCCGTGGTCTCATCAAGGGCATCGCCGCTCATTCCGCGCACACGCAGCTTGATGGAGTAGGACACACTTTCCCGGACGGTAAGATCCTCGTGCGTGACACCGAATTGCGGGACGTAACCGATCTCGGACGGCGAGAAATCGTGATGGATCAGATCGCGTCCGTCCCAATAAATCCCGCCGACTTCTTCTCCACGGGCGATTCCGGTGATCACCTTGAGAAGCGTGCTCTTTCCGCAACCCGATGGTCCGATCACGGCAGCGAAGTGGCCGCGCGGAAATATGGCGGAAATATCGGCGAGCAAAGGTCTGATTTCGCCTTCTTGTCGAATGGAGAGCGTAAAATCCCGGAGTTCGAGCACGACGCAGGGTTGCGAAAGCCGTGCTTTCTTACAACGCAAAAAGTGGGTTTGGGGCTCGGGCGCGGGCAATGCGACTTGCCTGACGGCGCCGCCGTTTTCCTCGAGGCGCCTCAAGGATCAGAGGCCTGTGGGCGAATCCTGGCACCCGAGATCCCTGCGGTTCGGGCTGACGCCCCTGCCGATCGTCAGCGGGTTGCCCACGGACGCTCGAGGCAGGTCCTCCGGAGATCGAAGGGGTTGATCTCGTAGGGGCAAGAGAGGAATTCCCCCTTGAAATTTGCAGCGGGAAAGTAGCGTTTCCCACTTGTTTCGCGAGCGGGCCGGAAGTAGAGTTGCTGGATCAATGATAGCAAACCGGAACTTTGAGCAGTGCGAGCCGCTCACCTGGGTTGGCAGGGTTCCGGTTTATCTTTCCACGGCGATCGCTTTTGCGCATGGGGTCATGATGGTCTTCACGGCGCTGGCGCTTGCTTCCGGCGCGGAGTGGTTTTTCCAGATTCTCGCCTTCTCTCCTCAGTCGGCCATCGGCAAACTTCATGTCTGGCAATTTGGGACGTATGCTTTTGTCAACCGGCCGGAGTTCTTCACACTCATTCAGCTGGTGCTGCTGGCGTTTTTCGGCCGGGACGTCGAGAAGTTCATCGGTCGGAGAGCCTTTGCCTGGTTGTATGCGGTCCTGGTTTTGGCGGCGCCGGTCTTGTTGTCGGTCTTGAATTTTTTTGGTATCGAGAGCGGCACCTATTATGGCTCGGATGCGGTGCACTTTGCGATCTTTCTGGCCTTCGCGATGATCTACCCTGGAGCCGAGATTTTTTTCGGGATCCAGGCGCGCTGGGTCGCTGTCGCTCTTCTGGGAATTTATACGCTCCAAATGCTTGCCTACCGGCAATGGATCAGCCTCTCGATACTCTGGTGGGAATGCGCGGTAGCCGCGGCCTGGATGATGCGCGAGGGGGTGCGGTCATTCTCCCTGCCATCCGTCTCCTCGATCCCTCTGAAGCGACCGGTACGCCGCAATAAGCCGGCACGGCGTGAACCCGAAAAAGAAGGTGAACTCTACGACTCCATCGATCCGATCCTGGAGAAAATAGCCAGGCAGGGAATCGGCAGTCTCACCCGTGGTGAGCGGGAGAAGCTGGAGCGGGTTCGGGCTGCTCTCCTCGAGAAGGAGCGTCGAGATTGACGCCGGACTCGCCAGGCAAGGCGGCGACCACGGACACCTCGGGCATGCCTTTGCCCAACCTGCAGGACGCCTGTTACGTCAACACGATGATCCATTTTTATCGTGGTGAACTCGGGCGCATCATGATTTGGCGGCAACGGCTTGACGTGACAACTACCTGGGCGATCACGAGTACGACGTCGATCATCACCGTGGCGTTTTCTTTTCCCGCGGTCCCGCATATCGTCTTTTTCTTCAACCTCGCGTTCGTGTGGGTATTGCTTTGGATTGAGGCGCGCCGGTATCGATTTTACGACGCCTTCCGCGGCCGGGTTCGCATGCTCGAGTCCCATTTTTTGGTGCCAATGATCTCCCAGAGCCCGAATCTGCTTGCGGGAGAGTGGCGCCGGATGGTCTGCGAGGATCTCATCCTTCCTTCCTTCAAGATCAGCAAGATCGAGGCGGTCGGTCGCCGGCTGAAACGCAACTACGTGTTCATTTTCGCGATCATCCTGGTGGCGTGGACGATGAAAGTGTTCATTCATGCCAAAGAACCGATCGATTCTTTCGGCGCGTTCTACCGATCGCTCTCGGTTCATGCACTGCCAGCCTGGTTCGCCTGTGTCATCTTTTTCGGGACGGTTTTCACGGTGGCGGGGCTCATCTTTCACGTCTCGCGAAATTCGTCCGAGGAGGTCAGCGAATTCAGCGGAACCAACAGTTCACTCTGGCGGGTATGATATGGGCGACGTCTCTCGGTTGAGGGAAATCGTCGCGCGGCTTTGTTCGCCCGAAGGTTGCCCCTGGGATCGCGAGCAGACGCATGAGAGCCTGCGTGCCGCGCTCATTGAGGAATGCTACGAGGCCATAGAGGCCATAGAGAGGGCGGATGATGCCAATTTTCGAGAAGAGCTGGGCGATTTGCTTCTTCACGTGGTCATGCACGCTCACATGGCCGGAGAACGAAAGGCTTTCGATTTTGAGGAAGTCGTCGAAGGGATCTGCGACAAGCTCATCCGGCGCCATCCGCATGTTTTCGGTGATTCAAGAGCTGTGGAAAGTGCGCAGGTGCTCCGGTTGTGGGAGCAGATCAAGCGCGCGGAGAAAGGGGACAAACGCTCCGTGATGGATGGGCTGCCGGTCGCATTTCCAGCCCTTCTTCGAGCGCAGCATGCCCAGAAAAAGGCGGCCCGCGTCGGATTTGACTGGAACGAGGCTGCGCAGGTTCTCGACAAGGTTGAGGAGGAAATCGGTGAACTGCGCGAGGCCGTCTCCCGCGGGATGCTCAGGAACATCGAGGAGGAATTGGGAGATCTCTTGTTCAGCGTTGTCAATCTTGCGCGCAAGCTTGGCGTGGATGCGGAGACGTCGCTTGCCGGCGCGACACGGAAGTTTGTCGGGCGTTTTCAGTCGGTCGAGGCGGAGATTGCCGCCGGCGGCAAAAAAATCGAGGAAACCTCGCCCGGGGAGATGAACGCCCTTTGGGACAGGCATAAGGCGGGCGGCGAGGCCTGACCGTTGATTCCGGAAGAGGTGGACTTCGCGGTTCTTAATCCCAGCGGGCGGGACATGACGCGGATCTTTGCGCAGGGTGCGGGCCTTCCCTCCGACGCAGGCCATCCCCCCGTCAACTATCACGCCTACGCCGCGTGCTGTCTTGGTGGGTTCTATCGGAAATCCGACGAGGTGCCGGACGCCGTGCGCCACGTGATGGTGTTGCTTCGCAAGGATGGGCTGAAGCGCGCCCTGAACGCCGTGCGCGAACTTCGCAGGCGCGGGAAGCGTGTCCTGGTCTCGTGGAAGGAATCCGGCCTCGGTCAGGTCGCTCGCGTTCTCGCGAAACCCGGTCTCCACGAAAAATTCCGGACGATCTGCGGGGAGGTTGACGGCTTCATTTCCAGCACGCCGGAGCTCGTTCCCCTTTATGAGGCGGCTCGGTGCGGCCAGGGCGGCTTCGTCCCGACGCCGTATCCCTTGGAGGAACCGGCCTGGGATTTCTCCCTTCCGATGCCCCAAAGGCGGGGCGTTTTCATCGGCACGCGCGAGTTCGGCGTTCCTTCGAGGAACCATCTCCTTGCCGTCAGCAGCATCCTAAGGTTGGGGCAGCCCGTCACCGTGATCAATACGGAGGGATGGACGGGAGCGCGTTTGCTACGCTCGATTTCTCGCGACCTGCGCGTCGTTTCCGGAAAGCTCCCTTACACCGCCTACCTCTGTCTCGTAGCGCGGCACAGGATTGTCTTCCAACTCGATCGTAGCGCCGTCCCGGGCCAGGTGGCGGGGGACGCGCTTCTTTGCGGTCTTCCCTGCGTCGGGGGCGATGGAGCCGTGGACAAGCTCGCCTTCCCCGGCCTGTGCGGGACGAACCTATCCGCCGAGGCGGTCCTCCAGGCGGCGGAAAGACTCCTTGCCGACGACAATTACTACGCGGAAACCGTTGAGAAATCACGCGAGCTTGCGCTCGAGCGGCTCAGCTTCTCGAAGGTGAGAGATCAGTTGCTTTCACAACTTCCGGTTTGATGACCGTCCGCCTCACGCCTGCTCGACAGGCGGTTCGTTGCGCAACTCCAGTATGCGACGGATTGATTCTTCGATCAGGTTGTTCGGACAGCTTGCGCCGGCGGTAATTCCCACAGACAACGGAATCTTCGACGGAAGCCAATCCACGCTTGTGATTTCTTCCTTCCTATGGATGTCGAAGTGGCGGATTTCTCGCGACGAAATCAGGCAGGCGGAATTCCGGATGAACCAGGTCGGCAGCGTCTTATCACCGATCTCCGCGAGATGAGTCGTATTGGAGCTATTGTACCCTCCGACCACGACGAGAAGGTCGAGCGATTCATCCAGCAGTCTGAAGAGCGCATCCTGCCGCTCCTGCGTCGCCCCGCAAATCGTATCAAAAAAACGGAAGTTCCCCGCGTGGCCGTCACGGGCGGCAAGCGCTGCGCGAATGCGAAGCTGGATCTCTTCCGTCTCGCTGCGGAGCATTGTCGTCTGATTGGCGACGCCAACGCGCGCGAGGTGGAAATGAGGGTCGAAATCAGGCGAGTGGGCGTCTTTGAAGCGAGCCAGAAAGGCGGCCTTGTCTCCGCCATGGAGGATAAAGTTGCAGACGATGTCGGTCTGCTCGAGGTCGAGAACGACCAGGTAGTGCCCCTTTCCATCGGGACCGAGGGCGCGCGAGGCGGTCGCCATCGTCTCCTCATGGGCCGATTTCCCGTGAATGATGCTGGTAACGTATTCGGAGGCGTTTTGACGCACACGCTTCCAGACGCTCATGACATCGCCGCATGTGGTGTCCACAATCTGGCAGCCTCGCGCCTTGATCGCGTCCACGGTGGAGACCTTTGCACCGAAGGCGGGGACGATTACAACATCATCGGCACCAAGCTCTTCGATGTCGGGTTCGGCCGGATGCGCGGCGATGTGCCGGATTCCCATGGCGGAGAGCTGGGCGTTAACCTCCGGGTTGTGAATAATCTCGCCAAGCAGGGAAATGCGTCGATCAGGGAAAACCTTGCGTGCCGCGTAGGCGAGGTCTATGGCCCGCTCAACCCCGTAACAGAAGCCGAACTGCTTGGCCAGGCGGATGATCGTCCCGCCCTGCTGGAGCACCCCGCCCTCGGCTCGAATGCGCTCCACGAGACTGCTCCGGTAATGGCTCTCCACCTCTGCCTGCACGCGGGACATGATGTCGGGCGTGCGCAGGTTGACCCGCTTGGGATTGACGGAGGGTGTGGGCTGGGCGCTCAGGGTTGTTCTCTTAGATCTTGGGTTGGGTCGTCCTTGAAGGCGCGCGGGGAGATCAGCAAACTCTTTGGCGGATCGGGATCATTGTAGTCGTGAGGCCGCGGAGGGTCCTTGCCGAGGGTGGCATCCTCGGGTTGTGTTTGAGCAATGTAGACCGGAGTACCGATGCGGGCGAGTTGGAAAAACTCTCGGGCGGCGTTTTGGTGCAGGCGCAAGCAACCGTGTGTCCGCGGAACCGGCCACACGGAGCCGACGTGAAAGCCGTAGGCCGGCAGGAATTCCACCCAGTATTGCATGGGATAGCCGACGTAGCGGTAGCCGGCGCCGGGCGCCTTTGAGCTTGTTCCGGCGACGATCGTGTCGCCTTTGACCCAGAAGCCATAGCTTCCCGACCGCTTGGTTGCGATCTTGTTTGTCACGCGGAAGCGACCCTTTGGCGTTGGTTTAGTGGGCAGTCCGATGGCTGTAGCCGTCACCAGCAGCGGCCGGTTCCCTTCCATTACATATACCATGCGGTCCTGTAGCGAGACCTTTATGACGACGTTTCCCGGGTTTTTCGGCTTGTAGCCGATCGGATCGTACTTCGTGTGCACGGGAAGAGTCTGGCAACCGGCACAAAACAGGACGCTGAGGAGGATAGCCGGAAGATATCTCATGACGGGGAGGTAGAAAGAAAACCCCGTGTTGTCAAATCCCGAGACTCCTATTGCGCATAAACAAAGCATCCGTATTATCTTACGGATGATCGAGGAGCACGACTTTCAATATGCCATGGAAAATACCAGAGTCGTGGTCCAGCCGCAGCGCACCATTGAGACCTTCGGCTCGACGAGCTTCCGCTTCCTGCTGGTCAGCGAACTGATGGACGAGGTGGATGCTGTGCGGATTCGCGGCGGGCGAATTGAAGCGGAGCGGCCGCTCATCATGTCCCCGCATCACTTCAGCAAGCTTCTGCTCGATGGTTTTGGTGGTTTGGCGCGAAAGTACGCCGACTGGTTCGAGCAAAATTCCCAATCCGTCCGGGTCTTGCGCTATGGTTTCCAGCTTCGCAAATCCGATCTCGAGCAAAGTATCGTTCGGGATTCGATGGAGACCGTGCTTGGGCAGTTGAAGGTGGATTTGGACGGCAGGAGCGACCCGACCGCGGCGCTCATTGCCGGCGTCGACGAGGCCTGGGAGGTTTGCCTCTTGAAATTCACCATGGATTTGATTCAGCGCTCGTCGGGTGAGAATCTCGATGAATGGAAACGGCGCGGATTGATCTGACTGTATTTCGTCGTTTTCAAACGCCGCGAGGGCCGCTCTAATTGTTCCTGATCGGAGTTCCTTTCAGAACATGGCAATCGTGCGAACGCTCATCATCCTCGCGCTGGTCGGCTTGATTGTTGGAGGATCCGCCTTTTTCGCCTACGAGCTCTATTGGAAGCCCAAGAGGCTCGACATGGAGGACAAGGCGACCTTCTCACAGGGTTCGGTTGCCGTGGCGGACTACACTCTGCCCGCTTTTGAGAAGGCGGCGGCTCTCCAGCGCAAAGGCGACATTGAAGGGGCGCGTGCCTCCTGGGTTGAATTCATCCGCAACTATCCCGACTCTCCCAAGCTGAGCGAAGCCAAGGCGGCTCTTGGCGGCATCAATACCAGCCAGATTTTCTCGCAATCTCCTTCTCCCGATAAGACGTCGTACGCCGTGAGCAAGGGGGATTCGCTCGTTAAGATTGCGTCGAAATTCAAGAGCGACGCCGAATTGATTTTTCGCGTGAACAACCTGCAGACGATCAATCTGAAAATCGGTCAGCAACTCGTTATTCCGCAGCTCGGAATGCGCATCGTCGTGGACCGCAAAGCCCACACGGTCACCCTTTTCAATAAAGACCAGTTTTTTAAGGAATATCGCGCCGTCGCCTTGAAGGCGGCGGGAATTTCGGCTCCCGTCCAGACGAAGGTCGCGGACAAGATTGCCATGCAGGATTCAAAGCGTGTAGCATTCGGGGACAAGAACTATTCCGACAGCGAGCGATCGCTCACGCTCGGGTCGGCCGGCGTTGTGATCAGGGGTCTTCGTGAGGGGGCCACTCCGCCGCCGGGGATCAACGTAACGCAGCCAGACATCGAGGAAATTTTTCTGCTCGTTTCCCGCGGAACTCCCGTCACCATTCAATAAGCCGCTCTCCATGAATTCAACAATCCTCGATTTTGAAAAGCCCATCGTGGAGCTCGAGCAGAAGCTCGAGGAGATCAAGCGGCACGTTCATGGAAACGAAATTGATCTGGATCCCGAAGTGCGCGCGATGCAGGAGAAGATCGAGGCGACCAAGAAGGAGACCTATGCGAACCTGACGGCGTGGCAGCGCGTGCAGATTGCGCGGCACGTCGCACGCCCGTTTTTTCTGGATTACGTGGAGCTGGCCTTTACGGATTTTGTCGAGCTGAAAGGCGACCGGCTCTTCGGCGACGACGCCTCCATGCCCGCCGGGTTGGCCAGGATTGATGGCATGAAATGTGTGGTCATCGGTCAGCAAAAAGGCCGTGATACGAAGGAGAATCTCTTTCGCAATTTTGGCAGTCCTCATCCGGAAGGCTACCGCAAGGCTCTTCGCCTGATGCGGCTGGCTGAGAAGTTCAAGCTTCCTGTCGTTACTCTCATCGACACGCCCGGCGCCTACCCTGGCATCGGGGCCGAGGAGCGACACATCGCCGAATCGATTGCTGTGAA
Organism: uncultured Verrucomicrobiae bacterium; assembly: GCA_963763735.1. Lineage (GTDB taxonomy): Bacteria > Verrucomicrobiota > Verrucomicrobiia > Chthoniobacterales > Terrimicrobiaceae > DASTFP01. The sequence continues at coordinate 177,255 of CAVXQK010000025.1, read as the reverse complement.
TCTGCGGGAGATGATGGTTCTGAGGACGCCGATCGTGGCCGTGGTGATCGGGGAGGGAGGCTCGGGCGGGGCGCTCGGAATCGGGGTCGCCGACCGCGTTCTAATGCTGGAGAACGCCTACTATTCCGTCATTAGTCCCGAAGGATGCGCTGCCATCCTGTGGAAACATCGCAAACACGCCCCCGAGGCGGCCGAAGCGCTCAAGCTGAACGCCACCGAACTTCTCAAACTCGGCGTCGTTGACGGAGTCATCACGGAACCTCTCGGCGGCGCACACCACGACGCTGCGCAGACCGCTAAAAACCTGAAAGAAGCGATTGTAAGCGCTTTGCACGAGCTCGAAAGGCTGTCCACGGACAAACTCCTCCAGCGTCGCTACGAAAAGTTCCGCAAAATGGGGCGATTTCAGGAATGACGTTCATGCACCGCTGCGCCTGTCCGTTGTGTTTTTTCAGCTCACGTCGCGGGCGAATTGTTGCAAGAGGATGCGAGTGATGGACGAAATTGCTCTGCCTCCTTGTCCGTTTCAGCCGAAGGCCTATACGGGTCCCGGTGCCGGTGAGGTTCTTGCTCTTCGAAAGGAATTTCTCAATCCCGGGATTTTTCTCTACTACAAGAAGCCCCTCATGCTGGTCGAGGGCCGGATGCAGTACGTTTGGGATGAGACGGGCAAGCGCTATCTCGACGGGCTTGGCGGTATTGTCACGATCAGCGTCGGGCATTGCCATCCCCATGTCGTCGAAGCCGCACGGCGGCAAAACGAAACCCTCCAGCACTCGACCACGATTTATTTGCATCCTAACATCGGCGAATACGCGCGAACCCTGGCTTCGAAGATGCCGGGTAACCTGAAGGTCTGCTATTTCGTCAATTCAGGGTCGGAAGCCAACGATCTCGCGCTGCTGATGGCGCGGGCTTACACGGGCAATTACGACATCCTCGCGCTGCGCAACGCCTATCACGGGGGAAATGCCGCCGGATTGTCCGTCACGGCTCACAGCACGTGGAAATTCAATGTCCCGCATAGTTTTGGCGTTCATCACGCCCTCGCCCCGGATCCCTATCGCGGGCCTTACGGGCGCGACGATCCCGAAGCGGGCAGGAAATTCGCGGCGGATGTCAAGCAACTCATCGACTTTGCGACGCCCGGGCGGGTCGCGGGATTCATTGCCGAATCCATTCAGGGCGTCGGTGGATGCGTTGTCTTTCCGGACGGCTATCTTGAGAAGGTTTACGAGCACGTTCGCGCTGCGGGGGGTGTCTGCATCGCGGACGAAGTCCAGGCTGGTTTTGGGCGTACCGGCAGCCATTTTTGGGGCTTCGAGACGCAGGGTGTTGTTCCCGATATCGTGACGATGGCGAAGGGCATTGGTGACGGGTTTCCCATGGCGGCGGTAGTAACCACGCCGGAAATCGGAGGAGTATTGGCCCAGCGGATTCATTTCAATACCTTCGGGGGAAATCCGATTGCCACCGCGATCGGCAAAGCTGTGCTGGAAGTGATCGAAAGGGAGAAACTTCAGGAGAACGCTTTGCGGCTCGGCGGTTACCTCCTTGCGGGCCTTGAGAAACTCAAGCAGAAGCATGCGCTGATCGGTGATGTTCGCGGAAAAGGCCTCCTGCTTGGCATCGAGTTGGTCAAGGACCACGCGACGAAAGAACCCGCCAAGACCGAATGCGCGCAGGTGCTCGAAAACGCCCGCGAAAGAGGACTCCTGCTCGGCAAGGGCGGCCTGTGGGGGCAGACGATCCGCTTTGCGCCGCCCCTGTGCATCACGCAGGCCGACGCGGACTTTCTTCTTTCGGTGCTGGATCGGTCGCTTGCAGGCGTATGACGCCGCCGTTCGCGCGAGCACTTGACAATCCCCCCTGTTGCGACGCACGTTGATGGAGGAACCGTCCCACTATGAACAATAACGCCTACAGCAACCCTTACCTCAGCGCGGCAGAAGCCGGTCCGATCGAACGGAGTCAATTCATTCGGCGAACGTACATGCATCTGGCTGGGGCCATCCTGGCGTTTGCGGCATTGGAAGCGGTATTTTTCAGCTCTTCGATCGCTCCCACCATGATGAAGCTCATGGTTGGCGGAAAGTTTTCCTGGTTGATTGTTCTTGGGTTGTTCATGGGAGTTTCCTGGCTGGCTCAGAGCTGGGCCCAATCAGGCGCGAGCATGGCAATGCAGTATGCGGGCCTCGCGCTCTATGTCATCGCCCAGGCGGTCATTTTCGTCCCCATTCTTTATATCGCGGCTAATAACAGCTCACCGGATGTCATTCCCATGGCGGCCATGATCACCGGCGGTCTCTTCCTGGGATTGACGGGAGTGGTCGTTATGACACGGATCGATTTCTCTTTCCTGCGCGGCGTGCTGATCATAGGAAGCTTTGTCTCCTTGGGCGTGATCGTTGCGGGCATCCTCTTCGGCTTCAACCTGGGCACCGTCTTTGCTGGCGCGATGGTTCTGTTCGCGGCGGCTGCCATCCTTTACAGCACGTCGGCAATCTTTCGGGATTACCGGACAGATCAATACGTGGCGGCCTCGCTTTCCTTGTTTGCCTCGGTTGCGCTCCTGTTCTGGTATGTGCTTCAGATTCTTCTCTCTTCTCGGCGTTAGCACGAGGGCTTAGGCCCGTCCCGCCGGAACTCTTTTGGCAAATAGTCCTGGCAAGTCCAAGAAAGGGAGGTCCTCCCTTTTGGCGCTGGCGAGCGGCCCTGTCTCTACGCCCGCGGGTGGAATTTCTGATGTACGGACTTTAGATGAGAGGAATCCACGTGCGTGTAGATTTGCGTCGTGGAGATGTCGGCATGCCCGAGCATTTCCTGAATGATACGCAGATCGGCGCCTCCCGCGAGCAGGTGGGTGGCGAAGCTATGCCGGAGCAGGTGCGGATAGACATTGGCTTCAAGACCGGCTCGCGCGGCGTAACGTTTGACCAGTTGCCACACCCGTTGGGGCGTCAACTTCCTGCCGCGGACGGAGAGGAAAATTTCGGCTCCGCTGCGGCTTGACACGAGTTGCGGCCGCTCGACTTCCAGGTAGCGCCGAATGGCTTCCCGGGCCTCGGTTCCGACGGGTATCAAGCGGGTCTTGTTGCCTTTGCCGGTGACACGGATCATGCCTTCTTCCAGGTCGATACCTTCGAGCCGGACATTGCAGAGCTCCGAAATCCGGAGCCCGCTCGCGTAGAGCAGTTCCAGCATCGCCCGATCCCGAAGGCCAAGGGGGTCTGTTCCGCTGACACTTTCGAGCAGGCGCTTGATCGTGCCGGCGTTGAGCGTTTCCGGCAGGTATTTTTCGATGCGCGGGATGGAAAGATTCTCGGCAGGGTTGACCGCGAGAATTTTTCGCGCGAGAAGGAACCGGAAGAAGATTCGCAGCGCGACCGCTTCGAGTTTGATCGAGGCCGCCGCCAAGCCGGAACGCTTTCGCCATGCAAGGTAGTCCGCGAAGTGGCCGGGTTCGACTTGGTCGAGTGTCGAGATCCCGGCCTGATGGGCGAGCCATTCCGCAAAGGCTTCGAGCGAACGCCGCGTGGAAAGCTGGTAATTGGTGGAGAGGCCGCGCTCCGTGGCAAGATACAGCAGGAATTCGTCGATGAATTTTTCCACGGGAGCGTGTCAGGCGGAGAGGTAATCAACCGCAGGGATCGCCTGCTGAGGGGAGTTTGATTCCAAGTCCGGCGGGGTTGCTATTTCCCTGCAAGCCTGAGGCCGGTGAGCCGATCGTAGGCCTCTAGATATTTCTCCGACGTGCGCGCGACGATTTCAGCGGGCAGTTCTGGCGCCGGCGGTTGCTTGTTCCACTTCACCGCTTCCAGATAATCGCGAACGAATTGCTTGTCGAAGCTCGGCGGGCTGGCACCCGGGGCGTATTCGCTTTCGGGCCAGAACCGCGAGGAATCCGGCGTGAGGCATTCGTCGATCAACGTGACTTCGTCATCAAGGAGCCCGAACTCGAACTTGGTATCGGCAACGATGATCCCGCGCTCAGCCGCGGACGCGCGGCCGTGTTCGTAAAGATCGATCGTCCACTTTCGAACCTGCAGCGCAATGTCGTCGCCGAGGAGGGCGCGGCACTCGCGCCAGGTGATGTTTTCATCGTGACCCGTGTCGGCCTTGGTGGCGGGTGTGAAAATCGTCTCGGGAAGACGATCGCTCTGCCGGAGCGCGGTCGGAAGCCGCTGTCCGCAGACGGTTCCCTTTTCGCGATATTCCTTCCAGCCCGAACCTGCAAGATATCCGCGCGCGACGCATTCGACCGGAAGCGGGGCGGCTTTCTTGACGATCATCGAACGGCCCGCGAGTTGCTCTCTGAAGGGCTTCAGGTTCTCCGGAAACAAGTCAAAGTAAGCGGTGACGAGGTGATTGGGAACGAAATCGAGCTTTTCGAACCAGAATGCGGATATCTGGGTGAGGACTTCGCCCTTGTGAGGGATCGGATTAGGCAGGATACAGTCGAAAGCAGAGATCCGATCGGTCGCCACGAGCAGCAGGTTTTCACCGAGGTCGAAGACTTCGCGCACTTTACCGCTGCGGAATTTTGGAATTCCCGGAAGATCGCAGGCGAGCAGATCCATGACGCGGCTGAATCTACGCGGGATCGGAGCCTTCTAAAAGTCAATTTTCCCGCGCAGTTTCTTCGTTTCGCCGCGGTGGCGTTTTCCTTCCACCAGTTTTCGTTTCGTGCCCCGGGAGCGTTTGGCGCGCTGACGGCGGGCTTTGGAAATATCGGCCAGCCGGGACTGGCGCAGTATCTCCTTCCTCCGCTCAAATTCATCGAGCAACCGCTCCATGGCCAGTTTCCGGTTGGTGATCTGCGAACGGGAATCACTTGCCACCACCCGCAAACCGCTGGGTTTGTGCAGCAGGGTTACTGCTGTCGAAACCTTATTTACATTTTGACCACCTGGCCCCGACGAACGTGCAAAGGTCTCGACGAGATCCTCCGCGCGAATGCCAAGTTGAACCATGCGTCCCTCAAACATGCGTTCAGTTTCATGGGACGACGATTTACTGTTTCACAAGGACTGCAATTGCGGGCGGACTCGGCATGGCGGAGCCCCAAGCTGCTGACAAGCGCACGTAAACAGCAGACCAACCACGGCAGCGACATGAAGGCTTACGACATTTTTCTGCATAAGGCAGTGAACATCCCTGGGAAACAGTCACCTTCCCGGCCAAGCGCGCCGCTCGTGATGCTTCGAACGGAAACCTGCACTACTTCTGGGACCTCGAACGCGGCAATCCCTACGTCATCACCGCGTTCCCCACGCCGAACTCGGTGGCCGGCTACCAAAAAGGCGTGCCCGACCCGAAGCGGCTGATCGAGGAGTCTGTTAGCGACGATTACGTTGTCCTGACCCAGCGTCCGTCCTACGCCTCGGAGGCGGCATGGAAAAACGAATCGGAACGCCCCCGGTTCATCGAGGTCAATGCGCTCCGCTTCCTTCGCCCCTACCAAAAGAAAGCTATCGTCGCCATCCAGCGGGCCGTAAAACGCGGCAGCGATCGCTTCCTTCTCGAAATGCCCACGAGCACCGGCAAGACGCTCACCTCGAACGTCATCATCTGGCTCTTTCTCCGCACCGGAAACGCGACACGAGTGCTCTTCCTTGTCGATCGACTGGAGCTCGAGGACCAGGCGCTGAAAGCCTTCAAGAAGACCCTCGCAAACGACTACCGCAGCGTCATCTACACGACAACGACCTGTCCGCCGAGGCCGGCTCCTCAATTGGTGCGAAGGCTTCGCACAAACCACCGCAATCCGCCAATTCGTGCCATGAGCAAGTCCAAAACATCCACCTTCGAGGTGCGGGGAATCTCGGTCAGCGGTTCTCTCGGTTAAGGAAGGCGATTACATCTCTCACACCGATATGCTCCGGCCCAGTCCGGTCGCGGTTTCGTCTTTAACCGAGAGAACCGTGACCGAGTTTCCCCGCACCTCGAAGGTGGATGTTTTGGGACTTGCTCATGGCACGAATTGGCGGATTGCGGTGGTTTGTTCGCTCCGGAATCGTTCAGAGTTGCTGGAATGTAGATCAGTCCGCGAAAACAAAATCTATCTTCAAAAATTTCCGCCTCAAAGCCACGAAAACACACCTCCAACTGATGCGAAGCCTTCGCACCAATTGAGGAGCCGGCCTCGGCGGCCAGGTCGTTGTCGCTCGTGTCTTGTTCTCCGTGATGACAAACCAGGTGAGAAGTTCGAGGTCAGTCTTTTCGTGGACTTGCTCTTGGGCATTCGGGAGGTTGAAGGCGATTACATCTCTCACACCGATATGCTCCGGGCCATCCGGGAGTCCGTCTTCAACCGGATTTTAACAATGGCGAATTCGCCATAATTAAAAGTCAGGCCGATCTGAACAGCTTAAACATGAGCGTTTGGAATCAACTCCAAATCCCCCTCCCACCCCTCGCCACGCAGCAAGCCATCGTGGCGGAGATCGAAGCCGAGCAAGCCCTCGTGGCCGCCAACCGGGAGCTAATCACCCGCTTCGAGCAAAAGATCCAAGCCATCCTCGCCCGCATCTGGGGCGAGGAGGCTTGCCCCGCCAGCAACCCGGAGTAAGGTTGTGCGTGCAAACACGGAAAAACCACTCTCCACCATCCGCCTCACCGGCGAGGGTCTGCATCCCCATTTGATCCCGCGAGCGACCTCGCGCAACTCTTGGTGGCGGCGGAGCAGACCGTGCTCGCCATTGCCGCCCGGGAGCACCCCGAGGAATCCGAGGAACTCGTCCTGGGCCTCGCGCAGGTGGTGGATGCAAGTATTGGATTCGCCTTCACGAGCAACCGGCCGGAAATCGCCCGTTCCGCCTACACCGAGCTGACCACCGCCACCGCCATCCGGCTCTTCCGCAGCCTGCCGGGCCGGAGCTGGAGTATCGCGCACTCACACTTCGCGGCGGGAAAAGGCCGCACCCAATTTAAAGGTGAGCGCCGATCCTACCGCCCCCCAGAGTTCGGGATCGAGAGGAGATCCAAGACCGCCACGGTAAATCGAGCGCGAGCGGGCGCGGCCCCGTGTGCGATCAGACTGAGTATCTGCGGGCGGTGCACGGCGAAGACGGCGTTTCCGCGTCGAAGAAATTCTGCACCACAGCCGCCGCCTTCGCGAAACTCGCCAGGCGCTCGACAACCACATCCTCATCTGGGGCGTGCGCGGCGTCGCCACACCGGGCCAGGAGGAGATGATCAATCGGGCCCAAGGTCTCTTCGAGGATCTCGACGCCGCCGACGCGGACATCCTGGTGCCGTCGGTCGTCGTGGCGGAATTCCTCGCCGGGGTGCCCAAGCCCCAAGACGTCGGCCTCCTCGACGTGCTCAACCGCAAGTTTCAAGTGGTGCCCTTCGACGTGCGCACGGCCGCCATCGCGGCGGAACTCTGGCGGGATGCGCGGCGGAACGTAATCCCCACCTCCGCGACCAGATTCGCGAGGCCTTCCGCGGCACCGAGCGGGCCAAGATCAAGGCTGATCTCATGATTCTGGCCAGCGCGCTGGCGCGCGGGGCGGACGTCCTTTACACCCACGACGGCCCACTCAAAGCCGCCGCCGACGGTCGCATTGAAGTGCGCAAGCTTCCACCCCCGCGCCCCAAACAGGCAGACCTCCCCATTTAGCCGAGCACCGCCATGGAAGAAGCCGCGGAACTCGCCGACTACCTGCCGCTGTCATTCAGGACGCCCAAGGAGCAGGAATACATCCAGTTCCTGAGGGACGCCTTCGAGACGAACTACCACGGCAAATACCAGTTCGCCTTTCTCGCCTACCACGTGCTCACGATGAGCTTCGTCTACTTCAATATCTGGCAAATCAAGCGAACCGAGCGGGGCGATTTCGAGAAGGGCCTCATCGGCTTCAATAAAGATGTGGAGAAAAATCTTCTCGCCGCCACATCACCCTTCGTCTTCAGCACGGTCAACGAAAGAACCATCCTCCGTTTCTTCCGCCTCATCGCGTGCGACAACGCAAAAATCGGCACCCACGCCAAACTCGTCGCGGTCTTCCGGGTCGCCGTTGTCGCGGAGGAAACGAGTATCCCGATGACAATGACCAGATTCGCGAGCTGCTAATCCACGAAAATTACCTCTCCCAAAAAGACATCGATATTTGTCTCGGATTCGACATCGGACAGCTCGACTCCGCGCCGCACATAGCGGGCATCCGAGAGCTACGCCAAGCGCTGACAAACACTTTCTCCACCGAGGTCGGTTCCTGACATGTCCACCGTCCGTCTCACCCGATCCCGCGAGGACGTTCAGTCCTTCCTTTCGGTGCTGGGAGGGTTGCGGGAAACCCGCCTCACGGCAGTGCTGGGTTACCTCGTATCCCGATTCCCGAAGGAATTCGGAACCTTGCTGGGATTCGACACCTCGCCAGCAGACGAAATCTCCGTCGAGGAAAATGATAAGGATATCTTGATCCGCGCCTCCGGGGAGATCCACATCATCGAAGGCAAAATCGATCCGACGCAGAATGTGGAACAACTGTTCCGATACATCAAGAACTGCGACCGGAAGCCTTCCTTAACGGTAGTCGATGATGGCTCCGAGTTCCGACAGTTCGGCCAGCGCGATTTCGCCGAGGTCGCGCGTGCCGTCCGGAAGCTGCGTTTCGTTACCTGGGGCCTTCATTCGCTCGCATATTCGCGCGCGCCACGACGACCGGCTTATTGCAGGGAGAATTTGAATTGCTGCAAGAAATCTGCTCTCATCCTAATCATGGCTTCCTCCCGGATCCTCCAGACGAACGGCACGACGATGGACATTCTCGAGACATCCAACTTTCGCATCATGGTGAACCGCACCGGTGCGGAGTTGATTTCCCTTGCGAAGCGCGATCCCGCAGGAAACTGGCGGGGCTTCCTTTACCGTGACGGTGAGTCGGGTGCGCCGGCCTCAGGTTGGGCAAACCATGCCACCGTGATGGGCTACTTCTTGCATCGTCTTTGGAAGGAACAGTCGATCTACCGTGGCTCGGTGATCCGTGGCGGCAACCATGGATTTTTGAGGCATTTTGTGTTCGATCCGCCTGAGGTGACCGAGCGGGCCCTGGTGTATCGAGTGCCTGCGAGCCGCGTTCCTTCGGACGCCTACCCGCTCAAGGTTTCCCTGGAGCTGAGCTACGCGTTGTCAGATGACGGCCTGCGGGTGGAATTTCTCTTTACCAACGAAGAGCCTGAGCTCGACGCCCATGTGAGTTTCGGATTGCACCCGGGATTTGCCGTGTCCTCGGTAAGCGAGTGCAAGGTGCTCTTTCCTGAGGGGACCTTTGTACGGTATCATGCACCGGGGAACTTTCTCGACGGGCGCGAGGACCGCGTCCCTTTCGGTGGGGGAGAGATGCCTTTTGACAAGGCGAAGCTTGCCGATTCTTACCTGCTTGGCCTGCAGGAGGTCTCCCGTCGTGCGTTTGTCCTTGAGGACGCGACCCTGGGCCATAAGATCGCCTTCGACTTTTCAGAAGTGCCGTTTCTGACGCTCTGGACCGACACGGAATCCTATATCTGTGTCGAGCCCTGTTGGGGATTGCCGGATAGCAATCCCCCCAGGCCTTTTGAACAAAAGATCGGCATTCAAGCCATTCCCTCGGGTGCATCATTGCGGCGCGGTTTTGGGATTAATCCCGCGTTCCTGCCATGAGTGTCTTGCTTTCTCTCGCCTTCCGGCTGGCCTTGCTTGCGATCTTCACCTTCGGATTTGTTGTTCTCTTCGAGCATGGGCCAGAGAAGTTCGGCGACGGGGCGAAGACCGAGTGGAAAGCATTCCGTTTATTCGTTGGATCCGCCCTTTCCGGGCAGGAAAGCGCCGTGCCGCCGGCGATCAGGCAGCCTGCCGCAACGCCTGGCCCTTCTCCTGTCTCTGGAACTTCGCCTTCTCAGGGGACGCAGACCGGCGCGGGCACGAACCACCCGGAAAAGCCCGTTTCGAACCATTAGAGATTTAGAAACAGGCAAAGGACGTTGAAGCAATCTGCGAATAGCTCATCTTATTTAATGGCTGTAAAATCCGAAAAAGACCTGCCAGAGAGCCAAAGGGCTACCTGGCTGAAGGCCATGAGTGCCGTGGAGCTTCGCAATTATGGATATGCCATCCAGCTTCTTCAGGCCGTCCTTAAAAACCATCCCGACTTCCTGCTCGCACGCCAACTCGCGCGGAAGGCGGCGGTGGCGAAATTTGGGGGAAAGAGAGGCGTTCTTGGGAGTCTTTCCGGCGCGTCTTTTTCGGCAATCAAGGTGCAGAGCCAGGTGAAAAAAGATCCGGTGGCGGCATTCGACGCCATTGAGAAAATGCTGGAGACGGACCCCTACAGCGCCCAGGCCAATCATCTCCTCAAAGAGGCCGCGCTCGCGGCCAAGATGCCGGAGGTCGCGCTTTTCGCGCTGGAAACGATCGTTGCAGGGAACCCGAAGGATACGAAAACCATGCATGAGCTCGCCAGGCTCTATATGGAGAACGAAAAGCCCGCAAAAGCCGGCGATGTGTACGCGAGGATCCTTGAAATCCATTCGAACGACCTCGCGGCTGTGAAGGGTGGCAAGGATGCGGCAGCGGCTGCCTCCATGCAGAGAGGCGGGTGGGATCGAGAGGAGTCCACCTACCGCGACCTGATCAAGGACAAGGACCAGGCTGTGGCGCTGGAACAACAGAGCAGGGTCTACCGCAGCGGTGACATCATCGAGCACCTCCTCGCGGATCTTTCTGAGAAATACACTCAGGATCCGCTCAATGTGGATACCGCCCGGCGCATTGCGGAGCTTTATGAGGAAAAGGACGATCTTGAGAGCGCAGAGATGTGGTTTAGCTATGCCGCCCACCTTTCGCAGAATACGGACTTTGCTCTTGTTCGCAAAGTTTCAGACCTTCGCGTCAAGCAATTTGACAGATCCATCGCGAGCTTTGAGGAATTTATCGCCACGAATCCAGACTCCGCTGAGGCGATCCAGTATGCCGCGCAGCTTGAGCAGATCCGCGAGCAGCGCGCGCAACTCGTTCTCGATGAGGCCCGGAAACGCGTCGAACGCAACCCGACGGACTTTCAGCTTCGTTTCGAACTCGGAGAGATCCTCGTCAGTCTTGGCGAATATAAGGATGCAATCTCCGAGCTTCAGAGAGCACGACAGAATCCCAATGTTCGCCTTCGCGCGATGAATCTGCTCGGGAAGTGCTACACGGAGCGGGGGATGTTCGATCTTGCTGCGAACATTCTTTCCACCGCGGCGAGTGAGTTGCTCCAGATGGATAGCGTCAAAAAGGAGATCGTCTACAATCTCGGCCTCGTTTATTCGAAGATGGCTCAGGAAAAAAAGTCCATCGAATGCATGAAGCAGATCTACGAGGTGGACTATGGCTATCGGGATGTGGCCAAACGCGTGGAAGGTTCTTACGGCGAGGCGGCTTGATCGGTTGCCCTCCCAATTGCCCCCGGCGGCCCCTGGCCAGGTATTCTCGCCGAATTTAACCGAGTCGGACGGCGGCGGCGTTCCGGACGCGCTTTGCATCGGCGGCCGGGTTTGCTATGCCGTGTCCTGCGCACCAACTTTCCAATGACAGCACTCTCTTCACTTTACGCCGACTACGTGATGCCGACCTACGGGCGATTTGATCTCGATATCGCGCGTGGTTCGGGCTGCCGCGTGTGGGATTTCGAAGGCAGGGAATATTTGGATTTCGGCGCGGGGATTGCCGTTTGCTCCCTCGGTCACGCGCATCCCGAGGTGACCAAAGCTGTAGCCGAACAGGCCTCCACGCTTGTTCATACTTCGAATCTTTACCGCACCCGGCCACAAGCCGAACTTGCCCGCCGCCTCGTTGAACTCACCGGCAGTGGCAAGGTGTTTTTTTGCAACAGCGGCGCGGAAGCCAATGAAGGCCTGATCAAGGTTACGCGTAAGTTCGGCAATGCCTCCGGGCGTAGCGAGATCATTACCTTTCAGAATTCCTTTCATGGACGCACGATGGCGGGAATCTCCGCCACTGCGCAGGAGAAGATCAAAAAGGGCTTCGCCCCGCTGTTGGCCGGCTTCGTCCATCTGCCCTATGGCGATCTGGATGCCGTTTCGGCCGCCATTGGCCCTTTGACCGTGGCGATTTTGGTGGAACCTGTGCAGGGTGAGGGCGGAATTCATATTGCCACGGCGGAATTCCTTCGGGGACTTCGCCGCGTTTGCGACAAGCATGATCTCCTTCTGCTCTTCGACGAGATTCAATGCGGTCTCGGTCGAACTGGCGACTGGTGCGGTTGGAAAACTCTGGATTCCGACCTCATGCCCGATGGCGTAAGTTGGGCCAAGGGGATCGCCAACGGATTCCCTCTCGGCGCGTTCTGGGCGGCTTCCTCGCGTGGCCTTTGCGACCTGCTTGGACCGGGCACTCACGGCACAACTTACGGGGGAAATCCCGTCTGTTGCGCCGCGGCGCTCAAGGTGCTGGAAATCATCGAGCGCGAGGGATTGCGCCAGAATGCCGCCTTGCAGGGTGCAAGGCTCAGGCATGGACTCCGCGCGCTAAACAGCCCTCGTATACGCGAAGTACGGGCCATCGGCTTGATGATCGGTTTCGAGTTGGAAGGCCCGGGCGATGCGAATCTGGCCATTCCCTTGGTGAAAAAGCTCATGTCCGCCGGCTTGCTGACCATTCCCGCGGGCGAGCGCGTCGTCCGCCTGCTCCCTCCGTTGAATGTTTCGGCATCGGAAGTCGATGAAGCCCTCGAAAAAATCGGATCTTCGCTGCGAGAGGTTTAGGCCGCCCCGTGTTTTTGTGATAGCCTTGGTGTTTGTCTCATGAAACACCTCCTCTCCATCGAATCGCTGAGCCGTGAGGAAATCGAACGCATCGTTTCCCTGGCGGAAGGCATGAAGGCTGAGCGAGGCCGCCACGCCGAGCATCCCCTTCGCCACAAATGCTGGGCGCTGATGTTTTCGAAGTCCTCGACCCGCACGCGTATTTCCTTCGAAGTTGGAATCCGGGAGCTGGGGGGAGACGTGATGTTTCTTGCAGCGGATGATATCCAGCTTGGTCGCGGCGAACCAATCAAGGACACGGCGCGGGTTATGGGGCGCATGCTTCACGGCGCCGTAATCCGCACCTTTGCCCAGTATGATGTCGAGGAGTTCGCGCAATTCAGCGGCATACCGACCATCAACGCGTTGACGGACGAGGAGCATCCGTGTCAGATTCTTTCGGATTTGTTTACCATTAAGGAAAGCGGACGTTCGCTTGAAGGTTTGCGTGTGGCTTTCATCGGTGATGGAGACTGCAACGTGGCTCGCTCGTGGATTTGGGCGGCGATACGATGCGGTTTCGAATTGCGAATAGCGGCGCCCGAGAAATTCCATCCGTCCCAGGTCGAATCCGCTGCCAATGTGAAGGTCGTCCTGGATCCGCTGGAAGCGGCAAACGGCGCGGATGTGCTTTACACGGACGTGTGGGTAAGCATGGGAAAGGAAGACGAATCAGCTTTTCGCCTGGCGCAGTTTGGAAAATACCAGATCAACCGCGCTCTGCTCTCGGCAGCGCCCGGTGCGCTGGTTCTGCATTGCCTGCCCGCCTATCGCGGCAAGGAAATCTCGGAGGACGTTTTCGAGGAGCACGCAGGGACGATATTCCGTCAGGCGGAGAATCGACTGCACACGCAAAAAGCGATTCTTTCCCTCGTCTCCGGTCAGGTTTCTTGAGGGAGGCGATTTTATTAATGGAGGAATCCTGGTAGCCGAAGGGCCACTCACCTTGGAAAGCCGCCGTTTATCGCGCCCCATTGGGGGGTGCAGCGTCGCTCTCATCTCCAGCATCCGTGGCCGGCGGAGGACTCGGGAAGCGCGGCAAAAAGAAGGAAACGCAAAACATCGTTGCTTCGGTGCGATGTTTCACTAATATCTGCGGCCCTTTCAATACCCGAGCCCTGTGTTATCCGGATTTCTTCTTTCTCAAGGCATACTATTCGCCCTGATATGCGCCCTCATTGGCCTGGGGGCGGCTGCCTTTCTTATCCGGAAGGTTCTCAGTTCTCCCGCGGGCAACGACCGCATGCAGCAGATTGCAGGCGCAATTGAAGAGGGCGCCAAAGCTTACCTTAAGCGCCAAATCCTAACGATCGGCGCAATTGCCATCGTCATTTTCATTTTGCTCGCGGCGCTGCGGGATCTTCCGACGGCCATAGGATTCTTGTTGGGAGCAATCTGCTCGCTTTCGGCGGGCTACATCGGCATGCGAGTTGCCGTGGTGGCCAATGTTCGCACGGCGCAAGGGGCGACTCTGAGCCAGAAGAACGCCCTCAACGCCGCCTTCAATGGAGGTGCTGTGACGGGCTTGCTGGTCGTCGGTTTGGCGCTTCTGTCGGTCGGCATCTTTTGGATCGTCATGTCCAACGTGAATCCGGACAGGGCGATCGCGAGCCTCGTTGGCGTCGCCCTGGGCGCGTCGCTCATTTCGGTCTTCGCGCGGCTGGGCGGTGGCATTTATACAAAGGCTGCGGATGTCGGAGCTGATCTGGTTGGCAAGGTGGAGTCGAATCTTGACGAGGACGATCCCCGGAACCCCGCAACGATTGCCGATAACGTCGGCGATAATGTCGGTGATTGCGCCGGCATGGCGGCGGACGTCTTCGAGACCTACGCGGTCTCACTCATCGGCACGGTGCTGGTTGGAGCTCTTACCGCAGGGCTGGGAGCTCCGGTCGTTTATCCCTTCCTTCTCGGGGGAGTCGCCATTCTCGCGTCGGTCGCCGGTATTCTTTTTGTGAATCTTTCGAAAGCGAAACCGGCGAACGCGTTGATGGGAGGAGTCGCGGTCAGTTCACTGATCTCGGCATTGGTTTTCTGGCCGCTTACCAAGATGCTCTTCGTGGACGGCCTGAAGGCGCGGGATGTCCTTAGTGGCGCGGAAACGATCTATTCCGCTGGCGACATCTATTTCGCGTCCCTGCTTGGATTGCTCATGACTGGTGCGGCGGTATTTATTACGCACTATTACACTTCCACAGCACATTCGCCCGTACGAAAAATCGCTGCGGCAAGCGTGACCGGTCATGCCACGAATATCATCGCCGGCCTGGCGGTTGGGCTGCACGCCACGGCTCTGCCCGTGATTTGCATTGGGGCTTCCATATGGCTAAGCCACAGTGCCGCGGGTCTTTATGGCATCGCTGTGGCTGTCATGGCCATGCTGGCGATGTCCGGAATCATTATTTCCCTCGACGCGTTTGGACCGATCACCGACAACGCGGGAGGCATTGCAGTGATGAGCGGGCTTCCCAAGGCTGTCCGGAAGATCACCGATGAGCTGGACGCGGTTGGCAACACGATGAAGGCTGTGACCAAGGGCTATGCCATCGCCAGCGCGGGCCTCGCCGCCGTCGTCCTTTTCGGTTCCTATTTTGTTGATCTCAAGCACCACCTTGGAAGCCCCCAGAGCAAGTTGCACCTTGATCCTGCGCAGATCGAGCAAGCGCTGTCGTTCTCGCTCAAGGACCCGAAAATCATCATCGGCCTTTTTCTTGGGGGACTCTTACCGTATCTCTTTTCGGCATTCAGCATGAACGCTGTCGGCCGCGCGGCAGGTGCCGTCGTCACCGAGGTCCGCCGCCAGCTCAAACGGCATCCGGGAATCCTCAAGGGCGAGGACACACCGGAATACGGCACTTGCGTAGACATCGTTACCAAAGCCGCGCTGAAGGAGATGATCGTGCCCGCGCTGCTTCCGGTGGTCGCCGTTGTTCTTGTCGCGTCGATTCCCGACGGCATGAAGATCCTCGGCGGCGTCCTGGTGGGAAGCATTGTCACCGGCTTGTTCATGGGTATTTCCATGACCTCCAGCGGCGGGGCTTGGGACAACGCCAAGAAATACATTGAAGAAGGGAACTTCGGCGGCAAGGGGTCCGAGGCGCATAAAGCCGCAATTACCGGCGACACTGTCGGCGACCCCTATAAGGATACCAGCGGCCCGGCGATCAATCCCATGATCAAGGTCGTGAACATCGTCGCGATCCTGATCATTCCGATCTTTTTCTGAGGGAAGTCATTTCGCCGACTCCCCGGATTCCTGCTCGTCTTCTTCTTCCTCGATCTCACGGCGCAGCGCCTTCGAGATAAAAGGCCTCACGAACCCATAGAGCAGAAATGTCACGAAGAGCAACGCGGGCATCCACTCGTAGAACATCGCACTGAAAACGAGAGCCACGATGATCAGCAGGAAACGCGGAATGGACCGCTGAGTCCTCCAGCCGAGACCCTTGAAGCTGGGATAGCGAACCCGGCTGAACATCATGAAGGAAAGGAACAGCATCAGGGCGGCCAGCGCGTATTTCCAGACTCCGATTTCCTTGGCGCCTTCTTCCAGCGAGAGCATGAAAAGGGTGAGCGAGGCGATCAGTCCAGCGGCGGCCGGGATGGGAAACCCAATGAACTCCTCGGCCGACTTGCCATTTTTCGCGTTGGCGTAGCAGTTAAATCGTGCCAGCCGAAGCGTGCCGCACAGAAGATAAACAAAAGCGATTAGCCAGCCCGTGCGGTGGAAGTCGCGTAGCACGATCTGGTACACCAGAAGGGCAGGGGCCATCCCAAAGGATACCAAATCCGCCAGCGAGTCGAATTCCCGCCCGAAAGGGCTTTCGCTTCCGCCGAGCCGGGCCAGCCGGCCGTCAAGCAAGTCAAAGACACAGGCGCCAAGAATGAATGTAAGTGCCTGGTGATAAAGGATAACCGCCGATCCTCCCTGTTGAATGACAAGCGCTGCCTCAATAATGCGCAGGACGGCGGCGAAGCCGCAAAAGAGATTCCCTGCCGTCATTAAATTCGGCAGCAGGTAAATCTTGGGGTCTTCGTGGGAGTTCATGCCTGCTTTGCGCCGAGCCGGCCGATCGGAGTTTCCCCTCCGCGCACCCTTTCTCCGGGTTTGACGAGGATTTGGGTCTCGAGCGGAAGATCCACCTCAGTGCGAGAGCCAAACCGTATCATTCCGAATCGCTCGCCTCTCTCCACCAAATCGCCGATCTGTTTCCAGGCGCAGATTCTGCGCGCGATGGCGCCGGTGATCTGGCGGACGACGACCGTGACGTCTTTTCCTCGAATCGCCCATGTTCGCCGTTCGTTGACTTCTGCCGAGGCTGGATTCCGCGCATCGAGGTAGCGGCCAGTCATCGCTTTCGAGTGCGTAATCTCGCCCGCGATGGGCGCGCGGTTTACATGAACGTCAAAGACGGACAGGAAGATCGCCACGCGCTTCACGCGCTGGTTGATAAACTCGTTCTCCGCGGTTTCCTTCACCTCGACGACCAAGCCGTCCGCTGGGGAGACGGCGAGCGTCTCATCGCGTGGCGGTTGGCGCTCGGGGTCCCGAAAAAAATACAGCGAGAACAAGAGCAGCATGGCAAACACAAGCGAGACCGGGGGGAACAAAGCCACCGAGGCCAGCCAGCAGACTCCGAGGACTGCAAGAATCCAGCGAGCCTCGCTTAGAGCGCGAAATTTCATCGAGTCATCATAATTCGCGGAGCAACGACGGCGAGCCCATAGTTGAAATCAGCGCCGCATGCAGATACTCTGATCAGGATGACATCGACAGTGGACATGACCATGACCGAGCTGCTGGAAGCCTTTCCGGGCGCGCAGCGGGCGCTTTTTAGAAATTACCACATTGGCGGTTGCGCCAGTTGTGGCTTCCGGCCCGAGGAGACGCTCGCCGACGTGTGTGGCCGCAATGGCGGCCTTGATCCCGAGGACGTGCTGGAGCAGGTGCGTGCGGCTTCGGAGCAGGATGAACTCTCGATGATTGCACCGCGAGAGGTCAAGGACTTGCTGGAGTCCGGGGGCGTCGAGATCCTTGATATCCGCACGCGAGAGGAATACGAGGCCGTGCATCTCGAGGGGTCGAGGCTTCTTGACCAGGCGTTGATGCAGGAGATGATCGCCACGCGACCGAAGGAGCGTTTGCTTGTTATCGTCGATCATAAGGGATCGCGATCGCTCGACGCGGCGGCATATTTCGCGGGACACGGTTTCACGAACATCAAATGCCTGCGCGGCGGAATTGACGCTTGGAGCGCCGAGGTCGATACCACTCTCCCCCGATACACTCTGGAATGAGCGACGATCTCGAGGCAAGAATTCAGGCTGCGGTGCAGGATCCGCAAAATATCGGCGAGCTGCGCGGCGCGGACGCGGTGGGAACCGTCGGCAGTGAGAATTGCGGCGACATGTTGCGGATGTGGGTCAAGTTCAAGGAGGATAACGGCAGAAAAGTGATCGACAAGGCCACTTTTCAGGCCTTCGGCTGCCAGACGGCTATCGCCGTCGCGAGCGTGGCGACCGAACTCATCCGCGGCAAGACGCCGGCCGAGGCGCTGGCTTTGTCGGGAGAAGAGCTGGCTTCTCCGCTCGGTTCGCTTCCCCCGATGAAAATCCATTGCGCGCAGCTCGTCGAAGGCGCCCTCAAAAACGCTCTCACCGGCGAGGAGGTTCCCCGGCCTGCACTGGCTCCCACGTTGCTGGATCAGCTTTCTCCGCCCAAGAACGTAAGAATCAAGCTTCAGTCATGAGCGACCACCGAGAAATCACCCTTAATCGCGATTGCGATGCGATTCAAATTCCCAGCGGACACCCCATTCTCCTGCCCGCGGGAATGAGCGTGATCATCACGCAATCCCTTGGTGGAACATACACAGTCGCCACCCCGGGCGGGCTTGCGCGCATCGAACTGAGGGACGGCGACGCCCTGGGTCTTGATTCGCTTTCGCCAAGCGAAGAGCCGAGAAAGCACGAGGGGCCGGCAGAGGAGGCCGTTTGGTCGCAGCTCAAGACCGTATTCGACCCGGAGATCCCTGTTAACGTGGTCGATCTCGGACTGATCTATGACTGCCGGGTGGATACCAAAGAGTCCGGTGGCAATTCGGTATTGGTGCGGATGACACTCACGGCCCCCGGCTGCGGGATGGGTCCCGCGATTGCGGCGGACGCAAGGCAAAAGATCCTCGCCATTGAAGGAGTTGATGACGCGGAAGTCGAGTTGGTGTGGGACCCGCCGTGGAATCAGTCCATGATCAGCGAAGAGGGACGCATGAAACTTGGTCTCGTTTAGTCCGCTTTTTTTTCGCACGCCCTAGCAGAACGGCGCTCGCTTGGATTTTCAGTTGCTTTTCCCCGGATTTCGTCCAGATTTTTCGGCCCTATGAGTCAACATCCCAGCCTGAAGGGCAAAGGCGCCATCAAAGCCAAGCGCAGCGTTCTCAAGCGCTTCGAGCGGGTCGAGGTGATGAAAAAGCGCGGGCAGTTCAAGGACGGACAGCGCGTTATTGGCCTGCCCAAGACAAAGCCCGAGGAATAAGCAGGCTGCGACGAGTCGAGCCTCGCCGGTTCGGTCCTTGTCGCTTGCGGCTCGCGCAAAGAAATGCGGCTGAATCGTTTTCTTGCCAGCGCGGGGTATGGATCGCGGCGCGCCTGTGAAGCGTTGATCACGGACGGCAAGATCTCGATCAACGGTCATTTTGTTCGTAATCTCGCAACAATCGTCCAGCCGGGCGATGATGTGCGTGTCGCGGGAAAGCCGCCGCCCCGTCCCTCGGCGCCCGTCTATATCCTTTTACACAAGCCGAGGGGGATTCTCTGTACACGCTCCGATGAACGGAAACGCTCGACGATCTTCGACTTCGTGCCCTCGCATTTTGGGCGCCTCTTTCATGTCGGCAGGCTCGATAAGGACAGCGAGGGATTGATTCTGCTTACCAATGACGGCGTGTTGTCTCAACGACTGACGCATCCGGGGCACGACGTCGAAAAGGAATACGAAGTGCTCCTCGACAGGCCGTTTGATCCGCAGCATGCGGCGCGCCTCGTGCGAGGATTCATGATCGAAGGCGGCCGGGCGAGGGCGGAACGGGTGCATGTCATTGGTCCCACTTTGGTAAAGGTCGTCCTTCGTCAGGGCGTTAAGCGGCAGATTCGCCTGATGTTCTACAAGCTTGGCTATGAGGTGAAACGACTCATGCGCACGCGTATTGGAGGGCTCGAACTGCGCGGGCTCGATCCGGGCCAGTGGCGCGTGCTGAACGCGCGCGAAGTTGCGCTTTTAACCACCGGAGATAAAAGAGGAGCGTGAAGAATCCGATCAGCGCGTTTCCCGGTTCTCCGCCGGCCCTCGGTCCTTATTCGCTTGGTGTAGTGGCGGAAGGACGGTTTCTCTTCGTTTCTGGAATGACGCCTTTTGACCCCGCGACCGGAAGGATCGAGCGAGGCAGCGTCTCGCGACAGACCGAGTTGGTCCTCGAAAACATCAAGAAAGTCATCGCGGCGGGTGGAGCGTCTCTGGCCGACGTCGTGAGCTGCCGCGTGTACCTCTCCAATCTCACGCCCGAGAGTTTCCGGGAAATGAACGAAGTTTACGCGCGCTACTTCGGTGAGTCGAAGCCTGCCCGTGCAACGATTGGAGCGCAACTCCTGGGCTTTGATGTCGAAATAGAGTGCGTGGCGGTGCTCGCTTGACGGTTAAATTTTCTTTCGATTCACAGAACTTTTTTGACCACTTGACAAGAGCGTACCGACTTCTGAAGAAGGCCTGCTCCTGGTTCTTCCTTCGGCTCGCCGTCCTCCTCATTTTGATGGCCATCGCCCGTCAGTTGCCAGGGTGGATCAAGGGTCCGGGCTGGCTTCTGGCATTCCTGGCTGGCTTCTGGGCATTTTTCGCCTTGGTGCGAGAATCCCGACTGGCGGCGGACTTTCTGGTCCCCCGTCTCGAGCACGGGTGGCGAAGGCTGGGAGAATGGAGTCGGCGACGTGAAAGGACCTGGAAGGCGGTTATCCTGGTCTGCGCCCTCGCGATTGCAGGCGTTGCAATCTATCGCGCATGGCCGGTGTGGAAGTTCATGGCCACCACTTCCCTTCGGGAGGATGAGATTGTCAACATCGCGCGATATACGTCGCGAGGATTCGTTCCCTCCATCAGCACTTACAAGCTCGCCCGGGATCATATTTTCTACAATATTCTCAGCACCGCTCTGCCGGGCGCGGATTCGACCGTTCCCCTTCGGGCGCGGCTGATATCTTTTCTTTCCGTCAGCGGCGCGCTGGTCCTGCTCGTTGCCTATGCCGGGAGCCGGGGCTGGATCCTGGCCGGAGTTGCCTGCGCCGGGCTCATCGCTGTGAATTCATTTACCCTCGGGGTCGTGCTCGAGGCACGGGGCTATGGATTCATCTTCCTATGCGCCACCTGCGGCTCCATCGCTTTCGTGGAGTGGGTGCGAACGCGCAGCCGGGCTTGGTTGCGGGTTTTGGCGGTTTCGTGTGTTCTGGGAACCTATACGCTGCCTTTTTATATTGTTTTTGGCGGCGTTCTTTTGCTCCTGGCCTTTTTCTCCCGTCCTTCAAAGGAAACGTTCCTCGCCGGATTTCTCGTGTTGGCCGCCATTGCGATGCTGTATCTTCCGATCGTTGGCGATGTCTTCGCGGTCTTCACCGGCTATAGCGAGAAATACGGCTCTGAAACAGCCAGGTTCGACTTCACCGGCGGCGTTTTGCACACGCTGCAATATTTCGTCCCGTTCGAATTGCTCCAGTTCAACACATTGCGTTTCGTGCTGATCGTCTTGGTCCTTGTGCTCTACATCGCTTTTGGACGGTTTGCGCTGTCGTCGGACCGGCTTTCGTGCGCGGGGGTGGCTGTGGCGATTTTTGGATTTCTTGCCTTTTGCTTGTTCTGCAAGGCCGTGCCGATCCGCGTCACCGGTTATTTGGCGGCCCCGTTGGCCGTCGTGACTTTGGTCGTGACGGGGTCGGCCCTTTCGGCGCGCGCGCTTGCGCCCGTTCGTCCGTTCGTTGCAATCGGCTTTTCGTTGCTTGCCCTCGGGGGCTTGTGGAAGACCGAATTGGAGAAGCCCTTGATCGCGCGCCAGAATTGGCGGGATATCGCCGTATTTGTCGAGCGCGCGTTTCCGCGGGGGACGCGTGCGTGGGTTGGAGGGAGGTATGGCGGCCTCTTACAATGGAATCTTTCGTCGCGGCAGATGCCGGAGCAGGGAGCCCTCGATCAAGGTGCTCTCAGCAGCGGGAAACTGCTTGCCGTCGAAGGGTTTTTCAAAGCCTCCGATGAAAAGATGCGCCTTCGGTGGCAGGATCTTCCCGGTGGCGTTCGCTACGTGACAATTCCGCTGCTTTTCAACTATCAGAGGGTATTCTTTTCTCCGCCCGTTCCACGAGGAATTGCTTCCGTGAGCGTCAGCGATCGCAGGCTGGCGCCGTTCATTGTCGGGCGACAGCCCTACGATCCGTTTTCGCTTTCCCGATCGGCGGGCCACGGCGATGTTCTCTATCCGGGCCACGGCGTGGAAACCAACCCTTCGCCTGGTGGCGGACGCGAGGAGTCAGAAGCTCGGCCACAGGAGATCTCTCTTCCTGCCGTGTTGACTGCCGAGCTCGAACCCGGGGCGACTGCCGGGACATGCAATTTTCTGTTCAGCCAGAGCCTCGATGACAAATCAGTTTCCGCGGAAGTTCAGGATTCCAGGGGAGTCTGGCGAGCGGCCCCCAATGTGTTCGTTCTCGGTGAGGTGGCGAGCATCGCGATGGCGGAAAACGATTGCAAAGCCGTGAGAGTTCGATTGGGGCAGGATCCTTCCGCCCTTGGCCTGATTCGCGCTCTGGGAGATGCGAAGCGCCCGCCGTTTGGCCTGGTCGACGGATGGGTCGCTTCGGGTTCATCCCGACGCTGAGGTCGTTTTTTGACCCGATGCGTTGACGACTTCCGGCGCCGCCTTTACGCTGAACCTCCCGCGTCCTCATAGCTCAAGTGGATAGAGCAGGGCTCTCCTAAAGCTCAGATGGTGGTTCGACTCCACCTGGGGACAGAACTGCCGCATGATTTTTCTCCTGTCACCGCTCGCAAGGAGCCCGTATTTCTCGTTGGGAAATGGCAAGTTTCTTTGGTGAAGTTTTCCGCATTGCGACCTGGGGTGAATCTCATGGAGGCGGAGTCGGGGTGGTGATCGACGGATGTCCCCCGCGGCTCCCTCTTTCGGAAGAGGATATTCAGCCCGAACTCGATCGGAGACGTCCGGGTCAAAGCGACATTGTCACTCCCCGCAAGGAGGAAGATGTCTGTCAGATCCTCTCAGGGGTTTTCCAGGGGTTCACCCTCGGAACTCCCCTTTCGATTTGGGTTCGAAACACCGATGCCCGGCCCGAGGCTTACAAGGAGATGGAAACGACATACCGCCCGTCTCATGCCGACTTTACCTACCAGGCGAAGTATGGAATTCGCAACTGGCAGGGCGGTGGACGCGCGTCGGCGCGAGAGACCATCGGTCGCGTGGCCGCTGGAGCCGTCGCCAGGAAGGTTTTGAAGATCCTTTTTCCAGACCTTGAAATCCTGGCCTACGTCGTTGCGATTCATCACATCGAGTCGAGCATCAATCCGGAAACGGTGACCTTCGAAGAGATCGAGGCCAATGCGGTGCGATGCCCGGATTCTGCAGCGGCTGCGGCGATGATCGAGCGGATCAAGCAGGTGCGAAGCGCAGGGGACTCGGTGGGCGGGGTGATTGAAGGCGTTGTGCGCGGCGCGCCTCCGGGACTTGGCGAACCGGTCTTCGACAAGCTCGAGGCGGATCTCGCGAAGGCCATGCTCAGCCTACCCGCAACGAAGGGCTTTGAAATTGGTTCGGGCTTTGCCGGAGCGCGGCTCAAGGGGTCGGAGCACAACGATGCCTTCCGAATGGAAGGACCGCGCGTTCGCACGCTGACAAACCTCTCAGGCGGAATTCAAGGCGGAATCAGCAACGGAGAGCCCGTGGTTTTCCGCATCGCCTTCAAGCCCACCGCGACCATCGCGAAGCCGCAGCAAACCGTAACCGTGGCTGGCGAGAACACCGAGCTTGCCGCGCGGGGACGGCACGATCCCTGCGTGCTGCCACGCGCCGTGCCGATGGTCGAGGCAATGGCTGCTTTGGTGCTTTGCGATCACGCCCTGCGTCAGCACGCGCTGGATTGCCTGCCGCGATAGTCTCCATGCAGCACGGCTCGCCCCTCTGGCAGATGCTGCTCTTCTTCGCGGGCATCGTCTTTCTCCTCTGGGAGATCTGGCGCGGCTGGCGGGCGGGCTTCGTCCGTAGCGGCATCCACCTCGGGGCCATCCTCGTCTCCGGATCGCTGGGTTTGCTTGCCGCGAAACTCGCCGCGATGCCGTTCGGCGGGCTTGGCAATGTACCCGGATTCGTTGCAGGCACCGTGGTGGGGGGCGGGCTCGGAATTCTCCTGTTTGTCGCGATCTGGATAGTGGGAGCTCTGCTTTTCAAACGGACCGATCATCAACCTTCCGGAGTGTTCCGGATTCTCTGGGGGGCCGGAGGGGCCTTCTTCGGCCTTTTGGTTGGATTGACGGTTCTTTGGGGCGGAATTTCGATCGTTCGCACTCTGGGAGCCTTTGCCGAATCCCGGGTCGAGGCCAGGCAGGACAAGCCCCGTCCGGCCCAACCGGGCGTGGCAGGCGGGCTCCTGACGCTCAAGGAATCGCTCGAACTTGGCTCGGCTGGGCGGTTTCTCGATTCTGTTGATCCTCTGCCGCCGGACTTCTACGAACTCGTTCTTCAGATTGGCAAGCTGACGAGTGACCAGCAGGCGCTGTC
This sequence comes from uncultured Verrucomicrobiae bacterium, assembly GCA_963763735.1. GTDB lineage: Bacteria > Verrucomicrobiota > Verrucomicrobiia > Chthoniobacterales > Terrimicrobiaceae > DASTFP01. The sequence continues at coordinate 152,647 of CAVXQK010000025.1, read as the reverse complement.
GCGCCTTCTCGAATATCCCGGAATTCAGGATATCATGCAGAATCCACGTGTTATCGGCCTCATGAACGATCCCGGCGTTATTCGCGCGTCGAAGGAAAAGAACGTCTTTCTGCTTCTCGGTAACAAGAGCGTCCTCGCCGCGGTGAAAGATCCTGCCCTGGCCGAGCAACTCCAAACGATCGACTTGCGGGCCGCCCTGAAATTCGCGCTGGAATCTCACCCCGCTTCTCGTTCACCCTCAGCGGCGGAATCGCCAAAGAAACGGAAGTGACTCTCATGCCGAAATACATTGCCACTATTGGTCTCGAAGTTCATGTGCAGCTAAAAACGCGGTCGAAAATGTTTTGTTCCTGCGCCGTGGAGCACGGCGCCGAACCAAACACGAAAGTTTGTCCCGTGTGCCTGGGATTTCCCGGCGCGCTCCCCGTCATGAACGAGGAGGCTCTGCGCCTTACGGCGTTGGCGGGCCTCATGCTCGGTTGCGAGATTCCAGAGGCCTGCAAGTTTGACCGAAAGAACTATTTTTATCCGGACATGCCCAAGAACTATCAGATCAGCCAGTATGATCTGCCGTTCTGCCTTGGGGGCGAGGTGCCGCTTCACGATCTTGCCTATCCGAAGGACGCCCAAAAAACGATTGCGACGAAGGACAAGAAGATACGTCTCGTCCGCATTCATCTCGAGGAAGACGTCGCGAAAAGCTTTCACATGGAAAACGCGACGGGCATTGATTTCAACCGCGCGGGAACTCCCCTGCTGGAAATTGTCAGCGAGCCGGATATAGCGGGTCCGGAAGAGGCATTCGCCTATCTCACGGTCCTCCAGCAGTTGGTCATCTACGGCGGGATCAGCGACGCGGACATGGAGAAAGGCCACCTTCGCTGCGACGTCAACGTATCGGTTCGTCCCTCGGACTCGGAGAAGTGGGGCACCAAGATCGAGATCAAGAACCTGAATTCGATTTCCGGGGTTCGCCGTGCGTTGGACTTCGAGATACGCCGCCAGAGCGAGGCGTTGGAAGACGGGGGCACGCTCGAGCAGGAGACGCGTCGTTGGGATGACGTTCGCGGCGAAACGCAGCTGATGCGCGCAAAGGAGAGTGCTCATGACTATCGCTATTTTCCCGATCCCGATTTGTTGCCGGTTAAAACCGGATCGATCGTCGCGGCCGCGCGGCTCCGGAAGCCCGAACTTCCCTGGGAGAAGCGCGCACGCTACGTGGCTGATTTTGGCGTGACCGACTACGACGCGGCGGTACTCGCCAACGACCTGTCCACCGCGAGCTATTTTGAAGCAGCGGCCGCCGGTGCCAAGAAGCCCAAGAGCGTTGCCAATTGGATTCTAAACGATCTCCAAAGCGCGCTCTCCGCGGCAAACAAAACCATCGCCGAATGTCCCGTCACTCCCGCCGCATTCGATGAGCTGGTGAACCTCATCGAGGATGGGAAGATCAACTCCAAACAGGGCAAGGAGGTTTTTGCCGAGATGTTTGCCAGCGGCAGGCCGGCGACCGAGATCGTAAACGAAAGGGGGCTGGAACAAGTGAGCGACACGGGTGCCATTGAGGCGCTTGCTGACGAGGTCATCAGCGCGAATCCCGGTCCCGCGGCGGATTTCCGAGCCGGCAAGATGGCCGCACTGAACTTCCTGAAAGGCCAGCTAATGAAGCTTTCCAAGGGTAAGGCGAACCCCCAACTCGCCGGCCAGATTCTGCAGAAAAAGCTTGGCTCCGGGTCGAGTTCGTAGCCGGCCTCGTTGAAGCCGCTTTGGGCGCTGATGCCCGTCAACGCTTGCCTCCTGTCGATGCGACCGCGAAGCCTCAACCGACGGTGGCGACGCCCGACGATTCGAACTTCTCCAGTGCGCGGCGTGTTCGCTCGGTGGCGCCATAGTGCCCATCAAGGCACCGCATGGCGTTGGCCGCGAGCGCGGCGCGTTGCTCAGCGTGCAGGAGGAGTTCGCGGAACTTCTCCTCGAGTTCCGTGGCGTCGCCGACTTGCGAGGCGCCGCCCTCTCGCACGAGCTGAGCGGCCAGTGACGAGAAGTTCTCCATGTTCGGTCCGAACACGACGGCCTTGCTGGCGGCGACGGCTTCGGCCGGATTCTGTCCGCCGTGCGCGGTCAGGCTCTTGCCAATGAAAACAACCGTGGCTTGATCGTACCAGTCGCGGAGCTCGCCCGTCGTATTGACCAGCAGAGTATCGGGCTTCTCGGGGGCACGCTCTTCGCCGGTGCGAAGCGCCACCCGCAGGCCCAACCGGCTAAGTTGCTCCCGCACCTCTTTCCAACGTTCGGCGTGTCGTGGAACGGCAATATAAAAGAGATTTGGAAATTCTCGTTTCAGCCGAATGACAATCTCGCCGATCAGGTATTCCTCCCCGGAATGCGTGCTTCCGGCCAGGATAATCGGAGCGGCTTCATCGACGCCGAGTTCCGCGAGAGTATTGCGGAAATTTCGGCGGTCGCGGCCGTCGTCCCTCTGATCGTCAAACTTGATGCTTCCCGTGCAGAGGATTTTCCGCGCATCGACGCCCAGAGATTCCCAGCGCTTTGCATCGGCCGGTTCCTGGACACAAAGGAGATCGAGTTGATTGAACATCGCCGATGCGAGCGGGCGGATCATCTGATAACGAGACTCCGATCGGCGGGAAAGCCGCGCGTTGACGAGCGCGAGGGTGGCGCCGCAGGATTTCGCCTCGGCTGTCAGGTTCGGCCACACTTCGGCTTCGACGAGAATGAGGAGCCTGGGCCTGATCAGCCGGACGGCACGTCTTGCCGTCCAGAAAAAATCGATGGGGTTGTAGATCGCTTCAAAGTATTCGCCTTGCTCCCGGCTTGCCATCGCGAAGCCTGTCGAAGTCGTCGTGGAAAGCACGACGGGAATCTGCGGATCGCGGTTCTTCATTTCGCGAATGAGTTTCAAGGCGATCATTACTTCGCCGACACTCACCGCGTGCACCCAGGTCCATCCTCCGCGTGAAAGCTTGCGATGAACGCGGGGAGAATACATGGCGAAGCGCTGCCCGAATTTATGGCGATATTTTCCGCGCTTGAGCATGCGGAAAAGAAATCCCGGCAGGAGCGCGATCAAGACGAAAGGGAAAGCGAGATTGTAGAGGATGCGGACCGCTCTCATTTCGTCTCCTTGGCGCGAATATAGTATGCGACCTCAGTCTCGCCGTAGGAGCGCACGCGGACAAGAGAAAGGGCGCCGGCCTCCGCTTCGTCGCTTCCGGCGCTACGCTCAAGAACGAACGTGCCGTTTGAGCGGAGCGCGCCGACAAGGCTGGGAAGGCGGAGCAACTCCGCGGAGAAGTCGCGATCGGCGGATGATTTGGCATAAGGAGGATCCGCGAAGATCAAGTCGAAGTTCCCTTCGGCGTACAGCTCGAGAAACTTCAGCGCGTCCATGACTTGCACGGAGGCCTCCAGCTTGGCACGGCGAAGGTTCGCCCGCACGCACGCCGCGCAGCGTGGGTTGGAATCCACGAAAACGGCTGAAGCCGCCCCGCGGCTGAGCGCCTCGATGCCCATCGCGCCCGAGCCCGCGAACAGGTCGAGCACCCGGGCTCCCGGCACGGCGTCACCCAGGCTTGAAAAGATCGCTCCACGGACTCGATCCATTGTGGGGCGGACATTCGGAGGCGTGCTGAGCGGGAGGCCGCGAGCTTCGCCGGCTATGACGCGCATGCGATCAATTTCCCGGAGGCTTCTCTTCCTTCTTGTCTTCGGCCCTCTTCGGCGCGTTGGAGCGCAGGATGTTCATCAGCATGCCGCCAACGTCTTGACCGACCTTTGCGCCGATCAGCTTGTCGAGCAGGTCGGTTCTCGGATTGTCGATTCTGCCCGAGACAGTGAAGGGAATTTGGCGGTACTCGGGATCCTCCGAATCGATCAGGTTCCTTCCGAGCATACCCCGGAGTTGGTGCTGAAGCTTGGAATTGAAGAGCAATCTCGCATCGAGGTTCATTTTCCCGTTGAAGCGCACAGGCCCCTTTCCGCGGACGATCAGATTGTCCGATTTGAGGATGAGATCATCCACCAGGACGCGTTCGTCGCGGATCGTCAGGTCGACCCTCGCATCACTCAATTTGAGCCATTGGAGTTCGTCGATCTCGAGCATTTCACCCAACTTGACGAGAAAATCCACCGGCCTGAGCTTTGCCGAAACCAGCTCGAAGTGGCCCGCCCCGGTGATCGAATCACTCTTGCGCGGATCACCTTTGAGATCGGCCGAGCCTTGGAGACTGCCTTCGGTCTTGCCCGGATCGACTTGCGCCTCCTCGGCGAGCTTTCTCAAAAGAATTCCGGTGAGTTGAATCGCAAGGACGAAGGAGGGCTGCTCGCCGCTCTCGACCCGGTATTTGCCGATGAGCTTGCCTCCCGCGAGCGAGCCCTGGATGTCGGGCAGATCGAGTGCCTTGCCATCCCAGGCGAACGGGCCGCCGATCTTGCGCGGCTTGAGCGAGCCGAAGAAATCGGCTTTTCCGATTTCAAAGATTCCCGCCACGGAGTGCTCGACCGTGATCTGGCCGCTGATATCGATCCTGTCCAGAGTGATAATCGCGCGGTTCTTCGCGTTGAGGAAAGCGACGTTTCCTCCGCGAATCCGGAAATGCTGGAGCTCCGCCTTGAAGGGAGTTCCTTTCGCGGCGTTGGGCGAGGGTTCCTTGGGAACCTCCGCAGGACCCGCGTTCGCTGGGGGGAGGGGAATGACCCAGTTTCCGTTCTCGAGTTGCCGAACAATCAATTTCGGTTCGAAAAGCGTGCACTCCGTGATGAGGAAACGGCTGCTCAGAAGGGAGAAAAGGGAAAATCGAATCCTCAGAGCGGTGGCTTCAACGATGTTAAGATTCGCAATCGTTGAATCCGGCACGGCGATTCCGCGGAGGACAAGTCCGCTCCAGGGTGTGTAGACCGTGCTCTGGATTTTGATATCGGTACCCAGAGATCGAGCTGCCGCATCGCGGATGCGCTGTTGAACACCGCCGGATTGAAGGTACAAGTTGACGCAAAGAAGGAGAATTGCGGCTGCCGCAATAACGGCGGCCGCAATGAAAAGAAATCGCTTGGCAAATGAGGGCACGCGGGGAAGCTACGAAACTTTTCCAGAATGTGAAGCGTGAACAAGAGCCCGAAGATTCTCGTCATTTTGAACCCCGCCGCCCGCGGTGAGCGCGCCAAGACCCTGCGCGACAAAATCGCATCGCTCTCGCAGCATGTGATCGTGCGAAGTACCGGCTCTCCCGGCGACGCGGGAGCCCTGGCCACGCGGGCCGTCGCCCAAGGCTACGACACGATTGTCGCCGCGGGAGGGGACGGGACCATCAACGATGTGGTCAATGGAATCGCGGGCACCCAAACCCATTTTGGAATTCTGCCGGTGGGCACGATGAATGTGTTCGCCACAGAACTGGGAATCCCCCAAAACAATCTCGCGAAGGCCTGGCAGGTGATCGAGGACGGTTTTGTCCGCAAGGTCGATCTTCCCAGAGCCAATCAAGAATATTTCGTCCAGCTTGCGGGAGTCGGACTCGATGCCGAGGTGGTCCGCCACACAACGCCGGACTCCAAAAAAGCGCTCGGCCCGATGAGCTACCTTCTGACGCTGGCTCAGGTGGCTGCGCGACAGCCGCCGCGGATTCGCATCGAGCCGGTGGATGGCGCCCCGCGCGAGGGAAGCTTCGTCCTGGTGGGAAACGGACGATTTTACGGCGGTCCCTTCGTGCTTTTCAAAAACGCCCAGCTCGACGATGGTCTTCTTGATGTCCTTGTATTTCAAAATCAAAGTCATTGGGATTTGATTCGTTACTTTCAAGCAATCGTCTTTGGCAACCACCCAACGCTTCCGGATGTGGATTACTTTCAGAGTCGCGGCCTCCGGCTTACGAGCCGCGAAGAGGTGCCAGTGGAGATTGACGGGGAGTTGACCGGCACGTTGCCATACGAATTCGGTTTTTCAATCAGCAAACTCAACGTTCTTGTTCCTGGCAAGTTGGACACGGGAAACAAATCCGAATAGGCTTGCCCAATGACCCGAAAGCGCAGGCAGGTAAGCGCGGTGGTCGTTCTCATCGCGATCAACGTCGGGATCTTCATTTATCAATGTTTGAGACCCGACTTGAAAGACCAGTTGCAGGACATGTACGGTTTGAGCGCGGCGGGTATGGAGGAGGGTCACTGGTGGCAACTGATAACGCACGCGTTTCTGCACGGCAATATCTGGCATCTCCTCTTCAATATGATCGCGCTTTGGTTCGCAGGGCGGATCGTGGAGCGCGTGATGGGAACGGGCCGGTTCCTTGCGCTTTATGCGGCTTCCGCAGTGGCGGGCGGGCTTGCCCAGATCCTTTTGCAAGGAGGGGACACGCTCCTGCTTGGCGCGTCCGGGGCGGTGTGCGGCGTCATCCTCGCCTTCTCGACGATGTTTCCAGACGCTCAGATCGTGGCGCTTCTGTTTTTTGTGATACCGTTGAGGTTTCGCGCAAAGTATCTGGGCTGGGGTCTGGCCGGAACGTCGCTCTTGTTTCTTCTTATCGGATTTGAGCCACGGATTGGCCATGCGGCGCATCTTGGCGGATGCGTGGCGGGATATCTCCTTGCCCGGCTCAGCGGCTATGGGGTTCCGAGCGCCCCCGAGCGGCTGCTCAAGAAATGGTTCTCCTGGCGCGCTACTTGATGGGGTGTTCACTGAGTCTATCGTGAAATGACCCCGCCATCCTTTCGCGGGGCGGCGGGCGTTCGGCAGGCTTGCAGGCCAGACCAGCGCGACAGCGTTGCACGGTTCTTCGCCACCAGCTTGTATCCCGCCTGAAACGCGGTATTGAGAAGCGGCCAGTCCATGCAGATTCCGAGCCATCGCCAACGCGAAATCACGCGAAGGCAGTTCGCGACCGCCTCGGCATCGCGGCGAACGCGACCACGGGCATCAAGGGTCTGAATGCCTGAATCGGCATGCCGCCTATCGATCATCGCGTATTTCCCGACTTGTTTTTCGTCCTGATAGGCGATCGCAACCAGTTTTCCTTCGGCCGGCTCCTGTCGAATCAGCCAGTCCACGCAGGCGGTGCAAATACCGCAATCGGCATCGTAAAATAGCGTGACGCCTTCCATCTCCCAAACTTACGCGTTGTGTGGGACGCTGTCACCCTGGAAGAAAACCATCGCCCGTTCACGAGTTACACGACTCGGCGAAGTTGAATCGAATCGAAGCGTTCGCTTCCGGTCATGACATCTGTGAGAACGACAAGGTGCGTGCCAATCTGAGCCAGTCCCCGATCGAGCAGGAGCTTCTCGGCGGCTGCAACGGTGTGCTCCGGGTCGAGGTCAAAAGACATGACAATGGGGATGGTTGCCCAATTGAGCGTAAGCCGGCGCGCGACCTGCTCGCTTGGCGTGAACGCGTAGATCGGCGCCTGGGTGGGCCGAAGCTGGCTGAAATGGTCTGCCATGAAACCCCGTCGGGTGAATACCACGATCTTCGACTCCGGAAGAGCATTCGCAAGTTCAACCGCGGATCGCACGGCCTTGTGGCGGATGCTTTTCGTCTCGGCCTCCTTGTGAAAACCGGCCCCCGGGATCTGTTCCATTCGGCGCGCCACGCGGTCGAAGATCTGAACGCATTCGATCGGATACTTGCCGACGGTCGTCTCGCCGCTCAACATGATGGCGTCAGCCTGCTCGAAGACGGCGTTTGCAACATCGGTGATCTCTGCGCGGGTCGGAAGCGGATTCTCGATCATGGACTCGAGCATGTGCGTAGCGACAATGACCTGCCGTCCCTTCTGAATGCATCTCATGACGGTGCGCCGCTGAATGATCGGAAGCTCTTCCATCGGACACTCTATTCCCAGGTCGCCGCGGGCCACCATGATCGCGTCGCATTTGTCGATGATATCATCAAGCACGCTGACGGCATGCTGGTCTTCGATCTTCGCGATGACCCGCGCCTGGCTTCCGTGTTCTCCAAGAACGCGCTTGAGAGCTTCGATGTCCGAAGCCTGTCGGCAAAAGCTCAGCGCGACGTAGTCAACGCCGACGGAAACCCCGACTTCGATATCGGCAAGATCCTTCTCAGTCAGGGGAGGAAGATTGACTCTCACGCCCGGGAGGTTGATGTGGCGTCTGGAACCCAGAACGCCCTCGGTAAGGACCTGGCACCGGATGCGGTGGTAGTCCTTGGAGAGAACCTTCATGTGGATGACGCCGTTATCAACGAGCACGACGTCGCCGACCGAAATGTCATCAACGAGACCCTCGTAATTGACATCGACCGAATGAACATCCTCGCTCCGCTCGCCGCGCACGGTGAACTCGAAAATATCGCCAGGTTTGAGATTGAGCTTTGTTTGCAGGTCGCCAGTGCGAATGGCGGGGCCTTGCGTATCGAGGAGGACGCCCGTTACGACTCCGAGGTCCGAGGAAATGGTCCGAATATCCTTCACCACGGTGCGCACCCAATCGTGCGGAGCGTGGCTCATATTCAGGCGGAAGATATTGGCGCCAGCGATGATCAGGGCGCGGAGCTTTTCAGGTGAATCAGTAGCAGGGCCGAGAGTGCAGATGATTTTGGTTTTTCGCATGAGTGTCTTTGGATTCGGATCCGTCCGTCGCGCGACTATCGCGCGTGAGTTGTGAGTGAGGAGAGCAAGTTCTATTCCTCGCGTTGGCGCCTGGTGAGCCAGAGCGAAACAAAGAAAATGAGAAGCAGCAGAGAGCCCAGGGCGGCTCCGAAGGGCTGATTGCGACCGGAGGTGAACTGTTTGTAGATCACCTCGCCGATCGTGGGAGGATCGCCGCCACCCATGAGGTTTGTGATGGCGAACATGGCTATCGACGGCACAAAGACAAGAAGCGCGCCGGCGACAATACCGGGCCGGGTGAGGGGAATGATGACTTGTGAGAAGGCGCGCAAGGGCCCCGCCCCAAGATCGTAAGCGGCTTCGATCATCGCATTGTCGAGACGTTCCACGCTCGTGTAAATGGGCAGAATCATGAAAGGGAGATAGTTGTAAACCAGTCCCAGAACGGCGGCGAAGGGCGTGTAAAGAATCGTAATTGGCGCGGGGATGATGCTTGCGGAAACCAGGAAGGCGTTGACGAGGCCCTCCTTACTCAAAATGGTGATCCAAGCATAAGTGCGAATAAGAAAGCTCGTCCAGAACGGAATCATGACGAGCGTGAGGAGGATGTTCCGCATCTTCTCCGGCGAGCGCCCAATGAAATAGGCGGCAGGATAGCCGATGGCCACGCAGAGAATGGTGGTCAGGAGGGCATACCAGACCGAGACGAGCAGTACTTTAAGCCACGTCCAATTGAAGGCTCGCACGTAGTTGTCGAGCGTCATCGTAAAATGGATCGTGCCGAGGCCCTTTTGCTCTCCAAAGCTCAGCAGGACGAGCATGAGCGTTGGCACGACGACGAAGACGGCCAGCCAGGCGAGGAGCGGGGCGAGCACGAGCCACGCGGGAAGGCCCGGCTGCCGCTTGTAAGTGGCATCGGCCCTCACCTCCGTCGTTGCCGCCATGCCCGCCATTTTATTGCGCCTTCAGCGAGGTCACAAGTTCGTCGATTTTGGAGGCCTGTTCGCCGATGTCCTTGAAGGTCCGCATGGTTGCCAGCTCATCCGCTGTCGGGTAGCTGGCGGCATTGCTGCGCTGCGCCGGTGTCAAGAGTTCACGCGCCGCGGCGTTTGGGTTCAAGTAGGGAAAGGCGTCCGAGATCTTTACACTGATGTCCGGTCTCAGGATATAATTCATGAAGAGCTGGGCATTCTTCACGTGAGTGGCTGTCTTTGGGATGGCAAGGCTGTCCACGAAAAGATGCGCCCCTTCCGCGGGCACAACCCATTTGAATTTCTTGTTCTCATTGAGCAGGATGGCGCCTTCGCCGCCCCAAACAATCCCCAGGGCGACATCTCCGTTGAGAAGGGCAGTCTTCGGGCTGTCCGAATCGAACACCTTCACCAGCGGCAGCCATTTTGAGAGAACGGGCTTTACCTTCTCGAGGTTTTCATCCGAAACCTCGTTGATGGGAACGCCAAGGGTTTCAAAGCCCCAGCTAACGATCTCGCGAGCATCGTCCAGGACGACGATGTTCTTGCTGAACTTCTCTTGAAAGACATCGTTGTAGCTCTTGATGTCATCCTGTACGAGCTCGGTATTCACCACAATGCCCACGGTGCCCGCCATGTAGGGGATGGAGAATTTGTTGCCCGGGTCGAAGGACATGTTCGCAAATTCCGGGGCGATGTTCTTGAGATTGGGAATTGCCGCGTGATCGATCGGGATGAGCAGGTTTTCCTTAATCAACCCCTCGATCACGTATTCGCTGGGCTGAATGAGATCATAGGTTCCGCCCCCGGCGAGCAGCTTGGCGAGCATTTCCTCGTTTGACGCATAGCTCTCCACCGAGACCTTGATGCCCGTTTCCTTTGTGAAGCTATCGATGATTTCCTGCGGCACATACTCTGACCAGCAGAAGATATTGAGCTTCTTGTCGGGATCACCGCCCGGGTCTGTGGCGGCCTGCTGAGGCGCGGGAGCGGCGGTCGGCGAAGCGGTCGCGGGCTGGCTCGAACTTGTGGATTCGGGCGCTTTTCCACAGCCGGCGAGCGTCAGCACCGCAAGAACGGCCAACAGTAAGGAATGGGCAATTTCTTTCATGAATTTTTTCGACGGGTCAAGAGCTCACTGAACAGAACGAGGACAATGGTGGCGATGACAAAAATCGTGCTCAGTGCGTTAAGTTGCGGGTTCAGACCAACCTTTGCCATTCCATAGACCTTGAGAGGAAGGGTCTGGGATTGGTTGCCGGTCGTGAAGACGGAGACGATATATTCATCCAGGGAAAGCGTGAAGGACATGAGCGCGCCGGAAATGATCGACGGCATGAGATAGGGCACGATGACGAGCCGGAAAGCCTGTGGAGGTGTGGCCCCCAAGTCCAGGGCGGCTTCCTCCAGAAAGGGATCCAGCCCCTGCAGCCGAGCTTGAATGCCGACCAGGACAAACGGAAAACAGAACGTGGTGTGGGCGATGATAAGCGTCGTGTAGCCGAGGGGCAGCTTGAGCAGATGGACGAATTCAGCCAAAAGACTGACTCCCATGAGCACTTCGGGCATCACCATGGGGATGAAAATCAGAAGGCCGATTGCGCGCTGGAAGGGGAACCGGTAGCGGTAAAGCATCCAGGCCCCGATGGTGCCCAGCACCGTGGCGAGAATCGTCGTTGCCGACGCGACGATCAGGCTGTTCTTGAACGCGCCAAGAAGAGTCTCGTTTTCGAGGAGCGCCCCATACCATTTCAACGAAAACCCTTCCCAACGAATGTTCAGACGCGAACTGTTGAAGGAAAAGATGATGAGCAGGAGGATCGGGATGTAGAGAAACGCGAATACGAGCAACGTCCAGGCGCCGAAGAGCCAGCGTTGAATCTGTGCGCCGTGATATTTTTTCAGGACGGATTGTCGCGGAGGCGGACTCGTAGCGGCGACCGCTGGCATGCGGGCGAGTCTACCGGAATTCGCTCAAGGCGTCTAGAGGTTGTGCAGGGACAAGTTCCGGGGAGTGGCGAGCGAGGCGCGCAGGCGGAGGAGACCTTCCTCGATGGAGACGAAGGGTTCATAACCGAGTTCCCGTCGCGCGGCGGCAATGTCAAACCAATGGGCCGTGCAGAGTTCTTCGACCAGGAAACGCGTGAGTCTTGGCTCCCCCTTGAGCGGGAGGACGCGATAAGCGAGTTCGAGCAGCGCTCCGGCGCCATAGGCTATGCGAGGGGAAATCGTTCGTTGCACCGGCGGAATCGAGCCGGCTTCCAGCAGGCGATTTACAAAAGTCCACAGGGGCACCGGTTCTCCCTGCGTGACAAAGAAAGGCCGCCCGGAAATGGGCGCTCCCGCCGCAAGTTTGTCGGCCGCAAGAATATGAGCCAACGCGGCGTTGTCGACGTAGGTAAAGTCGACCAGCGGATCCCTCGCGCCGATCCGCGCGAGCGTTCCCGAGCGTCCCCGAGCGAGAATCGATTTAGTGAGCTGCGTGTCGTGCGGGCCCCAGAGCAGATGCGGGCGCAGCGCGATGGTTGCCAGGGTTTGCGAGTTGGCGGCCAACAAACGCTGTTCGGCCAGCGCTTTCGTACGCGGATAGTCAGCATGGTAAGCCCGGGCATAGGGAACGGACTCGTCGGCCCCTTCCATGTCGCGCCCATTGAAGACGACGCTGGGCGAACTGGTGTAGACGAGCCGGGCGACTCCGGATTGCCGGCAGGCCCGAATGACGTTGTCGGTGCCAGCCACGTTGGCGTTGAAAAAGTCGGAAGGGTGCCCCCAGAGCCCCGCCTTGGCCGCCACATGGAACACGACCTCGCATCCGGCGACGGCTCGCACCACCGCATCCGAATTTGCCACGTCACCTTGGACGACATCAACTCCCCGTGCCGAAAGGTCCGGGTAGGTGCCCCGCGCGAAGCTTCTCACCTGGTCTCCGCGTGCCAGGAGCTGCTCGATAATGGCGCGGCCAAGAAATCCGCCTCCGCCGGTGACGAGGGCTTTCATGAGATTTGATCTCTCGCCCAAACGGCGAGGCGTTCGCGAAAAATCTTCGCGTTGTGACGGATATCGACGGGAAACCTGGGGTGAAAGAGAATCGTCCGGATGTTGCGCGTCGAGGGACATGCTGCGCCGAGGGCCAGCAGATCGCGTTTCATCCCGGCGCGATCCACCGCCCCATCGCTCTCCACCTCGACGCAGAGGGTGGGTCTCTGATTGGGAGGCGCGCCCACTCCGACGAGCGCGGTTCGACGCACCAGCGGATGCTGGTTGAACACGCCTTCACACGCGACACTGAAGAGCGTTTCCGACCCGCTTACCACGCGGTGCGCCTTGCGTCCGCAGAACCAGACCCTTCCCAGCCCGTCAATCGATCCCACATCGCCGGTGCGGTGTCCGACTTCGCCCGCCGCAGAAGGAATTTTTGCCAGATGAGTCGCCTCGGGCCGATTCCAGTATTCCTTCGAAACGTTGGCGCCCCAGACAACCAGTTCGCCCACCTCCTCCGGTGGAACGCGCAGGGAATCGGACCAATGATCGATCGGCGAATCGGTGATTCGAATCACTTCGATTCTCACTTGAGGCAGCGGCCTTCCCACGCACACTCCGCGCCCTCTTGCCGTGTCTTCGCTGGTTTCTTCGCGAAGTTCCCGCAGAGAGATGGAGCAGATGGGGAGTGCCTCGGTGGCGCCGTACGGCGTGTGAATCTCTGCATCGGGCTCCAGGAGCTGAGCAAAGCGCTCGAGCACCCGGCTGGATACCGGCGCGCCAGCTGAGAGCACCCGCTTCAGGGTGGGTAACTTCACGCCGCGCTCCACGCCCCACCGACCGACTCGGTCGAGCAGCGCCGGTGACCCAAAGGCATGGGTGACTCCCTGCTCGAGAATCGGCCCGATGATGCGGGCGGGATCCACGGAACCGGGCCGGGTGAAATCCATTCGGGGGATCACACCGGTTGCCTGCCACACCGGGTCGAAGAATGCGAAAAGCGGAAACGTTGCCAGGTCGCGCTCCCCAGGACGGATACCGAAGTGGTCACGCAGGAACAGCGCTTGTGCGGCAAGGTTTTGATGGGTGTACATCGCCCCTTTGGGTTGCCCGGTGCTCCCGGAGGTGAACGCGATGGCGGCGAGGTCATCCGGGCGGGGCGATGGAAAAGACATTGGCCTGGCCCGGGCTCCGGCCTTCATCACGTCCTGAAAAGAAGCGCCGCTCCAAAACCACCGCGCGCCCACGGTTACCAGAGTGCGAACGGATTCTTTCGCCCAGCCGAGCAGAACGCGCGCCGCGTGCGCCATGGAGACGCCAATGAAGGCGCTTGGACTTGCCTCGGCAAGGCACCGCGCGAGGTGCACGCGGCCGATGCCCGGGTCGATGAGCACCGGTACAGCTCCGCACCGCAAGAGACCGAACGTAAGCACGAACAGCGGCTGGCTCGGTCGAACCAACAGTGCAACGCGGTCGCCTCGCTTGATTCCCAAGGCGGCCAGCCCTTGTGCGCAGGTGTCACTCTGCCGATCGAGTTCATCGAAGCGAATCGCTCCTTTGGAGAAGATGTAAGCCGGTTGGGCGGGGCGATCGAGCGCAGCCGCTCGCAAGAACGAGGAGAGATCGCCCGCTTGGGTGCTTGCCACCGCTCTCATGCCTCCGTCAGAGGGTGCGCGGCGAGAAACGAGCGAACGAGAGGCACAATGCGGTCCGCCGCGTCTTCGAGCACGTAATGACCAGCGTCGGGGAAACGGTGCACCTCGGCCGCGGGGAAACGTTTGATCCACTCCTCAAGAAAGTGACGGTCGAAAACGAAGTCCCGCTCGCCCCAACAAATCAACATGGGCCGCGAGCGGAGCGACTCCAAACGCGCGGCGGTTTCCCGCACCATCGCATAGGATGGGTGTTGCGGCGCGAGGGGAATGTCCTGCACGAAGCGGAGTGTCGCGATGCGATTGGCCCAGCTGTCGTAAGGCGCGGTGTAGGCGCGCCGAACGTCGGCGGCGAGCCGGTGCCTTGGAGCGAGGCGGCTGGCCATCACCGAGAAAGCGTTGAAGCGCCGCACGAAGAACGCCCCAAGAGCCGTGTCACGACAAACGCGAATAGAGAAAGGCAATCGGGCTGGGGCCGGGATGGGAAAGGCAGCCGTGTTGAATATGACAAGCCGTTTTAATCGCTCCGCATGGCGCACCGCCCAAGCCAGGCCGATGAGACCTCCCCAGTCGTGGACGACAAGCGTGATGTCGCGCGTCACGCCCGCGTTCTCAAGCAAGGTGCCCACGTCGCGCACACGCCGCTCGAGGGTGTAGGCGTAGCGGGCATCGTCGGGCTTGTCGGAAAGACCGCAGCCAACGTGGTCGGGCGCGATGACCCGGTAGGAGGTGCGCAGGTCGGAAATCAACGCGCGGTACATGAACGACCAGGTCGGGTTGCCATGCAACATCACGATCGGCGCGCCCTGCCCTTCATCGATATAGTGCTGACGCACGCCCGAGTGGTCGCAAAACCGGCTTTCAAAGGGAAAGAGGTGGCGAAAGGGCTCGAGGCGCACGGACATTTCGGCCAGCTAGTACCGAAAGGCGCCAAAAGCCGAGGTCACACCTGCGCTGCCCATCGCGAGCAGCACCTGCATGCCGCGCTTGAGCCGGCCCTCTTCGTCCGCGACGGAGATATTGAGCGGTAATGAGGCGGAAACCGTGTTGCCGAAGCGCGAGTGGGTCGAGAAGACGATGCCGGGATCAATGTTCAACAGCTTAGCGACCATTCTCGTCGTCGGCAGGCTTACCTCATGCCCGATCAACATGTCGTACGTGCGGTCGCGCAGTTCCGGGGTTTCATTAAAGTGGGAGCCCATCAACGTGGTTGCGACGGCCATGAGCTCGCGCGGCGAAGTGTAGAACGACATCGGCTTGCAACGGTCGGTCACCGACGTCGAGACGAAGTCGTCAGCATGGGGAAGCGGAATGTGGCACAGGTTCCACTTGTCGCCCGCCGTCTTGAAGCTCAAGACGAAGTCGTCACGATCCGATTCGCCCACCAGCAGCGTCGCGGTTGCCGCTTCGCCGATTGTGAAGGCCGAAAAGACGTGTTCGAGCTCTTCCATGCGCTCGATATCGAAATTGGCGTATTCGCGAAAGTTGAGCTCGCAGTTGAGAATCATCACGGTGCGGTAGGCGCCCTTCGCGATGAGCGCTTGGGCAAGCTGCAAGCTTCGAATCCACGAGGCGCACGCATCAAGCACGTCGAAGCAGGTCGCGCGGGTGAGACCCAGCGCGGCCTGAAAGATATTTGCCATTGCGGGCTCGAGCCAGCCGCGCCCGACACCCGCATAGATGAGGAGATCGACATCGATGGGCGAAACACCGCTGCGCTCCAATGCGAGTTGACCCGCCCGCATTCCAATCGTGAAGGCCTTCTCGCCCTCCGCGCGGTGGTAACGAATTTCCGTTCCCGAAATGCGGAACGAGAGCTGCATTCGCTGCTGAAGCTCCTTGAGCTCGTTGTCGGAAAACCGCGCCCGGTTACGACGCAGCATCTCTTCGATGAGATCCTGGTTTGTAACCTTCCTGCTCGGAAGGGCGTGGGCGACTTGGAGGATTTTCATTGGTTTCGTAATGAGCACTCAGCGAAAAAGGAGGCACATGGTAAGCGGTTGGGATTAAGTCAACAACAACTGAAATATTGAACCATGGCCGAAAACAGAGATATCATATGTAGCCAAGAGAGCAAAAAGATGATGGCGATGACAGGGATTTTTACGCCCGATGATGCGAAGGATCAGCCGGGAGTTCTTGAATACGACGATGCCGGTGGCCGGCCGGGCGGAGAAGTGCGGAAGAAGCGAAGGTTCGCGAAAGGGGGCATTCCCATCGGCCTTGACCTGGCTGGCTTTCTTCTTCCATCATCACCTTATGACCGTCAGTGCCACGACCGCCCGCAAAGCGATTTCCGATCGTTTTGCGGGGTTTCCTCTTCGGGTGGCGGAAGCTTCGCACACCCGTAAACACCTGCACCTGAGAATGGAACGCCCCTGATGTTCACCGCAACGACTCTCACCGACCTCATCGAGTCCAATCGCAACGCCCCGCGCAGCATCACTTATGTGAAGGGCGAGGGGAACGAATGCAGTGTCGCATTCGGAGAGCTTTACGAGCGCGCTCTCGGTATTCTTTATTCGCTGCAGAAGCGTGGCGTAAAGCGCGGCGACAAACTGATCCTGTTTCTCGCTGACAACGAGCAGTTCATTGATGCTTTTTGGGCCGCTATTTTGGGCGGAATCGTTCCCGTTCCCGTGGCACCGGGCATCAACGACGAGCATCGTCGCAAACTCCTACGCATCGTGCGCAAGCTTCAGAGCCCTTTTATTTACACGGATGGCCGCTCGCTGGAGCGCGTGGAAGCCTTGGCCGCGCAGGCCAGCGAACACGCGGCTTTCGAGGGGTTGCCAAAGAACCGGACGATCGTGGTCGATAACCTTGGCGATCTCTCGCGCGCGGGGGATGTCCACCACGCCCGGCCGGACGATGTGGCGTTCATCCAGTTCTCGTCGGGCTCGACGAGCGAACCCAAGGGCGTGGTACTCACTCATCGCAACATCATCGCCAACGCGCTGGGCGTCACCGAGCGAGCGGGTTTGTGCGATGCAGATGTGAGCCTGTCGTGGATGCCCCTCACGCACGACATGGGCCTTATCGGCTTTCACATCTGCGTGTTTGCAAACCGGGGGCAGGTCAACCTGATGGCGACGGAGCTCTTTATCCGGCGTCCGCTTCTTTGGCTCACTTTGGCCACACGCAAGCGCGCGACCATCCTCTGCTCGCCCAACTTCGGCTACCGGCACTATTTGAAAGCGCTTGGCGACCGCCCGATCGAGGGGCTGAATCTCTCGTCGGTACGCCTCCTCTTCAATGGCGCGGAGCCGATTTCGGTCGACCTGTGTGAGGAGTTCTTCGATCGCCTGGCACCTGCGCGTCTCGCGCGGAATGCAATGTTTCCCGTTTACGGCCTTGCCGAGGCCTCGCTGGCCGTCAGCTTTCCATCTGTTGGCACGGCCTATCGCTCGGTCGCATTCGATCGCCGCGGCCTGGGCGTGGGAAATCGCGTGGAGACTGTGGCCGCGAACGACGGGAACGCTGTGGGCTTGATGGCTGTCGGAAGCGCAATCCCTTTCTGTCGCGTTCGCATCGCCGACGACGATGATCGAGCGGTTGCCGACGGGCAGGTCGGATACGTTCAAATTGGCGGGGAGAACGTCACACAGGGCTACTACGAGAATCCCGAAGCCAATGCGATCGCGTTCACCTCAGACGGCTGGTTGCGCACGGGTGACCTCGGCGTTGTCCACGAACGAGAGCTATTCATCACCGGGCGCGCCAAGGAGGTCATTTTCGTGAATGGCCAGAACTACTATCCCCAGGATCTCGAGAGCATTGCCGGACAGGCGGAGAGCCTCGAACTCGGCAAGGTGGTCGCGGCGGGTGTGCGCCCGCGCAATGCGCAAACCGATCAACTTGTCGTCTTTGTGCTGCATCGCACGAATCTGCGGGACTTTCTGCCGATTGCGGCCCAAGTCGCGCGCCTCATTGGGGAGCGCGCCGGACTTGAGGTTTCGGAAGTCGTTCCGGTAAAGCGCATTCCGAAGACAACTAGCGGCAAGATTCAACGCCACCTGCTCAAGCAGGGTTACGTCGAAGGAGAGTTTGCCTCGCAGTTGGCCGAACTGCACGCGATCCGTGATGCGGTCCGTGGTCCGGTCTCGATCTTGCGGACACAGATCGAAGAGAAGATTGGAGAGATCGTGAATGCGGCCCTCGGAGGAAAGAAAATTGACATTCACGACGATCTTTTCGAGGTCGGAGTGAATTCTTTGAAGATCGTCGAGATCCACGAACAGATCGAGCGTGAGTTTCCCGGTCGGATCGATATCATGGAATTGTTCGACTTTTCGACGATCGCCAAACTGACGCGGCGTCTGGAAACGAAGCTGGCCAGCGCGTGAGGGCGGGTCGGTCGCCCGTCTCTTGCAACGTCGGGCTTGCGAGGTGGATTCGGCGGTCTTTCAAGTCGCAAGACGTTCGCACGCGGTCACGGTGTTGGCCATCAGCATGGCAATTGTCATGGGGCCGACACCCCCGGGCACTGGTGTGATGGCGGTGCATCGCTCGGCGACCGCTTCAAAGTCCACGTCGCCGACGAGCCGGTATCCCCTTGCGGAATTGGGATCAGGGATGCGGTTGATACCTACGTCGATAACCACCGCGCCGTCGCCGATGTGATCTGCACCGAGAAAATGCGGGCGGCCTATCGCGGCGACAACAATGTCCGCGGCGCGTGTGATTCCCGCGAGATCGCGAGATCGCGAATGGGCGACCGTCACAGTGGCGTCACCGGCCTTCCCGCGCCGCATGAGCAGGAGCGCCATGGGCTTTCCGACGATCAGGCTGCGGCCCACGACCACGGCATTGGCGCCTGAGGTTTGGACTCCGATTTCCTGAATCAGGCGCATGCAGCCCAGCGGCGTGCAAGGAACAAACCCCGTGGGATCATCCATCGCGAGTTTAGCGACGTTTATGGGATGAAAACCGTCGACGTCTTTCGCCGGTTCAATGGTTTCGACAACCGCGCGTTCGTTAATGTGCGGCGGCTGGGGGGACTGGACGAGGATGCCGTGAATGAGCGGGTCCGCATTGAGCTCACGCACCAGCGTCAGAAGCCGCTCCTGAGATGTCTCGGCGGGAAGCTCATGTTTGACGGAATACAGGCCGAGTTCGGCGGCTTTCTTGTCTTTGGCGCGCACATAGGTGCGGGATGCCGCGTCGTCGCCAACGAGAATAACCGCGAGTCCAGGGCGCAAGCCGCGCTCTCTCAGAGAAGCGATACGCTGTCTGCATTCCTCGTGAACTTTTTGCGCGATGCTCGCGCCGTCAATCCGCTTCATTTCGCAAAAGAGTTTCCACCTGTGACCGCATGGCTTCAAATTCCTCGTCGTTTACTTCGCGCGGCACGCTTATGGGATTGTCCACCGTGACGGAGACCTTCGAAAAAGGCAACGGGATGATGAAGCCGTCCCAGGTTTTCATGCGCACGCACCGTGAAAACTTTGCATGCACGGGCGCGATGGGGGTGGAAGTCAGCTGTGCCAGCGAAATCGCGCCTGGCCCGAAGGAATAGCGGGGACCCCGCGGGCCATCGGGAGTGATAGCGATGTCGCAGCCATTCCCGACGAGATCGACCAGTTCGCGCAGGGCGTGCGATCCCCGCCGCGAGCTCGATCCGCGCACCGCGTTCATCCCGAATTGCCCGACGACCTGCGCGAGGATTTCGCCATCACGGCTTGCACTGGTCAGCACGTTGACCCCGTTGCGGGTTTTCCCCGGATACTGCCGGATGAAGGCGAGGGTGATCCCAAGAATGCGATTATGCCAGAAGCACATGATGACGGGAGTTCTCAGGATGTTTTTCGTAAAGCCCGTTCGGTCTTCGAAGTCCAGGCGCAGCGTCAAAAAGAGCAGCCGCAGGATGGTCGATCCGAGGATTGCGAGGAGGCGTTCGCGAGTCACCGGTTTTCCAAGAGGGTCTGGCGAAGAATGCGCTGCAACACGGGGCGAGCCAGGTTGGCGAGAGTGGAATTTGCATACGCGATCCATGCAATGCCGCTTGTTGTATCGAGCGGGGCATCAGGGAAGCCTCCGAGAGGATGCTCATAAACGACACCTGACTCTGCAAGGAGAAGCGCCGCGACGACATCGTAGGGGTGGCAAACGAGCGAGGAATCAAGATCAAGCCTCGCCAAAACGAGAGGGCGCAGGTCGCCTACCATTCGGTCGTGTCCGGAGAGCAATTCGTAAAAGCATCCTCCGCTGCAAATGTACTGGTCGTCGAACACAGTGGGTGAAGCGTCGCGGCCGATGCCGACAAGTTCCTCCCAGAGCTGTTCCTCGATTTGCGCCGTGAGGGCGCGGCCTTCGGGAAAAAACTTGGCCATCCAGGCGAATCCATGCCGAAAAGTGACCGCATTTGAGGGAGTGAGCGAGAGAGGCGATGAGGTGGCATCCAGAACGTTTACGGCTTTGGCGACGAGGCCTTCGCCGCGCACAGCGCTGACCTGGTCCGCGCGCCATTGCTTGGTGGTAGGCAGTTCCGTCATCGCCGCTACGACGATATCGGAGAGTTTTGTTGCCTCGCCACGTTGCGGCGCGATGCCCGAGAGCGCCCATGCACTGCGCTTGTCATACATGATTCCCCGGGTTCCATCGATTGGGTCGAGCAGACATTTCCACTTGGTCTCCGAAGCAGGAGTTTCGCGCGGAAAGCACAAGGGCTCTTCAAGTCCCTCCATGACAACTTCGACCGGCTCGGCTGCCGGCCATCGTGTGTCAAACCATCCTCGAATGGCCTCCTCGCCAAATTTGTCGATCTCGTAAATCGTATCAGCGGTGGAATGGAAGGCCACCGACGAAAGAGTCTCCGCGCTCGTCGAGCGGCGTCCCTCTATGATGCGTTCGCGAATGGCGTCGCCCAGGGAGCAAAGGAGCTGACGGAGGGGTTCAAGGGTGACGTCGTTCATCGAAATCAGTTGGAATGGCCGGGATGATGGCTGGCGTCCCCTGCCGGCGCGACCACTTGAGGAGCCGCAGGCGTGGAACTTGGCGAAGGCAAAACAACCGGCACTACGATCTCCGTTGAAGGACCACCAGGCGAAGCCTCCGGGGATGGGCTCGAAGCGCCGGGCGCGGGCGTCAAAGCGTCGAAAGGAGCGGCAGTGGATGAAGGCGTCGGAGTTGAGGAAGGCGTAGGGGTGGCGGAAGCCGTTGGAGTAGGAGAAGGCGTAGGGGTGGGAGTTGGAGTTGGAGTGGGCCACGGGGGAACGATGTCTTCCCAGGTGTGAAGTTCCGGGATCGTTCCTCCGATTTCCTCGAGGAATTGCTTGCACTTCGCCCGCCAGCGCACGAGGTCCGGTGGGCCGGGTTTTTCCGCGGTCCCCGGGAAAACGAGGTAGCCAACATTGATATTGCTGGTGGCGCGATTGATCCCCGAGGCCTTGGGGTTCAGTTGCTTGCAAATTCGCGCCGAGGCTTCGCCGACCTTATTGGATGGCCCGGCGTCTCCAACGATCGCGGGATAGATCCTGCCGTTGTATATCACAGCGGCGTAATCCCCGATGGAGGGCGAGAATGCGTCCGCCTTGTCAGCGAGCATGAAACTTGGGAGGACAATGGACGGGTCTGCTTCGGATATGAGGAAGCTCTTGGATTTCAGGTCGGAAACAATGCGGTTTGTTTCGTCAATGGATCTTTTGAGCTCGCGGCTTCGCTCGGAGGAAATGCTCTTGGGTGAGAGTTCCAGTTTGAGGCTCGCGAGCTTGTTTTCATAGAGTGAAAGGAACGGGTTGGGGCGGCTCGTTAATTTCGCCCAGCGGTAGCTGGTTTGGGGCTGAAATGTGGGCGACGTGGCGTCGATCGGGAAATTTCGGTCCCCATCCGAACCATCGACATTCAAGTCCATATCCCCCTGCATGAAAAGCGCCTTGCGGCCGCTGTCGGGATCCTGGAGCTCGAGAATCGTTTCGCAATCGTAAAAATTGTGCCGGGAGAGAAGGAGGTCCAGGCGATTGAGACGCTCGCGCAGGAATTCAATTTTGTTCTTGTAGAGTTTTTCGAAATAGGGCGAGACGCGCGCCGTATCCGCGAGCCTTGTCAGCTGGCTGAGGACTTCGGGGAGCTTGGGATCATTCGCAACGAGGTCCTCCCGTGTGCGGCTGGGACGCGGTAATTTTGCAGTGAAAGTGATTTGGACTTCGTAGCTGTCGTCTTGGGTGCGCTCGATGGAGGCCGGCCTTTCGCTTTCGGGCGTCTCGAATTTGCTGAAAAGTGTAATTCCATTGAAGAGCTGGGCGACATCGATCGGCTTGCGAGGGATCGTAGGCGTCGGTGTTGGCGTGGGTAGCGGCGTGGCTGTGGGTGTTGGTGAAGGCGTGGCCGTGACTACGGGAATCGGCGTTGGCGGAGGCTGGTATTTCGGCGGTTTACAGGCGCTTAGGATCAAGAGAAGCCATGGGATAAACCGGCGCATCGTTAAGCGGACAAATAACAGCCCGCCGGCGAATCGTGCAAGCGGGTTGGCCGCGAAACAATCCGCATCGATCAATCGCAGCGAGGTGCACTGGAACGCGATGTATGAATCCGGCAGGCGTAAGTTTGCGGCCCGCACCAAAGGCAAATTCTCTTTTGCCGCATTGCGCAAAGGCTTGCCCTCCAGCATGAAAACCGCCACAAAGAATCTGCCGGAATGATTGCTGCCCCAGACATGCGTCGCTTCCTTTGCTCGGCGGCCCAGCCGGACCGCTGTGCGGCACGCGTTCGGGAGCAGATTAGTTGCGTCAATTCGAAACCCTTGCCGGCAGACGTCCTCAAACGCTTTCGGGGAATCATCCGTCGTTTCGCCGTTTCTCTTGTATGCCTTTTGCTCTTTGAGGTTCACTTGCAGGCGCAGGTTTGGAATGGCACCAGCGGGGTGAATTGGACAATAGGAGCCAACTGGGCGGGCGGATCCCCGCCAACTTCCACGGGTACCGCAACATTCAACGCGCCGACTCCGTCTTCTCCCACAGTCAATGCCTCGGTCGCGGCCGGTCAGTTGCTTTTCACCGGAACCGCCAATCAAAACTTCAGCGGTACCAGTACCCTGACCCTGAACGGCGTTGGCGGGGTCGGAATTAGCAATCAGGTCAACTACACGCCAACTTTCGCCAACCCGATCACATTGGGTGCGAGTCAGACTTGGCAGGCTGCGAACGCCGCAGGAGGTGGAATGACCTTCAACGGCGCAGTCAGTCTGTCGGCCAACACTTTGACGCTCGATCCCCAAAACGCGGCCAACACTATCAGGGTCAACAGCGTTATTTCAGGAACGGGCGCTCTAAGCAAGACCGGCGCGGGCTCAGTAGTTCTCACCGGAGCGAACACCTTCTCGGGCGGGACGACCGTGACGGCAGGCACGCTCCAGATTGGCAGCGCGACCACGGGGAGCCTGATTGGAAATATCGCCAACGCTGGCGCTGTGGTTTTCAACCGGTCCAACGCGTATACCTACGCGGGATCGATTTCGAGCACGGGTACTGTTACCCAGGTGGGGGCAGGCACGCTAACCCTGACGGGATTGATTTCGGGCACGGGTACCGTTACCCAGGCTGGGGGAGGCACCCTCACGCTAACGGGAGCAAACACCTACACAGGAGGCACTACCATCAACACAGGATCGACCCTGCAAATTGGTAGCGGTTCCACCACTGGAAGCATCACAGGCAATGTTGTGAATAATGGAACTCTGACCTTCAATCGGTCTGATGCGCTGACCTTTGCGGGGATCATTTCAGGATCGGGAGCGGTGACCAAGATCGCAGCCGGAACCCTCACTGTTGGTGGTGATAATTCCTACGAGGGTGCGACGACGATTAGTGCGGGAACGCTTGTCGCAAGCTCAAGCACCGCGTTGGGGATTACGGTGGGCGGTACGACGGTTGCCAGCGGCGCTGCCTTGACGCTGAACAACAACATCTCCATCGGAGCCGAATCGTTGAGTCTGGCCGGCACGGGCGTTGGGGGCAACGGTGCTCTTCGGAACCTAAGTGACTCAAATAGTTTCGGAGGCGCGGTGACGCTCACGGCGGACACACGGATTAGGTCCGACGCGGGTTCGCTTTCGCTCAGCGGTCCGGTTTCCGCCGCTAGCTTCAATCTCACGGTAACAGGAGCGGGGGATACACTCATCCAGGGGGCCATTGCTCTCGGTACCGGAGGCATCGTGAGAGGAGTTGCGGCCGCTGATACGGGCACCTTGTTCCTTTCCGGTAACAATACTTATAACGGATTGACAACCGTGAGCTTCGGCACTCTGGTCGCAGCCAGCAACAATGCGCTGGGTTCGCCCGTCGGCGGAACCACAGTGGCGTCAGGAGCAACCCTTGGTCTGCAGGGAGGGATCACCGTCACAGGCGAGGCGATCACGATCAGTGGGTCTGGATTGGGGGCAAACGGCGCAATCCGCAACCTCTCCGGCGCCAACACGCTCACTGGCCCGGTCACGCTCAATGCCAATTCCGAGATTCAATCTGATGCGGGAGACCTCACGCTTAGCGGCGCGGTCACAGGAACCAACCGCACCTTGACCCTGGACGGCCTGGGGAACATATCCCTTACGGGAAATGTCGCCCTGGGGAGCGGCGGAATCGCTAAGAGTGGCGCGGGCCTGGCTGTCCTCTCCGGCATTAACTCTTACACCGGGGGAACGACGATCAACGCGGGTACATTGCGCGCAACGGGAGGCAGCGCCATCGGTGATCTCTCGACCGTCACCCTGGCGAACGTCGCGGGCGCATCGCTCGACTTGGCTGGCAGCAGCGAGACGATCGGTTCATTGGCAGGAGGTGGAGCGGTTGGCGGCAATGTCACGCTTGGAGCAGGAACTCTCACTACCGGGACGGCGGCTTCCACTACCTATGCCGGAGTGATAAGCGGCACCGGGGGTCTCACCAAAGTGGGTACGGGAGTATTCACGCTCACAGGGAACAACACCTACACCGGCGCAACGACCATCAACGCGGGTACATTGCGCGCAACGGGAGGCAATGCCATAAGTGACCTCTCGACCGTCACCCTGGCGAACGTTGCAGGCGCGTCGCTCGACCTGGCTGGCAGCAACGAGACGATCGGTTCATTGGCAGGAGGTGGAGCGGCTGGTGGCAATGTCACGCTTGGGGCAGGAACTCTCACTACCGGGACATCCGCTTCCACTACCTATGCCGGAGTGATAAGCGGCACCGGGGGTCTCACCAAAGTGGGTACGGGAGTATTCACGCTCACGGGGAACAACACCTACACCGGCGCAACGACCATCAACGCGGGTACATTGCGCGCAACGGGAGGCAACGCCATAAGTAACCTCTCGAATGTGACCCTGGCAGATGTCGCGGGCGCGTCACTCGACCTGGCTGGCAGCAGCGAGACGATCGGTTCATTGGCAGGAGGTGGAGCGACTGGTGGCAATGTCACGCTTGGCGCGGGAACTCTCACTACGGGGACGGCGGCTTCCACTACCTATGCCGGAGTGATAAGCGGCACCGGGGGTCTCACCAAAGTGGGTACGGGAGTATTCACGCTCACAGGGAACAATACCTACACCGGCGCAACAACCGTGAGCTTCGGCACTCTGGTCGCAGCCAGCAACAATGCCCTGGGTTCGCCCGCCGGCGGAACCACGGTAGCGTCAGAAGCGACCCTCGGTTTGCAGGGAGGGATCACCGTCACAGGCGAAGCGATCACGATCACTGGGTCCGGGTTGCAAGAAAACGGCGCCATCCGCAACCTCTCCGGCGCTAACACGCTCACCGGCGCGGTCACGCTTAGTGCAGACTCTAAGATTCAATCGGATGCGGGAAGCCTTACCCTTAGCGGCCCGGTCGCCGGAACCAGCCGCACCTTGACACTGGACGGCCCGGGAAACATGTCCCTTACAGGAAATGTCACCTTGGGGGACGGCGGAATCATCAAGAACGGCACGGGCTTGGCCGTTCTCTCCGGAACAAACTCTTACAGCGGGGCGACGACGATCAACGCGGGCACTATTGCGCGCAACGGGAGGCAGCGCCATCGGCAACTCTTCGAACGTCACTCTGGCAGATGTCGCGTCGCTCGACTTGGCCGGCAGCAGCGAGACGATAGGCTCGCTGGCCGGAGGCGGCAATGTCACGCTTGGGGCGGGAACTCTCACTACCGGGGCGACTGCTTCGACGACGTATGGCGGCGTAATAAGCGGCACCGGGGGTCTCACCAAAGCGGGTACGGGAGCATTCACGCTCACAGGAAATAACACCTACACCGGGTTAACGACCATAAGCGCGGGGACGCTCCAGATCGGAAACGGAGGGACGAGCGGATCGATCGCTGGCGACATTGTTGACAATAGCCTCCTGGAATTCAACCGATCGGACAGTCTTGAGGTGAACGGAAATATCACCGGAAGTGGGCGGATCATTCAGGCTGGGGCTGGAACAACTACCTTGAACGGTACCAATGTGTTGAGTGCCCTTTCGGGAAACGCCGTAACCGTCAACGCGGGCACCCTCATCATGAACGGCGGGAGCTACCGAGCGAACGTAAATGACGGGAAAGCGATCGTTGTGACCAACGGCAGTGCCCAGTTGTTTAACAACGTTACCCTGACCAACGTTACCCTGACGACCACGGACGGAGGGGGAAGCGGAAACTCGGCTTCCACCTCAGGAGCTTTCGGCGTGTCGGTTTCGGGCCCGGCCGCAAGTGTGACGGGAAACAACGTGACCATGGACACCATGGGGACAGGCTTGTGGGTCAGCGGAGGCGCCAGCGCGACCGTCAGCCAACTTAATCTCACGATGCGGGCGACTGGGAATGTTCAGGGGCCCTTGGCTTCGAATGCGGGGATCTGGACCGAAGGCGTAAACAGCGACCAGAGGTCCACGGCCAGCGTGTCAAACTCGACAATCATTCTGACGGGAAACGGAACCGCAGCCGTCTATGCGACGGGCTCTAGCACCATCACTTTGAATTCCGTCAACATCACCTCGGCAGGAACAAACTCAATAGGATTGGCGGCCGTTACCAACTTTCTCGGGGGGCGGCCCGGGGGCTCCTCGATAGTCAATGCGACCAACGTTAGCGTGACAATGACCGGCAATAACTCTCCCGCCGCTTACGTTGGGTCTGGCGGTCAAATGACCCTCGACGGTACGACTCTGACCACGGGGGTCGCGGGCGATCCCACGCAGGGAGTCTCTTCCTACGGTATTAGCATAGACGGAGGCGTGGCCACTCTTAGCAATGTGGGCATCACCACGACCGGCGCCGGCGCGCATGGCGCCCACGTGCAGGTGGGTGGCACATTGGAGCTCATCGGCTCGACGATTGCCGTCACCGGTCCGGGCGCCAACGCCATCTTCACGACGCTCGGCACGGCGGCCAATCCCAACGAGATCTCCGTCACTCGCGGCTCTCTGAGCAGCGCCCATGCGGATCTGATCCAGGCGACGAACGCTCATAGCAACATTACGCTGAATGCCCTCACCGCCTCTTCGAGCCTTGGAAATCTCCTCCTCAACATAAACAGTTCCAGCACGGTCAATTTCGTCGCCAATGGCTCAACCTTAACCGGTGACACCTTCATTCAAGGAGGCAGCACAGCGAATATCACCGCCAACAGCTCCGTTTGGACAGGCAATATCCTGACGGATGAGACAAGCACCGCTCAGATAAACCTTGTCGCTAATTCCGTCCTCACCGGAATGATTGATCCCGCTTCGCTGGCTGTGGACGGCACGAGCACTTGGAACGTCACAGCGGACTCGATTCTCAGCAACATCGACGTTTCGGCCGGGGGCAAGGTGCTTATCTTGCCACCGGCCCCAGGCTTCAAAAACATCACCATCACACGCAATCTTACGGGCGGCGGGCTCTTCGGCATGAATACTAATCTGGCCGCCCTAAGGGGTGACCACATTGATGTTCAAGGTACGAGCGCCGGCAGTCATTCCGTCTTGATCGCGAACACTGGGGGAACGCCCACTGGTCCTGGACAAGCACTGGAGATAATTTCAACCGCCGACGGAGCCGCGAATTTTGCCTTGGCTAATCCAGGGCAGCATGTCGATGCGGGCATGTACTCCTACCGGCTGCGGCGCGGTAATAACGCAGGCAAGACCCCGGATCCCACCAACTGGTATCTCGTGAATGATTTTGTTCCCGACGGCGGTGGTGGCAGCAGCGGCGGCGGCGGCAGTGGCGGTGGCGGTGGCGGTGGCGGCAGTGGCGGCGGTGGTAGCGGCCCTGGATCGGGGGGTTACCCTGCGCTCAGCCCTGTCGGACGCGCCATCGTCAGTTCGGGCACTGGAGTCATTGGGACTTTCTGGCTGACCCAGTTTGACATGCTCCACAAACGCATGGGCGACCTTCGGCTCCTCCACGGGAACCACGAGGAGCGAAACGAAATCTCGAACCGACGTCTGGGTCCGCGGATACGGCCAGCAGATCAAGGCCGATACTTTGATGAGCGGTGGTCCGTTCGACGAATACGTGTGGGGCATCGATGCCGGTGTTGATAAGGGCTTTCGTGTCGGCGATGGCTGGCTTTACGCCGGCGGCTACGGTGGCTACGGTCAGGCCCAGCGCCAGTTTTCGGCGTCCAGCAATGGAAGCACGGAAGCAATCTACGGTGGCCTCTATGGCACGTACATTTGGGATCAAGGCTGGTACTTGGATGCCGTTGGCAAAGTCAGCGCTCTCAATAGCGACTGCGATGCGATTGACAGCCTCGGTCAGGGCTCATCGGGTGACTTCAATAACTGGGGTTTCGGCTTCTCCCTCGAAGGCGGGCGGCAATTCGGTCTCAGGAACGGCTGGTTCGTGGAACCCCAGGTTCAGATGGCATATGCACACATCACTGGAACCAGCTACACGAGCACCAACGACATCAACGTACAGCTCGAGGGCGACAATCTCTGGCAGTTCAAGATCGGCACCATGGCGGGTAAGAAAATGAAGTTTGCCGGAAGCATCCTGCAGCCTTTCGTGAAGGCATACTTCGTTGAGGCCGTCAGCTCGGGCGGAACCGTCCGGGCCCAAGGCGGGGAATGGCGCCCCAACCTCGATGGCCCCCGCGTGGAAGCGGGTGCCGGCGCTATGTACGCCATAAACCGATCCAGCCAACTCTACGCCGACTACGAGTTCGCCGCTGGAGAAAAGTACATCAAGCCCTGGGCCGTAAATGTCGGTTTCCGCTATGAATGGTAGGGACGGAGACGGCAGAGCTTCGCACCGGATTGCTGCACAGAAAGCGTCAAGAGTTCGGGGGTTAGGCGATCCGGCATGGCTGTGGTTGTCTGCCGCCGCCTCTCAATCCGTCGCAGACGGGAAACAGGAATCTACTGGAGGATTTTTCCCGCCGACAGGCCCGGGATTCCAGATCGACCCGGCGGTCGCAAAGGGCGGAGGAATGCTCGACGTCCAGAGGCAGCCTGATGGGCGCTTGGGTGGCTCCTTTGAAATAAATGTAGGCGTGAGGGCCTCGGCGCTTGCGGAGTTGCAGCGTACGCCGAACGGCTTCTCGCTCATCACACTGCTGTCAGTCCGCTTTGAGCCAGCATTACCGAACAAAGAAAGCGGAAAGGCGATCGCTTCGACCCGGCGATGTCCCGCAACCTCACGGAATCGGAGTTGTTGAATCAGCCAAGTTTCGATGAGCTGCAGGCGGGGTGGGAGATCGCATTCAATAGCGTGCGCTCCGGAAAGATCAGATGTGCGGAAACGGCTGCCGGGCTTTTCCCGTTTGCCCGCGAGCCCTTGCTTTTGTGCGCGAACTCTTGTTGATTTCGCTCCCGTGCCATGGCCAGCCGCCCGCTTCAATATTTAACGATTTTTCTCACCTGCTTCATCGATATTCTGGGCTTTGGGATCGTTATCCCTGTGTTGCCCCTTTATGCCGAGCACTTTGGAGCGACGGCCGTGCAGATCGGCGCTCTGGTTGGCATTTTCTCGCTGGCTCAATTCTTTTTCGCGCCGATTTGGGGCAAAGTCTCTGATCGCGTCGGGCGCAAGCCGGTGCTGCTCTTGGGGCTCATGGGCACCGTGGCGGGTTATTTGCTCATGGGCATGGCCCACACCGTCTTGATGCTGTTTGTCGCGCGACTGATCGACGGGATATCAGGGGCAAACATCGGCGCGGCGCAGGCTTATCTTGCGGACATTTCGACTCCGGAGAACCGGGCCAAAGCGATGGGGCTTCTCGGAGCCGCCTTCGGCCTGGGATTTGTGTTTGGTCCCGCGCTTGGCGGCTGGGCGAGCGTTACTTTCAACTATGCCGCGCCCATGTTCATCGCTGCGGCTCTTGCCTTGGCGAACTTCTTTTTTGTGCTGTTCTTTCTCCCGGAATCCCGAGGGGTGGAGGCGATTGGCAAGCGAAGCGAACCCCTCTTCCCGCATCTTCTGGACCACGTCGAGCGGAGGACCTACGCGTGGAGCGTGGCCAGCTATTTTCTCGTTATCGTCGGCTTTTCCATGATGACGGCGATTTTCGCGCTTCTGCTTCTGCATCGTTTCGGTCTTGATGCCTTGCACACCGGATACATTTTCGCCGGAGTGGGAGTTCTTGGCGTGATTATTCAAGGAGGTTTGATCGGCCGGCTGGTCAGGCGTTTCGGCGAAGCGGCCCTGGCGTTTGTGGGCACGATATTCATGTTCGCGGGGCTTTGCGGACTGGCCCTCAGTCCGGGCGTGGCCTGGGTGTTCGTCGCGACCGCCGCCGTCGGAATCGGAAACAGCCTGCTTATGCCGACGCTTTCGGCTTTGGCGTCACGAAGCGCGGACGCGAACTGGCAGGGCCGGGCGCTGGGGGTGATGCAATCGAGCGGCAGCCTGGCGCGCTGGGTGGGGCCGATGATCGCCGGACTGCTTCTGAGCGCGCAGCTTCATCGAGGCAGCGGTGTTTACGCCCTCTGGCCGCTGCTGGCATCGGCAGCCTGCCTCTTTGCCGCCGCGCTGGCGGTTTCCGCGCTGGCCGGGCGCGGCGTCGGTGCCCGTGTGAGAGAGCACGCGGGATGAAGTTTTGAGCTGGTCCGTGCTGCCGCGGCACTCTTGGAAAGAGGGCGTCGCATCGCCGCTCGCGACGCGGACCGAAAGACTCCAGTTGAGGCGGCTTTGGCCTCTGCTACGTTGCGGGGTGCTACAGGGTGTCATCAGTCTCTTCTGGGTCGCGTTTTTGTCCGACGGGATCTTGTCACTGACACAGGAGATCGCTTCCCTGTTCGGCGGTCCGCCCCAGTTGGCCCACGTAAGAGGCGCGCTCGCGCTTGGAGTGCTCGTCGCGAGCCTTCCGATAACCGCAATTGCTGGCTTGACTCCCCGCGCTCCGAAGCGGGTCCTGGTTCCTTTGATCCTGTTCACGTGGTGGGCGGGACCAGCCATGGCTTTTCCCCTGGCCTCTTGGAAAGTTCCGCATCTGGCGCTCTACCTGGCCGCCGCGCAGGTGTTGTTGGCTGTCGTGGTATGGTGTGCGTTCCGGGTCGAGGATGAGCTGAGCTTGACGCGGCAATTTGCGCTGCGAGAGCGACCGGCTTTTTCGTGGAGATATCTTCTCGTTGCGGGACCGGCGACCGTTTTGGTTTTCCTGGTCTTTGCGGTTACGTCGACAGTTTTGGGAGTGTCCGCGCAGGTCGAGTCGCTTACCGGAGGCTATGTGCGAGTGCACCTGGACGGAATTTATTTGGTTGAACGTAAATTCCAATCCGGAGATCGGGAGGTGCGGCTTGCCGGGATGATTCACGTAGCTCGCCGCGAGTTCTACTCCAGCCTGCTGTCAGGGGTCGATCCGGCAATCCCATCGATCGTGCTGGTGGAAGGAGTCACCGACCGCAAGCATCTTCTTGGCGGAAGGACCTTAAGCTACGAGCGCCTCGCGAGGTTGCTAAACATTGCGCCTCAGTCGGACTCTGACTTTTCCGAGCGTGTGCTCGCGGGGCTGGGTCGGCAGGGGAGCACCGGATCGGATGGTGCGCCAGGTTCCGGGGACTCAAAGAAGGAGGGGCTTGACTTCCGGCATGCGGACGTCGACTTGGAGACGTTTCACCCGCAGACCATTGCCTTCATTCTGGCGGTGATCAGCCTCTTTCAGAGTGCCGATCTTCGTGAATTCGTGAGAAGCCTGACGGATTCCTCGTCGCCGATTGCGAACGAAGACGCACAGGCGCAGGTTATGGAGGACGTACTCTTCGCGCGTAACCAACGGTTAACTTCCGAGATCGAGTCGTCGCTCAGGGATTATCGCAGCATCATCGTCCCTTGGGGCGCTATGCATTTGCCGGCAATCGAGGCCTGGTTGCATTCTCACAACTTCGTCGAAAGCGGTGAAGTTGAGCGCAAAGCCTTTGGTTTTTGGTAAAACGCTTGAACACGGAACCCTGATGGCCTAATTCCATGCCCCCGCCCGCTTTCCCTACCGGGGTGCGCGCGAGAATCGAGTGGTTTTTTGGATGAAGATTATAGACCGGTATATTGGCGTCGGCGTGATCGCGACCGCTTTCTTTGGCGTTGTCGTCCTGAGTCTCGTGCTTGTGCTCGGCAACCTTTTCAAGCAACTGCTCGACGTCTTGATCAATAACCCGGACGTTCCCATTGCGACGGTTCTTGCCTTCATGGCCCTGGTGCTCCCGTTCTCTCTGACGTTCACGATTCCGTGGGGTTTCCTCACCGCGTTGCTGCTCGTATTTGGGCGCATCTCCGCCGACAACGAACTCGTCGCGCTCAAGTCCAATGGGGTCAGTGTCCCGCGAATCTGCGTTCCGGTGTTCGTGCTGGCGCTCGTGCTTTCGGGCATTTGCTTTTGGATCAATATCGAGGTTGCGCCCCGGGCTGAGCAGCAGATGACCAAAACGATCGTGGATATTGCCACGAGCAATCCTTCAGCCCTCTTTCGCGCCGACCAGGTTGTCGATCAGTTCCCGGACCGCCGTATCTATGTCGGCGCCAAGGAGGGAGATCGGCTCAAAAACCTTATCGTGTTCGAGCTCAACGAGAGCAACGAACCTGTAAAAATGGTTTACGCCAAAGAGGGAGTGTTGACCCCCGATCCCGCCAATACGCGGCTCCTGCTCCGATTGTTCAAGGCCCGGTTCGAGGAGCGGGATAAGCAGGATCCCCGCGAATTGACCAAGATTCGCCAGGGAATCGAGGTGAATGAGGGCGTCTTTCCCATTTCACTCGAAGAGTTCTACAAGGAATATCTGAGCGGTCGCCGGCTCAGTTCCTATACGCTTCCTGAGTTGATCGAGTATCTCAAGGGGCTCAGCGGCGAGGAGCATTTGAGGGCGACCGTTGAATTCCACAAGCGATTCGCCGCCTCCCTGGCCTGCGTCGCCTTCGCGTTGATCGCGGTCCCCCTCGGAATTACGGCCCACCGAAAGGAAACTTCCGTCGGTTTCGCGCTCAGCCTCATTATCGCGTTCACCTATTTCTTCTTCATCATCATGGCGGACACGTTCCGCGGCGATCCGTGGGCGCATCCGACGTTTTTGATCTGGGTGCCGAACGTCCTCTTCATTACCCTCGGGAGTTTCCTTTTCTGGCGGCTTTCGAAAAAATAGGAGAAATCGCCTTGCCCGGGAGGCGATTCCGTGATTGCTTTCTGGCCCCGTTTTCCGCCTGATTCGGCGGACTTCACTTTTATGGCAAAAGAAATCGTCGGACAGATCAAGTTACAAATTCCCGCAGGTCAGGCAAACCCCGCGCCACCCGTGGGTCCAGCTCTCGGTCAGCAAGGCGTCAACATCATGGCCTTCTGCAAGGAATTTAACGCGGTCACACAGAAGCAGGCCGGTGATATTCTCCCGGTTGTCATTACCGTTTATAAAGACAAGACGTTCTCATTCATCACAAAATCGCCTCCGGCTTCGATCCTTCTTAAGAAAGCCGCCGGTCTTGCTGCGGGCTCCAAGGAACCCAATAAAACCAAAGTCGCCAAGCTCTCAAAGAAGCAAGTGATGGACATCGTGAAAGTCAAGATGAAGGATCTCAACGCGCGGAGCGAAGAAGCAGCCTTTCGCACGATCTGCGGCACGGCCCGCCAGATGGGTATTGAGATCAGCGACTAGCGCCGTCCAGGAATTTTCGATTTCCGGCCCTGTTCATGTGCCGGAGCAAGAAAAAAGGGGCATCGTTCAAGATGCCCCCTTTTCTTTGATATTTGTTGTGCGATTACCGGCGCTCGCGGTAGCCGCCGCCTTTGCCGCCGTGCTGGTGGCGCCGCTGCCCGGCCCCGCCGCCGCCACCCCCGCCTCCGAAATCGCGCCGTGGGGGACGCTCTTCGCGGGGCCGCGCTTCATTGACAATCAGGTTGCGTCCGTCAACATTTTTGCCGTTGAGCGCGTCAATCGCCTTCTGGGCTTCTTCCGCGGTGCCCATCGTCACAAAGCCGAAGCCGCGCGGACGTTGGGTCATTTTGTCCATGACGAGCATGGCCTCGGTCACCGTGCCGAATTGGGCGAAGAGTTCTTCAAGCGCTCCTTCCGTGGTCTGGAAGGAGAGATTACCTACATAGAGTTTCATGATGTTGCGATATGGTGTTTTATGGGGCCATCGCCAATTCTCAGAGCATCAGGCGCAGACGGCATATCGCTATACTACGGTTCCCAGCTTCGAAAAATCGCGTTCTAACCGGTGCCAGATTCCGAATTTTTAGGCGAAAGTAAAGCGAAGTTTTTCTCCACGTGGATGCGGCCCGAAAGCGATGCCAGGGCAGGATGTCCGCCAGGGCGAACGAAAATCGAGACGGTCTTGTGGGCAGTGCAGAATTTTCGCGAGAGAGTCCTTGACGCGCTTTAAGAAGGCGTGTAGTTTTTGAGGTTCGTCTCTATTCCAATCGAAGCAGACGAACCGAATCTCAACGCGCAGGAGACCCGTGTCCCGGGTCGATCGCACTGCAAAAAGAATGCAAAAAAATCGCAGCAAACGTTATCGAGCCGCCGTCGAAAAGGTCGACGGAAAGCGCAAGTATCAACTCGGTGAAGCGATCAAGACTCTGAAGTCCTTGCCGCCGACCAAATTCGACCAGACGGTCACGCTGTCCTTCAAATTGGGCGTTGACCCCAAGCAAAGCGACCAGATGGTGCGCGGTACCTGCCCGCTTCCGCACGGCAGCGGGAAGACGGTTCGCGTTCTGGTCTTCGCCACGGGACCCGCCGCGGATGCCGCCAGGGAAGCGGGGGCCGAATTTGTGGGCTTCGAAGATCTG
Organism: uncultured Verrucomicrobiae bacterium; assembly: GCA_963763735.1. GTDB lineage: Bacteria > Verrucomicrobiota > Verrucomicrobiia > Chthoniobacterales > Terrimicrobiaceae > DASTFP01. Next base: position 117,306 of record CAVXQK010000025.1, on the reverse strand, counting down.
ATCAAGAAGGTGACCGGCGGTTTTTCGGATTTCGACGTCGCCATTGCGACCCCCGCCGCCATGTCGGAGGTAAAAAAGCTGGGAAAAGTTCTTGGTCCGCGCGGCCTCATGCCGAATCCGAAGGCCGGGACTGTCACCGACGACACGGCCAAAGCCATCAAAGAAGTCAAAGCCGGGCGCGTCGAATTTAAGCTTGATAAGAACGGCAACGTTTCGGTGCCCGTCGGAAGGTTTTCCTTTGCCGAAGATGCGCTGGTGCAGAACGGCAGCGCTGTCATCGAGGCGGTCGTCAAGGCCAGACCGGCCACGGCTAAGGGCTCGTTTCTAGAAGCCATCACCGTTGCCGCAACCATGAGCCCCGGGGTCAGCGTCGATCCAGCCCCGTTCCTGAAGAACTAAACCCCCTTTTCCCATGAGACCCGAAAAAGCCACCATCGTCGCCGACATCCAGGCGAAGCTCAAGAACTCGCCTTTTCTCCTCATTGCCGACTACAGCGGCATGCAAGTCAAACATTTCGAGGAGCTGCGCGCGCGCCTTGGACGTGTCGACGCGGAGATCCACGTCATCAAGAATACTTTCATCAAGCGCGCCATCAAAAGCCTCGGGCTGCCGGAGTTAACTGGCGCCCTCAGCGGCCAGACCGCGATGATCACCGGTGAAAACGACATTTGCGCTGCTGCCAAAGTTCTTAAGACGTTCGTCGCGGAATTTGAGCGCCCGCCGGTCAAGGCTGGCATTCTCGACGAGGATGTCCTGAGTGCCGAACAAGTCAAAGTGCTCGCCGACCTTCCCTCCAAGGAGATTCTGCAGGCCAAGCTCCTCGGGCTTCTTCTCGCGCCCGCAACCAAGCTGGTTCGCGTGCTCAACGAGCCCGCCTCCAGCCTGGCGCGCGTTCTGAAGGCGAAAGCAGACGCCGCCAGCCAATAACCCAATGCCCTGAGCGGCGGTCCGCTCAGTCCCTGCAAAAAAAAAGAAAATTTCCTGCGGCGTCCTGAAGCCGCGCCGCGGGCAGTAACACAACAAGCGGTTCCTCGTCGGGCCGACGGCTGTCGGCCTCAAATGCCCTGAGGCTTCGGGGTGCGACGATACCAAAAATCAAATCAAATGGCAGACACACAAAACCTCGTAGATCAGCTCAGCGCGCTCACTGTCTTGGAGATCGCTGATCTGGTGAAACAACTCGAAGAAAAATGGGGCGTGAGCGCCGCCGCGCCCGTCGCGGCTGCCGCCGCCGGAGCTCCTGCCGGGGCCGCCGCTCCTCCCGTCGAAGAGAAGACCGCCTTCGACGTCATTCTCAAAGAGGCGGGAGGCAACAAGATCGCGGTGATCAAGGAAGTCCGCGCCGCTGTTGCCGGCCTCGGTCTCGCAGAGGCCAAGGCCCTCGTCGAGAGCGCCCCCAAGGCCCTCAAAGAGGGCATCACCAAGGAAGAAGCCGAAGAGATCAAAAAGAAGATCGAAGCGGTCGGCGCCAAGGTCGAAATCAAGTAATCTGCTTCCCGCACGTGCCGGAACGCAGGCCGGAAAACTTTCTGAAAGTTTTGGCTTGCGTTCCAGGCATAACGGTTCACTATCAAGAATTCCGCCGACTCACGTCTCAGCCATCTGCACCGTTCGGAAAAACGCTCATCACTTGCGTCCCCGCACGAGCCGAAGAAATCGCTTTCCGGCTCGCGCGGCGGCGTTTCGTCTTTTTCGGTATTAGCAGCCGGCGCCCTACGTTGAACGGCACCACATCTCGATCATTCTAGACCCATGTCTGAACGCATTCACTTCGGTAAACTCAAGGAAGCCATCGAACCCCCGAATCTCATTGAGCTTCAGATCAATTCTTATAACGAGTTCTTCCAGAAGGATATTGAGCCTTCCCGCCGCAAGAGTGTGGGATTGCAAGCGGTTTTCAGGGAATTCTTTCCGATCTTTGGGTTCGAGGAGAAGTCGAGCCTGGACTTTGTCAGTTACGAGCTGGGCGAGCCGAAGATGTCGGCCATTGAGTGCCAGCGCGAAGGCCAGACCTACAGCGCGCCGCTCTACGTCACCTTTCGCTATAAGGATGAAAAGAGTATTAAGGAGGAGAAAGTCTACATGGGAGAAATCCCCTTGATGACGCCGCAGGGAACCTTTGTGATCAATGGGGCCGAGCGGGTTGTGGTGAGCCAGCTCCACCGTTCACCGGGAATCTGTTTTGAAACGAGCGTGCATCTCAACGGAAAGCTTTTGCACGGGTTTCGCATTATCCCCGATCGCGGGTCCTGGATCGAAGTGCAGTTCGACACCAGTGATCTGCTCTACGTTTATCTGGACCGCCGCAAGCGTCGCCGCAAGTTCCTTGCGACCACTTTCCTGCGTGCTCTCGGTTATCCATCCGATGAGGATATCATCAAGCTGTTCTACGAGGTCATTAATCTCGATTTGAGCGAGAACCTCGATGAGGAGGAGATCAGCACAAAGGTTCTTTTCGAGGACATTCGCGATGGAGAGATTACAGTCGCCCGCGCTTTTGAGCCGCTGAATGCAGCGACGATCCGCCAGCTCATGTCCCTCGGTCACAAGAGCGTGGGAGTCGTGGACACCAAGCAGGACGATACGATTATCAAGTCGCTGAAGAAGGATCCGGCGCATGATGAGGAGGAGGCCCTGAAGGATATCTACCGCAAGCTGCGTCCCGGCGACCCGCCAACCGTGCAGAATGCGCGGAGCATGCTCAAGCGTCTTTTCTTCGATCCCAAACGGTACGATCTCGGACGTGTCGGGCGTCACAAGATCAATCAAAAACTCGGCCTCCAAGTCAGTGAGGAAGAGCGAATTCTGGTCAAGGACGACTTCATCGCCGCGATGAAGTATCTGGTCGAGCTTCGCAAGGGAGAGGGGATGACCGATGATATCGATCACCTCGGCAGCCGGCGTGTCCGGACGGTGGGAGAACTTCTCGCAAATCAATGCCGCGTCGGCCTTGCCCGCACGGAACGCCTGGTCCGCGAGCGGATGACCCTTTTCGATGCGGGTGTGGACCAGATCACGCCGCAGAAGCTTATCAATCCAAAATCGCTGAGTGCCGTGGTCCGCGATTTCTTTGGCCGTTCGCAATTGAGCCAGTTCATGGACCAGACGAATCCGCTCTCCGAACTCACGCACAAGCGGCGTCTCTCTGCCCTCGGGCCGGGGGGATTGAGCCGGGATCGCGCGGGCTTCGAGGTCCGTGACGTTCATCCCTCTCACTACGGGCGCATCTGTCCCATTGAAACGCCGGAAGGGCCAAACATCGGCTTGATCAGTTCGCTAAGCACGTTCGCCCGGGTGAACGAATTCGGGTTTATTGAAACTCCGTACCGCAAGGTCAATAACGGTCAGATAACGGACGAGGTCGTCTATCTCAGCGGAGATCGCGACGAGAACTTTTACATTGCCCAAGCCAATGCAACCATGGATGCGGAGGGGCGGTTCACGGAAGAAAAAGTCTCCACCCGCTACCGCGGCGACTTTCTGGAAGTGGAACCCGACAAGGTCCAGTACATGGACGTTTCGCCGAAGCAGTTGGTGTCTGTCGCGGCGGGGCTGATTCCTTTTCTCGAACACGACGATGCCAACCGGGCGCTCATGGGCTCGAACATGCAGCGCCAGGGAGTTCCGTTGCTCGTTTCCGAATCCCCCCTGGTGGGCACGGGACTTGAAGCTCGCGTGGCCCAGGATTCCAAGGCTGTCGTGCTCTCCGAGTCAGAGGGAGTCGTGGCGTCGGTTACCGGCAGCCAGATTATCATCACGCCGGACGGCACGATGCCGGATGGAAAGAAGAAGATTAAATCCGATCCCGCCAACGGCGTGTGGATCTACGAACTGCGCAAATTCATGCGCTCGAATGCCAGCACGTGCATCAACCAGAAGCCCATTGTCCATCGGGGACAGCGCGTGGCCAAAGGCGCCGTCATCGCCGACGGGCCGAATACCGAGAACGGCGAGCTTGCCCTTGGACGCAATGTGCTGGTCGCCTTCATGCCTTGGAACGGATACAATTTTGAGGACGCGATCCTTATTTCGGAACGCGTCGTCAAGGAGGACATCTATACCTCCATCCACATCGACGAATTTGAGATCGGGGCCCGCGACACCAAGCTCGGTCCCGAAGAAATCACCCGCGATATTCCCAACGTCAGCGAAGAGGCTCTTCAGAATCTCGGGCCCGACGGTGTGATCCGGATCGGAGCCGAGGTGAAACCCGGGGACATTCTTGTCGGCAAGATTACGCCGAAGAGTGAGACGGAGCTGGCGCCGGAAGAGCGCCTCCTGCGCGCAATTTTTGGCGAGAAGGCCGCCGACGTGAAAGACACTTCGCTGACCGTGCCATCCGGCACATACGGCATCGTCATGGACGTGAAGGTTTCCTCCAAGAAAGAGGTCGCCCGCAACAAGATGACGCCCACGGAATCCAAGCGGCAGCAGAAGATGATCATGGAGGACTACAGGAAGCGCAAAGACGAGTTGCACGAGCAACTCACTGCGGCGCTCTCAAACATCCTTCTCAATGAAAAGATTCCGCTGGATGTGGTCAATGCGCAGACAGGCGAAATCATCATCCCGGCGAACCGCAAAATTACGAAGCAACTTCTTCGCAAGCTGGCCGCCGTGTATGATCACATTGAAATCGATCCGAGTCCGATCCGCAATAAGATCCGGGAGATCATTGGCCAGTACGAGCACCGCTTCGAGGATCTGGATCGCGAGAAGGATGAAAATCTCGGCCGCGTCGAAAGCGGCGATGACGTCGATCCTGGAATCATCAAGCAGGTAAAGGTCTATGTCGCCAGCAAGCGGAAGCTTTCGGTTGGTGACAAAATGGCCGGGCGCCACGGCAACAAGGGTGTGGTAGCCAAGATCGTGCCGGAGGAAGACATGCCCTACCTTGCCGACGGCACGCCCGTGGACATCGTCTTGAACCCTCTCGGAGTGCCGAGCCGTATGAATGTCGGCCAGGTTCTTGAGACCCATCTTGGCGTCGCCGCCAAAGCGCTGGGCTTCAAGGTCGCGACACCGGTCTTTGATGGAATTTCCGAGGAGAAGATCAAGGAATATCTCCGCGAGGCCAAGACGAAGGAAAATTTTACATGGGTTACCGAGACCGGCAAATCGACGGTTTACGACGGCCGGACCGGAGACGCGTTCGATCAACAGGTCGTCGTGGGTTACATTTACATGCTTAAGCTGGGCCACCTGGTTGCGGATAAGATCCACGCCCGTGCCGTTGGCCCATACAGCCTGGTCACTCAGCAGCCGCTTGGAGGCAAGGCCCAATATGGCGGCCAGCGCTTCGGCGAGATGGAAGTCTGGGCGCTGGAGGCGTATGGTGCGGCCTACACTTTACAGGAGCTCCTTACCGTCAAGTCAGACGATGTCCAGGGCCGCACGCGCATCTACGAGTCGATTGTCAAAGGCGATAACTCCCTCGAAGCCGGTACGCCGGAGTCGTTCAACGTGCTCATCAAGGAGATGAAGGGACTTGGCCTCGACGTCCGCGTCGGCGGCAAGGAACCCACATTCACCGAGTCGGCAGCGTAATTGCGCAGAAAGCGCACAGAGATTCAGAAGTTCCTATGAAAGAAGTCAATATTGGCGAAATTTTCGGCGAGCAGCGACCGGTCGGATTTGATGAGGTAGCCATCACTGTCGCGGCACCAGACAGCGTTCGAAGCTGGAGCAAAGGCGAGGTCAAGAATCCCGAAACGATCAACTACCGGACATTCAAGCCGGAAAAAGGCGGATTGTTTTGCGAGCGCATTTTCGGCCCGACTCGCGACTGGGAATGTTCGTGCGGGAAGTATAAGCGGATCAAGCACAAGGGCGTGGTTTGCGACCGTTGTGGCGTTGAAGTGACCCTTAGCAGAGTCCGCCGTGAGCGCATGGGCCATATCGATCTTGCAGTGCCGGTGTCTCATATCTGGTTCTACAAGTGCATGCCGTCGCGCATCGGGCTCATGCTCGATATGACCAGCCGGCAGCTCGAAAGGGTCATCTATTACGAGGACTATATTGTCATCGATCCCGGCAATACCCCACTTCAGAAGTGTCAGCTCCTGACGGAAGCCGAATTCCGGGAGGCTGAAGACCAATATGGCGACGCGTTCGTCGCGGGAATGGGTGCCGAAGCCATACAGAAGCTTCTCGAACAGACAGACCTTCAGAATTTAAACGACGAGATCGAGCAGCAGATGGGCGCAACGCGAAGCAAACAGCTCCGCAAGAAGCTCGCCAAGCGCCTGAAGCTGGTTCAGGGCTTCATGCACTCGAAGACGCGTCCGGAGTGGATGGTTCTCAATGTATTGCCGGTCATCCCGCCTGACTTGCGTCCTCTCGTTCCGCTCGAAGGGGGCCGCTTCGCCACCTCGGATCTCAACGATCTCTACCGCCGCGTGATCAACCGCAACAATCGTCTCAAGACCCTGTTGCAGCTTAAGACTCCCGAGGTCATCATCCGCAACGAGAAGCGCATGCTCCAAGAGGCCGTCGACGCGCTGTTCGACAACGGGCGTCATGGCCGCGCCGTAACCGGCGCTGCGAACCGTCCGCTCAAATCTCTAAGCGATATGCTCAAGGGCAAGGGTGGACGATTCCGTCAAAATCTTTTGGGCAAGCGGGTGGATTACTCGGGGCGGTCGGTGATCGTGATCGGTCCGGAACTCAAGCTTAATCAATGCGGCCTGCCGAAGAAGATGGCCCTGGTTCTTTTCGAGCCATTCATCATCCGCCGTTTGAAGGAGCAGGGTCACGTTCACACCGTGCGCAGCGCGAAGAAACTCATCGAACGCCAAACCCCCGAAGTGTGGGACATCCTTGACGAAGTAACCAAGGGACATGCCGTTCTGTTGAATCGTGCGCCGACGTTGCATCGCCTTTCGATTCAGGCGTTTGAACCGCAGTTAATCGAGGGCGAAGCCATTCGCATTCACCCCTTGGTTTGTACGGCCTACAATGCAGATTTCGACGGCGATCAGATGGCTGTCCATGTGCCGCTTTCGGTGGAGGCTCAAATGGAAGCCCGCATGCTCATGCTGGCTCCAAATAACATCTTTTCACCGTCCAGCGGCAAGCCCATCACGACACCGTCACAGGACATTCCGCTTGGCTGCTATTACCTTACGCAGAATCCGCGCGGAGAGAAGGGCGAGGCGCGCCTGCCTTTGTTTGCGGACTCTTCCGAAGTCGAGCTTGCCATATCGGAAGGCGCCGTAAACACCCACAGCCGGATCCGGTTCAAAAACCCCAATCTCGGTGTTGGCACCGTCTACGGAAGCAAGGAAGCGAAGATCCTCGAGACCACCGCGGGCCGCGTGATCTTCAATCAAATCTGGCCCGACGAACTCGGATTCTACAATAAGGTCTGCGGCAAGAAGCAACTCTCCGACATCATCTGGCGCTGCTATAAGGCTGTGGGTCAGGCGCGAACCGTTGAAACGTTGGATCGCCTGAAGGAAATGGGCTTCAGCTCGGCCACAAAGGCTGGCATCTCCATTGGCATCACGGACATGATCATCCCCAAGGAGAAGTCCGCCCAGCTCGAAAAGGCCTACAGGGAGATCGCCGAGGTGGAGAAACAATATCGTCGCGGCATCATCACGGACGGCGAGCGCAAGAACAAGGTGCAGGACATCTGGACGCATACGGGCGAGGAACTTGCCAACGCCTTGTTCCGCACCCTCGAGTACAACGACGGCCGCAAGGACATGAACCCGGTCTTCATGATGGTCGATTCCGGCGCGCGCGGTAACCGCACGCAGGTGAAGCAGCTCGCGGGAATGCGCGGCCTCATGGCGAAGCCTTCCGGCGAAATCATCGAGCGGCCGATCATCTCGAATTTCCGCGAAGGCCTCTCCGTGCTGGAGTATTTCATCTCCACCCACGGGGCACGCAAGGGATTGGCCGATACCGCCCTCAAGACCGCCGATTCCGGCTATCTCACGCGCAAGCTCGTGGATGCCTCGCAGGATGTTATTATCACCGAGGAGGATTGCGGTACGATCAACGGCATCGTTGTTCGCCCGATCTACGAAGGCGACGAAGAGGTTGTGAGCTTGTCGACCCGCATCATCGGGCGCACGAGTTGCGAGACGGTTAAGGATCCGGTCACCGGCAATGCTGTGGTCAAGTCCGGCCAGATCGTCGACGAGGAGACCGCCGCCGCGCTCGAGAAAATCGGCCTTGAACAGCTCAAGATCCGCTCCGCGCTCACCTGCGAGTCGAAGCGCGGAATTTGCGCGAAATGCTATGGCCGCAACCTGGCGACGGGCCTCTCGGTGAAGCTCGGGGAGGCGGTCGGTATTATTGCCGCCCAGTCGATTGGCGAGCCGGGAACCCAGCTCACCATGCGCACGTTCCACGTCGGCGGGACGGCCAGCCAGACCTTCAAACAGCCGATCATTAAGGCAAAAAACGAAGGAATTGTCCGCTTCAACGACTTGAAGGTCGTCGAGAGCACGGAGAACAACTTCGTTGTGTTGAACAAGAACGGCACAGTGAGCGTTCATGCGAGGGACGGACGCGAACTCGAGAGCTACAACATCGTCATCGGGTCGGTTATCTCGACTGCCGATGGCAGCACCGTGAAGAAAGGCGAAACCTTCATTCAATGGGATCCCTATAATGTGCCGATCATCACGGAAAAGGCCGGCAGGATTGAATTCCGGGATATGATTCAGGGCGTGACCATTCGCAAGGAGGTCGACGAAGCCACCGGGGTTATGGGTACTGTGGTCATCGAGCACAAGGAAGACCTTCATCCTCAGATCGTCATTGTGGGAGAGAAGAAGGAGATCTTCGCGAGCTATTCGATTCCAGCCGGCGCTCATATCGAAGTCAAGGAAGGCCAGAAAGTGCTCGCCGGCACGCGCCTGGCGCGCACTCCGCGCAAGATCGCGAAGACGAAGGACATCACAGGCGGTCTGCCGCGCGTGGCCGAGCTTTTCGAGGCTCGGCGTCCGAAAGACGCCGCCGAGATCGCGAAGATCGATGGCATCGTCGACATCGGTGGCACCGTGCGCGGCAAGCGCCGGTTGATCGTTACGGATGCCGAAACCGGCGCCGAGGAAGAGCACCTCATTCCGCTTTCGAAGCATATCATCGTCTTCAAGGGCGATTTCGTGAAGAAGGGCCAGCAGCTCACGGAGGGTCCGGTTGTTCCTCACGAAGTCCTCGATGTCTGTGGACCTCAGGAACTTCAGGAGCACCTGCTCAATGAAGTCCAGGAAGTTTATCGGTTGCAAGGTGTCGAAATCAACGACAAGCATATTGAGATCATCGTGCGCCAGATGCTGCGCAAGGTGAAAATCACGGACCCGGGCGACACCAGCCTTCTCTGGGGCGATCAGGTGGACCGCCTGGAGTTCGCCGCGGAGAACGAGCGGGTTATCGAAAAAGGCGGCAAACCCGCCGACGCGAGCCCGGTGCTGCTCGGCATCACCAAGGCTTCGCTTGAGACGGACAGCTTCATCTCCGCAGCCTCCTTCCAGGATACAACGCGCGTCCTCACGGAAGCAGCAACCCTTGGAAAAGTTGACCGATTGCGTGGATTCAAAGAAAACGTCATCATGGGTCATCTGATTCCCGCGGGGACCGGTTTCAAGACCAATCGCGAAATAGAAATCGTCCACGTCGGTGATTCCTTGCAGGCTGAACCCGAACCGCACAAAGCTGCAAGCTGACCATGTCTTTGCCAAACCTTGAAATTATGACTGAACTCCTTGAAGCCGGGGTCCATTACGGGCACCAAACCAAACGCTGGAATCCCAAGATGAGGGATTTCATCCTTGAGGAGAAGAACTCGATCTACATTATCGATCTCTCCATCACCGTCGAGCAGCTCGCCAAGGCTGCGGCGTACCTCGGCGAGATCGTCAAGGGCGGCGGCAAGATTCTGTTTGTCGGAACAAAAAAGCAGGCGCAGGAAGCTGTGAGGGAATCGGCGGAAGTCACAGGCCAGTTCTTCGTCAACCAGCGCTGGCTCGGCGGCACCCTGACCAATCTCCAGACGATCCGGCGCAGCGTGGCGCGCTTTCGCGAATTCGAGGAGCTCGAAAAAACACCCGCCTTTGCCCGCATGAACAAGCAGGAGACCTCCGCCCTGCGCCGTGAAGCGGTCAAGTTGCACCGCAATCTCGAGGGTCTGTTGAACATGGAGCGTCTGCCCGACGCGCTTGTCATCATTGACACCAATCGCGAGGAGATTGCCGTCGCGGAAGCCGCTCGCCTGAAGATTCCTGTCGTCGCCATCGTGGACACCAATTGTGATCCCGAAAAGATCGATTACCCGATCGCTGGCAACGATGACGCCATCCGTTCCATCCGCGTCATCCTGCAGAAACTCGTCGACGCCATTGTCGAGGGCCAGGGGGTTCGGGGAAAGACCGAGACGGCAAACGAGCTTGCCGCAGTCGCCGAATAAGTTCCGGCTCGAGGAACCTCGCTTGGTAATTCTTCTTTAAGGAAATATGCCTGACACTTCGATTTCTCCCTCACTGGTAAAGGAACTCCGCGAAAAGACCAACGCGGGGATGATGGATTGCAAGCGGGCTCTCGATGAAGCTGCCGGTGACATGGCGAAGGCCGAGGAACTCCTTCGAAAGAAAGGCATTGCAAGCGCCAGCAAGAAAGCCTCGCGCGTCGCCAGAGAGGGCATCGTTGCTTCCTATATTCATTTGCAGGGCAAGGTCGGCGTCCTGGTGGAAATCAATTGCGAAACCGATTTTGTTGCGAAGAACGACGTGTTTCGGGAGTTCGTCAAAGATATCACCCTTCATATTGCCGCTTCCCATCCCCTTTACGTTTCCCGTGAGCAGGTTCCGGAGGCATTGGTCCAGGCCGAGCGGGAAATCTATGCCGCACAGGTGACCGGCAAACCTGCCAATATCCTCGATAAGATTGTGGATGGAAAGGTGGACAAGTTTTACGGTACAGTCTGTCTTCTTGAGCAGGCCTTCATCAAGAATCCCGATCTTACCATCAGGGACTTTGTGAATTCCAAAATCTCGGAACTCGGTGAAAACATCATCATCCGTCGCTTCACCCGTTACATGGTTGGCGAGGACCTCGCAGCGTAGCCCGCTTCTCGAAAGTCAGGCCGGCTTCCCGGCGCGGATTTCAAAAACGCGCTTTGATTTTCTGACCTCGAACGGATGTGCAAACACATTCTGAAGAAAGGGTTGAGACTTGGAATTGCCGTAGCCCCCTGTAGATTTTTCCCGGAGGAACTTTGATGAACGATCCCAATTACACCCATCCCGAGGCGCTCGTGACAACTGACTGGGTCGCGTCCCACCTGAACGAGCCGAATACACGGCTTGTTGAAAGCAACGAGGACATCCTTCTCTATGGCATGGGACACATTCCCGGGGCGGTCCATATCGATTGGAGGGCTGATCTGCAGGACCAGACCATGCGCGACTACATCTCGCCGGACGCCTTTGCCGAACTCTGCGCAAGAAACGGAATCACTAAAAATACGACGGTCATATTCTATGGCGACAAGTCGAATTGGTGGTCTTGTTACGCGCTCTGGGCGTTCCGGCTTTTCGGGCACGAAGACGTGAAAATCGTGGACGGGGGACGCGATAAGTGGATCGCCGAAAAGCGGCCCCTTACACGTGAGGTACCCAACTATCCTCGAACCGAGTATCCCGTCCCAGCGAAACGACACGATGATGAAATCCGCGCCTTTTACGAAGAGACCCTGAAGCACAGCAAGGAAAAGAAACCGCTCATCGATGTTCGTTCACCCGGCGAATTCAAAGGCGAAGTGACTCATATGCCCGAATATCCGCAGGAAGGTGTTCTGCGTGGCGGTCACATTCCTGGCGCGAAGAGCTTTCCCTGGAAGCGTGCTGCAAATGAGGACGCGACTTTTAAGTCCGCCGAGGACTTGAAGGCGATCTATGAAGGCGAGGCCGGGCTGACGCCCGGTGGAGATACCATTGTCTATTGCCGGATTGGCGAGCGATCGAGCCATACGTGGTTCGTGCTGACGTACCTTCTCGGGCATGGTAATGTCCGCAACTACGATGGTTCGTGGACAGAGTGGGGAAATCGGGTGCGAGCTCCCATCGAAAGAAGCTGAAGCTTGCAAATGCGGAGGGCGGTTAACTAAGCCGGTAGTCGGCGAAGTCATTTATGTCCTATCCAGCGAAGCTCTCTGAAATCATCTCGCTCTTCGAGTCCTTGCCGGACCCGGAGAAGCGCGACATGTTGATCATGTTCGCCGACGGGGCGGTCCACCAGGCGCCGCGGGATGGCGAAATGTTTGACCTTGAAGATGTTCGGAAGGATGAGGAGTGCACGGACACCGTGGGAATCTTCCTGAAAGTGAACCAGGACTCTTCCTCGCACTTTCGCGTAACCCTGGGACCGCACGTTCAGACGCTGACCAAGTCGATGACCTCCATTCTCTGCAAGGGCTTGGAGGGCGCCACTCCTCAGGAAATCATCGAGGTCCCGGCGGACTTTGTCCCAAAGATAGTCGGGGCGGACCTCGTCCGGCAGCGGAGCCAGACCGTATACTACATCCTTACGCGCATGAAAAGTGCAGCGAGGGTCTGGCTGAATCGCCAGCGTGCGCTCAACGCCGGCGCAAGTGTTTGAGGCGCTCGTCGAGGTTGCGTCCCGCCGTTTCGATCTCTTCGCGAAGCTGCCAGGCAGACATCGAACTGGCGCCGAAGCTGGCGCATGTCGTGCGTTCCATGAAATCGTCTGTGGCGACTGTGACCTCATAGCGGTCTGCGTATTTCGCCGCCAAACGTTCGATAAGGCTGTCCGCGGTCTGGTCGGCGGTGGAATAAAAGACCTGAATCCCGTGCGGTTCGCTCGCTTCCGTCGGTTTGACGCCGTTGCCGTCAAAGACGATGGCAACGTGCCAGTCGGTATTGTCCTGGAGCCCGGTAAGCATTCTCACGAGCGATTCGCGGGCCACCGCCGTGCGCTTCGCATGCTGGAGTGTCAAGTCGGGCCATTGAAAGATCATGCTATGTCCGTCAACGATGAGCACTCGGGGTTTCATGGCAAGGGTCCGCACAGGGAACTTATGCCTCCACCGAACTTCCGCAACAGCGCTTTACCGGATTCCCCGCAGGAAAAGCCCGGACCGGAGCCGATTTTTTCCCGCAGCCCGCTCAAGCCCAGCCCTCTGCGGCGGCGTCCTCCGGCCGTAAAAGATTCATCCGGCCAAATCCGGGGGTTTCTCTTTTTCAGCGAGAAAGCGTTCGAATGCGGCCAGGGTTTCTGGACTTACGTGATGTTCAATGCCCTCGGCATCCGCACGCGCGACCGGTGACGAAATCCCGAGCGCTTCAAGGAAGGCGACCACCTTTCGGTGGCGGGTCCTCGCCTTGGAGGCCAGTTTGCGCCCCGCTTCGGTCAAGAAAATTGACCGGTAGGGAAGAGAGGTTACCAGCCCGTTTCGCTGCAGTCGCTGCACGGTTCGAATGACGGTGACGTGCGTCACGCCGAGCGACTTCGCGAGATCGGTCGCCCGGGCTTCGCCGTTCAGGGAGATCAACTCCGCGATGGCCTCCACGTAATCCTGGGCCCTCTCCTGCGCATGCTGCTGGCGGGTTCGGCGTTGGTAGGCCGCCGTTTCCTTTTCGATGACGGGCGCTGCCGCGGGGATTTTCGACGGGCCTTTGGGCCGTCGGGAATGCGTTTTCTTTAGCACCATGTTCTTATCGGACGGAAAAAAGGCACATTGACAAACCGGAGGCGTGGAGTAGCAATTACAGCACCTTGTATCACATGCTACAGTTTGAAAAGAAAAAAGACGCGGATCTGCGCAGAAAGGTGATCGGCGCGGTGGCGTTCGCTTTGCTGGGAATGCTTGGAGCGGGACCTGCGTTCGCACAGGAGAAGATCAAGATCGCGACGACGATCGGGATGGTGGCCGATTTGGTGAGGCAGGTGGGCGGAGATCGCGTGGTGGTTGAACAACTGATGGGCCCTGGTGTGGACCCGCATCTCTATAAGCCTACGTCTGCGGATGCCGGACGCCTGAGCAAGGCGGACGTGATCTTCTATAGCGGCCTGATGCTTGAAGGGCGCATGGGCGATCTTTTCGCCAAGTTGGCGCGCAGCGGGAAAAAGGTCTACGCGACGACGGAAAGCGTGCCGGAAGACCTCTTGACAGAGCCGAAGGAATTCGAGGGGCATTACGATCCGCACATTTGGTTCGACGTGAGCATGTGGGCGCAGACCGTTCCGACCATTGTTAAGGGACTGAGCGAAGTCGATCCTGCCGGCAAGGAAATCTACGAGAGCAACGGTGCGGCCCTGATGGATCGTTTGGGCAAGCTCCATCAATGGTGCAAAGACACGGCAGCGGAGCTGCCCGCGAACAAGCGAATCCTTGTGACGAGCCACGATGCGTACAATTACTTTGGCCGCGCGTATGGCTTCAAGGTGATCGGCTTGCAAGGCGTCTCAACGGTATCAGAGGCGGCGTTGGCCGACATGGCGCATTTGGTCGACTTCATCAAGAAACAGAATGTCAACGGCATCTTCGTTGAGACCAGCGTGAATCCGGCTGCCATCCGACGGGTGGCTGAGGATGCGGGAGTGAAGATCGGCGGCGAACTGTATTCCGACGCCATGGGAAGCCCGGGAGAAACACGCGGCGGCTTCGACACGGGCACCTACGAGGGAATGGTTCGTTACAATCTCTCGACGATTGTAAACGCGCTCAAATGAATCAAAGCCCGAGACCTTCCGGGGAAAATGATCAGCGCGATTCGGCTCGCGTCGGGAGGGATGCCGCGAACGACGGCGCACACTCTCCTGCTCCTCCGCTGGAGGTTCATGACCTCACCGTGGCGTATCATAAGAAGCCGGTGCTTTACGGCATTGATCTCACGTTGCCGATGGGAAGCCTTGTCGGCGTCATTGGTCCGAATGGCGCCGGGAAGTCCACGTTCATCAGGGCGGTCATGGGGTTGCTGCCGATCTCTGGTGGATGGGTGAAGGTTTTCGGCAAGTCTTTTCGCGAGAGCTGTCATCGCGTCGGCTACGTTCCTCAGCGCGAGTCTGTGGATTGGGATTTTCCCGTGAGCGTCATGGATGTTGTGCTCATGGGCCGCTACGGGCGGCTGCGACTCGCGCAGCGTCCGACGAAGCATGATCGGGAAATCGCCCGCGAATGCCTCGAAAAGGTGAAAATGCTTCCCTTCGCGAACCGGCAGATCGGCAATCTGTCCGGAGGTCAGCAGCAACGGGTTTTTCTCGCCAGGGCCCTGGCGCAGGAAAGCGATTTGTATCTGATGGACGAGCCGTTTGTTGGCGTGGACGCTGCCACGGAATCGGCGATCGTTACGCTGCTCGGTGAGCTCAAATCCCGGGGCAAGACCCTGCTCGTCGTGCATCATGATCTCGCGAGCGCGCGCGAGTATTTCGACATGCTCATCTTGTTGAATATGCGGCTCGTCTCCTTTGGGCTTACCAGTGAGGTCTTTACCCCGGAACTGTTGCAGACGACTTACGGCGGGCGACTGACCATTCTTTCAGACGTCGCTCAAACCCTCGGAACCCAATCATGAAGTTCGCTGGCTTGGCGTCTTCGCTTGCGGTCGTGGGTTTCGCCCTGCTCATTCCGGAAGTCGCGGAGGCTGCGCGCATCAATGAGTTGTCCGATTCCAGTCTGGCGGACCGCGCCGCGCGGTTCTTCAGCTTCAAGGATCCCTCGCTTCGCAACGCACTGTCCGGTTCGATGCTGCTCGGTGTCTGCTGCGGTCTGATGGGCGCCTTTCTGGTTGTGCGCAAGCTCTCTCTGCTGGGCGACGCCCTCTCGCATGCCGTGCTGCCGGGTGTGGCTCTCGGATTTCTTTGGAATATGTCCAAGGATCCGCTGGCCATTTTCATTGGGGCGACGCTGGCCGGTTTGCTCGGAGCTGGAACCGTGCAGCTTCTGCGCGCGACCACAAGGCACAAGGAGGATGCTGCCCTGGGCTTTGTGCTTGCCTCATTCTTTGGCGTAGGAATCTGCCTCTTCACCATGATCCAGAGCCTTCCGGGGGGGAACAAGAGCGGATTGGACAAGTTCATGTTCGGCCAGGCGGCCGCACTCGGAAAGGGCGATGTCGTCCTCCTCGGCATTGTGACTGCGCTGGCGCTTGGCGCGGTTGTCGTATTTTACAAGGAATATGCGATCACGAGTTTCGACGCGGGATTCGCTCGTTCGTTGGGGATCCCTGTGCAGTTCTTTCATTACAGCCTCATGCTTCTCCTTGCCTTTGCGATCGTTTCGTCGCTTCAGGCTGTTGGGGTGGTGCTTGTCTCGGCGATGCTTGTCATCCCGGCAGCAGCCGCATTCCTTTTGACCGACCGACTGGGGTTGATGCTCGTGTTGTCCGCGATCTTTGGAATGGTTTCTGGAGGGGTGGGCGCCTTCTTTTCTTTCGTCGGACGCAATTTGCCCACGGGTCCGTTCATGGTGCTCGCTGCGGGAGTGGTATTCGCAGTGGCGCTGTTCTTCGGTCCGCGACACGGCATTTTTTCCCGCTTGTGGCGGCAGCGCTCCCGGTCTGCCCGCATCTACCGCGAGAATACGCTCAAGGCAATTTACCACGTCCTGGAGGATCAGGATTTCTCAATCGAACAGGTGAGTTGTCGTGAATTGGCCGAGCGTCGTCGCGAGACGATCGAGGAGGCGCAGCATCAACTCGCCGCGCTTCGCCGCAATCATTATGTCACCATGTCAAGCGACGGCGGCTCTGCGTCCCTGACGCCGGAGGGATGGCATCGGGCGTGCGAGATCGTTCGCAATCACCGGCTGTGGGAACTTTATCTTACCAACGCGGCGCACCTTGCCCCCGATCACGTCCATGAGGACGCCGAGAAGATTGAACACCTCCTTGGCGAGGAAACCGTTCGCATGCTCGAAAAGCGGCTTAATCACGCCAACCGTGATCCGCATGGGAGGTTGATTCCTGGACTGGAAGACATGAGGTTCGCGGCCGTTCGGGCTCATGCACAGCCACGCGCCACCGGCTTCGGAAATGCTGGAACCCGCTGAGAATTCCGTGAGCGATTTTATTCCGTCTTTCGATTGGCAGCGAGTGATCGTGCACCCCTGGGTGGACGATTTCCCGATCACGCTCTGGATCGTCCTGATGGGCTTCTTTGTCACCGGTGCGTGCGGACTGGTCGGCAATTTCCTTCTTTTGCGCCGGATGGCGCTCGTGGGCGACGCCATCAGTCACAGCATTCTGCCGGGCCTGGTCGTCGCGTTTATTATTTTTAAGAGTACGAGCACGTGGGTGGTATTTGCAGGTGCTCTGTCTGCGGGGATCTTGACAGTGCTGATCATCGAGTTCATCCACAGACAATCCCGTGTTAAGGCCGACGCCGCGATCTGCATCGCTTTCACGACGCTCTTTGCGCTGGGTGTCGTACTCATGAGCATGCTTGAAAGCACGGGAAGCTTTCACATCGATGCAGAGTGCGTGTTGTACGGCGAGATTGCTTTCGTGCCACTGGAACCTCCTGCAGTCTGGAAGGGATACGAACTGGGTCCGCCCTCGGCGTTGCGCATGGCCCTCGTGCTTACGGCAGTAGCTTTGGCCATCGCAGTTTTCTACAAGGAATTGCTTGTGACATCCTTCGACCCTGGACTGGCCAAATCCCTTGGTATGCGCACCGGAATTTGGCATTACGGACTCATGAGTGCGCTTGCTCTGGTTATCGTTTCGGCTTTTGAATCCGTTGGGGCGATTCTCGCTGTCGCGATGTTGATTGTGCCGCCAATGTTCGCCGCGCAGCTTTCCGAACGGCTGCCGTTCCGTTTGGCGTTGACCATTTTGCACGCTGCGTTGAGTGCATTGATCGGTCTGCATCTTTCGGTCTGGCTCAACTGTTCTGCAGCTGGAGCGATGGTTGTGGCCGCCGCCTTGCTCTTTGCGGCCGTCTGGGCGGCTTCACAGGCGCGGCGCTGGACGCGCTTTTCCTTGGGGATTTCGCAAAACCCTGGCGCTCGGATGGCTGGCGATCCCGCGTGAATTGCTCGGCCCGGGCTCATCGTAATCGACGGCGCACGTCTGTCCGTATCTTATCTGACAGGGATCATGGGGGCAACTGCGCGCTTGCGGCGTGGAACTGAATCGCCGGGAGGTCGCCCCCGTTTGTGGATTCCATGGGAACATGGTGATATCAAGGATTGACGGCTCTGTAGCATGAGGTTCGAAGCAATGAGCGATTCACATTCGTGCCACAAGGGCGAGTCGGGACACGATCATCACGGTAGCGCTATGCCGACCAAGGATGGTTTTGTCCCATGTGTCCGGGCGTCCAGTCCGACAATCCGGGTGCCTGCCCGACATGCGGAATGGCGTTGGAACGAAATCCTCGTGAAGGGTGATCTGCGAGGGATCGTTCAGGCCATTGCCTTGAGCCGCGCCACGATGCGAAATATTCGGCAGAACTTGCTCTTCGCGTCTATTTACAATGCACTCGGAGTTCCTATCGCGGCGGGTGTTCTTTACCCATTTTTCGGCGTCCTACTCAGCCCCATCATTCCAAGTGCTGCCCTGGCAATGAGCAGTGTATCTGTAATTAGTAATGCGCTAAGATTGAAAAAGACGCCCCTATGATCGCTTTGTTGTCGAAATTTTGCGGAGGCCTTTGTGCCAAGCACCTGCGTCTTCATGCGGCTGTCACAGCCGTCTCCACAGCGATCCGCCTTGTGCTGATTGTTGCCGTCTTTGCCGCTTGCTCAAAGACGCCGGAGGAGGGGCGAAAAATTAGGCTTTACCAAAGTCCGATGCACCCGTGGATCACCTCGGACAAGCCCGGCAATTGCACGATTTGCGGGATGGCCTTAGTTCCTGTTTATGAGGGAGAAACGGCAATGGAGACCAAGGAAGGAGTTGTCGCGCTGAATCCGCGCTCGATCGGCATCCTCGCTGTGACGACAGTGCCTGTTCGCCGTCTTGAGTTGACGAAGTCGCTTCGCTTCAGCGGCATTCTCGAGGATGACGAGAACATCCACCGCGTAATAGCCGCTTTTTACGACGGAAGGATTGACCAGATTTACGTTGAGCATGTTGGCAAATATGTTGAGAAGGGCCAACCCCTGGCTGCCATCTACAGTCCGGAATTGCTGTATGTCGTTCGGGAGTATCAGAACGCCGTCCGGGGCGGGGATGCTTCCGTGGCGAGAAACTCGGCGCAGCGCCTCGTCCAATACGGGCTCAGCGCAGAGCAGGCGGCGGTCTTGGCCAGGCAGCCTGAGAATGTCTTTACGATCGATTTGCTGGCGCCGATCAGCGGCACGGTGCTGACGAAGAGGGCCCTAAAGGGCCAATACATCAAGACGGGCGAACCCCTTTTCGAAATGGGCAATCTTTCGAGGCTCTGGTTCCATGCCGAAGTTTACGAGCGAGATTTGCCGGATGTCCGCATTGGACAGAAGGCCGTTCTCCGAACTCCTACGGTGCCGGGCCGTGAATTTGAAGGTGTTGTTACTTTTATCGATCCAAATTTCGACCCGCGAACACGCAGCACAAAGGTGCGCATCGAAGTGGACAATCCGCTCGCGGAAGGTGACGCGCGCAGTCTTCTGCGCGTTCTGCCACATCGCGCCTACGCCGAGGCGGAGATCACCGCCCACCTTGGCGAAGCCCTTGTCGTTCCGAGATCTGCCGTGCTGCGCGATGGCAGACGCTCGGTTGTCTATACCGAGAACGCCTCGGGGGAATATGAGCAGCGTAGCGTTAAGACTGGCAGAATCGGTGATGAGGGAATCGAAATTCTCGAAGGGGTAAAAGACGGCGAGCGTGTTGTCGCACAGGGGAATCTAATGATCGATGCAGAGGCTCAGTTGCGCGGCTCAGTCACCCTGGCGCGACCAATACGTGCTCTTGGCAAGCCGGTCGGCAAAGAGTTTTTGAGGCAGCTTGCGCAGGTTTCCGAGGGCTTGGCTGCGGACGATGCGGTCGCCGCCGTCAAGGCAGGTCAGAAGTTGCGGGAATTGGCGGCCTCTATGGAGGAAACTGGAGAAGCTCAGGTCGATCAAGTGATTGCGCGATTGAAGGAGGTTCCCAAGAGCCCCGCAGGGAGCGATCTTAAGGCGCTACGGCAATCTTTCCTGCCCTGGAGCACGGCGGGGGCAGACCTGGCGCTTGCACTCGAACAGGGAGGACAGAATCCTGAGGTGACTGTCTTCGAATGTCCAATGACTGGCGACAGCTTTCCGGGGGCTCCCTCGAAGGCCAAATGGATTCAGTCTGGCTCGGAGATCCGCAACCCGTACTTGGGCGCGGAGATGCTGAGCTGCGGAGCGGAGGTGAAGCCTTGAGCGCGGACGACCAAGGCACGATCTCTTCCGGGGCATATAACGAGAATACGGGAGCCGGAGCGAAGCCCGTCCCGCCGGGCAGTCTCATTTCCTGGCTGATCGATTGGTCACTGAGGAATCGCTTCCTCGTGGCCTGCGGCACGTTGCTTATCATCGCGTGGGGCATCTGGGCCGTGCGCCACACCCCGGTTGATGCCATTCCGGATCTCAGCGAAAACCAAGTCATCGTTTTTGCCGATTGGTCCGGACGCAGTCCGCAGGAAGTGGAGGACCAGGTAACTTATCCACTCTCAACGAACCTTCAGGGCTTGGCGGCTGTGAAAGAGGTACGCGCCTCTTCAATGTTTGGCTTCTCGCTCTTGACTGTGGTCTTCGAAGACAAGATCGACAACTACTTTGCTCGCACCCGCGTCCTCGAGCGGTTAAGCTTTTTGCAAACGCTGCTTCCCGAGGGCGTCACACCGCAGCTTGGGCCTGACGCCACGGGGTTGGGCTGGGTTTTTCAATACTATCTCAAAGTCGATCCTTCGAAGAGCTCCGGGACTGGCGATCCGGACGCTGCGTCGGGTGGTTTCGATCTCGGGACGCTGCGCTCGCTTCAGGATTTTTTTATCCGATACCAGCTTGCCAGTGTCGAAGGCGTGGCCGAGGTCGCCAGCATCGGAGGTTTTGTCCGGCAGTATCAGGTCGCTGTGGACTCCGGGAAAATGCGACAGGCCGGAGTGAATTTGCGTGAGGTGATGGACGCCCTAGCCGACAGCAACATCAACGTCGGCGGCAAGGTGATCGAAGAGAATGGGATGGAATTCGTCGTCCGAGGCATCGGACTGGTCAGCAGCCTCGATGATCTCCGGCGCATTGCCGTGCGTTCTCAAAACGGACTTCCAATCTATTTGGAAGACATCGCCGAGATTTCTATTGGTGGGGATTTTCGCAGAGGCGCCCTGGACGTCGATGGGCGAGAGGTGGTGGGCGGAGTGGTGGTCATGCGCACGGGCGAGAATGCGATGCAGGTGATTCAGCGTGTGAAGGAGAAGATCGCTCAGATCGCACCGAGTTTGCCCAAGGGGGTCACGATCACGCCCTTCTATGATCGGAGCGGCCTGATCGATCGCACCATCGAGACCCTGCGTCATGCGCTCATCGAGGAAATTCTTCTCGTCACGCTGGCCCATATCGTTTTTCTCTGGCACTTCCGCAGCATTCTCATTGTCACGCTCCCGCTGCCCATCTCGATTCTCATTTCGTTCATTCTTATGCAGGGATTCGGGATCACCTCGAACATCATGTCGCTCTCTGGAATCGCCATTGCGATCGGCGTGCTCGTTGATGCAGGCATCGTCATGACCGAGAACGTGATTAGGCATTGTGAACAGGCTGAAAAGACTTTCTCAGCGGTCCCGAACCGCCGATCAGACCCTCTCAGAACGCCGCAATATCACGAAGTCATCCGCCATGCTGCGCATCAAGTGGGAAGGCCAATCTTCTTCGCCATGGCGATCATCATCCTAGCGTTCCTGCCGGTGTTTGCGCTCACGGGTCAGGAGGGGAAGCTCTTTCATCCGCTGGCGTTTACCAAGACCTTCGCCATGATCGGCGCGACTCTGCTGGGCGTGACCCTCGTTCCAGTGCTTTGCACCTGGCTGGTGCGCGGACCTTTTCATGCCGAGAACGAAAATGTCGTGATGCGTTTCTTGATGGGACTTTATCGTCCCGCGCTGGAGTTTGCCCTGCGGCATGGTCGCATCGTGTTGGTTGGTGCGGCCGCGCTGCTTGCTGCGGCTGTTTTTCTTGCGACGCGGATTGGGAGCGAATTCATGCCGCCTCTCAATGAGGGGAGCCTGCTCTTCATGCCGGTGCTGCTGCCGAGCACGTCTCTCACCGAGGTGAAGCGCGTCATGGCATGGCAGGATCGGGTAATCAAGAGTTTGCCCGAAGTAGAGTCCGTCGCCGGCAAGCTTGGGCGCGCGGAGACGCCGACCGACCCGGCGCCTGTTGAAATGATCGAAACGACCATCATGCTCAAGCCGCAGGAGGCCTGGCGATCCGGCATGACCAAGGAAAAGATCATCGCCGAACTCTCCGAAAAGCTTAGCCTGATTCCCGGCTATGTGCCCGGCTTTTTGCAGCCGATTGAGAACCGCATTCTAATGCTGAGCACCGGGATTCGGGCGCAGCTTGGCATCAAGGTTCTCGGGCCCGATCTGGAGACAATCCAGCAGGTGGCTTACGAGATCGAAGACCTCGTCCGCAGGGTCCCTGGCGCGGCTGGCGTCGCGGCCTCGCGGACGCAGGGGAAGCCATACGTGGAAATCCTGCCTGACCGCTTGGCGCTGGCCCGATATGGTCTGAACATCCGCGACTTGATGGACGTCGTAGAGATTGGTCTCGGGGGGCTCAATGTCAGCACGACAATCGAAGGGCGTGCACGCTATCCGATTCAGCTCCGCCTTGCTCGTGACGAACGCGACGATATTGAAAAAATCGGCAGTATTCTGATCCCCACCATGGATGGCTTTAGTGTACCGTTGGGGCAGGTTGCTTCGATCCGACGCGCCAGTGGGGCCAGCGAGATTTCGAGCGAAGACGGCCTGCTTCGCGTTTTCGTGCAAAGCAACGTTCGTGGCCGGGACCTTGGCGGATTCGTCAGGGAGGTTCAGGAACGCATCGCGCGGGAGATCGATCTTCCCGCGGGGGTGACGCTGAAATGGAGCGGCCAGTATGAGAGCCAACTCAGCGCACAGCGGACGCTCATGCTCATCGTACCGGTCGTCCTGCTCATCATCTTCATGTTGCTGAGCGTTGTCTTCCATTCTGTGATGGAGGCCGCGCATGTCATCCTGGCGGTACCCTTCGCGCTCACTGGCGGCGCTCTCCTCCAGTATCTGCTTGGCTACAACTTTAGCGTGGCCGTTTGGATCGGCTACATTGCGCTCTTCGGCACGGCAATTCAGACTGGCGTCGTGATGGTTGTTTATCTCGAAGAAGCGCTGAAGAACCGGCAGAAGGAGAAAGGAAGTTCCTTTGGTCTCCAGGATCTGAAGTCCGCTGTCATCGACGGCGCCATGCTGCGCCTGAGGCCAAAGGTCATGACGGTGGGTACCGTCATTGCCAGCCTCCTGCCGATCATGTGGAGCACACGAACTGGGGCGGAGATCATGAAGCCGCTGGCGACGCCAGTCATCGGCGGAATGCTCAGCAGTCTCTTGCATGTGCTCGTTGTCACGCCCGTCCTCTTTTACTGGCTCAGACGCAGGACTTTGAAACTCTAGGGGAAGCAAAAGTTTTTGCTCAAACAAGGCAGAAAACCCTTGGCGAAAAGCGCAAAATGGTTATGGTGACCGGCGATGTTTTTTCGCTGTGCCTTTGCCGCTGTCATCCTTATTTCTGTAGTCCGCGCAGCGGAGACGACTCCGCCGATGACCCGCAC
This sequence comes from uncultured Verrucomicrobiae bacterium, assembly GCA_963763735.1. Classification (GTDB taxonomy): domain Bacteria; phylum Verrucomicrobiota; class Verrucomicrobiia; order Chthoniobacterales; family Terrimicrobiaceae; genus DASTFP01. The sequence goes on along the minus strand of CAVXQK010000025.1, from coordinate 93,573 downwards.
GACTCTCATAGCGGCAGCGGTCGAAAGCGCGACGGACCATATCGGCTCCGGTTGGTGCGGACGGGGAATGCTTTCCATTCTGAAGAACGCCGGACTTGGAAGGGGGCTGGCGGGAGGCAATGGACAGGATTGGGAGTCGATCCTCAGTCGGGCCGGGTGGGAACCGGTTCGTTGCAGTTCGCCGCAACGCGCTCCGCTTGGCAGTGTGCTCGTCTATCTCGGCGATGCAAGAGTTGGCAAATTCCCGCGTGGAACTCCCGGTGGAAATTTCGGCCATGTTGAAATGGTCGCCCTCGGCAGGAACGGTGAGCGGCTTTATGTTTCTGACGACCCCCGCGTCATGCCCGGCGGGACGGTTCGTGATAATTTTACCGGGCGTGCATGGATGCCTCCGGGCCGATCTGTTTGGAGCACGCCTGCCGTGGCTGAAGATATCGACACAATTTTGCGGGAACGCAAACGCCTGGCTCTGGAATACTTCCGTCGTAACGGACAGCAGGTCGCGACGCTCAATCCCGGCTTGGGTCAGTAAGCAAAAAGGAGGCAGGACGTAGTTGTGGTCTCCAGGCGCTTCTCGCTGGCTGACTCGCCAAGGAACTGCTTAGAACGCAACTTGCATTTCGAGGGTGTGGATCGGGCCTTCAGGCGACAGAATGCTTGAGAACATTGCGAAGCCCGCGACCTTCCACAAGCCCAATTCCTTGTCCAGGTTCATCCGCAGGAACGGCAATAGGGTCGCAGCGGATACGTCGTTTGCCCGCCCCAGGGTAATGTGAGGATGAAACGGTTTTAGATCCGGCTCCAGTCCCGCGCCCAGCACTGCATCCTGAACGCGCTTGTGCAGCGCGAAAAGGTGGGGATGACCCTTCCCTAATCCGCTCCACACGACCGTGGGCCGGCCTCCGCCAAAGGTCCCTACGCTTTGAATCCGCAAAAAGAATGGGGGCACTCGCACCTCATCCAGGGTTTTCCTCAACCGTTCCTCTTCAATCAGATTGACGTGCCCGAGAAAGCTCATCGTCACATGCAGCTGCTGTGCCGGCAGCCACCGCAAACCTTTTACGTGCGGATCGAGAGCAGCGAGCGTTTGACGCAGGCTCTCGGGCAGTTCGAGCGCGATGAATAAGCGCTTGGCCATCTTGCAGGTTATCTCTGCGCCAAGGGGCGGCAAGGGCCGAGCGCAGTGGCTAATCGCAGAGGGAGATTCGTCGCCGTCCCCGACATCCAGTGAGGAGTTTCTCGCTGTTCCATCCCCATGCCACGCGCTCTATTCCGCATCCTTTGACGCACGGTTGAAAACTCCCTCGCCGTGAATGTTCAAATTTTCGACCAAAACGCGGCGCGCCTTGTTTTCTGGCCCCATCGTGAAGATAACGCCCGAGGTTCCCACGGAGGATTCGCCCGCTGTCTCATAGGTAAAGGTGTCGCGATCCCAATGCGTCATCGGAAACGTCTTATTCTTTGGCCCCTGGACGATGGCGAGTCCGCCTTCGTTCTCGATGACTGAAATCTCGCCGAAAAAATCGTTGCTGTAAGTTCCCAAATAGGCGGCGTTCGCCACAGCCGGGGCGGGCGACGCAGGTGGCTTTGTGTAGTCGCCGACATGGGAAGCCTCTGCCCGGAGCATTTGCGAGAACGCCTGCTTGTAAACTGTGAGCCAGTCCTGCGTCGGTTTGCCATGGAGGGCGTAGTCCAGGAAGGTGTTGGCAAGGCCCTCCGCAACTCCCAACGGGAAGGCGTTGGTGAGAACGACAATACCGAGATCCTCGGCGGGGACCAGTGCCACAGTGGTCGCGGCGCCGAGATCAAATGCGCCGGAGTGGGAAAGGCGCAGACGCCCTTGTTCATCGTAGTTGACGTTCCATCCGAGTCCGTAGAATCCCGGGAGCCCGTTGAGGGGACTGAATCCGGTGAGAATATGGGGGTGGTGGGTTTCCGCCAACGCGTCCTCTTTGACAATCTCCTTGCCCTCGAACTTTCCGTTCGCAAGCTGGAGGCGCATCCATTTGGCGAGATCGTTGACCGAGGAACTGACGCCTCCGGCGGGCGATTGAGTATCGGGATCGCGTTGATATTTCTGGACCCACTGGCCGTTGATCTTCACATGCCCCAATGCCCGGTTCTTGCGTTCGACGAAATCCTGGTGCCGCGAGCTTGTTGATGTCATGCCCAGGGGCTTGTAAAGCTTCTCTTCAGACAGCTCCTCCCATTGCTTTCCGACGGTTTTGGCGGCGGCGATTGCGGCCTCTGTCAATCCAAAGTTTGTGTAGGCGTATCCCGATCGAAAGCTGGTATCGGGCCGTTGGTAGCGCAAACGGCGAAGAATCTCCTCGCGAGTGAAGCCGAGATCGTCCAGCAGATCGCCGGCGTGATCCGGCAGCCCGCTGCGATGCGCGTAGAAGTCGCGGACGGTGATTTCACGCGTAACCCACGCATCATGCATTTGAAAACCGGAATCGAGATCGCTGATGCGTGAATCCCAGGAGAGAAGACCTTCGCCCACGAGCGCTGCCACAACCGTCGAGCCGATCGGCTTCGAGACGGACGCAAGCTGAAACACTGTATCGGCGTCAACGGGACTTTCCTTGCCCACTTCGCGAACACCAAAGCCCTTCGCAAAGACGATCTGATCCTTGTAAACGACAGCAATTGCGATACCCGGTATTCCCGTCGCCCGAATCTCGTTCTCAGTGAGCTTTTCGAGTTCCGACGCGGCAAGTTTGACCTGGTCCAACGTCAATGGACCAGCCAGGGCTGTCGAGGCCCATAAGACTAGCGCGCAGAGAATGACTGAGGGTTGCATGACCATCTTTTAGACGCTCCAACCGCGTTATGGGAAGCCACGAACGAAACCGGAACAATCGAAGCCAGGAGCCGCCCAGTCCTGTAGCGGCGATGTCCCCATCGCCGATTCCACCACGCTGCCCCACAATCCGCTCGAGCCCCGATCACAGGCCCCGTCAGGCCCGCGTGTAGACCTCAGCGCCCTTCTCGACGAACTCCTTGCTTTTTTCTTCCATTCCGCGCCGCACAGCATCTTCTTCGCTGAGCCCCTGTTCGGCGGCGTATTTCCTCACATCCTCGGTGATCTTCATCGAGCAGAAATGAGGTCCGCACATGGAACAAAAGTGTGCGGACTTTGCTCCTTCCTGCGGGAGGGTCTCGTCGTGAAACTCTCTGGCTGTGACGGGATCGAGGCTGAGGTTAAACTGGTCCTCCCAGCGAAACTCAAACCGCGCTTTTGACAAGGCGTTGTCGCGGTACTGGGCGCCGGGATGGCCCTTCGCCAAATCGGCCGCGTGCGCCGCAATCTTGTAGGTTATGACGCCGTCCTTGACATCTTTCTTGTTTGGCAAGCCGAGGTGTTCCTTGGGCGTTACATAACAGAGCATGGCGCACCCGTACCAACCGATCATGGCAGCGCCTATGCCGCTGGTAATGTGATCATAACCGGGTGCGATGTCGGTCGTAAGCGGGCCAAGCGTGTAGAAGGGCGCTTCATGGCACCATTCAAGTTGTTTGGCCATGTTTTCCTCGATCATGTGCATGGGCACATGGCCGGGACCCTCGTTCATCACCTGCACGCCATGCTTCCACGCGCGCTCGGTGAGTTCGCCTTGCACAGCGAGTTCGCCAAACTGCGCCTCGTCATTGGCGTCGGCGATGCTCCCCGGTCGCAGCCCATCGCCGATCGAAAAGCTCACGTCGTAAGCGGCCATGATTTCGCAGATATCGTCCCAACGCGTGTAGAGGAAACTTTCCTGGTGATGCGCCAGGCACCACTTCGCCATGATGCTCCCCCCGCGGGAAACAATGCCCGTCATCCGCCGGGCGGTGAGGGGAATGAACCGCAATAATACTCCCGCATGGACAGTAAAATAATCCACACCCTGTTCAGCCTGTTCAATTAACGTATCTCGATAAATCTCCCAGGTCAGCTCTTCGGCCTTGCCGCCGACCTTTTCCAGAGCTTGGTAGATGGGGACGGTGCCGATCGGGACAGGCGAATTGCGCAAGATCCATTCCCGGGTGGCGTGGATGTTCCTGCCCGTGGAGAGGTCCATCACGGTGTCTGCTCCCCACTTGGTGGCCCAGCGCATCTTTTCCACTTCCTCCTCGATGCTCGAGGCAACGGCACTGTTTCCGATGTTCGCGTTGATCTTAACGAGAAAGTTTCGGCCGATGATCATCGGCTCGGATTCCGGGTGGTTGATATTGAGCGGAATGATTGCGCGGCCGGCAGCAACTTCGTCGCGGACGAATTCCGGGGTAATCTCCGACGGGATACGCTGCGGAAAGCGGCGGAAGACGGAGGGGATATAGCTATGACGGTTGATCGCGGCACCCTCGCCGGCAAGTTGGGCGCTGCCGGCATGCTGTTTGTTGAGATCATTACGGACCAGGTCCTTCGACATCTCCGCGATTTTCGCCCGGCCCATATTCTCGCGAATCGCAATGAACTCCATTTCAGGTGTTACAATGCCCTGGCGGGCGTACCAAAGTTGCGTGACGGGGTGATCGGAGGACGCGCGGAGCGGCCGGCGTCGCGCGTTTTGCGGTGCCTGGAGCGGGGAGAGTCCGCCCCGGCGTTCGGAAGCCAATTGGGCGTGGCTTGTGCTCAGGTAGCCGTTGTCTTCAGGCCGGACGTTACGGCCCTCGTATTCGCCGACGTCGCCGCGCTTGAGAATCCATTCCCGACGGACGCCAGGCAACCCCTTTGCGACGTCACCATCGAATGCCGGGTCACCCCAAGGTCCACTCGTGTCATAAACCCTGACGGCTTGATTGAGTTCGACCGCCCCGTTGAACGCTTTTGTGGATGCGAGCCCAATCTCGCGCATTGGCACGCGGACGTCCGGGTAAAGTTCTCCTTCGACATAAATTCGGCTGGAGTTCGGCAGCGGCTCGCTGCTGTCGGGTTCGATAGCGCTTGTAGGTGCGATCATTCGAAGTCTTAAGTTTGCGGTGAAAGGTTGCGGCCGCGCCGTCGAACGGAAAGCAGATGGCGAACCGATCCCGGTTCGCGCTCAAGACTCAAGGCTGTCCACTTAAAACTCATGTCTGCTCCCTCCGCCGGTGTTAGCCGGATCAGGTTCCAAGGGTCTCCCGAATCGATCTCGCGATCGGGACTCTCAGCTGCGAAAGCTCCCCTGCGTCCTTGAATGTTAAGCGATTCTGATTGTTCGTCAATGCGGCGGTGGGGGGATTTCGCGTCCGGGCGATGGGATGCGCGCTCCGCACGATCTCATCGAGGGGTCCACAAGTTTCGTTTTTTTCGTTTTCAGATGCCGAGCCATTTGGTGAAGTCGCGTTCCCTCTATTACTTACCATGGCTAGACCCTCGCTCAACGTCGGAATGATCGGTTACAATTTTATGGGAAAGGCGCATTCGAATGCCTGGCGCCAGGCGCCGAGGTTTTTTGACGTGCCTGCCGATATCGTGCTTCATACCATTTGCGGCCGGTCGCCGAAAAATGTCGGAGCTGCCCGCGAACAGCTTGGTTGGAAGAATGCGAGCACCGATTGGAAAGCCGTCGTCAGCGACCCCGAGATCCAGATCATCGACGTCTGCACGCCCAACGACAGTCACTGCGAAATCGCCCTCGAGGCAATTCGGAACGGCAAGGCTATTCTTTGCGAGAAACCCCTCGCGATGAATCTTGAAGAATGCGCGGAGATGGTTGCCGCGGTCAAGAAGGCGAAGGTCGTGAACATGGTCTGCCACAACTACCGCCGCATTCCCGCGATCGCGCAGGCGAAAAGAATGATCGAGCGCGGCGACCTTGGAGAGCGGATCTATCACGTTCGGGCCCGCTACGCGCAGGATTGGATCGCTGACCCGAACTTCCCCCTTGTCTGGAGGCTCCAGGAAAAGTTCTCCGGCTCCGGAACGCACGGCGACATTGACTCGCACATCATCGATCTGGGCCGTTATCTGGTGGGAGAGATCAGTGAAGTTTGCGGCCTTATGGAGACTTTCATCAAGAGGCGGCCTGTTCTCGAAGCCGTTGGCAAGGGGCTCGGAGCAAAGGCGGGAAAGAAACTCGGGACCGTGACAGTGGACGACGCGGTCTCCTGGATCGGGCGTTTTAAGAATGGCGCAGTTGCCAATTTTGAGGCCACCCGCTTTGCCTACGGCCGCAAGAACCATATCACGGTCGAAATCAATGGCAGCAAGGGATCGCTCTTTTTTAACATGGAGGACATGAATCGCCTCCAATTCTTCAGCCAGGAGGACCCAGCGGACGCACGCGGCTTTCGCGACATTCTTATCACCGAGCCCGTGCATCCTTATTGCGCAGCCTGGTGGCCCCCAGGGCACATCATCGGCTACGAGCATACCTTCATAAATACATTTGCGGATTTCGTGAAAGCGGTCGTGGACGGCAAGAGCGTGCAGCCGACTTTTGAAGACGGTTTCAAAAATGAGAAGGTCCTCGCAGCCATCGAGCAAAGCGCGCGGACACGGAGTTGGGTCAGCGTCTAAGGGCCCGGCGACTCAAGTCAATTTGCATCCTTTCCTGCTTTATTTCCCGGCGGCGGAGGGTTGAGCCGACTCTTGCAGCCTCCCAGGTCGAGACAAACTGCTTATGAAACGATTCGAAAACCAGGTCGTGATTGTCACCGGAGCCGGGCGTGGCATTGGGGAGGCGATAGCCAAACGCTTTGCCCAGGAAGGCGCGAAGGTTGCGGTTGTCAGTCGCACGGAAGCCAATTCGCAAAGGACCGCCGACGCGATCAACGCCGTCGCGCCCGACGTGGCAAAGCCGTACGCCGTCGACGTGGCGGATTTCGATGCGGTACAGAAGACGGGCGAAAAAATCCTGGCCGACTTTGGACGGTGCGACGTGCTTGTGAATAACGCAGGCATTACCCGCGACACGCTGGCCATGCGCATGACCTCGGAGGACTGGGATCTCGTCCTCGACACCAATCTCAAGGGCGCATTCAATTTTTCGCGGGCAGTTCTGCGCGCCATGATCAAGCAGCGCAAGGGTTGCATTATCAACATTAGCTCGGTCAGCGGTTTGATCGGTGTCGCCGGACAAGCCAACTACTCGGCGAGCAAAGCCGGGCTCATTGGATTGACCAAGTCCCTGGCGCGTGAACTCGCCAGCCGCAGTATCACCGCGAATGTTGTCGCGCCCGGGTTCGTCGAGAGCGATATGACGTCCGTCTTGACGGATGATGTCCGAAAGGCCGCCCTCTCGCACATCCCATTGACGCGATTTGGGGCTGTCGACGATATCGCCGCCGCCGTCGTTTTTCTAGCGAGTCCGGAGGCCTCCTATGTCACCGGCCAGGTCCTTGCGGTCGACGGCGGAATGAGCATGTAGCTGTAGGCGCCGACGTGAGGAGGCGGTTTGCTACCGGAATCTCCCGCATCGCTCGCAAGGTGTCTCGGGTCGTTGCGGGAAAGCGGCTCATCGCTTTCAACACAACCCTTCATGGTGTAGAAGTGGATCTATGAAGACCCGCAAACTTGGTTCGCTTGAAGTTTCCGCACTTGGCCTGGGTTGCATGGGGATGTCGTATGCGTATGGACCGGCGGACGAATCCGAGTCGCTAGGCGTCCTTCGCCGCTTCCTGGACCTTGGAGGCAACTTTCTTGATACTGCGGAGATTTACGGTCCGTGCAAGAACGAGGAACTCATTGGACAATTTCTGCGTGAGATTCCCCGAGAGCGAGTCGTTCTCGCCACGAAATTTGGCTTCAAAATCGATCCGACGGGGAAAATCACGGGCGTGGATAGCTCTCCCGCCAACATCCGAAGGGCATGCGACGGAAGCCTTCAGCGTCTGGGGATCGACACGATCGATCTGTATTACCAGCACAGGGTGGATCCCAATGTCCCCATCGAAGAAACCGTTGGAGCGATGGCCGATCTGGTGCTCGCGGGCAAGGTGCGTGCTCTCGGGCTTTCGGAAGCGGGCGTCGACACGCTGCGACGTGCGGTCGCGGTTCATCCAATAGCCGCTCTGCAGACCGAGTATTCGCTGTGGTCTCGCGATGTGGAGCGCAATGGCGTGCTCGCCGCATGTCGTGAGCTGGGTGTTGGTTTCGTTCCGTACAGTCCCCTGGGACGGGGGTTTCTGACAGGGGCCATTCAGAAGCCATCCGATCTCGCGGCCGACGATTGGCGGCACACCAATCCGCGCTTCCAGGGAGAGGCCTTCGAGCGCAATCTTCAGCTTGCGGCGCATGTGAAGAACCTTGCCCAGAGAAAGGGATGCTCCCCCGCGCAGCTCGCGCTGGCTTGGGTACTCGCTCAAGGCGAGGATATTGTGCCGATCCCGGGCACCAAGCGCGTTCGATACCTTGAAGACAATCTTGGCGCTCTCGACGTCGCTCTCACGCCCGACGAAATCACGCAGATGGATCACCTTTTTCCGCCGGGCGTCGCTCAAGGGGAGCGTTATGCAAAGCCCATGATGGCGATGCTCAATCGCTAAAAAGCACGACGCGGCCTCCGGCATCTCCCATTGCCAGGTGTTTGCCGTCAGGACTCCACGCCAGGGCGCTGATGCCCTCCGCGTCTTCGAAGGCAGAGACAGGCCGGCCTTTCGTGTCCGAGAAGACGAGGCGTCCGGCGACGTCACCCGTTGCGAGGAATTCTCCCGTGGGCGACCATGCGATGGTCTCCACATCGCCCTTGTGGAACTTGAGTTGGCTGGGCATCGTGCCTTCCGGCCCGGTCTCTCCCGTGCAATTCCAAACGGTGACGGTCGTGCCACCTCCGGTTGCCAGGCGCTCGCCGTCCGGCGAAAAATCCATGGCCTTCACTTTTGTCTCATAGCCTTGGATGTGCAGCGGATAATCCCGCCTGAAATCGTAGAGATGGACACTGGGTGTCTGGTCGCCAGTGACCAGCCAGCGTCCGGTTGGGCTCCAGGTGACGAGAAGACTCGCTCCGCCCCAATCGAATCGGGCGAAAGGCTCGGTGTTCCCCATGCGCCACATCCTGGCGCCGCCGCCGCAAACGCTCGCAATTTCAAGAGGATTCGCCGGATTCCATGAGAAGTCGGAGACCGAGGTCTGGTGATTCGAAAAGCCAGCCACGACTTCGCCATTGGGTTTCAGCACGAACAACGTTTTGCCCAGCGCGGCGGCAAGGTGAGCATGGTCTGGGCTCCACTTCACGCGCTCGATCCAGCCTTTTCCCAACGCAATTCCGCTCTGCGGAGAGATCCGGGAGCCGCTCATCTTGTATGTCTGAATTCGTCCGTCGAATCCGCAGGTTGCTAGGATGCCCGATCCTGCAGCGGCAGCTCCATTTCCGAGACCGTGATCGGCAAATCCAGCGATCGTCCTGCCCTGCTGGTCGACCAAAAGAATGGTTCCCGTGCTTGGCGTGACGATGAGCAGACTCTCGGACCAGGCGAGCGAAAGGACGTGATCGCTGGTTTCGAATCCCCAGAGTTTCTTGAATCCCATTCGCGGTGGTCCTTCGTGAAGCGATTTGCGGACGCCTTCGAAAGAAGCTACGTCCGGCAGCTTTCAAAGCCGCTCAAGAGCGCGCCGCGATCCAGGTTTCGTCCGATGAATACAAGACTGCTCTTCGGTGGCCGTCCGTTCCAAGGACCCCCTGAGGCGGCGTTCAAAATCATGTGAACTCCCTGGAAAATCACCCGCTCCGGATTTCCCTTCACGGCAAAGACGCCTTTCATTCGAAAGATGTCCTGGCCTCTGGAGCGGAGAAGCTCAGAGAGCCATTTGTTGAGTTTCTGTCCGTCGCAGAGGCCATCGTGCACGATGCCGACGCTGGTGATTTCATCGTCATGATGATGGTGGTGATGATGCTCGTCCTCTTCTTCGAGGAAGTGTGCGTCGATTTCCATCGCGTGATCGAGGTTGAATCCACCGATATCGAGCACTTTGGGGAGTTCGATCTGCGCGTTGGTGGTGCGATGAATCCTGGCCATGGCATTCACTCCCCGGAGGCGCGTTTCAAGCGCGTCAATTTCCGCGGGTGAAGCCAGATCGCATTTATTGAGGAGGATCACGTCGGCGAAGCCGATCTGTTCCCTGGCCTCGTCGCTCTCATCGAGATGAAGCAGGATGTGCCCGGCGTCGACGACCGTGACGACCGCGTCGACCATGAGTTTGGCCTGCATCTCGTCGTCAGCGAGAAACGTTTGCACGACGGGACCCGGGTCGGCAAGCCCTGTTGTCTCGACAAGGATGCGATCAAATTGATGCCGGCGCTTCATGAGGTTGCCGAGAATGCGGATGAGATCGCCACGCACCGTGCAGCAAATGCAGCCGTTGTTCATCTCGAAGAGTTCTTCCTCCGTGTTGATGACGAGTTCGTGATCAATGCCGATCTCTCCAAATTCATTTTCGATCACGGCGATGCGCAGGCCGTGTTGTTCGGTAAGAATGCGGTTAAGCAGAGTGGTCTTCCCTGCCCCGAGAAAGCCGGTGAGAATCGTGACCGGAATGCGAGAGTCCATGGCGGGGCAACCTGCCTGAATGAACGCTATTCCGCAACCGCCTGTCTCATCAAAACAATCATGACGCCGCTCGTGCTTCTCGTTGGCTTCCTCGGCTCCGGCAAAACAACCTTTCTCAAGAACCTGCTGCCCCTGTTGCAAAGACAGGGGATCGAGCCCCACGTCGTCATCAATGACTATCAGAACGCGAGAGTCGATGCCGAGCAGTTGCGCGGTCTTGCGGCAGAAATTTCCGCAATCAGCGGGGATTGCGTCTGCTGTGGCTCACGCGAGGAATTGGTGACCACCCTGGAAGCGTTCGAGCACATTCCGGGGCGCATCGTGCTCGTGGAGACCAACGGCACGACGGACAGCGAGCAGTTGATAGAAATCCTTGCCTTGGAAAAAAACTTGCGACGCTTTTCGCTGCCGGTGCAGCTTTCGGTGATCGATGCCCAGCGATGGCAGAAGCGGTTCTGGCACAACGCCCTGGAGCGTGAGCAAGCTCGCACGGCTTCGCACCTCTTCGTTTCGCGGTCGGATACCGTCAAGTCGGCGCGGATCACTGAGGTCGAACAGTCTTTTGGACACCATCACCTCGGCGGAAGGCGGGTCAGCGCGGAGGAATTTGCCACCGAGCTTACTGGACTTTGCAAAGAGTTGTCCTCGGCCGGAGAGCGTTGGTTGCAACCTTGCGAGCCTTGCGGTCACCACCACGATGAGGAGCACGCGGAACACCACTACCATGACCATTCCGAGCATCACTTCTCCTCGCTGGAAGTACCGCTGCCTGAGCGCATCCCTCAGAAGACCTTTGCCCAATTGCTGCGAAACCTGCCGGAGGAAGTCATCCGCGCAAAGGGGCTCGTTCGTTTCGCCGAGAATCCCGACGAATTTTTCGTGTTTCAAAAAGTCGATCGCTTCGATGAGCCGCAATTTTTTCCGATAGGAGATACCGCGCGAATCAACACGCCGCTGGCCCTCTTTATCGGACCCAATCTGCCGGAGCAAACGCTTCGTGCCCGCCTCGCTGAGTTGGCATCCTCGCTTCCGTGAGGGGTGCAGCGGCGGCTTGGGCGCAAGGTGCCTGCCCGGGCCCATCAGTTGCTGCGAAGGAGCTTCCAGGCGTTCGCAGCGCTTTCCTTTCCAAGTCTCCCCAATTGCCCAGGGTTGAATAATCCGGCGTTCACGGCATCATGCCCCTTTTATGCAATTTGCCACTCAAATCGCGGGTCTTCTCGGTTTTCTTGGCGTGGCACTTGGCGCCTTTGGCGCTCACCAACTCGCCACCCTGCTCGCCGCCAATCAAACAGCGTCCATCTGGCAAACGGCGGTCCTCTATCATCTTGTCCACGCCGTGGCTGCGCTCTGGGCCGCGGATCGAAACCCAACGGTCGTATGGATCTGGACGGCTGGAATTCTGGTGTTCTCGGGATCACTCTATCTGCTGGCCGTAACGAATATCCGCTGGCTCGGCGCGATTACGCCGATCGGAGGCTTGTTGTTTCTTGCAGGTTGGCTGCTCGTCGTGTTCAAGCCGCAATGATCGCAAAGCATCAGACAATCACGATCCTTACCAGAGGCAAGGGAACCTACGAAATCACCGGGGAAGTGGCTCAGGTCGTGCGGGAAAGCGGAGTCCGAACGGGCACTGTGACGGTTTTCATTCGCCATACCAGCGCGAGCCTGGTGATTTACGAAAACGCCGACCCGAGCGCCAGGACCGACCTGCACAACTACTTCGAAGCAATCGCACCGGAGGACGGCGATTACGTTCACACGCTGGAGGGGCCCGACGATACGACAAGTCATTTGCGAATAGGGCTATTTACGTGACTCCGGTAGTCCCATATCTTGTGGTTTAACAATGTCGGAAAATATGGTCGGGCCGATTTGAACTGCCTGTTGGGCAAGTCGATAAAATAATTTGCCCCTGGAAGCGGATCGTCCTGCGATTGAAGCGAAAGGTGAACTCTCCGAGATAGGTATTGAGGTGAGCATCGGAAACGGCCCCTTGGTGAGTTCCCAGCAGCCATCGCTTGAGCAGAGACACCACCCGGTGAACACGAGGGAGAAGATGGACATCCGAAGCCTCTCGCCTCTGGATCAGTCGTTCATGGTGATAGCCCTCAAGCTTGGTCGGTAAGCGTGAAGACCGTCAGTGCATGACCGTGCTGCCTCGGCTCAATGGACTCGGCAATAAATTGCGTGCAGAGTTGCACGGGACGTATCGGCGTATGCGAGCCAGGCGGATACGCCCGATCCCTGCACCATCGCATTGGGCGGCTACCGCGATAAGACTTTTGCTGTGGGTGAGTCGTCCAACCGCCCCTCCGCTTTCTGCTGCTCCCGAGTAGGTTTCATCGACCTCGACATTTCCACTCAATCGTTCCCTGCCGGGCCGCACCATGGCCAGTCGCATCTTGTGAAGCATGCTCCATGCTGTTTTGTAACTGCCCAAGCCCAAATCGCGCTGCAAGGTCAAAGCACTCATGCCACTTTTTTGTCCCGCCATGAGCCACATTGCTCGAAACCAGGTTTTGAGAGGAAGTTTCGTATCCTGAAAGACCGTGCCTGCAATGACAGAGGTTTCGTAACCGCATCCCAAACATTCGATGAGTCCTCTTTTTCGCCGCCAACACGCGGAGCCCGCGCACTTCGGGCACCGATATCCGTCGGGCCACCGCAGCGTCTCAAGATACGAGCGGCAATCAGCCTCGTTTTCAAACTGCTTTTCGAGTTCCGGCTGGTTTCGAGGATAAACCTCAGGCATGCGAACAATACTACATCTTGTGGCACCGGAGTCACGTAAATAGCCCTATTTGCGAATGGCGCTCACACGGACAAGCGAGGTGATTCCCATCGCCGGAGGACGGATGACTCTCGGAACCTGGCAGGGGATTTTTATCTTCGAGCATCGCCGCGCCACGCATAACCGCCAGGTCGATGTCGCTGTCGTAGGCGTCTAGCGAGAGCCAATGCCGAAAAGAATTTCCGAAACGGCGATATCGAAGATAAGGGGGAGGGCGAGGCTCCCGCCGAGCCGTAGCTTTCGGTATTGCTCTTTTCGTGACGCAAAGTCATGGCGGCCCCGATGATAACGGGAGTCTGCCTGTCCCTTTCTTCGTCTGCGTTCCTCTGAGACATCTGTGGATTCAGACAGCTCCGAAATGCTTGTGGTCGACAAATTCAAACGAGGCGGTTTATCCGCAGATTGCGTCACAGAGGGACGCAGATCAAAGACCAAACGTCTCTGGTCTCGAGAGAGCCAGGGAAAGCAGACCTCTCCAGGCAGAGTAGAAGCCGCAGCTCCGATGTCTCTTTCCGGACGAACTGCCGATTTTGGCAGGACCTGGGGGCGGGCGGCTCCGCAAACGTGAAATTTCGATTCAAAACCGGCGACTTCCTCGTTTTTCACTTGCAAGAGCTCGCTGCCTTTTAGAAATTGAAACTCAGTCTCAAAAATGAAAACCGCCTCCCACCTCTTCGTTTTGGTGCTTGTCACTTCACTTTGTTCTGCGGCTCTGGCCACGGTAGCTCACGCGGAGGAGACGGCCGCGAGCGTGAAGAGTTATCTCATCAGCAAGCTGGAAAAAATGGACGCGGCGTCGGAGGATTTTGTGAAGAATAGCGAGGCCTACGCGGCCCTTGTCGCCGCGAATGGCGGCTCGGTGGAAGCTGCGTATAAGGCCGATCCCAAAAAGGTGGAAAGGCTGGTGACCAAATTGCAGGAAAATTACAAGGCGATGGATAGCTTTGGGTACGAGACAGTTGAGGGAATTGTCGCGGGGGTTCCGTCGCTTTCCGCGTACGACACCTACCTGGATGCGGGAGTTCCCGAGTCCAAAGGACCTGAGAACGTGGCTCCCGTGGTCCTCGATCTGGGAAATGGCAAGAAGATCGACAAGCAGGGGTGTCTTTTCACCTACATTATCGAGCCGATGCTCTGGAGTGGGGACAAACGCTGGGTCACGCCCGTGGACGGCGGCCAAAAGTCGCTCCCGCGTCCGGAGGTTCTGACTGCGGCTGCGAAGGACGTCAACAAGAAGCTGGGTGAACTCCTTGCCGATGCGAAGTCCTGGAACGCCTCGGTGAGCGACTGCTTCGGCGCGATGGTGGTGATGACGCCGACGCTTTCCGACTACTTCGAAGACTGGAAGGAGTCGCGCTACGCAAAGGAAAAGTCGGGCCGCTTTCAAGCCGTAAGCCGTGTTTCCGACATGCGAGGCATAATGGGAAGTTGCCAGGTCATGTATGAGGCCGTGGAAAAGAAGGTGGCCGAAAAGGACAAGTCGCTCGCGAAATCCGTTGACTCTGGTTTCAAGGGAATCATGAGCTTTATCGACAAGATCGGAGAGCGCGAGAAAGAGGGCGAGATCAAGGGTCCCGAGATCGATGAACTGGCGACGCAGGCTAAGGAAAAAACGGACAAGATCGTTCCGCAGATACAGCAAAGCGCTGCCGTCGCCGGGGTAAAAATCGAGAGTTGATCCGAAAGCGGCGTGAGCCGCGAGTCTCCAATGAGCTGTGGAAGAAGATCAAGCGGAGCGAGGGGATTGATCATCTCTCTGCTCATGCTTGTTTCTTTCGCGGTCCTGCGAGCCGACGTGATCGACGATTCGGCTTCGCTTCAGAATGTTTTTGATGAGGCTCTTCTCGACATCCATGGTGAGCGATGGTCGCCCGCCATTGGAGAGAACCTGCTGCGCGCTCGCGATCAGTTCGCTCGACTTCTCACTGTGGATGAGGCTCGAGACCTCTGGAACGCTCCGCTTTCTCTTCCGCTGGATGGACCGCTTCCGGCAGCGGAGGCGCTGGGGTTCATGCAGGCGCGCCTGCAGCACGCCGCAGCCCTGGAGATGATCAGCACTCAGCGCTCCGGCGATATCGATTCGGCGCGGGAGTGGCGCTCGATAATCAAGCTTCCGAAGTTCGCCAACTCCGTTGAGGGGGCGCTTGCGCTTCAGCGTCTTGGGGGAAATCCTGCGCAGCGCGACGAAGTGAGCCGGTTGCTCGCCAGGGAGTATGTGATCTGGCAGGTCACTCGCGCGCGGGAAAAGGCTGACGCTCTCATGCGCCTGATCCAAGAGGGTCGCGCCACTCCGACGCTGCTTTCTGCTCGCGCTTCGGAAATTCAAGGCCTGTCGAAACTGCCCGACTCGCTGCTCAAACTTGCCACCGGCTCTGTTTCATCGGAGGCCGGACAGAGCAATGCCGACTTTGCGGTCCTCTTGGCTGCGGCCCGCGGAAACCCGGATAATGTGCAGAAGGCGGCGGCCGCGTGGCGCCTTTCGCTGGAAGCCGGTTATCCCAATCTGCTTAGCGCGGATGACGTCGAGCGTCGCGAGCGGATCGTCCTGAAGTTGCTGCGTCTCATTCCGAAGGAATATCAATCCGGTGTGCGTGACGGAGAGGTGACTATTCCGATTGAATATCGCGAGGCGAAGAGCTTTACGATCCAGACCCAGCAGATCGTCAATGAATTGATGCCGGTCTGGCGTCAGACGAAGACTCAGGCGCTGGAGAAGCATGGTCCGGAACTCCTTGCCATCCTTGAGAATCTCGAGGACGCGATCAATCGGAAGATTGCGCAGTCCGATGTCGACAATCTTGTCAACAGGGGCGCGAATCTTCTCCAACGCGATTTCGGCCTGGCTCTGAAGCGTTCCGGCGCTGCCAGCGACGTCGTCGCGGAAACGGCTCTCGAAGTTCGCTCACTTCTCGGTCAGTCGCTCGCGGCCGCCCAAGGCAAACAATGGCGAAAAGCGGAACAGCTTCGCCTGGATGCTTATATAAATTTTGACCTCGAGATTGAGGCTCGCGCACTTCCTCGCGATCCCGCGCTGGCAATTCGCGCGGAAAAGACCTTCCTTGACGGCCACCAGGGGAACCCCGGCATCAAGGCGGCTTTGGACGCCCGACTTACCGGCGAAGAATTGGCCTCTTCGTATCAACGCGCTTTTGATGCGCTCGAAGAGTGTTCCGCCCTGATCAAGGTGGGACTTTCCCCGACGGCGGCGATGATCGGCGCGATTTTCATTGTTGCGAGAGAGGGCCTTGAGGCGGTTGTCATTCTTGCGGCGCTTCTTGCCGGCCTTCGAGGGGCCGAGAACGCTGGCATTCGCAGGCGAATCGGTGTCGGCGCGTGGCTTGCACTGGGGGTCACGGCCGTCATCTTTGTCGCGTCCCGCACCCTGCTTCAAGGGCTCTCGCACTACGGCGAGACGCTTGAGGCTGTTATTTCAATTATCGCCGTTGTCATGCTTCTCATGGTCACAAATTGGGTCTTCCACAAATACTATTGGACAGGTTGGAATGCCCGGCTCCGTGATCTGAGTAGGGCAGCGCAGAAGAAACGGGAAACCCGGTGGGAAAGCATGGCCCTCATGGGTGTGGGATTCATGACGATTTTTCGCGAGGGATTTGAGACGACGCTTTTCCTGCAGTCGCTGATTCTCGAAGCGGGGATGCGCCCGGTGCTCGTTGGCCTGGCCTTGGGCGGTCTTTTCATCGCGGCGATTGGTTATGCGGTGTTTTCGATCGGAGCGAAGCTTCCCTATCGCAAGATGCTTGTTGTGACCGGGGGGCTTGTGGTCTTCGTGCTTTTTACGTTTATTGGATCGACCGTAAGACTCTTCCAGACTGTCGGCTGGCTCCCGGTTCATCCGGTACCGGGTCTGGAATTGCCGACCTGGATGGGCGTTTGGCTTGGGCTCTACCCGACGTGGGAGGGATTGCTTATTCCCTTTGGAACGTTTGCCTATGTCGGCGGGATGTGGCTGCTGGTGAAGTTTACCGCGAGACGCGCGCAGCAGCGGGAAGCAAGGCTTGAAAGTTCCTCCCCTCTGGCCGCATAGGCGCTCGGGTTTGAGAGGTGGTATGCAAAAACCGCTCGCGTAACCTTGGGCATCTGGCGCAGCCGCCCTGCGAACTGCACGAGCTTACTGCTCCGAGTAATCCCAGAGCAGCCCGCCATCAACGAAGATTGTAGTGCCCGTGATATAATCCGCATCGCTCGAGGCGAGAAATGCGGCAACGCCGGCGACATCACTTCCCTTGCCAAGCCGGTTGAGCGGAATGTTGGAGAGCAACGCCTTCATAAGATCAGGACTGCTAAGCAATTTTGTGTTGATGGGTGTTTCAATGGCGCCCGGCGCGATGTTGTTGATGGTGATCCCGAATGGCGCGAGCTCGATGGCCAGGTCCCGACAAAGCATTTTCAAGGCTCCCTTGCTTGCGCAGTAGGTTGAAAAATGTGGGAAAGGAAGCTCTTCGTGAACGGAGCTGATGTTGATTATCTTTCCTGATCGCTTGGTGTCGCGGAGCTGATTCACAAAATCCTGAGTCAGGAAGAAAGTTCCCTTGAGGTTGATATTTATCACGAAGTCGAAGTCCGCCTCTTTGACCTCCCAGAAGTCCGCGTGTTTTTCGACGCCGGCATTGTTCACAAGGATATCGATCCTGCCCATGTTCATGATGCCTTCGCTGATCAGGCGCCGGTTGTCCGAAAGGCTCGCCAGATCTCCTCCAATCACGCAGGCGCGGCGCCCGGTGGCTTCGATTTCCTTTAGCGTCTCCTGGGCGCCGGTATTTCCCAGCCGGTCGTCAATGATGATGTCCGCGCCTTCCTGCGCGAGGCGCAGGGCGATGGCCTGGCCGATTCCCTGCGCGCTTCCGGTAATGAGGGCGACTTTTCCTTCGAGTTTCATGATTCTTTGGATTGTTGGATGTGGTGGTGTTTGAAGAGGACGCTGGCGCGCTCCCGCCAGATTTCCTGAATCTGCAGGGCCGCAACAACTACGCTGAGGGCTCTTGCTCCCGTAGCGACCCTGCGTCCCTCGCGAACGTTCATCACGCGTTGCGGTCGAACGTGTGCAGCTGGCGGATCATTTTCCCGACAAGCGCGGTCCAGCCCGTTTGATGACTCGCTCCGACGCCCGCGCCATTGTCGCCGTTGAAATATTCGTTGAAGAGTATGAGATCGCGCCAGTGAGGATCGTTCTGGAACAGTTCGACTCCTCCGTTGAACGGACGGTGGCCGTCCGATCCGCGCCGGAAAATGGAAACGAGTCGCTTTTGAAGTTCCAGCGAAATATCCCAGAGATTCATCTGGTGCCCGCTTCCCGTGGGAAACTCGACCTTGAACGTGTCGCCAAAATAGAACCCGAATTTTTGCAAGGCTTCGATCAGAAGGTAGTTCATCGGCATCCACACCGGGCCACGCCAATTCGAGTTTCCTCCAAACATTGCGACCGGACTGTCCGCGGCGCTGTAGAGGAGCGTTTCGGTTTCGCTGCCCTCGGTGAAACTGTACGGGTGATCGAGGTAGTATCGGGAAAGCGCCCGAATCCCGTGCGGGGATAGAAACTCGTTTTCATCGAAGAGACGCTCGCAGATTCTCCGGAGCCGTTCCGGCGGGACCAGCGAGACCAAACGGCGTCCCTGAACTTCCACGCCGATATGATGAAGCTGGTCAAGCAAATGGGGACGGTGGTCTCGGAACCACAGCACGCGCTTTCGCAGGAGAGGGAACTGCATCGCCATCTCTGTATCGAAGCTTTCGACAGCGAAGAGCGGAGTGAGGCCGACCATCGAGCGCGTCCGCAAATAATCGGCCGTGCCGTCGGGCCGGCTGAGCACATCGTAGTAAAACCCGTCCTCGTCATCCCACAGCGTGAACCCGCTCGTTCCGCGGGCGTTTATGGCGGCCGCGAGATAAATGAAATCATTGAGGAACTTGTCGGCAATGTCCTCGAAAGCGGGATCCTCGGTAGCAAGCTCGAGGGCAATATTGAGCATGCTGAGAGAAAATGTCGCCATCCACGCCGTGCCATCGCTTTGCTCAATTTTACTGCCATCGGGCAGAAGATAGCGGCGGTCGAATACGCCAATGTTGTCCATGCCGAGAAAGCCGCCTTCGAAGACATTGTCTCCGGTCTGGTCCACGCGATTTCCCCACCAGGCGTAGCTCAGCAAGAGCTTGTTGAAGGCACGTTTGAGATATTCGCGGTCGCTCTCGCCTTTCATTCCGCGCTCGATCGAATAGATGCGCCAGGTCGCCCAGCTGGCGATCGGCGGGTTGGCGTCGGAGAGGGCCCATTCGTAGGCGGGCAGTTGCGCACTGGGCGATGCATAGCGCTCGCCGTGCAGGATCATGTTTTGACGCTTGGCCATCGCGGGATCGATCACCGCAAAAGCGACGGAATGAAACATCAGATCCCAGGCGCAAAAATAGGGATACTCCCAACAGTCGGGCATCGAGATGATGTCGTGGGCGTGCATCTCTTTCCAAAAGGCGTTGCGCCGCATGCCAGCGCTCGCGTGGCGGCGGAGGCATGGTCGGATCGCCCTCGAGCCACTGGCTTACCGGGTAAAAGTAAAACTTCTTGCACCAAAGCAGTCCGGCGAGCGAACGCCGCTGGATCATGGCGGTTTCCTCGGGCAAGCCGGGCGTCAGTGCCGCGTAGAAGTCATCGGCCTCCTTTGTGCGTTCGTGGAATGTCGCTTCGTAGGAGGAGCCGAACGGTTCCGGTTGGGGTGATTCGGTCAGGCGCACGCGAACGATAGAAGTTTCGCCAGGGGCGATCGTTCGCCGATAAACGGGAGAAGCCTTGGTTCCGCTGCCGGCCGGATTGACCGAATCGGTCCTCCCGTGAACGATGTAGTCGTGAAAGGCGTCCTTCACGTGCGCCGCCGCATTCTGCGCTCCGAACAATCGCTGATTGTTCGTCTCGTTGTCGGTGAACACAAACTCGGAGGCGCCTTCGCAGTAGAGATGATAAACGGGAAGCCCCCATGGCGTCGCTCTGATCGACTTATCGCCGGTGAGATGCATCTGTGGCTTCGTGAGTCCTTCCTGTCCCCAGGACCACGTGTTACGGAACCAAAGCGTGGGAAGAATTGTGAGCGGCGCGGGATCCGGACCCCGATTGATTGCGGAAATCTTGATACAGATGTCGCTCGGTGCCGCCTTGGCGTATTCGATGAAGATGTCGAAATAACGGCCCTCGTTGAAGGCGCCCGTGTCCACCAGTTCGAATTCGGGCTCGAGCCGGGTTCGACGCGCGTTCTCATCAATCAGGCGCTGATAAGGGAATTCCTGCTGCGGATACTTGTAAAGGCCCCGCATGTAGCTGTGAGACGGTGTATTATCAAGATGGTAAAAATAGTCCTTAATATCCTCACCATGATTACCTTGCGAATTTGACAATCCAAAGAATCGCTCCTTGAGGATCGGATCGTGGCCGTTCCAAAAAGCCGCGGAGAAGCACAGTCGGCAATCGCTATCACAGAGACCGAGCAAGCCGTCTTCGCCCCAGCGGTAGACCCGCGAGCGCGCGTGATCGTGCGGGAAATAGCTCCACGCGTCGCCATCAGCGGAATAATCCTCGCGCACGGTCCCCCATTGGCGCTCGCTCAGATACGGTCCCCAGAGATCCCAAGCCTCGCGGCGCTGGTCTCGTGCGAGGATACGCTCGGCTTCGGATTCGGAGGCCATCAGGGCCTTCAACTCTCAGAAAATTCGCCGCCTGTCACCTGGTTTTCAGATAAACCGCAGGAAGGCGTTCCCGGATTGGTGAGAAAAAGGCGTTGAAACGGCCCCCCGTGTTGCCGAAACGGCGCTATACAGGTCGGGCGGTTTTAAGCACATTTCGAAATCATTATAACGACTCCCCATCAAGACGTAGGTGAAGACGTGAGGAGTCGTGGCCTTTGTCTCCTTGAGAGAGACGCGCCATGGGAAGAGCGAGCTGCGCTTGGTCCCAGCTTGACTTGCAGGAACGGGCGCTTCTATCTGTTGCGGCATGAGCGAAAGTGAAATTCAGGGTGCCGAAGACCGTCTCATCCGCAGGATCTTGATCGCGGTCCCGGCGGTGGCTGTGTTGGGATTTCTGGCGACTGTCGTGCTGATCACTGTGATGGTCGCCTACAATTTCAACATTCTCGATTGGCTGGAGTAGCATCGTCCGCGGTTTCGCCGCATCGCGTAATGGCCGCGCAAAGGCATGCTCCGAGGATGATGATGATTCCCGAGAAATAGACCCAGAGGAGCAGAAGCATCATTCCGCCGACCGCGCCGTAAATGCCGTAATTGACGAAGTTTGGCAGATAGTTAACGAAGGCGATCTGGCAAATCATCAAGGCAAAGGTTACGATCAGCGCTGGCAACCAGACCTGTCTGAACAGAACCCTCCGGCTTGGCGCGAACTTATAGAGCATCAGGAACGAATAAAAAAGGAGGATGACTGCAATCCCGTAGCGGCTCAAATCCAGAAGTCCGGAAATGAGATGCAAATCGAAGCCCGGGAAATGCGCCTTGATGAGCGTTTCCGCCGCGAGCAGTCCGTTGCGCACACCTTGGAGAATGGCGGGCGCGATCAACCCGGCAAAAAGCGCACTTCCGATGATGGCAACCATGAGAAGGTTTTTCAAAGGAACCTGCCACCACGGGATTTCCTCGGTGTGCCAGGCCCGGTTGACGCCGTGCACGAGGCCTTGGAAGAAACGAAGCGAACACCAGAGCAGAATGAGCACGGAAACAGCTCCGAACCCCCCTCGGGCGACCTCGAGTTTATGCACGGCCTCCCAGATGAATCTCTGCTGAGGATCGTCAATCGGCAGAAAACCCTTAATCGTGTCAATGATTTGCTCCGAGCTGAAGAACGACGAACCGGCGATCAGCATGAGCGCGAAGAGCGGAAAGAGTGAGAACAGAACGTAATAGGCAAAGGCCGCGGCGCGCTGCTCGCCGTCAATTTCGATGTAGATATTCGTTGTCCGGACGATAACGCGCCAGGTCTTGTGCAGGCCATTGCGGATTGCGCTGCCCATGGGGATGACTAACCGCAATTGACCGATCCGGAAAAGAAAAAGCGCTGGATTTTTCTCCAGCGCTTTTTTTATTGAACTTGGAAGCGGGAATTAGAGTACGACGACAAGGCTCTGCTTGACCGAGTCCTGCCCCTTTTCGCCTTCCTTGCTTTTGTCGCTTTCCTTGCCTTTTTCACCGCAACCGCCGCAGCTTCCTGCAAACGCGGAGGCTGAAACAAATCCGGCGCACGCCAACACGAGGAGAAGTCTTTTCATGGGGTGCAAGCTCCGGCTTCCTGCCGGGAAAGTCAACTACTCTTCGATCTCCAGAGGCCGCGCGAGGCGCTACTCGCATGAGGAGCTTTTCACGCGCCCGCCTGGGCTGCGGGCGTATTCTCTCGCGACCTCCTCCGCCCAGTCGCACGTTGCCGCCAAGGTCTGAGCGGTGAGAATCCGCACCTGGAATTCCTTGGAGCGTGAAGCCGCAGTTTTCGATTCCAGGAGTTCTCGCAGGGTTTTGCTGAGTTCGGTATTGTCGATTTTGCGATAGGAGAGCGCCTTTCCAAGGCCGAGTTTGGTGATTCGGTTGGCGTTGTCGGGCTGGTCGTGGGAGCGCGGAATGATGAGCTGGGGCGCACCCGCCGCGATGCACCTGGCGGTGGTTCCTATCCCGCCATGGTGGACAACGGCGCGGCAGCGCGGAAAGAGATCCTCAAAGCGGGCGTGCGAAATGTGAAAGGCGCCGGCGGGCAGTGGCCCTTCAGGAGGATCCAGGCTGACGAGCAAACAGCGCAGTTTAAGCTCGCCTGAGACCGCGAGCGCCCGGGATTGGAAATGCTGAATATCAAAATTAGCCGAGCCATGCGTCCATATCACAGGCGGATCCCCGGAGTTGAAATATCCCGCGATGCTTTCCGGTAACGGCCGCGGACAAATGGAAAGAGGAAAACCGAACTGTCGGACCTTCGGCGGCCAATCCGGCTGGGGAGGCGCAAACCAGTCCGGGAAGAGCGCGCCCACGCCTTCGGATCCATAAAACGCTTCGGCATAGAAGTTCCTGATGGGAGGCAAGTCCATCCCCCGCCGGAAAACATTCAGCGGCTTGCGTGCGACCTGCCAAATGAGGACGTCCGACAATCCAAAGAAGAACCGCTTCACCCAGCGAGGAGACCGTGTCAGCCAGGCCAGCTCTTCCATGAAGACCGGACATTTATAGACGCTGCGAAATATGGCGGGCTGCATGTGGAGGACGAGCCGCGGGAGGCGCGCGGCTTCGGCCACCGCTGAGGCTCCCAGCGCCATGCTCGAGAGGACGACCAGGTCAAAGTCGCAACCCGCTCTCAGGAAGGCGTCGCGATACGCTGGCAGCGTTTCGAGCATGCCCTGGAGGACCATTCTTGTTCCTTGGGCACGATGCCACAAGCGGGGATCGCGCGCGAAGCGAACGAAATCCGCGTCCGTTCCGATCGGCGTCCAGGGAAAGCCGCGCTGTTCCACGAGGCGCCCAAAGTGAGGGGTGATGAGGAACGCCGGTTCGTGTCCGCGCGCCGCCAACCCCTCCGCAAGCCACAACAGAGGATTCACATCGCCCTCGCTCCCGAATGGCACAAAGAGGATACGGAGCGGCATGGCTACTCGATGGGCGCGCCAAATCCGGCGCGGATGATGCGCATGGCCGAAGATCCCGGCGGCTGCGTTCTCATGGCGGAAGAAGAAATCCGGGAGGCGTCAATTTTCAACTGCCGAGCCACAAGATTTCGTCTATGGTCAAAAATATGCCATTGAATGTTCTCGGCGGAAGTTTGCAATCCTGCTGCATGGACCCGGCAACGGGATTCTATCGGGACGGCTACTGTCGCACGGGGCCGGGGGACTTTGGTCTTCATACGGTCTGCGCGGTCATGACTTCCGAGTTTCTCGAGTTTTCGACCGCCCGTGGCAACGATCTTGTCACGCCACGCCCGGAGATGGGATTTCCAGGTCTCCAGCCGGGAGATCGCTGGTGCTTGTGCGTCAGTCGCTGGAAGGAAGCCCTCGACGCAGGCCTGGCACCGCCCGTGGTTCTGGAGGCAACCCACGCTTCAAGCGTGGAATTCGTCTCTCTCGAGGAATTGATGGGTCACGCGGCCGACATTTAGGAGATCTTCCATGAGCAAACGCGTTCTTTGCCTGCTGGCCCCGGGATTCGAAGAAATTGAAACGGTCACTCCCATCGACCTCTTGAGACGGGCCGGCGCCGAGGTGGTTGTGGCGTCCCTCAATGGCGAGCGCGCTGTCACCGGGCGAAGCCGGCTCACTCTCCAGGCGGACGTTGCATTGGCGGACGTGGTGGACGAAGACTTCGACCTCCTGCTGGTTCCGGGTGGTCCGGGTGTGCAGGCTCTCCGGGCGGATGGCAGACCGGCAAAGCTCGCCAGGAAATTTTATGAGGCCGGGAAGTTTGTGGCGGCCATTTGCGCCGCTCCCGCGGTCTTGAAGGACGCGAACCTTCTGGAAAGCAGAAAGTTCACCGCGCATTTCTCGGTGTATGGAGAGCTGCCAAACGCTCTTGCCGACGAGCGTGTCGTGCAGGACGATACGATCCTCACCAGCCGCGGAGCAGGCACCGCGATCGACTTTGGACTCGCCGCTGTGCAAACGCTCTTTGGGGTGGACAAAGCCGGCGAGGTCGCCCGGGCAATCATGGCTTGAGGCTCGCCCGCGATCGCGTTTCTTCGCGGGCAGCACCAACGGTCGCAACCGCGAGCCTTACTCCATGACGCGTTTGCGCCGCTTGTGCGCAGCCGGGCGCACTCCTATCGCGTATTTCCACGATTGACGAAAACGGGCCGCGGGATCACAGGCCCAATCGCGCAAGACCGTCGCGTGATGGAACTGGCCGGCCGTCTCAAGCTGCAAGGCCAGATACTCAGCGATCTCCTTCGAATCGTGTTCCTCGGTCCATTCGCTGTGGACCAACTCCGCGAACCCCGCCTCGACCAGCCACTCATGCAAATGGAGCCCAGCCCGGCTGTTTCCGCCGTTGCTCTCCTGCAAGTCCCGATAGGCGTTGATCGCGCGACCCACAGCCATGGGCAACGGGCTGATCTCGAACGCATCCCAGTCCGGACTGCACAAGGCGACAAAGCCTCCCGGCCGGGTCACGCGATGAAACTCCATCAACGCCCGGCGCGGATCGCTGAGATGCTCGATGAGAGCATGCGAGAAAACGACGTTGAATGAGCTGTCGGCGAAGGGTATTTCGTAGACGGACGCCGCGAGAAATTCGAGATTCACGATCTCGCGTCCCTCGGCGAGACGGCGGCCATGCTCGAGTTCCGAAGGGCAGATGTCGATCGCGGTAACCTTGCCGGGAAACACCGCATCCGCGATATCCGCGCTGATAGTGGCTGGACCGCAACCGGCATCGAGGACGTCAAAGCCCGATTGCAAGAGCGGCAAAAGGAAAAATCCGTGGCTTTCGAGGTCGCGGGCGGCCATAAACCTGGACGCATTTGCCGTGTGCCCCGGCGTATAGTTTTCTTTCACTGTGGTGGGGTTCATCATTTGTTTTTCTTGGAAACCCTCGTCCTGCCTCGGCCGTGAGAAAAAAAACCCCACGACCTTCCGGATGGCCGTGGGTTTTGGTGGGTGATCTTGAATCAGCTCCGCAAAATCGCCACGGCTCCAAAGCCTACGGCCTTGGATACTGCGAAAATTTTATCGCTAACGAGCGGAGAAATCATCGTTTTCGCGTCATTACGCTTCTGAATTCAAAAAGGCAAGCCGATTCTTCTGGGAAACTTTCAGAAAGCCGCGCCAAGGAACTTAGACGGCCCGCGTCTCCTTGATGCGGGAGTGCTTCAGACCGAGGCTTTCGAAGATGCGGCGCGTGGCATCGGAGCTGTTGAGCGTGTAAAAATGAATGCCACGCACCCTATGCTCCAGAAGATCGTGGCACTGTTCGGAGGCGTGATGAATGCCCACGCGGACGACGTTTTCGGGATCATCCTGACAGCGCTGCAGGGCTCGCAGAAGCCTGGCGGGAAACCGCGCTCCCGCGGCGAGTTCGGCCATTCGCTTCATGCCGCTGATCGAGGAAATCGGCATTATTCCGGCAATGATGGGGATGTGGATGCCCGCCAGTTCGCATCGGTCGCGAAAATCGAGAAAATCGCGGTTATCGAAGAAAAGCTGGGTCACAATATAATTCGCGCCGGCATCGACCTTTTGCTTGAGGTAATCCATTTCCAGGAGCCGATTGGGCGTGGCGGGATGGCCTTCGGGAAATCCCGCAACGCCGATGCCAAACCCGCGCTTGTCCGGATGAACG
Organism: uncultured Verrucomicrobiae bacterium; assembly: GCA_963763735.1. Lineage (GTDB taxonomy): Bacteria > Verrucomicrobiota > Verrucomicrobiia > Chthoniobacterales > Terrimicrobiaceae > DASTFP01. Next base: position 67,016 of record CAVXQK010000025.1, on the reverse strand, counting down.
CCCGATTCGTTGAATTTTCTGATGAATCTTACAAGGTCCACCGCATGCTGAAAGTCGTCGTCGGCCTTGCGATATTCCAGACCTTTCGGGGCGTCGCCGCCGAGTGAAAGGATGTTGCTTACGCCTGCGAGGGCATAGCGTTCGAGAATTTCGGTGATCTCGGCTTGCTTGTGGCAGACGCAAGTGAGGTGCGGGACGGGATTGAGGGAAGTCGTTCGCTTGATGCGCACGACAAGGTCATGGGTGAGTTCTCGCGTCGAACCGCCGGCGCCGTAGGTTACGCTGACAAAATGCGGCTGATAAGTTTCTAACTCACGGATGGTTTCGTAAAGACTTTCCACCGCCTTGGGGCTCTTCGGCGGAAAGAATTCAAATGAAAAGGTGGTGCGAGTTGATTCGAAAATGTCTTGGATGTGCATGAAAGAGAGCAAGCCCTCCGCGGGCGCGGGACGAGCACGTGAGATGTTCGGCCGGTCAACTGGATATGGCATCGTTCTGAGGTCGTCGCGCCAACGTGGCAAGCCGGAGTCTGTCGTCCCATCCCAATCAGGTAACCGAAAAGCCATGATCGCGCCACACTAACGAGTGAGCAAGGCTTTTCACGCGAGGTTCCTGCCAACTGCGATCTCCTCGCGGATCTGGCGGATCTCGCGCAAGAAGCCGACTTCGTCGCGAGTGAGACGGGAGCCAGGAAGGGACAGCTCCATTTGCCGGCAGACTGGGCGGCTCTTGCGGGTGACTTTCAGGATGAGGTGGCGAATGTTCTTCATAACGCCGTTGACCATGCCAAAGCGGATGGGACATATAATGTCCTATGCCAAAAAAAAGCTTGCCTGAATCCGCGGGACGCCCCGGTCAAAATTTTGCCGGGTCGCGCGCGACGCGTCCGCCGCTCGTGCGGATGATCAGGATTCATGATCTGGTTTCGGCGGGGCGATATCCGAACTGTTCCCTGCTGGCTCGGGAGTTCGAGGTCTCGGCGAAGACGATCCAGCGCGACGTGGACTTCATGAGGGACCAGCTTGTGCTGCCGATCGAATACGACCGCGGGCGGCATGGCTTCGCTTACTCGCAGGCGGTGGGGCAATTTCCGCTGATCACCGTGAGCGAGGGGGAGCTTATTGCCCTGCTCGTCGCTCAGAAGGCTGTCGAGCAGTACCGTGGAACCTCTTTTGAGAAGCCGTTGCAGACGGCGTTTCAAAAGCTCGTGTCCAGCCTGGGCGACGATGCCAGCTTCTCCCTCCATGAATTATCCGAAGCGGTATCCTTTCATTCCGCGGGAGTCCCTCGCGGCCAAATCAATGACTTTGAGTTGCTGACGGAGGCGGTGATGTCCAGCCAGCTGGTGGAGTTCGACTATCGTTCGCTGCGGGCCCGGAAACCGGAGCGGCGGCGCGCGGCGCCCTATCATCTCGCTTGCATCAACAACCAATGGTATCTGATCGCCGGCGACCAGGCTCGGGGACAGCTTCGCACCTTCGCGCTCACGCGCATCGAAGGCGTTAAGAAGCTGGGGACCTTCTTCGAACGGCCGGCGGACTTTTCTGCCTCCAAAATGCTCTCGGGAAGCTTCGCGGCCTTCGAGGCCGGAAAAACGGAGCGGATCCGGATTCGTTTTGATCGATTTGCCGCACGGCTCGTTTCCGAGCGTCAATGGCACAAATCGCAACAAATTCGCCCGGCAGCCCAGGAAGGAATTGAGCTGACGATGCAAGTCGGTATCGCTCCCGACCTGGAGAGCTGGATCCTTGGGTGGGGCGACCATGCCGAGGTGCTGGAACCCGCAGGCTTGCGGGATCGGATTTCCGGGACCATTCGAAGGATGGCCGCCAAATATCGGAGCGCGCCCGCTCGCCCGCCGGAAATTCCGTGATTCGACCTGCGCGCCTTCCGTTTCAAATCTTTTCGCGCGATTTATCGTTTTTCTTGATGCACGCGCGGGAAAACACGACAACCTTTGGCCATGACCGTGACCACTGCCGTCGCCCCGGTAGCCGCTGCCGGGCGGCAGGCCGATAAGGTGACTCCGGAGTTCGAGGCGGAGATTGACGAACTCGTCTCGCACTACCCGGTATCGAAGCGGAGTGCCGCTTTGCCATTGCTCCACTACTGGCAGAACCATTTTGGCCATGTGGACGACAGCGGAATTCAATGGATTGCAGCCCGCCTCGAGCTTCAGCCGATCAATATTTACGAACTTGTGACGTTTTATCCCTGGTTTCGTCGCCAGGCGGCAGGAAAAACAATCATTCGAGTTTGCCGCACGCTGGCCTGTGCGATGGCGGGCAGTTATTCGGTAAAGGAAAAGTTTTGCGTGGCTGTCGGACTCGATCCGCACGAGGAGCATCATGGTTACGGAAGCGCCCCCCCGACCACGCCGGATGGAAGGTTCAGCGTGGAATTCGTGGAATGTCTCGCCAGTTGCGGCAGCGCGCCGGTTGCGCTCATCAATGACGATCTGCACGAAAAGATCTCTCCGGAAGCCATCCCCGGAATTGTGGAGCGATACCAATGAGTGCCAAGCCCTTTGTCATGCCTCCGCCGCATCCGAAGGAACGGCGCATTATCTTTGAGAATATCAGCAGGCCTGGCTACGATGCCTCGATCGAAACCTATCTCGCTCACGGCGGTTACGAATCGCTGCGCAAAGCCCTTGCCATGAAGCCCGGAGAGATCGTTGACAGCATCAAGGCCTCCAATCTGCGCGGCCGCGGCGGAGCGGGATTCCCCTGCGGTGCGAAGTGGGGCTTCATCAAATATGACGACGGCAAGCCGCACTATATCGTTGTCAACGCGGACGAGTCCGAACCGGGAACTTTCAAGGATCGCTACATCCTCCACTACGATCCGCATCAGCTCATCGAGGGGCTCGCAATTTCCGCTTTCGCGACAAACACCCACCTTTGCTACATCTACATCCGGTGCGAGTTTCCCGAAGCGGCGGGCATCGTTTGGAATGCGATTCGCGAGGCGCGCGAAAGAGGCTTCGTAGGAAAAAACATTCTGGATACGGGGTTTGATGTGGACATGTATGTCCACCAGGGAGCCGGGGCATACATCTGCGGCGAGGAGACCAGCCTCCTTGAGTCGCTCGAGGGAAAGCGTCCATATCCTCGCATCAAGCCGCCCTATTTTCCAGCCGTCCTGGGTCTCTATCTAAAACCTACGATCGTCAACAATGTGGAGACGATCTGCCATGTAAAACACGTTCTTCGAATGGGAGCCGCGGAGTACGCAAAGATGGGGACGACCGGCGATGGCGGAACGCGAACCATGTGCGTCAGCGGCGACGTGATGAAACCGGGCTTCTACGAGTTGCCCGCCGGAGCGGTGACACTCGGGGAATTGATTTTCGACGTTTGTGGCGGCCTGAAGCCGGGTCGCAAGTTGAAGGCGGTGATTCCCGGGGGCAGTTCGGCGAAGGTGATGCGGGCCGGCGAGGTCTATAAGATCAAGGTAAGGAATGCCGAGGGGAAGATGGTGGACAAGGAAATCGAGATGCTTGATGTGGTGATGGACGCCGGCAGCCTCGCCGCGGTCGGAACGATGGTTGGCAGCGCCGGCGTGATGGTCATGGATGATTCGCGCGACATGGTTTGGGCGCTGAACAACTTGAATCAGTTTTATGCCAACGAAAGCTGCGGACAGTGCACGCCGTGCCGCGAGGGAAGCCTCTGGATGTCGAAAATCACCACCCGATTGCTGGAGGGAGAAGGGGTGACAAACGATGCGAAGACGCTCAAGAACGTCGCGGATAACATCGCCGGTCGCACGGTCTGCGCGTTTGGTGAAGCTTGCTCGTGGCCGACGCAGAGCTTTCTCGCGAAATTTCCAGAGGATTTCGAGGCGGCAGCATCAGGAAGCAAGGTCGCGCAGAGCGAATAAGGAGCGGATCCTTTGGAACAACAGTTTCCACCCTGGACATGAAGACGCACACCGTCACTCTCATTCCGGGCGATGGCGTCGGCCCCGAGATCGCCGACGCCGTTGTCCAGATCTTCGAAGCCGTCAAAGCCCCCATCCAGTGGGAGCGGCAAATCGTGAGCACCGAGTCTGTCGAACCCGGCGGGCAACTGATCTCGGAGGAAGCACTCGCTTCCATTCGGAAGAACGCCGTTGCGCTCAAAGGGCCTCTTGCGACGCCGATCGGCACCGGCCACGTTTCACTCAACCTCACCTTGCGCAAAGCCTTTCAGCTCTACGCGAACTTCCGGCCGTGCCGCAGCATTGCGGGCCTGAAGACGCGGTATGACAACGTCGATCTCATCGTGGTTCGCGAAAACACCGAGGGCGAATACTCCGGACTCGAGCACGAGGTGGTGCCCGGAGTGGTCGAGTCGCTCAAGGTCATCACGCGCACCGCGTCGATCCGAATTGCCGAGGCCGCGTTTTATTACGCGGCGACGCAAAATCGCCGCAAAGTCGCCGCGATCCACAAGGCCAATATCATGAAGAAGAGCGACGGCCTGTTTCTGAGCTGCTGCCGGGAGGTCGCCAAGAAATATCCGCAGCTTTTCTACGAGGAGGTCATCGTCGATAACTGCTGCATGCAGCTTGTCATAAATCCGCAGCGCTTTGATGTCATGTTGTTGCCCAACCTCTACGGGGACATCGTGAGCGATCTTTGCGCAGGCTTGATCGGCGGGCTGGGCGTTGCGCCAAGCGGCAACATCGGTGAGAGCGCCGCGATCTTCGAGAGTGTCCATGGCACCGCGCCCGACATCGCGGGGCAGGGGAAAGCCAACCCCACGGCTCTCTTGTTGAGCGCATGCATGATGTTGCGCCACCTCGGCGAAATCGATCTGGCGAAGCGCATCGAGCAGGCCTGCTACGATGTGATCGCCAGCAAGGAGCACGTTACCTTTGACCTGGGCGGCACTGCCACGACCTCCGAGTTTGCCGGGGCGATCATCGAGCGGCTGGGGCATTGATCCTGCCCTTGCGCTCGAGCGACTCGTTGAAGTTCGCGAAAGGCCCCAAAGGATCAGCATCTCCAGCTTGACTTTCGTTCGGGAAGAATAAGAAGAGTCGTTCCGCGTAACGGCATCCTGCCAAGCATGATCCTTGCTCTCTCTCCAACATGACAACAGAATCGGTCGATACCCATAACAAAGCCCTCAAGGTCAATCTTGATCCGCAATGGTATGGCACCTTTGCGGAGATCGGGGCGGGACAGGAGGTCGTGCGCTGGTTTTTTCGTGTCGGCGGTGCCGCGGGCACCATCGCCAAAAGTATCTCAGCCTACGACATGAAGGTCAGCGATGCGATCTACGGCCGCAGCGAGCGCTACGTCTCAAAAGGCAGGCTGCAGGCGATGCTCGACCTGGAACTCGAATTAAATATTGACCGGCTTGGCGGCGCGCGCGGCGACACGACGGCGTTTTTCGCCTTCGCCGACACCGTGGTTGCGCGCAGCTTCAAGGGCGGGAACGAATGTCACGGCTGGATGGGCATCAAGTTCCAGAGCCGTCCGCGTGACGAACCCAGCCAGATCCTCATGCACGTGCGCATGCTCGATGCCGAGGCTTCCTTGCAGCAGGAGGCGCTTGGAATCGTCGGCGTCAACCTGTGCTATGGCGCGTTTTTCATTCATCACATGCCGGAGCGGCTCGTCGAGTCGCTGCTGCACATGCTGACGATCGGCCGCATTGAGATCGACATGATTCAATTCAGCGGGATCGAGTTTCGCAATGTGGACAACCGCATCATGGCCCTCCAACTCGTGCAACTCGGGCTGAGCGGCGCGGCCATGTTTGGCGCAGACCGTGAAGTGCTGCAACCGACGGAGGTGCTTTACAAAAAGGCCATTCTCGTCGAGCGCGGCAGTTTTCGCCCCACGACCCATGTCAATCTCGACATGGTCGCGTGTGCACTTGCGAAGTTCAAAGCCGACCCGGCCGTGGCGAGCAGACCCATCCTTCCCATCATGGAAATCACCATGCGCAACCTTCTCGCGGGCGGCACCAACGTCGATCGGCGGGATTTCCTTGCGCGGGCAGAGCTTCTCGCGGCCTGCGGCATGACGGTGATGATCTCGGACTATTTCGAGTATTACCGTCTCGCGGCTTACCTCTCACAGAGGACGAAGGAACGCATCGGCATCGTTATGGGTGTGCCGAGCCTCCTGGAGCTTTTCGACGAAAAATATTACACGCAGCTCCCCGGTGGCGTCCTCGAAAGCTTTGGCCGCCTGTTCAAGAACGACCTCAAACTTTACGTCTATCCCTACCTGCCTGCACCCGGGGAACCAATGCGAACGATCAGCACCCTCGAGGTAAAGCCAGAATTGACCGCGCTCTACGAGTATCTTTCCGGGCGCGGCAGCTTCGTGCATCTCGACAATTACAATCCGCAGTATTCGTCGATTTTTTCCCGGGATGTCCTCAAACGCATCGCGAGCGGCGATGCGAGCTGGGAGCAAATGGTGCCGCCGCAGGTGGCGGAACTCATTCGCAAGCGAGGATTTTTCGGATACACGCCCGTGACTGTCTAGGAGAGCCTGTCGCAAGCTGGGAGCAGTAACCGGAAAGTGTCGCTTTTTATACAGCGCCCCCGCGGGCAGATTTTGCCGGGAGGGCGAGCCTCCCGAGCCGTCGAATTCCTCTTGAAACCTGGAGTCCGGTCAAGCGCACGCGGCTATCCGTTTGGGCAAGGTTCGCCAGACCCTTCCATAGGCCCATTCGAGCTCAAAAATTACTTACTGGTCACAGTTTGCTTTAAGAACGTACGCGCCGCGCGGAATTGAGGGGATTCCACGCTCCCCTTTTCCGACACCGGCTCGCACTTCTCGTGCAGGTGAACCCGAGGCCTTGCCTCGCCTCCGCAACTTGATCTCGCCTTCTCCCGTTCCGGTTCCTTCTTTCCAAGAACTCTCTTATGAACATCGAATCCCTGTGTCTGCGCTCCTTTTCGCTCACCCGATGTTGTCTCGCAGCGGTCGTTTGCGCGATGTCCTTCACGCCTCCGCGACTTGAGGCACAAACTCCCGGACCGAGCCCGGACGGCGTCAACACGGCGAAGCGGCCCTTCAATATCCTCTTCATCATCTGCGATCAGGAGCAATTTAAACTCCTCTCGGCACCCGGCTACGAGCTGCCTGCCCGCCAACAACTCATCGCGCGGGGGATCACATTCAGGAATCACTACATCGCCGCCGCGATGTGCTCGCCCTCGCGTGCGGCCCTCCTGACAGGGCAGCCTCCGCAGCGGAACGGTGTCTTCGACCAGATGGAGTGTTCCTATGTGCCGACGCTGAATCCCGCTATGCCCAATATGGGCTCGGTCCTGAAGAAGCTTGGCTACTCGACGGCCTATTTCGGGAAATTCGAACTGGATAAGGGCATCCTCACAACGAAGGACACCGTAAACTACAGCTCCGCGCTGGAGGCCTATGGATTTGACGCGTTCGCCGCAAGCGGCGACGTGGGTAGCAGTCCCGACTCCGGCTACAAGAACGACTCTTTCACCGCGGGCGAGGCCGTGCGCTGGTTGCGCGAGGCCGGATTGAATGCGGCGAAAGGCGGCAAGCCCTTCTTCCTGGTGGCCAGCTTTCTCAACCCCCACGACATCATGTATGCCAATGCCAACATGCCCGGTGAGGAGGTGCAGAAAGGCATCGCGCACGGCGAACTCACCTCTCCGCCGAACAACTCCCTCTATCAAAAGACGTGGACCTTTGAACTGCCGGCGAGCCTGACGGAATCCCTCGAGGCTCCCGGTATGCCCTCGGCCCTTGCGGAATATCACAAGGGCTGGTGCGGGGCACTAGGCTTCATCCCGGCAGAACGCGCAGACATGTGGAGGCTCTTCAACAACTATTACCTGAATATGATCCGGGACAACGATACCTCCCTTCAGCAGATCGTTGACGCACTGGACGAGCAGAACCTTTGGAAGAGCACCATCGTCATCTTCACCGCGGACCACGGCGAAATGGGCGGCTCGCATGGCGGACTGCGCGGCAAAGGTCCCATGGCTTACGAGGAAAATTCGAAGGTTCCCTTCATCATCGTCCACCCCGGCTATCCCGCTGGCGTCAGCGACGTGCTCACCAGTCACCTCGATCTCCTCCCGACGATGATAGGGCTCACGGGCCTGCCGGAAGCTCTTCGGAAAGAGGCCGCAAAGGGTCTGCCCGGTCACGACTTTTCCGGCACACTCTCCCTCGGCGAGCGAGCGAATCTCCATGCAATCCGTGCGGGGGTCTTGTTCAACTTTGTCGCGCCACTGACCATCGACGCGGAATTCTGCACAAACTGTTTGTCCGGAGGCAGCGGCGCCGCCTCCAAGTCAGCGATGACATTGGATTCGCTCAAACCTCATTTGAACAAGCGGGGCTTCCTCTCCTTTGCCTTCGATGGGCGATACAAGTTTGCCCGGTACTATGCTCCAGACGCTTTCAATATGCCAAAAACGATCGAGGAGATTTTCGGTTACAACGATGTCCAACTCTTCGACTTGAAGAACGATCCGAACGAGGTGAACAACCTCGCGCTCAACCCGGAGGGGAATAAGGAAATTCTGCTCCGCATGAACGCCCTGCTCAATGACCTGATGGACAAGGAAGTGGGGATCAACGACGGCAGTTTCCTTCCGGAAGTGATTCGGCCAAAAGGAGAAGTGACTTTTCAGTAAGCAGTAGCCGCCTCGCAAGCGCCTCATGCAACCTCGGGCTGGCATAGAACCGTGCCGTAGACTCGTAGACGAATTTGAAACGCAGGCCTCATGAGATACGAGGCACCGGCGGGATCAGTTTCCCTTTGAAGCAAGGGTTTTAACTTTGCTGTAAGGAAAAGTCCGCTTGCTTCGACTCAGTTCCAAGTGAACCGTTCTGCGTTGACAACACGTCCGATGCAGATCCGCAAAACGCACTCCTGGGAATTGCCGGATTCCGCGGTTACGCCTGAAGCGAACTATCTCCACCGCCGCGAATTTCTTCGCACTTTCGGACTTGGACTTGCGGCCGCTGCTTTTTTGCCTTCGACCGTTCGCGCGGCGACGGCTGGCTTTCCGGACTCGCTCAATCCGGCTTTCAAGCTGGAGGGTTTGAAACTCACGCCTTACGACCTCGTCACGAGTTACAACAATTTCTACGAATGGGGGCTTTCGAAGGAGGAGCCCAAAGTACTCGCCAACAAGGGCTGGAAAACCGAACCATGGACGATCGAGATCGGGGGTCTTTGCAACAAGCCAGGGACGTACGAGGTCAACGATCTCGTCAAAACCATGGGCGGCATCGAGCAGCGCAATTATCGCCATCGCTGCGTTGAAGCGTGGTCGATGGTTGTGCCTTGGGACGGGTTCGCGCTGGCAAAGCTCGTCGCTTTGGCCGGGCCGAAGGCTGAGGCGGGATATGTCCAGTTCACGACATTCCTGGACCCCGCGGTTTGCGCCGGGCAGCGCTCAAGGAGCTTTCCGTGGCCCTATACTGAAGGCCTCACCCTTGCCGAAGCCAATAACGAACTCGCCTTTCTCGCGACCGGCATCTACGGAAAACCGTTGTTGAATCAAAACGGCGCGCCGATCCGGCTCGTTGTACCGTGGAAATACGGATTCAAGGGCGCGAAGTCCCTGAGCAAAATTGATTTCGTTTCCGATCAGCCGAAGACTCTGTGGAACGAAATGGCGCCCAATGAATACGGGTTCTATGCCAACGTGAATCCTGACGTTGATCACCCCCGCTGGAGCCAGAAGACCGAGCGCGTCATCGGCGCCAGCTTTTTCTCGGGCAAGCAGCCCACGCTGAAATTCAATGGATACGAGAAAGAAGTGGCCGCGCTCTACGCAGGCATGGATTTGCGCAAGAACTTCTGACTTATGGGGCAGATCGCACAAACCAGCCGGCCGACGGGACTTCACGGACCGTTTTGTGAGCTGGCAGGGCATTCCTTTGCCTATCAGACTTGGCAGCGGCCGTTCCAGCGGATAGGGTTGCGTTTGAGATGAAGTTCCGCCAATCACGCAGGTTTGCAGTGGCGGTCATTGCGATCCTCGCCGTTGCCTGGCTTTTTGCCTCAAATCATTGCGCCTTAGCCGCGGCAGAACCGGCTTCCGAACATCTCTGCTGCCATTCTGATAAAGCACCCCGGCACCCCGGCTCTTCGATGCCATGCTGCAAGGCTTTGGCCGCGCCGATTCCCAACGCCATTGTCGCGCCGGAAGTTCCTTGGGGCGAATTGCAGCCTGTCTGGTTGCGAGCCGCGCAAGTCGTAGCTCCGGCCGAAACGCCGATCCTGGCCGTTGCTCTCGCTATTGATTCCGGTCCGCCGCGACGTGCGCTAAGTTTTGCGCTGCTGATTTTGAATCGGAGCCTGCTATCGCACGCTCCGCCTCATTTCGTTGCCTGAAGCCTGACTGCCCCCTCGGGGCATTCGCGTCTTTGCGCCTGCGTCATGGCTCTCGTTTCAACGTGGCATGCTCTCGGTGCGCATGCTCACGAACACTTTAAAATCGATGCCCATATCCCGAATTTTTCCCTTCTTCGCAATCGCGACTGTGCTCGCGGGATGCGCCACGACTCCACTCGCTCCGTTTCCGCCAACACACCCTGCCAGCCCGGAAGCCCCGGAAGCTGCGGCGCCGCCAGCGAGGCCCGGTCTTGCTGCCGACGAAGTCACGCGAACCACGAGCGACCTCTTGTCAGGGGCGGGGCCCACGACCCCAGCCGATTCCCTGCGGGCCACGTCGTCCGCGAACCCTCACTGAACGTATGATGAAAAAAGTCGCCGTCGGTCTTCTGCTCGCCGTGTTGTCCTGCTCCTCGCTTCGAGCCGAAGCATTCCAGAAGGTCCAGAAAGAGGTCAGCCGGCGCGCAGGCGTCGATGTTCGGTGGGAGAAGGAAATCGCGAGCCGCGAGGAGAGAGCTGCCTTCGTGCAGAAACTGCTTAAGCGACCGCTGACTGTCTCCAGCGCAGTTCAGATCGCGCTTTTGAATAACCGCGAATTGCAGGCGACGTTTGAGGACGTCGGAATCGCACAGGCCGACGTCATGGAAGCTGTCACCCTGCCAAATCCCTCGGTCGATTTCGAAGTTCAGTTCCCCCTCGTTGCCGGGACGCTCAATCGCTACGCGTGGTTGGTCGCTCAGGAGTTTGTTCAGATCCTCGTGGTTCCTTTGAAGAAGAAAATGTCCGAAGAGCAACTGGAAGCGGCTGAACTTCGTGTTGCTGACGAAGCATTGGAGTTGGTGGCGAAAGTGAAGGTCGCTTATTTCAATGTGCAGGCCGGCCAGCAGTTGATTTCGCGGCTCACGGTCATCCAGCAAACCAACGGCGCCTCACTCGAATTTGCCCAGAGATTATTCAAGGCCGGGAATATAACGGACCTCGCACTGCTGCAACTACAGGCCTCGTACAGCCAGGGACGGCTTGACATCGCCCGAGCGGAGACTGATTTGCGCGACAAGCGGGAGGAGCTAACCCGTCTGCTTGGCTTGTGGGGCGCTCAAACAGGATGGAAAATTCAGGGCGACCTCTCGCCCATACCGGACTCCGAATTCTCCGTGAAAGGGTTGGAGTCTCTCGCCGTGGCCCAGCGCCTCGACCTGCGCGCCGCGCATCGCCAGTTGACAAGTGTCGTTACGGCACTCGGACTCACAAAAGTCTATCGCTGGGTACCGGTGCTGGAGTTCGGGTTCACAGGCGAGCGGGACATTGAAGGCGCTCTGAACATGGGGCCTTCCTTTCGCCTGGAGGTTCCGATTTTCAACCAGGGGCAATCCCGGCTGGCACGAGGAGCGTCCGAATTGCGCCGCGCGGAAAACCGTCTGGCCGATCTCGCCGTGGCGATTCGTTCGGAAACGAGACAACTTCGCGACCGCCTCATCAGCCTGCGCGACATGGCTGGATTTTATCATGACGAGGTGCTGCCAACCCGCATCAAGATCGTGAACAAGGCCCTGCTCGAATACAATGCCATGCAACTCAGTCCTTACGAACTCTTCCTCGCCAAATCCGAGGAGTTGGAAACCGAACGCAACTACATCGATACCTTGCGCGACTACTGGACAACCCGCGCCAAACTGGAGCGCACCATCGGAGGAAAGCTTCCTTCGAGCAATCCACCCGCAGTCACCGAACGGGGAATCAGCAATAAATAGCCATGAAAAATCAACCCGCTTTTACACGTCGCCGCTTTGTGGGTGGCTCCGCGTTTCTGGCAGGGGCTGCGGCCCTGCCCTCTCTCTTGCGCGCACAGGGCGCGGCGCCGCCGGCGAGTCCTTACCCCTTCGACGAGGCCAAACAACCCGCGTGGACCAGGCCGCCGCTCGCGCCCGGCGAACCTGAAAAGGATTACAAGCCGTCCATCACGCTCAACGGCTCCACCCTGCCCTTTCGCGTGGTGGACGGCGTGAAGGTCTTCCATCTCATCTGCGAGGAGGTGGATCACGTTTTCGTCCCTAGGACCGCGTACAACGACGAATTGCGGGCCTATTGCTGGGGCTTCAACGGGCAGGTCCACGGCCCCACCATCGAATGCGTCGAGGGCGATCGCTTGCGTATTTATGTCACGAACAAGCTGCCCGCCTCCACGAGCATTCACTGGCACGGCATCCTGCTGCCGAGCGGCATGGACGGCGTGGGCGGCCTCAACCAGGCGCCTATTGAGCCGGGGGAGACTTTCAAATACGAGTTCACCGTCTGGCAGCACGGCACCTTCATGTATCATTCGCATCACGACGAGATGACGCAAATGGCCCTCGGCATGCTTGGAATGCTCATCGTCCACCCGCGCGAACCCAAGGGGCCCGCTCCGGACCGCGACTACGTCTTCATGCTCAGCGAATGGAAAATCAAGCCCGGCACGAAGCGGCCTGATCCGAACGAAATGACCGACTTCAACATCCTCACGTTCAACGGTCGCGCCTATCCCGGCACCGCGCCTCTGCTGGCAAAGCTTGGCGACCGCGTGCGCGTTCGCCTGGGCAATCTCTCCGCGATGGATCATCACCCGATCCACATTCACGGCCATGCCTGGAGGATCATCGAAGCGGACGGTGGATCGATCGCCGAAGTCGCTCAGTGGCCGGGAACGTCGGTCCTTCTCGCTGCGGGCACCACACGGGCGGTCGAGTTTATTGCCAACAACCCGGGCGATTGGGCGATGCACTGCCACATGACTCACCACGTGATGAATCAGATGGGCCACGGCCTGCCGAATTTTGTGGGCATCGAGCCCGGCAAGCTCGACAAACAGGTGCGGGCGTTCCTGCCCGGCTACATGACGATGGGACAGGACGGCATGGCGGAAATGGGAGAGATGGGAATGAAAGTCCCGCCCAACAGCGTGCCCATGATCGGTTCTCCCGGTCCGCACGGCTACATCACAATGGGGGGCATGTACACCAACCTTAAAGTGCGAAAAGACCTTGGCGATCTCAGGCCCGAGGACGGAAAGGATTTCGCTTACGGCGGTTGGTACGAAAACCCGCCCAGCACGGAAGCCATGCGTGCCAGTGAGGAGGATCTCAAACGTGATCTGGGTTCGATACCCGACGCCAAACCCATGGAGAAGCCCGTGCACAACATGCACCACGGCTGAAGCGACGAAGGCGATGAACGAGAACCATTCCGGGCACCCCGATCAACATCACGGCGAGGGCGACTGCCAGCACAAGCATTCGAAGGGAGAGGGCGGCGAGACGGCGGTGCCCGCGGGTAAGTACACCTGCCCGATGCATCCTGAAATCACCTCCGACAAGCCCGGCGATTGCCCAAAATGCGGCATGTCGCTTGAGCCAGTGACTGCCGCACTGCCCAGCACAATCTACACCTGCCCGATGCATCCTGAAATTGAGCAGGACCAGCCCGGCGACTGCCCAATCTGCGGCATGCGGCTCGAGCCGAAAATCGTTGCCGCGGAGGAGGGCGGGGAGGATGCGGAGATCCGGTCCTTGTACCGTAAATTCGTGATGAGCCTCCTCTTCACGGCGCCCCTCCTTTTCCTCGCAATGGGGCACATGATTCCGGGATTTCATGTTGAAAGATGGATACCCAGGAGCGCTTCGAAGTGGGTGGAGTTTGTCCTCGCGACGCCCGTCGTCTTCTGGGCAGGCGGGATGTTTTTTTCCAGGGCTTGGCGCTCTGTCGCCAATCGCAGCCTCAACATGTTCACGCTCATCGCGACGGGCGTGGGAGCGGCGTACTTATACAGCGCAGTCGCCGTGATTGCGCCGGGAATCTTTCCGGAATCCTTCCGGGCAGGCGGCGAGGTGGGGCTGTATTTCGAGGCGGCGGCGATGATTACGGTGCTCGTGCTGCTCGGTCAACTCATGGAAGCGAAGGCCCGCAGCCAGACCAGTCAGGCGATCAGGGCGCTGCTGGGCCTTGGGGCGAAGTCCGCCCACCGCATCCGTGGCGGCCAGGAGGAAGACGTCCCCGCCGATCAAATCGAAAAGGGGGATCTCCTTCGCGTTCGACCGGGAGAAAAAATCCCCATCGACGGCGTGATCACCGAGGGCCGGAGCAACATTGACGAGTCGATGATCACGGGCGAGCCAATGCCGGTCGGAAAGAGCGCCGGTGAAAATGTCATCGGCGCCACGGTCAACCAGGCCGGCGCGTTCGTCATGCGCGCGGAGAAGGTGGGATCGGAAACGCTCCTCGCGCAGATCGTCCACATGGTGGCCGAGGCGCAGCGCAGCCGTGCGCCGATCCAAAAACTCGCCGACAGCGTGGCCGGGTATTTCGTTCCCACAGTGATAGCCCTTGCGATTCTCACCTTCATCGCTTGGGCGGTCTGGGGACCGGCGCCCGCGATGGCTTACGGTCTCGTAAATGCCGTGTCGGTGCTCATTATTGCCTGCCCGTGCGCGCTCGGGCTCGCGACCCCGATGTCCATCATGGTGGGGGTCGGCCGCGCGGCACAGAACGGCATCCTCGTAAAGAACGCTGAGGCACTCGAGACGACGGAGCGCGTCACGCATCTCGTCACCGATAAGACTGGAACGCTTACCGCGGGAAAACCACGCGTAACAAAGTGTGTGGCAGCAACAAGTGGCGCCGAAAGCGACCTCCTGCGCATCGCCGCTTCGCTTGAACAGAACAGCGAGCATCCTCTGGCCCGCGCAATCGTCGATCAGGCAAAGGAATCCGGACTCGCCTTGTCCGCGGTGACGGACTTCAAATCCACGACGGGAGGCGGCGTCATGGGTGAATTGGACGGTAAGACGGTGCGCGTCGGCAAACGGAAATTCCTTGAGGAATCCGGTGTCGGCATTGTCGTGGATTGGGATCGGGCGGCACAGTCTTTGCAGGAGAAGGCGCAGACGGTTGTCTGGGTGGCCGTGGACGAAAGCGCCGCGGGGCTGCTTGCGATTGCCGACCCGATCAAGGAAACCGCTCCCAGGGCGATCGAAGCCCTGCACGGTCTCGGCCTCAAAGTGATCATGTGCACGGGGGACAATGGCAAGACGGCAGAGGCCGTCGCCCGTGAATTGGGCATCGATGACTTTATTGCGGAGGTCATGCCGCAGGACAAAATAGTCGTCATCAGGAAGCTAAAATCGCAGGGCGCGATCGTTGCCATGGCCGGTGACGGGATCAACGACGCTCCGGCGCTTGCCGAGGCACATGTCGGCATCGCCATGGGAACGGGCGCTGATGTGGCCATTGAGAGCGCCGGAATCACACTGCTGAAGGGTGACCTCATGGGCATTGCAAAGGCCATTCACCTTAGCCGGGCCACCATGCGCAATATCCGCCAGAATCTGTTCTTCGCCTTCGTTTATAACGCGCTCGGCGTCCCGATCGCCGCGGGGCTGCTCTACCCGTTCTTCGGCGTGCTTCTCAGTCCAATCATCGCCGGCGCTGCGATGAGCCTTAGTTCGCTTTCCGTCGTCGCCAATGCGTTGCGCCTCCGCTCGGCAAGGCTTGAACCCGAACGCGGCAGATGAGGTGGGAAGCTTTCGACCTGCCTCACTCATCCTGCGCTCATCGATCGCCGCTTTGATGCTCTCCGGGGTGCGGCTCGAAGCAGAACATCTCAGGGGACTTTCCGGAAAGTCGCGTTTAAGGAATCAAATCGCAGTCAGCCCCAGGGCGCCGTAGAAAGCCTTGCGGACCGCCTCGGGCGCAAAGGTGTCAAAGAGGAGCTTCACATTGAGCGTGATGATGACGGCTGCCGTTGTCCAACCGAGGATCTTGATCCACGGCGGGTTGGCAAATTCATCCATCTTGGCCTTTTCGCCAGTGAAGCGCATGAGCGGCCAGACCGCGAAGCCGAGTTGCATGCTCAACACGACCTGACTGGCAACCAGCAATTCGGTCGTTTTGCTCTCGCCGTAAAGCCCAATAATGCACACCGCGGGAATAATGGCGATGCCGCGGGTGATCAGTCGCCTCATCCACGGAGTAATTCGGAAGTTCAGAAATCCTTCCATCACGATTTGTCCGGCCAGAGTGCCGGTGAGTGTCGAATTCTGGCCCGAGGCGAGTAAGGCGAGCGCAAAGAGGGTGCTCGCCACACCGACTCCAAGAGTCGGGCTCAGCAATCTGTAGGCATCCTGAATCTGGGCGACATCCTGGTGCCCCGACCAGTGAAACGCCGCCGCGGAAAGAATCAAGATCGCCGCATTGATGAAAAGCGCGAAGACCAGAGCAAAGGTGGAATCGATGGTTGCGAATTTGATCGCTTCGCGTTTGCCCTCCGGCGTGCGCTCGTATTGGCGGGTTTGCACGATGGAGGAGTGGAGATAGAGATTGTGCGGCATGACCGTCGCTCCGAGAATTCCAATGCTTACATAAAGCATGTTCTGGTCTCTCAGAATGTCTGCGGTGGGCACAAAACCCAATATCACCCCCGTCAGACTGGGCTTCGCAAAAAACAACTCCGCCGCGAAACAGGCGCCGATGGTCGCGATGAGCGTGATGACAAGCGCCTCCACATAGCGGAAACCCTTGTTTTGAAGATAGAGCACGGCCAGCACATCCAGGCATGTGATGACGCAGCCCCAGACCAGCGGGATCCCGAAAAGCAGCTGCAGACCGATGGCGGAGCCCACGACTTCCGCGAGATCGCACGCGGCGATGGCCAGTTCGCAAAGAACCCACAAAAACAAAACCGTGGGCCTGGAGTAGTGATCGCGACAGGCTTGGGCAAGATCGCGCCCGGTGACGACTCCCAGCTTGACGCAAAGATGCTGAAGGAGAATCGCCATCATATTGGAAATCAGGATCACCGCCAGCAGGGTGTAGCCGAATTGCGCGCCGCCAGAGAGATCGGTCGCCCAGTTGCCCGGGTCCATGTAACCCACCGCCACGAGAAATCCCGGCCCTGCAAACGCGAGCATCTTTCTCCACGCGGGCGCATTTCCGGGAACAATAATGCTGCGATGCACCTCCGGAAGGCTCACGTTCCCCGCCCGGCGCTTCCACGCGAGGTCGCTAGCGCTCATTTCCGGCTGGCCGGAACTTTCCTTTTTTATGCGTGGTGTCTGATTCATAATGTAGTTGGAGCTACATTCGTGGGTATCAACTATTCAGTGAAGGCGGCGCTTGTCAACAACCTTCTCCTGATGCCTCCCGACGATGCGGAAGGGCTCGCGCTAAAAACCTTTCCAGGGCAAGCGAAGAGGGAAATTCCGCCGTGGCCGCAGTCCGCCTCATGGGCCGAATAAACCCGAAAATGGCATTGCTCATTTGCAAGAGTTCCCGAAATTGCTACCACCCGCAATCTATGAATTTGCCCCTTGCGATACTTGCCGTCCTCATGTCTTTCTTTATAGTCGGATGCACGGTGAGCCCGGGACCGAGGAGGGGCTACGACGCCGAGGTAAACGTCGAGGAAGCCGGCGTGCGCTTGCTTCGTAACGGAATGACTGTCTGTCTGATACGCCCCCAGTTCTCCAAGGTCGAAAACTGGAAGCTGATCGACGGCAACACGGAGATCGTCATCAAGTCGCGCGGGGGTCGTGGCCCTGCGGTCGTCGAGGGTTTTGACACGACGACTGGCATTCTCAAGGAAAAGATCCTGGCTTCCGAAATTCGGAATGGCAAACCCGAATGGGCTGAGGGATTTGAGGATTAAGGGGGCGCCTGGGCGACCGGCGTGTGCTCTCCGCCGGCTCTGGCTATACGGGGAAGGCGAGGCTCCCGCCAAGCCGACACTTCCATGCACGATAAAAGAGCATTTTCACGGCTCGGCGGGATCCTCGCCCTCCCGATCGGATGGTGGGATATGTGGACGTCCCCGGTTGTGAAGATCAAATTTCTCAGCGCGAGCCGGATTCTTCTGACCGGGCTGGTGGCAGCGTGGTGGTTCCAGGGTTCGGCTCGGGCAAATTCTGTCATGTCCTGGATTCCGGCTTACGGGATCAAGGATTCGATCGAGGCGCTGCAGACCGACCTTGGCGAAGGGCGAACCATCGCGGAGTCGTTAGACCGGCTCGCATTGCAGTGTTGGATTCCCGTCAAGGGAGCGCTGGCTTTGGACAGCCGGGTCAGCGAGGCAGACGTCCGGAGTCTCATCGCCGTGGCGAAGCAGAACAAACTTCAAACGCTTCTTTGTGTCTCCAATGCCTACACGGACGTCGGGGGATCCGGTTTCTCCTGGGATCGCGCGCGGATGGCTTTCGGGGACAATCGGGCTGCTTTCGTCCGGCAAATCGTGGAGGAGACAGAAAAATTCGGATTCGAAGGCGTCGAACTCGATATCGAATCGGAGCGTGACGGGTTGAACGAGCAGGACCGTGCCGCCTACGGCGCTTTCGTCGTCGCACTGGCCGGAGAACTCCATTCCCGGGGGAAAATTATTACACTCAGTTCTTTTCCGGGACGTTGGTTTGGGCCGAATAGCAGTTGGTGGAGCGATTGGGCGGCGGTCGTGGACGGTGTCCAAAGCATGGGCTATTCGGAGGTGGGGAGAAACGGCGCGCAGGATTGGGACAGCTATCGGCACCAAGTTGCCCTTTGGATTCAGGCCGGAGGTGATCCGAAGAGATTTATGAATGGTGTTTCGGTTTATTTCAAGCAATGGAAAGGGGCGTCAACGCGGGAGAATCTCGATTCGCTCTGCGGCGTCGCGGAGGCGACCGGAAGCGGGGCGGCCATCTGGGAGCTTTACCGCAAGGCGCACCCGCAGGACTTGGATCCGGGGTGGGATGGTTCCGGCAAATTGGAGTCTGATTCAAAGGATCAAGGACGCGCGAAGTCCTTGATCGGCGCACGCTCGGGAAAAGCGAATCGTCCGTGCGGACCGCGCGTGATACTCCCTGTTTGAACTGGCGAATGACTAAGCTCCGGCCGTGGCGATTCTCTGAATCTCTTGAAACGGGCAACGTCCCGGGTATATAAGCCTCTCGCACATGGCCAAAGAGCTTCCCGCTTTCCTTCAAAAGCTGCTCGATAAGTTCAGCACTTCGCGGGATTTCACCATTTCTTTCGCCCTGCACGCCATTCTCATTGGGCTGTTTGGCGGAACGGTTCTGTATCAGGCGGTGCAGGAGCCGCCGGACTTTGAAGGCGGTTTTGTTCCGCCCAACGCGGAGGGGGTTGCGCCCCCCGCCCCGCAGGCTCCTCCGCAGGAGACTACCTTTAACGTTGCTTCGGTGCAGGCTTCAACGAGTTCGTCCCAGCTCAATACGATCACTACCACGGCGGCGAACCCTCTCAACTTCACGGTGAATCCAATCATCACCGCTCCGATCACCACACCGACTGTCACCGCGCCATCTTCGGTCGCTCCGCCCGCGGGGAGCATCAGCTCGGAGGGGATGACGACGGCGGTCGCTTCACAAATCAAGGCATTTACCGGCGGCTGGGGAAAGGGACAGGGATCAGGCAGCGGCACACGATCACGGGAATTTGAATTCACCGCCTACATCGGCCAGTACAACGGCGGCAACTGGAGCTCAACGGTGCGCATTTCACCGGGCAATAAGATCGAAACCGGGAGCTTGCCAAACCTTCTGTATCTCATGAGCGCCTGGTCGAAGGATAAGATCAAAACCAACTATAAGAATGTCGAAGCTATCAAGCTTGATAGTGATCAGATCTTTGCCGTTAAGCCGCCGTTTATTTTTCTCACGGGCACGCGAGACTTCAAGTTGTCTGATAAGGAGGTGGAAAACCTTCAGAAATATGTGCGCATGGGCGGGTGCATCTGGGGAGACAGCTCCTTGCCGGGGCTGCGTTCACGCTTCGATATTGCGTTCAGGAGGGAAATGAAGCGTGTGATTCCGGATGTGGATAAGAACTTCGAGCCCCTTCCCTCGACTCACCCGATTTTCGCGGAGGCTTACTTCGCGGACGTTAAGGACGTTCCCCCTGGTCTGAACTTCTACAAAGAGCCCGTTTTCGCGATGAAGATCTACGGGGAGATCGCCATCCTCTATACGGCAAACGATTATGGAGACATGTGGCAGATCGGCCTCAACCAGCAAGGCCAGATTGATCTGCGCAGAGGCGCCGACGGCAATTACGTCGCCATCAATCCCGAAATCTACGATCGCCGCGACGTATACATGAGGAATCTCGAGCCCGCAGCCCTTTCCACCTGTTTCAAGTTCGGCACGAACGTTGTCGTTCACCTCTTGACGCGCTGGGAAAGCAAGGTCCGGACCGCCCCAACGCTTTAGGTCTCCGCCGTTAGCGGGAGACCGCAAAAAGCGTCAGCCGCCCCAGCGCGCGCCGGGGCTTAGTTGCGGAATCCAACCGTTGGCCGGGCATTGCGCGTAGTCTGTCTTGCCCAGGGCGCCGATCATCTTCGTGCCCGTGGCCTGTTTCCACAGCTTGCTCATGCTTTCTCCGGTGTGGCAGCCCCAGCTCTTCACGAAAGGCCTGGAAGTGAACAGCCCGCGATGGATCCGGTTCAATTCGTTTTCGTGCAGCCACACCTTTGACGCGCTATCAATTTCATTGCTGTAGTCGAACATGAAGCAGGCCTTGTTCGAGTGACCGAAAAACTCGAAGTTCGCAATCTTCACCCGGTCGCGGGGCTGACCGCTGTTGAGATAATTGATCAGCTGGCTGGTATCACTGAAAAAGACGAGATTGAGACCGTACTTGTCGCGGACGCTGGTAATATTGCTGATCAAGTCGGAGCGTTCCTGTCGCGCCGCGCGGCGTGCATAGCCTGGCCTGTAGACGAACCATGTGATCCGGGCGGTTGGACCATACTGCTGGCGGATCTGTTCGATCCGCACCCGGGCCGACCGGATGAAATTTCCCCACCATCTGTCGTGGGGCGCCGCCTTGAACTTCTCCCATTCGATCAGCGACGGTCCGCCGCTGACAACAATGTATTCGCGCTGAACCTCCTGGGCCCGGGCACTTGAGAGCGCCAGAAGCAGGAAAAGGAGCGCCGGGTAGCAATATCGCATTCCTCCGAGATTCCCCGCGCCGCCAATTTCTGCAAGAGGATTTCTCGCAAATCCGGTGGCCTCTTGTATTTTTGCGAGCATGGCTCTCGATCCCTCCGTCTTCGAAAAACTGGGAGTCTTCTATCTGGGCCGCCCCTACGATCCAGGGGAAAAGGCGTCCGGCGAGGCTCCCTTCCTCTATGATTCTCGCGACCTTGTGACGCACGCGGTCTGCGTGGGTATGACCGGTAGCGGGAAAACCGGCCTTTGTCTCGCGCTGCTCGAGGAGGCTGCCATTGACGGCGTACCCGCCATTATCATTGATCCCAAGGGGGATCTCGGAAATCTGCTCCTTACCTTTCCGGAACTGCGCGCGGAGGATTTCCGGCCGTGGATCAATACTGAAGACGCGCAACGCAAGGGATTGGATCCTGATGCCTACGCCGCCCAGCAGGCCGAAATGTGGAGGAAGGGTCTCGCCTCCTGGGGTGAGGGGCCCGAACGCATCCGCACGCTTCGCGAGAAGGTGGATATGGCCATCTACACCCCGGGGAGCACCAGCGGCATCCCGGTCAACGTTCTCGCGTCTTTCGACGCGCCGGAGACGGACGACTCGGAAGCAATCGCCGATCGCGTGCAAACGACGGCCGCCAGTCTCCTCGGGCTGCTCAAGCTGGATGCGGATCCGATTAAGAGTCGCGAGTATATCCTGCTCTCCGCGTTGCTGACCCATGAATGGCAGCAGGGCCACGACCTGGATCTGCCCACGCTCATCGAGCGAGTCCAGAATCCCCCATTCCAGAAAATTGGCGTGCTTGATCTGGAGACTTTCTATCCCGCCAGGGAGCGCTTCTCCCTTGTGATGGCGGTCAACAACCTGCTCGCCGCGCCGGGCTTTGCGACGTGGCGCCAGGGAGAGAGTCTCGATGTCGGACGGTTTCTCTACACACCCGAAGGAAGACCGCGGCTGGCCATTTTTTCCATAGCGCATCTCGGAGACGAGGAGCGGATGTTCTTTGTGTCCCTCCTCCTTAACGAGGTCGTCTCCTGGATGCGCGCTCAGAGTGGCACCACGAGTCTGCGTGCGATTTTGTACATGGACGAGATCTTCGGATACC
This sequence comes from uncultured Verrucomicrobiae bacterium, assembly GCA_963763735.1. Lineage (GTDB taxonomy): Bacteria > Verrucomicrobiota > Verrucomicrobiia > Chthoniobacterales > Terrimicrobiaceae > DASTFP01. The sequence continues at coordinate 44,603 of CAVXQK010000025.1, read as the reverse complement.
TTCCGCCCACCGTGAACCCGCCTTCCAAGCTTCCCATGCTCACGCTGCTCAAGCAGGCGCGCGCATTTGGCGTCGGAGTGGTGCTGGCCACTCAGAACCCGGTCGATCTTGACTACAAGGCGCTGTCGAATGCAGGGACCTGGTTTATCGGCCGCCTCCAGACCGAGCGCGACAAGGCCCGCGTCCTTGACGGACTGCAAGGCGCGGCAACCGGCGGAAAGTTTGACCGCCAGGCCATGCAAAGCCTGCTGGCGAGTTTGGGCAATCGGATTTTTCTGATGAACAACGTCCACGACGATGGCCCGGTCGTCTTCGAGACGCGCTGGGTCATGAGCTATCTTCGAGGACCCCTGACCAAAGATCAGATCAAGACACTCATGCAGGGCCGGGTGCCAGCGGCGGCGGCCTCGACGTCGCCCGTCGTCCCGGCCTCGCGCAGCTCCAAGCGTCCTGCATTGCCTCCCGCGGTGCCGCAGGTCTTCCTGCCGTCGCAAGGCAGCGGCCCGGTCATTTATTCCCCACGGCTCTTGGGTGTGGCGAGCGTTCGATTCGCCGACAACAAGCTTGGCATCGAGCAGACGCGCGAAGCCATTCTTTCCGCGCCGGTGCCGGATGGCGTGTCCGGTGTGGATTGGACGCAAGTTTCCGACTTGGAAGTCAAGGCGCTGGAGAAGGAGCCTGCTAGCGGCGCAGAATTCGAGGACGCGCCTTCGGCAGCGGCGCAGCCCAAGAACTACGCAGCCTGGGAGAAGGACTTGCTCCAGGCCGTCATTGCAGATCAGCGACTCCAGATTTTTCGCTGCCCCGGCTTGAAGACCAGCTCAAAGGCGGACGAGACCGAGGCGGAATTCAAGGCGCGCATTGCGCTGGCGGGGCGTGAGAAGCGCGACGCCGCTGTCGAGGCCTTGCGCAAGAAATATGCGTCCAGGATCGCCGCCCTGCAGGCGCGCCTTGCGCGCGCCGACGCTGCGGTTCAGCGCCAAAAGGAACAGGCGTCCCAAGCGCGCGTGCAGACGGTCATTTCCGTCGGCTCGGCCCTGCTTGGCGCTTTTTTTGGACGCAAGGCCCTCAACGCTTCCACGATCGGCAAGGCCACGACGGCGGCCAGAGGGGTCAGTCGCAGCATTCAGGAGGGTTCAGAAGCTGCGACCGCGGAACAAAGTGCGGAGGCGATCCGCCAGCAGATCGGTGAAATCGAGACCGAAATCGAAGCGGAAAGCGCGGCGCTGGCCGCGACCGAACCGGATGTCGAGGTGGTCGAGGTGAAGCCAATTCGAAGCGGCGTCACTGTGCGTTTGGTGGCGCTGGCGTGGGTTCCCAGGAGCGAGTAGCCCGTCAATCGGGCACCGAGGCCAGAAGGTCTCTGCAAGCCCAGCAATAGGCTTGAGGATCGCTGGCGTGGAGGATGCCGGAGACGATAACCACTCGTTGCGCACCCGCTGCAAGAACGCCGGCGAGATTCTCGCGCTTGATCCCACCGATGCAGAACACAGGCAGAGAAACGAGGCGCCGGACCTGCCTGATCTCGGATACGCCAATCGGCGTGTAATCCGGTTTCGTCGGAGTGACAAAGAGCGGCCCGAAACCAATATAGTCAGGCCCTTCCTGCTCGGCGGCGAGAGCTTGCGCGATGCTGTGGGTGGACTTGCCGATAATCGCGTTTTCGCCCGCCAGTGCGCGAGCCTCGGCAACGCTTAGGTCGTCCTGTCCGACGTGCGCTCCGTCGGCGCCGGTTTCCCTCACCAACTCCGGATGATCATTGAGGAGGAACGGAACGTTGTGGGCGCGGCAGAGCGGCGCAAGCTCGCAAGCCATCGCGCGCACTTCCCGGGAACTCTCGCCCTTCGCGCGCAATTGCAACAGTTGGACACCCCCGTCGAGCATCATCCCAGCCATCGCCAGTCTGTCGTCCCTGGAAACGTAGCCAACATCGAGTATGCCATAGAGCTTCGCTTCTGTGAGGGCAGGATGTCGCCGGTGGGACATCATGGAAAATGGGAGCAAACGCCGCGATTCGATCCGGGAGCCGATTCGCTCCCATTAAAACAAGTTGCTTCCCCTATTTCCACAAGGGTGTCGGATAGGCACCCTCCGCATGGAGCCGCTTCAGCGCCTGCATCACCTGCGGCTTGTCTTCGCGATATGTGACTCCGAACCATTCGGCGTCCGTCGGCAGAACGTTGAGCGTCGCCTTACCCTGGGCGATGCACTCGCCGATGGCGACGGGGATGTAGCATTCCGCCTTGGGATCGGAGGAGCTTGTGCTCAAAAATGCGACAAGCCGCTCTTCGATCAGGGGAAAAATGGCCGGTGTAAGGCCCCAGAAATTCATGGAAACGGGCTCGTCTCCGCGAAACTTCCGCACGCTGCCGTCGGCTTCTTTCTGCACGATTTCGCCCCCAGCGCGTTCAATTCCTGTGCATTCGCTGATGGTGATGAGTTGCCCGCTGGCGTCCACCTGGCAGACGCCGCGCGCGACTGAGCCATGTTCGGAGAGAGTGTGGTCGAGTCGATAGCCTGCCATGGCGAAGCGCGGAGCCTCCGGCGCCGCGGACTTCAAGAAACCGCCAATAACTTCATAGGTTTCCCGGCCGTAAAAGTCGTCGGCATTGATAGCAGCGAAGGGCTCGGTGATGGCCTCGCGGGCGCACCACACGGCATGTGCGGTTCCCCAGGGTTTCTTTCTATCCGCGGGGACGGAAAATCCGCTGGGAAGCAAATCGAGTTGTTGAAAGACGTAGTCGACGGCGACGTTCCCTTTGTATCGCGAGCCAATCTTCTCGCGGAACTCGGCCTCGATGTCGCGGCGAATGATGAAAACGATGCGCTCAAACCCCGAGCGCAAAGCGTCAAATACCGAATAATCAAGAAGGGTCTCGCCCGAGGGTCCCATGGGATCCACTTGCTTTAACCCGCCGTAACGGCTGCCCATTCCGGCGGCCAGGACAAGGAGTGTGAGTTTAGGCATGACGCGGAGTGTTATTGATTGCCTCTTGTGAATCAAGTCCTTCGGTTGACTTTGCCGCCAGGACTGCCGTTCAACAGCGCTCGCGCATGCGCCAGCGCCGATTCGGATTTTCCCCCGAGCATTCGCGCGATTTCCTCCTCGCGGTATTTACCGGTCGCCTCAGCCAGGAACGTCCGGGTGCGCCCGTCCTTAATTTCCTTTTTGACCACAAACTGGCTGGACGCCGCGGCGGCCACTTGCGGGAGGTGGGTGATGCAAAGCACCTGGCGTGACCGGCCAAGCTCTCGCATTTTCATCGCGACCTTTGCGGCGATCTCGCCGCCAACATTTGCATCAATCTCATCAAAAACGAGCACGGGAACATCATCCTGATCGGCTAGGGCACTCTTAAGGGCGAGCATAACGCGGGAGATTTCGCCGCTGGATGCGATCGCGCGCAACGGGCGGAGAGGTTCCCCCGGATTGGCCGAAAACAGGAACTCGGCTGTCTCGTAGCCCTGGGAAGAGAGGTTTTCCAGCTTCTCCAGCGCGATGGAAAAGCCCGATTTGATAAATCCCAGGGCCTGCAGCCCGGAGCGGACTTTCACCGCAAGCCTCTGCGAGGCGCCCAGGCGGAGCGCGCTGAGCTTTTCACCGCAGGCTCGCATCTCCCCCTCCGCCGCGAAAATCTCCACGTCAAGGGCTCCGCGGCGTTCAGAGCGCCCAAGAAGCCCGCCCAGTTTGCGGCTCGCCTCTTCGCCGAAGGCGATCACCTCCTCAATCGTGTGTCCGTATTTTCGCTTCAGCGACTGAATGGCATCGAGGCGAGCCTCGATGCCGGGAAGATCGATCGATTCGTTTTCGACCACGGCGGAGTAGGACTGGACGGCGCGCACGAGTTCGTTTGCGGCCAAAAAAGCTGCTTCGCAGGCTTGGGAAATTCCGTTTGAGGAAGCGTCCAGGCGAAGAAGTTCGCGCGTTGGCCGCGAAAGATCCTCAAGCTTGGAAGTCAGGGAGTTCTCGTCATCCGAGGTTCCCGCAGCGAGTTGGGCGCAGAGCTCGCTGATCCGTCTGGCGTTGGTTGCGACTCGCTGGCGGGATAGGAGGATTTCCTCTTCGCCGGGTTCCAGGCCGGCGGATTCGATCTCCCCGACCTGGTGCGTGAGGAGATCAACTTCGCGGGCGGCGCTCTGTTCATCCCGAACGATGGACGCTTTTTCGTCCAGCAACTGGAGCAATCTGCGGCGCCCGCCGATGAATTGCCGGCGAAGGTTTTCCGCTCCGGAAAAGCTGTCGAGCAGAAGAGTCTGCTGATCGCGTGAGAAGAGGCTCTGGTGATCGTGCGGGCCGTGGAGATCGACCAGAAGGTCTCCCAGGGCGCGGAGCACGGCGAGGGTGCAGGGCGAGCCGTTGACGAACTGTCTGCCTGCGCCCTCGGAGGGCAATACGCGCTTAAGAAGAAGCCGCCCGTCTTCGCAAGCCTCTGCGCCATGACTGTCCAGCAGGGACGCGATCCGTTCATTGCCGGCGTCCTCGAAGACGGCCTCGACCGCACAGGCCTCGGCGTTTGCACGAATGAGCTCCCTGTCCGCGCGCTCTCCAAGGACGAGCGTCAGCGCGCCAAGAATAATGGATTTGCCCGCTCCGGTTTCTCCGGTGACGGCGACAAATCCCGCCCGGGGCTCCCAGATCAGTTCGTCGACTAGAGCGAGGTTGCGAATGCGCAGCGAGGCGAGCGTTGCGGACATGGACGGACTATGCCATGAAGAGGCGGCAATGCGGGAGGTGGAAATTACGTTTCTTGGCACAGGCACATCGCACGGTATTCCCGTGATTGGCTGCCAATGTACCGTGTGTTCGTCGGTCGATCCCCGGGACAAACGCCTGCGCAGCGCCATCCAGCTTCGGACGCCCGAAATGGTCATTCAGGTGGATACCCCGCCGGATTTTCGCGCCCAGTGCCTGCGCGAAGCGGTTACGCGCATTGACGCAGTCATTTATACGCATTCCCACACGGACCATATCCTCGGGTTTGACGATCTGCGGCGGTTCTGTGAGATGGAAAACAAGACCATGCCGATCTATGGGGCGGAGAGGACCCTCAACGACCTGCGGCGCGTTTTTCAGTACGCATTCGAAGGAGAGTATCGTTTTTTCAATTACATTCGGCCGGAGCCGTTCGTCGTTGACGGGCCGTTTTGGCTCGGCCAGACCGAGGTGATTCCCTTCGATTTGCCCCATGGGCGCACAACAACCACTGGACTGGTCTTTCGCCGCGGGGGGCGCAAGTTGCTGGCGTATTTCACCGATTGCAAGGAAGTGACCGCGGACGCCGAGGAAGCGGCGCGCGGAGTCGACACTCTGGTGGTCGACGCGCTGAGGCATGCGTCCCACACGACGCACATGTCGGTTGAAGAGGCTATCGAGACTTCCCATCGCATCGCGCCCGGCAGGACGTACTTTACGCATATGTGCCATGATCTCGGGCACGTCGAAACCGAACTGTTGCTGCCGCAAAACATCCGCCTGGCTTACGATGGACTGCTGCTTTCGATTTAGTGTGCGCTGCCTGGCAATGATCGCCTTCGCGACCGGTTTGCATGCCGAAAGGGATCCCGCATCCGCCCTGGTCGTTGTCTACAATTCTGCGGATCCCTCATCGGAGGCGCTCGCGAATTACTACGCGAAACGGCGCCAGATCGACGATGATCGCGTGGTGGGCTTGAAATGCTTGAGCGAAATTTCGAGGGAGATGCGCGGACAGGGAATTCCGGTGCTGCGGGATAAAGAACCCCCATTGCTTCCATCCGGATATCCTGTGACGGATGCCGCGGTCTATTTCGGATGGTATGCGGAATCAATTTGCGGGCCGCTTGCGGATCCCAATTTCCGTTTCCAGCCTGGAGCGATTGCCGTGCATATCCACTCTTTCAGCGCCTCCACATTGCGAGATCCCGCCGCGGGATGGTGCGGGCCTTTGCTCGAGCACGGCGCCGCGGTGACGCTCGGGACCGTCTACGAACCTTATCTTACCCTGACTGCCCATCTCGATATCTTCCAGAACAGGTTAATGGAGGGATTCACCTTCGCTGAAAGCGCGTTCATGTCGATGGGGGCGCTTTCGTGGATGAATGTGGCCTTGGGTGATCCGCTTTACAGGCCTTATGCGGTCTGGCGGAGGATTTCCTTGGAGAAAACCGAGCCGACCCCCTGGGAGCGTTATCGCGAAATCGTCCGGGCATTCGGGGGAAATATCCTCGCCGCAGGTCCCAAGCTGGCGCAAGCGGCCGGGGAATCCGGCAACAGCTTGTTCCTGGAATCCCTCGCCGCCGATCAGGCCGACGCGAACGATCTGAACCCGGCGCTCGGTACCCTGGACATGGCGATTTCCATTGAGAAAGATCCGCTCGTTCGATTCCGGCTTGTGCTGGAAGAGGCCGGAGCGCTGAGGGCGAGCGGGAAGGGATCCGCCGCGGTTGCGTTGATTCTTTCGCAAAAAGGCAAGTCGCCCGGACCACCCCAGACGCAGCTCCTGGAAGCGATCTCCACGCAATTTACCGCTTCACCGCCCGTTGAAAGATGAGCGCCTCCCGGGAATTCCCGTATGAGCAGCTCCGGAGCGCGCTGGGAGCGATCCGGCTGGGCGAATCGAGCCCCTCTCGCATCCCCGAGCTGGAGCTGCAGGCACGAATTTTCAGTGGAGAGTTCGGGGTATCGTGGCGGGGCGAAGACGGAGAGACCGTGGAAATTGTCCATTTTGGAATCTGGAACCGTGAGCCAGGTCCGGACTTCTGTGGCGCCCGGGTGCTCGTCGATGGAGTTGAGATGACGGGGGACATTGAGATCGATCAGGACGTGAGGGACTGGGAGAACCACGGGCATTCCCGAAACCCTTCCTACGAAAACGTCGTCCTTCACGGCTTCGTTCAGAGGGGACAGCGTCGTTACTTCACGCGTACGCCTGGCAACAGGGCCGTCACCCAGGTATGTCTCGCCGCGCGAAAACCTTCGAAACCTTTGGAACCCGGGCGGGCGGGGACGATCGACGAAACGCGAGCGGAGAAATTGATCGAAGCCGCAGCCGGCTTTCGCCTTCATCGAAAGTGCGACAACTTCCAGCGCGCGGCCCGCCTTCGCGGTCGTGACGAGGCTCTCTTTGAGGCCATCGCGGCAGCCATGGGATTTAAGAACAACAAGATTCCGTTTCTTCTCGTGGCGCAGCGCACCGGTTTGGCGCGGGCGAGAGCCGCGGACGGCGAAGCCTTGCTTTTCGGACTTTCCGGCTTCTTGAAAGCGGGCCATTTCGACCAGGGCGATGACGAAGCCCGCGCGTATCTGAGGGGCCTTTGGGAGAAATGGTGGGCGATCCGCGACCGCGAGCGGCGACTGATCCTTCCCGACGACGCTTGGAGATACTCCGCCCTTCGTCCGGCAAATCATCCCCATCGTCGCATGGGCGCGCTTGCGGTAGCCGTGCGTTCGTTCGCGGTGATCAGCCGGGCTGTTGAATCGGGAAACGATGCTGATTTCGCCACAGCGTTCTCTTCTCTCCACCATGCCTTCTGGCAAAGGCATGCAAGCCTGGCCGCCGATACCTTGCCGAAGGTGACAGCGCTGGTCGGCGGTGACAGGGCGTTGGATCTTCTGATCAACGTTTTTCTGCCGGCCCGTCCCTACGACGACGCCTGGCCGTTGTTGTGTTCTCTGCCAGGCCCCACGCCAAGCCGTAAAGTCCTGAGAGCGTCGGAATGGCTCGTGGGCATCGCGCCGCCCGCCTCCTTCCGCTCCGCGATGCGCCAGCAAGGACTCTTGCAGCTTGCCGAGGATTTCCGGCACATGAGTTCGGAGGAGGTGTGGCAGAGTTTCGCTCGCGGCTGGACGCCGCGGGAAATTGTGCGACATGTCGAATCATGAAGCATCTGCCGCAAGGTGTCAGCACCCGCTTGAAAGGCACGCCGGCCGGCCTCGCGCTGACCATTGTTTTTGCGGAGCTTTCCACGAATCGCTCTTCTCGGGTTTGAAGGCTGAATCCCTCCCCCAGACGCTGGAAGCGTTGTGCGCGGCTGCCGCAAACTACGACGCGTCGGATCTGCTCCTCCACGAAGGCCGCTCGCCCCAACTCCGAATCGGCGGAAGTCTTACGCTGCTCGATTTTGGTCCCCTCGATGCAGCATTCTTCGATGCGCTCTGGAGGCTCTGCGGCGCCCGCGAGGAAACGCAGGATCATGATGCGAGCCTGACATCCGGGGCAGGGGTTCGCTTTCGCGCCAATCTGCTTCGTCAGCTCGGCAGGCGCGCAGCCGTTCTTCGCCGCATTCGGAGCGAGATCCCCGACCTGGAAACGCTTGGGCTTCCCGCGGATTTGCTTCGCAATTGGATCACGAGGAAGGCCGGGTTGATCCTGGTTTGCGGGCCGACCGGTTCCGGAAAGAGCACAACCCTGGCGGCGACTCTCGAGTGGATGAATCAGAGGTTTTCCCGCCACGTGGTCACGATCGAGGATCCGATAGAATATGTCTTTTCCAACCAAATGTCACTTTTCACTCAACGCGAGGTTGGCATCGACACACCGAGCTTCGCGGAAGGATTGCGCCGTTCCTTGCGCCAAAATCCCGACGTAATATTTGTCGGCGAAATTCGCGACGCAGAGACGGCGACTACTGCCACCCAGGCCTGTGAAACCGGGCATCTCGTCCTGGCCACTTTGCACTCCTCGAGTTGCACGGACGCCATAGAACGCCTTCAACTCCTCTTTCCTGCCGCGTCGCGCGATGTTGTCCGCAGAACGCTCTCCACGCAATTGCTTGGCGTTCTCTGCCAGCGCCTGCTTCCGGCACTGCCGGCGGGTGTTGTCGTTGCCACGGAGTATTTTTCAAATATTGGCGCCATGCGCAAATACGTTGCCGATGGCAAACTGCCGGAACTGGCCGAGGCGATCGGGCGCTCCGATCCGCAGAGTGCGCAGAATTTCGTTTCCGCGGTGTCGCGGCTCGTTCAGGCGCAGCGTGTCGCCGAAGAGGTGGCGGCGGCCTCATCGGATAATCCGCAGGAACTCAAGCGAGCCCTGCGCGGTATCAGTTCCTCCTCGCAGGCCACACGCCGATAGTCCGCGATGTCTGAGATTGATCTTGTTCAACTGCTGACAGCCGTTGTCGACCTTGGGGCATCGGACCTGCACTTGACGGCGGAAGCGCCGCCGCTGGCCCGCCTCAACGGAGACCTCACGCCTCTGAACGAAGCGCCCCTGGGATTGGATGCCTGCAGAAACATGATTCTTGGCGTCCTTACGGAAGGTCAGCGGTCACGGCTGGAACACGAATGGGAGCTGGATTTTGCGTTGCAAGTCGAGGGGTTGGGGCGATTCCGAGGCAACGCGCACTACTGCCGCGGAGCGCTCGAAGCGGCCTTCCGGCACATTCCCCATCACATTCCGGACCTGGCTGACTTGGGGCATAGCGCTGCAATCCATCAGATTTGCGAGCTACAACGCGGCTTGGTTCTCGTGACTGGCACCACCGGCTCAGGAAAAAGCACGACACTTGCCGCAATGGTCAAGCGCATCAGCGAACGGCTTGCCGGCGTGATCATAACAATCGAAGACCCTATCGAGTTTGTCTTCTCCAACGCGCGAAGCATTATCAAGCAGCGCGAGGTCGGAAACGATACTCGGTCGTTTGCCGAGGCGCTTCGACATGCTCTCCGGCAGGATCCCGACGTGATCCTCGTCGGGGAACTCCGCGACACCGAGACGATCAGCGCTACGGTTACGGCGGCGGAGACCGGACACCTTGTCTTGGGAACGCTGCATACCATTGACGCGCCGAAGGCCATCGACCGCATCGTGGATGCTTTCTCGCCCGAGCAACAGCCGCAGATCATTGCGCAACTTGCCAATGCACTGGAAGCCATTGTTTCGCAGCGACTTCTTCCGAGCGAATCGGGCGGAAGGCGCGTCCTTGCCGCCGAGGTGCTCGTGGCGAATACGGCGGTGAGGGCAACCATTCGGGAGCGCCGCTGGGAGCAGATCGTCGGATTAATTGAGATCGGGGCGAAGGACGGAATGCGGACATTCGATGAATCGCTGGCGGAACTCTATCTCGGACGCCAGATCAGCAAGGAGGAAGCCATAGCCAACGCGCGCGACAAGACGCGCTTCGAGAGTCTGCTGCGTGTGCAAGCTGACAGGACGCGAGGTCTCATAAGGTGAATAAGGTTGTTTTTGCTCTGATGCTGGCGGGCTCTGTCGTGGCGTTCGGGAATGGCTTCGACCTCCGGCGGGCGCCTTGGCCCGCGGATCGGGCGAAAATTGTTGCAGACGGATGGTTGGCTTCGCGCGACGCGCTCGGGAGCGCGCTGCTGGCCGCCTACCTCCCCGGCGGACCTCTCCGTCCTGGCAGCACGGGTGTCACGGCCTATCGCGGCTGGATGTCCTTATGGAAATGGTGCGACGTGTTGTCCCGCAGTCAAAAGCAGGAGGCCGCCCGCCTCCTTGCCGATCATTTGAGAGTATCTCCCGGCGACCAACGGCTGACCTTTTTCGGCCCCGGATATGTTCCGGACCCTGCATCCACGCCGCCCGACCCTGTGCAGTTGACTCAGATTCTGTCGGACCAGCCCGCGGCCAGAGAGTTGCTCCAACGGTTGATCCCTGCTGACCTTGCCGATCCTTCGGACAAAACGATCGCCGAGACCTTGAGTCCGGAAATTGTCGCGGAATGGATCGCCGACGATGAACTCTCTCGTTTGCTCTTTGAAAATCTGTCCGACCGCGACTATCTGCCCGGAGTCTTGTTGCGCTTGCAGGAAATGCACCTGGCAAATCCCCGGAAATTCGCGGAATACCGCGCCCTCGCCGTCGCCCTGGCGGTCGTTTACGACCAAAGTTTTCCGCGCTTCTGGCCCCACCATCAGGTTGACCCGGCGTGCGTTCCGCTCGCGCAGGTGCCGGTGGCGGATCGCTTCAAGTTTTGGACCGAAAGCAACGAGTCGCGCGCTCTGCTGTTCGACCTGCGCAAGCTTAGTCCCGGGCAAATCAAATTTATTGTGGACGCACCGCTGGATCCTTCGGAATTCCAATGGGCCCGAAAGAACGTCAGGTATCAGCGCTCCGAGTTCGCCAAAGCCTTCGATGCGGTCAGCTATTCGCTCGAACGCATGAAATCCGGCAAGTTCAGCTGGACGGAAGGCGAATACAGTTTGCAAAATATCCACCAGCAGACCGGGATCTGCGTCGATCAGGCCTACTATGCAATGATCGCGGGCAAGGCCCGGGGACTGCCCACACTGTTTTTCACCGGGCAGGGAACGGACGGCGGCCACGCCTGGTTCGGCTACCTGAAGACAGAAACCCGTTGGGAACTCGATTGCGGCCGATACAAGAATCAGAACTATGCCGTGGGACAAGCTTTGGATCCGCAAACGTGGCTTCCCGTAACCGATCACGAGCTCGAAATTCGAGCGCAAGGCGCCGGCGAGGGGCGGGAGTTTTTTTCTTCGCAGGACGATATCTTGATCGGGCGAATGTGTGAGCGCGCCGGAGATGGTGCAAAAGCGCTGAGAGCTTACGAGAGCGCCATGCAGGTTTGCCCTCAGAATGAGGCCGGATGGACCGCCAAGGCCGACTATCTTCGACGCACCGGCGCACCGTTGAATGTCCTGAAGTCTCATCATGAAGCGGCTTTGCGGCAGTTCGCCACGAATCGGGACGCGCGCGTTGATCAGCAGGTGGCGCTCGCACAGATCGCCAGGCAGCAGGGCGCTTCCCAGGAGGCGGAAGGCCTGGAACGCCAGATCGTAGCGCAGAATAAGCGAAGCCGCTCGGATTTAAGTGTAAGCGTCGCGGCGCAAAAGGTGATTTCACTCATTGCCGCAAAGCAACTTGATCAGGCCTTCGCAGAATATCGCCGGCAGGTCGTAAGCCTTGGAAAAACCGGCGGCGGCAACTTTTTCTACGACATCGTCCGGCCGCTTGCGGAAGCTTTGGCGGCACGGGGTGACGCACGCCAAGCCAAGGAAGTCGTCGCGCTGGCGCGCAAAGCCCTCAAGCCCGAGATCGGCAGCATCATCGACGTTGAACTCAAGGACCTCGAAAGATTCGTCTCCAATGGCTCGAACGCCTAAGAGTCGGCCGTCTCCCTATTCATCGCTTACACTGTCGCGAATCTTTCTTTTCTTCTCTTCCCGCTTCTCTTCAAGCCTGGCGATCTCCATCGCAAGCTGCTTGCCAAGTTGCGCCTCGGCCGTCGGATCTCCCGCGGCTTTGATGATCTCTCCCTCAAGAAAGACCTTCCTCTCGGCGATCTTTGCCGTGATCTCTGAATCAATCTCGGCAAGTTGGGCCTTCTGGGCTTCCGTCAACTTTTGGGTCGGCGACTCTTTCTCGAGCCGGCTCATGGCGAGTTCGAATGCGGATTTCATTCATTGAGTATAGCCCTCCAACGCTCCGGCACACAGAAAAATTGCCGGAACCGGGAAGATGTGTAGCGTAAAGATAATGTCCCGCATTCGATTGCTCAGCACGGATTTCGATGGCACGCTGATCGCAATCGGATCGGATGGTCGCTGCACGCCGTCTTTCGCGACCGCTCTGGAGGAACACAGTCGGCGCGGCGGGTTGTGGGCAATCAATACCGGTCGCAGCCTGGATCATGCCATTGAGGGCTTAAGGCTTTTCGATGCGCCGCTGATGCCGGACTTCCTGCTAACAAACGAGCGGGAAATCCATCGGAGATCAGCCGGCGGACACTGGACCCCCCATGGAGAATGGAACGCGATCTCCCGTCGCCGGCATGGAGAACTCTTCGAGCAGGCGCTCGAGATGTTTGCCTTCGTAGAACAACTCGCCCAGGAGTCCGAACAAATCACCATTATCTATGAAGAAGAACTTCCCGCCGGATTGGTAACAAGCTCCGAAGACGTGATGGAGGTCGTTGCGGGCAAAATCCAAAACGAGACCGAACGGCTTCCCGATTTCAGCTTCCAGAGAAACAGCATCTATCTTCGGTTCTGCCACAGGGACTATCATAAGGGCTCGGCCCTGGGCGAATTGTGTCGCTTGCAAGGAATCGAGGCTGATTCCGTTTTCGCGGCCGGAGATCACTTCAATGATCTCTCGATGCTCGATGGCTCATACGCTAAGATGACGGCCTGCCCGGCTAACGCCATAGATCCAGTGAAACAACTCGTGCGGCGCTCAGAGGGCTACGTCGCGGACAGCTGCTGGGCCGACGGGATCGCGGAGGCGCTAGCCTTCTATCAGAATCTCTGCCTCGGCCGGATTGGTCCTGCAGAACCTGCGGTCCAATCGAGGACTATGCGCCCGGTTTGAGCCGGTAGCGGCCTGCCCCCACGCGCTGAATCGTCCCAAGTTTCTTGCCGGTGCTGCTGAACCAGACATGAACGTTTTGATTTTTGACACCAAGTTTTGCGGAAAGTTCCTTGACCGCCACGCCCTTGTCACCGGCGCTCTTCAGTGCGGCAAGGATTCGTGCTTTCAACGCCCCCCGCCGTCCGCTGGTCGGAGCTTCGGAAGCTTTTGCCGACTTGGGCTCCGCGGACGAGACCGTGGAGCGGCGCCTTCCTCTGCCCTTCCTGCGAACGATGCCGGCAGGTTCGGACTTTCCTCCGGAAGAGACGCTGGAGATCACGGCTTCAAGCTTCTTGAGTTCATCCAGAAGGATATCGCGCTTTTTCGTCAGCTTGATGAGGCTCTCGAGCGTCGAGGTGTCAATTTTTGAAAGGTCCATAAGGTGCATCACTTTAGCTAACACATATGGCATAGCGCAAGCAAATAATTAGGTATGAGTCTTTTTTTGCAGTCGGAATGGATTGACTATGAGGTTGGAGATTTAGCGATTCCTTCACGGGGAGTCCATTTCTGGGAGATGCGTCCGTCGAATGTTTTCGTTCGGTACTTGAGTGCGGCGGAATCCTTGCGTTACGAGGGGATCGCGAACGGAGAGGTGAAGAGCAGCTATGGCACTGCTCAGGGAGGCCTTCGCAGAGTCATTTCCTTTTACATGGGCTGTCTCCCCGGGGAAGTGAATATGCGTCGCGAAAGACGGGGGAAGCCTTATGTTCCTGGCGCTCCGGACTTCAATCTATCGCACACGGCGGGCAGGACGTTCGCCGCGTTTTCGTCGAGACCTGTGGGCCTGGATGTCGAATCAGCGCACCGGAGGGTTCGTGCGGAGGCAGTGGCGTGGAAGTTTTTTTCGCGCGAGGAGACCGAACGACTCACAAGGGTTGAGGCTTCGATCAAAGCCCTAACATTTCTTCGTTATTGGGTTTGCAAAGAGGCCATCACCAAGCTGAGCGGCGATGGTATCTATTATGGACTCAGATATGCGCGAGTGGACTTGGCGTCTGACGGGCGGTCGCGCGGGGAATATAAAGGGCAGGAAGTCTGGCTGCGGGAATTTCGCCCCGCCAACGATCTGGTGGCCGCCCTGGCTTCCTGGGAGCCTCTTGAAGCAAAAGGCTTCTTTCGGATCTAGAGAGCTGCTAATGGAGAGGGATATGTCGTTTCAAAACCTGGGTTTGTCGGATTCCGTGGTTCACGGAGTTCAACGCATGGGCTACGTGGATCCTTCGCCGATCCAGCTTCGCGCAATTCCGGTAATCCTCTCGAGACGCGATCTTATAGCATCCGCACAGACGGGAACCGGAAAGACCGCTGCGTTTGGACTCCCCCTTCTGTCGCTCTTGGATTCACCCCGCGAGCATCCCCGATGTCTGATCCTTGAGCCAACGCGCGAGCTTGCGATGCAGGTCGAGACCGCTTTCAGGGATTTTGCGCGGTTCATGCATGTTCGGGTGGCCTTGATTCACGGGGGAGTTGGCTATGGCAAGCAACTCGAGGCTTTGGATACCGGGTGCGACGTGATTGTCGCCACGCCGGGCCGGTTGCTCGACCACATGCAGAGGGGCGTGGTGAATCTCACGGCGCTGGAGTTTCTCGTTCTGGACGAGGTGGATCGGATGTTGGATATGGGCTTCCTTCCGGATGTTCGAAGGATCGTCGAGCAATGTCCAAAGAAGCGTCAAACCCTGCTTTTCTCGGCGACGGTTCCCGAAGAGATCGAGGGCCTCGCCGCGTGGTGCTTGCGCGATCCGCTCAAGGTGGAGATCGGAGTAAGACGCTCGCCGGCGGACACGGTGAGCCACGCATTCTACCCTGTGGCTGTCGCGCAGAAGTTTGAGCTTCTTCTCGCCCTGCTGGAGCGGACGCAATTCGACAGTGTTCTGATCTTTTGCCGCACAAAAGAAGGGGCGGATCGCATTGCGCGTCAGTTGAAGAACCAGAATCATTCCGTAGCCGTGCTTCATTCGAACCGCACGCAGTCAGAACGCGTCGAGGCGTTGGAAGGATTCAAGAACGGACGCTACGAAGTGATGGTTGCCACGGATATCGCGGCGCGTGGCATTGACATTGCGGGAGTAAGCCACGTGATCAACTATGATGTGCCGCAGCATCCGGAAGATTACGTGCACCGGATTGGGCGCACGGGCCGGGCGCAGAATGTTGGAGATGCTTTTACGATTATGACCGCCGAAGAGTTTCCCCACGTGAAGGAAATCGAGCATTTTATCGCCCAGAAGGTTCCCCGGCTCAAGCTCGAGGATTTTTCCTATGTCTACTCTGCCATCTTTGACGAGGGATCCGTTGAAGCCTCGTTGCGGGGTGCAAAAGGGGTGCGGACGCACCGTGGAATGTCTTTCGGAGCGCGCCGCCGTCGCCGCTAGACGAATCAGAGCGCCGATTTGTGTCAGTTTCTTTCGGTGACTTTCTCTGAAGGCGCAAATTCGCACGCCGCCCGCAGGTCGGCATCAGAAATGTCGCGAAGGACTTCGTTGTGTCCGGAGCCTGGAACGCGCCAGAGCTTTTTTGGACCTGTGTAAGCCGCGAAAAGTCTAATTGCGGAATCGACCGGAGTTACGGCGTCCTCGTCGGCGACAATGGCTGCAAGCGGCGCGCGGCATTTCTGTAAAGCGCGAGACGACTCGTAGCGGTCGCTCAGTATGAAAGAGACCGGCGCCCAGGGGTAGTGCCTTTTTGCCACGGCGATCAGCGAATCGAAGGGGGTGACGAGCAGAAGCCCGCGGACGGATCGGGGCCGCTGTGACGCTGCGGCGCACGCGACGCCCGTGCCCAGGGACTCGCCCAAGAGAATGACCTCCGGACCGACGAGATCGATGGCTTTGAGGGCGGCGGCGACGAGGCTTTTTTCGCTGGGAGTTCCCGGACGAGCCCCGTAGCCAGGATATTCCAAGATGAAAATGGGCGGGTCGATTCCCACCTCGCGCAGACGGGAAACGATGGAGATGCGATGCAAGGCATGACCCGCGTTGCCATGAAGAATCAGGACGGGTATTCCAGCCCCTTGACGGTTGTACCAGCCGATAAAGTTTCCTTCGGCGTCGCGCCACGGGGAAAGTCCTTCCCGCGTGGCCAACGGCTCAAGGACGGCACGATCGGCGGCCTGCGGATAGTAGATGAGCGTTCGTTGGAAGAGGTAACCGATGAGCACGACCCCTCCCAAAAAAATCAGCAGGAGAGCGGAAATACGTGTCGCTATTTCCGGCAATGCCATGGCCTGAGGTTTGCGGTTTCGGATCTGCGCGGCAAGTCGGAACATGGCTGATCGCCGAGGTGCGAAGCGAACGGAGAACGGGAAAACGCGGCATTTTAGCGGCGGAAAGCTTGAAATCGTCGATGCTTTTGCGTTAAAAAGCCTTAGTGTTGCGCGATTAGCTCAGTGGTAGAGCGCCTGCTTCACACGCAGGAAGTCGCAGGTTCGAACCCTGCATCGCGCACGATTCCTTGCGGTCCTGCCCAATCGTGGCAGGAGCCTGCTGTCCAACCGGCCCGAGGGCTAGGAGAAGAGTGTTCACGACCTCGCGAACGAAGAGAGGTGACTTGCTTGCAAAGGTCACAACGTGACCGCGAGAGCGTTATCTGGAGCGGAAGTTCGGCGACGACTGCCGGCGCTACGAGACCAGGGCCCGCGGTATTTTTGGTGTTTCGGAAACTCCGCAGGCTGCGTCGTCGAAATATCGTAAGCTCATCGGGCGGGCGGCCTGGTAGCGCCCTTTTCCTGATCTTCAACCGTGCAGGCGGAAACTCGCGATAAACGAATCGCTTTCCGTCTCTTAGAAGAAGTGGACCGAAATGCTTCCCGGATCTTCGAGCTTGTCGTAATTTGACATTGAAAACCTTTGGAGCATGAGCGACCCTCTACGAGAAGCTGTTTTCCCCCAATTTGTGAGGGTTATTTTCCCAGGGAGTGAGTAAATCGATGTCGCCAATCTCAAAAACAAATTCAAAGAACGGCGCCGTCCCCAATCACGAGAGCAACAAGCGAAGGTTGAAGCGGCTCCTGCGACGGATGATCAAAACCGACAGACGATCACTTAGTCGCCTGTAATTTTGTGTCCACCGATGCAGTCCGTTGGGCTGGCTGCCGACACTGAAGCCGGCACGAAAGGGAGGTGGGGATCCTGCCAGGACGAACTCCGCAGGACCTGTTTTACCCGCATTCGGACGTGCGCCTGCGCAGTTTCCGGTTGTGCGAGCGCGATTCGAACAAGCGCAACGTGTTACGCGGAGCGGCATGCTCACGAGAATTTCCGTCGACTCTCATTACTCTTCCCGGCCAAACACAGCGAGCTCGATCCATTTCCGGCAGGTCCAGGCTCCGGCTCGGGCGTGTCATCTTGAGCTGGTGCACCCGAGGGATGATTGACTTCGATGGCGACGCTTCCTACGGTTCCCGCCATGAAAGGATGCTTCGGCCGGACGGTCGCATTTCTGATCGTTTGCTTCCTCATCAATGCGGCATCCGGTTCGGACTCTGAGCCGGTTCGTTTGTTTGTCAAAGAGGTTCCGCTTACGGTACTGGGTAAAGAGGTTACCGTCGTCGCAATCGAACAGCTTGATGGCACGCAGGGATATTCTCCGGAAAGGACCGACGGATTTCACGTGGAAGTGGTAAATCAGCTTAAGGTTCCAACCAGTATTCATTGGCACGGGCTGGTCTTACCAAATTCCATGGATGGAGTGCCTTTCGTGACCCAGAATCCGATCGCTCCAGGTGAATCGTTTCGTTATGATTTCCCGCTCAAACAAAGCGGCACTTACTGGATGCATTCGCATTACGGTCTTCAGGAACAGCTCTTCAACGCAGCGCCAATGATTATTTGGACCCCTGAGGAACGAGCCAAGGCGGACCGGCAGCTTGTCGTCATGCTCTCGGACTTTTCTTTCACTCCTCCGGGGCAACTTCTGATGGATCTCAAGGACGGAATGCAGATGGCGCGCCCGGAGGGCAGGCAACAAGGAAAAATGGAGATGGGTGATTCCGGGAAAATGCCTGGTATCAAGGGGCACCCGGAGCCCGGGGAGGTCGTCGCTCAAAAATGGGACGATCAGAAGCAAATGCTCGTGCGAACGTTCGTCCGGGCTCCCGCGGCGGAAGTCGATGTCAGGTACGATGCACTGCTTGCCAATCGTCACACGCTTGATGATCCTGAAATAATCCGTGTCAAACCCGGCCAATCCGTTCTCTTGCGGATAATAGCTGCTGCTTCTGCCACAAACTACTATGTGGATACGGGCGCGTTGGAGGCGGAGATCCTCGCAGCGGATGGTAAAGCGGTGCGGCCTATCAAGGGCACTTTCTTTCAGCTCGGTACGGCCCAGCGTCTCGACCTGAGAGTAAGCATTCCAAAGGAGGGCGGAGCGTTTCCGATTCTCGCCCAAGGCGAGGGAACGAAATTGCTCTGCGGGGTTGTGCTGGCCACGGAGGGAGCGCCGGTTCAGCGACTCTCCCGCACGGCCTCCGCCTCCACGGCGGCGCTGGATAATACCCAGGAAAGAAGGCTTCACGCAGACCATCCGCTCGAAGATCGCCAGTTCGACCGCGCGCTTCCTGCGGTGCTTGCCGGAGACATGGCGGCCTACGTTTGGAAGATCAATGACGCGGCTTACCCGAATGGGAATTCTCTCGATGTCCGCAAGGGGGAGCGAGTTGGAATTGTTTTAACCAACACCACGAACATGGGTCATCCCATGCATTTGCATGGGCACGATTTCGAGGTTGTGGAAATCGACGGCGATCGATTATCCGGCGCCCTGCGCGATACGGTTTTGGTTCCACCCGGTTCGAAGATCACTGTCGCCTTCGATGCTGATAATCCCGGGGTGTGGGCCTTTCATTGCCACTTGATTTACCACCTGGTGACCGGAATGTTTACGGTGGTTAAGTACGATGGGGCTGATTTGAGGTTCTGGCAACCGGAGAAACAGGCCACCGAACTCCAGCCACAGAATTGAGGATGCGATTCGCCCCCGTGCTCGGAGATGTTTGCTGCGCCGATTCGAGTTCTTCGGTTGGATCGACGGGAGTCTTATTCGTTTCCAGACTGTGGGATTCATAGAAATGCTGACGGTTCATTCGGCCCCACACAATGAGACTCAACGGAAACGTGCCCATTGTGACGATGCTCAAAGGGCTGACTGACGCAAGGACGGCTGTCTCGAATCCGATGCCTCCGTCGCCGTTTTCCGGGGACGTGGTCTTGGCTTTGCTTTTTGTCATAAAACTTCAGGTATCTGTTTGCCCATGCTTGTTCGCGGAGCAGCGGACGAGCCCCGAGAGGCAAGAAGGGTGGGCTACCGTTCGAGGGTGGCCCTGCGCGCCAGGACGGAAGGGCGGATGTTTTGATTCAAACGGAAAAAGTTGTCGGGATCGTAGCGGCGTTTAAGTTGCGCCAGACGTTCGAAGGTGCCGCCTGGATATGCGGCGTGGACGCGATCCTCGCCTTCGTCACTCAGGAAGTTGACGTAGACGCCACCAGTGGATGCGCTCCGGGTGGCATCGAAAAGACCGCGTGCCCATGCCATGCAAGCTTCGCTCTCCGCTTCGCTTTCCCAGCGGGCATGGATGTTGAGCACGAACGGAGCGTCCCGGTGCGGATAGGCCGTCTCGAGCGCGGAGGCGTTTCGCACTGCCCCTTCCATGTGCGGGATGAAAATCTCACAATGGGGAGAGGGAAGGTGCTGCGCAGAGCTCAAGATGGCCATGACGGCGTCGTCACTGAGGTCCGTGAGGTAATGCGACTTCCAGTAGTTATAGGCTCCCGGAGCATTCAGACCATCGAAGGTGGTTTGCCACCCGGCAAACCGGTGGAGCCCAAACGCTTCGCCGTGAGGGACTCCGAACTTGCGAATGGGCTCGATCAATCGCTCTCCCTCAACCGGATCGCCGAGATAGACGAAAGGCAGAGCGACGACCAGGCGCCCGTGGACTGCCTGAGGCAGGAAAGGCAGCGGCGGCGCCTGGCGTATGACCATCCAGACGGTGAGATCGTCGGGGAGGGTGCGCACGAACGTACGGTGGAAGCGAAGGTATTCCTGGGCCTGCTCGAAAGGGTGAATGATCATGCCGCAAAACACCTGCGGTCCCACCGGGTGCAACCGGAACTCGAAAGCAGTGGCAACCCCGAAATTTCCGCCACCGCCGCGGATCGCCCAGAAAAGATCCTGATTTTCAGAGGGTGTAGCGTTAATGGTCTCCCCGCTGGCGGTCACCAGGCGGGCCGAGAGCAGGGAATCGATGGTCAGGCCAAACTTTCTGCTGAGCCAGCCAAAGCCGCCGCCCAGAGTGAGGCCGCCGATACCGGTGGTGGAAACAATGCCTGCGGGCGTCGCCAGGCCCCACTGTTGGGCTGAATCGTCGAGATCGGAAAGGAGACATCCGCCTTCGACGACGGCTACGCGACGTTCGGGATCGACTTTGACGCCGCGCATCAGGGACAGATCGACCATCAAGCCTCCGTTGCAAGTCGCGTTGCCGGCTACGTTGTGGCCGCCCCCCTTGACCGCAACCACGAGACCAAGGCGGCGCGCAAAGCGCACCGCCTTGCGGACGTCTTCTTCGTCCGCGCACCGTGCAATCACAGCGGGCCGGCGATCAATCATGCCGTTCCAGACGTGACGCGCGGACTCGTAGGCGAGGTCTCGCGGATGCAGCACTTGTCCATGGAAGACGCAGGCAAGACGGTCGATTTCGGATTCGAGACCGGGGACTTCGAGAGTGGTGTTCATATTTGACGGCGGCAATTGGGTTGGACTTATCATTGGTTTTCGAGCCAACCCTTGCACACGGAGCGTTCGCAAAGCGTTCGCACGCGCGTTCGCGAAGAGAATTATTTCAAGATGGTCTCCGCCCTGGCCCGGTCTGGCGCGTCGGGCTGCTCGGGAGAATGCGCGAGTAAAGAAGCGATGCGCTTGCGGGTCTTTGGCGAGGGAACCAATCTTTCGAGGGACATCAGAGCCCGCAGCTCGAGAATCGGGGCACTCTGCGCCCGGGCGAGCGCGGCGGATTGAGAAAAGAGTTCAGCCGCGTCACTGGGCGATGGCAAGAGGCATTCTCCTTTCAGACGCAAAAGCTCGGCCGAATAGAACTGCTCTCCAGTGCGGTTGGCCGCGGCCAGTGCCTCATCGAGGGTGGCAAGGGTGGAAAGTCCCAGGCGCGCTTGAGCGCGTGCCAGCAAAGCCAGGGCGTAGGGATGATAGAGTTTCTGCTCAGTCGTCAGATAAGCGCGAATACCCTCTTCGATGCGTGCAATGGAATCCGCCGAACCTTCCAAAGCGTCGAAGTATCCCAGAAGGATGCGGCTCATGGGGCGCAGGTGACCAAGTTCATTGTCGTCTGCAATGACAGCAAGCTCGCTGGCCAGAGTGCGAGCTTGCAAGGAATTGCCTTGATCGTCAGCCAGCCAGGCGGCGAAGTTCAAGGCGTAGGCAAGGCTAAAGGGATGGCCGATTGTCCGAGCACGACTGATAGCGCGTTGGGCCTCGGCAGACGCCGATTTTGTCAACCCAAGGAACCAGAGGGTATAAGCCAGCCGCGACCCATAGGCTGCGCACCATTCGGCGAATTCGCGAGTACGGTGTGGTAGGCTCGCCAGCCGGCGCGAAATGACCGCATGCACCTTGGGCGGCAGCCCCGCCGTCTCGCCAGCAGGAGAGGGTTGCGCGGCCGCGCCCTGGTTTGACGCCATCAGGGATGCTGCGCGCATTGTTTCCACCACGAAGAGCGGCCAGCCTTGGGTCTGCTCGTACAAAGCCGCGGCTTCGGCGTTGGAAAGACTGCGCTCCGCAACGGCAGAGGCGAGCGCAGCAGTATCCGTGGCATTGAGAGGAACCATCGCGATTTCTGTGAGCTGATCCGCAATGCGCAATTCCGCAATGAGCGTTTGGACGAGATGAGCGGGATCCAGATCGGTATCGCGCAAGGTGGCGACCAGGAGCAGTGTGGCGTCGCTCTTAAATCGAAGGAGAAAGTGCAACCATTCGGTCGTCCCGGCGTCGCACCATTGCAGATCATCAATCAGCAACAGCCGCCGGTCACCCGCGACGAGGGCCCGGGCCATCGCCTCAAAGAAGCGGTGCCGTTGCCAGGCCTCATGAAGCAGTTCAGGATGCCAGTCCCCCGTGGGAAGTTCCGGAAAAAGGCGCGAAAGTTCACCGAGCCAGATGGCATCGAGTCTCTCCCAGTCCCTGCGTAGTTCCGGGGCATCGAGCCATTCCACGACCGGGCCATAGTTGAGAGAGCCCTCGGCCGCGTAGCAACGGGAGCGGGCGGCGGGAATGCCGCGACTTGTGGCCCACGTCAGCATCTCCTCGGCCAGTCGGGTCTTTCCAACCCCTGCATCGCCTCGAAGGAGAACCATCCGGGAGGGCTTTGCCCGCGCCCGTCTCCAGGCCTCGTGCAATTGCTCCCATTCCGCCGTCCGACCGATCAACGGAATGTGTGGCGAGCCTTCCTTTCTTGAGGGGAGCGTTGGCGCGGACCGCGCAAGGATCGATCGAAAGAGTGCTTCACTAGCCGGATCGGGTGCGGCTTGCAATTCGCGCTGTAGTCGCTCGGCCAGCGCCCGGTAAACTTGGAGCGCGGCGCCGCGGTTGCCACCGCGTTCGTGAAGCTGCATCAATTTGCGGCACGTGGATTCCCGCAGCGGTTCGAGCCGCAGGATTTCCTCGGTCCACCGGATGGCGCTCGGGTAATCCCTTCCGGTTACACAAAGCTCAGCCAGTTGTTCGAGAGCTCCGAGGCACTTGTTCCGAAGCCGCTCACGCTCGGAAAGCACGAAATCCTCGTAACGCGCGGGAAGCAGATCACCGCCATACGCAACCATCGCCTGTTCCAAATAGGTGCGCGCCGCGATTGCATCCCTGCGGGCCTCGGCCGCCGACGCCGCGGACAGACAAGTCTCGAAATCAATGAGATCGACCGTGGCGGGCGCGTCAGCCCGCCAGTGCAGCGTGCGTCCCGCGCTGTCGACAAAACGGTCCGCCCCTGGCAACGCTTCGCGAAGGTTATGCAGTTCGCGTCGCAAATTCGTCTGCGCCTGGGCCTCCGTCGAATCGGGCCACAGCAAAAACGCCAATTTCGAACGTTCAATAGGCGCCTGCCGGTGGAGCAAGACATAGGCGAGAAGCACTTGCAGGCGGGCCGCTTTAAACCCAGCGAGAAAGCGTCCACACCAATGGAGCTGAAAACTCCCCAAAAGACGCACCTGGAGAACCGCGTCCATGAAAGCTCACTATAAAGAGAAAACGGAACCGGACGCAACGGCGCGAACGGAGGAATTTTTCAGGAGGGCGAGGCTCCCGCCGAGCCGTAGTATCGTAGGCGACGACGTGAGGAGTGAAAGAGACAGCCGCTACGGCTCGGCGGGAGCCTCGCCCTCCCTGGCCTTCGGTTCTCCAGACCGCGACCTTTACGATGGCACGTTCTCACGAAGCTCTTCCAGCCACACATCCGCTTCGGAATCGCTCGGGGCACGCCAGTCACCACGCGGGCTGAGCGACCCGCCAGAACCGACTTTTGGACCATTCGTCAGGCACGAGCGCTTAAATTGGCTCAGCTTGAAAAAGCGCAGGAGAAACACGCCCAGCCACTTTTTGATCGTAGCAAGGTCATATTGTCGATGCTTCTCAATCGGCAAGTTGTCCGGCCAACTCCCCCGGGTCTTATCCGACCACGCATGTTGACTAAGGAACGCAACCTTGCTTGGCCGGAAGCCGTAGCGCGTGACGTAGTAAATAGCGAAATCCTGCAAGTCGTAAGGCCCGACTTTGGCCTCTGTGCTCTGTGATGGCGCGCCCTGATCGCCGCTTTCATGCGGCACCAATTCGGGCGAAATCTCGGTCTCGAGAATGGACTGGAGAACCGCGTTTGTCACATCGTCGAAGTGGCCTGCGCTGATTACCCAGCGTACGAGGTGCTGAATGAGCGTCTTTGGTACAGAGGCGTTCACGTTATAGTGTGACATGTGATCTCCCACGCCGTACGTGCACCAACCGAGCGCAAGCTCACTGAGATCGCCGGTGCCCAAGACGATCCCCTTGTGAAAATTGGCCAATCGAAACAGATGCGAGGTACGCTCGCCCGCCTGCACATTTTCAAACGTGATGTCAAATACGCGCTCTCCTTTGCTGTAGGGATGGCCGATGTCGCCCAGCATCTGCATGCAGCTCGGACGAATATCTATCTCGCCTGCGCTAATGCGCAGAGCGCGCATGAGAGAATGCGCATTCTTCAGCGTGATATCACTCGTGGCGAAACCCGGCATGGTGTATCCGAGAATGTTTTCACGTGAGAGACCGAGCTGATCCATTGTTTTCGCGGCGACGATGAGCGCGTGAGTGGAGTCCAGCCCACCCGAGACGCCGATGATGATGCGATTCAAACCGGTGCTTGAGAGGCGCTTCATCAGGGCATGGACCTGGATGTTGTAAGCCTCGTAGCACCGTTCATCGCGTAGTGCGGGATCGTTTGGAACATAAGGAAAGCGCTCTATGTTACGCATTAGCGGAATGTCGTGCCCGGGCACTTGAAACTCGAAGGAGATCCGACGGATGGCCCGTACGCGCTCCCGATGGTCGGCCACGGCGTCGTTGAAGCTGGTCAAACGCATGCGATCCTGCGCGAGTCGTTCCAGGTCGATATCCGCAATCACCATTTGCTCGTCCGAAGAGAATCGCTGGGATTCAGCCAGGAGCTCGTTATTCTCATAAATGATGGCGTGTCCGTCCCAGGCGAGATCCGTCGTGGATTCGCCCGGTCCGGCGGCGGAGTAGAGATAGGCCGCGATGCACTTGCCGGATTGGAAAGCACAGAGATCGCGCCGGTACTGGGCCTTGCCGATGGTAATGTTGCTTGCAGACAAGTTCGTCAATACCGTGGCTCCTGCAAGCGCCGCGTAAGTGCTGGGCGGAATTGGCGTCCAAACGTCCTCGCAAAGCTCAACGTGAAGCGAGAAATTGACGCAGTTGATTGCGTCAAAGATCAGGTCGTTCCCAAAGGGCACGTTCCAGCCGCAAAAAAAGACTTCTCGCCCTACGGCGTTGCGACCGGAGTTGAACTGGCGCTTCTCGTAAAACTCCCGGTAGTTCGGCAGAAAAGTTTTCGGTACGATGCCAAGCAGCTTCCCCCGGTATATTACCAGGGCGCAGTTGAAGAGCTTGCCCTCAAAGCGCAGAGGCGCTCCGACTAGGAGAACGGGCGAAAGCGCCTGGCTTTGCTCGATGAGCCGGCTCAACGCGGCGTTGGTCGCATCGAGCAAGACGTCCTGATGAAAAAGATCTTCATTGGAGTAAGCTGAAATTCCCAGCTCGGGAAAAAGAGCCACCGCGGCACCGGCGTGGGAAGCCCGGGCAGCCAAGCCGAGCGTACGCTCCAAATTGAAGTTCGGATCAGCTACGCGCACGCGCGGAATGCAGACGGCCGCACGGACAAAGCCATGCGCATAGATGGAGTGGAATGACATGCTGCTTACTCTTTCACCTTGCGAGTTGAGTCCAGCGCTTTTGCCGCTCCACGCTTGGTGAAGTGCGCCGTGTCTTGATGGAAGGATGCCAATAAACCGGAATTTCTGACCAAATTATGTCCAGTTGCATGTTCTCGAAAAATCGGCGACCGCCTAGCGCGGGAGGACCGCTGGCGCGCTTCCCAGGGTCAATCGTCAATTTGGTAGTAGGAAGATTTTAGTCCGACATCAAGCTCCTTCACGGTCGCGCCTGCGTTGCCCGAAGGTGTTAATGACAGCCCACGACTCGCTGGGATCGAGAGTGGGGTCGCAAGTCATCCCGAATCTACTGCCGCATTTCAGCAGTTTGAGCAACCCGATTTCGCTGATTCGGTGCGAAGCAACAGTGGCTCAACAATTGACAAGATCCGAGGAGTCTGCCGCCGGCCAAGCCGTATAATGAATGCGCAGGCAATGACCCCTATGTTAAAAACGACTCTGTTGAGGCCAAGCGGAAGGACGTTCTCGCCAGACTTTCGCCTCAACACTCGAGAAAGGGTAAATGCATGAACTTCATCGCCATGAAGATGCTCTTTGGAGACCGGGCGAAGTATATCGGTATCGTCGTTGGGCTCACCTTCGCATCGCTGCTCATCACCCAGCAGTTGGGTATTTTTGCGGGGATCATGACGCGAACGTTCAGCTTTCTCTCAGACGTTGGTCTCCCGGACATCTGGGTCGTCGATCCACAGGTCAAATATATCGACGACATCCGTCCGATGCAGGACACGGAGGTGCTGCGAGCGCGTGGCGTGGAGGGCGTCCAGTGGGCGGTGCCGCTCTATAAAGGAACGCTTTCGGTGCGACGCACCGATGGCACGTATCAGTCGTGCATCGTCATCGGCCTGGACGATGAAACCCTCATGGGCGGCCCGCCTCAGATGCTCGTGGGAAAATTATCCGACCTCCGGCGCAGTTCCGGGGTGATCGTGGACGAAACCGGAGCTGCGGGAAAGCTCGCCCACATTCTCCCCGACGGAACGAGAGTTCCGCTCAAGGTCGGAGCTGAGATGGAGATTAACGACAACTGGTCTACCGTCGTAGGCATCTGCCGAATCACACAGACCTTCCAATCCAATCCGGTCATTTACACGACCTATTCCTCGGCCACTTCATTCGCGCCGTCCCAACGTTTGCTGCTGTCTTTTGTTGCGGTCAAAGCCAAGCCGGGCCAGGACCTGCACGCTCTCTGCCGGCGTATCGAGCGAGCCACAGCGCTTCGGGCCTACACGCGCGACGAGTTCAAAATGGTGACGTTTCTTTACTACCTAAAGTACACCGGGATACCGATTAACTTCCTCACCGCAGTGGCCCTTGGGTTTCTGGTTGGCGTCGCGATTTCAGGCCAGACGTTCTATAACTTCACGCTCGACAACCTTCGTTACTTCGGGACGCTCAAGGCGATGGGTGCGAAGAACGGGATGCTTCTGCGGATGATCCTGCTGCAAGCATTGGTGGTCGGCGGGATCGGCTACGGCTTGGGAGTAGGAGCGGCGTCAGCTTGGGGGATGCTGGTAGGCGGACGAACGCAACTGGCCTTCCGATTGCCGTGGCACCTATTGGTTATCAGCGCGGTCGCGGTGCTCGTGATTTGTCTGAGTTCGGCGGCCCTGAGTATTCGCAAGGTGATGAAGCTGGAGCCCGCTGTGGTCTTTCGGAGTTAGATTGTGACTGCCGCCGTCAATGGAACCCCTCTCAGCGTTGCCGTGCGATGTGAGGAACTGACAAAAACCTTCGGCACGGGAAACGCGGCGGTCAAGGCCCTGCGCGGCGTGAATCTGGAGGTTCGCAGCGGCGAGCTCCTGATGTTAGTGGGCCCTTCCGGTTGCGGGAAGACGACGCTGATTTCAGTGATTGCGGGCGTGCTCAGGCGCGACGGTGGCACCTGCACGATCTTCGAGCGGGATTACAATCAGATGAGCGAAGATGAGACGACTTCCTTCCGCGGGGGGAACATCGGTTTCGTTTTTCAGGCGTTTAATCTTATTCCCTCCCTCACCACTGCGGAGAATGTGGCGACACCGTTGATCATCAATGGAACGAAGCCGCGTACGGCGGTGAGCCACGCCCGTGAGCTTTTGGGCGAGGTGGGTTTTGACGATCGAATGATGCACTCGCTGCCAACGGACCTATCGGGAGGCCAGCAGCAGAGGGTGGCGATTGCCCGCGCGCTGGTTCATCAACCGCGCTTGATCGTCTGCGACGAACCGACCAGCGCGCTGGATGGCGAGACGGGTCGCAAAGTCATGGAATTACTGTACAAGCTCGGTCGTGGTGAGAACCGTGCCTTGGTGGTGGTGACGCACGATTCGCGCATCTTTGAGTTCGCCGACCGTGTCGCGGAGATGGAGGACGGTCGCATCACTCAAGTCGTCGCTTCCGCGGTTCAGCTCAAGTCCCTGCAAAAGAAAGGCGATTAGAAGGAAACTATGGTTCGCAAATATCTCTTGCCGCTTCTTGCGCTCGTCGGTATCGGCGTCGGCGTCCTCGCCGCCTTGAAGAGCGCGCGCACGATGGTGCCGACCCCGATGGTTTCCGACGCACCAACTCCACCTTATCAAAGCTTTGTGGCGGGCGCGGGTTTGGTGGAGGCGAATACGGAGAACATCGCCATCGGCACGCAGATCGCTGGTGTCGTCTCTCAGATTTATGTTCAGATCGGAAGCAATGTGAAGAAAGGCGACCCGCTTTTCATGATCGACGATCGCGCGACCCGCGCGGCCCTTGCCAGCCAGCAGGCTGCAGTAAAGGTGGCCGAAGCGCAAGCGGCACAGGCGAGCTACCAGTACAAGATTGGCCAGCGCCTGATCGGGCAGCACGTCATAAGCCAAGAGGATGCGGATCTTCGCCGATATGTGGCCGACACCGCCGCTGCGCAAAAGACGCTGGCGCAGGAGCAAGCTAATGTGACCGCGACCGACCTGGAACGCTTGACCGTTCGCGCTCCCGTGGATGGTCAGGTGCTGCAGCTAAAGGTCCATCTCGGTGAATTTGCACAAACCGGCGTCCTCCAACAGCCTCTTATCCTGCTGGGTAATGTGGAGCCGCTCAATGTCCGGACGGATGTGGACGAAAACGAGGCCTGGCGGGTCCGCGGTGGCGCGCCGGCGTTCGGCTACCTCCGCGGCAATAGGGAAATTAACACACCATTGAAGTTTGTTCGATTTGAGCCCTATGTGATTCCAAAGGTTTCGCTGACCGGCCGGGCGACGGAGCGCGTGGATACGCGCGTGATGCAGGTCATCTACAGTTTTCACAGCGGAGATCTTCCGATCAAGGCGGGCCAGCAAATGGATGTGTATATCGAGGCGCCGTCCCGACCTGCGGACAAATCGGTCGAGGACTTATCAGGGCATCAAGGAGTTGCTCGCGACGAGTTGGGAAGCGGGAGAGCGAAGTAAAATCGTCACAGTCAAGCGAATCTTATGTTTCGCCCGGAATGAAACCGGCAACTCAAAGCAAACATGATCCCAGCCCCTGCAATCCAGCAGACTCGACCCTCCGGGGGGACCTCTGTTACGCGCATGAAGAGCGGCAGACGGGGGACTCCAGAGAACCAATGCGGAGGGGTTGAAACCTCAACGCGAAAGGTTGTATTTTCCCCCCGGTGAAAGGAATCTTCTTGGTGCTTTTGGCGGTCGCACTCATGGGCTGTCACGGTCCAGGTGGGCCGCTGGAACGGGCTGGCCGCAGCGTCGACAATGCCGTCTTCGATGTTGGTACGGGAATTAAAAGGACGGGCCAAAGAATCCAGCGCGCTGCGGAATAAGAGTACGCAAGATTGCTTCCAAAAGGAATCGTGCTCCGGAGGTTCACGCGAGGAAAGTGATGTCATGGAGTTTGCGACGGAATCGCACATACAAGTTACGGAACGCTCTTGGTCGCTCTGAGAGCCAAACAATCGTAAAGGACGCGATCAGGCTGAAAATGGGAAGACGAACGAAGGAACACCCGAATACCATTCTGCTCTGCGCTACCTTTTTCGGCGAGGTGAGCAGCCAATTGCTCTTTTCCTTCCAAAGCCGCCACGACATCGCGATCCTGACAAAGGACGATCGGCTTGGAGCCGGGGATTGCCAGAATCGAAAGCGGAATCAGGGCACGGGCGATTTCACCAGGCACTCCGAATCCGATGTGTTGCGCAGCCGCGTGCTTGACTTCGAGCTGAATCATCCGAGCTCTGGCATCGGGCGCTGTCGATTCCAGCGCGATGTTGATCGCATCGAGGAGCCGATGCCGAACTTCCGAAAGATCGGCCAACGATTTCAGGTCCTGCAAGCTCGGTTGTGTGTGAATCGCTTTCGCGAGGGAAGAAACCTCTTTGAGATAGGCGTTCTTCTGTGTGTCCGGGACGAAATACATGACCAGCAAATGCACGGGTTCGCCGTCCGGTGAGCCATAATCGATGCCCGTGGGATCCCAGCCGACGGAGCAAACAAGCTCGCCATCACGAGGCGACCGGGCGTGAGGACATGCCCAACCTTTGCCGATACCGGTATTGTGAGCCTGTTCGCGCGCGAGCACGCTTTCGGTGATCCCACCTCCGAATCCAATGTCTGGAATCGCCTCGATCAGGGTCGCCAGATACTCCAATGCCTTGTTCTTGTCGTTATCCGGCAATTCGATGAGCCGGCCCTCCTGGAGTGCGGTGAGAAGGCTCTTCATGTCAATCGATACCGTATCGCCGGTGGAACTGTACCTTCACGATGTGCGTCAAGCACGCATAGCAAAGCAGGAAGCCGGCGATCCACACCCAATAAATTCGGGGCAGGGGCACAAATCCGAAGTAGTCGGCAAAGGGCGAATAGGGCAAGACGGCGCCAACGATCATGACCAACGCTGTTGTGAACAGGAGAAAGGGGCTGGCGATGCTTTGGAGAAAGGGAATGCGCGGGGTGCGTATAATGTGAACGATAAGTGTCTGAGTCAGGATCGACTCAACGAACCATCCGGTATGGAAGAGGCTTTCATAATAAGTCTTCATTGCCGGCGGCGTGGCGGCGTCCGAATAGAGTATGCATTTGAAGAAATAAAGCATCAGGAAAAAGGTGGCGTAATCGAAGAGGGAACTTATCGGTCCAATCCGGATCATGAACCGCTGGATGTTGCCTATATTCCACTTCCTTGGTGCCGTGAGATATTCCTCATCGACGT
Organism: uncultured Verrucomicrobiae bacterium; assembly: GCA_963763735.1. Lineage (GTDB taxonomy): Bacteria > Verrucomicrobiota > Verrucomicrobiia > Chthoniobacterales > Terrimicrobiaceae > DASTFP01. Next base: position 13,624 of record CAVXQK010000025.1, on the reverse strand, counting down.
GGTCTGAGGGGATGCCCACTTGAGATGCATCGTAAAGAAGATTGTTGAGCAGCACCTGGATCGGCGCCATCGGAAGAAAGGGAAGGAAATAGCTTCCACCAACAACGCTAAACATGTTGCCAAAGTTCGAACTGGCGCCCATGCGAATGTATTTGATGATGTTACCGAATACCTTTCTCCCCTCGATAATGCCGTCCTCCAGCACGAGAAGGCTTTTCTCCAGGAGGATTATGTCAGCCGACTCCTTTGCAACATCAACCGCCGTATCGACCGAAATCCCCACATCGGAGGCCCGCATCGAAGGCGCATCGTTGATACCGTCGCCCATGTAACCGACGACGTGGCCGCGCTTTTGCAGAGCGATGATGATGCTCTCCTTTTGAGAAGGAGATAAACGGGCGAAGACCGTGGTCTTGTCCGCCAGTTCGCCGAGTTGCTCTTTATTCAATCCGAGAAGTTGGTCGCCGGTGATGATTTCCCCGGCATCCAAGGCGACATCCTTGCAGACCTTTCGCGTCACCAGAGCGTTGTCCCCCGTCAGAATTTTGGTAGCGACACCGAACCGCTTGAGCGAGGCGATTGCGTTGGCGGCGGAGCCCTTGGGGGGGTCAAGAAAGGCAATATATCCAAGCAGGACAAGGTCGCTCTCGTCTGCAACCGAAAAGGTCTCTTTGGTCCGCGGAAATTCGCGGTAAGCGATCCCGAGCACGCGGTAGCCGTCGCGGCTTAGATTCTCATATTCCTCGAGGAGGTCATCCTTGATCACCTCAATCAGCAAATTAATTTCGTCGTCCACCTGGTAATGACTGCAGGCCTTGTAAATGTCCTCCACCGCGCCTTTGCAGATGAGCACGTGGTCGCCTTCGTAATCCACCACCACGGACATGCGTTTGCGCTGAAAATCGAAAGGAATCTCGTCCACCTTCTTGCAACCCCGTTCAACGTCCAGCTCTGTGTGCGAAAGGACAGAGCGATCCAGCAGATTGCGCAATCCGGTCTGGTAATAACTGTTCAAATAGGCGTATCGCAGAACATCGTCGCTGTCGCGGTTGGTCACGTCGACGGCCTTTTCAAGAATGACCCGGTCTTGGGTGAGAGTCCCCGTCTTGTCCGTGCAGAGGATGTCGATCGCGCCGAAGTTCTGGATCGAGTTAAGCCGTTTCACGATGACTTTCTTCTTCGACATCGCCATAGCGCCTTTGGCAAGGTTGACAGTGACAATCATCGGCAGCATCTCCGGGGTAAGCCCGACGGCCACCGAAAGACCGAAAAGAAGCGCTTGGGACCAGTCGTGTTTCGTCAGTCCAACAATCAAGAAGACGATGCTGACCATGACAACCATGAAGCGAATCATCAGCCAGGTGAACCCCGCGATTCCGCGATCGAAACTCGTCTGAACCCGTTCCCCGGAAAGCTTCTCCGCAATGGAGCCGAAGCGAGTGGTGCTCCCCGTATTGATAACCACCCCGCGGGCCGTGCCGCTCAACACCGTGCTCCCCTGGAAACAGGCGTTTTGCAAGTCTATGATTCCGCGCCCAGCGGCTTCGGACGGTCCCGCATGTTTCTCCACGGGCATGGATTCGCCAGTTAGCGAAGACTGGCTGACGAAGAAGTCCTTCGCGCTGATCAACCGCAGATCCGCCGGAACAATCGCGCCAGCCTGGAGGATAACAATGTCTCCCGGCACGATTTCGGCCATGTGGACGTCACGCTCCCTGCCATCGCGCAGGACCAGGCAAGTGGTTTCCACCATGGCGTGAAGCTTTTCGACGGCCTTGCTCGAACGGTGCTCTTGCAGATGCGCGAGCACCACACTCAGCACGATCATGCCCCCCACAACGGTCGCCGAGCGGACATCCCCCATCAGCAGCGAGACCGCGCAGATCACGAGGAGTTGGATCACCAGCGGATTTTTGCACCGCTGCAGGATTTCCACGACAAGGCCCGTCTTTTTCGACTGGCTGAGAACATTGGGTCCGTATTGGCGGAGCGCCGCTTCGACGGACTCGGCCGAAAGGCCATTCTCTCCAACTCCAAGCCGCCGCAATGCTTCCTCGCTGGCCAGTTGGCAAAGCTCAACCAGTCGCTGCTCGTGCTCGGAGATGCTCGTCTCTGCGGCCTTCGCCGCCTTGAGAAAAACGCTGGGATGGATCTTTACCAAAAGCTCTCGGAACATATCTCTTGGGACCCTAGCCTAGCGCCGGGAAACCTGAAGTGCGGAGGTGATTTGAGGGATCCAAGCGTGCCGCTCTTTCTCGATACACACACGTTTTCGTCAGGGATCGAGTGCCATGCGAGTCGCGATCGCTGATGGTTCGCCCGGCGGAGGTGGCAAAATGCAGAAAAGTCGCGAGCTCACGCCGCTCCTTGCACGATCCGATCAAGAGCATCCCCATGCTCGACCCGGGGTCGGGCAGGCGAAGTATTCGGGGCGAACTCGGCCTGCTGAGAGGCCGCATGGTCTGGCCGGCATCGATGGATCGCTTGTTTGAAGTGAGCTCACCGAAATATATCCTTCCGGTGTCTCGCCCGGCCTTGATTGAAGGCTCATCGCTTTCGTTTGGTCCCATCCCTTCCGGCAGAAGGGCGGGCAAGCTTCCTTGCTGTTGCTTGTCCAGGCGTTTGAGTTGGCACTTCGCGGTTCGCGAGGCCATGGGATTCCGATGACTCGAGAGCGGCGCGAACCAGCGCTCGTACCGCCCAGCTCTTGATCTGTCGCGCGGTTTTCTCGTCGATGCGAAGAACATCGCGAAAGACCATCATCGACTCGGGTCCGAAGATCATCGCCAAGGCTCCGCACAATCTCTGATAGTCCTCATCGCGAAAACGATGCCTCGACGTCGCAAGGGCCGCTTCAATCAACGGCATACGACGGTTCTGTCGTTTGGGCACGGCGCCGTTCTCTAGATTTCGGCCAATGGAATTTGCCAGCATGATTCTCAACAAGGCTTCGTTTTGGTACACCACCCTGTGCATGAAGGCCTCCGCTTCATCGACACGCGTCTCGGCGTCCTGCGACGGATCCGTGAAGATTTCCGCATGATCTCCAACGGCTTCATCGATGGATACTTCCACCAACAAAGCGTCAACGCTTGGAAAATACCGATACGCTGTAGCCCGCGAGACCAACGCCTCCTCTGCCACCTCGTCCATCGTCGGCTTGCGGCCTTGCTTCAAGAGCCGGCTGGCCGCAAGGAGCAGGTCCTTGCGCGTGCGCAACTCCTGATTGCTCGGCTTCCGTTCATCGCTCATTTTCCTGGGGGAGTTGCTGGATGATTGCCGCCAAATCGAGCCACACCTGCTCTCTGCTTATGTGACCATCATCGGTAAACTCGACGACGTGAAGGAGGCGAAAGGAAAGCGGACGTCCCCTGCCTTCCAGGCCGAACGGCCGCCCCGGAGCCCTCCCTTCCCAGAACGACTCGTCGACAAGAAAGCTGTCGCCGTAAAGCCGCCTTATCGGCGTAACCTTGCTCTCCGATAGGTCGGCAAACAGGCTCTCATAGAAGGGCCGCGCCGCCTCACGACCGTGGCGCGTTCCCAAGGGCGACCCCACGACATCATGGGTGGCATCGACATCCAACGTAGCCAGCACCCCTTCAACATCGTCATTCCCCTCGTAGGCGAAATGCGCGTCAATCTTCTCATCCATTTGTTCAGGCGTCAGAAACATGGTGACCTCCAAATAGGTTGTTTGTGATACGCGCATATCATAACGAGATCGTCGTCTTATGTCAAGATATTCGGATCGCACCGAAGCCAAAATTTTCCAAAAACAATTTTCGCGGCGGGGAGGCCCATCGGGATCTCGCTGCCCCGGCCAACGGGAAGGGAGCGTCCGAATAACCGAGGCGCCTTTTGTTGCGGATGCTCGCGCGTCGGCGACATTGAAATCGCGATGAAACTCATTTACCGAATCCTCAGCGCAATCCTCGATTGCATCATCGGCCCACAGCAAGCAAGTCATGAGACACCGATCGACTCTGACCCACGTGGCGAATCCCAGGCAATACCTAGCCCCCGGGAAGGGCCGTGATGCAGCGAAGTAAGCCGTCCCACGCATCCATCTGGTGAACACCCCTGAGCGAACGACTGCGGCAAGTATTTCCCCGCCATGCGAATGGCCGGGTTGTGGCGGACAGCGCCCTCGCTCCAATGGTCGGGGCTGTACGTGCGACACTTTCGGTTTCCAAGGGTTGTCGATCGATTCCTCGTGCCCGCGACCGCCGAGCCGTTGATCTCCTGCGTCTCGGCGGCTCGGCGGAGCTGCAGGAGCGCGAACCCGGAGAGGCTTGGGTGACGCCGGCAACTCCAGCGAGGCGACATCTTTGTCACCCGCTCAAAAACTCTGTACGAGCTGCGCGGCAGTTCACCCGTCGGCGAGGAGCTCGATTTCATCATCATCCACCTTGCGGGGGATCAGTTCTTTGCGGCCTTGGAAGCGGCGTATATCCAGGCAAGGCCGACGAGGTGGGAGTGATCGACTTCTTCGGACGCGATGAGACACTCGCGCACCTGTGCTTTGCGTGCGCCGGGATGCTTTCGACGCGGGTGTTGGCGTGAGGCCTGCGGAGTTCCGCAGCGCCTCGTAAGACCGATCCTCTTTTTTCCGCAAGAACGCGACAGGCTGCGCACGATTCCGAGAGAAAGGCCGCGCATACTATCCGAGGTTACAGTCACGCCTGAGTGGGCGCATGACAACGACGTCAAAATGCAAAAGCGCAAACTGGAAATAGCAATCTGGAAGTCTCCGCCATCGGGCTCGGCTGCATGGGCATGAGCTTCTCTTACGGGCCGCCCAAAGACACGCAGGAGATGATCTCACTTCTCCGGGTAGCCGTGGAACGCGGCATCACATTCTTTGACACCGCCGAGGTTTACGGCCCGTTCTTGAACGAAGACCTCGTAGGCGAAGCCCTCGCTCCCTTTCGCGATCAAGTGGTAATCGCCACCAAGTTCGGTTTCAACCTCGACGCGAATTTCGATCCCCGGGGGATGAAGGGTTCGCCGGGCCTGAACAGCCGACCGGAGCATATCAGGCAAGCTGTCGAGGGCTCGCTCAAGCGACTCAAGGTCGATGTGATCGACTTGCTCTATCAGCACAGGGTTGACCCGGACGTGCCGATCGAAGACGTCGCCGGCACGGTGAAGGAGCTGATGCACCAGGGTAAGGTCAAGCACTTCGGCCTTTCTGAAGCAGGCGTGCAAACGATCCGTCGCGCTCACGCAATCCAGCCGCTCACTGCTCTGCAGAGCGAATATTCGCTGTGGACGAGAGCCCCTGAAAAGGAAGTGATTCCGACCCTCGAGGAACTCGGAATTGGCTTCGTGCCGTACAGTCCGCTGGGCAAAGGATTATCCCGAAAAGCTGGAGAAGTTGACCGGTCTCTGAGTGAGAACGCACGCGAAACCCACGGCAATTTATTGCGGTGGCACACAGACAGGCAAAGATATCGCCGCCACGTTGATCCGTGACGTGGGTTTCGATCCGATAGATGCGGGCCCATTACGGATCGCCCGATATACGGAGCCGTTCGCTCTCCTCGTCGCCGAGCTCGCGTATGGAGGGAAGGGAGGGCCCAATCTGGCCTGCCGGTTCGAGCGGTTTGGGGATTAAGATGACCAAATAAAAGGCAATCAACGAGAGGAATTCAAATGGACATCAAAAGAAGTGGCTCACAGCCTTCCGGCAGCGACCAATTTCGTTGGGCTTTATGTGCCTTGGCTGGAAATTAGCCATCGACACGGCGTCGTTAAAACGTTAAGCGAACGCCCGATGCGCGGGTCAGAGGAGTATAAGCCTCGCGCTCCCGTGGAGAACTCGTGCCGAAACCAGTGCCCAAACGCATCGTCATTATAGGAGGCGGTTTCAGCGGCGTAATGACCGCGGTGAATCTGGCACGACTCAGCACGCATCCGCTGCAAGTTACGGTGATCAATTCCTCCCGTCCGGCGGGGCGAGGCGTTGCCTACGGCACGCGACGCCCGGAACACCTGCTGAACGTTGCCGCGAGGAATATGTCCGCCTTTCGGGATGAACCGGATCATTTCCTGCGATGGCTGCGCACGCGTTCGGAGTTCGACACCGTGCCGGAAATCGAACTGCGCGAGCGCTTCATCCCAAGGATGGTGTATGGCGATTATTTGCGCTCCATCGTGCACCATCATCTGCAGAGCGCGGACGGCATGACTCCGGTCACGACGGAGTTTGTCGCGGGCGAGGTCCTGGACATCGAAACTGCAGGCGATACAGCCGTCGTTCGGCTCACGGATTCCACCGCGGTCGAGGCGGACCGCGTGGTTTTGGCGACCGGCAATGAGCCGCCAGCTGCGCTTCCGGGGTCGGAAACCCTGGCCGGGCATCCGGCCTGGATGGGTGACCCGTGGCAGCCTTTGGAGCAGCGACTGCCCGGTCAAGGCGAAAGCATCGTCGTGCTGGGAACCGGACTCACCACGGTCGACGTGATCATCTCCCTGCGTGCGCTGGGCTGGATGGGTGGCATCCATGCCATCTCTCGCCACGGTTGGTTTCCCCATTCGCACTTTCGAGGCATCGAATATCCAGATTTCCCTCCGGCGGGCGTGGACCTCGCGGATCTTGGTCTGGAGAAACTGGTCAAGCTTGTGCAGCACCATTGCGCGCTCCTGCATGAACGAAACGCCAATCCGGCGATCATCGTGGATAAAATGCGTCCCCACACCCAGCGTATCTGGAGTCATTTCACGCGGGAGGAGCGGCTCGCATTCGCTCAGAGTTACGCCGCACGATGGAACATCTTCCGTCATCGCATCGCACCGGACATCCACGCACAGATCACCAGCTCCCAACTCACCGGACAACTTCAAATTCACGCTGCGGTTATCGAACGGGTAGAGGAATCCGGCACCCGGGTTGTCGTGCATTTTGGCAACGGCGAGAGCCAGGCGGGCGATCTCGTGATCAATGCGACCGGCCCGGCTACCAAATTGACGGCCTCTCGATCTTTGTTGCTGCAAAACCTGCTCCGTCGAGGTTTGGTGGCGCCGGACGACACAGATAGAGGCCTGCGAGTCGATCCCGACCACACAATTATCTCGGGGCACGGCGAGCGATCCCCCCTGCTGCTTGCTCTTGGTCCCCTGCTACGCGGAACACTTTGGGAGACGATCGCCGTGCCGGAGTTGCGCGGACAGGCGAAGCGGGTTGCGGAAACGCTCCTTGAGCAGCCCCCCGCCCCCGTAGATGAACCGGAAGTCATGATGGAATACATGATCTGAGGAGGATCGGAAACCCGGACAAAACCGAGCCCGCATGGATTCGCGCCATTTGCAAGCTGCGGTAGGCTAGAGAGACTTCTATGATTCTGAAACAGTACTACCTGGGCTGCCTGTCCCACGCCTCCTATCTGCTCGGGGACGAGGCCAGTTCGACCGCCGTCATCGTCGACCCTCAGCGCGACATCCAGCAGTATCTGGCCGACGCCGAGAAATCTGGCCTCCTGATCCGTCACGTTTTCCTGACCCATTTCCACGCCGACTTCGTCGCCGGCCATCTGGAATTGCGCGAGCGCTGCGGCGCGATCATTCATCTCGGCTCCCGCGCGCAGGCGGAATACGCCTTCGTGGCGATGAAGGACGGCGATACGCTCGACTTCCCGGGACTGCGCCTGCAAGTCCTCGAAACCCCCGGCCACACCATCGAGTCCATTTCGATCCTGGTCTTCGATCTCCAGAAAGACCCGGCAAGACCATACGCCGTCCTCACGGGCGATACGCTGTTTATCGGTGACGTTGGCCGCCCTGACCTGCGCGCCTCGCTCGGGTGGACAGCCAACGACCTCGGCGCGCATCTTTACGACTCACTCCACGACAAACTCCTGACGCTTCCCGACGAGACCCTGATCTACCCCGCACATGGCGCTGGCTCCCTTTGCGGCAAGCAGCTTTCCTCCGACACGGTTTCCTCTCTCGGGGATCAGCGGCGCTTGAATTATGCCCTGCAGCCGATGTCGAAGGAGGAATTCATTCGTCTCGTCACGGCCGACCAGCCCGACGCTCCGCCGTACTTCACCTACGATGCCATCCTGAATACTCGCGAGCGCGCCACGCTGGAGAAGAATCTCGAACAGGTTCTCCATCCCGTCGATCTCGCCGAGGTGCTTCGAATGGGAGACGCGGGCGCCCAGATCCTCGATGTCCGAGACGCCGCCGAGTATGCCAAGGGTCACCTCGCCGGCAGCATCAACATTGGTCTCGGCGGGCAATACGCCACCTGGGCTGGCACCGTGCTCGATCGCGCCAAGCCCATCGTGATCATCGCTGAGCCCGGACGCGAGCAGGAAGCCGCCGTGCGCCTGGGCCGTATCGGTTTCGATCACGTCAAGGGCTATCTGCAGGGGGGCATGGAAGCGCTCGCTGCCAGACCGGACTTGCTGGGGCGAACGGAGCGCGTCAGCGCCCCGATGATGGCGGAAGAGCTGGCGAGCGCGGATCCGCCTCTCTTGCTGGATATCAGAAATCCGCGCGAGTGGGCGACCGAGCATATTGCCGGCAGCGTGAACATTCCGCTCAACCATTTGCAAGAGCGCATCGCCGAAATCCCCCGCGACCGCCGAATTGCGGTCCATTGCGCGGGCGGCTACCGCTCTTCGATCGCCGCCAGCATTCTTCATCGCTACGGGATAACGAATCTCATCGAGATGGCTGGCGGCCTCGCCGCCTGGGATACAGCCAGGCTGCCGGTGGTTTCGGAACCTTAGCCGGAGGGGAGAGCATTTCCAACGCGCTGCCGCTAAGTTTGCTGACAGGGAATCAGCGATTTTTCGCTTCGCTTGGTGTGCAAGTGGAAGCGCGATCTGCTGAATCCGGTCTATAGCAACAAGCGCCGATCATACCAAGGTCTGATGGATTTTCGATCGAATTTCGCGCAGGCTTCGGCGCGAAGTTATCGATGAAGAGCTGCTCGACCATTTCCATCGTTGACGATGACGAGTCCGTTCGGGAATCTCAAAGCCGGACAGTAGCGTCGCCGGACTCACTTTTCAGTTCACTCGGTCCAGCAGATGATCGCCGACACGCAAGGCGTTGGCAATGACGGTGAGCGCGGGATTCACCGCCCCGCTCGAAGGAAAAGACCGCTGCGCCGGGGCCGCGTTCAATTATGAGATTCCGGCGACCGCTGGGCGCGAGCTTGTAGGCGGGCATCCCGCCTCCCGCACCCGTGCCGATGATGATGAAGTCGCAATGGCCGTCGGTCCTCATGCGTTTGGTTTGTCGGTTCAACCACGAAATCCTTACCAACGGATATACTTTTCCCGACTCACTTCTCTGGCGCAGGTTCCCCCGCGCGCCGTTGCCGATGACGAGGATGTCGCAGTGGTCCACCGCCATTCGTCGGTGCATCTGGAACTTCCTTACACAGCCTCGGATTCATGGTGAATAGTCGCTGTTGATCAGCATTTTTGACCTTGCTTAGCTCTCCTTCCAGCTCGGCGATGCGAATCTTTAGCGGGCTAACCAGCTCCTCGACTTCGCCGACAGTGTAACGTGGGGTTATATATTTTGGGCAGTTCCAGTCGAAAGAAACAACGTCGATGAAAAATATCCGTTCAACGACAGATCGAAGCTTTGGCTCGGTCAGTTGTTCGACTACTTCGGCTTGTACGCGGGCGTCTGCCACCCGCGAGTGGCCGAGAATTTTGAGACGCTGACGTTGGACATAGTCCATTAGGAAAAGTGAAACGCGGTCGTCGCGCGCCAGATTCCCCGTACTGAGCATCTGCCGATTGCCCCTGTAGTCAGCAAAGGCTAGTTTGTGTGCGTCAAGGACGCGAAGAAAGCCCGGCGGGCCACCGCGATGTTGGAGATAGGGCCAGCCGGTCTCGCCGACGGTCGCCATATAGAAACTATCCCTTGATCGGATGAAGGCGATCTCGTCCGGACCGAGTGGATCGCAACCTGTGGCGGAGCTCACCTTCTGCGAACGACCGTAGTAAAACTGCTGCGCCTCCGCGACCGCGGGGGTGACGACGAGGTTTAAATATTTGTTTGCCATGTGGGAAAAATCCAGCTTTCAGACGCGCCCCTGCAGGAAATTGCGAATGAGCGTGGCGATGAGAGGGCCGTCTTCCTCCAGGGCAAAGTGGCCAGTTTCAAGAACGTGCAGTTCCGCTTGAGGTAGGTCGCGAAGGTAGGCTCGCGCCCCAGCCTCGGTAAAGAACGGATCATTGCGCCCCCACGTGATCAGGGTCGGTGGTTGGTGTTCGCGAAGGGTTTCCTGCCACTCCGCGTAGAGTGGCAGATTGTTTTGATAATCGTGCAGCAGGGCGAGTTGAATCAGGCCGTTGCCGGGTCGGTCGAGTAGCACTTGATCGTGCAGCCAGGCGTCCGGACTGATGGCAGAGGGGTCTCGAGTGCCATGCGCATATTGAAACTTTGTCGTTTCCAGGGTGAGAAGCCCGCGCACAGGCGCCTCGCTCTCCGGAGTGCGCTCTTTCCAAAATGGTCGAAGCACGTCGAATGCCGGTCCGATTCCTTCGATGTAGGCGTTCGCGTTCTGAACCACCAGAGCTGCTACCCACTCGGGATGTCGTCTTGCGATGCGCAATCCGACGGGCGCTCCGTAGTCCTGGATAAACAACGCAAAGCGCTCCCATCCGATCTGGAGCAGGAACGCCTCCACAATGTCGGCCAGATTGTCGAAGGTGTAGGCGAATCCATTCGCGGTCGGCGCGGAACTGTTCCCAAAGCCGGGATAGTCCGGCGCGATGACATGAAAGTCCACGGCGAGGGCCGGGATGAGCTCGCGGAACATGTGCGATGAGGTTGGAAAACCGTGCAGCAAGAGGACGCCCGGGTTCTCGTTGGAACCGGCCTCGCGATAAAAAATATCGAGGCCGTTGACAGAGACCGTCCGGTAGGCGGTCTTGGGATAAGCGGGAAGAGTGTTCATATTTATTCGAAAGTTGAGCTATGGTGATCGGGTGCCCTGAATTCCGAGTGAACCCCGGCCACCCGCTTGACCGATTTTCAGAACACCAGTGTGCTCCGGCCCTCGGCGATATAGCGCCGCACACTGAGCAGTCCGGGCGTACCGGGCAGGTCGTTGTCCGACGCCAGTGGCAGGCCGCACGCTTCCACGCCGTCCTTGGCTCCGAAGACGGTGGCGCAGGCACGGGACGCGCCTTTGACGACCTCTCGGACGCTGTTGTAAAGCGCGTTGAATGGATGACTGAGTTTCGTGAGTTCCGCGGGCCAGCGGGTGCCGGCGCCGATGAAGGCCACCTCGACCTCGTCTCCGCGTTGCTTGCATTCCTGGGCCAGAGCCAGCGCGTTGAAGAGACGTCCATCGGCCTCCTCGGTTCCTGACTTGGGATCTGCGACAATGATAATTGCTGTTTTCATGATTCGTGGGTTTCAGTTTGTTCCGGCTTTCTTGGTTGGCCTGCGGTTCACCGCCGGACGGCGAAGCTCTACAATACTATCTATGCCTAGGTAGGTTTTGCGGGCAAAACCTTACAACGTTATTTTCCATTCAGCGTGAGGCGACTGAGCGCCTTGGTGACATCGTCCAGAATTTCCGCGCGCCCGGTGCGGGCTACCAGCAACGCTCCCTGCAATGCAGCGTACCACAGCCGGGCCAACGAGACGGGGTCGCTGTCTTTGGCGATTTCTGCGCGGCTGCGCCCTTCTACCAGAAAACGGACCATCCACGCCTCGCTGTCGGAGATCAATTTGCCAAGCTCGATTTGCACCTTGCGGGGCAGGCTCAAGTATTCACCGGCCAGTGCGGCGCACACACAGGCACGCGACTCATTGTTCAGGGTATCGATATAGAGTTTGGCGGTGGACTCCAGCCTCTCGGCGAGCGAAGTTTTCTTAACGGCGATGTCGGCCATTGCCGCACCAAGTGACTCGCGATAACGCCGCACCAAAGCCACTGCAAGATCCGTTTTGGTAGGGAAATGATAGTGGATGCTGGCAGTCCTGATACCTACCTCCCGGCTCAGATCACGGAAGCTGAATCCATTGTGTCCGCATGTCTGGACAAGACGCTGGGCCGCATCAAGCAGCCGAGCTTTGATGTCCGATTTCACGAACGCAATCTATCTATCTTCTGATAGATAGTAAACACAAATTTCACGTGGCTCTACGACTCCCCAATTACGGCTCGTGTGACTGAAAGGCAACCCCGTGAGGGCCACGCGACCAAGGACGGGCCGCGAGCTGCTTTGTAAGGAAGTTGAAACACCCGCGACAAATAGGAAAGTGAGCCGCCGTCGCTCGGCAAAATCAACCCTTAAAACAGGTAGTCAAGATGCAGGTCCTGGAAAACAAAGCCACTTCGCCGCGAATGCCATTTTCGCAAACAAATCTCAACGTGATGCAAGGTCATCGCGGCCCCCGATTATGACGTGAGTCTGCCTGTCCCTTTCTTCATCTGCGTTCCTCTGAGACATCTGGGGATTCAGAGAGCTCCGAAATGCTTGTGGTCGACAAATTCAAACGAGGCGTTTATCCGCAGATTGCGCAGAGGGACGCAGATCAAAGACCAAATGTCTCTGGTTACACCTCAAAGCTGACTTCCTTAGCGACTTCCTCGCCAAGCCCCGAGCAACTCACCCAGCGTCTGTGCCATGCTCTGACCTCCGCCTCCACCTCCTGGAGGTGAAGGATCATGGCCTGCGACTCCTCTGGAGCCACGAAAAGTCCGGATCGCGTCCTTTTCTGCCGGGATCGTTCGTCGAAACATTGAAGGACCGCGCGGCGGCCACACAAACCATCAAAGACTCTCACCAGTATGATCGCCAAAATTCTCGTCGGACTCGCCATCCTCGTTGTGGTCCTGATCGCCGTCATCATCCTGCAGCCGTCCGGCACGGCCGCCATCGCCGCGTCGCCGCCGGATACTCCCTCCCTCGGCTTCCCCTCCCAAGGGCACTATCTTTCACGGTTCCGCCCGGACCCTCGACAACGAGACCGGCTGGCGAATGGCTCTCACGAAACTCGCGGCGCTCGTCGAGGCCCTATAGCACCAAGTTTCCGTAATGTCTTTCTCAACACCCGCGCTGCCTAATTGCGCTGCAGCGTGGAAACGTCTCGCCTCCACCGGTACCAATAACAATCACGAAAGCCGCAACCAAACCATGACAACAAACACCATTCGACTTCACCGCGTCCTGCGCGCCAAACCGGAAAGAGTCTATCGGGCATTCCTCGATGCAGACGCCATGGCCAAGTGGCTTCCGCCGAACGGATTCACCGGCAAGGTTCACTACATGGATGCGAAGGAGGGAGGGAGCTTCAAAATGTCGTTCACAAACTTTACCACCGGCAAGAGCCATTCCTTCGGGGGTGAGTATCTCGAGTTGGTTCCGCACGAGCGTATCCGCTACACGGACCGCTTTGATGACCCGAACTTGCCGGGCGTCATGCAGGTGACGGTTGTTCTGAAGCCGGTTTCGTGTGGGACTGAGTTGTCCGTGGCTCAGGAAGACGTGCCCGGTTTCCTACCCGCCGAGGCTTGTTATCTCGGTTGGCAGGATTCCCTCACGCTGCTGGCGAAGCTCGTCGAAGCCGAGGTTCCCGATTAATGAACACACTTTCTCAGCGAACGATTCGGTAAGGATTAACGAAACAAAAACTA
>CAVXQK010000024.1:0-57104 GCA_963763735.1 uncultured Verrucomicrobiae bacterium | reverse complement strand
GCCGCCGAATTTCGGTTCCACGCTGCAATTGATCCTCTCCTTTGCGTATTATGATAACGCAATGCCTGCCGTTTGTCCTCCTACCAGTCCTCTCATCACCGTATCGGCGCCGCCTCCCCTATTCGTCGATCTGGACGGCACCCTCATAGCGACCGATTCGCTATTGGAGGGTCTCGTTCTATGCGTGAAGCACCGTCCGCTCGACCTCGCCAAGCTTCCGCTCTGGCTCTTACGCGGACGAGCCTATCTGAAGGCGCGCCTGGCCGCGGATAACCTTCTCGATGTCACGCAATTGCCTTATCGAAAGGACCTTTGCGATTACTTGGTGCGCGAGCGGGCGGATGGGCGCGAGATCTATCTCGCGACCGCCGCGGACGAACGAATCGCCCAGGGCGTCGCAGAGCACCTGGGGCTATTCGACGGCGTAATCGCCAGTGACGGTTGCACCAACATGAAGGGTGCCCGGAAGCTTGATGCCATTCGCAAGATCGCCGGCACACGCTTCGCCTATGCTGGCAACAGCAGGGATGATCTCGTCATCTGGTCTGCCGCCCAATCTGCCATTCTCGTCAACGCTCCTCAGGCTGTCGCTGCGCAGGTTCAGCGTGATGGGAAGGACGAAGGGACCTTCCAATCCAACGGCAAGGTGTTTTTTGAGATGGCACGCGTAGCCCGTCTCCATCAGTGGCTCAAGAACATGCTCGTTTTTGTTCCACCGTTGACCTCGTTCCGAATCACAGAGTCCGGCGCCGTATGGGAAGCAATAGTCGCATTCTTCGCATTCTCGTTCTGCGCCTCTGCGACCTACGCCGCCAATGACCTGCTCGATTTTCAAAACGACCGCTCCCACCCAAGGAAGCGCCTCCGCCCGCTGGCATCCGGGCGTCTGCCGATCCCCGTGGCGTTTGGTCTCGGGTTGGTCACTCTCAGCGCGGGACTGTCTCTCGCCGCCTCCCAATCGTACGAACTTCTCGCGGTTGTCGTCGTCTATATCATCACAACGACGATCTACAGTTGGTATCTCAAGACCCGCGTCCTTCTGGACGTCATCGTGCTCGCCGCACTCTACACCCTCCGCATTTTTGGTGGGGCGATCGCTATTGGCGTTCCGGTGAGCATCTGGTTGATGGCCTTTGCGCTCTTCGTGTTTCTGAGCCTTGCTCTCGTGAAACGCTGCTCCGAACTCATGACGCTTAAATCCAACGGTCTTCCCGAGACCCCTGGCAGAGACTATGAAGTTGCCGATCTCAAAGTATTGTGGCCGATCGGCCTGGCTACGGCGGTGGCGTCCGTTCTCGTATTCGCACTCTATCTGACTTCCGCCGACCTGCTGACGCGTTACGGAACCCCCTCTCTCCTTTGGCTTGTTGCGCTCGGCCTATTTTACTGGCTTGGCCGCATGTGGATAAAGACGTCTCGCGGAGAAATGTCCGACGATCCGCTTGTTTATGCGTTGAAGGACTTCGGCAGCCGCAGCATAATCGCCGGGATCGTTGTCCTCACACTCGCGGCTCATTTTCTGAGACTCCCCTGACTCAGCTTGGCTCGCGACGTGAATATTTCGACCGTTCTTCTTAGGATAAGGCCCGAGCATCAAATGGCGGCCTGATCTCTCGCTCCTGCTTATTCTCTGTCTTGCTCTGGCCTTAAGGTTATTCTGGCTGCAGACGCAATGCCCGATCATCGAGAACGAAGGAGGCGAGTATGCGGCCATTGCGGAAAACCTGCTCGCAGGCAAAGGATATGTCGGCCAGGGATTGACCGGAAAGCCGCAACTCATTTTCCCCCCGCTGTATCCCCTCGCCACCGCGGCAATCGCCGCGTTGACTCACAATACCGAAAGTGCCGGCCGGCTTCTATCCGTCGCGATGGGAGTGTGGCTGGTTTTTGCTCTCTTTAAGCTCGGCACGCATTTTTATGGTCGTTCCGTGGGCTTGCTCGCTGCCGCCCTGGCAGCCATTCACCCGCTCCTCTTAAAGTCATCGGTTCAGGTTCAAACGGAAACGATGTATTTTACATTCATCGTCTTGGGAGCTTACTACACCATCAAAGCTGTCGAGTCGCATGCTGTCCGGCATTTTCTCTTTGCCGGGGCGCCTTTACGGATGCGCCTATCTGACGCGCCCGGAAGCACTCCTCTTGCTGCTGGCGTCTGCCTCCTTCGCGCTCTTGGTTGCCGCATTTGATAGGACAGGACGAAGTGTGCCTTTTCTAGGCATAGCGGGAATGATTGCGCTCTTTCTATTGTTCGCTTCTCCATACGTTCTCTATCTTTACAGACAGACGGGAGTCGTTCGCTTCGAAGCCAAAAGCAATTTGAATTGGGTTATAGGAACGAAGATGCTATCCGGGTTGAGCGAAGCCGAGGCGAACTATGGCGTAACGGACGGACTTGAGGAAGAGGGTGTCTTCCTGGGCAAGATCAATGAGCACATTGCGGCGCCAAGAGATCCGCCAAGGACGTTGCTTTTATATGTGATGGCATCGGCCAAAAATCAGGCCAGGAATCTCTACAAGGGCCTCATTCAGATGGCATGGTTCGGAGGGCCTTTTTTCCTCTGCCTGATATTTTTTGGCTTGCTGCGCCGCACCTGGGATAGGACAAGGTTAATACGGGAATGTTATCTGTTTTTCATTCTTGCAACCATTGCCATCGCCCTTCTGTCGCTTCAATATTTTCAGGCGCGCTATCTCTTTGCAACCCTTCCATTCCTGATCTTGTGGGCAGCCAAGGGAATTGATGAACTCGCAAGGCTGGGTCGCGGCTACGCGAGAAGCCGTTTTCCGCGGATCGCGTTTCGCGGCGGAGTCGACTCGCCTATTCACTTGCAGTCTCGTGATGGGAGGGCTTTTCGTGCTGGCCTTCCAGCAGAATGCGTCTCTCGACGACTTTGGTGGTTCGAGGGAAAGCATAGCCAACGCCAAGCAGGCGGGTCTTTGGCTTCGCGAGCAACGTCCCGCCGAGAAATCCGTGATGGATGCAGGTTCTGCGATTCCGTACTATTCCAAGTCAGAATATCTCTACTTGCCGCATTCCTCGTCATCGACGGCTCTCCGCTATATCAAGGAAAAGCGACCGGACTACATTGTATTGCGCGGCACGATGCGGGAACTAAGGCCATACGTCAGCGAATGGATGCAATCTGGAATCCCCGATCGGAATGCCGTGCTTGTGTATTCCGCCGGCGATTCTCTGCCCGACATGGTGCAAATCTATAGATGGAAGTCCGGAAAGGAAAGTATCGCTAGCGAAGCCGGGGGAACTCCTCAGGGGAATTTGGGAAGTGCGGATTTAGACCTTCAAAAGAGCACCGCTAGCCGTGACGACGCTCTTCCCGCGCAGCAACGTTGTGGTGAGGCCGTCCCTGGTCAGAGAGGTGCAATGGCTTTCGAAGGCTGGTTCTAAATGAGGGCGATTAAAGTCGATATTCAGGAAGAAAAATGGCGCGCGTCCGGGTCTCAGACCGGAATAGCGACGCCGTTTCCTTCGGCTCAAAAGGTGCGACAGCGTGCCGCCGTGTGGTTCGGCGTGGTTCTGCTGGCCGGCGCGATTTTTTCCATTCTCTTTGTTGCAGCCATGACGACGATCCGTGACAGGTCTATCGGCACGGCGGTGGGAATGACCGCGCAAGGTCGTCTTCCTCATCTCTTCCACCCTACGAGCTACGATTCCTGGCTGCCGATGCTCAAGGCTTACCAGCGGCAGTCGATCGATCCGGCCGCCGGTCCATACTCTGTCTTCTTCGAGGGCAACGGCAAATTCCAGTATCCTCCGTCCGCCCTTTTCATCGTTAGCTTCTTGCCGGGTCGTGTGATTGACGAGGCGATACGCAAGTGGGACGGGTCAGAGTTGCAGTATTGGAATGGCTGGCTTTGCAGGCTGGCAATCGTCATCACGATTGGACTGTCCGCCGCGATCCTCCAAACCGCATTGAAAGAGGCGCTCGGCGAGAAGGTGCCGCTTCGGGAATCGGTGGTGCTGGCTTGTCTCGTCGTGCTGGCAGGCGCTGACCTTCCACCCTTTTCTCGTAGGATACGAACTCGGGCAGATTCAACTTGTCCTCAATGCGCTCGTGGCAGCCGCCCTGCTATCGTTCCTGCGTGGGGGAAAGATGCTCTCAGGGTTCTTTTTCGGCGTCTGCTGCTTGGTCAAGCCGCAGTATGGACTGATACTCGTCTGGTCGCTCCTGCGGCGCGAACGCCGCCTGTCTGCCGGATTGCTCATAGCCGTATTACCCGCTCTCTGATCTCATGCGTCCACTTCGGGCTTTCGGCCCATCTCGACTATGCATGGCTGTGCTTGGGGTCCTGGCAAAGCAGGGAGAAATCTTCTGGTACAATCAAAGCCTCAGCGGTCTGCTTCACAGATTTGTGGATCCCAACGCGGCCCTTCTCGTTGACAAAATTGGGAGCCCGCTTCCGCCCTATCGCTGGACCATTCACGTCGCCAGCACGCTCTTCGGCATAGGCCTCCTGGTCTTGGCGCTCGCAGGAAGATCAACATCAGGAAGCGCGGTTTCCCGCGGTGGATCGGTGATTGATCTGGCGGTGGTGATTGTTGCCGCGACGGTCGGTTCCCCGGTGGCATGGAATCATCACTATGGAGCTCTGTTTCCGGTGTTCGCCGCAGTGCTTCCTACCGTGCTGCTCCTCGGCAAGGGAAGTCGAACGCTGGCCCTCTTGCTCGGTCTAGCCTGCCTGGCGATCGGCTTCGAGATCGTGGCGCCCGAGTTCCTTTTCCAATCGCGCTGGCGCGGGCTGCTCTCGTCGCACATTTTCTTTGGCGGTGTGCTCCTTCTTCTTCTTTTGGTCGTTGCAAGATGGAAAGTATTTACTGGCCGGGTTGCCCTGACGCACGATGTAAGAAAGTGGAACTCTCGCGCGGACAGTTAAAAGGTGCAAAAAGGGAGTGAGATGTCTCGCTTTGAATCAGAAATGAAGGACAAATAGTATGTTTGACTATGCAATCATAGGTGGCGGCATTGTGGGGTTGGCGACTGCGATGACTTTGGGCAGGAGATATCCCGACGCGCGAATCGTTCTCTTCGAAAAAGAGCCGGACTTCGCCCGACACCAGAGTGGACGAAACAGTGGCGTCATCCACTCCGGCATTTACTACAAGCCGGGCAGCTTCAAGGCAAAGTTCGCCCGGGAGGGAAGTCGGACGATGGTCGAGTTCTGCCGGGAGCACGGCATCCGGCACGATGTCTGCGGCAAGGTGATCGTGGCAACGAAGGAGAAGGAGTTGCCGCTGCTCGAGAATCTGTTCCGCCGCGGACTCGATAACGGCCTGTCAGTCTCCAGGCTCAAGGCGGAAGAGGTCCGGGAAGTCGAACCGCACGTCCGTTGCCTGGCGGGGATCAAGGTCCCTTCCACGGGGATCGCGGACTATAAGGAAGTCTGCGCGAAATACGCGGAGCTTATTCGCAAGCAGGGCGGCATTTTGATGACCGGGACGGCTGTTGGGAGACTGCGCGAAGTGGACGGCACCTATCGTATCGAGACAACAAAGGGAGAATATGAAGCTCGATTTCTCGTGAATTGCGCTGGCCTCCACAGCGACCGCATGGCACTGAGGGCTGGTGTCAAGCCGGAGGCAAAAATTGTGCCGTTCCGAGGCGAGTATTACGAGCTCGTGCCGGAGCGGCGCAACCTCGTAAACACGCTCATCTATCCTGTGCCAAACCCCGCCTTCCCGTTCTTAGGGGTGCACTTTACGAAGATGATCGACGGCTCCGTTCACGCAGGGCCCAACGCGGTGCTCGCCTTTAAGCGGGAGGGCTATCACAAGACGGATATCAATATACCCGATCTTTTCGAAACGCTCACCTATGGCGGCTTTTGGAAGTTGGCGAGGAAGTACATGAAGGATGGCTTGATGGAAATGTATCGCTCGATAAGCAAGAAGGCGTTTGTCCGAAGCCTCCAGGAACTCATCCCAGAGGTCACGGAAAGCGACCTGGTTCCAACACATGCCGGAGTTCGCGCTCAAGCGCTACGTTCCGATGGCGGCATGGTGGATGACTTCCTGATCATCAAGGGCCGCTCCGCAATCCATGTGTGCAACGCTCCTTCTCCCGCCGCGACGGCGTCGCTGGAAATAGGAAACGAGATCGCAAACCAGGTGCCTGATTTGCGAACGGCTGTGAGAATATAGAAGCGCTGCCCGCTCGCCTTCTCTCTTCTCTTAGCCCTGCCGTCTCTTTCGTGCCGGGAAACAGGGTTTCCGACAGCGAACACTCCCCGCTACGACTACCTCAATTTTGCGCGAGCCTTCCTGCTTATTCTCGGCCTCGTCCTTCACGCCGCATGGCTTTGCACCGACGGGAGTGACGCCTTCACGGCATGCTTCGGCTTGATACACAGCTTTCGGATGGAAAGCTTTTTCCTTATCGCGGGCTTCTTCTCAGCGCATACCCTCGACAGGACTTCACCGAGCGGCATTTCTTCTGCGACGCAGCGAGCGGCTTGGGATCCCTTTGATATTTTGCACGCTGACCCTCGCTATCTTCAACCATCTGGCCCGCCACCTATCGCGTGCGCAACAAATGATCGTTGCGACCGCGAAAGGGTCTGTCCGTCTCGATTTCGCGGGCCACTTAAGGTATTTGCGAGTTCTCCTTCTTCTGGTGTTCGCTTTGTTCCTGTTGCGCCTCGCGCTGCCAGGACTTGACCTTCGAATCAAGCAGTTCGAAGTGCCGCTCGCGCTCTTCATCCTCCTGCTCGTCAGCGCTCGGTTCTTCACCCTTCATTGGACTCGCGCGCTCCCTCCGGGACTCGCGCAGCCTCAGAACCTGGCGGCGGATGTCGACAATGCCATCCGTTACGCCCCCTGGCTTGCCGGCGGATATGTCCTGTTCCATCATGCGGAACTCCTGGAGAAGCTTATCGATAGCTTGGCATTCAATGTCAGCAACATCGTGGCGTATCTCTTGCTGAATCCCTTTCTGGATCAGCCGGGCGGTCGGCACTATCTCATGCAGCTTTGGCAGGATTTGGCAGGGCGCATACATTGTCAGTATTTGCGGCCTGCTGTTCTGGTCCGCACGACGCTTTTCCGCCAAGGCCATGCCAGGCGTCCGCTCCGTGGCGGATGCCTCTTACACCATGTACCTCGCCCACTGGCCTGTGATGGCACTCTTGTATACGCTTCTGCTCTTTCGCGCTGAACCGCGCGTTTTGATGGTTTTTTTTCCTGATTGTTCTGGCGGGGATTCTCTCGTACTTCTTGCACGCGACCCTTGTCAGGTGCCATCCGCTCTTCGCCTGGTTTCTCAACGGCACGCCAATGCCTGGCAGGGAACCATGGACTTCCCTAGCTCTTGTCATAGAGACCATTGGACCGCAACGACTTTCGAAAGATCCGCGCGGCTAGAGAAGGAGCGTGCTGTGCACTTCGCAGAAGCTGTCAGATTTCACACCGAACTCCCGATTGCGCTGATCTGGCGCGAGGTCGTAACCAGCGCAAAATTCACACGGACCTCCCAATCTGACAGCCTTCCGGTGATTGCCAATTTCTGCCGAACGCGATAAGAAGACCGCATCTTCTCCAAACTATGCTGGCCGTCCCCTTAAACTCCGCACGTCGCATCCTATGCCTTGGCGCGCACTCGGATGATATCGAGATCGGCGCTGGCGGAACCTTGCTGCAACTGGCCGAACAAGTTTCTGATTTGGAGATCTGCTGGGTTGTCTTCAGCGCCCCGGGATCGCGCGCCGATGAGGCGAAGCAAAGTGCGGAGAACTTCCTGGAAAAAGTAGCGCGCAAACAGGTTAGGATAGGATCGTTTCGCGAAAGTTACTTCCCAAGCGAGTGGCCAGCGATCAAGGAGTGGTTCGAGGAGATCAAGAAATTTGAACCGGACATCGTTTTCACCCATTACCGCGACGACCGGCATCAGGATCACCGGGTTCTCTCGGATCTGGCGTGGAACACCTTCCGGAATCACCTGATCCTTGAATATGAGATCCTCAAGTACGATGGAGACCTCGGCCAGCCCAACGTCTTTGCGCCTGTATCCGGACAACTTAGTGCTCGGAAGATCGAGCTGCTGCTAAAGCACTTTAAAACCCAAGCGACAAAGCATTGGTTTACGAGCGACACCTTTGCTGCGATGCATCGCATCCGCGGAATCGAGTGCGCCTCACCCACGGGTCTTGCCGAGGCGTTCTATTGCCGGAAATTGCTTCTTGATACCCTTTAGCGGTCGATTGTGGCGCAATTTTACCAAGCGCAAGGTGTGGCGTGCTGCCTTGCTCGGCGCAGGGGTTTTGTATCGAATTTCGACTGTCGCTGTCTCCTCGCGTCACGGGGAAGTGACTCCGCCGAAATAGTCGAGCGCGACAGGACCTGGCCAGTCCGTCCTCGACGGGTTGCAAGTCAATCCGCTGGAATCCCTTCTATGACGAAAGCTGGTCCCATGCGTATCTGCGATCTTTCACACGAAATTGCAAGAACTCCTTCAGCGCACGTAATATGTCTGCCGTCCACGCGCTTCCCAAATTTTGATCCGCTCACTCTGATAAGTCCCGCTCATGGCTCAACAACAGGAAATCAAAGCACGATCGCTCTGCCCTGCGGAGTGGCTCGGCCTGGCGTTCATATTTGCCCAGGTAATTTTGGTTGCATTGATTATCCGCGAAGTCCAGCTCGAGACTCTTGCTTTCAAACGCATTGTCTTCATCGCCGCCGGCGGATTCGTCGTTCATCATCTCCTTCCGCTCAGGTTTCGCCTGCCCTTTTTTACGCTCCTCTCGATAGCTTGCATGCTTGTCTGTACTCGGCGGAAATCCAGAGAAACCGCTGCCAGACCTCACGCTCGCCGTGCCCCGCGTCGGAGCAATTCTGACCATCGGCGCGATCCTGATCGCGATCTGCAACCTCCCCATCGGCTTCTGGAAGCGCGCTTCGCTCCTGCTTATGGCGGCTGTGGTTTTAGCGTCGTTCCGTGCGGCCGTTTGGGAAAGTGGAAGCCTCGCAATAGTCTGGCCCGTCCTGGCAGCTATGTTCATGTTCCGTGTCATCATCTATCTGTACGACGTTTCGACTGCAAACCAGCCTCCGCCAGTTAGCCGTTCCCTTGCGTATTTCTTTCTGATTCCAAACGTCTGTACTTTGCTCTTTCCCGTCATCGACTTCCGCTCGTTCTGCCAGAAATATTACGATGAGGAGGCGCTGGTGATTTACCAGCGAGGCGCAAGATGGATGACTCGCGGTGTCGTTCACCTCTTGCTTTACCGCCTTGTCGACCAGTTTCTCGCCATACCAGCCTCGGAAGTCGGCAACGGGACGGATCTCATTAGATTTATCATTTCGAATTCGCTTCTCTACCTTAAAGTTTCCGGGGTATTTCACCTGTCGATCGGAATGCTCTTGCTGTTCGGATTCAACCTTCCCGAAACCAATCATCGCTATTTCTTAGCTTCCAGCTTCACAGACTACTGGCGGCGCGTTAATATATATTGGCGGAATTTTATCATGAAGGTTGTCTACTATCCGACCTTCTTTCGATGCAAACGCTTAGGTACGGTTGTGGCGCTGGTCCTCGCGACGCTCATGTCCTTCTTCATCACATGGGCACTTCACCTTTATCAGACTTGGTGGGTAAAAGGCACCGTTTCAGTGACGGGGCCCGACGCCCTTTTCTGGACGGTTCTCGCGCTGCTGGTGTTAGGCAACTCGCTCTGGGAGGTACACGCGCGGCCGAAAGCGCACACTCACGCACGGTAGTTACAGCGTGCGTCAAGCCCTTGGCCTGGCATTGCGCACGGCCGCGACGTTCGCGATGATTAGCACGCTCTGGTCGTTGTGGAGCACTCCGAATCTCCGCCAATGGCTGTTCATCTGGAGCCTGGCAGACGTGCATACCCTGCTGTGGGGCGGGCTTGTCCTGGCGGCCATCGCGATTGCGACTCTCTTGTTTGAAGTAGCACCAACCTTGAAGAGCAGATCCGCGGATCTCGGGTTCAACGCCATTGGGGGACCGTTACCGTGGTTCCGGCAAGAATTTCTGCGCGGCGTTGCGCCAATCGTCATAGTCTTCGGCCTTGTGTATTCCATTTCTCACGGACTACTCCCAATCCCGGAGAGCGAGACGCTTCGGTCAGCCTTGTTGAATTCTGACCGCCCCACGCAGGCGACTCTCCCCAAACAGGAGCGCGGCTATTACGAGAATCTGAGCGCCCTTGATCAAACCAACAAGCAATTGGCGGAAACGTTCCGGCGCCAGGCCTTTCCCTTCAATCCGATTGCCCGCGTAAACGACTATTGTTGGTATGAGGTGCTCCCGAACATCAGTGGAGAGTATCTGGGCGTGCGGTTCGCAAGCAACCGGTGGGGGATGCGCGATCGTGACTACGAACTGAAAAAACCGCCGGGCACACTCCGTATAGCCCTGCTCGGTTCGTCAAATGTAATGGGCTACGGGCTGGCCGCAGAGGATATGTTCAAGTCGATCATCGAAACTCGCCTAAATCACGAGTATCCCAAGGATGTTCGGTTCGAAATCCTCAACTTTGCTGTAAGTGCAGTTGGGCCGCTGGGGCAGGTTTCGATCCTGGACAAGCGCGTGCGGCGGTTTCATCCCGACATCGTGATATTCGTCGCGCACCTCGTCGACTTTGAATGGGTTAACCGCGACGCTTACAGCGGGCTGCGCGACAATTTGCCACACAAGTATGAATTTCTCGACAAGGTCTTGCTGAAGGCCTCTGTGAATGAAGGCACCACGGAAAAGATAGCGACCGAGCGTCTCCGCCCCTTCGAGTCTGAGCTGGTGCTGGCCTGCTACGACGAGATCGTGCAGGAGTGCCGCTCGATGAATGCGCTCCCGGTATGCGTCTTCCTGCCATTGGTAAGAGACCTCTCGCAGCAGGAAGCGCGGCCCAGCGATCTCTTGGAGCTGGCGCAAAGGGCAGGATTCGTCACAATCGATCTTTCCGACATCTGTCTCAACCAGGACCCCGCGAAACTGGCGCAATCGGATATCTGGAAACACATGAATGCCAAGTTCAATGCGATAGTCGCGACCAGTCTCTACGATCGATTGACAGCCGATCCACGAATTGACCTAACCAATCGCGCACGCACACTCGCTGCGAGCGCTATGGACCTTTCCACTGCGGTTTTGCGACCAAATCATGACAAATTCATCAACTATTGAACAGTCCGTCAAAAACTACATCCTCAGCGAGTTTCTCCCCGGAGAGGACCCAAACCAACTCACCGAATCTACACCGCTGATTACAACGGGCATACTGGATTCCATCGCAACGCTCAAGCTGGTGGTTTTTCTTGAGAACACTTTTTCGGTCTCGCTGGCCCCTCATGAGACCGACCCCGAACATCTGGATACTATCGGTCTCATCGCCAGCTTGGTGCGGTCCAAAATGTGACCGCTTGACGATCGCAGCAAGGACCTATGAAAGACTTGTCTTACAATCGTGGCGGATCTGAAGCTCCGCATTTTCGGGCGGGTGCAAGCACCATGGCGCTGCATCAGGTTCTCGAGGCGTCCATCGAGGGTCGTGGGGCGCACCCTGCAGTCATTGAAGGAAACGGCAGCGGGCAAATCGATTACGCCCGGCTCCGCCGGCTCTCGAATCGACTGCGTGACCGGCTTGCCTCTTGGGGCATCGGAAGAGGAGACCGTGTGGGCATTTATTTGCGCAAGAGCGCGGATGGGGTCGCCGCAATTTTTGGCATCCTCGAAGCTGGGGCAGCGTATGTCCCTGTCGATCCTACGGCTCCAGCTTCGCGCAACGCCTATATTCACAACAATTGCGGCGTAAAGTTGGTCATCTTGGAAAGGCGCTTCGAGGCTGCCTACCAGAATGAGCTAAGCAACCTAGGCCCAGTGCCGAAATTGATTGTCCTCGAGTCTGTCGGTGGAGGAGACAACATCGACGCCGTTCTTGGTGAACTCGACGCGGAATCTCCCGCCCCCGTCGCTCGAACAGTGCAGTCGGCGCCGGAAGATCTGGCATACATTTTATACACCTCCGGTTCCACAGGCAAACCAAAGGGTGTAATGCTTACGCATGGCAACGCCGTGTCGTTTATCGACTGGTGCACGCAGACCTTTGAGCCACGCCACTCAGACGTCTTTGCTTCGCACGCACCGTTCCACTTCGATCTGTCGATCTTCGACATCTACGTGCCACTGAAACATGGCGCCAGCCTTGTGCTGGTGCCCGAGGAAGTAGGTAAGGAACCCCAGAGCCTGGCGAATTTGATAGGCACTCGCCGCATTACCGTATTTTACTCGACGCCATCGACGCTAGGTCTGTTGGTACAGTTTGGAAAGATCCCCAAAAGCGACTTTTCCTCCCTTCGAATGGTCCTTTTTGCTGGCGAAGTGTTTCCCATCGGGCACCTCCGCTCCCTTAAGCAGCAAGTGCCCCAGCCTCGATACTTCAACCTCTACGGCCCGACGGAAACAAACGTCTGCACGTACTATGAGATTCCCCAGACCGTTGCTGAGAATCGAGTCGATCCGTATCCGATCGGCAAAATCTGTGAGAACTTGGAGAGTAAAGTCGTCGATTCCGCCGGCCGAGTCGTCGCGCCGGGCGCCGAAGGCGAACTCTGCATAGCCGGCCCCAATGTTATGCGAGGATACTGGGCATTGCCTGACCTAACTTCCAAGGCATTCCTAGGTAATGACGGCGCCGGCAGTCGTTGGTACAGGACAGGAGACATCGTTGTGGAAGAGCCGGACGGCAATTACCGCTACGTTGGCCGGCGGGATCGTATGATCAAGAAGCGCGGCTATCGGATCGAGTTGGGCGAAATCGAGATCTGTCTCTACCATCACACCGCCGTTCGAGAGGCGGCCGTAGTCGCTCTTTCTGACGAGTCAGCCGGAGTCAGAATCAAGGCACATTTGAACATCGGCGAAAAAGGGCGCGTTTCGCTCATAGAGCTAAAGACCTTTTGTTCAAAGCATCTTCCGCTTTACATGGTTCCTGACTCATTCGAGTTTCATGGTGCTCTTCCAAAGACTTCGACGGACAAGATCGACTATCAAGCGCTCAAACAGCTGAACTGACATCAACGTGTAATGGACTTTTCCTGGTCAAAGAAACAGCTGGAACTCTTCGACACAATAGAGCGGTTTGCAGCGACGGAGCTTAACCACGATCTGGTCGCAAACGACCGCAATTCTGTGTTCAATCACGAGGGATGGAAGAAGTGTGCGAGAATGGGTATCCATGGCCTCGCGGTGCCGGTTGATTACGGCGGTCTCGGGCATGACCCGCTTACCACGGTGGGAGCGCTGGAACGCCTCGGCTACGCGTGCCGCGACAACGGGCTGCTCTTCTCGATCAACGCCCACATGTGGACCGCGTGCGCCCCGCTGGTTGCCTTCGGAACCGAACAGCAGAAAAGGAAATACCTGCCCGGACTATGCGGCGGTGAACTGATCGGCGGTAATGCGATGAGCGAGCGCGACAGCGGCTCGGACGCATACGGCATGCGGACAACCGCCACCAAAAAAAATGGCTGCTACATCCTCAACGGGAGCAAGATGTTCGTCTCCAACGGCCCGGTGGCCGATGTTCTGATCACTCTCGCGACCACCGATAAGGGCAAAGGCGCCGCCGGAATTGCTGCATTTATTGTCGAAACATCGTTCAAAGGGCTTTCCGTCGTCCGCGACCTTGAAAAGATGGGGTTGCGCACAAGCCCGATGGGTGAGTTGGTCTTTGACAATTGCGAAATTCCGGAAGAAAGCCGCCTCGGCAGTGAGGGCGCGGGAGCCAGCCTCTTCACACACTCCATGACTTGGGAACGCGGTTGCATCCTGGCCAGTGCTGTCGGTTCCATGCAACGGCTACTGGAAACCTGTATTCGCTACTCCAAGCAGCGCAAACAGTTCGGCCAACCCATCGGTAAATTCCAGCTTGTCAGCACCAAGATCGTGGATATGAAGCTTCGCTTGGAGACCGCGCGATATTTGGCCTATCAAAGCGCTTACCAGCGTTCCATTGGCCGGACGGCTGTCATGGAGGCGGCTCTGACCAAGCTGCATACCAGCGATTGCTGGGTCCAGAGTTGCGAGGACGCCATTCAGATCCATGGCGGATACGGCTATATGACCGACTGGGAAATTGAGCGTGAGCTGCGGGATGCCATCGGAAGCCGCATTTACTCGGGCACAAATGAAATCCAGCGAAACCTGATCGCTTCCCTGCTTGGGTTGTGACCGGATTGACGCACGATTTTGAAGATTGGGCTTGGAAGCGTTGTGTAGTCGCGCCGAACCGCACTCTTATGGAGATTTCTCTGGCTCTCGTCATAGATGTCATTGGACCGCAACGACTTTCGAGATGTTCGCGCGGCTAGAAGACTCTGTCGGACTTCAAGTCGAACCCTGCTGCGGCTCGCCGAACGGGTTTCAGAGTTGGAGCTCTGCCGGGTTGTCTTCCGCGCCCCGCGAAAGTTACTTCTCAAGCGAGTGGCCATCGATCAAAGAGTGGGTTGACGAGATCAAGAAATTCGATCCGGACGCCGTTTTCACTATTAAGCGAACGCATAAACCACCAAATCGGCGGATAGATGTAAGACTTAATTTCAGCGTGACACTCTCTTCGGTTTGTCAGAATTCCGATCCTGATCCTTTCGAAAATAACAATTATGCAGCAAGCAACTTTTGACTCTCGCGCGTCTGCCTCGGTCCTCATATCCGAACAGTCGCCCAACCTCACTCCAGCCGGTCCTCGACCCTCCTTGACTGATATTGCCGTCGTCGGCCTGGGTTACGTCGGTCTGCCTCTGTCTCTTCAATTCGCCCGATCCGGCGTCAATGTTCTCGGGCTCGACCTTGATTCTGACAAGGTGAACGCGGTCAATGAAGGGCGTAGCTACATCAAGCACGTTCCGGTAGAAACGGTTGCGGAGCAGGTGAAGGCGGGACGGCTCGAGGCCACCACGGATTTTTCCCGCGTGGGTGAGGTCCATGCGGTCATCATCTGCGTGCCGACACCCCTCAGCAAGAACCGTGAGCCCGATATTTCCTACATTCTGGATACCGGACGGGCCATCGCCCCCTATTTGCGAAAGGGTACGCTCGTCGTTCTTGAATCGACAACCTATCCGGGCACGACCGACGAGGATCTGCGGGCCGTTCTTGAGCTGGGATCGGGCCTCAAGGCCGGTGAAGACTTCCATCTGGCTTTCTCGCCGGAACGCGAAGACCCTGCAAATCCGGACAGCAAAGTCGGCGAGGTGCCCAAACTCGTCGGCGGCCTGA
Organism: uncultured Verrucomicrobiae bacterium; assembly: GCA_963763735.1. Lineage (GTDB taxonomy): Bacteria > Verrucomicrobiota > Verrucomicrobiia > Chthoniobacterales > Terrimicrobiaceae > DASTFP01. The sequence continues at coordinate 41,850 of CAVXQK010000024.1, read as the reverse complement.
CGCCGGCGTGTCTCGAAAAGGCCTTGCAGCTTTACGGCAAGGCGATCAAGAACCTTGTTCCCGTTTCGAGTTGCCGCGTCGCGGAAGCGGCAAAGCTCCTGGAGAACATTTTCCGCAGCGTGAACATCGCCCTCGTGAATGAGCTGAAGCTTGTTTACGCTTCGATGGGCATCGACATCTGGGAAGTCATCGCAGCGGCGAAAACGAAGCCCTTCGGATTCATGGCCTTCTATCCCGGGCCGGGGCTGGGCGGGCATTGCATTCCGATCGATCCGTTCTACCTGACGTGGAAGGCGAGAGAGTTCGAGCACAACACGCGCTTCATCGAACTGGCCGGCGAAATCAACACGGCGATGCCCGATTATGTCGTCCATCGGGTTGCGGATGCTCTCAATGATCAGGGCAAGGCAATCAAGGGAAGCCGGATTCTGATCCTTGGCCTTGCCTACAAACCCAACGTGGATGACGAACGCGAGTCACCGAGCTACCGGTTGCTCGAAAAACTTGCACAGCGTGGCGCAGACGTGGCTTATCACGATCCGTATGTGCCCGTGATTCGCCCGACGCGCGAACACCCGCAATGGGCCGGAACCGAATCCGTTCCCTGGGACAAGCCTACGATCGCAGGATTCGATCTCGTTGTCATCGCGACAGCTCATGCCTGCGTGAACTATCAGGAACTCGCCGATTGGGCGCAGTGCATCGTAGATACCCGAAATGCCATGGCCGCGGTCCAAGTCGCGCAAGGCAAGGTTTGGAAAGCGTAATCGAGCGAATCCTTTTGCTCCCTTCGATATGCAACTTTAGAATCAAAATTTGATATACTTATTAGGTGGTTCCGGCTATTTGGGCAATGCTTACAAGGCGTACTTCAAGCGCAGGGGAATCGCATTCCGCAGCCTGAGTCGTTCGGAAGTCGACTATACGAATCTCGCAACCCTGACTGCCGCACTGCGGGCGGATAAGCCCGAGTTTCTTGTCAATGCGGCGGGATACACGGGAAAGCCCAATGTGGATGCCTGCGAGATTCACAAGTCGGAGTGTCTTGCTGGCAATGCCGTCCTGCCGGGCACAATCGCCCAAGCCTGCGAAGCGGCCGATGTGCCGTGGGGTCACGTCTCCTCGGGTTGCATTTACACCGGCTCTCGACCGGATGGGTCAGGGTTCACTGAAGAAGATGCTCCGAATTTCAGCTTTCCGTCAGAACAATTGCTCCTTCTACAGCGGGACGAAGGCGCTGGGTGAGGAGAGTTCTCGCCGGTTACTCGAATACCTACATCTGGCGCGTGCGCATTCCCTTCGACCAATTCGAAAACCCTCGCAATTATCTTACGAAGCTGATGCGGTATTCGCGACTTCTGAACGCGACCAATTCCATCTCGGAGCTCCAGGAGTTTGTGGAAGCCAGCATGCGTTGCTGGGAGATGCGCGTCCCTTTCGGAACCTATAATATGACGAATCCCGGATCGGTCACAACCCGGGAGGTGGTTGATCTTATAAGAAAAAGCGGAGTGTGTGACCGGGAATTTGATTTCTTCGAGAGCGAAGACGAGTTCATGCGCACGGCAGGCAGAACTCCGCGATCCAATTGCGTGTTGACCTCTGAAAAGCTGGCCGGTTTGGGAATTCGCCTGACAGAGGTGCATGAGGCCATCGAACGTGATCTCCGCAATTGGAAGAGGACTCGCTTCAGATGAACTCTCCTGTTCGGAGAGTCGGACTCACCAACCAAATCCTCGCTCTGAACCTACAGCACCCGAACTCGCGCGATGCTGAGATTGTGTCGAAAAATCCGCAGATGCAACAGATGGACGCAGATTGAAGCATCGCTTGCTGATCTCCGACCTCTGAAACCCATGTGTCGCGCAAAGGACGCAGGCTCCCTCGCAAAGGCGGGTTGGTTAACTGGCGAACGCCTGAAGCAAATATTTCGGTATTTACCTTTGTGTCCTCCGCGTCCTTGGCGCGAAATCCGCGTCCTCCGCGTCCTTGGCGCGAAATCCGGCCTCTGAATCATCTCGCGCAAAGCCCGCAAAGAGCGCAAAGGATTACGGAATGGAAGAAAACCGCATCGCAGCGTGCGTGATCAACAGTGCGCTGGAGATTCACAAGGAGGTTGGACCAGGGCTGCTGGAGTCTGTTTATGAGGTGTTACTCGCCGACTCCCTCGCGCAGAGAGGGTTAACAGTCGAACGCCAGAAGCCGATACCCATTTTCTTTCGCGGGAAGCGATTCGATGAAGGCTTTCGAGCGGATCTCGTCGTGGGTGGGGCGGTCCTCGTCGAGTTGAAGTCTGTAGAGGCCCTTGCTCGAGTACACAAGAAGCAGGTATTGACGTATCTGAAACTCTCGGGTCTTAAACTTGGGCTATTGATAAATTTTGGCGCTGAGCTCCTGAAAGGCAACATAGAGCGACTTGTAAATGAACTTGAAGAAATCAGGTTGTAGGACCTTTGCGTCCTCCGCGTCCTTGGCGCGAAATCCGGCCTCTGAATCATCTCGCGCAAAGCCCGCAAAGCTCGCAAAGAATTCGTGAAATTTCCGTCTCCATCGACCTTCATCTGCGTCAATCTGCGTCATCTGCGGATTCCATTAAAACATCCATGAACCGTAAAGGGATCGTTCTCGCGGGAGGTTCCGGCACTCGTCTCTTTCCCCTGACGATCGCCGTATCGAAGCAATTGATGCCCGTCTACGACAAGCCGATGATTTACTATCCGCTTTCCGTTTTGATGCTTGCCGGAATTCGCGAGATACTCATTATCTCTACGCCCGCCGATCTGCCCCTCTTCCAGCGATTGCTCGGAGATGGTTCGCAATTCGGACTGCGCCTTGAATACGCGGAGCAACCCAGTCCCGACGGTCTTGCGCAGGCCTTGATCATTGGCTCAGACTTCCTTGCGCGGCGCACCGTCCGCCCTCATTCTGGGAGACAACCTCTTCTACGGCGAGGACTTCACAAAGTATCTGCAGCGCGCGAGTGATCGTCCGAGCGGCGCGACAATCTTCGGCTACCATGTCGCCGACCCGAGCACCTACGGCGTCGTGGAATTCGCATCGGACCGGCGCGTTCTCTCGTTGGAAGAAAAGCCCAAGCGCCCAAAATCCAACTATGCGATTCCCGGCCTCTATTTTTACGACAATCGTGCGGTGGAGTTTGCGCGCAGTCTGCAACCGTCCGCTCGCGGAGAGTTGGAAATTACAGACCTCCATCGCATTTACCTGGATCACGGAGCACTGCACGTGGAACTGCTTGGGAGAGGCACTGCGTGGCTCGATACGGGGACCCACCAATCGCTGCTCGAGGCGGCCGAGTTCATTCAGGTCCTCGAAACACGCCAGGGACTCAAAGTGGCGTGCCTGGAGGAAGTCGCCTGGCGTCAGGGTTGGTTGGACAGGAACGCCCTCAAACACCAGTCGGAAAAACTGGGGAAATCCTCCTACGGTGCCTATCTGCGCCGCCTGCTTGATGAGGAACCCTCAGAGAATAGTGTGTGAGCGAAACACGGACAGGACTGAGGCATGGGGTGGAGATTCAGCCTGAAAGTTCCGCTGCTGCGGCGACGGACGGTATGGTGGCCAACATGGATTGGCTGGGCGCTGATTGCCGTCGGAATTGCTATTCCTGGAGTTTGGTGGTCTCTGAGCGGAGAATCCTTCCTTTCGCTGACAGAGCGATTGCCGGCGGAAGTCTTGGTCGTGGAAGGATGGATTGGTTACGATGGCGTACGCGCCGCGGCGGCGGAATTCGAGCGGGGCGGTTACGAATACGTCGTTACGAGCGGCGGAACGACTTTTGGCCGTTGGGACGAGAGTCCTTCAAGTTTCGCCGAGATGGCGGAACGCGAACTGATTCGGTCAGGGGTTCCCAAGGATAGAATAATTGTCGCTCCGTCCAAGTTTACCGAAAGCGGACGGACCTATGAGTCAGCCGTGGCCGTATTTCACGCTCTTCGAGCCAGAGACATCCGGCCCAAGGCACTCAACGTGTTCACGTTTGGTCCTCATGCCACGGCGCAGCCGTTTGGTTTTCGCCAAGGTTGAAGGAGCGGGAAAGAAAGTCGGGGTCGTTGCCTGGACTCCCACCGACTACGGGTCGGAGCCTTGGTGGCGATCCTCAGAGCGGGCCAAGGACCTTCATTTCTGAAACGGCTGGTTACGCTTTCGAGGTCCTCTTGAATTCAGGGCGAATGGCGAAAGTTCCTGGAAGAAACTGAGTAGCGTGCCGCGAAACCGAGGACGGTTAGCGTATCTTGTTGATGATTGACACGCATCATAAAGCGATCGAGGCGACCAGCAAACCGCGAGGTATGTCGCTATCGCCATGAATTCAAGGCAATTACGTATTTCCCCACAGTGTAGTCGAAAACAGGCGGCCGAGTCACCAGACTCGCGCCGCCTGATCGGCTTTATCGCTTTTGCCGTTCTGCTGGCGCTTGCCTTCCTTCGTCCGCTGATCGCTCTGATGACGTATGTGATCGGAACGGATCTTCATTCCCACATTGTTATCATACCCTTCATCTCAATCTACTTGATCTATCTTCGGCGCAAGGAACTGCCGGCGGATTACGTCTTCTCAGCGGGATGGACCTTGATTCTTCTCGTGGTGGGCCTCGTCGCATTGTTTGCGGCGGGCGGCCTGGTCAAGACTGATCCCCCGATAAGTCACAACGATTACTTGTCCCTGATCGCTCTTTCATTCGTTTGCCTTGTTTCGGTCGGAGGATTTCTCTTCATGGGTCGGAAGTGGATGACAGCCGTCGCCTTCCCGTTCGCGTTTTTGATCTTTCATGGTCCCGCTGCCCGACGGAATGGTGGACTGGCTGGAGACGGCATCGAAGCTGGCCTCGACCGAGGTGGCGGCTCTGCTCTTCAGCATCACCGGGACGCCGGTGCTGCGCGATGGCACGATATTTCAATTGCCCGGAATCATCATTCAGGTCGCGCAGGAATGCAGCGGAATCCGCTCAAGCTGGGTGCTCTTTATCACCAGCCTTCTGGCATCGTATCTCTTCCTCAAAAGTCCCTGGAGACGCGTTGTTCTGGTTTCGCTGGTGATTCCGCTGGCAATCCTGCGCAACGGATTCCGTATTCTCGTGATCGGTTTGCTTTGCGTGCACATCGGCCCACAGATGATCGATAGCATCATTCACCACCGAGGCGGCCCGCTATTCTTTGCGCTTTCGCTGATACCGTTGTACCTGCTGCTCTGGTGGCTGCGAAGAGGCGAGATCACCTCAAGTTCCTCGCAAAGCCCAGAAAGCCTCGCTCCTCCTCAAACTCGTTGATCCGGCAACGGCTTATCCGCAGATGTCGCAGATTCACGCAGATGGCAAAGGAACGCGAACGCACGTTGTAATTGGAACTCTCCTGGCGGTGTTGTCGCAAATTGTGTCTCTTCTTTTCGAACCCCTACTGTCCTGGATCTGCGTCAATCTGCGTAATCTGCGGATTATTCCCCCGTTGTGACATCAAGTTCCCTCTTGGCCTTCGCGGCGGCTCTCTTCAGCAGTGCTTTGGCCGTGGCGGTTCTTTTCCGCAAGCGCCGCTCGTTCGCGGGCTGGTGCTTTTTTGCGGGAATGGCGGCGCTGTCGATCGAAAGCGCTCTGGGAGGCATCAGCCTGCAAGTATCGGATCCCGAGAAAGTCGCCCATTTCCAAACTCTTGCTCTCGTGACCAGGTCCCTCCTGCCGGGAATCTGGCTGGCCTTTAGCCTAAGCTATTCACGCGGAAACTACAGGGAATTCCTGGAGACATGGAAATTCTTCCTGGGAGCGGCTTTCCTTTTTCCCATCGGGATTTCGCTTGGATTTTCGTCGGACCTTATTCATCTGGTGCCGCCGTCCCAGGCCGGCCAGGGGTGGAGTCTCAGCTTCGGCGGAGCAGGAAGGGCTTTGAACGTCCTGTGCTTGATCTCCGCGGTATTGATCCTCAACAACCTCGAAAAAACTTTCCGAGCGACTGTCGGGACTGCGCGATGGCGAATCAAATTCGTGGTCCTGGGTCTCGCCGTGATTTTTGCGGCCAGAATTTACACCCTGAGTCAAGACTTGCTCTACTCCGAGTACGACCTGACGCTGATAGATATCGAATCCGGCGCGCTTCTCGCCGGATGCGCACTGATAGGAATTGGTTATCTGCGGAACGGAATTTTTGGAATCGACGTTTATCCATCGCAAAGCTTCCTGCAAGGTACCGTGGCAATCCTGCTGGCCGGCGGCTATCTTTTTGTCATAGGCCTGCTGGCTCAACTCATTGCGCTCTTGGGCGGAACGGGAAGCTTCAAAACTCAGGCCTTCCTGGTGCTCTTGGGGATTGCGGGTTTGGCGGTTTTGACGCTGTCTGAGCGGCTTCGGCAGAGGATCAAGCGTTTCGTGAGCCGTCACTTCAAGAGGCCTCAACACGATTTTCGCAAGGTATGGCTCCTATTTACCCGGCGAATGTCGGGCGTGCTCGATCGTGACGCTGCGTGCGCCACCGCGGCAAAGTTGATTTCCGAGACCTTCAATGTCTTGTCCGTGACGATATGGCGGGTCGATGAGCGAAAGGAATGTTTGGTTTTCGGAGCGTCCACGGCGTTGATGGCCAATGACAGCCGGGAGCTTTCCCTCCGAAGCGACCTGCCGCCTGAGGCTCGCAAGAACTCGCAGCCGTTTGATCTGGAGGAACTGAAGGAGGATTGGGCGGAGAAGTTGAAAAAAATCAGTGAGGCTCAATTCCGCACGGGAGGCAATCGGATTTGCCTCCCGCTGTGGGCCGGTGATCGATGGCTTGGATGTGCGATTCTCGCGGACCGAGTCAATGGCCTTCCCTACACGATCGAGGAACTGGAACTGCTCAAGTGCCTTGGGGACCAGATCGCCGCAGGTCTCTTGAACCTTAGACTGACCGATGAGCTGATGCTCGCGAAGGAACTGGAGGCTTTCCAGACCATGTCGGCGTTCTTCGTTCATGACCTGAAGAACGCCGCCTCGAGTCTTGGCCTGACATTGCAGAATCTTCCCGTGCATTTTGATGATCCTCAATTCCGCGAAGACGCATTGCGAGGGATTGCAAATACAGTCGATCGAATCAACCGTCACATCCGCCGGCTAAGCGTTCTGCGAAATAAACTCGAACTCAAACCCATCGAGTCTGATCTCAATCAACTTGTCATTGAAACCCTTGAAACCCTTGACGGCATGCCCGGAGTGGAGTTGGTAAGGGACCTGCATCCCTTGCCCAAGATCGTCGTCGATCGCGAGCAACTCCAGAACGTCGTAACCAATTTGTTGTTGAATGCCCGGGAGGCCGTTGGCTCTGGCGGTCAGATCCGCGTGGAAACGAGCCGGTGCGAAGGCCGCGCCGTTCTCTCGGTCGCCGATAACGGGTGCGGAATGAGTCAGGATTTTTTGAGAGACTCTCTCTTTCGACCGTTTCAGACAACGAAGAAGCAGGGATTGGGAATCGGTATGTTCCAATCAAAGATGATTATCGAAGCGCACAAAGGTAATATTCAGGTCGAAAGCGAGCCAGGAAAAGGAACCAAGTTCGGAGTCTTCCTGCCCCTGGCGGCGGATGGCTGATAGCCATCAACTCTCAACTCTCAACCATCAACTGATGGCTGATACCCATCAACTTTCAACTCTCAATACCCCCATGAAACCGAAGTTACTAATCGTTGATGACGACGAGGAAATCCGCACGCAAATGAAGTGGGCCCTGTGCGAGGACTACGACGTCTTGCTGGCCGGGGATCGCACCGCGGCGCTGGAGACATTCACCTCGCAACGCCCTTCGGTGATAATTCTCGACCTCGGCCTGCCGCCCCGTCCGAATGAACCCGAGGAGGGCCTGGAGACGCTTTCCAGCCTGCTCGCTTTGGAGAGAACCGCCAAGATCATCATTATCTCCGGGCAGAGTGATAAGGACAATGCATTGCGGGCGGTGGGCGCTGGCGCTTACGACTTCTTCTGCAAGCCGGTCGAACTCGACGAGCTGAAGCTTCTTCTTCGGCGCTGTTTTCACGTCGCCGAGCTCGAGAAGGAATATCGCGAAATGCAGAGGCATTCCGGACCGGAAGTCTTCGAAGGCATGTTCGGGACCAGTGCTCAAATGCAGGGTGTGTTCTCGGTCATTCGCAAAGTCGCGCCGACCCAGGCCCCGGTGCTTGTCCTTGGGGAAAGCGGGACGGGCAAGGAGATGGCGGCGCTGGCTATCCATCGACGCAGCGCGCGCAAGGACGGGCCATTTGTCGCTGTCAACTGTAACGCCATCCCTGAGAATCTTATCGAGAGCGAGCTTTTCGGTCACGAGAAGGGCTCGTTCACCGGCGCTCACATGCAGCGCAAGGGCCTCGTAGAAACTGCGGCCGGTGGTACGCTCTTTCTGGATGAGATCGGCGACCTGCCATCCACGATACAGGTGAAGCTCCTTCGGTTCCTTCAGGAGCAAAGCTTTCAACGGGTCGGTGGCCGCCAGGACCTTCGCGCCGACGCGCGGGTGGTCGCCGCCACGAACGCCGATCTGAAGGAGGGAATGAAAAGCGGAAAGTTTCGAGAGGACCTCTACTTTCGCCTGGCTGTTGTCGTGATCACGCTGCCGCCCCTTCGAGAACGCGGAGACGACGTCGGCCTGTTGGCACGGGAATTCCTCGATAAATTTGCGGCGGAGAACGGCAGGACGAAACTGACATTCGCTCCGGATGCGCTGAGGGCGGTGATCCGGTATCCATGGCCAGGAAACGTCCGCGAGCTTCAGAACCGGATCCGGCGTGCCGTGATCCTCGCCGAAGGGAAGCGCATGACGGTAAACGATCTGGAACTGGAGAGTCCCGCGGAAAGCCTTCCGCCGGCAACACTTAAGGAAGCACGGGAGGCCGTCGAACGGGAAATGGTCAGACAGGCGCTTCAAAAGCATTCTGGCAAGATCGGTCCTGCGGCGGGCGAATTGGGCATCAGCCGCCCGACGTTCTACGAACTGATGGAGAAACTGGGGATCAAGGGAAAATCCGAGGCCCTGAAAAGCTGAATTCCAAGGCACGGCGTCCGCTGCGAGTGCCTCGTTAAACCGTTGCGACAACGGTCCGTACAGTAGTGATCGTCCCCTGTTCAGCTCTGTAGGATCGGACCTTATCTCGCCGTAGGACGCAGTCGGCAAAGCCGCCAAAGCTTGTCGGAGAACCTTACAATTTGATGAAGCCGCAAAAACATCCGTCGTGGAACCAAGTTATGTAACATGCTTATTATAAACGTATTGTATACTCGCTTGAAAAGCTGGCATGGTGTTTGCTTATAGGACGCTGAAATCAATTGCATCGCCAACATGGCGGACCACAAAAAGCGAATATGAAACTCAAAAACGCCCTCCTCTCAATTATCTCCTGCGCGTTGATCGCAACCAGCGCCAAAGCGATCAGCATATACACCGATCTTGACGTGTATAACAGGTTAGTGACCACCACGACTCCGATCAATGACGCGTTCCAAATCAGCTATCAGGATGCTGATGGTATCGATGACCTGGTTGGCTACAATTCGGCCACTGAACAAATCTACAGTGCAACTGCGACCTTTTTGCTCTATGACGATGATCCATTGTCATTGTGGGATGGATCGGAGAAAGTCACGATAACCTTGGGGCCAAGCATGTTTCTCAATAACGAGAATGCCCTCTTTCAATTCGCCATCGGCGGCGTCGCCGGCAACGCTTTGTTCGATCTCGACGCTGATGGGGTTCTTTCATACAGCATAGTGGCGACTAAAGGGGACTTCAAGGCGGAAAGCGGATTGCTGACGGTGACCGCCGGGCCGAGGCTCGTTCCGGATGGCGGTACGACGGCACTCCTCCTTGGAATGAGCTTCCTTGGAATCTACGCGGCTCAGCGGAAGCTCGCATTGGCCCGCTAAGACAAAAGCAGACACGAGTTTATTTCGTCACTAAGAGCCCGGCAGCAAAAGCCGGGCTCTTTGCGTTTCCTTGCACAGCTTCAAGGCTTCAGGGTAAGTGCCAGCCGGCCGCCCGAGGGCCTGCCCGTTGCGGGCCGGACGGAAGAAATCGTTATTCTCGCCGATCGCTTTGTCGCAACCTCGGGACGGTGATCTCCTTCCCATCGAGGTGACAATCCCCGCAATCGAGTGAGCTGTTAAAGCAAACTCGGCGGCATTTGTCGTAATAGGTAGTATGCGAACGCTCAGACGGATAAATCCTCGCGTCCTGGCAGGACTCCTGATTGCCATTGTTGCGACAGGCTGCTCGCCCGAGGCAAAAAAGTCCGGCTTTTTGAAGCGAGCCGACAGCTATTTTCAATCCGGCGAGTATGACAAGGCCAAGATCGAATATTTGAATCTCCTCAAGGCAGATCCCCAGAATGCGACCGCGATCCGGCAATTGGGTACCATCTGGTTCGAACAGGGTGCGCCTCTAAATGCTGCTCCGTTTCTCTTAAGGGCGCGGGATTTGGTTCCCGATGACCTCGACACCAGGGCGAAACTGGCCATGGTTTTCATGTCGGTGGGGCAATTCGAGGAAGCGAGAAAAGAGGCCCTCGCAATTCTCGAACGATCCCCCGACCAGGACGAGGCGATGCTGCTTCTGGCAGAAACATCTCGCACCCAGCGGGAGCTTGATGAGGCCGAGCAGCGGCTCAGAAGCCTCAACGCAGCCGATAAAGCGGGGATTCATCTGGCGCTGGCCAGTCTTTCGCTTCGGAAAAAGGATGTGGCTTCCGCAGAGACCGAAGTCAAGAAGGCGCTTTCGGTCGATCGAAATTCCGTGGCGGCCCATATCGCCCTGGCAAAGCTTTATTGGTTAAGGAAGGATCTCACGAAGGCGGATCAGGAATTTAAAACTGCAGCGGAACTCGCACCTGTCAGGTCCCCTGCGCGCCTGAGCTACGCAGAATTCAAGGCGCGCACCGGCGCGACGGATGAGGCCAAAGCGCGTTTGAATGAAATCACCCGCGAAGCGCCAGATTCCCTTCCAGCCTGGCGTCTCCTCGCGCAAATCGCTTTCACCGAGGGGAAATGGGATGAGTCGCTGAAGTTCCTCGAAAACATCACTCTTCGCGACCCCGCGAACATCGAAGCTCGACTGCTGCAGGCCCAGGTCTGGATAGCGAAGGGCGAGGTCAAGAAGGCCCTGGAAAACCTCGAAAGCCTAAACGCTCGGCTTCCGGGGTTTCCGCCTATCAAATACCAACTCGCGCGCGCTTACCTCCAGGACAACAACGCTGCTCAGGCGGCCACCGTCTTAAATCAAGCGATCACGGCGAATCCTGACTATGTCGAAGCGATACTCCTCCTGGGCGAGATCAATCTCAAGAGCGGCGACGCGCAACCAGTCGTTGCTTCGATGCTGGGGCTGCTGAAGAAGCGACCCGATCTGGTCCAGGCCCAATTGCTTCTCGCACAGGCTTACCAATCGTTGGGGCGGCTGGACGATGCCAATGCGGTCTTCCGCGAGCAAATCAAGATCTCTCCGCAAAGCTCGCAGCCTCACCTTCTTTTGGGACTGCTCCTGCGACAGCAGAATAAAATTGACGAGGCACGCCAGGCTTTTGAAAGCGCGCAGAGGTTGGCGCCGGGGAGCCTGGTGCCCATGGCTCAGCTTGTCGATTTGGACATTCAGAGCAAGGACTTTGAAGCCGCATTGCAACGAGTTCACGGCCAGCTTCAAAAGACCCCCGAGTCGCCAAGCGCGCACTTTCTTGAAGGCAAAGTCTACGCGGCTCAGGGTAAGTGGAGCGACGCTGAGGCTGCACTTCTCAAAGCGCTTGAACTGGATCCAAATTCCTCAAACGCCTACGATTTGCTCGTCTCCACCTACATGGCGGCCGACGAGCTGCCCAAAGCCATCGCCCTGATTGAAGCCTCCCTTTCGCGCAACCCCAACAATGCGCGCGCGCTGATGGCGCTGGCGCTGACCTACGAGAAAATGAACGACTTCTCGAAAGCCCGGGAAGCCTACGAAAAACTTCTGGCCCTCAAGCCCGACTCGCCTAGCGCCCTGAACAATCTCGCTTACTTGTACGCCGAGCGGCTCAACCAGCCCGACAAGGCCTACGACCTTGCGCAGAAAGCCAGGGGGTTGCAACCGGCAGAACCTGTAATCGCGGATACTCTCGGATGGATTCTCTACAAGAAGGGCGACTACCAGCAGTCACGGACCTTGCTTCAAGAGAGCGCCCAAAAGCTTCCGAACAACCCGGAGATTCAATTCCATCTGGGCATGGCGAACTACATGATGGGCGATATGGATGCGGCCCGAACGGCCTTCCGTCAGGCGGCCGCGGCGAGTGATTTTCCAGGAAAGGAAGAAGCACAGCGCAGGCTTGCCTTATTGGAGGGTGTCGAGGGCAAGACGACAGAACTAACGAGCAACGACTTGGAAGCTGCTATCGAACGCCAACCCGACGATGTCGCAACACGCATGCTCCTCGGCGAATCTTACGAAAAGCAGGGAGAATTTGAAAAGGCCGCTGCGGCCTACGAACAAGCGGTCAAGCTGAATCCCAAGTTGCTCTCGGCCACGGCAAGGCTGGCTCAGCTGAATGCCGGCCCATTGCAGGCCAGCGAAAGAGCCCTCGAATTTGCCAGGAAGGCGCGAGCGCTTGCCCCAAACGATCCTAAAGTCATCGGTATTTTAGGAAGCGCCGCGTATCAAACGGGTAACTTCACGTGGGCTTACAGCCTTCTCCAGGAAAGCGCTCGCAAACTCCCCAACGACGCTGAAATTCTTCACGATTTCGCTTGGACGGCCTACAGCTTGGGAAAAGTGAGCGAAGCGCGGCAAACGATGCAGCGCGTCCTGGCTGCGGCTCCAAATTCTGGCGAGTCGAGCGACGCCAATTTATTTCTTGCGATGACAGCGCCGGATCAAAAAGGGACTGGATTCGCCGCATCCGGATCGGAGATCGAGAAGGTCCTCACGGCGAATCCGAACTACGTTCCCGCGCTAATGGCGCAAGCTGGAATCCTCCTTCAACGTGGCGAATCAAAGAACGCCGCTGCCATTTACACCGAAGTCTTGCGCCGTTTTCCTGAGTTCGCCCCCGCGCAAAAGCGCCTCGCTTCCTTGTACCTGGAAACTGCCGACAAGCGGGAGGAAGCTTATGAACTGGCCGTAAAGGCTCGCAGAACTCTCCCGGACGATCCCGAACTCGCCCAAATTCTCGCCGAACTGAGTTACCAGCGAAAGGAATTTGCCTATGCCGTCCAATTGCTGCAACAAAGCGCGAAGCAGAGGCCATTGGACGCCAAATATCTTTACTATTTGGGTATGTCACATCTGAAAGCCAAAGATAAAACCCAGAGTCGCGAGGCCCTCGATCAAGCGCTGGCCGCCGGACTGAAGGATCCTCTCGCCACGGACGCTCGACGAGCGATAAATGAACTCGATCAAGAGTGAAGACGGCGAATTGCGACGCTCAGGCCATTTGCTGGAGGACTGGCGGGCGGCGGCGGTCCCTGCCGAGCGAAGGGCCTGCCTGCCAGTTCGGCTGTCCACGGCTGACATCCGCAACGACGCGTTCGCAACGGCCGCAGGTTGCACACGCGAATCCCTTTACAGCGTTCAATCACCTGGTTAAGCTCGGTCTTTGTTTGGCATGATTGGTTAGCCAATGCGCGTTACAATCTTCGGATCCGGCTACGTAGGGCTCGTCACGGGTGCCTGTCTCGCTGAAGTTGGCAATCATGTGTTATGCGTTGATGTGGACGCGAATAAAGTTGATCGGCTGAAAGAGGGTGCCGTGCCGATCTACGAACCCGGGCTGGAAGATATGGTCCGTCGTAACCTTGCGGTGGGCCGCCTCAATTTCACGACGAGCGCCGAGGAGGGCGCCCAGCACGGATTGTTTCAATTGATCGCGGTGGGAACGCCCCCGGATGAATCCGGCGCCGCCGATATCAACCACGTCATCGCGGTCGCAGAGTCTATCGGTCGCTTCATGACGGAGTATCGCGTGATCGTCACCAAATCGACGGTCCCGGTGGGCACGGCCGACAAGGTGCGCGCAGCGATTTCCGCAACCATGGCCGCGCGCGGTGTCAGCGTGGAGTTCGACGTCGTATCAAACCCTGAATTCCTCAAGGAGGGGGCTGCCATCCGCGATTTCATGAAGCCCGATCGCATCGTCGTTGGCTCCGATAACCCGCGTACCGCGGAGCTCTTGAAAATTCTCTACGACCCGTTCACGCGCAATCACGAGCGCATGATCATTATGGACGTACGACTCCGCCGAACTCACCAAATACGCCGCGAACGCGATGCTCGCAACCAAGATCAGCTTCATGAACGAATTGTCCAATCTGGCTGAGCGCATGGGCGCGGACATCGAGAAGGTGCGTCTGGGCATCGGTTCCGATCCGCGGATCGGCTACAGCTTCATTTATCCCGGTTGTGGCTACGGTGGTTCGTGCTTCCCGAAGGACGTGCGGGCGCTCGTGCGCAGTGCCCATGAGCACGATTTCGAAGCGCGGCTGCTCTCGGCCATACAGCAGGTAAACCACAATCAGAAACAGTTGCTCTACCAAAAGATCCACAAGTTCTTTGGTGGAAATCTCCTGGGCCGTATTTTTGCGATTTGGGGGCTGGCCTTTAAGCCCAACACCGACGATATGCGTGAAGCGCCCAGCACCACGCTGATAGACGCCCTGTGCGCCGCCGGAGCGGTGGTGCGAGCCTATGACCCGGTGGCGACGAACGAGGCCCATAAAATCCGGGGGAACAAGGAGGGCTTCGAACTGGTTGAAAGTGCCGAAGAAGCGCTTAAGGGGGCAGACGCCCTCGCCATCGTAACCGAATGGCAGGAGTTTCGCAGTCCCGATTTCAAGAGCATGAAAAAACTGCTCAAGCAGCCGGTGATCTTCGACGGTCGCAACCTTTATGACCCAGGTTTCGTCAAACTCGAAGGCTTCCGGTACTTTGCGATTGGTCGCGGAGACCGCGTCGGCGAAAATACCTAGAAACGAGTAAAAGCCGCCGATTCCAGGCGCAGGTTTGCCAGGTTCACAAAGGCAGCTTGCAGAGTGCCGGCCCCCGGTTGAGTGTGGGCAGTTGTCGTCCTTGCTAACCGACAGATCCGTTCGCAATCCAATTAGACCCGTTTCTATAAGATTTGAATCAGTTTATCACATTTGAATTCCGTTGGGGCGCGGAGAATTCATAGAATGTTCACGCTTGAAGTCTTGTGAGTCGGAAGAACCGCACACAAGTGCCCAGGAATAATCCAATGCAAGCAGCTTAATCACTCTCACACGTGTTCAAAGGCTACGCCCGCATCCTCAATGGTGAAAATCGCAACGCGCCTTTGTGGCTCTCGCCACATGGCAGTTCTCGATGAAGCGCCAGCCTTTGAGCGTGCCTCATCGGAGCGAGGGATCCGTTGTCGACGACTAACAAAACAAAAAACACTATTTAAAATGGACGCAAATAACATCGCCACGTGCGTGATTGAGAGCGCAGTTGAAATTCACAAAAGAATCGGACCCGGACTTCTCGATTCTGTTTACGCAAAATCGCTGTCGGAAGTCCTCACCGAGAGCGGCCTTACCGTCGAGCGGCAGGAGGCCATTCCCGTTCAACTTCGCGGAAGACGCTTTAATCAAGGCCCTCAAGCGCCTCTCGTTGTGGAAGGCACCGTCCTCGTCGAATTGAAATCTCTCGACTCCCTTTCCCGAGTCCACAAGAAGCAGATGCTGACATACTTGAAGCTATCCCATCTGAAACACGGGCTCGTGATAAACTTTGGTGGCGAACTCCTCAATGGCGACATCGAGCGGCTGGAACATGCCGCTTGACGAACTGCAAGAGTTACCGTTGGCCTAAACTTAAACCACTCCGGCCTCGATAGAGATCTTCTGTGGTTGTTCTGTTTCCTTCAGATAAAATCAGTTTTTGTTGCTTGTGTGAAATGAGTTACAACTGTTAGTTTTTCAGAACTGCTTGGTGATGGCAGCGCCTGCCACGGATTTCCGAAGGATTCGAGCTCATCCACGATCGGCGCTCCGCGCAGGACTTCGTCAATTCAGTCAGCCGTCGTCCGCGTTGAGAGCCGATCTCCGGTTCTGCATACGAGAACCGCGGCAAGACAGAGGAGCACAAAATCGAGCGCGAGGTTTTGCAGCCCGCTCTTTCCTCCGCTTGCTCCGAAGCAGCCGCATTCGACAGACAGTCCCCGGGCCAGCGCTGAAGCGACTACCAGGAGAAAGACCCCCATCAGAAACGTGCCGATCAGGGCCGCGGGACGAAGCCAGACCCCCACTACAATACAAAACCCCACGACGGCCTCAATCCAAGGCACGAGAATCGCAATAATGTTGATGAAGTCGTGAGGAACGAGGCGATAATTGCCTAGAGCGGAAGCAAACCGAGCGGGATCCAAGATCTTGATAAGCCCTGCGTGCACGAATACTCCCCCCACGGCGAGTCGAATTGACCAATCGATGACGTTATTCGGTAACTTCGATCGCATCTACTTCGTGCTGCGTTCTTGTACGGGAAGTCCCGCTTGACGCCAAACGGTCCACCCGTTGGACAGTATCCGCACGTTGGTGAAACCCATCTGCCTAAGTCTTTCGCCCACCCGATGGCTCAGGTCACACTCTGTTCCGTCACAATAGACGACAATTTGTGAATGGGGGGCCAAGACGGGGGCAACGTCACCGAAATGCGCTTCGAAACCAAACGCCGGCAAGTTGAACGCGCTGCCTATATGGCCCGCCGAATATTCCGCAGGTTCCCGGGCATCGAGAAAGATCGCGGTACCGTTGTTCCACAGCTCCTTCGCCCGGTCCAGTGAAAGGAATTCTCCTTCATTCAGAGAGTTGGGCGGGAGTGGGCGCAGCGGCAGACCTCTCGGAGACATCGCGTTTCCCAACAAGCCCAAACCCATGGATCCGAGAAGGAGAATCAACGCCTGGCCGATGCACTTTCTCATTGAGTTGAGGCGGGAAGCGACGGAGGCGGAACGGCGCCTTGAACCTCGGCAGCACCCGAAATGCCGTCCTTGCTCGACGAGCGAAATGAGCCTCCGGCAAGAGGCTGCCGAAATACGCTGATCTCGACGGGCACTTCGACTTTCGGAGTGGACGCCAGGGAGGTCTCAACGGTAATCGCGCCGGCCAAACTCTTCTCTGGCAGATTGCCAAGTTGGGCAACGATCTCATAGGCCTTCCCATCATCAATCCGGTTGAGTTCAACGCTCAACTCCTT
Source organism: uncultured Verrucomicrobiae bacterium (assembly GCA_963763735.1). Lineage (GTDB taxonomy): Bacteria > Verrucomicrobiota > Verrucomicrobiia > Chthoniobacterales > Terrimicrobiaceae > DASTFP01. The sequence continues at coordinate 24,657 of CAVXQK010000024.1, read as the reverse complement.
GATCGAACTTTGAACGTTCCTGAGTTCAAATTCCTTTCCAAACGGCGCGCGAATGGTCAGGCGCCGCGTGAGAAGGTCGGCGCGTCGCGCGTCCGCAGAATCCGAGATGCTCCAGAAGAGCCTTTCGGGGGAAACGGCTAGTTCGCCCATGATCTCGCCGAAAACCGAGATGCTGGCTATCGGCGCGTCCATCTTGTCGCTGGCGAACAAACGAATTGATTCGTTGAACCGCCGAGGTACGCCAACACCTTGCACTTCGACTTGAATCCGCGCCGATCCGTCCCTTCCCTCCCAGGCGGGATCTATCTTTGCGACAATCCAGGGTTGCGAGGTATCTATATGTTGAATTTGCAAAGGTCCGCCGTCGGTACGTGTGACAGTGAGTGAAAGATCGCTCTGCCTTCCACCCAGGGGCACGTTCGCCATAAGGAAGTCTGGAACAGCAAGATAGATCTGCCTGGATTTCGCCATGATGGTCAGTTCCAGTTGAGGGGTTCTCAGATCATTCGAGGCAATCGTGATAATCCTATGCAAGGAGCCTTTTGCTGGACCGATTTTCCACGTGAACTCCACTTCTCCGGTTTCTCCCGGACCCAAAGTGTCCTTCTTTAGCGTAGCGACGGCGCAACCGCAGCTTGATGATGGCTGCTGCATCCTGAGAACGCCGTTCCCCGTATTCCTGAATTTGAAGGAGCCGGTGAGTATCCCGAATTGAGCCGTTTCTCCAAAGTCTTGAACCGTTCCCTCGAACTCGATCTTCGGAGCTTCGTCTGCCACAGCCAGGTTGCCGAGGGCAACCGAAACCGCAAACAATATCATCTTCATAAGCCGCTTCTGTGTTCGTTCGCGCTTTGGAGCTCCCAAACTGGACGTGAAGCGACTTTCGATCAAGTGATGCGGCCGCGCAATGCCTAACTCTCCGTCAACTCTCGAAACCACCTGGATTCACCACGAACCGGCTCGGGACTGGTGAGACCTCACCAGGCTCAGGTCTGAGCCGTCGACGAACGTTTCGTTAACCCTTGAGAGCCGGAGGGCCTTTCCGCTGGTCTCATCCACTTCGACGATCACGCCGCAGAGGCGCACCGGGCCCGCGGCGACTGGGAAATGTCCTGGCAGGCAATCGATGAAGCGCTTGATGATCGGATAGGGATCGCGGCCGAGGCAGGAATCGTCGGGACCGCACATCCCGACATCGCAAAGAAAGGCCGTCCCGCCCGGGAATATGCGCTCGTCGGCTGTCTGAACGTGAGTATGGGTGCCAAAGACGGCCGAGACTTTACCGTCCAGGAACCGGCCCATCGCGATTTTTTCGCTGGTTGTTTCGGCGTGCATATCCACGATGATGACAGGTGTTTCCTCCCGCAGACGCTCGACTTCGGCCAGGGCCGCAGGGAAGGGATTGTCGAGGATGGGATGCATGAAGGTGCGCCCCTGAACGTTAAGGACGGCCACGTTGCCCTTCGCGGTCTCCAGCACGAGACTCCCCTGCCCCGGCGCGCCCTCGGGATAATTGATGGGACGCAGCAGGCGCGGCTCTGTGGAAATATACGAGGCAGTCTCTCTCTGATCCCAAACATGATCGCCCGTGGTGATGACCGCCACACCGCTACGGAGAAGGTCGATGGCGATCCTCGCGGTGATTCCGCGACCCCCCGCGGCGTTTTCGCCGTTCACGATGACAAAATCCACCCCGCGCTCCTTGAGAAACACGGGAACGGCCTTCAGAACGGCGTTGCGTCCGGGCTCACCGACAATGTCGCCCAGGAAGAGAATGCGAATCATTTGTCGTTTTTATCGAAATTTTCCAGCTGTGCAGTGTAAAAACTCGCCCACGTTGAAAGCCACCCACGCCGCCATCGCTCTATTGCTTATCACAGGGTCAATCGACGCGGCTCTTAGTCCTCTGGCTTCTCAGCCCGACTGGTCGAAGCTGGACGCCTTTCAGGAGACAATTACGCGCCAGGATTTTGTTTCACTGCTCGATAGAGTCTACGCCCCCGGCGGCATATGGAAAGAAACAATTGGCATTCAGGATGATGTGGCCGTGATTGCAACGCGGCCCGGCGAGCCTCCGTTTCTCTTGCGGTTCGCGCTCTCCCGCGACGCGGTGAAATCAGTCCCCGCCTACTGGCGTGCGCGTGCGCGGCTCCCCGCCGAGGAGCCTGGCAAGCCGCTCATTGGTCTCAGGATCGCGCTCGACCCGGGCCATATCGGCGGCTACTGGGCGCGGATGGAAGAGCGTTGGTTCCAAATCGGCGACTCGCCGCCCGTGACGGAGGGGGACATGACACTTGCCGTGGCAGAGCTATTGGCCCCGCGCCTGGAAAGCCTCGGAGCCCAGGTTTTCCTGACGCGCGAAAAACCGGCCCCGTCGACTTCACTGAGTCCAGCCCAGCTCCAGGACGCCGCGATCGCCTCCCTTGCCGACAAGGGCGCGCCGGCCGACGAACAGAGCCTTCGCAAGGAAAGCGAGCGGCTTTTTTATCGCGTGGCGGAAATCCGCCGCCGCGCGAAGTGGATCAATGAAATCATTCGTCCCGACGTCGTCATCTGCCTTCACTTCAACGCCGAGCCCTGGGGCGACGCAACAAACCCGCAGCTCGTTGATCAAAATCATCTTCATTTCCTGATCACCGGAGCCTTGAGCCGACAGGAACTCGCTTACGAGGATCAGCGCTACGACATGCTCGTCAAGCTTCTCAACCGTTCATTCCCCGAAGAACTCGCCCTCACGAACGTCATTTCGCAAAAGATGGCGGCCGCCACCGGCCTGCCACCCTATTTTTATCGTGACGGCACGGCAATCCGGGTTAATGCCAATCCGTATGTTTGGGCGCGCAACCTCCTCGCCAACCGCCTTTTTGTTTGCCCCGTCGTCTATGTCGAACCCTACGTCATGAACAGCCGCATCGTCTTCGCCCGGATTCAGGCGGGAGACTACGAGGGACGCCGCGATTTCGGCGGAGTCATGCGCAGGAGCATCTATCGCGAATATGCCGACGCGATTGCAGACGGCATCGTGGCGTATTATTCAAGACGTTCCCTTTGAAAATCATTGCTGTCGCCAACCAGAAGGGCGGAGTGGGAAAAACCACGACTTCCGTAAATCTCTCCGCCGCGCTGTCCGAGCAGGGCGTGCGTGTCCTCCTTGCCGATCTCGATCCCCAGGGCAACGCCACCAGCGCACTCGGCTTGGGAGAATTTGGCGGACAAAGCCTGTATCAGGCCATGGTCGGAGCGCGTCCGGTACAAGAGCTTGTCGTTCCCACGCGCCTTCCGAATCTCTTCGCGATTCCCGCTGATCTCGATATGGCCGGCGCAGAGGTCGAGGTCGCCCGGATGGACGAGCACATGCTCCAGCTTCGGCGGATCCTTGAGCCCCTCAGAGCGCAGGTCGAATTCGAGTTCATGTTTCTCGATTGCCCGCCCTCGCTGGGAATCCTCATGTCCAACGCCCTGGCTGCGGCCGATGAGGTTCTCATCCCGATCCAATGCGAATACTATGCGCTGGAAGGTCTCGGTTTGTTGATGCGGGTGACCGACCAGATTCGCGCTTGCGGAGCGAATCCGGGACTGTCCATTTGCGGCCTCCTCATGACGATGTTCGATAACCGGACGAACCTCAACCCTGCCGTGGTCAAGGAGGTGCGCGATCACTTCCAGGAAGTCGTCTTCGACACGATAATTCCGCGAACGATCCGCTTTGGTGAAGCCCCCAGCCATGGCCGAACCATTCTTGAGCATGACCCCGCCGGTCCCGGTGCGGCGGCCTATCGCGCGCTGGCCACCGAGTTTCTGGAGCGGCAAAAGAAAGGCGTGTCGTTTGTGAACGCCGCAACCGACGAATCCGCACCCCAATCCTGACGGGCGTTTAAACGGCAAGCGCATCAACTGCGCGTTCGCCAAAATCTCGGTTCCGTCCCTTCGAGAAACAGACGAGCCGTTGGCGGGACCTTGTTGGTTTCCTCATTGCGGGTCGTTCTTCCAGCATGTTACATGCTACGAATGCGCATTCTCATAACGGGTGGCTGCGGGTTCATCGGCAGCAATTTTATCCGATTCGTGCTGGAACACCATCAGTTAGAGCTCGTCACGAATGTCGATGCGCTAACCTATGCGGGAAATCCGGACAACCTCGCAGGTGTCCCGGAACGTTATGGCGAGCGTTATGAGTTCTTCCGATCCGATATCGCCGATCGTGACGCGATTGAAGAGATCTTTTCCCACGATAAATTTCACGCCGTTGTGAACTTCGCGGCCGAGTCTCATGTGGACCGCAGCATTTCAGAACCGGGTAATTTCATCCACACGAACGTTATAGGCACGGAGGTGCTTCTGGAGACGGCACGTAAGCATGGCGTAAAGCGGTTTCTGCAGGTATCTACGGACGAGGTTTATGGTTCGCTGGGGCCGACCGGTCGCTTCACGGAAACGTCTCCGCTCGATCCAAGTTCACCATATTCGGCGAGTAAGGCGTCCGCGGATCTGCTGGCGCTGGCCGCGCACAAAACATTTGGGCAGGAGGTAGTCATCACCAGGTGCTCGAACAACTACGGACCTTATCAGTTTCCGGAAAAACTGATTCCGCTGATGATTACGAATGCTCTGGCGGACAAGAAACTGCCTGTCTACGGGGACGGGTTGAACGTCCGGGACTGGATTCATGTAAAGGACCACTGTCGCGCCATCATGGCAGTGCTTCTGGATGGGCAACCGGGCGAGATCTATAACATCGGTGCGGATGCGGAATTGGAGAATATTGCTGTCGTCGAGTTGATCCTAGAGACGCTCAACAAGCCACGCGATCTCATTAGCTACGTCACGGATCGCCTTGGACACGATCGCCGGTATGCGATTGAATCAGCAAAAATCCGATCCGAGCTCGGCTGGAGGCCTCTCCACACGCCGCGCGAGGGTATCCGCGAAACGGTGCACTGGTATCTCGCAAATCGTGAGTGGTGGGAACGTCTTCTACCGCAGCCTGCGGGCGTCTAGTGATTAGAGGGTCTCCTTCAAAGTGCCCAGAAGCGAGCAGACCTAGCTTATGAAAGAAATCCTCGAACTTTTCCAAAAAACCGGAGCCCTCCTGCAAGGTCACTTCATCCTTCGCTCCGGCCTGCATAGCCGTCAGTTTTTCCAATGCGCGTTGCTGCTCCAGGACGCCACCATCGCCGCGCAGGTCTGCAGTCTCCTCGCTGAAAAGCTGGGGCGTTATAGTGCCGCGACGGTAATTTCTCCCGCTGTCGGAGGCATCATCGTCGGACAGGAAGTCGCCCGCCATCTCGGAAAGAAGCATATCTTTGCCGAAAAGGACGGCTCGGGCGGTCTCGTGCTCCGGCGTGGCTTCACGATCACGCCGGGTGAGAGGTTTCTTGTGGCCGAGGATGTGGTGACGCGCGGCGGTCGTGTGCAGGAGACGATCCAAATCGTCCGGGAGCACGGCGGGATCGTTGCGGCGGCAGGTGCCATCGTTGACCGCAGCGGCGGGTCGCTGCCAGATTTTGGGTGTCCGTTCGTCTCGCTCGTTCAGATGGACGTGGAGACTTTTGAACCGGACAAACTCCCGCCGGACCTGGCCGGCATTCCCGCCTTAAAGCCAGGAAGCAAATAGCCGGGGCGACTGTCAACGCATCTGCTTTCCAAGCGTGGATTCGAGGATTTGCCGCGCGATGCCTAGCCCGCCTTGAACAGCAATCGAGACCGTTTGCCCGATGCGCAATGGCACGGGAGGAGTGCCGGTCACGTGAATGCGCACGGGAAATCGGTTGGGGAGCCGCACCCAGTCAATCGTTTGGCTGACAGAGGGAAGCAAATCCACGGTCGAACCGTCTTGCAGGAAAATGCCCCATGCCACGCTGACGACCTCGCCCTCAAAGGGCTCGAACTCATGACCAATCAACGTAATCCTCGCCCGGGCTCCCTCGCGGATGTGCTGGAGCTGCGTTTCCTTGAAATAGGCAGCGATCCAAAAGGAACTCGAATCGACCAGAGCGAGCAACTGCTGGCCTTCAGTGACATAGGTCCCCGGGCTCGTGTTGACGTTGGTGAGATAACCGTCCACAGGGGCAAAGACTTTGGTGTAGTCGAGATTGAGATTCGCCGTTGCCAAAGTTGCCTGCGCGGCCGCGGTGTCTGCGGCGGCTGCCGCATAGCTGTCTTGCGCGTTTTGCACATCACGAAGATCATTGGTCTTCGTTTCGTAGAGCGCCGTCTGCCGGGCGAGTTCCTGCTGCGCCTGTACCTGCGTTGCTTGCGCCTGCTTGAGCTTTGCCGCGGCGTTCTCGACTGCGGCTTGAAAAGTCGAAGGATCGATTTCGAAGAGGAGGTCTCCCTTTTTGACCACCTGATTGTCCTTGATTGGGATCTGAATGATTGGACCGGAAACCCGCGGAGCAATTCCGACAACATTTGCCCTCACCTGACCGTCGCGCGTCCATGGCTTTGTCGAATATCGCCAATAGAGGACGAATGTTGCAATCAACGCAAGGGTCACCATGGCGAAGGTAACGACGTGGGGGCGTGCAATCTTCACGGCGAAAAAATCAAACCAGCAACGCATCCCAGAAAGACGGCCAACGCGACAAAAAATAGCGGCAGATGCCAGATGCCGCGTGTCCATCCCAGGCGCTCCATCGCGCCAACCGCGATCCATGCTCCAAGAAATCCCAAGCATCCTATCACCATGCCCCACGGGACGAGGAAATCACCAAAGCGCAATTCCGGGGTCTTCAGGAGCGTGAAAAAGTCCATTGGACAGCAGATTTTTCATGTCTTTGCCGCCGACGCAAGCCGTCATGCAAGCTGAATGGCTTCTCGACCCCCTTTCCCTCATTGCACCTGTGGCGGCGATGTCCCCATCGCCGGGCCCGTCGCTGGAGCGATGCCACAGCCTCGACCGTGAGGACACGGTCGCTACAGCCCGAATTCTTTGCGACGCTGCTTGAAATGGAGGCATTCGCGTGTCCAGACTCGTCTCTCGTGGCAGAAGAGTTGACGATTTCCGACAGCAGCCCCGGACTTAGCGTTGGCTTCAAAGCGTGGCGGGCGCGCTTCGGTCAGGTCTTTGGCAGCCTGGCTGTTCGCCACGGAATCAAGTTCGGCCTTGCGGGCGTGCTTTCGGTATTCGTTGCCCTTTACTTCCGCCTGCCAGAGCCAACGTGGGCGCTCATCACTGCGTTTGTGATCATGCTCGCGCAGTATGTGGGAGCCGTCGCGGAGAAGTCCGTGATGCGGGTGATTGGCACCATCGCCGGAGCTCTGATCGGCTACCTCCTCACAGCCAGCCTTGAGCAGCAGCCGACACTCTATCTCCTGCTAGTGGGCGGCGTCGTCGGCACCGGCACGGCGCTGTTTGGATACACCAAGTATCCCTACGCGTTCTTGCTATGCGCGTTGACCACAATGGTCGTTGCGAGCAATGGCATGAACAATCCCAGTTTCTCGTGGCGGCCAGCGCTCGAACGAACCGAAGAGGTCACCGTCGGCGTGATCGTGTCGGTGCTTGTCACAAGCCTTGTCTGGCCACGGTACGCCCGCAAGGAATTCCTGGCGAAGATGCAGCTCGCGTTGTGCGAGTTGCGCGACGGACTGAAGGCACGATGCGCTCTTCTCTTTACGGAGTCGACCGAACGTCCTGATTTGGACAAAAGGAACTTCGCGTCGGCAGTTGCGGACCTGCAAAGCTTGCTGCACTTCGGGGCGATGGAAAGCCAATACTTCCGTGCGAGACTTCCGACGTTCACCGAGATCGTCTCCTGCCTGAGCCGAATCTCCGCAGCCGTGGAGACGCTCGTTCAGACTCTTCCTCCGGAGGCAGCCTTCCGCAGCCACCTTCGTACTGAGCTCGAGGCAGCCCATGCCGCAATAGTCGATTGTCTGGGAGTCTTCGCCGATGCCGGCGCGGACTCCTCACGACGATCCTCTGCGATTTCGGAGATGAACGCGCGCTGCGCGCAGTGGCGGGAAAAGCTCCACGCTATCCGCCAGACCGATCTTCCTGCCTCCGTTCCCGTCGAGCACGTGCTTCACTTTTCCGGCCACGCGCTCTCTCTCGACGAAGTTGCCGAGCAACTCGCCAGACTCAATGCGCTGCTGGATTCGCTTCCGGAAAATCCGCTTCAGCCGTCTCGGGAAACGGTGGCGCCGCCCTCGCCGCCCCTCGACCCGTTCTGGATCCGTAACGGCGTCAAGGCTTGCATTGCGGTCACGCTGGGGCTGCTCATTCAAAACTGGCTGAAGCCGCCTGGCGGCTCGATGATCGCCCTGGCGACGTGGGTTTCGACGGTCTTCTCGAGACTTTATGCCGGGGGACAGGGCGACCGCCGAGCATTTCACTGCATCGTTTACACGGCTTCCGGCGGCGTCCTTTATGTTGTTGCCATGCTGTTCCTCACGCCGGCCCTGTCGGAGTACCTGATCCTAAATATGCTTCTCTTCGTGGCCATGTTTCTCTTCGGTTACCTCACGCACGCGATCCCGGGGATTACCTTTGGTGGGCAGATTACGCTCCTTGCGACGGTCGGCACCGTGGGGCTGAACGCACAGCAGCCCGTGACTTTCCAGGCGATCATGGGGGTTTACTTTGGAATAGTCCTGGGGTTGACCTTGTCGGCTCTCGTTCAGAGATTCTTGTGGCCCGTGCTTCCGCAGTGGGAGATTCGCGACCGCGTTCTCGAACTGCTCCGCCTCTGCGGCATGATCCTGCAGTTCCCTCCGGAACAGCGTCCGCTCTGGCTTCATCAGCGACTGGCACTCATTCCCGGAGAAGCAATGAGGTGGATCGGCGTAATGAACAAGCCGGATTGCCCTCCCGATGAGCCACCGCGCCTTCGCGAGTATATCCAGACTCTGCGCCGCGCCGCGGGACATCTCCTGATGTCGAGTGGGCAGTTGCTGCCCTTGCTGCCGGCTGCGCAGGCCGATGAGGGCCGCAAAGCGTTGCATTCTCTCCGGGAGATCATGGCTTCCGAATTGTCCTCGCAGACCGATCTCTTCAAATTGCGCGAGGCTTCAATTCCCACGAGGACGGCGCTGGAGGATGCCCTCGCACAGATGCACAAATGGGTCGCAAGCCTGCGCTCCTGGATTCTTGCCAACAATCTGCCGGTCGAGGAATCGGTCCGCCTTCTGGGATTGGCTGATCGTTTTGAAATGGCAGGACAGGAGCTCCTAACCGCTTCCAGACAAGCCGCGGCATTGCGCTTGCGCCTCTATTTGGGTGACTACATCCTTTGACGGCGCCCACCGACCATCATCCATTCAATGGGCAGCGAGTTTTCAACCAGGGCATCGAAAGCGCCGCCGATCGGACCCGAATAAGGCACCGCGATCAGGTCGGCGTAAGCGCCCGCGCTGATTTCGCCCAACTCACCCGACAGGCCAATCGCCCTCGCAGGGCGTCGTGTGACCATGTCGGCGATCTCTTCGGAAGAGATGTGAGGGAAATTTCGGCGGAAATGGCGCATTTCTTCAAAGAGATTGAGCGACGTGTTGCTCGCCATGCTATCAGTGCCCAGGCAAACGGGGATTCCGATGGAACGAAATCGATCCAGCTCAAAAGGCGGCCGTCCGAAATACTCGTGGCATTTGGGGCAATGTACAACGGCGATATCCTTCGAGCAAAGCGCCAGAAGCTTGTAATCCGAATCCGCCAGGCAATTCATATGGGCAAGGATGCCGCCTCTCGGAATGGCATGGTCGCCGAAGAGCCGCGCCACCGGGGTGATGCCTCCGACATCGTGCATGCCGCGGCCCAGCTCCTTGAGAAAATCATAGAGCGGCCCGGAACCCCTCATGAACATCTCGAATTCTTCCTCCGTTTCAGCCAGATGCGTTGTCCAGGGCATCGCATATTTTTCGCAGCAGAATCTCGCCAATTCATAAAGTCTCGCCGATGTGGTGTACGGGGCATGGGGCGAGAGGCCAAATCCTCCCGTCCAGTTCGGGTGCGCGTCAAAAAACGACAGCGCTCCGGCAACGACATCCTCGGTGTGAATTCGGTTGCGCACATCGATGAGCTCATAGAACCACCATGCGCGAATCGGCGGAGGCGGCATTCGCACCATGAGTTCGGGGAAGGACTCGATGTTGAAAACGCTGGTGGTTCCCCAACGGCGCAATTCGGCAAACCCGTCGGCTATTGACTTCAGGTAGTCATCGTCCGAGAGGGTTCGTTTCAGGTTATTGATCCTTCGCACCCAGTTGGGGAAATTCTCCTGCTGGAGAATGGCGCCGCGCATCACCGTGAAATCGAGATGGCAGTGCGCGTTAATAAGCCCCGGCACAAGGATGGAATCGCCAAGGTCTTCGATCTCGCCGCGGGCCATTTCGCGCGTCCGTCCCACGGCAACCACTCTTCCCGCATCCAGATGAACCACTCCGTCCTCGATGGGGGGGGCGGCAAGCGGCAAAACGATCCGTGAGCGAAGAGTCTTCAATGGTCTTTTAGACTAGAAGAGCAAAGCAGGAATCGACCCGCGTTCAACGCTGGTTTGCCGGGATTTCCTTGAGGCTTGCAAATGGGAAAACCGCGGTAAATTGTCTGCACCATGCCTCAGCCACTTGCTCCTGGAGACTATGCCCCGGATTTTTCCGCCCTCGCCGTCGGAGGCGCATACGGGGACGGCCAAACCGTCAGGTTGTCAGATTTCAGGGGAAAGACCGTTGTGATCTACTTTTATCCGAAGGATGACACGCCAGGCTGCACCGCGCAGGCCTGTTCCCTCAGGGACAGTTACGCATCCTTCCTCCAGGCAGGGGCGATTGTTTTCGGCGTGAGCATTGATCCCCCGGAAAGCCACACCAAATTCATTGCAAAGCACGGTCTCCCCTTTCCGCTGATCAGCGACGAAGGGTTGGAAATCGTTCAGGCCTATGGCGTGTGGATCGAGAAGTCCAAGGAAGGCAAGACATACATGGGAACGGAGCGCAGCACGTTCGTCATTGGACCGGATGGTCGCATCAGGTCGATCTTCCGCAGCGTAAAACCCGAAGAACACGCCGAAACTGTCATCGAGAATCTCCGTAGCTTTGAACCGTGACAATCTGCTGAGTCTATACGATCGGCTCACCAAGCTCGTGGAGAAACTCCCGGGGGGCTTGCAAAAGCCAATCCTCCGCGAACTCGTCCCGATTCGCGATCTTTTCCTCGAGCAGCGTCCGGCAAGAATCCTGCTGCTTGGCGGCTCGGGAAAAAGCGTGCCGGAGTTTTTGAATTCCGTGGCAGGAGTGACGGTCGAGACCGGCGAGAGCGACAACGGATGGCGCTCTTATCGCGTGCCGGACCGCGGGGAGATTCTTGTTCTCGACGCCCGGCTCGACACGCCACAGGTCGTCTTCGAGTCCGCACTCACCCGATTCGCGCCCGATACCGCCTTGTTTCTCAAGCAATCGGCGGAGGATGAAGCGGGCTTCGAACTCGCTGCGTCGCGAATGGCCGCGTGTCCGAAGGAAACACCGCTGATCGGTATTTCGTTTGGCGGAGACAAGGTGCGCGAGCGCCTCAGGACGCTCTTAAGGGGTCAGCGCGAATTTGCCACCCGGTTCGTGACTGTATGCGGACCGGAGCTTGGCGACTCCGTGCCGGAGCCGATCTGTGCGGCACTTCCAAACGTTGCCCGTCTCGAATTCGCGCGTCTCACCGGGGCGAAGGAGGCACAGGCCCAGATCGCCGGCTCGCTCCTGAAATCGTTCACCGCTGTCTGCGGCGTGATCGGTCTGCAACCCATCCCCCTCGCGGACTTGCCGGTCCTGACCTCATTGCAGTCGCTCATGGTCGGTCTCATTATATACACGACCGGAAAGCCCGTCACCGCGCGGACGCTCGGCGAGTTTCTCGGCGCTCTCGGACTCAATCTCGGCGCGGGAATTCTCTTTCGCGAAAGCGCTCGGGCGATCATCAGGATCGTTCCCGTCTGGGGCAACGCCGTCTCGGGAATGGTTGCCGGGGCCGGAACCTACGCCATAGGTCGCGCCGCGATCGCGTATTTCATTGAAGACATTCCCATCAGCGAAACGAAAAAACTCTTCCATAAACTGCTGCCTGGATGGGACGCTTTCAAGCGCCGGCGCCTCCCCAAGTTGCCTTACCGTGAGAAGGACCCGTCGGCTCCCGAAGATTAGCCAATTCCCGCGTCGCTGGTCGACGGGAAGGCGAGTAACGAGGAGCGATCCTTAGAAGCCCATTTGCCTGCCGTGCTCGTACACCCTGTCGAAGGTTCCCGGTTCTTCGTCCGGGGCGGGCAGTTTCTCCGTTTCCTGGTCTTCGGCCGCCTTCTCTCCGGCCGGCTGACTCGGGGAAATCGCTTTCTCTTTGAGAGGATCTTCCGCCTCCTTGAGCGGTCGGTCTTGAGGACCGGGACCCTCTCCACTACGCGACTGTTTTGACTCTTCCATGTGCACAATATCGCTCAAACGCTTCCATTCTGCACGTCCGAATGCCTCTCTTCCTCCATCTTGCAAGTCCCGTTCCGTGCAGATCCATTGGAGCGGGAGGGCGAAGCTCCCGCTGAGCCGTTGCGTTGCCGCTTGGGGCGGATGGTCGGGCCGAAAGCATCTCTCGTAAATGATTTCCGAAAAGATGCCCATGCCCCGTAAAACGGGGCTCCACGCGACATGAAAATTGTGGTGGGATGGATGGGTGGCCGCATGTTGGACGAACGCCGGAAAAGCGCTTGGTGCGGTAAGCCCGGCGAAAAGATTGGCGTGGCGGTCTGGCATGCAGGGACATCCCATCAAAGAATACCCCATGAAAGTTGAATATCGTTGTTATGCGGGCCTCGACGTGCATAAGCGCACGGTGGTGGCCTGCGTCCTCAAAGGCGAACTGGGCAGGGACCCGGTGAGCAAATCCAAGAGCTTTGGCACCACCACTGCCGAGGTGATGGAGATGCTTGGATGGCTCAAAGAGCAAGGGGTCACCCATGTGGCCATGGAAGCCACGGGCTGGCACAACTGGCCAAACGCAAGTTGCGTTCCAAAATCCGGCAATTGGAGAAGGCCCTCGACGGTAATCTGCGCTCCCACCACAAACTCATTATCGAACAGTTAGTGGCAGACATTGGGCTCTTTGCTGTTCAGATCGCGGAGTTGGACGCGCACATCGAAGCCCTGCTGCGCAAAAACGATGATGACATCAACCGTCTGGATGGCACTCCAGGCATCAACCGGCGTAAGGCCGAAGTCATCATCGCCGAGGCCGGCACAGAGATGGAGCGCTTTCCTACTGAGCATCACTTTGCTTCCTGGATCAGAATCTGTCCGGGCCAAAACGAAAGCGCCGGCAAATGCAAAAGCGGCAAAACTCGCAAAGGCAACCGTTCTCTGCGTGCCGCCTTGGTGGAGGCTGCCCAAGGCGCGGCAAGAAGAAGGCCATCGTTGCCGTCGCCCACTCTCTGGCCGTCGCCATCTATCATATGCTCAAATCCCTGAATACCTACTGCGAACTCGGTGCCGATTTCTTCGATAACATCCATCCCCTCAAAGTCCTTTTCCGCCTTACTAAACGCATCGAAAGCCTCGGCTACTCTGTCCAAGTAGCTCCCCTCTCCGTTGCTGCATAATTTTCGAGTCAGCGCGCTGGAGGCGACTTTTTCTCAATCGTTCAAGAAATAGGTCAGAGCATGGCAAAGGCTCCGGGTGAGTTGCTCGGGGCTTGGCGATGAAGTCGCTAAGGAAGTCAGCTTTAAGGTGTAACCAGAGACATTTGGTCTTTGATCTGCGTCCATCTGTCCGTCATCTGCGGATTCAGTGTCCAGTCTTCAAAGGCCTCCATAGGCTTTGGCGCTGGTCGTTGAAGAGCTGAAGCGGATCCAGAGGCAGCTGCCCGTTCCCGTAAGGGGCATCGACTCGGATAATGACGGAGCCTTCATCAATGACACGCTGGCTTCCTATTGCCAGCGGGAGAAGATCACCTTCACGATGCTTCGCCCGATCTTCACGAGCTATTTCGGAAGGAACATCGTATTTTTTCAGCCTTAGCCAAGTCTCTTTGTTCTCAGGTCGTCAGGACGACTTTACCGGTGTTCTTGCGCTCTTCAATATAGGTCTGCGCTGTACCGACTTCCACTAGCGGGAACGCCTTGTCTACGTGGGGGCGAACCCAGCCATCCGCAACCCCCGTCAGCAGTATTTGCATCCAACCAGCGATCATGTCAGCCTCGTGCCACATATGGCCGAGGTTCACGCCGAAGGCGGATTTGTTTCTGCTCATCAGCGATAGAGGATGGAAGAGCGGCATGCCGAGCATAAGCGGCAACAGACGCAACGCTCCAAACAGCTTCGACGTCGTTGCCAGCGAAATACCAAACATGCCGAGCCGCCCCGTCGAACGCAGTGCCCTATAGCTCTTCTTCCAGTGATTGCCCCCGAGCGGATCGGTGATCAGCGCCACGCCCTTTCCCTTGGTGAGCCTGTTGAGCTCGAGCGTCCAGTCCGTCGTGCGGTAGTCGATGGCTTCGTGCAGGCCGCGCTGCCTTAGGAAGGCGTGTTTGCCGCTGCTCGCAGTTCCGTAGATCGTGGCGCCGATGTGGCGCGCGACGTCGATTGCGGCAAGCCCGACGCCACCGCCGGCGTTGTGAATCAGGACCGTCTCCCCGGAGTTGAGGGAGCCCATGACGACGAGCAGTTGCCACGCGGTGAGGTAGTTCACTGGGATCGCCGCCGCTTGGGTGTGGGAAACGGAGGCCGGTTTCTCGAAGGCCTGCTTCTCGGGCACGATAACGACGTCCGAATAGCCACCAAAACGCATCAACGAAAAGACGTCCTTGCCGAGCCATGACTGATTCACGCCGGGACCCGTTTCATCCACGGTGCCGGAAACTTCGTAGCCGACAACGCAAGGAATCCTGGGTGAGTCGGGATAAAGGCCCTGACGCGCGAGGATGTCTGCAAAGTTGATGCCACTGGCCTTTACGCGAATCCGGATCTCACCCGCGCCCGGCCTCGGGTCGGGGGATTCACGCAGCTGCAGTTTCTCAGGGCCACCATGACCGACAATGAAGACCTGTTTCATGTTGAATCGCGCGGTGACCTATTAGACTACAAAGACTGTCGCCTGCATGACCCACATCATAGATGTCAGTTCGCAAAGCCGCAAAGCTGATATGGAGCCATCATTCAAATCGCTTGCTCGGGAATGGGGAAATAGAGGAAACCTGCTGCGATCTTCCACGCCTTGGGAAGGTCCGAGGCAATGATCAGAGTCCCGGTGATGGGACACGCGAGGGCGACAAGGAACAGCGTCACCGCGGCAATCAAGCGGCCTTTGGGCGGCGCTGATTCGGTCGGAGTGGTCTTCATAGGGATTTGGCAGGGACCGGATCTTTCCTAGTTTGCGAGGCCTTGGCCAGCAGTTGCAGGTGCCGCTACTGATCCCCGACGGTCACCTCGCCGGCCCTGCCGAGAAAACGGACCACTCTTGAAGGCGTCAGCGTATTCTCCGAAAGCTGTCGTTGCTGTGCGCAGGATTTCGTTGAACAGCGGCCCCGGCGGTAACCCACTTCCTGGAGGATGTCTCCGTTTTCACTCCAAAGCCCGACTGAGCACTTCGGCTGTTTGCCGGGTTTGTTCGTAGCCGACGTGGGTGTAGCGCACCGTGGTGCGGATGTTCTTGTGGCGGAGGAGCTCCTGGATCTCCCGAAGATCCTTCCCTACGTGGTTGAGGAGGATGGTGGCCGCGGAATGGCGCAGTCCGGGCGGTGATCTCCCCCACCCCAAGTGTTCTGCGCGCGGCCCGGAGCCGGAGGTTGAACGCGCGGTTTGAGAACGGCGCTCGCCCGAATATCCCGCGAACACAAACTGTGATCCCGCGAAGGCAATCCCTCCCGGTGCGAAAATTCTCCTGGATAGCCTTCCACTCCCGAAGGTCCGCGCTTAAACACCTTTACTGTCACACTTGCAACTCCGCTAAGAGAGGAGATGGCCGGATATGAAGATAAATAGACCGGAGCCTACGGGGCTCGAACCCGCAACCTCTGCCGTGACAGGGCAGCGCTCTAACCAATTGAGCTAAGGCTCCTGAGAGGGGTTGGAAAATATGGCTCCCGGAATTTCAAAGACAATCTTTTTTTCCTTTGATGACTTCCAAGGAGCTCTCGGCGACCAAGGATAATCGATCACTTTATCTTTTGCGCTGGATGCCAGCCAGAACCCGCTGAACTTCGCGATCCTGAACGCGCTTTTTGAGATCGGCGCGCTTATCCGCGGAATCCTTGCCTTTTCCGAGGCCGAGCGAGACCTTCACCCGCCCGTTCTTCCAGTACATTTTCAGTGCCACGAGCGTGCGGCCGGCCTGCTCGGTTTCGCCGGCGAGTTTGTCGATCTCGACGCGGTGGAGGAGAAGCCTGCGGCGACGCCTTGGCTCGTGTTGCTCGTGGCTCGCGCGCAGATACGGCTGAATGTCGCTGTCGTAGAGGTAAACCTCCCCGTTTTCAAGACGGGCGAAAGATCCTTGCAAATTTACGAGGCCGGCACGGATGGACTTGACTTCCGTACCCTTGAGCTCAATGCCCGCCTCGAAGGTTTCCAGGACGTGATAGTCCCGCAAGGCCTTGCGGTTTGTAACAATCTCTGCGGACATGGTGCGCCCGCTCGCAAGCGATTACTCCTCAGGCTTCTGGCCGCTCGCGGCTTGAGCGAGGATGAGTTTGCCCTGGGCAATCTCTACCAAGGCAATGTCGGCAAGGCCCATGCGGCCTTCCACGGGGACCATCGCACGGCTGCCCGCGCTGAGTTGGCGTACCCGCTTCGACACCATATTGATTAATACTTGAGGGTCGTGAATCACTTTCGAGGCTTCGTCGATGAATTGGCTGTTCATAGCTCCTGCATCCGGCGACTGAATCGCAGGGGAACGGTGACAAGAAGTGATATCAGGACGTTTGTCAACAAGAAAAGTCAGTTCCCTGATTCGGAGATATCGACAGCAGCGGGAACGAGGATGGCATCCGTCATACCGTGCAGGAGCTTTTTGTCATCGGGGCAAATCGTCGCCAGGGCGCCGCCACAGACCGTTTTCTTTTCGCCAACGAAGTAGTATGGGCACAGACGGACCCTTCCTCGCATGCGGCGAATTTCGTTGGCAGAGGCGTCGAGATAGTCGTGTTCGACCAACCGGCCTTGATGGAATTGTTGAAGAATGTGCGGATGAGTTTGGAACTCGCCGAGTGCGTTTTTCAGCTCGGCCTGCCACGCCGTCTGCGACATGTCTTGCGCCACAAAAACGCCGCGCGAGCCCCAGGCATGCTCGGAAAAGCCGCTGATCTTGAGAATGAGAGCCCGCTGTTTCTGGCTAAAATGACCAACCTCCTCCCAAGCGTGCGTTTCAAGCCGGGGAAGAACGGCATGCATGGGCAAAGGCTCCGGATTCACCAGCCATGTGTAGGGAATCACCTTTTGCAAGGCCAGCATGGTCCGCTCTCCCAATTCACGGCGCCAGAAGGACTCGAGCGGCTTGAGCCAGAAAAGCGCGAACCACATCTTTTCTTCCAAGGCGGGTTTCATCGGCGGCGTCACCGACAACTCGCCCTGGAGTTCCTTTTCCGCAAGCTGCCGGGCGCAGGGAACGTTGGCCAGGTCGTAGAGTTCGAAAAACCGGTAGACTCGCGACTGCCAATTGTCACTCGGAAGCGCATCGACGACACGCCAGCGTCCGATCTCCGGGCGGGATGCGTTAAGTCGCGCGGCAAGCCACTCCATTTCCGGCCGGTAGGTAGCCGCCTCCTCCGAGACGACGATGTCGCCCCCCGGCAGAATCGCAGCAAAGCCATCAAGCATTCCTTCGGCGCCACCAAGAATACTCGCACCATTCTGCGAATAAATCTGATCCAGCCAGGCCGTAAGCCCTATGCCGCCCGGCACATTGTCGAGCTCGGCGATGATGTATCCGCTGTCTGTGAGAATAAGGTCGGGACGAATGACTCGGGGAATGGCCATTACGAGGGCCCTTTCGCGTTGCAAAGCGACCAACTCGGGAGGCTTCCCCCGATCCAGCAAATCGGCAATCCACGCAGGTTGGCGTCCGCCAATGCTGAAGCGATAGAGTTGATTGCAGGCTCGAACGAAGCGAGTGAGACGGTAGCCGAGCTTATCGATCTCCTCTGCAAATTTTCTTCCGATCAGAAAGGAATCTGGAGAGACCCGCCAGGATTTCTCGTGGAAGAGCCCGCCTTCGGGCAAAGAGGAGCGAATCGCCTCCGCGCGAAGCATCTTGTTCTCGCTCATGCCAGAATTTTCAAGGCCATCCTGACGAGTTCGTCCGCGGGCGGGGTGCTGGAAGCGCCTGTCAGGCATTGTTTGATCGCCTTATGGGCCTCAAGCTGCTTGTAACCAAGCGAAATCAACGCCAGCACGGCATCATGCACGGCCTGGTCGCGTTCACTGGGAGCGTTCGCGGCGCTCGCGGCCTCCCACTCCGCTGCAACGCCCACCTTGTCCTTCAATTCAAGAACAACTCGTTCGGCTGTCTTTTTGCCAACGCCTTTGATGCGGGAAATTGTCGCGATATCGCCGGCGACGACGGCGGCCTTGAACATCTCGACACTCAGCCCGCTAAGGACCGCGAGCGCCAGCTTGGGACCCACGCCGGACACGTGGTGCATCAAGAGATGGAACAGATCGCGCTCCCCCGCCGTGCCGAAGCCGTAAAGCACGTGCGAGTCTTCGCGCACGACCAATTGCGTGAGAATTCGCACGCGGGAACCCGGTTGGGAAAGGCGCTCAAAACTTGAAAGAGGGATCATCACGTGGTAGCCGACGCCGTGGACATTCACGACGATCTGCGTGGGGAGCGCCTCCTCCAGCACACCTTCCAAAAACGCAATCATGACCCCGCTCTCTGTAGCAGACGGATGAGAAAACTCAAATACGCTATCGGCTTTCTGATGGCAGGGCTGGTCACGGCGTCCGCCGGGGACGAAGCCTGGCATTTACTCATCGAGCCAAGCTTTATGCACTACGAGTCGAGCTGGCCGATCGTCGGCGCGCAACGAACGGTTCTTGTTCCTGCGCGCTACGTGAACGGCGAAATCCTCCCCTTGCGCGAAAGCGAAGTCGCCTCGCTTGGAGCCACCCGGGACAAGATCCTTGAGTCCGCACCCAAGGCTGCCTCCGAGGTGCTCGCCGGGCTCAAGCCCAAGTTTATTCGCGACGACAACAATGTCATTCAGTGTGCCGTGCTTGAATCGGAGAGTCCCCTGACGGCATCCGCCGTGCTTGCGCCCGAGTTCGCGAAGCTCTTCAGCGACACCATCGGCCCCGAGATCCTCGTTGCCATTCCCAACCGCTTTCGAATTTTCGTGTTTCCAAAAGATTCGCCCGCGTATCAACGTCTCTCCGATGTCGTGATCGCGGAATACGATTCCTCTCCGTATCCGGTAAGCAAGGAGGTTTTCTCGATTCGAAAGGGAAAACTCATTGCCATGGGCTCGTATCGGTGAGAACGCTGACTGGGCCAAGCGCAAATGCTTCAAGACATCCGAAATGTGCTCTATCACGAGGCGGCGATCCTCAGCCGGCTTGATGAACTCGCCCGCAAAATCACGGAAGACTACCGCGGGAAGGAGATCACTGTCATCGCAATCCTGAACGGCAGCTTCATCTTCATGGCGGACCTCCTGCGCCGAATACCCGTACACCTGCAAGTCGACTGCCTGAGCGTCTCAAGTTATCACGGCACCAAGAGCACCGGCCGGGTGAATTTTCGCCAGACACAGATTGCCGAAACTCGCGGCCGCCACGTTTTGATTCTCGACGACATTCTCGACAGCGGCGTTACCCTGCACGCCATTCGCGAACACCTTGCCGCCAATAGCGGCGCGCTAAGCCTCAAGATCTGCGTTCTGCTTCGCAAGAAAATCGATCACCCGCGTCCCGTTGACGCCGACTACGTCGGCTTCGACATCCCGAACGAGTTTGTTGTAGGCTACGGGCTGGACTACAACCAGCGGTATCGCAATCTCCCGTTCATCGGAGTGCTCACTGAAGAGGCGATCCAGCGTCATCGGCTTCCCTCAACGGCGGAAGCTTAGGAATCCTTATTACGGCCGTCGCAGGGCCACGGCTCACACCTTTGCGTGATCACGGTTCCGCCTGGATTCCAACCATGGGCCCCGCGTATCCAGTCATTTCAAGGTAACCGGAGCCTTTGACATTCTTCCCGCCGGCCGTGCCTTGGGCGCGCACTGCTCCCTCCCAGTAGGCGATTGGTTTGAGGCGAAGCTCCTGATCCTTGAGCGCGGCGCGAAGATCGAGACGGATATTCATCCGCGGGATGGTGATTCGCCAGGCCACGGGATATCGGCCGCTCGTTTGCGAACTTGACCACGTTTCCAGGGGATCGAGCGTAAAGTCCGCCTCCGAGAGCGGGGTTGCGACACCGTTTGCGTCAACGAATGTGCCGGCAGAGTTGGGATCGCGCGCGCCGTCCCGGGTGCGAAAATGAATAAGCATCAAGTCACTGCCGTCATCGAGTTGCAAGCCGAACCAATCCCAGCCCAGTTGATTGCCGGCAAGCTGATTGGTGGCCCACTCGTGGTCGAACCAACTCAGTCCGGACACCGCAAACTCCTGGTTTCCCACGCGCAAGACGCCCTCGCTCGGAAGTCTCGTGAACGAATAATAATGCGACGCCCTCCCCTCGCCCTCGGCCTTCTGGCTCACGCCGTTCTTTCCGTGAATCACCAGCGGTTTCGCCGCTTTCAACGTGAGTTCGAGTGAGAGATCCCCGGCCTTCGCTTGAATCCGAAAGACCCCATCGTCGCCAAGGGTGCACGACCAATCCTCGATCCAGGCCAGGCGCGGACTCCGGCCAAATCCCGCCTCACCGTACGCGCCGCGGGAAAGCTTTTGGAAAAAGTGGAAGGCGCTTCCGGTAATATCGCTCACAGCGAAGTGCGCAAATTTCACGCTGCTTGTTACGAAATGCGACAAGGGAATGATATCGGCATCCGGCGGCATTACACCCTGTCGAAAAAACGCCAACTGATAGCCAAACTCGTGACCGTCCGCCGCGGTGAGATTTCCGCTGAAGTACCACCATTCCGTCTTGAACTCCGGATGGCTCTCGTGATCAGCCGGGAATTCATACTTCCAGCCGGGCACGGCCGTCCGCCACTCAGCCCGTGCGCCAACCGCAAGAGCGCACAAAAGGAGAATCAAACGCATCAACGGTCTGCGATGACTGTATTCACGCTCTTCGTGTTGTTTTGCAGAGCCTTGATGTTCCAGAAAATGACGCCCCCTCTGAGGCGTGAACCGATCGCTTTCTCCGATTGCAATTGCCGCGCAATCTCGCCGGATGGCCATCCGTGCGAGCTCAACCGGTCCAACGCGACACCCGGCCACACGGGCACGCCGCGCGGATTGGCCTCCGGGCCGCGCCACCAGCGCAGCAACGACGAGAAGCTTTGCGGGCCACCGTCGCGCCAATAGAGCTGTGGCGCGAGGTAATCGATCCATCCCTCGCGCATCCATTTGACCGGATCGCCGTAGAGCTCCTCATATTGATTGACCCCCGCCTGAATGCCGGCGGGAACACCCGGCCTATAGATCCCGAACGGGCTCACGCCAAACTTCGCGCCGGGTCTTTCCGAATGCACGACCTGGCTCACACGGCGGATGAGCGTATTCACGTTGTCCCTGCGCCAGTCCGCTTTTGAAAGCGTTCCACCGCGCGCGCGATAGGCGGCATAAGTGGCGTCGTCAGGGAACGGATACACATGCCCGCTCTCCGTGGGATAGGGATAAAAATAGTCGTCAAAGTGAACTCCAGCGACGTCGTAGCGCTGGATGACGTCCCGCACGACGTTGACGATGTTTTCCTGGACCTGCGGGGCACCGGGGTCCATCCAAAGCCCGCTTCCCACGCGATAGGCATATTGGGGAAAGCGTCTGCTGATATGATTGGCAGCCCGTGGTTGGGAGGAATTCGCGGCACCGCGGTACGGGTTGAACCATGCATGCACCTCGATCCCGCGTTTCTTCGCCTCGCTGACGAAAAAAGCCAGCGGATCGTAGCCGGGCGATTCACCCTGCGTGCCGGTCAAATAGCGGCTCCAGGGCTCTATGCGAGAAGGGTAAAGAGCGTCACTCTCGGGGCGCACCTGCACCATCAGCGCGTTCAGCCGGCAGCGATTCGCCGCGTCGAGCAGGCGGATAATCTGCGCCTTCTGCGCGTCTGCCGAAAGCCCCGGGCTCGAGGGAAAATTGATGTTATAGACGGATGCGATCCACGCGCCGCGAAAGTCCCCGGCGATCGCGGTCCAGGGCAAAAGGAAAGCAACAACGAGCAAACCGGGTTTCATCAGTAAATAAATGTTTCGTCAGGGGGATCGCAACGCGTCACGCTTTTCGCAAGAACCAGCGGAACTCTTCGTCCGCTTTCGACCGGAAAAGCAGCCTTGCCGGTTACTTTTACCCAACTCATTTCGGCGACGCGCTGGGCCTTATCCATTTGGACGGTGACTGCGACCGGCCGCGCGTCCGCGGCGCAGCACACGATAAACATGCGCACCAGGTTGAATCGGTCACCCCCGGCGTTGTTCGCGCTCGCGGGCATAAACTGTCCAATCAGCTCGACTTCCTTGTTTTCAAAGTCAGCGCGCATTGTCGGGTCTTCGGCGGCGTAGACAAGATCCACCGTCTCTGCCTTGATCTGGCCCGCTTCGTTCTTTGGCAACCCATTCTGATCCGTCACCCCATTCCCGTCGGTTGGCGGCAAAGCGGGTTCCGCGGACGGCTTGTAGCCGGGGAGATCGCTAATCTTTTCGATGAGTCCCCGGTTGCCAACGGTCGCCGCCCCGAACTGATCGGGAGAGACTGTCGCGGCCACCAGCATGGGAACCACGAGAATGGATGCTGCAAGAACGGTGTGCAGCGGCTTTTGCGCGCCGTGCAACTGCTCGCAACCGGGTTCACACTTTGGATCATCAACCCCGGGCAGAAAAAGAAGGCCCACAGCAAGAAGCAGGAGAATCACCCCGCTGATCCCGGTCCAAATGTGAAAGGAAGGATGCAGGTAGGACGCCACGCGACCGGAGAAATAAAAATGCGCCAGCATTGCTCCCCAAATCGTGAGTACCCCCGCGGAGAGATAGCGACGGAAGGATGCTGTCATAGCCCAAGGACTCTCAATCGCACGCAAATCAAGCCGATCAAGATAAAAAGACCCACTCCCAATCCCGCGACGAATCTTTTCCGAAACACGGCGCTGTAAATGAAGAGAAGTTTTAGATCGAACATTGGGCCGAAAACCAGGAACGCTAACTTCGCCACACCGGGAAATGCAATCAAGGTTGCCGCGATGAAGGCGTCGGACGTGCTGCAAAGGGAGAGAATAGCCGCGAACCCCATGAGCGAAAACGTGGCGATCCAATCGTTGAGCGCAAGCGGCATGATCAACTCCTGATTCACGGCGGTGCTGAACAAGGCGGAAACCGTCACGCCAAGGATAAAGAACACCATCACGTCAAGGAAGTCGGCCGTGGACAACGCAAGGCGCTGCCAATGCGAGCCAAAAACCCCGTCCGCGCCCCGACCCCGCCGAAGGTTCCAAAAGGACCCCGTCACGCAGGACCGAGCGCACGGGCAGGTTGTGCACAGCAAGGGCAACGATCACCGAAACCAAGGTAACCCACTCCAAGGCGCAGCGCAGTGAACTCTCGCCGGCGTCCTGCCCGCGAAATGCCGCGTATGTGCTCACAATAACGATCGGATTCACGATTGGCGCCGCCAGCATGTAAGCGATCGCATTGGACACGGGGAGACCTTTACTGATCAACCGGCGAATGCACGGGAACCACGCCGCATTCGCACATCGGGAAAACGAGTCCCATTGCCCCGCTTAGCCCAAATCCCAAGGAAAGCGTTCCGGGAAGAAGACGCACCATGACGCGGGACGGAAGAAACCGGTCGATGACTCCCGAAAGAAGCGTGCCGATTAGAATGAACGGCACCCCCTCGAGCAGAACGCTTAGAAATGCGTAAGAGAAATCAGTGAAGCTGAAGGTGAACCAAGGATTTTCCAAGAGGCGCGCGCGGATACCTTACAACGCTGCCAATCAAAATCCAGTTTCCGCCTCCGGAATGCCAAGTTGCACAGTCGCGCAATTGATCCAACGGCCATCACCGCGAGCGAGCCCAAGCGCTCGCATGCAAGGGCGTTTCCGGATTCCTCTTGCGACGGCGCACTCGACTGCCTGATCACATCCGCAAAATGCCTTGATCCCGCGGGACCCAAGCATTTGCGAAAATTGATTTCACCTACAGGGATCTCGCAGCCTCGACGACTTTCGCCGAAGTCATGCCCAGGACTTCCATGACCTTGCCACCGGGTGCGCTCATGCCAAAGCGGTCAATGGCGACGGTCTTTCCGTCCAACCCGACGAATCGAAACCAGGGATCCGAAATGCCCGCTTCGATGAAACCCGCTTGCGCACGGCATTGGGAAGCACGCCCTCCTTATAAGCAGCGTCCTGGCGCTCAAAGCGCTCGAAGCAAGGCAGGGAAACGACCCGTGCGCCTGGACCGAGTTGCCCGGCGGCCTTGACCGCGTGCTGGAGTTCACTCCCGCTCGCGAGCAAAATAATCTCCAACGGGGCGGTCTCCTTTATGGCAACATAGCCTCCTTTGAATGCGCCCTCGCGGCGCACTTCGACGGGA
>CAVXQK010000023.1:0-61287 GCA_963763735.1 uncultured Verrucomicrobiae bacterium | reverse complement strand
CTCGCTGGCTTCCGCCAGCGTGCGAACAAAGGTCGCCCGATCCGCGTCTCCCGCACGATCGCCTCTCGACGATCCCCGCGCGCCATCACGTGGTAGAAGGCTCCTGGCAAATCCACACGCGCCGCTCGCGCCATTCCCAATACGAGGTGCCGCACTCGTCGCGGGGAATACCGGAAGGCGCGTTCGACGCCCAGGGCATTGCCTCAATCCCCGTGTCGGTGTCGCCGACAAGGAAAGCCGCGGCAGGCTCAAGCGGTTTGTCTTAACTTGAGGATAGACCAGACGGACGATGACCTTCTCGAGTTCGACCAGGATGAAGAACACCACGCCGCCGAGCAGCAGCCATTTCCAGATCCAGAGCGGAATGCTCTCGCTGCCGAAGATAGCGTGCATGAAGGGCGCGTAGGTGAAGAGAGCCTGCAGCACGATGACGCCGCCGATGGCCGCCGGGATGAGAGGGTTGCCCACGAGCGCGCGGATCGAGAGGCAGGATTCCAAAAGAAACCGGCTGTTCACGAGGTAAAAGGCCTGGCCGATGATCATCGCATTAACCGCGGCGGTGCGGGCAAGTTCCACCGACACCCCATGATGGGTCAGCCAGTAGAAGGTGCCGAAGGTGAAGACCAGCAGCAGCACCGAGATAAAGGCAATACGCCAAATGCCGAACTGATTGAGCAAAGGCTGGTTGGCCACACGCGGTGGCCGGGCCATGACGTCCCGCTCGTGCGGTTCGAAGGAGATGGCAAGCGCCAGAGTCACGGAGCTGACCATGTTGATCCAGAGGATCTGCGGGGGTGTCACCGGAAGCACAAGCCCCAGGAAGATCGCCGCAAGGATTGTGAGAGCCTGGCCGCCGTTGGTGGGGAGCATGAAAAGGATGGCCTTCTCGATGTTGTTGTAAACGGTGCGCCCTTCGCGGACGGCGGCGGTGATCGAGGCGAAGTTGTCGTCGGTAAGGACCATCTCGGCGGCCTCCTTGGAGACTTCGGTGCCCTTGATGCCCATCGCGACGCCCACGTCGGCTTGCTTGAGAGCGGGGGCATCGTTGACCCCATCGCCCGTCATTGCCACGACTTGCCCGGAGGCCTGCATGGCACGCACGAGGCGAAGCTTATGTTCGGGGCTGGTACGGGCGAAGACATCGATGCGGCGGCACTTGGCCTCGAGGGCGTCGTCGTCGATTTCCTCGATCTGGCTGCCCGTGACGTAGGATTTGCCGTCGCCGATGCCGAGCATCTTGGCAATGCTGGCGGCGGTCACGGCATGGTCGCCGGTGATCATGGTCACCCGGATGCCGCCCTGGTGGCATTCCTTTACAGCGGCGATGGCCTCATCGCGCGGTGGATCGATAATACCCACGAGGCCGAGGAGGACGAGTTCCCGGGTGAGGCCCTCGGCATCAAAAGTGGCTTCGTCGATTTTGGCGTTCTCCAGCCAGGCCAGTGCCAGCACCCTCTGGCCTTTGCTTGCGATTTCCTCGTTTTTCTTTTCCCAGAACGCGCGGTCGAGAGGTGCCTGAGTGCCGTCGGAAAGTTCCTGACGGTCGCAGTAGTTCATGATGACGTCGGGAGCGCCTTTGACGAAAAGGAGCGAGTCATGGAGCGTTGCCATGAATTTGTGCTCGGACTCGAAGGGGATCATGTTCGTGCGCGGGAGAGCGGCTGTTTCGGCTTCGGCCGAGAGACCGGCCTTTGCGGCGAAGGGAAGAAGGGCGCCTTCGGTGGGATCGCCGGTAAGTTTCCAGACGCCCTCCTCCTCGTGGATGGAGGATTCGTTGCAGAGAACAGAGGCACGGGCCATTTTTTCCACCACGGGGTCCCTGGCGGCGGGTTTGCCGCTTTCGAGGACTTCTCCCTTGGGCGAGTAACCCTCCCCGGTCACCTCGTAAAGTGGCCCCGCGGTGGCTACGGCGACGACCACCATTTCATTGCGGGTAAGCGTACCGGTTTTGTCGGAACAAATCCGCGACACCGATCCCAGGGTCTCCACGGCGGGAAGCCGGCGGATGATGGCGTGGCGCCCGGCCATGCGCTGGACACCGATGGCGAGCGTGATGGTGACGATGGCGGGGAGGCCCTCCGGGATGGCCGACACGGCCACGCCGACAACGGCCTTGAACATGTCCACAAAGCCAATGTCCAGAAAGAGCCGGCCGTAAGCGAAAGTGACCGCGCAAACGATGAGGATGATGATGGTGAGGATTTTGCCAAATTTCTCGATCTGCCGGAGCAGCGGGGTTTCCATCGCCTTGACCCCCGAGAGCATCTGATTGATATGGCCCAATTCGGTGTCCGCTCCGGTGCCCACAACGATGCCCTTGGCGCGGCCGGAGACGACGAGCGTGCCCGAGTAGGCCATGCCTTTGCGGTCGCCGATCTGGGCCTTTTCGTCCACGGCGTCCTCGATTTTATCAACCGGGACCGATTCGCCCGTCAGCGGGGCTTCCTCGACGCGAAGATTTTTGACCTCGCAGAGGCGGATGTCGGCGGGAATCTTGTCGCCCGATTGAAGCAGGACCACATCTCCGGGAACCAGTTCCTCGGCAGGGATCATGCGCGTCTTCCCTTCACGCAGGGCCATGGCTTCGGCGGAAAGCATGTTGCGGATGGAATCCAACGCTTTCTCGGCCTTTCCTTCCTGAATAAAGCCCAGCAGGGCGTTGATGATGACCACGCCCAGGATCACCGAGGCATCCAGCCATTCGCCGAGGAAGACTTTGCCGAGTGCGGCGCCGAGCAGCACGTAAATGAGTACGTTGTTGATCTGCGCGAGGAAGCGCGTGAGCGGGCCGCGCTTGGCGCCGGTCGGGAGGCGGTTGGGGCCGTACTTTTTGAGCCGCTCAGAAACCTCGTCGGACCCCAGCCCGGCCTCCTGATTCGTTCTCAACTTCTCGATCACCTGCGCGGCGGACGCCGCATGCCAAGACAGGCTTCCTTCCCCGGATGTGGGTTTCATCATAACAATTAGTGTGAGAACTTCACAGGGGGGACGCAAGATTTAGATCTTTGTCCCCCGGGGAAGGCGGTGCCGGATCCCGTGCATGGTCAAGGTTAAGCCGGACGCGGGGCCGGGATTTGAAGTTTCCGCTGTCCTCGAGATTGCAGTTGTCGCAGGGAAGCATGTCGGGTATTCCCGGCTCATGGTTAATTCTCCTGCCACGAGCGCGAGCCGGGTACGATTTTGTCGGCTGCTCCTCTTTCCGGCCGGGGCCGCCCTCCTTCTTGCCGCCTGCCAGACGACGCATAAGGAGGAAGATTGGGATGTTCCACTCACGCTCAGAACCGTTGGACCAGCCTACGCCGACTACGTGCTGGAGATCGCCGATGCGAACAAGGACCGAAAGGTCACCTACGTGGAATGGGTCAACGCCGGCGGCTCCAAGCGGAGCTTCGAACTGGTTGACCAAAACAAAGACGGCGTGGTCACGCGAACGGAACTCATCCGGTTCGGCTCGAACGCGCGCGTCCTCGACATGACCCGGCGCTATGTGGATTTTAATAAGGACAACAAGCTGACGCCGCGGGAATTCCGCTCGCCGGCTGGCGTGCGATTGCTGCGGATCGAGTTTTGACGATCCGTAACGAGTGGGCGCCGCGGCTGCAGTCTTCTGGCTCGAAATAATATTCGTCCGGCCGTCGTAGATGGAGTGGGTCTTCGGCCGTCGGCTTCGAAGGTCGCCTCTTGCAGCGACACGACCTTGCAGCTTGCCCGCGATCATCGGCTCATTGGAGAAAGGGAGATTCAATATTTCCCGGTCATCGAAGTGTTGGAGAACAAGTCGTTGAGCTTGAGGAGGTGACCTTCGACGAGAAATCATTAAAGAAGCGGTCCGGCTGGCTTTAGGGAAATTTTGCGCCATCAGCCGACCCGCCGACGTGCCGCGGTGCAGGAGCTAATGGGCGGCAAATTCGGGGAAATGTCCACGCTGATGAACTACACGTTCCAGTCCTTCAACTTCCGCGGGAAAGAGAAGTATCGACCTTTTTACGACCTCATCTGCGCCATCGCTACTGAGGAATACAGCCACATCGAGGCCGTCGCGGCGGCGATCAACCTTCTGCTCACCGGGGCGACCGTGCGCGCCGATCGCAATAAACCGGACGGGAAAACTGAAAAATCCCCCGCCAAGAAGGCGAAGAAATTAGCGACTACCGGGGCCATTGATCCCGCGCCCCTCGAAAATATGTTGGGGTTGGCCCGAAAATCCCGAAGAGCCGCAACTCTGCGCGCCTGGTGAGATCGATCCAGACATGATCAAACATTACGCCAAGCTGATAAGTTAGACCAGACTCACGTTCACTTCCGACCACCCCAACGGTGGATTGCTCGTCACCGTATAGATGGTCCTGTATGGTCCGGTCACCGGATCCCCGTGGGTGCCTTCAAAAAAGGTAAGCAGCCGATCTCAGGTAGCGGTCAATTCCCAAACCGACCGCAAGAATATTTCCCTGGGAAAATGCGGCCGAAAGTTCGCTACCGTGCGATACTGGTGATTAGGGTGAATGGTTTTGGAGGCGGTCCGTCTTAACGGTATAACAAATAATGAAAGCTTTGAGCCTGTTTCCCAGCGGAACGCGATGCGTTCGGAGGGTCTTGATTGCCTTTCTGATCGCCCTTAATTCATTTCTCACGGGGTTTGTCCGGGCGCAAGCGCCCCCTCCGGCACCTCCCGCGCCTTCTGAACAGAACGCCCCTCCTCAGCAGCTCTCTGCGGAAGAGCTCAACGGGCTTCTCGCCCCGATCGCGCTCTATCCCGACGCGCTCGTCGCCCTGATTCTACCCGCTTCGACTGTTCCCACCGATTTGGTGCTCGCGGCGCGGTATGTCGCTTCCAACGGCGATCCGGCACAGGTGGCCAATCAACCCTGGGATGACAGCGTCAAGTCACTGGTGCGCTATCCGGACGTTCTAAAATGGATGGATCAAAACCTCGAGTGGACGACAGCTGTGGGAGAGGCTTTCGTCGGCCAACCTGCTGATGTCATGAACTCCATTCAGCGTCTTCGTGCGGATGCGGTAGCGGCCGGCAACCTCACCGATACCCCGCAGCAGCGTGTCGTTCAGGAAAAAACCTGCATACGCATCGTGCCTGCGGAACCGGATGTCATCTACGTCCCGCAATACGATCCCGAGGTGGTCTACGAGCGGCCCTATTCGCAGGATTTTGGCCCACCTCTGGTATTTGGCGTGGGATTCGCCGTCGGCTCATGGCTTAACTACGATTGCGATTGGGATCGCCGCAGTGTTTATGTGGGTCAGTGGCGCGGGGGATGGAGAGGTGACAGAAACTGGGATCGCGGGGGTCGAGGTCCGGATAGCGGCATCATAAATGTCATAAATATTAACAGCGACAATGCACGGCAGTGGCGGCCGAGCGAGGATAGCCAGCGTCGTCAACATCAGCGCGACAACCGTGCGAGCGCTCGCGTTTCAAGTGCCAGCGCGGCGGATGTCAGCCGTCAATCCGGCGGGGTGTCAGCGCAAAGGCTTGGAATAAGTTCCGATCCGCGCGCAAACCGCATCCCCAAGCCTTCACGTATCGCCTTTACCGGCCAGGGGAATGAGAGGAGCCGCCCCCATTCGCAGAATCCAGGCGGATCCAACGCCTCACAGCAATTAGTCCCGGCACCTAATCCGGAGGCCGC
Organism: uncultured Verrucomicrobiae bacterium; assembly: GCA_963763735.1. Lineage (GTDB taxonomy): Bacteria > Verrucomicrobiota > Verrucomicrobiia > Chthoniobacterales > Terrimicrobiaceae > DASTFP01. The sequence goes on along the minus strand of CAVXQK010000023.1, from coordinate 55,642 downwards.
GACACGCGATGCGCGTGGAAAGAACAAGGTTTCAGGGCGGCCAGCCGCGGCTCCCAATATTCGCGCCAACGACGCGACTCCCCCGGCGCCGGGCGAAGGGCCGCAGGGTGGTCAGCAAAACGTGGAGCGGAACCTGAAAAAGCATGCGCAAGGCGGAAAAGGCGACTCGTCCAACGCTCAAGGCGGGAATAAAAATGCGCCGGCGCCTACCGTTGCCCCTGCTATTTCCGGAGAACAGGGCGCGTCGGCAAAGCGCAATGGGAGCGGAACCGCTCCCCACGACGTGAGCAAACATCCACAGGGCAATAATCCCCCGAACGGAAGGGCGAACAATACGCATAAGGCACCAGAGTCGAACGCGGCAGTGTCAAAACAAAGCAATGTAAAGCATGTTGATCGCGCTCCAAAGTCGTCTGCGCCCAGCAATTCCCAGCACTCCAACGTTCAGACCCAGAAGCATGTCCCGCGCTCGCAGCCCGCACCGGCTGTCGCGAAGCAGAACAAGCCCTCTCCTGAACGTCACGACCAGCATGGACAAAGCGCCGCAGGCGCTCCGCATCAAAGCGCCCCTGCCCAAGCCACGAATGCGCCCCATGGCAAAGGCAAGGGTGGAGGCGGAGAGAAGAAGGGAAAAGAAAAGAAGGATAAAGGCGACAATTGAGCAATTGCGGCTCGCGCCCAGAGGATGGCTCAGCCGGAATTTCGCGCTCGCATTCGCGCTCTGTAGTTGGCCGTCTCTTCCCAGCAGGCTTTCGAGGCAACACCCGCACCCGGACGGCCTTTTAGACAGTCCGCTAGCTGCCAGGCCGTGAGGCGAAGAGATTCAGTCCCAACTGTTCGGAGAGGAACCTTGCCGTAAGCTGGCCTTTGACGCTGTTTCCGGCCTTGTCGAGCGGCGGGGCGAATGTGCCCAGTCCGCCCTTCCCGGGAGAGACGGTAACGATTCCGCCGCTCACTCCGCTTTTGCCCGGCAACCCGGTCTCATACAGCCAGTCGCCGGAATTCTCGTAAAGCCCGGCGGTAACCATTACCGCCAGGACGTGCTGGCAGTGGACGGCGTCAATGATTCGCTCGCCGGTGACCGGGTTCACTCCCCCGTTTGCCAAAGTCGCCGCCATTGCCGCAAGATCCTTCGCGGTCACGTTCAGCGAGCACTGTTTGGTGTAGATGTCGGTTGCCTTGATGGGGTCGAAATAGATCCGCTCGTAGCTTTGGAGGAGGTTGGCGATGCCCTGGTTCCGCTGGTTGGCAGCCGCCTCGGACTTGTAGACCTCATTGTTGAGTGTGAGGTGTCGTCCGGCGAACCGGGACAACCCTTCCTGAATGAACTGCCACTTGGCATCGGCGGTCGAGCCCGGCGCGAGGCTGGCTGCAGCAATCGCCCCGGCATTCACCATCGGGTTCGTCGTGCCGTCGCTGGCGCGCTCGATGGCAATCACCGAGTTGAACGGCAACCCGGTACTGTTCACGCCGAGCTTCGCGCGCGCCTCGTCTTCGCCGACGGCCTGGCAGACCAGGGCGAACACGAACGGCTTGGACACGCTTTGAATCGAGAACTCATAGTCGGTGTCCCCCGCCGTGTAGGCCGTGCCGGAGGTCCCAACGACGCACACTGCGAAAAGATCGCGCGGCACCACGGCGAGGGCCGGGATGTAGTCAGCATTCTCCCCTTCATCGATGGACTTGAACCTCCTGTGCGCCTCGGTCACCAATTCCCTCACGCGCTCTGCCGGGGGCAAGTGGCCGGTCGATACGGGTGAGGAAGGGGTCGGCATGGCGAGAGACCATTCGGTCAGAAGGCTGTCGGAATCGGAAGCGAATTTTTCTTTGATTCTGTGTCGTGGCGCATGCCCAACCCCTTCCAGGAACTTATGAAACATCCTTGCGGAATAGAACCAAAGACGTCCCGCTCTGGAGAGTCGCGGAAAAGATAATTGGCTTTGTGGACGTGGCGGAAAAGGTAAACATTCGCCCGCATGTCTTCATGGAGCGCTCGCGGGATCAGGGATGTGTTCCTTTTTCAGACGATCCGTTTTTTCCGATTGCGGGGAACGCCGGAAAAGCTTGCCCGAGGGTTCGCCATTGGATTGGCCTGCAGTTTTTATCCGACCTTTGGATTTGGCGGGTTTCTTGCCGCGTTTCTTGCCCGGGTGCTTGGAGGAAACCTCGTCGCCGGATTCGTGGGAGGAACCGTGCTCGCCTTCGTCTGGCCGCTTGTTTTCTTTCTGAACATTCAGACAGGCGGCCTCTTTCTCAGGCCGCCCATCGTTGTCGATGACTTGGAAGATGTGACCGAACAGACGGTGAATGCACTGGTGTGGGGCCAGACCTTTGCCCTTGGGGCAGCCATCAACAGCCTTGTCGCCGCCGTGGCGGCGTATCTTATCTTCCTGCTGGTTTTTGAACGAATCCGACCCTCTGCTCTGAATTGGCTACGGCAGCGCGTCCGCCGCCGCAAGTCCGCTTGAAATCATTCCTGAAAATGTTGCGGCGTAAATGCGATCTCCTACTCACCGTGAGCCGAATGTGATGAACATCGCCACCCGACATCGACCCGATGCGACTCGAACTACCGCGCCGTCGTTGTGCTCCGGGATTTGAAATCCCTTTGGTAGCGGGCCGCGATAGGCTGCGCCTGCGAAAACGCGATGCGTGAGCGCGATTCTATCTGGCCTGCCGCCTTAAGAGCCCGGTTCTCACGTAGGCTCGCTTCATATTGCTTCTGGACGAGAGCAATCGCCTGGTTTTGCCGTTCATAGAGAGAAGAGTATCTGTAGTGCTGATAGGTCAGAAGTCCGAGGCAGATTGCCACGCTCAAGGACAATAGGATCGTCGCGGTTTTCATGGTTTGTGCCGAACAGCCGTCTGTTCAGATGGTCCGCCTCGTTTCGCGACAGGCAAGCGAAAAGTGAGAATCAGTCGTACTCGCCGCAAATCCGACGAGGATTCTACAGCCGAAACTTGGGCTTCTCCAAGGGGGCTTGAGGCGTCGGAGCGGGCTTTGGGGTCTCCTCGGGCGTCGCATTAGGGGTTGGCGAGGGAGCGCTCTCGCCTGGCGACGGGGTCTCGGTTGTTTGCTCGACCTGGGGGGCGGAGCCCGGACTCGGAGTAGGACTGGCCCCGGCAGCCGCAGTGGGGACCACGCGCTTTTTTCTGCGTGGTTTGGTCGATTCATTGCCCGCCGAGCCGGAAGGCTCTTTTTGCGTTCCCGGCGGGGTGATAGCCATGTTCTTGTTGGCGACGTAGCCGGTGCGGGAGTCCTCCAGGAGTACGAAGCTGTATTCCGTCCCCTTGCGAAGCAATTTCACGCGGGTCTTTGCCTTCAACGCAAATGTCCGTCGTGGCACCCGGTACCGGACGCTGTTTATAGAAAGGAGTGAGGTCACGGGTAATCCCGTATTCGGGAGCCTTATCCGGTTTGAAAGTCTGGGTTGCGCAGGCGGAAAGAGCCAGCAAGCCTCCCACGAGCAGAATATTTCGCAGAGACGTCATTGACCGGAATTCTTATCAGCAGCATTCGCATTCGCAATACCGAGCTCTAGTCGATAGATGCTTTCGATTCGGCGGGCGGTAACAGAAGCCGAAAATTGGTCCAAAGTTTTCATGCGAGCGGCTTGCGCGAATTTGCGGCTCAACTCGGGCGACTCCTTGAGACGCGTCAGTTGTCTCGAGAAGTCGGCGACGTCGCCCGGCTTCGCGAGAAGTCCTTCATTTTCGTCGGCGAGCGCGGCCGAGATTCCCTCGAGCCGCGAGGACAACACAGGAATGCCGGAGGACATCGCTTCGAGCAGGGCCATTGGGAGTCCCTCGTAAAGCGAGGGAAGTATGAACGCGTCGAGCGCATGATAGAAAGAGGACCGGTCGAGGATCGTTCCCAGGAGGCGCAGACGCGAGTCCACCCCCAGTTCCGAAGCCAGCGCGGCGATCCGGGCCCGCTCCGGGCCTGACCCCGCTATCACGAAGACGATGTCGGGATGCCGCGCGGCAAGTTCCGCCAGCATGGCAAAATTCTTCTCCTGCGCGAGCCGTCCCATGCCGCCGGCCACAAAGGCCTTCTCCGAAACGGATAGCTGGCTGCGCGCGGCGCGTTTTTGTTCCTCGGTGCAAGGACAAAAGATCTCGTCGTCCACGGCATTTGGCACGAGCTCGATCACGTCACCCGGCACCGCCTCCCAGCGAATCAGGAAGTCGCGAACACCTTTGGAAACCGCGATGATCCGCGAGGAAAACAGGTGCGACGCGGCATCCGGCAGGAGCGAGCCCACGCCGCGAAACCGGAGGTCGCCGCTGGCGTGATCGTGAGCGATCAAAACCCGCTGCCCGGTCAGCGCGGCGAGGGGCTTGGCAATCCAGTTCGCACCTTGAAGGTGAAAATGCACGATCTGAAAATGTGCGCTGCGCAGCAGCCGGAGGAACGTGATCACATAGGCCGGCGGCCATTTCGCGCGCGCAAGCGAATGCACTTTGACGCCGAGCTCTTCGAGAACATCCGCGAACGGTCCGCGGCCGTGCATGACGGCGACTTCCACGTCAAAGGCGGCTCGATCTCGATGCCGGAGCATGTCCAGCAGCGCGGTCTGCGCGCCGCCAAGATCGAGATGGTCGATGACATGAAGGACGCGGATCATCGCGGCAGGCCTGCGAGAAAAGCCTGGACGTTTGAGGCGTTATCGTGCCACTCGCGCACGAAGCGCGCGCATTCCTTCTGCGCGGCTTCCAGCCGGGGCCGATTCTCAAGCAGCGCGATTGCTTCGCGCGCGAGCCGCTCGAAGTCGTCCGAGGCGCAAAGCCCCGCCTCGAATGTGCGGAACATTCCATCCGGGTCCACCGCGAGAGAAAGTATCGCCACGCGGCCAAGGCCGGAATGAATGAACGTATTCGGCACGCCCTCGTGTTCCGAGGTGTTCACGAAAATGTTCGCCTCATTGAAATGGCGTTGAATTTCCCGGTAGGGAACGGCCTCGAGAAATTCCACGTTTGGCGTGCGGCTCGCGCGGTCACGAATGGCTTGCCAGAGGGGCTCGTCCTGGGGCGAGCAAATCATCCGGCAGCGGGCCTCCGGCAAACGCTCCGCAAGATCGAGGAAGAGTCGGGGCCGCTTGACGGGATGGCACCGCGCGACCCAGAGGAGATCGACGGGCTTTTCTTCGGGCACGGCGGGCGCGGCCTGTGGCAGAAGCAGCCTTGTCACCCTGCAGGGCATGCCTCTCTCGCGGAAGAGCCTCGCCTGATGCTCCGTGATCGCGAACCGTGCGTCCGCGAGGCGCATGCCGCGCTCGAAGAGAAGGCCGCGAAACGGGTTCGCCCGTCGAAAACCACCGTCGATTTCCGCGTCCAGCGCGCAGACGAAAATCAGACGGAAGGGCGCCAGTGCGCGCAGATGCCAAAGCATGTAAAGCCAGGCCGTCCACCCATAAACCACGACGTAACTTGGGCGCTCTTCTCGCAAAGCACGAATGAGTCGGGGCAAAGCCCGCAGAGTGTCAACGGGAAGGCCGGTATCGAAGCCTCCGCCCGTGCGGATTTTTACGCCTTCCCAAACGGCCCCATCAACCTGGCCCGTGTCCGCGGCAAGGATGACGGCCTGGTGCCCGCGCGCGACGAGTTCCCGGGCAAGGAGCGCGACCTGAAGTTCCGCGCCGCCCGAAGCGCGCTTTGACGAAGGGTCGAGTGCGAGGTGGGCGTGACCCGAAAGAAAGAGGAACTTCACGCGCGCGTTTTGATCGAACGCGCGGGATTCCCCGCGACGACATCTCCGGGAGGAACATCGTGAAGAACGACTGAGCCGGCGCCGATCACCGAGTTGTCGCCGATTTTGATGGCGCCGAGCAGGACGGAGTTCGATCCGATATCGACGTTGTCTCCGATGATCGGACAGTCCGCGGGACCATTCTTCATGCCAATCGTTGTGCAGTGCCGAAGGGCGCAATTGCTCCCGAGGACTGCGGCCTCATGAACGACCAGCCCGATCCCATGGTAAAGTCGCAACCCGGGGCCGATCTTCGACTTGAGATTGAGTTCGATCCCGAGCCCCCATTCCACGTAAAGAAGGTAGAGGCCAACAAACGGAGCTCCCAGCCAGCGAAGAGGCGGATCCAGCCGGCGAACAGCCTGGGCGGCACGGTAAAGGAGCAGCGCGCTGCGACTCTTCCAATTCCCGGCGTTTGCCGCCCAATCTTGAAGGATCCCGGCTTTCATCTAAGGTCGGGAAGTTTCATGGAGTTTCATTTTTATCTTCCGGAAAGGTATCTTCCGGACACCGACCGTCGGGAAGCCTGGAGGTCCGGAAAAATCACCCGGCTTGAGGAAGGCGGCAAGATTGCGTGCGCGCAATGCTGGATTTTTCAGACCTGGCTCGCCCTGGAGCAAAGCGGGTTCCCCGTGCATCTGGTTCACTCGATGCCGTCCGAAGGCGTGCTGGTGACTTTAACGAACTGCGTGAGCCTGGATTTTCGAGCTCCGGATCGCGTTTTTTTTGCCGGGATCGTGGCTGACTACCTTCCTCATCCCCATGCGCATCTGCATATTGTCCAAAATGCGGCGCACGTTAAGCGATTATGGAACGCTGCTTTCATTCCGCTCTGGTCTCACCCCAATCTCATTCCGCGTGATCCGGCGCGTTCCGACCGTTTTGAAAACGTCTGTTTCTTTGGCGATCCTTCAAACCTCGCGCCGGAACTGGCCGACAAACGGTGGCAACGCAAGCTCAAGGACGAACTGGGCATCAACTTTATCGTCTACGGCGCGGATCGCTGGCATGACTACAGCGAGGCCGACTGCGTGGCCGCCGTGCGCGGGTTTGGACGCTCGGATTACCTTCACAAGCCCGCAACCAAACTCTACAACGCCTGGCTGGCGGGAGTTCCCTTCATCGGAGGCATCGACTCCGCCTACGCGGCGGATGGAGAACCGGGGCGGAACTTTCTGCGCGCGTCGACACGCGACGAATTGTTCGCGCATATCCGCCGGTTGAAGGAGGAGCCCGCAAGGCGCGACCAACTCGTCGCCGCGGGCAGGATCGCGGGAACGAACTTCACATCCGAGGCGATTCTCGATCGCTGGAAGCATTTTCTGAGCGTTACGGTGCAAAGCCTTGCGCAACGCTGGCACGAAAAGCGGGCGGCCTCGCGCCGCGTCTTTTTCGCCGCCCAGTCGGCCAGTGTCTGGCTGGACAGCCGGCTCAGGCGTTGAGATAGCGCGTGGCGAGCCATCCGAGTGTTGCCCGGAAATCCGCGCACAGAGCTTTCAGAATCTCTCCGGCCGCCGCGCCAGGAGCGTTCGAAGACAGCGCTCCGGCGGCCTTCAGATGGTGCATGGCCACGGTGCGGGGAATATCACCGGTCCGCGCGTCCCTGTTCGAAAGCAACTCCTCGTAGAGCTGCCAGAACGCCCGCCGGGAACCCGGATCGAGCCCCTCACGAAATGCGGCGAGGAGTTCCGCCTCGCGTTCATTCAGGCTGCGCCCAAAGACGCGCCTGGCTTCTCGCGCGGAGACTTGGCCGGCCTCGGCGAACGCCACGTCGCGGCCAGCTTTTGAGAGCGATGTCGGGAGGTGCCGGTAGCAGACGAGCCGCTGGGGAAGATTTGCGCCCGAGTGCGTGGCAATGACGCGCGTCCAAAGCTCGTAATCCTGCGCGATCCGGTAGTCTTCATTGTAACCTCCGAACTTGTCGCGAATGATGTCCGCGCGAACCATGACCGAGGTGTGCATGAAGGGATTCAGAAAGGGTGACGTCCATGTGATGCCTTGCTGAGAGAGTGGCGCATCAAGCAGTCCCACAAGCCGATCGTGCGCGTCGATGATCCTGCCATTGGTACCCAGAAGCACAACGTCCGGGCAAACGGTGAGGAATCGATGTTGCCTGGCAAGCCGCGAGGGATGCGAGAGATCATCGGCGTCCTGCCGGGCGATCCATCGTCCGCGTGCCAGGGAAAGCCCCTGATTCAAACATGCCGTCTGGCCCTTGTTATCCTGATTGCGGACGACCCTAATGCGCGGTTCCCTTGCCGCCCACGTTTCCGCGGCGTCGGTCGATCCGTCCGTCGAGGCGTCATCGACGATGAGAAATTCAAAATTGCGGAATGTTTGGTTGAGGATGCTGCGGATCGACGGCTCGAAAAAGCGTCCCGCATTAAATACGGTCATCAGGACGCTGATGACCGGTTCGCTCATGAAAGAACGCGGCGGAAGATGCTTGCGTGTCTCTCCAGCCACTTGGCGCCGTCAAAAGCGGCCTCGGCGTGGGAGCGTGCCGCCAGCCCGGTCTCCCGCAACCTGGGCAGGAGAGATGCGACGGCGCCGGCGAGTTGCTTTCCGGTCGGCGTGATCAACGTGTCCCAGGAGAGCGGGGCGGGAACCAGCGAGCCGCACGAGGGCGGGACCATTTCCGGCAGACCCCCCGAAGCGGATCCGATCACAGGGAGACCGCAGGACAACGCCTCGATGACAACCGTGGGGCAGGGGTCAAGGTATTTGGGATGGAGCAGGATGTGATGGCGGTGATAGAGTTCGGGCGCTTCGTCCTGGGTGAATGATGGCAGCACCGTGACGTCCTTTTCAAGATGCGTCCTGGCGATTTCGCGGCGGGTATCGGAGGTTCCGCCGGGCCAGCCGAGTCGACCGGCGATGGTGAGCGAACAATCGATCCCGGAGTCTTTCAGGGCACGCACGCAGCGGATGGTGGAGAGGACACGCTCCGCGTATCCATGGGTGCCCAACGTCAGCAGCCTGAGTGGACTGGCCGGAAGCGGATCCGCCCTGGGGTGGAACTTGCGCAGATCAACCGGATTGAAGAGAACTTCGCTGGCTGCGTCGGAGCGGCCCAGAAAATGTTCGGCGGAATCCCTGCAAAATGCGCTTTGGTAAACGACGAAGGCTGCCCTCGCACGCAGTCGCCGCATGGGATCGTTGTATCGATTCGTATCCTTGCCCGCCCATGCGGGATAGGCGACCCCGTTCTGATTCCAGACGAGGGGAATGCCGAGCTTCTCGCAGCGATTAAGAAGATCCTCCGCGAAGGCCGGCGGCGCACTGCTCACGAGGTATAGGAGGTTGAACGTTTGCTCGTTCCAGTCAAAGGCGTCGCGAAGATGAATCAACTTGACGGCGCCACCGTGGATCAAGCGGCGCCCTTCGAGCACCCCGCCAAAGCAAACGACCGGTGCCTGGTTGTCGCTGTGGCGGATGGTGGACAGGCGGCGTGCATGCGAGAGACGTGCCGGCAGCGCAAGCGCATCGCGCACGGCGGAACGGACATCATTCAGACGCACTTCAACTCGGCTTCCGTCAGCTCCCGGATGGCTTCGACAAGATCGATTCGCGCGTGCCATCCACTCGCTGCGCGGAGTTTTCGAGCGGAGATGTAGCTCTCCTCAACGTCCCAGGAAAAGGCAGCGCAGTGCGCGAGCCGCAGCTTTTTGCCCGTAAGGGACTCAACGAGGGAGACGATATCGTTAACGGAAAGCGATTGCCCGGATGCCACGTTGAAGGTTCCCGTCAAGCCGCGCATCAAAACGGATTGCACCGCGTCAAGAAAATCGGCGAGGGAAAGATAGTCCTTGGTGTTCCCTCCGTCGCCCCAGATGGACATCAGCGTTTCAGTCTGAATCGCCCGGCAAATGCGAGGAATAACTCCCTGAGGCTTTGCCAAACTGGTGGTCGAACCAAAAACATTTGATACCCGCAGGATGCCGCACCGAAGGGAGCGATGGCGGATGCACGCGCTCCGGATCACCTCCTCCGCGAGCAGCTTGGCGCGGGCATATCGGCCAAGCGGGCTGCAGGGCATTTCCTCGAAGGCGGGGACGCGTGTGTTTCCGTAGACGGCCGCAGTCGAAAAGAAAACAAGATGCGGCGGGCGTCGGACGGCCGCGCAGGCATCCAGCATTTCCCGCAACAGGGGAATATCGGTCGCTTCCTCGACACCAGGCCTTTCCTCGGAGGTCAATGGCACCGTGCTCCAACCCAGGTGCAGAATCGCGTCGAACTCCGCGAGCGTCCGGGGTTCGGTCAGAAGCGAGGTCTGCCGAAAGTCCTCTCCGGCCGATCGCGAGAAGGACACCACCTCGGAGCCAATTTCGCGCAAGTGAGACGCGAGAAAGGGAGCCAGGCGTCCCCGTCCTCCCGTTACGGCTATGCGAAGCGGCGTCATGCGTGTGCAATTACTGTCCCCGGTGATCCGGATCTACAATCTTTTTGATTCGCTAACGGAACCCGAGCCATGGCACGTCCCGCGGCGCATTCAAAACCAGGAAAAGCTGCCGGGTGGCCTGAACCACGCCAGAGACTGTCGAAGTCAGTTGCTCTGGCACTGGAATCTCGGGATCGAAAGGCGTTCCGTCCAGGACCGGGGGAACCACCAGCGCCACCGCGCCTGAGGAACGGGGAAGCGCGCTCAACGCTTTGAAAGACGGAAGAATCACTCCGTCAACCAACTGAGGGAGATCGGGACTCGGGTGATCGGTGACCAGCACAATTTTCCGATCGGCCGACCTCTTCAGATCGTTCGAAGAGAGCCAGCTGGCGTCAGCCAGATACGATCGGCAGTCCTCTGTGATCGCGTTGCGCAGCACGATTGCCGGGGACTGCCGCAAGGCGTCGCGAAGAAAATCAAAAAGCATTCCGGGAGATTTACCGGGCAGGAGCCCGATGACGGCGGGGGGCTTGTGCCGCGGCCGGACAAGAGCCTTGGCGCGCGCGCGGAGCCAGGCGCCTGCCGCTTCGGCAACTCCCTTCGGCGGCTCCTGGGGAAAGCCTTTATAAATTCGATGCAGCGCTGCGGCGAGTTTTTCCGGGGTATTCTGCGCGAGCACTTTGCGGTATTGAGGTTCCCGTGTCGCCTCCAGGGTTCGATGGCGGATATCATCGACAATCCGGCCTGCTGCTTCGGGGATCGTGTCAAACAAGCACGCCTCCTCGAGAACATCCTCCGCAATCCCGACGCGCGTGCTCAACACTTTTGTCTTCGCGAAACACGCCTCGAGCAGGGAGTGCGGGCCTCCCTCCCAGCGGGAACTGACCAGGCACAAATCCAGCAGGTTATAGAGCCGGTTGAGCTGCGTGCGGTCCAGGATATTGGCGCCGAAGTCATCCCCCTCCGATTCGCGGCCGACAAAGAACACCGGCACCCCACAGGCTTTCAATCGCTGGCGCAGCCAGTGACGCCGCGGGCCGGCCAGGAGAACGCTGACGCGAGGTTCCGACTCGCGCGCCCGTCGCACAATTTCCGCGAACACGTCGGGACCCTTTTGCCATTTTGGCCGGTCTGGCCCGATGGTAAACGCTGTGTCGGAATGAAAGTTGCCGATCACGTAGGCGTCGGCGGGCAACCCCAGTTCGCGTCGCAATGTCCGCAAATCCGCATCCTCCCGGGGCAGCTCAAAGAAAACTTCTGGATCGACGCAATAGGGCGCCAGCTCCGCATGGATTCCCGATTGGGAAAATTCGCGGACCGCCTGGCGGGAGCGGGCAATCCATCGATCGACGAACGGGCGCACCGCGTGGAACTCCGGCTGGCGTGCGTAGAAAGAAGGCGCGTTGTCGGTGAAACAAATGACCCTCTGGCTCGCCAAAATGTCGGTTCCCTGCACCCAGGCGCTCGGCCACCATGCGGCATGCAAGATACGGCTTCGCCAGGCTGAAGTCAGGCGCACGTCCCCGTTGAGTGCCTTCCGCGCCCAGAGCAAATCCTCGTCCAGCGCCCATTTGACCCTTTGCCCGCCGGCAAAATGGACAGACCAGCCTTTCCACGCCCCGCGTTTCAATTTTCCCCTGCCGGCACCCGCCGGCGTGCCTCGGCGATAAGGCGCTGAATCAGTTTGCGATAAGCGAGACACATCGCGTCTCCCGACGGGGGGTCGGCCAGGATCTTTTGCCGGAGCGCATCATGGTTTTCCCGAAAGCGCGTGAACGCCGTCACGGTATCGTCGGATAGCTCGATCCCATACCTGCGGCCAAGCTCAACGGTCCCTCCTGTCTCAGGGTGATAAAGGAGCGGAAGACCGCACTGGAGCCCTTCGACTGGGTGCATGGCTCCGGGCTCGTGTCGTGACGCCGTAACATACCCATGGCACTCACGCAGCAGCCCGGCCAATTGGTGTCCCACGCAGGGAGGAAACGTCCGCGCTCGTTTCCACGCGATCTTTGCGGGCCAGCGCCCGATCACCCAAAGCTCAGCGTCTTTAAGGGCTCCGGAAGCAATCGCCTCGTCGATCTTTTGATAGAGATCGAAACCCTTGCTCATATTGTCCGACCAGTGATGCGTTACCAGACGCAAGGGGCTGCCAGCTCGCCATGCGGCGCCGCCGATCGGATGAAAGATTGCGGGATCGGCGCCATTGAGGATCACGGAGTGGGGTTTGGTCGCGTCGAACCAGCGCTGAACGTGGTAGTCGCGCAGCCATTCGGAGACGAACACCGTGTGATCCGCCGCGCGATTTGCCTCGGCGAGCAGGCCGTCCATGGCGCTCGTTCCCTTGCGCGCGTCGTTGTCGTTGATGCGCTGGATACAGACGAGGCCTGGGTTTCTCGCTTTTGCGCGCAGGACATCCTCGTAGGAAAATGCCAGTCCGCCGCCAAGTCCCGCGTGCGTTCCCGCCACACAGTCCACGCGTTCATCGAGGTGGAATTGCACGGCGTAACCGCTGGCCTTCAGGGAGGAGACAAGTTGGTTCAGCCATTGGTTGCCGCCGCCGTAGGGACCCCGGCGCGGTTTCATGTTGAAGGCGATCGTGGCGACTGGCTTCCGCCTGCGAAGGAACCAACTCATCTCGTGTCAGGGAAAAATGCTTCCACGGGAACCGTGACTTCCGGTCCGCGCATGTACCGGTCGCGCTTCCATTGCGCGGACTTCCGGAAACCGAGCAGGCCTGCCAGGCGATACCAGAGCGTGTGCAGCCTGCTCGGGCCAAAGGTTTCGATGATGTTGCGGCGGTCGGTGCTTTCGCTGTCGCGGCTGCTTCGCTTGAGGAAGCAAAGGTGGAGGCATCGGAAATCCGCCTCGTCCCAGGTGAGCTCTTCGTGGAGCATGCAGCGATCCGCGGCCGAGAACCCGGCGCGAAAGCGCACGGTGCCGCCGTGCAAACGTTCTGGCGTATAGCCGTCCCAGGATTCGATGGCGTTGAAGTTATAGAGCTTGGTCATGCTCCGGCAGGGGGGCGCGAGATGACCACTCGCCGTGCGGCGGTCCCCGGCCAACCACGTGGCATGAAGGACATTTCCCAAGAGCATCCAATGCCTGTCGAAGTCACCGGACAGGATCTTTTGCCGAAGCCGGGCGAGCCGATCCGGTTCGTAGAGTTCGTCCCCGTCCACCCCGAATACCCACGCCGGCGAGCCCGCAAGGTGCCGGATGAACGCATGGGATTCAGCGGGGTGCCGGATGGATTTGTAGTGAATCCGGGGCAGCTTGCCGGCGAGAGCGCGTAGAATTTCCGGCGTGCCATCCGTTGAGCCATGGTCAGCCACGTGGATCTCGTCGCAGAAATCGGCGGCGTTGCGCAGCGCGGTTTCGACGAAGACGTCCTCGTCGCGGACAAGGGCGATTCCGACAATGCGAGGCGTACTCAAGAGCGCAGCTTGCCTTGGACGAGGATCCAAAGCCACTGTCTCTCGCGTTCGATCCGGACGACCGAGCGGAATTTTTCCAGGAGACGCAGCACGACATCTTCGGTGCGATCCCACGAAATCGCCTCGAAGGGTCCGCCACCTTCCTCGATATTGATTCCGATGTCGTAAAGCAGGTACCCGTCGGGTTTGAGTGCCCTCGCATGTTCCGAGATCATCTTGTCGAGGTCGAAGGCGTGATCGACGCAGTTCGTATAAAGGAGGTCGAGCGAATCGTCGGGCAGATCCAGTGTCATCATGTCGCCGGTGGTCACTAGCGGATTGCCGGTTCCGGGATTCAAGTCAATGCCCCGGGCGTTGGAGAATCCAAGGTCGCGCAACACATCCACCTCGGTGCCTTGCCGAGCCCCGCAACAAAGGATCTTTGCGTTCGACGGCAGCAACTTTGGGAACAATCGAAAGCGCACGTAGAACTTCAGCCGGTAATCGAAGATGTCGAAATTGCTGAAGCCGCCCTTCATTTTCACCATCTCGTCCAGCTTGAGTTTCTGGTGGGTGAGGTATTCGTCGTAGCTGGCATAGTCGCGCCTGACCAGGCCGTCTTCCTTCTGCGCTTTCCATCCGCCGCCGCCATGGTGCTTGTGACGCACCGCGTGCTTGTCGCGCTCGTGAACGTACGAGGCATCCCGCCCGGCGCGCAGCGTCCGGATGTAGCCGAATCCCCCGGGGGTCACGAGGTGCAGGAAGGTCTTTAACCAGAATTTCGGGCGGGGCTTGTTCCCTATGAGATCGCGAAAATACGCCATGAGTCAGTCTCTCTGCAAAGTCCCTGAAATTGCGAGCAGCGCAAGCAGGCTGGGCGCGCCTTCGATGTAAAGCAAGTCGTGTTTGAATGCGCCCACGTAGTGACGGCAGATGCTGCCGGGAGCCCTCACGTAGCCCCAGCTAATATTGTAAGTGGCCGGGAGCATGCCACCCTTGTTGAGGGCGGAAGCCATCAGCGCGTAGAGGGTCTGCTCGAAAAACTGCGGGTGATGCGCGCTGGTCTCAAAGGCTGTGATCAGACGCTCGGCGAGCTCAAGCGAGATGGCGCTCTTGGGCATGAGGCAGATTCCGGTGTTGACGCGCTGCCAGATCTTCATGCGGAGCTCCTCCTCGATGCGCGGGCGCGGAATGCAATACTTCTCCTTGGTATCTTCGTTGAACCAGCATTCCTCCTTGCCGGCATCCGCCCACTCGAGAATCTCTGCGGGCCGCTTGAAAAAAATCACGTCGGAGTCCAGGACGATGAATCGGTCGTAGGGGGCGAAGGCCGGAAAGTCGAAAAACTTGAGGAAGAGATTATGCCGACTGCGGTTGGAGAGGCATTTCGGGTGCCCCGCAAGGTGCTCCTCCATCACTTTCTCCGCCTCGGGCCGCGGGACGAACCTGACTTTCGGGAGAATGTTTTCGATGACTTTCCGTTGGGCCTCCGTGACGGAGCCGTCATCGTGAACAAAGAGCGGCCACCGGCGGCCGCTGAAAGTTTCGAAACTGATCACCGCCAAAATCCCTGCATCCCAGGTCTCCGAGGAGACGAGCATGTGCACGGAAATGGGCGCCCGCGCGCCTTGAACGGGCCGATACAGCCGGAAAGTGAGCGGGCCGATCGCATGGCGCCCCACCCAGGCAAGCTGGCGTCTCGCCGTGGAACGAAGGCGCGTCAACACGTATAGGTTCGCAGGTTGCTCGGCGAAGTCGCAACTCGTCGCAAGGCGAGAAGTTTCTCAGTGAGGACGCCGCGGTAGTACCATGGCGTTCTGGCGTTGAGCGCTCGCGCGCGGCCAAGAACAGGCGTGAGAACGCGCCAGGCCTTCATGTGGAAGATCCGTTTCAACGCGTGATCCGTGAGCATTGCAGGTGTCGCGCCGAGAAACCCTGTGTCGAGAGACCGCGCGGCGCACCAGGCGAGAAATTTCTCCTGAAGATACAGACGCCACCAAATGCTGCCCGATGCGTGCGAGCCCAGCGAACCGTCGGTCACGCGTTTCTTCAGGACAACGGTGTCGCAGTGGGCGAAACGGCATGTCATCCCGCAGCGCAGCCAGAACTCGCAATCCTCAGCCTGCCAGATCGTCTCGTCGAACTCGCCCACCTGGCCGACCAGCGAGCGTCGGAACAAGGCGCAACCCGTGGTCGTGACGGCCGTCCACCAGAAATTTGCCTTTGCGGGCGCGGGCGGCTCGCCCACCGCCCACGACAGGCCATGCAGGCGGGCTTGCGCGTCGCTTCGGAGCAGCACATAGCCGTAAGCGACGCCGGCGCCGGTTTTTTCCGCCGTGGCGGCGAGCGCCTCCAGGGCGTGCGGGAGCAATTCATCGTCTTGATCGAGAAAAAGGAGCCAGTCGCCTCGCGCGGCTTGGACAGCTGTGTTGCGATTCGCTGAAAGACCTCCGTTTCTTGGGCGGCGAACGCACTCAACGCGCTGGCTGTAGCGTGCCGCGACCTCCCCAGTCGCATCGGTGCTGCAGTCGTCGCACACGATGATTTGGTCCGGCGGGCGGGTTTGACGCAGAATGCTCTCAATGGCGCCGGCGAGCGTGGCCGCCCCGTTGTAGGCAGGTATGATCGCGCTGATTGTCACCTGGCAAACCTCGCGATTGCCTCGAGATAAGGCTGATACACCCGCCGGTAGTCGAACGCCTTGACGAACTGGCGCCCGCCTTCGCCGAAGTGTCTCCTTCGCACGGGATCGGCGCTGAGCGAAAGAAGGATTTCCGGATACGCGCCCAGGTCGTCGCAGATGAGGCAATCCCGGCCGTCGCGAACCGGATGGCCGCGCACCCCCACCTGGGTCGTCAGGAGAGTCTTTCCGTGCACAAACGCCTCGAGCACTTTGAGCGACGTGCCGGTCCCTGATATCAAGGGAGCGAGGACGATATCGCCGAGCTGATAAAGCCGAAGCAGCGTGGCCTCGTCCACTGGACCAAAGGCAATGACGTTTTCGCCGTATCCGCCCTTGGGCAGGCAGGCTCCCGCGATGGCGAAGGAGACGTTTTCCCGATTTGCGACGGCAGCCGCCATCACCTGGATCGCTTCGACAGCCTCCTGATTGCAGCGAAGGCTGCTCCCGATGAAGAGGCAGACCATTTTCCCGTCCGAGCGGGCTTTTTCTATTGCCAGCAATTCCGGGCTGGCCGGAACGGATCCCGGAGCTGGCATCGGAGGTTCGGTTTCCATGCCATGCGGCACCACTCGCGTGGCGATACCGAGTTCATTGAAACGCTGCTGGTCGTGGACGGAGACGCTGAAAACACTGGCGGCGCCACGGCTGGCGCGTTGCTCACACCTTATCACCCGCCCTCTCAGCCAGCGATTGCTCGTCACGAGATCCGAGAGCACATCTTCAAAAGTGAGCAGGTAGTTCTTGCCGGTCCGCCGGCACACCCCCCGCACGGCACTGTCCCAGAAAGGGCATTCGAGAAACGCGATGGAAGACCAGGCGACGAGGCGGTGAACCTCCCGGCGCAGGGACGGTTGAAACCTCACACTCAGGTAGTGCCACCACTGCCGTCGCTCGCGCGCGGTGATGAATCCCCGCGAAAGGTGATGAAGCATTCCATCATACACATAGTGAGCGGCCCGCAGGAGCATTCTCTCGGCGGCAGTTGGATCGTGGAAGAGGTATTCGACGTTCGCCTCAGCGATTCTTTGCGGGCTTCCCGGCGAAAGGACCTTCACTTCCCCAAAATGGCTGCCGAACAAATTGATTAAGGGCACGACACGCCGGGAAGAGCCGCGGTCCAAGGCGGGCAGTCCCGTCCAGGGATAGAAGACCGCGATCCGCGTCTCAGCCTTTGTCATCGGTGAGGGCGAGGAGCTGGGAAACAAAGGTGTCGGGATGGAACATCGACTTGCGGCGTGGCATCAGTACCTCACAACGTGCGGCAATGACTTGCAGCTCGGCAATCGCGCGCCGAATCGCCTGCGCCACAGAGTCAGGATCGCGTTCCCGAACAAGCCAGCCGGTTCCTTCTTTCAATACTTCGAGCCCGGGAAAAGAACCCTCCGTCGTTATGACCGGCTTGGCCGATGCCATGGCTTCGCAAAACACGCCGCTGGTACGGTCGCGATACTTGTCCAGGTGGTAAGGAAGGAGAAGAACGTCGGCGCTTTTGAGGATTTCCAAGTAGCCTTCGTCATCCAGTGGCCTGGCGATCAGGGAAACGGACTTTGCCGTCGCAGAGCGGAAGTTCAACAGCGCTTCCGCCGAGAGGGCGTCGGGGTCGCTGGTCTGCAGCGTAAAGCGCGCATCGGGCGGCCGCCCGTTGGCATTCAGAATGTCCACAGCCTGGAGAACCTCCGCGAAGCCCTTTTCCTGGCGGGCGTTGCCGAGACAGACAAAGTGAGGTGGTGTTCCCGGCGGCTTATGGCACTCGGAGGCTCGTTTCGATATCACGTGGGGCAGGAGCGATACCGGTTGTTGGAGAATCGTCCGATACTTTTCCCTCAATATGTCGCTGTCTGTCACAAATCGCGTGCGCGCGAGTTTGCCTGATGGCTTCAGCGCAGCCAGCAGCCGCGGAATCGCCGCGTTCGCTGCGAAGCGCTCGGAAGCGTAGCCAAGGTGAAGCACGAGGGTAGGCTCGCGTTGATCCGGAAAGGACCTCAGCCACCCTAACCAGCCGGCAAGGTTTCGTGGCGCCAGCATTTCGGCGAAGACGATGTCATTGCGCCCGAGGTCCGCAGGCGCGACTCCGTGGAGCAGGTCGGATTCGAAACGGCGCTTTGCGAGGTTTTCCAGAATGTCGAGAGCAAGTCGCGAACGCGAGAGCAGTCGCGGCGGGTTGTTTCGCAAATCCTTGCGGAAAATTCGGTGCATCTTGAAGCCTCCCGGCACCTCGACCTCACATTCCCGGGCGCAAAGGATTCGGACATTCAATCCAGCGCGCCGCGCCGCCTCGGCAATAAAGCTATTGTAACCGAGATGGTGTCCGCGTTCGCCGACCAGCAGGTGGTCTGCGAGCCACAGCGTTCTCATGGCTCTTCGGGCAAATGGAGAAACTCGCGGACCGCCGGCCAGCGTGATTCCATGCTTTGGCTCGTGCGGAACAGGGAGAGGGCGTTGGCACGGAGCGATTCGAGACGACCGGGTTGAGCGTAGAGGCTGACGAGTTCACGGGCCATGAGTTCGGGTTTGATTTCGGGCAACACCACGCCGTTGTAGCCTTGCTCGATCAGCTCCCACGGGCCGTTCAGGTCGAAGCAGATCGGCACGGTTCCGCAGGCAAGCGCCTCATGCGGCGTCATCGGACCTCCCTCGCCCCAAAGCGGGCTCTTTCCCACGTTCAGCGCAAGAAAAACCGAGCACGTTTGCATCCCGCG
Organism: uncultured Verrucomicrobiae bacterium; assembly: GCA_963763735.1. Taxonomy (GTDB): domain Bacteria; phylum Verrucomicrobiota; class Verrucomicrobiia; order Chthoniobacterales; family Terrimicrobiaceae; genus DASTFP01. The sequence continues at coordinate 36,714 of CAVXQK010000023.1, read as the reverse complement.
AATAACTTCAGCTTCGACGCCCTCGAGCCGCAAAAACTCGAGATCGAGACCCTGTTCGGCCGTAATGCGCTTGATTGTTTCAACGAATGCGCCGGTGAGCGGACCTTCGTCCATGTAGCCGATGCGATGACTCAGGCGGCTTGGTTCGTCCGGTTGCCAGTGCCGCTCGTCCACGAGGGTTCTCAGAAGCGAAGCCCTGCGCTCAAAAACCGCCATGTGCCAGGCCTGGATCGAACGGTTCAAACCCGCGGCGGCGAGAATACGCCGATTGCGCATCATGTGCGCAAGCGCCGGGAAATGGCTCCGCGTCGTTGTGGCCAGTTCCTGATCCCAAAAGTAAAACGCCGGGCAGCGCTCGAGGAAGGCTTCTGCAAGCACCCATGAGGTGACGTATCGAACGGATTTTGCCTCCGCGGCCTCGCGAATGAACTCGGGAAGCGAGAGAAAGGGCGCGTGCTCGACCAGCCAGCTCGCATGCGCCCCATCGAGACTGACCATGTGGGCGTCGTAACCATGTCGGCGAAGCAATAACACGAGATTGTTTAGCAGCTTCTCACCGCCGCAATAGCGATGGCTTCCTTTCAGTCGTTCGTCGGTGGCATAGGAAGCGAAGATCGACGGTCGGGGAAAAGGACCACGACCCAGCGTCTTGGATGCCGGCGCATTTGAACGGCCGAGCCGGGACGTGACAAAGGAGGTCAGCCCGGAAGGCCGGCATTTTTCCGCGAGGGGATCGATGACATGCTGGAAGAGATCGGAACGAAGGCACCGGCCAAGATTACCTGCCTGCACGCGCAGTTTGTGCGCGGCGACGATCGTGTTTTTGAAAAGCCGCATGGGCCTTGCTCAAGTTCTTCTGATGGGATCCGCAGATGTCGCAGATTAACGCAGAGGGAGAGATGGACGGGCAGACTTATGCGGAAATCGGGGGCGCCGTGACTTCTCAATAATCTGCGTCATCTGTGACATCCGCGGATTGCTCAATTGATCTTCGTCGATTCGACGCCTCTAGCTTCCCAACTTCCCCCTGCTATTTCTGCGTGCCAGCGAGCGCACGCGGAAGCCGGCACTGTCGAGCAGGTTCACTGTGCGGCCTGATTCAAAGACCTGCCGCCGCGCCTCGTGTGCGAGCCTTGGAAAACGAAGATGCGCCGTTCCGACAATCTCCCGGCTCAAATCGGCATCCATCGGGATCTCGACGATGCGAGTCTCATGCGGCGGCGCGTTTCGGAGGAGTTTCCATCCGTCGAGGAATTGCTGCACGGTGACGCGCCGGACGCAGAACGGTTCGGGCAGGTGACAGTAGCCGAGGCATCCCTGGCAGGGCACTTCGCGCGAAACGATGACGGCGCCGTCGGTCTCGGGGAAGAATCGGCCCCAATGCGATCCGCTGAAAATCGCCAGGATCGGACGCTGAGACGCCGCCGCCAGTTGCATGGGACCAGAGTCGCGTCCCACGTAGCCGGCCGACAGCGCGATGATCCCCAAGGCGTCAACGAGAGAGGGAGGCTCGGCAGCGAGATTGAAATGCCGCGAGCTTTCCGGCAGGCGACTCCGGATTCGCTCGATCGAGGCGGCTTCCGCCTCGTTGCCCAAGAAAAAGAAAGGGGCCTTCGTTTCCGACGCGATTTGGCTTAGCGCCGCGATCCAATTCGCTTCACCCCAATCCTTGATTTCGAGGCCGCGCCGCGATCCGGCGCACACCACCCAATACTCGCCTTCGCTGACCTTCTGCTGCCGAAGAATGGCTCGCGCCTTGTCGATTGCTGCCGGTGGCGGGGGAATGCGAACGGGCTTTTTTGGAACCGGGGAGCCAAGGATCGCGGAGGCCAGCAATCGGTTCTTTTCCGGCTCAGGCATGTTGGTCCCGACCTCCACCCACATATTGAGCCGCTGGGCGAGCTCCTGCGGCGCCGTGTTTGCCAGCGTGCCCCAAAAGGCGTCGGCCGACCGAAAGCCAGCCACCCGAAGACGCCTGGGAAGTTTGGACAGGCAGATCTCGTCGAAAAAGCTGTGTTGAAACAGCGCGATGACGAGCAGGTCTGGCGTAAAGGCGGCGATCTTCTTCAGCTCGGAGACGAAGGGATTGCGGCGGAAGCGCACGAGACGGGCATACGGATCCTCGCTAATTTTCTCGATCTTCGCCGAGGGTAGCAGCGCCGCGGCAAGTTCAGACGCCGGAGGGCGCATGACGATCTGGAGATCGTGCCCCGAATCGCTCAGCGCCTCGAACATCGGCAGGCGCAGGATGAAGTCTCCCAGCCCGTCGGGACTGCTGATCGTGATTCTCATGATTTTCTCAGAACGCGTCGCTTGAGTGCCGCCAGACGCGTCCGCGCGATCTCGCGAAGGAATTCGCTCCGAGGCAGCATGGCGTTCTCGTCTTTGAGCTTCTCCTGTTGATCCCGGATCCGGTCGCGCCACCATGGCACGAAAAGCTTTTGCCAAGTCCACCGTGAGGAAGTGATACGCTCGTATTCCCTCGCGAGAAAATCGCGCGTCAGTTGTCTGAAGTCCTCCACGAAGAGAATGGGAAGATCACGAAACCCATCCATCGCGGGGTGGGCAAGCGCGACCGGGATTGTTCGGCTATACAAGGCCTCCCAGAGCCTGTGTGTGTCGATGCCATTGCCTGGCGGGCAAAGCGCGAAGCGGTGCATCGTCATTTCCCCCAGGAAGCCTTCAAAGTCCCGCCCGGCTTCCTGGACGGTTACCCAATCCGGCTCTCCCAAGCTCCGAAAATAGTGCATTGCCGATTCGCGGACAGCAGGGTTGCTGGTCGTTCGGAAGTTGACGTAAAGCCAGTGCGAGCGTTCGGCGAAGGGTCGCGAATGCGCGGCGATGAGCGGCGCTTTGAGAGTGATGTCGCAGTAGGAATTCGCCAGGCCAAGCGGCAGAGCGCTCAATCTCTCATCCCGCGCCTGGACGTTTGTGCTGAACCAATGAGCAACCTGCGGCGGGCATCTTTCCAGGAATTCCCTCGTGATCGGCCGGTCACTTTCCGAGCTGACAAGGATCACACGGTTCCGGACCAGCCTCAGTTGATCGAACAGTCCGATAAGATGGTCGACCTTGCAGTAGAGGCATGATCCCGCCCGGGGCTGGCCGCGCTCGAGCTTGATCGGCGACCTCCTGTCGACGCTCCAAACCTGATCGCAGGCGCGCATCAGCTGTTCCGCCGAGACGAAATGTTTTTGGACCTCCTCCGAGGAGAACGGAAACATCGTCAACGCGCCAGCCATCGCTGTTTTGCCTCGTCGAATCGAAAAATCCGGGCGGCGGATTGCCCGAGAGTAAAGTTCCAAAGCACTCCCTTCAGCGAGGGCGGGCTATGGTATTCCCAATAGCGAGTGATCTTCTCGCGAAATGTCTCGGAGCGTGTGCAGGGTCTCGCTTCTTTCCAGTAGGCCTCCAGTCCTCCGCTCGATTCCCCTTCGTGAACACGAAAGGTCAACTGCCCTTCGTGGACGCGAAATGCCCCGAGGAAGCTGAGAACGGTGTGCAGTTCGGTGCTTTTCGCGAGCTGGGTCCAAAGGAAATAGTCTCCACTGCGACGGAATCGCCTCAGAGTTTCGAGATCCACGCTTTCGAGCAGTTTGCGTCGGAAGAAAATGCCCTCCTGCTGGATCCCGGCATAAGGGAATCCTCTCAGATAGGTTCCATTCAAAATAAACTCCCGCCTGTACCGAGGAGGCTTCAACACAGCGATGACTTCACCGTGTTCGTTGATTTTGAGATGATAGCCGCAAATCCAGTCCACTCCTTCATGATTCATGACCTGCGATGCGACTCGGAAGGCATGCTCATGGAAGATGTCACCCGCGTTCAAGTAGGCGACCACTTCGCCCGTGGCCCTTTTGAATCCTTTGACCACCGCGTCATAGAGACCGGTATCCGGCTCGGAAAGGAAAGTGATTGGCTCGTGAAGGTAGGGGGAGACAACCTTCGCAGTCGCGTCCGTGGAAGCGCCGTCGATGATGAGATATTCCAGCTCGGCAATCCCCTGTTTCAATGCACTTTGTCCGACGACGGATCCAATGGTCTCCGCCAGAAGGGATGCGGAGTTCTTGCAGGGAGTGACGATGCTGAACTTCACGGCTTTCGATTTCCCCGCAGGTGCCCCTTCGCCCACGCCAGATAGTCTTTGATGGGAGACATGGAGGCTCCGATCAAAGGCAAACGCGCCGGCAACTCGAGAGCTCCGGCGCCATTCCGTCTGGCCCACGCGTTGTATTCGCGCAGATTGTGACGAAAATACGGATCGCTTGCGGACTTTGAGGCGTCAGATTCGGAATGGGAAAGATGATCGATAAAGCCGCTGTGCGACTCGTAGGCTCCGATGAGCGCCGCCGCGCGTGTCAGCCACCAGTCCACATGCGTCGCCCCGCACCAAAGATCGGGAATATCCTTCGACAAATGATTGTCCCAAACCGCATTCGGGATGAGGTACATATCCACGCCTCCGCAGATTTTACCGGAAGGCAATTCTCTTCGGTGAAAGCCGTGAACTTTGGTCCTTTCGGTTATCGTGAAAGGGCTTTGCTTCAGCAGGACATCGGAATTGCACCAGACAAAACTTTCGCCGGAACTGTTCTGCCGCGCATGCCGAAGAATGTCGGCAAACTTCGTCATTTCGGGACCAGCAGGGAAGAGCGCCGGTTCCAGTCCCAGAGCCTGAACGCTGTCGAGCAGCCTTTCTTGGGCGATGCGAAGGCGTTCGTTTGGACACGGATCGATCCACTGGAACGTGATCCGCAATTTCGCTGCGGGATTGAGCAAGAGATCGGTTTTTCTCCGCCAAGCGGAGATTTAGCAGCCTGTCTGGAGGCTGCTAGAGTGAAAACTGCGGTCGGTGGAGCTCGTAGCGATCAGCCGGAGCATCGTATCCGAGTACAAATCCACGGTGCATGGTGAGGCAGAGCCAGGACTGCAGGTATCTCCGCAGGCGCGGTCTTCCAAAGAGAAACTTTTGAGCAAACGCTTTTCGCCGCACCAGACGATCGCCCATCGCGCGGAGGGGTTCGGGGATTCGTCTGCGGATCGCATTAACTTCCTCCTGCCAGGTGTCCGCGTTGAGTTGCGAGCGGTTCTTTCCCGTATGATTGAATCCACCAAGGAGCGCCGTGGTCACGACCAGATCGGTGCGGTCCGCGAATCGCAGCCAAAGCTCGTAGTCGCCCGAGAAGGGCCATTTTGCCGAAATGCCTCCGACCGCTTCGTAGAGGCTTCGCCGCCAGAAGCACCCCTCCTGCATGATGCAGCCGAGGCCCCGTGGATAGAATGCTCCCGAGCGAATGATGTCGCGCGGAAACGGGGTGACGTTGGAAATCTCCTGCACCGCTCCATCGCGCAGTTTGCAACGAACGCCCATGATCCACTGAATCTGCGGGAAGTCAGAGAAAATGCGCGCCACGACGCGCATGGTCCAGGGGAAGTACACATCGTCGCTATTCAACCAGCACAAAATATCGCCCGTCGCCACGGAGAAGCCCTTGGCAATCGCGTCGAATTGGCCATTGTCCTTCTCGGAAACAAATTTCGTGATGTGTCCCTGGTGTCGCTCGATGATTTCGAGACTTCCATCCGTGCTCCCGCCATCCATCACTATGTATTCGATGTCGCTGTAATCCTGGGAGGTCACCGATTCGATGGTGCGTTCCAGCAAGTCCGCACCATTATAATTGGGAGTGACGATGGAAATTTTCATCCAGCAGCCTGCCGGAGATCCGCAGATGACGCAGATGGACGCAGATTAAAGGCCAAACGCCTGTAATCGAGACGCGGCCCCCCGAAGTTAAGCAATAGAGCCCTGCCGTGATAGAAAATCGGAAAGGCGCGCTCGCGCTCATACGGAATCGCGCGCTCAACAAACTCACGTTCCAGAGCCTCCTGATCTAACATACTCGGCTCCAAAACCCGTGCCCTGGCTCATTTGCACAGCCATTGCGAGCCCCGATTACCGCATGAGTCTGCCTGTCCCTTTCCCCATCTGCGTTAATCTGCGTCATCTGCGGATCCCAAGATCAGCCGCGCAGCGGCGTCAGTATTGGTTGACCACGGCTTCCTGGGGTTTGCCGGCTTTCATTTGGTCAAAGATCCACGCGTAGGTCCTTTCGAGGCCGGTCCGAAGGGGTATCGATGGCTCCCAGTTTAGCCTGCTCTTGATCAAGGCATTGTCGCTGCTGCGGCCGCGAACTCCCTTGGGAGCGTCGAGCTTGTAGCTGCGCTTGAGCGTGACCCCGGCGATTTCCTCGGCAAGATCCACAAGCCGGTTGATCGTCACCATTTCAGAGCTTCCAACGTTAAGGGGATCGACGATATCGCTGTCCATGAGCGCGCGTGTTCCGTAGAGGCAATCATCAATAAACATGAAGCTGCGCGTTTGCTCGCCATCGCCCCAGATCTCGATTTCATGGCGCCCTGAGAGTTTCGCCGCGATCACCTTCCGGCAGATCGCTGCCGGCGCCTTCTCACGTCCGCCATTGAAGGTGCCATGGGGACCGTAAACATTGTGATAGCGGGCCACCCGGGTTTCGAGGCCGAAGTCTTCGCGGAAATGCCGGCACATCCTTTCGCTGAAGAGCTTTTCCCAGCCATAGCCGTCCTCAGGATCGGCCGGGTAAGCGTCTTCTTCCTTCAAGCCTTGAATATCGGGGCGCTGCTGCTTGAAGCCGGCGTAGACGCAGGCAGATGAGGAATAAAAGAAGCGCTTTGCGCCCCAGGCCCGGGCCGCCATTAGCATATGGGTATTAATCAAGACGGTGAGCATGCACAGGCCCTTGTTAAGCTCGATAAATCCCATGCCACCCATGTCGGCAGCCAAATTGTAAACCTGATCGCAACCCTCAACGGCGGTGAAACAGTCCTCTTTCTCCTCGAGATTCAGTGTCAGACTTTCCGCGGCTGGGAAGCATTGATACCACTGCCATTGCGGCTTCTTGTCCACGGCTCGGACACGATGCCCCTCTTGCAAAAGCTTGGCGACAAGATGTCCGCCGATAAAACCACCGGCGCCGGTAACGAGAGTGAACGGATTCATGAATCTGGAAAGAGATTTGCTTTAAAGCAGCGACCGTGTCCTCACGGTCGACGCTGAGGACATCGCCGCGAAGCGGCCGGGAAGCGCTGGCATCTCAGTTCAATCCCGAGGCGAGTGGTCTCGGCGTTTTGAATTTCTCATCCGCATGCCGATGACGGCGGCAAGCATCTGCGCCGAATCCCGGACAAAGTGTAGCTTGCTTCCCGGGACGTCGAACCAGTCGATCGGAACTTCGATGACTTTCGCGCCGATACGTCTAAGCACGACCAACAACTCGACGTCGAATGCAAATCGCCTTTCGCGAAGTTCGCTCCGGATTGCTTCGTAGCTCTTGCGCCTGATCAATTTGAATCCGCATTGCGAATCGTAGACTGGGATCCCCGTCGCCGTGGCGACCAGCGTCGCGAAGAGGCGCCCGCCGACGTGCCTGAGCCAGGATCGCTGGATCGTGTGACCGAGGATTTTGCAACGAGAGGCGAAAAGAGCGTCCGGCGAATCCTCGGTTCTCAGCATACCCAGAAGTCGAACAACCTCGTAAGGCGGAATCGACCCGTCTGCGTCAAGAAATCCAAGCCATTCCGAGTCGCGCGCTGAGTCCCAACCTGAATAGACCGCACCGCCTTTCCCCAAATTTGCGGGGAGGCGGTTGTATGCGACACGCGGGCCGCACTGGCGCACACAATCCTGCATCTTGCGTGAGTGGTCTTCGCGCGAGCCATCGTCAACTATCGTAATTCGGCACCGAAACGGAACGTCGGCAAGAGCCTCAGATAAGCGAGGAAGATAATCCGGAAGGCGGTTCCCCTCATTGTACGATGGGATCACCAGATGGGCGAGTATTGGGATCACTAAGGCCTAGGGGTCTCGCACCGACGCCTCCGAGGCCAGCCGCTCGTGCCAAGCCGAAACGATTTGCCGAAAAATGTCGTCCAACGAGAGAGTGATGTCCCATCGAGGGAAATGAGACCTTATCTTCCGCAAATCACTGTAGTAACATATGTGGTCGCCTACGCGGTTGTCATTCCGGTAGACCCAGCGCTGTTTCCTGCCCGTCAATTCTTCGACTCGCGCAAAAGCCTCAATGATGCTGCAGGAATTCTGCTTTCCACCTCCGATATTGTAAACCTCTCCAGAGCGAGGTGCTTCGAAAAAGGCATGGATAAAGCGAGCAACATCTTCAGAATGGATGTTGTCGCGGACCTGTTTGCCCTTGTAGCCGATTACTTGGTATTCGCTTTGTGAAACATTGCATCTCACCAGGTAGCTCAAGAATCCATGGAGTTCGACGCCAGAATGACTGGGACCGGTCAGGCACCCTCCGCGCAGACAGCACGTGGGCATGGAAAAATAGCGGCCGTATTCCTGAACCATCACGTCGGCCGCGAGCTTGGACGCTCCAAACAACGAGTGGGTCGACTGGTCGATTGGGAATTCCTCCGGGATGCCCAGGGCATAGGTGGCGTCATCGTACTCCCAGCGCGTCTCTTCCTCGCGCAACGGAATCATGTTGGGTCGGTCTCCGTAAACTTTGTTCGTCGAGAGGTGAACAAAAGCCGCATCTGGGCAAGCTTGGCGGGCGGCTTCGAGGAGGTTGAGAGTCCCGACAGCATTCGTGTCGAAGTCGTCAAATGGGATCGTTGCCGCCTTGTCATGGGAGGGCTGGGATGCCGCGTGGACAATGCAGTCCGGGCGTACCACGCGGAGGACCTCAAGAATACCGATCCGATCGCGAATATCCAATTCGTGATGAACAAAGCCCGGAATTTCTTTAAGGAGCCGCATTTGATTCCAGCGCGTGTCTCCCTTCAGGCCGAAAAACACCGCACGCTGGTTATTGTCCACTCCATGAACCCCAAAACCCCTCTTTCCAAAGTAAAAGCAGGTCTCAGATCCGATTAGGCCGGATGAGCCAGTAACAACGATACGCTTGGAACTCATAGCGGGGCTGACTGGTCAGTGACCTATTGTCTGCGAACAAGAAATTTCTTGTTGTAGAGCAGGTAGACCCGTTGCCTTTCGTTTATCGGAATCTCCCGCGCCAGATCGAATTCAGGCCGGGAAAGCACTTCCTGCGTAATTTCTGTCTGGAGCTTCTCGCCGGGAAAACCCTGGTTGACCTCGGGCAAGCCGGGATCTTGAACGATAATAATACCGCATCTTTCAAAGCTCGCGCGCTGGTTAACCATCGAATCCAGCAAAACACCGGAGAAGATGCGAAGAGGGATGCGCTCCTGGATTGCGCGAAGCCTAACGAGCTCCTGGGGAATTGGAGAACTGTTGGAGTAGTAAACATCAACCACGCCGTTTGCCGGGCTGTATTCCCTCAATGCTCTTCGGATTCCATCCCAAACCTCATCGTTGGCCTTCCGATAGTAATTCGCCCGAGCGGCATCCCACTTCGAATAGTCGGGCCAAGTATGCATTGTGAGCGATATCGCGGCAAGACCTGCGAAGGCCAGCAGTTGAGTGATGGGTCTCGAGAGAGCCATCTCAAAGGGCCTCAGGATTTCAGCCAGCAGATACGCGAACGCAAAAAGCAGGGTACCGTAGAATGCTCCACCCAGAAACGCGCTTTTCATCCCGAAGAGAGACGACGCTAGCAATGTGGCGCCGAGCGTGACAGTTACAGAAAGCAGGATCCCCCGCTCCCCCCTTTGCCCGCCTCGCAGGGAGCAAAATAGCAAAGACGATCCAACAAAGAGAAAAATGGGCAATCTCCACCTTCCGAGGTTCGAGCCCGAAGCGTGCTCGGAGTCGACATAGTAGCTTAAGTGCTCGGAAAGGGTCTGCTTTGGGATCCAGAAGTCCTTATTCTTTCCAAAGCTATTTTCATAGAAATAGCTCCACACCCGATCGAAATGAAGAAGATAGTATGGTCCCGCCACAAGCAGGAATGAGAGGACAAACAATAGGAGCCAGCTAAAGTAATTGAAAGCCGTCAGCTCTCCGCTAAACGTTCCTCTGAGCGTGCGAAGGAGGACGGCGAGGCCAACGACAGCGGTGGTCATCAAAAATGTCGATGGTTTGGTCATCAACGCGGCCCCGTAAAGAAGCCCAACCCCGACAGCTTCAATTCGTGAGGAGAAGTGTCGATTGGCGGTGCTCAAGTAGATCGCGGTGAACCCAACGAGGATTGCCCACATGATGTCGGGGCGGAACTCGACGACTGCCATTGTGGCGAAGGGAAGACTAAGAAAGACGAGTAGCGAGCCCATTCGCACACCGAGCGGCAAATGACGCAGCAAATAGCACAGCGCCGCCAAATAAGAAGCAACAACGACTGCATTTCCGGCATAGGGCGCCCAGTCTTTGGCTCCCCAAATAGCAAAGGAACCGGCGGCGAGTAAAACAGAATACGGAGAATGCATGTAACCGGTCAATGTCTCAATCACATGGCCGCTGCGAAATGACTGGAGGGCTTGAGTGCCAGAAAGAAAATATGTGACGTCGTCATAATTCGGCTGAGACGCAAGCCGACCGTGAGAAAACGACTCGTTGAGGGAATGCTGAACGAAAATGCAGGATGCAAGAATGACGAAGGCGATTATCGCAAGGGGGCTTAGCAGCCTCCGATTCATACCGAATGGGTTTTCATGCGAGCAGAGGAGGGGGGTCCTTAGTTCAGAGGTTTGCCGAGCGATAGCCGCATTTTGCGGCAAGCTCGGTGATAAGAGCCCTGTTCTTGATTTTCTCGTCGTGCTCGTGCAGCTTCCATTTGCTCTTGTCCTTGCCAAGTTCCCTCTCTCTGAGCAGTTCGACCTCGGCGGTGCCAACGCTTTCGCTGATGCAGTTCGTCTTTTGGGACTCGTGAACTCGAAAGCATGCAAGAAAGTACGGCAGACGATGAAAAATTGCCCCTGCCGCCTGGAAGCGAAGAATCAAGTCCCAGTCCATGGCGTAGTGAAAGGAGGTGTCAATTCCACCAATTCGTCGATAGAGTTCACCCCTCCAGAACAGCGTTTCCTGCGGAATATAATCCGCCCTTCGGGTGGCTTCGTTGCAATGGGGCGGCAGCATCCAGCGGCCGATTTCTAATCCCGATTGGTCAATCAGGATCCGGTGTCCATAGACCACATCAACCTCCGGATGCGCTGCAAAATAGGTTGCTACGAGGCGCAAGGCGCCCGGCAATAGGATGTCATCGGCATTCAGATAGCTCATGATCTCCCCGTCGATCCTTTCGAAGCCCTTCTGAATTGCGTGGCTTTGACCCCGATCGGGCTCGCTAACCCAGTAGGCAAGGCAATGGCTGTAACTTTTGAGAATCGACCGAGTCTCGTCGCGAGATCCTCCGTCCACAACCGCATACTGCAAAAGGGGATAGCCGTTTTCCAGGACGCTGTGAATCGTGTGCTTCAAATAGTTGGCCTGATTGTAACTGGGTGTGACGATCGCGATTCTCGCCAACTGGGTCGCGCAACAGTCCCGCGCGGGAAGCCGGACAAACTTGAGGGGGATGGGCGGATGCTGATTCAAGCATCCAAGTCTGTCACTATGTCTTAGTAAAAGGCGTCGCAGGTCCGTCCCGGCCAGCGCCATCAACGGCGGTCGGGATTCCCGGGCGAACGGGACAAATCGACTGAGATTAGGCAGCAAGACAGGAAGACCTCTGGATGACAAAATTCGAGGATAGGTTTTCAAACGAAAGGCCCAAACCGAGTGATGAAAGCGAAATCAAAGCGGGAACGCGTCTCGCGATCTTGTATTTTAGAAAAACATAATAGGCGCGGGACGTGCGGAGGCGACGGGGTCGCCGGCGTCTTTCAAGACGCGGGGTCGTTCTTTGATTGCTTATGTGATTTGACCGAGGAGAACGAGGTCCAGAGCGGCTCAAGAAGAACTGAATGGCGTTCGCAAACGTTAAGAGAGAAGCAACCACGGCGGCGACACCAAAAGCCAGAGCCAGCGAAATTGCCTTCCCGGTCGTAAGAAGACGGCGCATCAAATCGGAAACCTCATCGCTCGCGCGAGGAGTGGGTTTCGAAGCCAATGTTCCCCGTGTCATGGGCTGGGCTCGGTTGTCCAATTCATTCGCGGCCGGAAAAAGCCAGGGAGAATGCCTTTGTAGCCGCAGCGAATGGATTGTTCGGAAAGATCATCAATCACGTTGACGAATAGCGCATCCGAAACAGAAGCGTGCTTAACAATTCTGTCGGTGATTTCTATCACTGCGACGGTGATGGAGATGAGTCCCGGCGCCAAAAAGTCGGCCGGGACTGCCATGGTTGACTTGTACTGTCCGATCTCCAATGGTTTGCGTCGCAGATCGGGATTTGTGTCGGTTGACCAAAACAAGACGTTGCCCATGCCGTCTGAAAACAGGACGTTGGGTTGCAGGCGTCGACCGCCCTCAAGTACGGAGAATTCGATTTCGATGCGGCTGCTTTCCGTCGTGGAAACGGATTCGGCGGATACTCCCTCAGCGTTCACGATGGAAACGGATCGCAACTTCACGACCGTGTTACCCGGTGCGGTTTTCAGGTCCAGCCATTCTCTGAAAGAGCTCGTGGTCCTCGGGTCTCGCACAAGATCCGTGAGCGAGGTTTGCTCGCTCTTCTGCGGGCTCGGCTTCGGCGGGCTCGCCTGCTTCGTGGAATCCACGTAAGCCGCCATGGCGTCGTTGACCTCGCCGTCGAAAATCACTTTTCCGTGGCTGAGGCAGATGGCTCTTCGGCAAATGCGCCGGACGAGAGATGCTCCGTGAGAAACAAACATGAGCGTTCTGCCATCGCCGATAATTTGTTCCATCCGCTGCATGCAGCGATTCTGAAAGTCCTGGTCCCCGACGGAAAGCACTTCATCGATTATAAGAATCTCCGGTTCAAGAAATGCGGATACCGAGAACGCCAGGCGCACATACATTCCGCTCGAATAGCGCTTAACCGGAGTATCGATGAATTGCTCAAGTCCCGCGAAGCTTACGATATCGTCGAACTTGCTTTTCACTTCATTGCGACTCATGCCGAGAATGGCTCCGTTCAGATAGACGTTGTCGCGTCCCGAGAGCTCGGGATGGAAGCCTGTTCCGACTTCCAGCAGGCTGCCAATGCGTCCCTCGATTCTTACAAAGCCGGTCGTCGGGGCAGTAATGCGAGAAATGACTTTGAGCAACGTGGATTTTCCTGCGCCATTTGCCCCTATGATTGCGACGGTCTCCCCCTGCTTGATATTGAAGGAGACGTCCTTCAGAGCCCAAAAATCGCTCTTTTCTTGAGGCTCCGCTTCCGCCGATTGGTCGTTTAGGGCAGCATGCCGCGCTTTCCTCCTCCTCCACCACCAGCGGCGCGCGTCCGCCAGCAGTTGCCCACGGCTGATTTCGCCGAGGCGATAGAGTTTGGAGACGTCTTGAACCGTAATCGCGAGCGACATGGAAATTGCGGATGGAGCGGCTGTGCGCGCCGCGTTGAGCCTTGCGCTGGCTAGATGGTGTCGGCGAACGTCTTTTCCGCGCGCCCGAATTCAATGAGTCCGGCAAGCAGCAACAGAAGAGTGATCGCGAGACTCGCAAGCCACTGCCAGATCTCAACCTGGCCCTGTCCCATCAGCACAAAGCGGAAACCTTCAATGATGGGGACGATCGGGTTGAGAGTCATGATCCATTGCAGATTGTCGGGAACCATGGATCGGGGATAGAAGACGCAACTTGCGTACATCCAAAGCTGAATCGTCGGGGCGACTGCGACCTGCAGGTCGCGAAATCGCGTGCTCAGGGCAGAGATGAGACACCCGACACCAAGTCCGAGAAGTGCGGTTTGCAGAACCAGAAAGGGAATAATGATTACTCTGTAACTGGGATGAATCGGAGCCCCCTTGGCCAGGAAAAATAAATAGAAGCCAAGGAAGATCGTGAGTTGAATCAGGAATTGCCAAATGTTGCTGATGCATTCCGCGATCGGGAGGGTCAGCCGGGGAAAGTATACCTTGGTGAAAAGTGCCGAATTTGCTGCGAAGGTCTGCGACGTTCTGCTCAAACAGGCCGAAAAGTAATACCAGATGACAATGCCCGACATGTAGAAAAGGAACGGCGGGATATTGTTGGTGGGAAGCCGCGCGATATTCCCGAAAATCAGCTGGTAAACAACGGTACTGACAAGCGGTTGGACGAAATACCATAGCGGACCGAAAATGGTTTGTTTGTGGAGCGAAATGAAATCGCGCCAAATCGACAGGACGATGAGATCGCGGTAGCGCCAGATTTCCCGCAGCGGGAGATGCAACAGGGGCTTTTTTGGGGTGATCTCAGAAACCCACTTGGAGCTTGACGGAGCTTCGTTAGCAATTTCGTCGGTATTCATCATTGAGAAAGATCAGGAAGACGAACGGGGGATCTTGCCTGGCTGCTTTCAGAACCACGGTGCCGCGGGGCAAGCTGCCGCCCTTGGTCAATACCCGGAATGTTCGGGGTGACCTTCCAAGTCCGTTCGATTCTTGGTTCTGCAATGGCAGAAGTCAGTGCGCGACGCGGATGTCGCGGGGGGCTTGCCCGAGGATTCAGGCGCTCACTTCACGAGGAATTTCAAAGCCCACGGCAGCATCTTTTCGCCTTTCTCGAGCCAGTGCCTCAGGCGAGTCAGGCGCTGTCTCGTTGCCTCGCGTTCGTCAGGCGGCATCTTCATAAGGAGCGATTCCATGTGCTGGATCCGCTCCAGGGCCCGTTCGACGCGTGGGCGAAGTTCCTCTTTAATGAAAACCGTAGCAAACTTGCTCAATTCCAGATCGGCCGCGAAATAGTCGCGGCGAGCCCCGGGGGAATATACGGTTCGGACTGCCCCCAAGCTTCGCAAGAGCTTCAACCCCTGGCTGGCCGCGCCCAGGCTGATGTCCAGCCGGTTCATGATGTCGTCCATGGCGATGGGCTTTGTGGAAACAAAAAGAAGCCCGTAGATCTCGCCAATCGATTTCTGTAACCCGATGATCCGCAGAAAATTAATGAACATGTCAATCGCCTCGATCTCCAACTCGGAGAGCTGCGCCCGCTCGGCGAATTTCGCCCTGCTTTCGGAAGGCTGGAATAACATCGGGCGAAAATCCGGGTTCATTTCAATATTTTCAAGAAAAAATGAAATCGGCGGCCCTTTTCCGACTGCGTTGCGGCGAATTTGGCGCAAGGGAGGAAGCACCTCGACTCCGTTTCTCGCCGGGATACGCGACGAATCGCACAAAGTCCCGACCCAGGTCCACGAAACCCGAGCGGGCGAGGCTTCACAAACGCACGTTTTGACAATTCCTCTTTTTCGTGTACTCCGAATCCTTGATTTTTTAAGCAGCGATTTTACTGATGGCAACAGACCTCCCGGAAAGCGACCTTCCACGGGCTGGCGAGCACGACGCGCCTCAAGTCGGGGGCGAGATTGAGAGGGAGGACCTCCACCCTTCTGAGCGGACTAAGGCGTTACGTAGTGAGATCGAGGCGCGGGACTTAAAGTTGGCGGGGCTTAGTGCCGCCGCGAAGGTGCGTGAGGACGAATTGACGAATGGAACTTGCCCGACAGTCGGCGCACTTTGGAGAAAGCATTGGCCGGCTTCAAAGGGAGCAGCAGACTCAAGCGACGCAATCGGCAGAACGCATCCGCGAGCTAAAGGCCGAGATCGAACACCTCAAGATCACGCGCTTTGAAGCCAAGCGTGAAAACTATAGCATCAAGACCAGCCTTTCCTGGAGGCTGACCTGGCCTTTGAGAGTATTGCGGAATGCAGGCATGGCCTTCGCGAATAAGTCACAAGTTCGGCTCCGATTGTTTTCGGGCCGCGGGCCGTCTTCGGCAGGCATAACGACCGATGATCCTCATTCTGTTACGGGTCTCCGGCTTCCAACTGATGCTCGCTCGGACTTGCATGAGCAACCGTCGGAAATTGATCAGCAAAGCATCCAGGAACTTATAAAGGGACTGTCGGGCTTGGACCGCAAGAAGGAAACCGTGCTCCTTGTCACGCATGAGAGCTCGCGCACTGGTGCGCCAATTCTTGCTCTCAACTTGGTTCGCGCTTTCCGGCAAAAATACAACGTCATCGTTCTCATTCTGCGGGATGGGGCTCTGGGATACGAATTCATCGCTGCAAGCGATTTCGTGATCGGACCATTGAGCGCGGAACAGCGCTCACCCCATTTCCTGGCGGCGCTTTTTCGAGAACTTGTGGCGCGGGCGCCTCTCAAGTTTGCAATCGTCAATTCCATCGTTTCCACCACCGCGTTGAGCGCCCTCTGGGAAAATGATATCGCGAGCATTCATTTGATTCACGAATTTTCCTCCTACATCCGGCCGCCCGGCCAATTTCGCTCCTCGGCCTTCTATTCCGGAGAGCGGATATTTTCGTCGGAAATCCTTCGAGAGAACTCCAGGCAGGATCTGCCCGAACGAGCGCGTCCAGGCCGTGTCCTGCCGCAGGGGATGTGTCTTCCTCCAATGAGAGCTGAACCCCGGGAACGAGAGCGGATTCGATCGGAGTTGCGCCCGCCGGGCTGGCCAGAGGATACCGTTGTTATTCTTGGTGCTGGAACTGTCACTTTTAGAAAGGGCGTGGACCTCTTTGTCGCTTGTGCCAAGCGGGTCGCGGAAATGGCGCCAGCGAAGAAATTTCGCTTCGCGTGGTTTGGAGAGGGGATGGATACGGGGCTTGACGCAAAGTATTCCCTCTACCTCACGGACCAAATTCAGCGCTCCGGATTGAACGACGTGGCAGTTATCCTCAAAGCCGTTTCGGATATGGAGGGCGCGTATCTTGAGTCCGACATTCTTTTCCTGAGCTCGCGTCTGGATCCTTTGCCTTCCGTTTGCCTCGAGGCAATTCACTATGCAAAGCCGATCGTGTGTTTCAAATCGGCCACAGGCATCGCCGAATATCTCGAGCGCGATCCCCTCGCATCCTTCGGCATCGTGCCGTTTCTGGACGTCGAATCCGCAGCCAGCCGGATCTTTCGCCTCATAGAAGATGGCGACCTGCGGCTGCAGATTGGCCAGGCATCAGAAAAGCTGGCGGGATCGCATTTCCGCTTCGAGCAATACGTCGCGGAACTGGATGCAATAGCTCGAGAATGCGCATCGAAAAAGCAACAGGAGACGGCCGATCGCCTGATAATATCCAAATCGAATCTCTTCGATATCGACTTCTTTGCCTGTCCCCAAAGCACGCGGGACCCGATCCGGCACTACATAAGCGCGTATTCGAGCGGCATTCGTCCTCGGAAAGCGCTTCCCGGGTTCCATCCCGGAATCTACGAGGAACGCAACAATCTGCGAGGGCGCGATCCTCTGGCGCACTATCTGGAAAACGGGCGGCCCCACGGGGCCTGGAGTTTCGATGTCATTCATGGAGCACTCGGGGCTCCGGGCTCTCAGCAATCTCTAAGGGTCGGGCTCCATCTGCACCTCTACTACCCCGAGATGGGCGAAGAACTCTTCCAACATCTTCGGGGAATAGACGCGCGAATTGATCTGCTTGTAAGTGTGACCAGCCAGCCAGCAGCCGAGGCTGTTGAACGTATATTTTCTCAGGTACTCTCACGGGGCAATTGACCTTCGAGTATTCGACAACCGCGGACGCGATATCGGATCATTCTTAACAGGATTCGGCAACGATGTTCAGCAACGATACGATATCATTGGCCACGTGCACACGAAGAAATCAGGCGGCAGGCGAAACGGCGCCAACCTGACGCCCGCATTTCTCGAATCCATAGCGCAGTGGAGAAGCTTCCTGTACGCAAATCTTTTGGGAGGCGAACATTCCATGGCGGATGCGATCATTCAACGGCTTTCCACGGATGAAACTCTCGGGTTGATCTTTCCCGACGACCCGCACCTGCTCGGTTGGGGGGAAAATCTCTCTTACGCCCTCGAACTCGCACAACGGCTTGGGATCGCAGATTCCCTGCCCAAAACCACTTTCAATTTCCCGGTCGGATCCATGTTCTGGGCAAGGACTTCTGCACTCAGGCCACTGTTCGATCTCGGCCTCACGTGGGACGATTATCCTAAGGAACCGGTGCCTTATGATGGCAGCTTTCTTCACGCCATCGAAAGAATCCTGCCCTTCGTAGTGCAAAGCGCGGGCTACCGTAACGCCGTAACATATGTCGCCGGTGTTACACGGTAGATTTTAGATCCAAATTTAACATCCGCATCGTCGGACCGTGGTCCCCTTCAAAGCTGTCCCTTAAGGTGGCTACTGTGCGACGCTCTCACTTTCGCTGCATAGCTGCATACGGCACGATGTGCAAAGCAACGTATCCGAATAGGCAACATAGGCAAAGCCAACTATGCAAGAGAGGGCGGGCTTTGGGACAGTCCCGGGGATGGAAACTGAGAATGAACCGACCAGGAGGCCTCGTCGGCGGTTCAGCGCGGAGGAAAAGGCACGCCCCACGGTTTGCTCAATACTCCAGACGGAGTTCGCTAAATCCGGCAGCCGCCGGCAAAGCCGTGCCTGCAGCGTCGGGTTGCGCTGGAGCTTCCCATTTGAATACTAAAGGAACGATACGGCGCCCGAATGCCTGTTCCGTCCAGACTTCAGCGGGTATGTCCACGATGATCGTCGACCGCGTCCCTATGTGCCATTTGCCGGCCTGATGCTTCCCGATCTCTACGCCGAATCGCTGGCCAGAATCATCGCGGGAAAGGAGCGGGGTCAGATCCACGTGGATTCTTTTGACAGGTTGAGCTTGGTCAAGGAGTAGAGGGATGCGGGTCTCCTGGCCATTGGCAAGAAGGAGTTCCCCCTCGGGAAGGTAAAAGCCTTGGCGGAGATCCATCGCAACTTCGTGAGGATGGTAAGCGAAGCGGTCCAGGAGACTGACAGAATATCCACCTGCTTCAAGGGTGTCCCAAATGGAGTTCCTATTTTCTTCGGATTTCGAGGGTGCCTTCCAACATACGGCAACTCCGTTGACAGTCCGGCAGAAGACATCAGTTACGTCGTTTTCAAGCAAACGAACCAGAAAACGCGGAGAGAGTATGCAGATGGTCCTCTCGTCGAATTGTCCTGAAAAGATCAGCCTCGGGAGTGTCTCTATTTGATATTCGAGCGACTTCGCCTCATGTCGGGCCAAGTAAGCTGAATTGATGGCCATCCTCTGCTTTGCCGCCAGCATCCCGAATATCCTCCAATTGTCGTAGCCGGCTGGGGAGTCATAAGTCCTGAGGCAAAATTGCGACAAGTCCAAGATACTGGAAGGTGGATGGCAGATGCTTGGAGAATACTTTCATTGCAACCGCGATGATTGGCATCGAGTCCGTATAGGCGACAGGGGTTCCATACGGGAAATTCAATTTCGAAGTATGGCCGAGAGGAAACCCCCACGAGTCCTCCATTCGGAAGAAGGCCCATCCCAGGTAGCTTTGGGCGGGATCTCCCTGCAACCACTTGATGCTTCGCGGATTGATGACCGAAGGTCCGAGAACCGTAAATGCCAGCAACGAGGCGAACAGGAGACTTGCTACCAGCCACCCGTAGGGTCTCAAAAGCTGCGAAAGGCGTCTAAGCGAAGGACCAAAACTCAGCACAATTTGTGACACGAATTACCAATCATCGGGGCTCGAGTCCTAACAAAAAGTGTATGGGACACTTCGGGTGAATTTTCGTGATCGGCCCAGTGCAAGGCTGCTCAGAGAGGTATCATTTGCAGGAAAAACTGCCATGCTTTTCAAATCGCGCAAAAAGTCGGAAGAACGGACGAACCCGGGAACGGCGTCAGCGTCAATGGAGTGAGTGAGTGAGTCGTGGACGTGGGCTCCCCGGTTCGATATGCCCTCCCGAAGGAAATTCATTGGCGATCTGCCAAAAAGATGCGGTTCCTCTCGGCGAAATCATTCTCCCAACGAATCGATGCCGCCCAGAGATGAAGGGCTTCGGCGAGCAGTTCTTTCCTGACGACCCTGAAAGCCTTCACTGATCCGTCATGAAGGAGCTCGAGCCCGTTCTTGTCAACGCCATGGTGAGAATAGACGTGTTGCTTAAACTGCTCCACCTCCTCGCGCCAATCGGATACGGGTGCAACGGCGCCCGATGCGCCTGGCGAGCGAACATCCTCCATGATCAGGAAGTCGCTCTCAACGATCTCTTGAAGCCTTAGACCGGGCATGTCCACCCAATTGAGCGGACGCCTGACCTTGAACTTTCCGGTGAATTCTCCCTTCTCGATGCTCTGCACGCGGTCCATCATTTCAACCACTCCGACGCGCATGTTGCCAATGGAGTAGACGTTGACAGGGCGGCCAAGTCTGTCCGCCTCTGAAAGCAAATGCCGTCCCACGTCGACCTCAAACGCGTACTGACCCGTAGTCAGGTTAATGCCCATAGCGGTTTGCAGGCTCATTGGCGGTTGCGCTGAAAAAATCAAAGCCACCAGTAGAAATGCGGGTGTCAACGAGTAACAGGCCATCGCGGATCTTACGGTTGTTCCCGCCCCGTTTAATCGTTCAATCATGCCCGGCGCGAGCCACATGATCATCATCAGTATGAACGGAAAAAGATAGCGGTGTTGCGTGCCTGCCGCGAACAGCCACCAGAAAATCGCAACGCTTGCCAGGGCAACGCAGCCCACCAGCCGGAGACTCATGGGACTCAATCGTCGCCGTGCGGTATTCGTCACGGTTTCCACGCTCATTAGAATCACGCAGAACGCCATGGGACAGAACCACCACCATCCGATGACCGGACCAATGAACCGCGTGAAAACCGCGGTGAGATCTTCCCCCTCGGAAATGAGACGCAAGATCCCCTGCGCCTTGATACCGGCTGATACCGTGTTCTCGCCAAGATAGTCGCTGCCGAAGGCGGCCCAGAACGACAGGCCATACACCGGAATGCAACCGAGAAACACCCATGCGGCAAATCTCAATGTTGACCGGAATTGTTCCGGGTGACGGAGATATCTAATGACAAGTTCGATCGCGGCGATGCCTATCGTGGCCGTCATGACGAGTGAGCCCGATGGCTTTATGAAGAACGACAGTGCGGAGAAGAACCATCCGCCGACGCAAAGCGGCAAGGAACCCTTCTCAATGCCAACCACCAAAAGGCAAACCGCGAGGGCGGACACCGCGCCCTGAAGGGGATCAACCAATCCCCAACTGTTGGATATCTGGTACAAGCTATTGAAGACGTCGCTATGCTCAAAATGGTAAAAGAGAGGCAGTGTCGCCAATCCCACCGCCAGACAACCCCCGACGATGGCATCGGACGCCCGGCGGGACACTACGGCAGCGGCAATCGCCAATGCCAGCGTCCACAGGATAATCGGCGCGAGCACGGAACGAAAGAGGAAGCCCCTCACCGAAGGACTGAATCCCAGGGGATAAAGCAACAGCGCCGTTCCAGGCGGTCGGTTTGCCTTAACGCCATTGAGGGTTCCCGCAAAATTGGCCTTCGATAGCGCGTCCCAGACAACCTTTGACTTATGATAGTAGGCGATGGGATCGTAAATGGGCGGAGCAACAGCCATCACCGACTTTCGATAAACTCCGAAGGCTATAAGAATCAGGAATAGGGCACCAATGGCAAAAGGAATGCTCCTGTAAATAAGCGGCTTCATTGAGCTGCCGTCATTGCTGTTTGCCGAAGCCGCCCCCCAAGGCGAGCGCGTGGTAGTGAGCCGCTCGATGCCATTCTTCATCGCTTCGTAACCAAAGGTCGCATCCAGGTTTTTCGCGGAGATTGTCCGAGGCGCAAGCCGCAGTCAAGTCCCGCAGATTTTCGTGCGATGGGATAACCGCCGACGAATTTTCCCCAGTGCGCTCGAACGGTCCCGGACGACCCAAAACATGCCGATCACGGCTCATTCAACACACACTGCGACCGCCGACCGACACCAAGCCCGGGTCGATGGCGCCACGGGAAATTCATCCGCCTTATCCGAGCAATCCGCGGTTAAATGTCTTTCCGTTTCGCCCGAGAGTTCTTGACGCCGTTCCTCCGGAGTGCCAGCCCTAATTGCCAGCGCTTTCATTTCAATGCAATCGGCACCTCAACTCGCAGACGGAAGGCAAAAGCTGGAGGCGCTCACCGCACTACGCTTTGTTGCGGCCGCCTGTATCGTTCTGCACCATCTTAGAGGATCATTCGGGATCGCTGGGAACGCCTATAGCTCGCTCAACCTGGGCGCGGCCGTATCGTTCTTTTTTGTTCTCTCAGGTTTCGTCCTGGCATATGCCCACCCTCGCCTTAGCGGTCTATCCGACGCGTTTGCCTTTATAGTAAAAAGATGGTTTCGGATCTGGCCGCTGCATTTTGCCTGTCTTGTTATCCTCCTGATCCTCATGCCCCCACTGCTGACTGAGGCGGCTCGCTCAGTCCAGGGCTGGCTCGAGCTTGTATCGAACATCCTGCTCGTCCAAGCGTGGGTGCCGTGGTCATCATTTTACTTCTCGTTCAACCCGGTGAGTTGGAGCATTTCCATCGAATGGTTCTTTTACCTCTCTTTCCCGTTCCTGCTCTACCTGATGCTTGGTCGGAATAGCGCGCGGCTTGCGTTGCTGGTAACCCTTTTGCCGCTGATCGTCCTCCTGGTGTTGTGCGCGGCTTGCGATGTCCCGGATTACTCAGAAGCAAGAAGCCAGATCACAACACATGGACTGATCTACATTAATCCGTTCGCCCGTTTGTTCGAGTTTGCAGTGGGAATGGCCCTCCAACGGTGCACAAGGGGCCGGAAGGACTCCCCTGAGCTTTCGCGCCGGATGTGGATTCTTCAACTCCTTGCGCTGGCGCTGGCGGCCTGGTTCATCGCCGAGGGAAGTACGCTAAATTCTCGACAATGGATGCCGCACGTCGTCGCCATCTGGTTCGGGTACTCTGGCGGGCTTCCCATCTGGGCGTTTCTCATCTGGGCATTTTCCTTTTCCAAAGCCTGGCCGGCGGCATTTCTCTCGAATCGCGTATTCGTCGCGCTCGGCGAGGCGAGCTTCGCCATTTATTTGGTCCACTTCGGTATCGCACAGTCGGCTGCGAAAAGACTCTGCTCAGGCTTTCATATAGAGAATAGCAGCTTTCAGTTGGCGCTTTATTTTGGTCTGGTAGTCGGCGTTTCGTTTTTTCTCTACTATGCGATCGAACGGCCCGGTATGGCGCTCGGAAAGTTTCTGGCGGGTTGCGTTTATTCGAAGCAAGGTCGATCGAAATCCAAACCAGCACCTGTACAGGAAATATATGGGGATTCCGTGGAGCGCCAGTCCGGATAAAGCGAGACGTCAGCGCTTTGACGGATTGACGGGTCGCTGCGAGAGGCCTTTGGCTGTGACGTCGGCGAAGTCGTCGACTCCTCACGTCGTCGCCTCCATTTCCCATCCTGCGGCGTGGCTGATCGAGACGGCCATGGAGGCGGCGTCGAGGCCATGCGCCGAGAGAACTTCCGCGTTTTGACCGCAATGCGGGATCGCGTTGAGTCCAAGAGGGATCCATTTCACGGGAAGTCTCAGAGCGGCAAGTGCTGCGGCGATCCGCTCTCCCTGACCACCGGAAATGTAATGGTTGTCGAGCGTTACAACGCAGCGTGCGTCGCCGACAGTGTCTCGCAGCCAATCGGCGTCGATGCGGTTTAGCCAGGGAAGGTTCACGAGTTTTGCCCGTTTGCCGCGCGAATGAACAAGGGAGTGGACGGCATGCCATGCTTCCGGCAGCAAAACGGGGCCGTAGCCGAGAATGACGACCTCATCGCCCGGTATCAGCACGACTCCGCGCCCGGGAGTCAGTTCGTAGTCCGGCGGGAGGTCGTAGGGAATCTCTCTCGGAATGGAAACCAAACGAAGATAGAAGCTCCCTTCGAGGCGGTTCACGCAATAATCGAGCGCGAGGTGCACCTCCCGTTCGCAGCATGGTTCGACGAGGGACAGGCCCGGAATTCCCCCAAGGGAGGCGATATCGCGGACGCACTGGTGGGAGTGCCCGGGTCCGCTTGGAAGCACGCCGGCGAGCGAGCCGACATAGCCGATCCTGGTGCCCTCGGTGGCATTGTTGTAAATCTGCTCGTTCGGACGCGTGGAGAGAAAGCAGGCGAAGGAATGAACAAGCGGCAGTACGCCCTGAAGGGCCATGCCGCCAGCCTGGGAGACCATATCTTGCTCGGCAATGCCACACTCCACGAAACGATCAGGGAATTCCTTCCGAAAGGGAATAAGTCCGCAGTCCAAAACGAGATCCGCATCGAGCGCGACAAGGCGGGGATTTTTCCGGGCTTGCTCAATCAGGGCCTGGGAGTAGGCGGTGACTAGCTTTTGGGGTGATTCGAGCACGCTGGCGGCAGGACGCCGGAGTGTTTGATAGCGAATCTCAGGGATTCCTGCTTCGGAAACCAGCGAAGCGAGCCTGTCTTGCAACTCGCGCGACGCGCGCTCGTAGTCTCCGGGTGAAGGCGCCCCGCTGTGATAGGCGTAAAGACCGTCCTTCGGACCTTGCTCCATGAAAGATACCCCCCGGCCTTTCAAGGTGTCGGCGAGCAGAATTCCTGGCTTCCCCGGAGTTTTCTTCAACTTGCTCAGTGCCTCCTGCAGTGCGGCGAAATCATGTCCGCTGCAGCGCGCCGTCTCCCAGCCAAAGGCGCGAAATTTGCCTTCCAGATCTCCCAGATCGCTCACGTCCTTTACCCAGGTATCGGATTGAATTTTATTGTGATCGACAATGACGGTAAGCGCGTCGAGGCCGTCATTGGCAGCGCTGACGAGGGATTCCCAAAACTGCCCTTCCTCCAACTCGCCGTCGCCAGTGAGAACAAAAACGCGGCCGGGTTGTCCTAACAGCCGGCGCGCTTTGAGCATGCCTTTCGCCTTTGAGATGCCCATCCCGAGCGGCCCCGTATTTGTGTGGCAGTACGGGGTGTGGATGTCCGGGTGGCCGGGCAATCCGCCGAGGCGACGGAGTTTGTGAAGCAGCGGAAATTCCAGAAGCTCCAGGCTGATCAAGGCAGCGTAAAGACCGGGAACGTCGTGGCCCTTCGAAGAGAAATAAACATCCCGGTATGTCCCGTTTGTGTCCTTTTTCATCTCCTCGAGAAAGAGCCAGGACACGATATCGAGACTGCTAAAGCTGCTGCCAATATGCCCGGAACCGGCATAGGCGATCATGTAGAGAGTGTTGATACGGCAGATTTCCGCAAACAGGCGCGCGCGATCAAACGGACCGGCTGGACAGGACATCACGCGCCGGATTTCCTCCAGGGGGAAGTGTGCAGGAGAGATCTTGGGAGAGAACCGCCTCGCGTCCCGGTCAGGCGCTTGCCGGGGCCTCCCTTCGAAACTCTTTTCGGCGAGAGACCGAAAGGCACACGCAACACGCGTGTGCTCCACGGCGTTTATCGCGTCCATCTGCGTCATCTGCGGATTGTCCTCCACGACGTGGACGGATCGACGCTGAGATAGATATCCTTCAAATGGGAGTAGATATCGAGGGCTTCGGTGCCCGGCTCGCGCGTTCCATTTCCGGAGCCTTTTACACCACCGAAAGGCATGTGCGGTTCGCTGCCGAACGTGCCTGCGTTGACGACGGCCACGCCCGACTGAACACCGAGCGAAAACTCCATGGCCCGATGGAAGTTCCTGGTGTGGATGCACGCGGTCAGTCCGTAGGGGGAGTGGTTTGCCAGCGAAAGAGCCTCGGCGAAATCCGGCACCCGATAGAGGCACGCGATGGGGCCGAAAAGTTCGCAGGCGGAAATCTCGGCGTCCGGATTCGCACCCTCTATAAGCGTTGGCGCGAGATAAAATCCATTCGCGTGCGCCGGATCGCTTAGCCGGTGTCCGCCTGTGATGACGCTCGCGCCGGATGCCACTGCGCGTTCGACGGCTTGCAACATCTTCTCGAGCTGGCGCCCGTTGATCACGGGTCCAAAGTCGTCTTCATTTGCGGGCCCTACCCGAAGCTTGCTTGTGGCTTCGAGGAGGCGCATCCGGAATTCATCGTAGACGGAGTCAAAAACGATAATCCGGCTTCCGGCCGCACACCGTTGACCGGCATTGCTGAACGCTGACAGAAGCGTCCACCGAACCGCTCCGTCGAGGTCGGCGTCATCGCAAACGATCAGCGGATTCTTACCGCCCAATTCGAGGGACAGCTTTGCGAGCCGGCGTCCGGCGACAACGGCAATTTCGCGGCCGACGGCGCTGGAACCTGTGAAACTGAGGACGCCGACGTCAGGATGGGCAACAAGTGGCGCACCCGCCTCGGGCCCGTAGCCGTGGACAATGTTCAAGACGCCGTCCGGGAGTCCCGCCTCCTGCGCGATTCGCCCGAACAAGGCCGCGGTTGCCGGGGTATCCTCCGCCGATTTGAGAACGGCGGAGTTTCCGCAAATGAGCGCGGGAAAGACCTTCCAAGCCACGTTTGCGATCGGCGTGTTGGCGGCGATGATCAGCCCCGCGACGCCGACGGGCTGGCGCACCGTCATGGCAAACTTGTTTGCAACTCCGCTTGTGGTGGTTCGCCCGTAAAGGCGCTGACCTTCTCCCGCGTAAAAGAAACCGAGCGATGCAGCTGCCTCGGTTTCGCCGCGCGCATTTGCGAGCGACTTGCCCGTCTCGCGTGATACAACTCCGGCGACGGCGTCAAGTTGTTTGAGAAGACCTGTTGCAACCGAACGAAGGACGTCGCCCCTGCTCACGGGCGGGCGACGCGCCCAGGCAGGCTGAGCTTCCTTCGCGGTCGCAACGGCGCGCGCGACATCCTCGGCACCCGAGCGAGCCACGACCGAAATCCGGCTTCCGTCGTGGGGATTGATTTTATCGAATGTCGTCCCTGATAGTGCCGGAACTTCCTCTCCGGAAATGAGGTTGTGGATTTCAGAAAAAGCGAGGTCCATGAGTCTTACATTGGCGGGTCTAGCGCGCTCTTTTCGGACGCCACGCCAATCCTTCTTTAATTACTATTGAACAATCCGCAGATGACGCAATGGGCGCAGATTTTAGAGGCGATTGTGCCATCGCCTGCCTCTCAGACGCAACTGTCGAAAGCTCCAACTCTCCTCCGGGCGCGCCTGAGCAACCCAGAAACTCTTGTCCTTTTCATCTGTGTCAATCTGCGTCATCTGCGGATTCAATAAAATTGGCTCCCTGGAAATGCTACCACGCCGTCCAGCCCCCGTCGGCTGTCAGGTTGGCGCCTGTGACATACCCCGAGGCGTCCGAAAGGAGGAAGATGATCGGACCGAAGTAATCTTCCGGCTGGGCCATGCGGCCGAGAGGCACGTGCCGCAGGTAGCCATCGAGAAACTGAGGATCCTGGTTGTTGTAAACACCGGCGAGAGTCAGTGTGTTCACCCGCACCCCGTTTCTCGCCCAGTAGGTCGCAAGATAGCGGGTGAGGTTATAGAGAGAGGACTTCGAGGCGGAGTAGGCCACTGGTTTGTAAAAGGCGCGGCCTTCTTGTCGTCGATATTCGTAAATACGCTGATCCGGCGACACGGCGCCGTAGATCGAACCGATGTTGACAATGCTTCCGCGGCCCGCGCGAGCCATCGCGCCACCGAAGACCTGGCAGCAAAGAAAGGGTCCCTTGGCATTTGCGGCCATCACTTTGTCCCACGATTCCTCCGGATATGTTTCGAAGGGTCCATTCTCTTCGGCGGGACTTCCAGGCGGAGAATCGAGGCCGGCGTTGTTGATGAGGCAGTGTGGCGGCCCCCAAATGCTTTCGATGGCGGTGAGCGCTCTTTCAAGCGAAGCGCGTTCGGTGACGTTCGCGGCGAAATATCGCACGTTCGAATTTGCAGCCAGATCCCCGGGCAAACTTGGAGTCGTCGCAATGTCGAGCAGTGCGACGCGCGCATCCTGCGCGGCCAGGCATCCCGCATAGGCGAGACCAAGCTGGCCAAGGCCCCCGGTTATGACGATGATCTTGTCCTGGACGGAAAAGAGCGAACTCATCGCGCGTTCGGTTTCCAAAAGGCCGGAGGACAGGAGGAACTCGCTGAATTCCCGGACCGCGCCGTGTCCACCGGGTCTGCTGGTGCGATGCTTTGCGAGCGGGACAACGTCCGGGTGCGCATCGGCGACTACCGCGGGAAATCCGACCGCCGCGAGGAGATCCGAGTCATTGATATCGTTTCCCAAAAACGCTGTTTCTTCGAATGAAATTCCTAGATGCTTAAGAAAGCCCTCGAGCGAGCGCACCTTATCGGAGCTGTTCTGCAGACACTCCAATCCAAGCTTGGCGCAACGCGCGCCGACGACGGGGTTCTTTTCCGTCGAAATGACGACCAGTTTGAGGCCTTTGGCTCGCAATTGCTGAAGGCCCAAGCCGTCCGCGCGAGTGCAGCGAACCATTTCGGTGCCATCCTGCAGCACGTAGACGGCATTGTCGGTGAAGACACCGTCGAAATCGAAAGCCACACAGCGGATCATAGTTGCGCTTCCTCCGAGGCGGCCAGGAACGATGCGACGCGCAAATCGCACGCGCTGTCGATGTCCAGTCCACGCTCCTGCGGGATGATGTAGGCCCGCACCTCGTCGCCGGTGAGCGATTGCGTGCGTTCAATGACGCGCGGACGAAAAGCGATGATGTTCGCCCGATAATACGCTTTGGCATAGTTTTGGCGAGCGATCGGGGTGACGTCCCGGCCGGATTCCGAAAAATATCCGACGAGCCGATTTCCGTGGATGCCGGGAATCATCTTAAGGGCCTTGAGGGGATGCTGGCGCGCTTCGGCAACGACGACGGCGGACTCCGCCGCTGGATCGCCCGCGAGCAATTGGATAACGCCGTCGATGTCTTCCGTTCGTTGCAGGGGAACCGTCGCCATGCAGCGCACCGCGATGTCGGGCACATAGCCTTCGTGCTCCTCCAGCCACCGCAGGGCGTGGCGAACATATTCGAACTCCGGAGAAAGCTCCTGCGCCAGTTCGGCGGGACGCAGAAACGGTGTTTCGGCGTGATATTCGCGGGCCACAGCCGCATACTCTTCGGAATCGGTTGACACGACTACACGGTTGACGTGACTCGAGGCGCGCGCGGTCTCGATAATGCGTCCGAGGAGCGGCTTGCCACCGATCAGGGCGAGGTTCTTGTCCTTCACGGATTTCGATCCCGACCGGGCGCCGATAATGGCAAGGACTTCCATTTGCTTAGTCCCCAGCGAAGCTGCGCCTCAAGCCCGCGAGAATCATCCGCAGATGACGCAGATGGACGCAGATTGGAGATCGCACATCAAAGGTCCCTGGCAGAAGGGCCTCTCCAGCTGTCGAATATCTCGCCCGCCCTGGCCGCTCCAACTCATGCGAAGTCTGCTTATTCTTTTCTCCATCTGCGACAATCTGCGACACCTGCGGATTCCCTTTCAGAAAAGCTTGCCTCATTTTTTATGATTTTTGCGATTGAAAACAGGCCTAGTACAGCGCCGCGAAAAAAGGATGCATGTGGTCAAGGCTCGCGATCTTGCCTGTCGGAGCGTGGATCATTCCGACGAAAGTGCTGGTCTTTTCCTCGCTGCGCGTGATCAGGCAGACGGTGCGTGTTTCCTGGCGCACCTGGCTTTCCGGGAGCGTCCATCGCAGCACGGACTTCGCTTTAACGGTCAGCCAGGGGCCTTCGTAGAGCGTCCGGCGATCCTCCACGAGCAGCACAGAAATGCGCGTGTTTCTCACGAACGGATTTACGGTCAGCGCGAAAGGCTGGAACTCGCGATCGATGCGCACTCCCGGAATGTTCTCGTAGTAGTAACGACCGCGGCGCGTGTGACGCGAACTTCCATAAATATAGCCCGAGGGAATGTGGCCTTCGACGCTGCCGTCCCTCGAAGCATAATGTCCGTAAACTTGCAGGACGATGAAATCGTCGGGCGGATCGAACGTGCGGCTGCCTGTGTGGAATTCGATGTAATTTTCCAGCGTGTCGAGTCCGCAACGCGCGGCCACTTCGTCGGAAGTGAGCGACCAGCTTCCCGTCAGCGGGATGTCCTCCTGGGCAAACTTGGCGATGGGGCGCAAAGGATCCTTGCCGAAGACTCGTGCTTCACAAAAATACCGAACGTCCGGATTCATCGCGATGACCATGGGCGAAAACGTGAAGATCGAGCGCACCTCCGGGCCGTGCAGGATGATATGCGAGGAAGGAGCCCACTCGCGGAGGCGCGGTGCTGAGAGATCGGATGCCATCAATGGTGTTGCACCGTCCAAATGCCCTCTCCGGGTTTTTCCCATGCAAACCAGACCATTACCGGGTCGCGATTTTCAAACCAGAAAACGGACGTCGTGTCCTCGGCGGGCGGATGCGTTTGGAAAAAACTCTCCACGGGAGCCCAGATTGTCCCCATCCCCGGGATCTCCAGCTCGGTCCGCAGGGTTTGGCCACCGATAGTAAGGCACACCGGCGAGCGGTAGGGCTTTTCCGTCAAATTGCAGGCCATTACCCAACACCGTTTGCCGGTCAGAAAGATGGGAGACGCATGATAGTAGCCCACGTTCTGATTGCCGCGATATTTGTCGTGGTAGTGCCAGAGTGTGCTGCCCTTCCTGTCCCGGAAGAGGCAGTAGGGGCGCAGCGAGCCCAGCTCCCAAAGGCGGAAAAAATCGAGGTAGAGGCAGCCGACGAACGGCTTCGGAACCCGAGACTTCGGGAAGAGCTGCTCGAGGGAATAGTCTTGCGACGCCCCGTTACGGAGTGCGTGGCTGCTTTCGGCCACAAGGTGCCCTTCCGCGTCGTAGAGCATCGCCTTGAATTCCACGTGGCGTCCGTTCGGGTTTCTTGGATCCTCGGGGAAGCCGACGTTCGAGAGGACGAGCACGGATTCGATGCGATCGTCCGAGAGGACGAAGAGTCCCGCGCGGCGGACGGAGGTCTTTTGCCGCTCTTTCGCATCGCGGAAGGCTTGCCGACGCTGCCGAAGAAGCCGCACCCAGAGTCGAAAGGGCAACCGGCCTTTGCGGCTTTGGAGGCGGCCCGTTTGGAAATCGTGCAGCATGTCACGCACCTCGATCTCGCAACTTGTGCAGCGATCACCGAATCGATAAAGCTCCTTCAGCTGCCCAAAGGAGGCCTGCGGGGCGGACTCGAACATTCCGAGAAGCTGCCCGTAAGTCGTTTTGCGGCAGGCGCACACGATGGTTTCCGGCGAACGGCGCCCGGACTTGGGAGTGGACAAGTTTTGCAACACTTCCCTTTTACGATTTCATCGGAGAGATTCGGATGCAAGCACGGGCTTCGCAACGTTCAACTCTCAACTCTCAACTACGAATCAGAAATGGAACCTCTCCGGGTCGCTTTCCTAGGAAAGAGTGCCTCTCGCGGCGGGTCTCAGCGTGAGCTGAGCTATATAGTCAAGCATCTGGATAAAGATCGCTTTCAGGCGACGATCCTCCTGCCTGAAGGCGGCGACTTGCTGGGTGATTTTGAGCGCAGTGCTCCGACGCATGTTTATTCGGGATCGGAAACGACAGCTCAGGAACGGAGCCCGAACCGGCTTCTGCAAGTTTTGCGGCGGAAGGCGCACGAAACGCGGCCTCAGGTATCGGGTCGCGAGGCGCATCAGCGCGAGTGGGCCCTCGAATTGATCAATGCCTTCCGCCCAAACGTGATCGTTCGGCAATATCATTTCCCGATACCCCATTTTGATCTCATTGAAACCCTTGATATTCCGTCGGTTCAGTCCGTGCTGTTGTATGGGGCGGCGTTTGCTCACGTTGGTGACGAGGAGCTGCGGCGGCTGATCAAACGCTCGCAAGCGTTTGT
This sequence comes from uncultured Verrucomicrobiae bacterium, assembly GCA_963763735.1. GTDB lineage: Bacteria > Verrucomicrobiota > Verrucomicrobiia > Chthoniobacterales > Terrimicrobiaceae > DASTFP01. Next base: position 5,030 of record CAVXQK010000023.1, on the reverse strand, counting down.
TTGTCCCGGAAAGAAGGTGCGCGACTATATCCACGGTTGCTGGGGCGTGCCCACGGACCGCATCGCAACAATTTGCATTGGCCTCGATTTAACAATCAGAGATGAACAAATGAACGATCCTCGCCGTGTTCGGCGTGGCGACATTGGCCTTGACGATGATACAGTGGTCGTGGCGACATCCGGTTCGTTTCATTACCTGAAGGGCGCGGACGTGTGGGTCGAAACCGCGGCGATCCTGCGTGCCCGCTACCCCGCAAAAAAGCTTAAATTCATGTGGATAGGCGGCTCCGAAGGACAACGTACGCGCACTCTGTATGGGTCGGCCGTCGTGAGTCTCGTCCAGGAACTTGGACTCACGGCGGATGTCATTTTTGCCGGCGACCAGCAGCAGATCTACCCTTTTCTGGATGCGTGCGATATCTACGTGCAGCCTTCGCGCGACGACGCTTTCCCCCATGCAACTTTGGAGGCGATGGCGGTGGGCAAACCGGTCGTTTCCTTTCCGGAAGGAGTTGCAAGAGAGCCTTACGCCCAGAACGCGTTGGTACGCGTTGACGACTTTTCGGCGGAGGCCCTGGCGGACGGCGTTGCCAGGTTAATTGACGCGCCTGCTCTGCGCCATGAGCTGGGCGAAGCCGGGCTGGAAGTCATCCGGATGCACTTTGATGTTGCCGCAAGTGTTCGCCGCTTTGAGGAGATTCTGATCAAAACGGCACGGCCGAATAATCCGCAGATGACGCAGATGGGCGCAGATTGAAGGCATCCGATGGCGCGGCTAAACGGTCTGCGAACTTGTGCTTGCCTTACTCTTATTAATCTGCGTTCATCGGCGTCATCTGCGGATTGAAGGCTGGATTCGAAGCCCTCAAGGCTTCGGCCAGGGGTGCTTCCGGGCGACTTCTTCATTCACTTCCACGCCCCATCCCGCGCCGGTAGGGATCGCAAAAGCGCCGTCGGCTATTTGCGGCTCAAAGCCGAAGAGTTCATCGCGCCAGGGCACGTCGTCGAAGTCATATTCGAAGAGGAATAGATTGGGCACGACAGCGGCGAAATGCGCGCTTATGGCCGTGCCAAGGTGGCCGTTGAAATTATGAGGAGAAACAGAGAGCCCAAATAACTGTGCGGTATCCGCAACTTTTTTGGACTGTAGGAATCCATTCCAGAGGACGTCAACGCTAACAATGTCAACGCCGTCACCACGCAATAGATCGAGATAAGCCCGGGGGCCCATGAGATTCTCGCCGGAAGCTACCGGCGCGTCGGCCATCCGTCGCAGGCTGCGAAGAGCGCGGACCGGCTCGGTATCGACTTCAAGCCACGCAAGTCCGGCGCCTCTCAACCCGCGCGCAAGCTCCGGGAGCGCCGACGCGCGAAAATTGTAGTTCAAATCCACGGCCACGCGCGCTTTTCCGTCGAGCCGCTCGCCAAAGGCATCCACCCACGCGCGCAGATTTTTCGAGATTTCCGGTGACGTATTCAGTTCCGGTCCTCCAAAAGTCTTTGCAAAGCCGGGCATATAAACAAACAGACCGCCGTCCTTCGCGGGGAGGCAGATATTCGTTTTGATCGCCGAGCATCCGGACTCGAGGATTTCATCGCAGAGCGGATCAAGGTCCTCGTAACACCGCACTGCGGGTTTGCCGACCAGAGAAGCGGCGCGCACGCGCGTCGTGCCACAGTGCGACCAATAAACCGGCAGGCGATCGCGCAACCTGCCTCCGAGGAGATCGCAAACCGGCACGCCAAAGGATTTCGCCTTGATATCCAGCAAGGCGTTCTCCACCGCCGCGATAGCCTTCTGTACCACTCCGCCTGCGCTTTGCCGCGTGCGGGAATAAAGCAGCCAGTAGATGCGCTCGACCTCGCACGGGTCGGAACCGACGAGAAGCGGTTCGAACTCCGCGAGAACCGCGGCGATACCCTGCGGCGAGCCGTTGGATTCCGAGCATTCACTCCAGCCGTCGATGCCGGCATCTGTCGCTTATCTTGAGGAATGTCCAGGGCCGCCATCCGGCGTCGCAGTGAATGACCTTGAGGCGTTTGATCTTCATTCGCGGTCTCGCTCGAGGGCGTCAAACGAGAAGCATTCATCCTGCCTGATAGCACGACAGGTCTTTCTTGCCGACGAGTTCATCAAGTGGGACGGGTCAAGGCCGGCGCCGGGGGATTTCATGGCGATGTCGGCTTTGCGCAGGACGGCGCCAGCGGGAAGATCGTGCGCCGCCACGAGGCTCTTGCCCATTTTCCGAATGGCCTCGGCCTCCTGGGGCAGAATGCGCTTGACGCCGTCTCCCAGCGCCTCCCGCGTGCGACGAAGATCACGAAGCATCTTATGAAGACCGATGGGTTCGAGCGAGAACGCATTGTCGGTGCCCTTCCAGGCGCGGTTCAGAGTAAAATGCTTCTCGAAAACCCGGGCTCCGAGCACATAGGCGACGGGCGCCATGGCGATGCCGTTGTAGTGGTCGGAAAGGCCGATAACGACCTCGGGGAAATTCGTCACGGAGCGTTGTGATCATTCGGAGGTTGAGTTCGTGCGCCTGATTGGGATACGTCGCCACGCAATGAAGCAGAACGAGACGCGGGTTGACTTCGAGCACCGCGCGGCACGCGTTCCGGATTTCCTCCATCGTGCCACCGCCCGAACTGAGGATCACGGGCTTTCCCAGGCTGGCGACGCGTCGGATTAGCGGAATTGTTTTGAGATCGCCCGAGGCGATCTTATACGCGGAAAGGTCGAATTCGCGAAGAAAATCGGCGCTTCGAAAGTCGAAAGCCGTGGCCAGGAATTCCAATTTGAGCTTCCTGGCGAGGTCGGCGAGCTCGGTGTATTCCCGGCGTCCAAATTCCAGAGCTTCCCGATGGCGGCCATAGGTGCTTCCGAAGCTGTTCTCGTTCTCGTAGGGCTTGTCGTAAAATGCGCGGGTGAAAAGCGTCTTGTTGTGGCGCTTTTGCAACTTCACGGCGTGCGCGCCTGCCATGTAAGCCGAGTGGAACAGTTCTTTCGCCTTCTCGAGGCTGCCTTGGTGGTTGTGGCCGATCTCGGCAATGACGAAGGCGTCAGTCTTGTCCGAGATTTTGTGGCGGCCGATCGTGATCGCTCGTTCGCGAGATCCGGCGGGATGGGAGGATTTTGGAGAGAGTGGAGAGAGATCCCTCATCGTAAAAGACGTTGGTTCAGCTTGTTCTTCAATTGATGAATCCGCAGATGACGCAGATTGACGCAGATGGGGAAAAGAACAAGCAGACTGCACAGGGCTCGTGTGCCAAGGGCCTTTGATAGATAGGCGTGTTTATTTTCCATCTGCGAGATCTGAGTCATCTGTGGATTCCTCAGTGAATGTCGCCGGTTAAGGAGTATCAGGATCGCGATTTTGTGAAGCCCGCACTTTCGCCTCAAGGGCGGTGGGACTCAACGATCCTTTGGGAAATGGTCTGTTCAAGCCGCTCGATATCAGCCCTCAAGCGGTTCATGTCCGCTTCCAGCCTGGCCAGGGCAACGGACTGCATCGTTTGCTGCTTTAGCAATTCCTCGGCAACATTGAGCAGGACTTCCTGGTTTTTCAGGCAGTTGACAACGAAATCCGTCTCGATCGCGCCTTGGAAAACGCGTGCCACGCCGCCAACAAGGTTTCTGATACGCTTCATGGCTTCCGTTCCGAACCGGGCGGGAGGAGATCGAGCATCCGCGGTACCGGCGGAATACCCGTGTCTTCAGGCGTTGAGCTTCGCTTCTTCGTGGCAGGCGGGTTATTTCGCCCCGGCCAATCCAGCATTTTTGCGGGCATCATTCTCTCTAAGAGTCAAAAATCGCGAAGCGCGAGTCAATCGGAGTTCCTGCGCTTGCAGATTTCCATATCCACTCCGCCAAACCCTCGTCACCGAAGAGAGCGGCATGTTTCGCACAGTTCGTCCGGCAGAACGCATTAAAGTCCGGATCGCGAAGCCGTTGTGCCGCCTTCTTGAATTCGTCCGGGTTGTAATCGCAGTGCAATCCGACACCCAGCCGACTGACGAATCGCGCGGCACAACTTTCTTCGGAACCGACGACAAGGATGGGGACTCGGTGCACGGCGAGCAAATACGGGATGCGAGAAGGAAGGCTGAGCCTGGTAATGTGGATGCCGTCGTCTTTGTCGTCTCCAGTGCCCGTGGGTGCGATTACAAATGGCATTGCGGCCAACCCTTCCGCCAGCTCAATCTCGCTCACGAAACCCTTTTTTAATGAAGCTGGGGTTCTCCCCGTTTCTTCCGGAATCGTGACCGTACCAATTCACCTTCCATCCACTTTTTGCAATCAGCCCTTCCAAGCGAGTGAGCCAGCTCGCACTCCACACATTGCCAATCAGCGCGCAGCATTTGCTATCATTGTCCAGTCGCGAGGTTCTTCTCGCGTTGTTTAAGAGCGTCTGGGACACGGTCGGCGGAAGGACGAAGAAAGGCACACCAAATACGTCTTGATATTCCCTCTTCATTTCGGGGGAAATCACAAATCGAATGTCCGATTGCGCGAAAAGCTTCTTGAACAAAGGCTTGGGAAACTGATCTGAAAATACCGTTTGATCGTCCATAACCCAGGTCGCGAGGGGTGCCTTGGTGGCTTCCTTCAGGGCGATGGCACTGTGGGCGTCATCGGGCATGTAGGGCACAACGAGGATGTGCTCGACTCGCAGAAGCCCCCCAATTTCCCGCAGAATGAAGCTCGCGAATTGATCGCCCGGTCCCCCGTTGGCGATTTCGAGTGCGGCGAACTCGCCCCGGGTCCCATAGAAGGAACGGGCGTGGATGCTAAATGCGGAGCTTCCCGAGAAAAGGCGCGAGAGCAACAGGCCCGTTCCGTGGCGGTCATTGATCTCGCCGCTGGTGATCAGAATTTCCCGCAGGTTCCGTCCAGTCACCGGGAGATTCGTCAGCGTGTGCAGAAGCTTCGGGTAATGCTCCAGGGCGCGATGGAGCCTCCTGCGTCCTTCCTTGAGACGAGCGCTTTGCTGTTCAAATTGGTTGCTTGGAGAAAATAGTGCCATAGCTCT
>CAVXQK010000022.1:0-249585 GCA_963763735.1 uncultured Verrucomicrobiae bacterium | reverse complement strand
TCGTTGTTACCCCCAAAATCAAATCCCGATCACATGTTCCATTCGTCCCCGTCCAAATCTCGGTCCGCTCGGTGTGCACATTTACGCGGTGGGAGGCAACCCGCTGGCCGCTCGGCTCACCGGCACTCCGGTCGCCTCTGTCCTGATCTTTGTGTATGGCATCAGCGGCTTGTTGGCGGGCTTGGGTGGCGTAATGACGGCCAGCCGTCTCTACAGCGCCCAAGGACGTTTGGGAGAGGGCTACGAACTGGACGCCATCGCCGCGGTTATCCTCGGCGGCACCAGTTTCTCCGGCGGCATTGGAACTGTCTTTGGCACGTTGATTGGCGCTCTCATCGTTGCCGTTCTCAACAACGGTCTGACGCTGATGAACGTCTCCTTCTACTGGCAACTGGTAATCAAAGGCGCTGTGATCATTCTGGCCAGTACTCCTCGACAAGTTGCGCACGCGAGGCCAGGCGGGACACTAACCCGAGAACACAGCGCGGAGAGGCCCGTCGCTCTTGGATGAAGGGGCACGATTCGTGGCGCCGGGTGCAGCAGGTCTCGCCCTTCAACGAAAAAGCCATGGCAAGCAATAGCCCAGGAAGGCAACTAAGATATGGGCCTCGACGCGGCGTTGGGTGCGGTGCCAGATCGGACGGATGGCCACTTCGCTTTTGAGGACATGAAAGGCAGCTTCCACTTCGGTAAGCTGCACGTGGCGACGCCCAGGGCGCGGTGCGAATCGGTGCGTTGACGTCCAAAGCCCGATAAAGACGGTCCTTGCCGGCCACAGTCTCCTGGCACCCCAACAGGACGTTCTCCCACGTAATGAAAGTACGCACGCCGCAGCCTGCCATGGGTCCGGCAGCCTTGTGCCGCGTGGCTTTGAGACAAGGCGAAGACGATTCGAGGCGGATTGACCCACGACTAACGCTCCAACGCGACTGGAAACTTGATTCTCGGTCCGTCGTCCTTTCTGATGCCGCTATGGCAATCACTCTCACAGACGTACAAGACGCATGGCGATCACTCTACGGAAACACCAACAACAATCATCCAGATGACAGTGGCTATGCCATGCAAGGGCTGAAGAGGACCGGCGTGCCCGGGATGGCCATCGCGGTGGTTTTTCAGAATGAGTGGCGCTTTGCCTGTTGCGCTAACAATGTGGCCAAACAAACGCCGATCGATGCCACCACGGTCTTTCCTATCGCATCGCTGTCGAAACCCGTCACGTCCACCATCATCTCCTGGCTATTTACCCAGCATCGCCTCGAGAAGGGATGGGACACGCCTATCGCACAGCTTGATCCGGGCTATCGCGCGCCTCAGGGTGTCACATTTGCGTCCTTGCTGGCGCATCGCAGCGGCTTGATCGATCACGCCGGCGACTTGCTCGAAGATTTGGGCTTCGCTCGCAACGACATCATGCAACACATCACGATTCTTCCAACCTGGCCGAGAGAGAATGCCTCGAAGTACGCCTGCGCCTACAACTACACGAATTTCGGCTACAGCGAAGCTGCGTTCGCCCTGGCAAAAGCGATGGGTGCGCAGTGGGAAGACTTGGCCGAGAAGTTCTTCAAGCTCTACGACATGAAACGAAGTAGCTATCGCAACCGCGACTTCATCACGTCAAAGAATACCGTGAAGCCCTATCAGCGCCTTCCGGTGCCTCGTGCGGATCGCAATCCGTTGCCGGACGATCCCCGCTGGGTGGAGCCGGCGACTTGGCGTAATCCCGATGCACAGTCGCCCGCCGGCGGTATGACCTCCTCGCTGGTCGATCTCATTCAATGGATGTGGTTGAACATTCAAGCGCAACGCGCGGCGACACAGGCTGTCGAGATGAAAGCCCACGAAAGCGCCGAATTCTACGCTAATATTAGACAGACTCACGTGGCGTATCCCGACACAAAGGACCCCGCACACTACGGCTTCGGTTGGAACACCAAGATCGATCCCGACATGGGCCTCACCTTGAGCCACTCGGGTGGCTTCGGGCTTGGTGCGGCCACTTGCGTGAGTTTGCTGCCGAACGAAAATATCGGCATCATCGCTCTCACCAACGGGCAGCCGATTGGTTTGCCCGAAGCGATTTGTCATCAGTTTCTCTATGATGTGACGAACAATCCCGCAAAGACGCCCTTTGCGGACACGCTGAAAGGCGCGGCGAAGTTCATGCAGGACAACATCTATCCAGTGCCATCACCGGATTTCAGCTTGCCGCCTGCCAAGCCTGTCATACCGATCAAGAATCCATCGCAAATCGGTGGCACCTATCACAACGATTACTACCAAAACGTGACCATCTCAGGCCGCGGATCGTCGGAGGACCCCTTCCTCATGAGGGCAGGGGGCGGTGGCGAGACTTTCGTTCTCACACCGTATCAAGAGCTGACATTCACCTTTCAGACAACCGGTGAAAACGCTGACGGCTTATCCGGCGTGACTTTCACAACCGACCCGTCAGGACAAGCCACTCAACTCAGCGTCAACCATTTCAAGCTGCCGGCGCACAGCGATGCGGGTGGCCTGGTGATGCAGCCTGCCGTGTTCAAAAGAATCTCGTAATTAAAACCGCGTGATTTGATTTCGAGGCAGCGGAAGGATGGCAGCCAACGCCAATGGTTTCAATCGACCTATACCGCGAGGTTCAACCGATGAAGTGCAGGCCGCAAGGCTGCTGGAAGCCGGCTTGAGGAAACTTGGTTTGACACAAGAGGAGGCAAGGCACCTGCGCCAGAACGACCTGCGGAAACAGGGGCTGATGTGGTTGGTGAAATCCCGGACGGTGGTCCAAGACGCCTGGCTGCAAGGCGAACTCGATACCGGGGACCGCAGCAACATCAGTCGCGCGGTCGCTGCCTATCGCAAGGCGTCAGCTCCTCGTGTGAATCGTTTGCGAGCACTTCTGCGCACATGCACGGACTGACCCCTCGGCCGCCTAGGCCCACGCAGTCTTCTCCCACGCCATTGCAGTCAATATACGTTTTTGCACACTGATCCACACACTGACCCCGATCGCCCCTCCCGCCGCCCGCAGATCACGCTTCTATCAGCCTTTCATGTCGCCTGACCCCGAATTCCCCCTCCCGGCTAAGTTCCAGTTGGTGCAGCAGTCGCCGGCTCAAGCGGCGAATCAATGATTGCAAGAGCCTGTTTGCCCTGAATGTAGTTGACGTTCGCCAGCCCCAAAACACTTCGCAGCTTCTCCGCGGGGACTTTCATTGGCCCGGGAGAAGCTGCCGCACCGGGGGCCGGCTGCGGAAAGGCCGTGGACATGGCGGTGTGAAAATGCACGTTTCCCTCAATCTTTTGCAGGGTTTGGTGAATGTGTCCATTTAGGACGGTGACAGAGCCAAAGCGCTTCAAGTACGAGAGTGCCTGCTCGCTGTCATCTGTTCCCCATCCCCACTCGGGATACACGGTCCAAAGCGGAATGTGCGCAAAGACGACGATGGGTATGCTGCTGGACAGGCCTTTGACATCGTCTTCCAGCCACTCGAGCTGTTGCGCTCCAAGGTTGCCCAAACCACCCGCCTTTAGGTTGAGAACATTCACAAGCCCGATAAAATGCACTCCCTTGACGTCGAAGCTTTGCCAGCCGGCGCCCTTGGTTCCTCTGCCGTAGCGTTCCAGGTAGAGGGCGCCGTTGTCCGTCAAGACGTCATGTTCACCAGGCACGTAGAAGATTTTGTCAGTCTTGGCGGCTTTGAGCAGCTGATCAAGAGCGTCGAACTCCTCGGGTTTGGAGAGATGACTTAAATCGCCAGTGTGAAGCACGAAGGCCGGCGGAGTCGGCAGAGCATTGATTTTGTCAATCGCGGCCCTCAACGTGGAGAGAACATCTTTGTTCGCTTCTTTGCTGAAGCCGATGTGGCTGTCACTGATTTGCACGAAGCTCAAATCTCCCGCAGAGGCGTCTTTTCCGAGATCCGCTGCTCGACTCAAGGTTTGAGATCGTAAAACTCCGCCGCTGACGACCCAGAGCGCGCCGGTGCCGGCCCAGGCCATGCATTTGAGAAATCCCCGGCGGTCAACGCCGTCATGATTGTGATCGTGGATGAGGTCAGACATGGTGTTGTGCTTTCTGTAATAAGGTGCGCGCCGTTTGGAGTGAAGCGCCTTCAATGATCCATACCGAGATGGCGGAATTATATTCCCGTAAAGTCATAGAAAAGCGCGCCAGTGGATGGACAGAGCGATGTTTTTCTGGAAGGAGGCGGAATAAAACCGCAGCCAATCCGGTCCTATTGGAGAAATGCAACCGTACACGAACACGGGTGAATTCTCCGACGTCCCAGGGGTCACGGAGATGGCGACCAAGCGTTCAGCAGAGATCGCCCGGCTTTATCGATCCCGGAGCTATCGATGTCTGCTGCACATCATTGCGATGTTGAGACGTCCGCGAACGGTGCGCTTTCACTGGCACGGAATTCTCCGCGACCTGCGCGGCGTGGAAACTCAACGGTCAACTTCTCGCGCTCCCGGTGCCCCACTCGCGCCGAATTGACTTTCGCAAAGACGCTATGGCTACTGCACTAAAGCAAGAATATGTTTCTTGGAGCGAAGAATTCGAGCCGAGTGAAAAGATCGTGAACTTTTTCATGCTAAAAAAGGGGGAACAGCAGAGCGGCTCCGCGAACGACGATCTTGCGTCGTTTGAGGAGCTGATGCTGCCTCATCTTGATGCCGCGCACAATTTGGCCAGGTGGCTCCTGCGCAACGAAGAGGATGCGCAGGATGTCGTCCAAGAGGCGTACCTGCGTGCCTTTAAATCCTTCGCCGGATTTCATGGTTCCAACGGCCGGGCCTGGCTGCTGACAATTGTGCGGAATGCCTCCTATACCTGGCTCAGAAAGAACCGCGGGGCTGACCTCACAACCTTTGACGAGCAGATACAGACCCCGGACTGCGACCCAGCAACTCCCGCGACGATGTTGCAGCAGCTTGAAGACGCGCAGCGAGTCAGGGAGGCGATGGAAGAGTTGCCTGTAGAGTTCCGAGAGATTCTGGTGCTGCGGCACCTGGAGGGATTATCCTACAACGAAATCTCCCACATCGCGCAGCTTCCGCCCGGCACCGTCATGTCACGGCTCGCCCGCGCCCGCGCCCGGCTCAAGCAATCTCTGGCCGATCCGTCTAAAAAAGGAGAAATAGCGTGAACTGCAAAGAAGTTACAGAATTGATCGACGGTTACCTGGACGGTGAACTGGACCCCGTTACCAACCAGAAGATCGAAGACCACCTGCGAGAGTGCTCAGACTGCGATCAGACAATCAGGGAGCACACAGCGCTGGCCGGTGCAATTGACGCAGTGGCTTCGTATCATAAGGCCCCGCCCGCTTTGCGGGAGCGGATCCAATCCTCTTTGCGAGATGGAATTCCCCAATCCACTCACGGCGTTGCCCAAGTATCTCCCCCCTGGGTCACCAGCAGGCGGGAAGATTCGCGGATATCTCTTTTCGAGACACCTTGGACCTGGCTGGGCCTTGCCGCCGCCGTCCTTTTGGCCCTGGTCTTCGCGTGGAATCTCGCACCTGTATCGCGCCGGTCGGGTGCGGAACAGGTCCTTGCAGCCCAGCTTGTAGCAAGTCACGTGCGCTCGCTCATGGCGGACCATCTCATGGATGTGGCTTCTACTGACCAGCATACCGTCAAACCCTGGTTTGACGGCAAACTGGATTTTGCGCCCACGGTAGTGAACCCTGCCGGCGAAGGCTTTCCTCTACTTGGAGGACGACTCGATTATCTCGACAACAGGCCGGTGGCAGCTTTGGTTTACCAGCGGCGTAAGCACTTCATTAATGTCTTCATCTGGCCGATTGAACCCCGTGACGCGAGCGCGCCAGCCACATTGATCACGCACGAAGGCTATCAGCTTCTTCATTGGGTGGACTCCGACCTCACTTACTGGGCTGTCTCCGATATCAGTGACCATGAGTTACTGGCGCTTAAGGAGCTGATTCTCAAACAGACCGCACAGCCTTGAGGTAGCAGGAGGAACCTTACCTCGCCGCTGGTATGTGGGGCGCTTGTATCCTGGAATAGAACGCTCGTTTATTAGCAACCATATTCCTTGTGTCTTCCGGCGGCCGGCGCCTTGCTTCCGACATTCGCCCTAAGACCGCCGCTTTTCTCAGCCCACTGCCAAAGCGCCCTGGCAGCATGCGCGCATTTTGTCCTTGGGCTTCCGCGTTCCACGAAACACGTCAGCGCCCGGCGGGAATATTCGCCAAAGAACTTGGTATAGAGACATGAGGCCGCTCTCATCGGTTGCCCGCACGTTAAACAAATAACCAATAGCACGTGTCACGTTGCAACCTTTCACACTAGCACTCGGCCACATCCACACTCTATGAAATCAATGTTCGAACCATATCGTTGTAAAGCAGCCCTTACGGTCATTCCAAGTGGCCGTTGTCTGGCTATCACCGCGGCTTTGACTACTCTCACAGTTGGCAGCATTTTCGCTCAGGACTATGACGAAATGGACGTCGTCGCACCAGACGCCTCTTTCAATGTTCCTACGCCTTCCATAGATGAATATATTAACATCGGTGGTTTCCAGCTGAGAGTGGACCAAACCAAATGGGGAATAGATCTCACCCCAAATAATCACGGCTTGCTCGGGCGGTTGCGCGGACGCAATGTCAATATAGATGTGATCGAGATTCCCAGGTCACACTCCGTTAACCCACTCGTCGCAAACCGGGCGCCAACGACGGGTTCATCAGTCCATGTCGAACATGTTTTTACAAGCTACGCTATCCCCGGCGTAAAGGTCATCTACGGTGGAAAGCCATCTCTCTTCAGTCAGAACATCCGGGCGCTTCGCTATTTCTTCGTCAACCCGGAGGGCAACACAATCTCCTTCGAGGCGCATGCGGAGACTGCCCATCCCGACTGGGACGATGCAAACTCTCTTGTGCTAAACACATTGTCTATCCCGAAGAACACCCGACGCTGAGCCGCTCTGCTTGACGTGTGTGCTCTTATACATGAGTAGCTTGCCTCATGGTGGTCATCGGTTGCATGAACTGGAGAGCCGCCGTGTTGACAGCGGTCAGCGGCTCTTCGGTTCCTTGATCCACTTCCAGGCTCCCCTGCTAAGCGACTCTGCGTCGGGAACTCGTATTTGAAAAATCCGTCCCGCTTGCGGGAATATTCGCTTAACAAATCGGTATAGAGAGATGAGAGCGATGCCGCCAGTTAAACAATAAACCATAGAAAGGCTCACGTTATGTCACTTCACTATCTCACCTGCCCACCGTTCCGTCACAAGTCTAATCTTCGCCGTGTATTTCCTGCCCTGTTCAGGGCCGTGAGACCGGAAGCTCTGGTGTGCTTATTGGCTGTAGGCCTGACGCTCGTGAGCACTATGCGAGGTATGGACTCCGCGCCACAAGAGTCACTTCCGGTCGAAACCGGCAAGGCCGAGGTCCGTATTGATAACTTTAGCTTTTCACCAAAGGAAATTACGGTTGTTGTGGGCACGACGGTAACATGGACCAACCATGACGACGTGCCACATGTTGTGGCGAGTGCCGACGATCAATTCAGCAAGTCACCTGCCTTGGACACCGACGAGAGCTTCTCCCATGTGTTTAGCACGGCTGGAAGCTTCACCTATTTCTGTTCCATCCACCCCCACATGACAGGGAAGATCATCGTCAAGTAACAGTCAACGACGTCCGAACTCTATGAAATCAATGCTTCCCTCATGTCTTTGGCAAGTTGCTATTCTGGGACGTCACGAATTGATGACGTTGCCGGTCAGCGATTACATGTTCGTGGGTCAATCGGAAGGACACTGACTGGTCGACATTCGCGTTGTCATTCCAGAGGGCAACAGCCAATCGGAACTTGGAACGCGCAGAAAAGCAAAGCGCCTCCGCAATGAAAATTGACGAAGTTGGCGTGACATCCCAGTTGACACGCTATCGGTTGACAGCAGCAGCATATCCGAGAGCTGAACGTGCCGCCGCTCTCGGTGTACGTGGCCAGCGCTGCTTTTAGCTCCTGCGCCAGGCCCAGGTAGTCCACCACGAGCCCGCCCGGCTTGTCCTTGAAAACTCGGTTCACCCGCGCGATCGCCCGCATCAGCCCATGCCCGCGCATCGGCTTGTCGATGTACATCGTGTGCAGGCTGGGCGCATCGAAGCCGGTAGTCACATGTCGCGCACGAGCACCAGCTTGAAAGGGTCCTTCGGGTCGCGGGAGCGATTGGCCAGTGCCTCGCGCCGTGGCTTGTTACGGATGTGGTTCTGCCAGTCGGGCGGATCAGAGGCCGAGCCGGTCATCACCACCTTGGGAGAAAGGGGTCTGGGAGAAAGGGGTCAGCCATTTATTATTGATATTATCGAGCAAGTGTTGGAGAAGACGAGGATGGCGCGAGCGGTGCGGGTCGAATTTCGGGGAGCGTTTTATCATCTAATGGCCCGTGGAGATTCGTCGGGGGCCGATTGTGCGGGACGACGCGGATCGAGCGACCTTCGTCCGCGCGCTGGTGGAAGCCAGCGAGCGGAGCAGGTTTCGGGTGCACGCCTTCGTGCTGATGAGCAACCACTACCATCTTCTTTTGGAAACCCCCCAAGCCAATCTTTCCCGGGGTATGAGATGGCTGCAGAACGCCTTCACGCGGAGGATCAATACCCGACACGGGCTTTGGGGCCATCTCTTTGGAGGCCGTTACAAAGCGATCCTGGTCGGGCCGGAAAACCGCTTCCGGACGCTGCTCGATTTCATTCCCCTCAATCCGGTGCGGGCGGGGATTGTTGCGGAGAAGGATGGCCTCGAATCCTATGTTTGGAGACCCCATGGTTGGAAACAGCGACGGGTTTGGAAGTCTGCGAATGCGGCGATACGGCCGGTGGACGCAGAGAGTTTCTCGACCTGTTGGAGCGACGGGTGGACTGGCACAATCCGCGACTGGCTGGGACAACCTTTCCCGAGGGCAACGGCCAGCCGCAGCTTGCGGTGTATTCCAGTCTGCGCCGGGGATGGCTCTTCGGTTCGGAGCACTTCCGTGAAAAGTTACTCAGGATGCTCGCCAAGCGGCCGACTCGGATTGAGAAGGCCAATGGCTACCACGGCCCGCAGCTCAACGACTTTGCCGAGAAGCGCGCTCGGGCACTCATTCAGGCAGCCCTGGAACACTTTGGCACCGATCTCGCGACCCTGCGGCGGGCTCGCAAGGGAGATTGGCGAAAAGGGCTGCTTGCGGCGATGATTCAGAAAGAAACCACCATGAGACTGGATTGGATTACGGAGCAGCTGAACATGGGAACCCGCGCGGGAACCTGCCGCCTTGCCGCCGAAGCCCGAAAACGTCTCGCCGCCGATCGCGCCTTGAGGAAGGAGATCGAAACAATAGCAAAGACCGCAATATTAAATGGCTGACCCCTTTTTCCCACCTCGAACTCTACGCCCGCATTACCGAGAAGATCGTTTTCAATCGCCTCACCTACGACGTGCAACTCGACATCGCTCGGCTGCAAATCGGTCGCGAACTAACCTTCCTCCGCAACAAAGGATTCAACATCACCGCTGACGAATCGACTATCTTGTTCCTCATGCAGCGGGGCTTCCATCCTCGTTTGGGGGCTCGTCCTTTGCGCGATGCGATCGAAAAGCATTTGCGCGGCGCAATCGCAGAAGCGACCCTTGCCGAAATCGGCATGTCCTCGGCAAGATTCGTCATCTGCGGTAACGAATTGTTGGTCAGTCCCCACGTGTGAACTGTTATCCCGTCGGGTCGGCGCTTTGGCGCTCAATCTTTTCGGCTTTTCACTGAAGCCCAGCGATGTGGCCGCGAAGCTTGGGGAGCGGCGACATCATTAGGCGGAGCGGCGGAGCAAAGTCTTTGGGCTTGGCGAGCGCTGCTTCCAAGGGCGACGCGGGGAAGCGAGAGCGAGCAAGGCCAAAGTCTTTGCGGGGTGTGGGGAGGTCGGTTGCGCGAGTAGATAGCCAAAATTGGCGCGCTCAATGCGCCAGTCGCGAGTCTGAGCTACGGATGTGCGTGAGGAAGAATCGCCGGAGTTTTTCGAATTGAGCGTCGATATCCACGTTAATATTGCATTCCTCCGCCAATCGCCGAAAGACTGGTTTCCAGAATCCTGGAGGCGCTTCGAGGGTGGCAGGTAGTTCGTGCGTTGCACGGCGCACGAAGGTATCGCGAAGAGCAATCTTCAGGCGTGCGACATCGAGACCGCCGGCATCAATGAGGAGCACAAGGTCGATCAAATCTTTAACACGCGAGTTTGGACGACCCTCGCGCTGGAGCGTGTATGCGTGGAACTTCTGCGCGAAGTGTTCTTCTCGCGAGATCGACGGGAATGATGGTGCGGGAATGCCCGCAAACCCGAGCCAGTCGCGTGGCTTGACGACCTCTGCGGGCCCGCGCTGTACGTCGCCGACTCCGATGTCCAAATGAAACTTCGCGAAGGTGCGACCGTCCAACAATGCTTCGACCGGATAGCGCGCGCCACCGTATGGAGCGGCGTCCAAGTCCATCGTTGGCTCGCCGATCAGGAAGACGAAGAAATCGCCCAAGTCCCGGCCTGCCGCTTTCTGCAAGGCGTCAAGAAGAGATTCGGGCTCCCGTATCGCATCTCCGCGAGCAGATGGTCCAGCGAGGCCCAAATCAATGTCCTTTGTTGTTCGCGCGCTATGCAATTTCAGTTCGAGCGAGTAGGCGCCCTTCAGCAGCCATGGCGGATCACCTTCTCCAAAAAGTCTGGCGAGCACGCGATCGAAGGCCACCTGCCGCCGGATACGTTGCAAGTCCACGTTCTCACTCCGGGCGATCGTGGACAGCCGATCTTCCAAGGCCCGGCGGAACGCGGTTGGCGTGTTGTAACTGCGCGGTTTCATTCGGCTAGCAAGGCCTTGCGCAGCCACGGATCGAGGTCGGGCTTCTTGAGTGCGGCAGCAATCTCCCGCCGGGTGATCAGGCCGCGACCTCTTCCCGCGGTAAGTGCCTGTTCAACTATGTCCCGGCTCGCATCCCCAGACGCTGCAGCATCCATGAGGGCACGCATGGGAGTGGTGACGTTGTAACCGCGCTCGTGGAGCACTTCGTCGGACGAGAGCCGCGCTTTGTGGAGGATGAGGATCGAAGGCTTTTCGCTACTCCGGCGAAAGTCTGGCGGCACGGTCATGTGCAGCTTAGCGGGATTCGCGTCGGACAGTTCCTTGATGCTGAGGGCGGTCAGATGCGAATAGACGCCTCGCGGAATACCGCTGCGGTCACGGGACCAGAGCGACCAGAGAACGAGTTGACCGTCTGCACTCTGGGGGAATCGTCTCAGCCGATAAATGCCGCGGTGTTCGCGAACCCAATTCCCGCTTTGCACGTGGTAGCTGTGGGTGCTCCTGGAAAACCCGCTCTCGACCGCTTGAGCGGCGGTAAAATAGCCCTGCTGACTCTCCGCAATCTCGAAGAACCGCTCGTGATCGGTTTTGGCGGTCATAGCACGTATGTTCAGGAATCCTGAACAAATATGCAGCACGCGTGTCCCGGTTATGCAAGGAAAACAAGCTCACGAGTTGAGAGGGGTGCGGGAGACTAGCCTACGCGATTCGTCCGCGAGTAAGACCATAACGCCTGTCGAGACGTGAGTGGTGACGCTCGACGAGTTGACGCCAGGGCCGAGCGCTTTGGGTTACCTCTATCAGATCCGCTATGCTCTCGTGATCCTCTTGACGGCGCGGAATCCGGACACGGTTGTTTCGCTTGAAAAGCTGGATGATGTCGCTTTCGAGGAAGCTGGCGAGCCGGCGCAGCTTCTGTCGCTCAAACATCGGATCACCCATACGGCAAGCCTCTCCGATTCGAGCACCGACTTGTGGAAAACGTTGCGCATTTGGGCGTCCAAGGTGGCGAGGGGCGAGGTCGATCCGTCTTCAGCGACTCGCCTGTGCGACTCGATCTCGCTGGGGCAACGGTGATTGCCGAAACGGCTACGCGACCCGGTGCCGCTAATCCTCATCGGGAGCGGTGAAAACTGGCTCGCATATCATCTTGCCGCGCATCTCGCCCTCCACACGCAGTTCCGAAAAACGAAGCGACCCGTGCCGGGATTTTTGTTCGAGGCGAAGATCGAGCGCGGCTTTGCGGCCGTCGGTTGTGACTTTGACCATGTTGTCGTCGCTGGGATCGACCTTGCCGCTCTTGATTTGCTCGACGAAACGGAGGACGACTTTCGGTCAGAGCCAGCGATGCCGAAACCACCGAGACACGTTTCCGTCGGGCTCCAAGGGCGGCAGCAGTTTTTTTCTGCGGTGACCTCTTTCACAATGAACCCCGGTGGAGGAATGTGCGCCGCCCCAAGAGCATCAAACGGCTCGGAAACGCCTACAAAAGGGGAGCAATGAAAACCCCTGCCAGTCTCACGACGAATGGACCGAGTCCGCTCCTTCTCACCACGGAAGAGGCCGCAGCTCATCTGAAACTCGCGCCCAAGACCATCCGTGCGCTCTGCACCTCACGCCGGATCACTGCTGTCCGTTTGTGCCGCCGCTGGCGAATCCCTGCCGACGAACTTGAGCGCTTCAAGCAGATTCATCTCAGCCCCGCGGTCTGAGCTGATGTGGATCGCTTGCGGATCAGAAATGCGCCCCTGTGGGCTAGATTTCACGCGGCACAGCACAGTATCGGACCATCGTTCTGAGGGCTCTTCGAGGATGCCCTTATCCGTGGGCCGGTCCTGCGTCCTTGCGACGTCGATTGGTTGAGCCGGCTTCGAGGGGAGTAGTTCGAAATACTTCTGAGCGGCGACTTCGGTCATCGGCCGCCGGTAATGCCGGAAGATGACTGCGGGCGAGTTGCCCATTTCCAATGCAAGGGCATCGGCGGATTTCAGGATCGGCAGACGATACGTGCCGAAAGAGTGGCGCAGCACGTCTGTCTTCCACTGCTCGATCCCCGCAGCTTTGTAAGCGTCCCTGAATTTCCGCCGCGAGTAGCCGACCGGCCCCCTGTCACGCCTCTGCGGCTGGAGCCACGCCACAAGGTTCGGCTGCATGGGCACCAAGCGGTAGCGGCGGGTCTTCGAGTGCCGCGCCTTGACCTCGATCTGCAACGTATCGAAGTGAATGTCTGCCCAATCGAGCGCCTCGGCTTCGGAGGGACGCAGCCCCGCGAACGCACAGATCGCCACATAGGACACGAGTTCAGGCGCGCAGCGTTCCAGAACAACGGGCCACCTCGACGAGAGAGAGAATCGTCACCTCGCCTTCAGGCCGTCGCGTGATCTTGATGTCCGCCGCCGGGTTTGCGCGGAGCGCTCCGTGGCGCCGTCCGAATTCCAGCATAACGCTGATATTGCGCCGATACGACTCCCGCGAGACGGAACCGACTTTCAAGCCGCGCAACCAAGCCTCCAGCATTGGCGCGCTCAGATTGCAGGCGAGCGTGTCAGAGAACGCCACGACGAAGCGTCCGAGCTTGCTACGCAGGTCCGCGAAGTATTTGGAGCTCAAACCGTCTTGACGCTTCGCCGCCAAGAACTCCTCGAAGAGCTGGCGGATCGGAACGGACTGCTTCGCCTGCGCGAGGTAGGTAAGGTAATACTGCACCGCCTCGAGCATACTTGCGTCCTCTTTGGCGAGGAGTCGGTAGCACTCCGCCGCCTCCATCTTCTGCCGGTCGGTGAGCCCGAGCGCTTGCGTATGGTATTCACCCAGTTGCCGGGCCAGCCGCTCCGCATACGCCTTCGCCACCGACTCCTTTTCGAAGAACTTCTTCTGCGAGCCCTCCATCGCCTGCAGGCGCGCCGGCACTCGCACCATCCAGGGAGCGTTGGGTGTGTAATTGACTTTGACAACTTTGAGGACGGAGCGCCTAGGCATGGGAGACCTCCTTTCGGAGAGCCCATGAAAGCAGACTCCGCTTGGAGGCCTGCGCACGCGCGGGAGCAAGGCGCTGCCGGAAACGTTTTGGCAGCAAACGGCAGCAAGCCGTTAGTGGACGGGTGAAATGCTGAGCGTCCTGCTCAGTAAACCATTGATTTCTAAAGGCTTGAAATGGAGCCAGCACCCGGATTCGAACCGGGGACCTACTGATTACAAATCAGTTGCACTACCGCTGTGCTATGCTGGCATTTACTCTGGAAGTTCTTCGCACGTTTTCGGGCGGGCGGCAAGATCGTGCGAAAGAGCAATCGCACTCCCGTCCTCGAAGGGGAGTCCCCGATTTCACCGCCTGTGGAGCCCAGTTCGTTGGAAGATGCTTGTTGTCCTTGCTCGCCGCAGAAAGATCTCCCGTGCGCACTTCGAGCGGGAGTTCGCTTCGTCATATTTGGCAGCCGCGCTCGCGCACGCTTCGCACGCGGTCTTCTCCCACGTGAAATGGCGCGATAGTTTGGCTGATTGAGACGACGCTTTTGATCCATAGAGAGGCCGTAAGCCACCCGGCACTCCGCCGCCTCTCGAGGGTTAAGTCTTCTGGAGAGCATCAAAAGGTCGAGGGGCGGCCGGCCACATCTCGGAAGTCGCTGCGATTCAGCGGGCGTTTCGCGATGTGCCCGGCGATTTCGACGCCATGGCGTCGCTTGGAGGGGAAACATTTTTGGTTTACCCGATCGTCGCAGGCCGAATCAGCAACGTGCTTTCGCACAACAAATGTGCGGCGGGAAGCGGCGAGTTCTTCGTCCAGCAGATCGGTCGCATGGGACTCGATATCGAGCAAGCAATTCGGCGCGCTTTCGATGGCAAGGTGGTGCCACTGGCTTCTCGCTGCTCGGTGCATTGCAAGTCGGACATCACACACAAACTCATTCGAAATGAAGCGACCCGGATGGACCCATGGTGCTTGGCGTGGATGCGGGCTCGACTACGACGAAGGCGGTTCTGATGGATCCGGTCGCGCGCGCGGTGGTAGCCTCGCACTACACCCGCACCAGTGGTGATCCCATCGCAGCGACTTGCCAATGTCTTGAGGCTCTCGTCAGGCAGGTGGGCGATCGTTGCGTCGGCTTGTGGGAACGACTGGCTCGGCCATGTACACGCAATCGCCGATGATTATCTCAACCGCGTCAAAGGCTCGCGCCCTGTGGGCAGAAAGATCTTCCTGCAAGGTGGAGTGGCATTGAATCGCGCGATTGGGCACGCCCTCGCTCTTCGAAAACGTCAACAGCCCGGCCGTCGGATTGCCACGGATTGGCATCCCGAAGGCGTTGACAACGCACTCGCTACTCCCCCTCTCCTCCACGTTTTTTTCAGAGCTGGGCACGCTTTCGGAAGCGGAGAGGCGCATGGGTGTTGGCAGGACCCTTTGCGGGATGAGCACGGTTCGGCCACAAGACTTACATTGTCACCCGCGACAGCCTGATTCACTGGCAGAGCAACAATGGCTAAACAACTGACAAGATCTGGGAAGCCCGCAGCGGATTACTTCAGTAGGCTAATCCACTGAAAAACCTGGATAGGATCAATGAGACATGAGCACCCCTTGCGGAGATCGTCGACGGGCGCTACCTGACGGCGGAAGTTTGTCGGTGAATCCGGGCCGGGTTGTTTCCGTGCGCGGCAGCGTGGTCGAGGCGCAGTTCGACCATCATCCGCCGTGCATCAACTCGGCGCTGCGTGCCGGGGAAAACAATCAGATCGTCATCGAAGTGCTCGCGCAGAGCGACGGACACCGCGTGCGCGGCGTCGCGCTGACGCCGACCGAGGGGCTGGCGCGCGGAGCGGAGGTGGAAGACACCGGCGGGCCACTGCACGCGCCCGTGGGGAAAGGCACGCTCTCACGGGTGTTCGACGTCTTCGGCAATCCGATCGACCGCGGGGGCGAATTGCATGACGTGGAATGGCGTTCGATTCACCGCGCGCCGCCGTCGCTCGCGCGCCGCGTGGCGAAGTCGGAGATGTTCGAAACGGGCATCAAGATCATCGACATTCTCGCGCCGCTCGAGCGAGGGGGAAAAGCCGGGCTGTTTGGCGGCGCGGGGGTCGGCAAGACCGTGCTGCTCACCGAGATGATTCACAACATGGTGGGGCATCACCACGGGGTAAGTATTTTTTGTGGCATCGGCGAGCGCTCGCGCGAAGGCGAGGAGCTTTATCGCGAAATGAAAACCGCCGGCGTGCTGCCGAGCATGGCGATGGTTTTCGGCCAGATGAATGAGCCGTCCGGCAGTCGCTTCCGCGTCGGGCATGTGGCGCTGACGATGGCGGAGTATTTTCGCGACGACGAGCGTCGCGACGTGCTGCTGCTCATCGACAACATCTTTCGGTTCATCCAGGCAGGCTCGGAAGTTTCGGGCCTCATGGGCCAGTTGCCGTCGCGGCTGGGCTACCAGCCGACGATGGGCACGGAACTTTCGCGACTCGAGGAGCGCATCGCGAATACGGACACCGGCGCGATAACATCGATCCAGGCCGTTTATGTGCCAGCGGACGATTTTACCGACCCGGCGGCGGTGCATACGTTCTCGCATTTGTCCGCGTCGATCGTCCTCTCGCGCAAGCGCGCGGGCGAAGGACTCTTTCCCGCGATCGACTCGCTCCAGTCGCACTCAAAGATGTCCAATCCCGCGATCATCGGCGAGCGGCACTATCGCGTGGCGCGGGAAATCCGGCGTGTGCTCGCGCAATACGAGGAACTCAAAGACATCATGGCGATGCTCGGGCTCGACCAGCTTTCCGCGGAGGATCGCAACACCGTGTTTCGCGCGCGGCGGCTGGAGCGCTTTCTTACGCAGCCGTTTTTCACGACGGAACAATTCACGGGGATGAAAGGAAAGACGGTGCCGCTGGAGCAGGCGCTTGACGGCTGCGAGCGCATCCTGAACGACGAGTTCAAGGACGTGCCTGAAAGCGCGCTCTACATGATCGGCGCGATCGATGAAGCGAAAGCGAAGGAGACGCTATGAGTGTTGCCGGCATGCATCTCAAAATCCTGTTGCCTTTCCGGGTGTTCGCCGAGCACGACGGAGTCTCGCGGATCGTGGCAGAAACAGCCGAGGGCTTTTTTGGCATCCTGCCGCGCCGGCTCGATGGCGTTGCGGCGCTGGTGCCGGGGATCCTCGTCTTCGAGACCGGCGAGCACGGCGAGCAAATCGTCGCGGTGGATGAAGGCGTGCTCGTGAAGGCTGGCCGCGACGTGATGGTGTCGGTACGCAACGCGGCCGGCGGAGACGATCTCGGACAACTTCGCGAAACAGTCGAGCGCGAGTTCCTGAATCTCAGCGAGCGCGAACGCGCCGTCCGTTCGGTGCTGGCTAAGCTGGAAATGAGTTTCGTCCGCCGCATGGTGGAGCTGCGCCATGAATGAACCGAAATCGAAACCGGAAAAATCGGGACGGGACAGCTTCCCGGCCCAGGTCGGTGCGAAAGCGACGCGCCGCCTTCGCGCACAACGCCGCAAACCGAGCAGCGTGTGGACGGGCTTCGCCTTCTTCGGCCTCATCGGATGGTCGGTGGTGGTGCCGACGCTGATCGGCGCGGCGATCGGCTTGTGGCTCGATCGGCACCAGCCGGGCGAACGCTCATGGACGCTCGTGCTCCTTGTCGCCGGGCTCGTGCTCGGCTGCTTCAACGCGTGGCGCTGGGTGGACAAAGAGCATCGCGAAATCAAACGCGAACATGACAATGACAAACATGAATGACGCGCTTCATTGCCTCCTCGCGCTCGCCGCGGGTTTTGGGCTGGGCCTTGCGTTCTTTGGCGGCCTGTGGTGGACGGTGTCGCACCTGAGCCGCGGCGACTGCGCGGCGTGGCTTTTCCCGCTGAGTTCCTTCGTGCGCACGGCGCCGCTGCTCGCCGGTTTCTGGTGGGTCGCCAGCGGCGATCGCGTGCGGCTCGCACTGTGCCTCCTCGGCTGGCTGATCGCGCGCCAGCTCATGATCCGTCGCTGCGGTCCGCGCGCCGGGATTGCTGAGAAAGGAGGAGCCGCATGCACCTGAGTCCCGACCAGGCCGTTTACTGGCAGCACGGTTTTCTCAAACTCAACTCCACGATCGTGACGACGTGGGGAGTGATGCTCCTGCTCACCGTCGCGGCCCTGCTCATGACGCGGGGACTCTCGACTGGCCTCGAGATTTCACGCTGGCAGAATGTTCTCGAGATCATTGTCGGCGGCATCCGCGATCAGATCGGCGAAGTCGGGCTTCCCCGCCCGGAACGCTTCGTAGGTTTCATCGGCACGCTGTTTGTCTTCATCGCAACGGCAAATCTCTGCACGGTTTTTCCGTGGTATGAGCCGCCCACCGGCTCGCTCTCAACGACCGCGGCGCTAGCACTCTTCACCTTTTTCGCCGTGCCCTTCTACGGCATCGCGGAGAGCGGATTGCGCGGCTACCTGAGGACGTATTTGGAGCCGACGTTCCTGATGCTGCCGTTCAACATCATCAGCGAACTCTCCCGCACGCTCGCGCTCGCGGTGCGGCTGTTCGGAAATATCATGAGCGGCACGATGATCCTTGCGATCCTGATGAGCGTGGTGCCGCTCTTCTTCCCGGTGCTCATTACCGCTCTCGGACTGCTCACCGGTCTTGTGCAAGCCTACATCTTCAGCGTTCTCGCCACCGTTTACATCGCCGCCGCGATTCGCAGCGGGGAGGAAAAAGTTTCTTCCCCCTCAAACCCGGAGCCAACTCATGGATAGCACACCAATCATCGCCAGTATCAGCATCGTCACCGCCGGACTTACCATCGCCATCGGCTGCATCGGCCCGGCGCTGGGTCAGGGCCGCGCCGTTTCGTCGGCGCTCACCGCGCTCGCGCAACAGCCCGACGCCGCGAGCACGATCACCCGCACGCTCTTCGTCGGATTGGCCATGATCGAATCCCTCGCGATCTACGCATTCGTGGTCTCTATGATCCTGATCTTCGCCAACCCGTTTTGGAATCACCTCATCGGCAAAGCCGCGGGACAATAGCGCATGCTCATCGACTGGTTCACCGTCGCCGCGCAGATCGCGAACTTCGCGATCCTCGTCTGGATACTGAAGCGGTTCCTCTACCGACCGGTGCTCGACGCGATGGCCGCCCGCGAAAAGCGCGTGCGTGAAACCGTTGCCGCCGCGGATCGCCAGAAGGCCGTAGCCGAGGAGGAAAGCAGTCGCCTGCACGAGCAGCAGGACGCCTTCGCGCGACAAAAGGAAGAACTATTGAAAAAGGCGCGCGAAGAAGCATCCGCCACGCGCGACGAACTGCTCGCGCAAGCGCGCAAGGAAGCTGACGCAAGCCAGGCGCAGCGACGGAACTCGCTCGATCGCGACTGGCAGGAATTCCACGCGGAACTCACCCAGCGCGCGCAGGGCGAAGCGCTCGCCGTCGCCCGCCAGGCGTTGCGAGAACTCGCTGACGCCGAGATCGAGGAGCGCATGGTGGCGGCGTTCTTGAAAAAGCTGACCGCCCTCGACGGCGATGCCAAAGCGCAGCTCCAAACCGCCGCTCGCGGGTCCGCGCGCCCGCTCGTCGTGCGCAGTGGCTTCACGCTCGCGGCTCCGATTCGTGAGCGCTTGCAGCAGGCCTTGCATGACCAGTTCGCGACCAGGAGCGAGGCGCAGTTTGAAACAAGGCCGGGGCTGATCGCCGGCATCGAGGTCGCCTTCGATGGGCAGAAGGTGGCGTGGACATTCGATGACTTTCTCCGCTCGCTCGAACTGAACGTGCGCAATCTCGTCGAGAAGGAGATCAAGGCCAATGCCGGCCGCGCCTGACAATCTCAGCGCGATCGTTGCCCAGGCGCTTGGCGCGCTGACTCGCGCGCGTGAGGGCCAGCACGCGCAACTCCGCAGCCGCGAAGTCGGCGTCGTCCGCACCGTGTCCACGGGAGTCGCGAAAATCTCGGGGCTGCCGGGTGTCGGGCTGTATGAATGCGTGGAATTCGCGAGCGGCTTGTTCGGAATCGCTTTCAATATTGACGAAGACGCCATCGGCGTGGTGCTGCTCGGCGAGAGCTCGGATCTCGAAGCCGGCACGGAAGCTACGCGCACGGGACACGTGATGGACGTACCCGTCGGCGAGCGCCTGCTCGGCCGGGCCATCAATCCGCTCGGACAGCCGCTCGACGGTGCCGGGCCGATCAACAGCACGACGCGCCTGCCGATCGAACGCCCGGCGCCGCACATCATGGACCGCGCCCCGGTCACCATGCCGCTGCAAACCGGGGTGAAAGTCATCGACGCCCTCGTCCCGATTGGTCGCGGCCAGCGGGAGCTGATTCTCGGCGACCGCCAGACGGGCAAGACCGCACTAGCCATCGACACAATCATCAACCAGCGCGACAAGGACGTACTCTGCGTCTATTGTGCCATCGGCCAGCGCGCGTCCGCCGTCGCGAAGATTATCGACGCGCTGCGCGAGCACGACGCTCTGCATTACACGGCGATTGTCGTCACCGAGGGCAACGACGCGCCCGGTCTCAAGTACATCGCGCCCTACGCGGCCACGAGCATCGGGGAGTGGTTCATGGAGCAGGGCCGCGACGTGCTGGTCGTCTATGACGACCTCACGCAGCACGCGCGGGCCTACCGAGAGCTGTCGCTGCTGCTGCGGCGTCCGCCCGGCCGCGAGGCTTATCCCGGCGACATCTTTTACATCCACTCGCGCCTGCTCGAGCGCGCCACGCATTTGTGCGAGGAACTCGGCGGCGGGTCGCTCACGGCGCTCCCGATCATCGAGACGGAGGCGGAGAACATTTCCGATTACATTCCCACCAACCTCATCTCGATTACCGACGGGCAGCTCTACATTTCGCCGGCGCTTTTCGACCTCGGCCTGCTGCCTGCGGTGGATGTCGGTAAATCGGTTTCGCGAGTCGGCGGCAAGGCGCAGCGAGCCGCGTATCGCGAAGTCGCCGGGCCGCTGAAACTCGACTATGCACAGTTTGAGGAAATGGAAGTCTTCGCGCGCTTCGGAACGCGGCTCGATGAGCACACGCGCGGCGTCATCGAGCACGGCAAGCGCATCCGCGCCTGTTTGCGCCAGGATGAATTCCAGCCGGTGTCGGTCATCGAACAACTGGCCGTGCTGCTCGCGCTGACCTCAGGCCTTTTTGACGCCGTCCCTCTCGAACGCATGTCCGAAGCCGAGGCCGCGGTGCGCCGTATCGCCATGGTGCTGCCCGACGACCTACGCGAGCGAATCATTACCGGCGCCATACTCAGCGCCGCCGACCGGGACACGGTCGTGGAAAAATCCCGCGATGCATTGCGTCCGTTCCTCAGGGTTCATGAGCGAAACACTAACCATCCTGCGCCGAAAGATTAAAGGCGCCCACGACCTCCATTCCGTCGTGAGGACGATGAAGGCGATGGCCGCCGCGAGCATCGGCCCGTACGAGCGCGCCGTCATCGCGCTCACCGATTACTGCCGCGCGGTCGAACTCGGGCTCGTCGCCTGCTTTCGCCACACGCCCGAGCCCCGGCTCTCCCCGGCGCCTGTCGCCGGGCGAAGAATCGGTGCAATCGTTTTCGGCACCGATCAAGGCATGGTCGGACAATTCAACGAACGGCTCGCAGAGCTTGTGACCAAGACCCTCCCTTCGCTGGGCGCCACGCGGAGCATCTGGGTCGTCGGCGAGCGGATGCAGGGTCGCGTCCAGGACGCCGGCTTTGCAGTCGCCACACTTCTTCAAACGCCGAACTCTGTAACCGGCATTACGCCGCTCATTTCCGAGCTCCTGCTCGCGATCGAACAGCAGCGGGAGCGCGACGGGCTGGACGAAGTTCATATCTTTCACAACCAGCCACGCCAGCGCGTGACCTACGATCCTGTGACAAAGCGGCTGCTGCCCTTCGACGCACAATGGCGGCACGGCCTGGAGTCGATCGCGTGGCCGACGCATGCCCTGCCCGAGATCATCGCCGGTGGCGCAGCCACGCTGGGCGCCTTGATCCGCGAGTTCCTCTTCGTCTCGCTCTTCCGCGCCTGTGCCGAATCTCTCGCCGCGGAAAACGCTCGCCGCTTCGCCGCCATGCAGGGCGCCGAGAAAAACATCAACGACCTGTTGGGCACCCTGACGCTCAACTACAACCGCCAGCGCCAGGCAGCGATCGACGAGGAACTCTTCGACCTCATCGCTGGCTACGAAGTACTCGCGCCTTGTTGGTAGCGACCAGCTTTTCGATTTCGGACGCCAGGATCCGGATTCGGCGAGCTGTTTGAAATGATCAGGACGGTTTGAACTCATCGCCCCACGCATAGAGTTTGCCGCTCAAGCCTCCACGTGCGGCAAACTCCCACTCCGCCTCTGTCGGGAGTCGCTTGCCCGCCCAATTGGCGTAGGCTTTCGCGTCGGGGCAGGCGATTTATAAGGCTCTGAAAGCGTGAAGGTTGCTAACGACGGCAAGGCGGCTAAACCTCGTTTTTTGATTACAAATCAGTTGCACTACCGCTGTGCTATGCTGGCGTCTACCGAAAGTGAGCATGACACGAACGAGGATGGCCAGCAAGGCGATCTGCATTACCAGCGGAGGACAAACGGGCGTTGATCGCGCATGCCTGGCGTGGGCGATCCGGCGCGGTTTGCCTCATGGAGGTTGGTGTCCGAAGGGAAGGCGCGCAGAGGATGGAACCATACCTTTCCGCTACAGACTCCGCGAAACACCTTCGACCCGATACGCCCAGCGGACAGCGTGGAACGTCCGGGACAGCGACGCCACGGTAATCTTTTCGCAAGCGCCTAAGCTGGCGGGTGGCTCGCAGAGAACGCTCGAGTGCTGCCGGCATTCCGGGAAGCCCGTGCTCCATCTTGTCAGCCAAATCTTCACAGTTTCCGAGAGTGCCCTTCTTCTTGGAGACTTTCTCCGCGGGCATCACGTTCGGGTCCTGAACGTCGCCGGACCCCGGAGATCGCAAGAGCCCCGGGGCGGGAAGTTCGCCCGATCCGTTCTCGATGCGACTTTCGGGTTTACCTGAGGCCCGAAGAAGGCTAGACGCGGCGTTGTGAATTTGAAGGCGTGGTTCCTGACGTCGCTTTGCGGAGTTCTGCTCAGCGCGTGTATCACGCCTCCGCCGGCGCCTCGCATCGCTCGAAAAGATCAATCAAAACCGCCCGACACCGGGCCGTTCTGGTGGGGCATCGCTTCGAGCGCATTCCAAACCGAAGACCGCGGAGAACCCGAGGGTTCGCCAAACGACTTCAAGACGGACTGGGACTTGTTCGCGGAGGCGAAGCGGGTCCCTCTGAGGGGCCGCGACGCCGACTTCAGCTGGAGCAATTTTGACCGGGACCTCGAAGCGCTGAAGAAAATCGGCGTGAACCACTATCGATTCGGCGTCGAGTGGGCACGCGTCGAGCCACAGCCGGGCCGCTACAACGAGGCGGCTATCCGCCGTTACGTCGAGATGGCAAGGAAGCTCAAAGCGGCCGGCATCGAACCGGTGGTGACGCTCTGGCATTTCACCTTCCCGAGCTGGATGGTGACAAAGGGAAACGCGGGCAAATCGCGCTGGCTGCATCCTCTTTATCGCGAGCGCTGGCCGCTTTACGTGGACAAGATCACGAAGGCGATGGCGCCTGTCGTGCGGATCTATGCGCCGCAAAACGAGGCCAACGGCGACCTCGCTCTCGGGTACATCAGCGCAACGTGGCCGCCGGGGTTGTTTCTCGACTTCGGAAAATTTGGAGCTGCGATGCAGCAAAGCGTGTGGGGTTTTCGCAAGGCGGCGGAAATCGTCCGCCAGAACCGCAAAGATGCGCTCATCCTAAGCGTCACCTCGCAACCCTATTGGTACTGGACGTTCTGGGACCCGACGGCCGCTTATTACAACTTCATGCAACGCCTGAACTTCACGTACCTGGATCGCACGTATGACGTCTGCGACTTGATCGGCTTCAATTACTACTACAGCGAGTACGCGGACTTCACGGCGCTCCTGGCCCTCAAGGCGCGGCGAGGGCGCAATTACAGCCTTCTCGGATGGGTGATCCAACCGCGCTCTCTTTACAAACAGATCCACACTATCAGCCGCCGTTACGGAAAGCCGATTATAATCACCGAGAATGGCATAGCCACGTCCAAGGATATCAAGCGGGTGCGCTACCTTTTCAATCATATGCTGGAAGTCAAAGAGGCGATTCACGACGGCTATGACGTGCGGGGGTATTTCGTCTGGACGCTGGTGGACAACTACGAGTGGCACCACGGTTACAAGGCGCCGTTCGGCTTATCGCGCATGGACCCGCTGACCAAGCGCCGGCTGCTCCGTCCTTCCGCGCTCTTCTACAAAGGCATCATCGGAACCTCGAAGGAAACCTCGATGCTGGACGAGGTTTCAACTCAACCCGAGCTTCCCGCGGGATTCATTGAGCGGTGAGCATCGCCGCCTCGGCAAACCCGTAGCGGGATGTCCTCATCGCCGACCGTGAGGACACGGTCTGCACAGCCGGCATTCGCCGAAGATCAACTGTATCGACTTAAACCGAGACTCTCATCGGCATGAGGACATAGAGAAATGGCGTATTAATCTTTATTACGCCGGGACTCATCTCATCGATGAGCTCGAGATGAACCTCGTCATTTGCAAGATTTCTCAGCGGGTCCATGAGAAACTCGGGGTTGAAGGCAATGGAAAGATCGCGGCCCCGGTAAACGACCGCCATGGCTTCCCTCGCTTCTCCCACTTCCGGCGTGTTGGCGGTGATATCCAGGTTGTTTCTGGAAAAGTTAAGGCGCACTGAACTTGTCTTGTCATTGCTGAGCAGGGACAC
Source organism: uncultured Verrucomicrobiae bacterium (assembly GCA_963763735.1). Classification (GTDB taxonomy): domain Bacteria; phylum Verrucomicrobiota; class Verrucomicrobiia; order Chthoniobacterales; family Terrimicrobiaceae; genus DASTFP01. The sequence continues at coordinate 224,929 of CAVXQK010000022.1, read as the reverse complement.
GCGGCGCACGCTGTTGAGAAGGGCCTCCCGTTCGATGGTGACGCGCTCTTTGGCCTCGCCCGGAATGACCTGCCGGTAGTTCGGATAGTTGCCCTCCACAAGCTTTGAAACCAACTGTGAGCCGTTGAGTTCAAAAGAAACGAGATTCTCCCCAATCGAAATCTGCATTTCCCCATCCTCGCCCAGCAAGCGCTGAAGCTCGGTCACGGCCTTGGTCGGGACGATGAAATCGCGCTCGTGGCTCGCGGGAAATTCCAAATCGCTGTCAAAGAGAGCAAGGCGGCGCCCGTCCGTTGCCACAAGGGTAAGCTTGTTCTCCTTGAAAGAGAAAAGGATCCCATTGAGCACATAGCGGGTCTCATCAACCGAAATGGCATAGGAAGTCCTGCGCAGGCCATTCTTGAGCTCGGATTGCCTGATCGTGTAGACCTTCGCATCCTTGAAGGACGGAAATGCCGGGAACTCGTCCTTGGCGAGACCGAAAATTTTGAAAAAGCTCGAGCCGCACCGCAGAGTGGAGATATTCTTTGCGTCGGTTTCGATCGTGATTTCCGAGGCGGGAAGTTCGCGAACGATGGCGGCGAGGCGGCGCGCGGGCAGCGTCGTGGCGCCCGCCCTCTCCACCAGCGCAACGATCTCGCACCGAACGGCGACTTCGAGGTCGGTCGTGGTGAGACGCAGACCCGTCTTCGTCGTTTCCAGCAGGGCGTTGGTCAGAACGGGCAACGTCGAACGTGTGCTGACCACATTTTGGATACGTTGCAGACCGTCAAGGAGAGCTTCTTTGGTGACTGCGAACTTCATGTGCTTGATGGGAAAGGTCTCATTTATTGAGGCCACCCCGCGAAGTCAAACATAAGTCCAATACGGGGCATCTTGATCGCCTCAAAGCCGGCCGGCGGAGGCTCCCGCACCTTGCCGCCTAGCGCTGAAGCTGGCTGTCGAGCAAACGGATGACGTGGCGAGTCTGTTCGTCCTCCTCGATGCGGCGCTTGACCAATTTGCAGGCGTGCATAACGGTGCCATGGTCCTTTCCGCCAAACGCGTCCCCGATGTCGCTCAGGGAGGAATTCGTCAGCTCCCGGGAGAGAAACATGGCGATCTGGCGTGGAAACGCGATGTTCGCGGGACGCCGCTTGCTGGTCATGTCGGCGAGGCGCACATCGAAGTGCTCGGCGACCTTGCGCTGGATTTGCTCGATGGTGACCGCGCGGCGAGCCTGCTCCTGGAAGATATCTCTCAGCAGGTTTTCAATGACTTCCCGGGTGATCTCGCGGTCGCTGAGGGACTTGTACGATGCCACACGCATAAGGGCCCCCTCCAGACGCCGGACGTTGTTGCGGATGCGGTCGGCGAGAAACTCGATCACCCACTGCTCGAGAGTGATGTTCAGGCCCTCGGCCTTCTTTTTTAGAATGGCGATACGCGTCTCGATATCCGGAGGCTGCAATTCCGCAGTCATGCCCCACTCAAACCGGGAAACGAGGCGCTGCTCCAGCTTTTCGATCTCGCTCGCAGGACGGTCACTGGAAAGGACAATCTGCTTGTGGCCGTCGTGCAGGGTGTTGAACGTGTGAAAAAACTCCTCCTGCGAGCGTTCCTTGCCGCCAAGAAACTGGATATCGTCAATCATCAGGATATCCGCGTAACGATACTTCTTGCGGAACTTTACCAGCGTGCCGTGTTGGATGGCATCAATGAACTCGTTGGTAAACTGCTCGCTGGAGAGGTAAACGACGCGCGCCGCCTTCTGATTGTTGATAGCGTAGTGCCCGATGGCCTGAAGCAAGTGCGTTTTGCCCAAACCGCTTCCCCCGTAAACGAAAAAGGGATTGTAGGTTTTTGCGGGCGTCTTGGCGATCGCCATGGCCGCTCCGTGCGCAAACTGGTTGTTCGATCCAACGACGAAGGTGTCGAACGTGTTCCGCGGATTCATCCCGGAGAATGCCTGAGCCTGGGCGCGCTCGGACGTGGCTCCCCGAAGAGGAGCGTGATCCCCGTGTGGCACCGCAGAGGGAAACGGCGACGATCCCTCCGCATCGCCGCCGGGAGCGACGAAGAGGATTTTTCGCGGACTTCTGAGCACTTCCGTGGCGGCATCCTGAACGAGGCGCAGGTAGTTGCTCTCGATAAAAAACTGGTGGATCGGATTCGGCACTCGAAACACGAGCTTTAGCCCATCGTCGGAAATGACATCCACGTCCTGAAACCAACGCTCATATCCGTCGGCGCTGATCCGCTGACGGATCACCTCGGAGACCGACGTCCAAATATTTCCGCAATTCAATGTCATAGAAAGTTATGCACGAGATTCCCAGCTACCTCCCCAGTAGACAGTCTCGGCAGAATGACTCGCGCAGCATCGACCAACAAAGCCGCGCCAGCCAAGGTTTTTTCGGAGGTCTTTGGGAGATTGTCATATAATGAGTTCTATCAAAGAAACTTATGAGTATTTATGCCCCGGGGTCCGACCCGGGGCCCTTCTTCTCACATCTTCATTCTCCCTATACCGTGGTGCACGCGCTTTCCCATTTGAATTGTGGGGGATTCAACATCTTCACAAGTTATTCACATGCGGTTAGACCTCTTGTGCCGCAAGCGGCGCGAGATTAAAAATTTGCCGCAGGACACCTCAAGAAAAATGGGGCGAACGGTCCAAAGAAAATTTTTCGCTTGCCGGGTAAATTGCTTGACGGGTCGGGAGGTCAAGGAGCCATGGGGCTTTGCCGTTCGACATATTCTTTCGCGGCGGAAACCTGAAACTCGGGTGTTCTGAAACAAACGGCGACGGCGAAGGTCACTACGGCGCCAAATGCGACACGCCAGGGAAATTCGATCCGGGGAAGCCACGCAGGAGCCCAGAGCACGGGATGGACGAGTCCCGGAGCAGTGGGATGCAGGAGAGTCCAGAGATCGTTATGCAGGCCGCTGAGAACCGCGACGACCAGAAACCCGCATATCATGGCAAGGAGATTCCCGCGTTCGCTTCCGCGGCGTTTGGTGAGCAGACCGACCAGGAAAACGCCGAGCAGCGAGCCGTAGGTATATCCGAAGATTCCCAGCACGATGGGAATGATGCGGGCGTTCAGCACGATCTTGGCGTAGGCGGTCGCAGAGCCAATAAGGATCAACAGCACGGAGAAAACGACCGTGCTGATTCGCGCCGCGCGAACGATTTGGGCCTGCGAGGCGTTTTTTCGGATGTACGGGCGATACCAATCCTCGGTAAAGCTCGTGGCGAGAGCATTCAACGCGGTGCTGAGCGAACCCATTGCGGTGGCGAAGATGCCTGCGATCAGCACTCCGCGGAGGCCAGGGGGAAGCTCGTGGACAATGTAATAGGCAAAGGGAGCGTTCTTGCCCGGTTGCTGGTAGAATGCCCACAGCAAGATCCCGACGAGGAGAAACGCCATCACGAGAGGGAGGTCCGCAAAGCCGGAGAGAATCAGCGAAAGGCGGCTGCGGTGATGATTCTTGGCCGTGAGCATCCGCTGCACCATATCCTGGTCCGTGCCGTGTGTGGCCAGCGTGGTGAATGTTGAGCCGATGAGCGCAGCCCAGATGGTATATTCACTTTCAAGGATGCCGCGGACATTTTGCCCAAAGCTCCTCTGAGGCTCCAACCCGCTGGAAAAGAACTGCCAGTCTCCCGGCTGATTAAGCGTATCGGTCACACCCTGCCAACCGCCGGGAATTCCGTGCAGCAACGACCAGATGGCAAAGCCCAGGGATCCAAACATGATACAAGCCTGGATGACGTCGGTCCAAACGACCGCCTTGATACCGCCGAGAGTGGTGTAGAGGGCCGTGAGCGCCGTGAGCGCCGTGAGCGAAAGAACGTAGATCCAAACCTGCTGCCAGATATCGAGGCTCACTCCGGTTACCATTTCATAGCCCATCACGAAGACGATCGCCGCAACGTAGAGGCGTGTCCCGCTCGCAAGAGCGCGCGTGATCAGGAATATCGCCGAAGCGGCGTCCTTCGTCCGCCTCCCAAAGCGAAGCGAAAGGTACTCATAAATGGAAACGACCCGGTAGTCGTAATACGGCTTGATGAAGACGTAGGCGATGATGACGCGCGCGAGAATGGTGCCGAGCGCGAGTTGTGCGTAGGTGAAGTTGCGTTTTTCGTAGCCCTCGCCTGGAGCCCCGAGAAATGTCGCCGCGCTGATCTCAGCCGCAAGAATTGAGGCCATGACCGCCCACCAGGGAATGTTGCGATCTCCAACAGCAAAGCTTTCAATGTTCCGGCTTCCGCGGCCCTTGTAGAGCCCTACGGTGATGATGACGGCGAAGTACAGAAGGACGATAAGGGCGTCAAGCAGGAGGCCGGTTTTGGAATCTGCTGCCATGCCGGTTTGCCTTTAGTTACCGGCTGCGATCGGCTTGAGGAGGATCTTCGAATTGCGCCCGCTGGCTTCATATTTGAGTCGGCGTTCCTCGGGAAGCGCTTCGGGAGACGCCTCGAGGAAGCCGCCCTTTTGCTCAAGGTAGCTAAAGGCCTGAGTCGAGAGCGCAAACATCCGCTTGAGGCCCTTTTCGCGCGCCAGGTTCTCCGCGAACGCCATAAGCTTGCGGCCATATCCCTGATTCTCGTGTGCCTTGCTGACGTAGAGACAGGCAAGCTCGCCCGCCGCGTCTTGAGGATAGACATGCAGGGCGACGCATGCGACGGGTGTGCGGTCGACTTCGAGAAGCCAGTAATCCTCCAACCGCTCGAGGATTTCCGTGCGCGTGCGACGGACGAGTTCCTCGTTTCGCACCGACTGCCGGATCAGCGACATCACGGCGCGAACGTCCTTCTTGAAGATGCGCCGGACCTGCTGGTACTCGTTCGAATAAATCATTGTGCCGAATCCGTCGTAACTGAAGATCTCGGTCAGCAGCGCCTCATTGATCCCGCCGTCCAGCAGATGCACGCGCGGCACGCCCTGGACGCAGGCGCGGGCGGCGCATTCAAGCTTGGAAACCACACTCTGGGAAAAATCTTCGCGCTGCTTTCTGAGCAATTCGAGCGTATCAGGCACGGAGAGCTGCCGCGAGAGCACGGGGTGCCCGGCAAACGCCGAGCCCGGAGCCAGGTAAATGATCTTTGCGGCTGAGAGTTCCTCGCCGACCTCGACCGCCGCCGCGTCGGAATTCACCCGATAAGTGCGGCCCTCGCCGTCGAATCCCAGCGGCGGAACCACAGGCACGATGCTCTCGTCAAGCAGCAGGCGCAGGGCCTTGACGTCAATGCGCTCGACCCTTCCCGTGAATTGGTGATCCGTCCCGCCGAGAATCCCAGCGGGATGGGCGATGACGGCATTGATATAGGCCGCCCGCAGGTCCACCGCAGACAGGCCTTCCATGATTTGATTTGTCAGCCGGATCGCCGCGTCGATGCTGACCTGCAGGGTGATCTCGTCGGTAATGCCGGTCCCGTCCGAGTTCGTCAGCTTGACACCGCGCTCCTTGGCCAGCTTGAGGATCTGATAGCTCGCTCCGTGCACCAGAACGACCTTGACGCTCAGGGAACGCAACACCGCGACGTCGAGCAGAATGTTAGGAAAATTGTCCGAAGCAGCCACCTCGCCGTCCATGGCAATGACAAACACGCGCTCCCGAAAACGGGGAACGTACTGAAGGATTTCGCGCAGATCGGAAACGTTCACTTTGACGAAGGAGCCTGCCGGGATACCAATTCAGGCCGCGCCTTCAAGGCGAAAGTCACCGTCAAGTTCCCCTGCAATGATCGAAGTCAGCAAGGCAGGCGCTTCCAAGGCCGCGAGAATTCCACAATCCGGTACGGGCACGAACCTCGCCCGCCTCAGCCTCCGCGAAATCTCTTCTCCCGCCGAGCGAGGAAAACCGGAAGCACGGTCGGGCCAGAGGACGCTCACGGGATGCGGAACTCCATCCAGACGCGATTCGATGTCGAAGGCGAGCTGTCCCCTGAGAAATCCGAAAATGGCATGTTCGGCGCCGGCTTGTTGGGCGCACGTCGCCAGCGCGCGCACCATTTCTTCATTCATCCGCGAGGGATCGCCGAGCGCAAACTTTGTCAACCAGCCCCGAATGAACGGTGCGCGGGAGAGGTAGTTGCGATAGACAAAACGGTTGAGTCCCGGCAATCCGAGCAGTGCGACCATGCCCGCGGCGCTCCATTTGCCCGACTTCAGCCCGGTCGGCAGGAGAAGAACCAGACGTCCAACGCGCTCCGGATGGCGCGAGGCCAGAAGCAGGGCGATACCCGCAGTAAGACCACTCGCGACGAGGACCGGCGGCCGGTCGCCGCAGGTGGCGCGTAGAAACTCGACAAGACTCTCGGCATAGTCCGTCGCGTCCATCGTTACACTGGGCCGTTCGGACTCTCCAAAACCAATCAAGTCGGGGACAATCACTTCCCTGCCAATCGTGAAATGCGGATAGACCTTCGACCATTCGTACGAAGACGCGCCGAGATAAATTCCGTGCAGAAACACGACGGGATCACCGGCCCCCGAAATGTGATAAATCATTTCGCCAAAGTTGGTTTCGATAACCCGCGTCGCGAAGATCGCCGGCGAGATGTCGTCGGGAATCCGCTCCCTCGGGACATGGCGAAATCCGTAGCGCGCGGCAAGAGCCATCGCGCCCACGAGGCCGAATCCAATGCCGATCCCAAGCGCCGGCTTGCGTTTCCAAAGATTCAACACGCTTTGTTCATAGCACGAAAAGGGCGATGACAACAGAACACTCTCGATCGCGCGGAAAAGGGCCGAACGGCGCCCGCCGGCGGTCTCCGTAGACCCGCTTAAACCAATGCCACCTTCTGCGGACCCTCGACGATTTCCCCAATCAGACGCCCGCGGGTTTTGCGCACCGCCTCCGTTTCACGCGCCTTCGGCACGATCAGCACCATGCCGATTCCCATGTTGAAGACGTTATACATTTCGGCCGGATCCACGGAAGCGGCCCTCTGGATGATTTGAAAAATCGGAGGGATCCTCCAGGATCCCCGCCGGACATTGGCCTGGCAATCCCGTGGCAGCACGCGCGGGAGATTGTCTACCAGACCTCCTCCGGTGATGTGCGCCGCAGCGTGGACCAGGCCCTCCGGAAGCGATGCAAGGAGCGGCTGGTAGTTTCTGTGCACGCGGAGCAACTCCTCGCCGACCGTCAGGCGAAGTTCCGGCAGGCGGGAGGAAGTCTTCAAGCTCATGTCCTCGAAGAGAACCCTTCTCGCCAACGAAAAGCCGTTGGTATGCAAACCATCCGAGGGAAGGCCCACGAGGACGTCGCCCTGCCGGATGAGCGAGCCATCGAGCATCTTCGGGCGGTCCACGACGCCGACAATTGTGCCGGCGAGGTCGTATTCGCCCTCCCGATACATGCCGGGCATCTGAGCGGTTTCCCCGCCGATGAGGGCGCATCCGGAAGCCTTGCACGCCTTCGCAAAGCCTTCGAGGAGCTGCTTGAATACACCGGGCTCGAGCTTGCCGGCGGCGATGTAGTCGAGAAAGAAAAGCGGGCGCGCGCCCAGCACAGCGATGTCGTTGAGACAGTGGTTGACGAGGTCCTGGCCGATCGTGTCGTGACGATCCATGGCGAAAGCGACTTTCAGCTTCGTGCCAACGCCGTCCACGCTCGACACGAGCACGGGATCCTCCATGCCTTTGAAATCGGCCCGGAACAAACCGCCGAAGCCGCCAATTTTGCCCAGCACTTCCGGACCGTGCGTGGTGCGGGCAATTGATTGGATCCCCCGCTTAAGAGCGTTGCCAAGGTCGACGTCCACACCGGCGCGTGTATAGGCCTTGATCGGGTTTGATTTCATAGTAAACGCGGTTCCTCTTTGTCGAGAAGCCGGATGCGGCCAAGGCGCTTTTCCATGATCAATTTGTCGAAAGCCGCGTCGTAAGGCACGGGATAGTCCCCGCTAAAGCACGCGGTGCAAAAGCTCTCCGCGGGCCGCCCGGTGGCGCCGATCATTCCATCGAAATCAAGGTAGCCAAGGGAATCGGCGCCAAGGTAATTGCGAATCTCCTCCATCGTGCATTGGTTGGCGAGAAGCTTCTCGGGATCCGGAAAGTCGATGCCGTAGTAGCACGCGAATTTGTGCGGAGGACAGCTGATGCGCATGTGCACCTCCTTCGCGCCGGCCTCGCGCAGTGTGACAACGCGCGAACGGGCCGTAGTTCCCCGCACGATCGAGTCATCCACAACGACAACGCGTTTGCCCCCGACGGCCTCCAGGATCAGATTCAACTTCACCCGGACATTGAAGTCACGGATGCGCTGGGTGGGCTGGATGAAAGTGCGGCCGATATAGTGATTGCGGACAAACGCGGGATAATACGGAATCCCGAGCTCCTCGGAAAACCCCAGCGCGGCATAAATACCCGAATCCGGCACAGGAATCACGAGGTCCGCGCCGACAGGGTGCTGACGCGCGAGCTGGCGTCCCATCTCGACCCGGGCCTTGCTGACATTCACGCCGGAAATGGTGCTGTCCGGCCGCGCAAAGTAGACATATTCGAAAATGCAGAATGCGCTGCGTGTCGAAGGAAACGGCCATTCGGAGCGGATGCCGGATTTGTCGATGATCACGACCTCGCCGGGCTCCACTTCGCGGATATACTCGGCCTGGATCAGGTCCAGGGCGCAACTCTCCGAGGAGAGGACATATGCGCCATCCTTCCTGCCGATGCAAAGGGGACGAAACCCATAGGGATCCCGGAAACCGATGATCTCACGTTCGCCCATGAGCACAATGGAGAAGGCGCCCTCTATGCGGCGCAGCGCGGAGAGCACCGCTCCCGAGCCGCGGGGCTGAGCGAGCAAATGAAGGATGATCTCGCTGTCCACGGTGGTCTGGAAAATCGAGCCCTTGGCTTCGAGTTCCTCCCGGAGCTGCGCGGCATTGACGAGGTTCCCGTTGTGGCCGATTGCGATCTGGCCGCGACCTGTGTCGACAACAAAGGGTTGCGCGTTCTTGATCGTGCTCGATCCCGTTGTCGAATATCTCACGTGGCCAATCGCCCGGGTGCCGGCGACGCGCTCAAGGGCCTCGGGAGTGAAAACCTGGGAAACCAGACCCATGCCTTTGTGAACCGCAAAAGGGCCCTCGGTGTCCTTGCCGGAAACAATGCCCGCACTTTCCTGGCCCCGATGCTGCAACGCAAAAAGGCCGTAATACACGATGCTCGCGGCGTCGGGATGGCCAAAAATGGCGAAGACACCGCATTCGTGAGTGGGTTTGAATTTCGGGCGCAAGGGCTTGGTCGGTGGACGAGAGCGGGAAAATCGAGAATTTACGCCCCGTTTCAAGGCTTGAATGAACCGGAACGTTCGGAAAGCCAGGAATCCTCGATGCTTTTGAAGAGCTTGTTCAGCGTTTCCTTGTCGCCAATCCGATACTCGACGGTGTGCGCATGCGTGGTGGTTGGATAGCTCTTGACCACCTTTTCCCGAAGATCGTCGCTTTCAACGCGAGCGCTGACTTCCTTTGCCTTGCCCTCGATCGTGTTCAGTGCTCGTTGAGCCGGTGCCACCGGCGGCTTCGGCGTGTTGGGCTCGATAAAATAAAACCTTGCCAGCTCGGAACCGGACGTCGCGATATTGACCTCCGTGACACGCGCGGCGCCATCAACGATGTATTCATGCCGGCTCACAGAGGTGATGGCGGATAGCCGCACCATATATACACCGCCCGTCAACTCGGCCCGCCAGATTCCCCGGCGAAGCTGATCCGGTGTCGGGGACGGCTCCTGGGCCACGACGCCGCCCAGCGACAGGACGAGCGCAAACGCCGCGAGTCTCAAGAACTCTGAGGCGTTCCTATGGGATCGGAGGCGATTTTCGTTCGGGCTCACGGAAACGAGCTTCAGAACAAAGGCTTTCAGCTTTTGGGCTGGCACGCAAACCGGAAGTCGCCCGGGAGCGACATAACCCGGAGGGGGAACGTTGCGCCTTCGAGGGCGGGAGCCTGATTGCTTCCGTCGGCAACACGCCCCGCGCGCTTTGCTCGGAATATTGTCCGCCGGTAAAACGGCGCTGGCGCAAGCGACGAATTCTGATGCATATCCTCAATATGCCTGCGTATCGCCTGAATGCCGCGATCATTTTACGGAATTCCGCCGGGGAGATCCTCGTCTGCGAGCGCAGCGACTGGCGGGGCTGCTGGCAGTTTCCACAAGGAGGAGTAAAAAAGGGGGAGTCTCTGCTCGAGGCGCTGATCCGTGAGGTCAAGGAAGAGCTCGGCCTCAAGCCGTCCGATTACCGCCTTGTTGCGCGCAAGGGCCCCTATCGATACCTCTTCATGAAGGGACGAAAGAAAAATGGCTTCGACGGCCAGGAGCAGCACTACTTTCTCGCGGAACTAATAAACCCGCAGGCCGTCATCCGCTTCGACGGCTCCCACGAATTCCGCGCCGCGCGCTGGCTGCCGCCCGCCTCGTATGATCTCGACTGGATCGGAGAGATGAAGCGCGAAGTTTATGCCGAAGTCTTCCGGGATTTTTTCAGGATTGAGCCGGATAGCTAATAATTAAGTGAATTCTATTGACTTGCCGCGCGAATTGCAGATTCTCCGGCGTCCTCATGTTCACTTTTTCGGCATTTGTGGTTTTGTCCGGTGCTCTCCTTGGTGGCCTCTGGTGGGCCTGCCGCAATGATTCGGATTCGCCCTAGCCTGGATCGAATCGAGCGCATGCTGAACCTTTTCTGGCTTAGATTTCATTGGGATCTGAAGAATGCTCCGGCCGATGATTTGAAGGCTTCTTTGCCGTTTGTCTTAAGCCGGGCGGACAGGGACGACAAGGACGCCGTGCAGAAAGTCGCGACGAATGCCTTTAGCATGGATACCGGTTGGAGCGACATCCAGAGGATCTTTGCGGAGACAATTGTAAGAAACGTGCGCGCCGGTTTTGAAAAGGACTCTCCCGATTGCGTGATTGTCCAGCATGGCAGCCGGATCATTGGCGCCTCGATTTTGAACACCGACGTCGCCGCGGAAAGCCACCTGACGACCGGACCCTGCGTCTTGCATGAATACCGCGGCAGAGGACTTGGCACCCTCCTCCTGAAAGCGTCTCTCGCGGCGCTGCGCGATGCGGGGCTCCCACGGGCCTACGGGGTGGCTCGCGACAGGACGGCGGCGGCACGCTTTTTGTATCCAAAATTTGGAGGATCCTGCGAGCCGTGGTCGCCTGATTTTGAGGTTGCGCAAAAGCTAGCCGCGTGATGCTATTGCGCGTCGCGGCAAGGAACTGCTGCGGCGCGAGAGGGGAAACAAAATGAACAGGTTGTTCAAGGATTACGAGATAGGAAATTTTTTCGACGAGATGTTTTCGGCGGGCGGAGATGTCCGCCCCCACTATCAGCGCCTTGCGCGGCGCTTTTCGGAAATGCAGGACGGCGAGTTCGATCGCAAGAGGCTGCTGGCCGAGAAATCCTACCTCAATCAGGGAATCACCTTCACAGTCTACAGCGGTGAAGAAGGCACGGAGCGCATTTTCCCGTTTGACCTGATTCCGCGCATCATCCCGGCGAAGGAGTGGGAGCATATTGAACGCGGCCTCATCCAGCGCCTCACCGCGTTGAATTTGTTTCTACACGACATCTATCACGAGCAGCGGATCGTCAAAGAGAAAGTCATTCCCGAGGAGATTATCCGAAGCGCGAAGCATTTCCGGCCCGAGTTCATGGGTTTCGACGTCCCCAAGAACATTTACATCCACATCTGCGGCACGGATCTCATCCGCGACGACAAGGGGACCTATACGGTACTCGAAGACAACGGCCGCTGTCCGTCCGGCGTTTCCTACGTACTGGAAAACCGCCAGGCGATGAAGCGCGTTTTCCCAAAGCTCTTCGCCAGGTACCAGGTGCGCCCCGTCGATCGCTACGCGCAGGACTTGCTTGCGGTCCTTCGCCACGTCGCTCCCCATGAGAACCCCGATCCCACGGTGGTTGTTCTTACGCCGGGAATCTATAATTCCGCCTATTTCGAACATTCCTTTCTCGCCCGTTCGATGGGCATAGAAATTGTCACGGGCAGCGATCTCCTCGTGAAGGATTCCCGCGTGTTGATGAAGACGACAAAGGGACTTCGGCAGGTCGATGTCATCTATCGCCGCATCGACGATGATTTCATCGATCCCACCGTTTTCCGCAAGGATTCCTTGCTGGGTGTTCCCGGCATCATCGAAGCGTACCGGAAGGGGAATGTGAACCTCGCAAATGCCATCGGCACCGGCGTCGCAGATGACAAGGTCACCTACTATTATGTTCCCAAAATGATCAAATTTTACCTGGGCGAGGAACCGATTCTTCCGAATGTCGAGACCTACCTTTCCGCGGATGACACGGACCGGAAATTCATCCTGGACAATTTGGAGAAGCTCGTGGTGAAAGCCGCGAATGAAAGCGGTGGCTATGGGATGCTCATTGGTCCGCACGCCACAACCGAGCAGATCGAAAAATTCCGCGCCGCGATCCTGGAGGATCCGCGCGGCTACGTTGCCCAGCCGGTCGTGCTCCTGTCGCGCTCACCCTCCTACTGCGACGGAACGGCCGAGGGCCGTCACATCGACCTGCGCCCGTACATTCTCTGCGGCGAGAAAACGAGCATCATTCCGGGAGGTCTTACGCGAGTGGCCATGCGCAAGGGCTCGCTCGTCGTGAATTCCAGCCAGGGCGGCGGCAGCAAGGATACCTGGGTCCTCGATGAAGAGGACGAGCCACAGCCCCAGACTCAGACCCAGACTCAAGTCCCCTAGCATGCTTTCAAGGGTCGCCGATTCCTGTTTTTGGCTAAGTCGTTATGTCGAACGCGCGGAGACAAACGCGCGGATCCTCGACGTCAACGTGCAGCTCATGCTCGACTTCGAGGATCAGAACCCCAGCATGCTCCACCAGCACTGGCAGCCCGTGCTTGCCACGCTCGAAGATCAGGAGTTGTTCAGCAAGTATCACGAGAAGATTACGCCGGAAGCCGTGATGGAGTTCGTCACTTTCTCGAAGAAGAACCCCGGAGCCATCATCGCCTGCGTCGCCGCTGCAAGAGAAAACGCGCGCACCGTGCGCGAGCAAATCTCGAGCGAAATGTGGGAGCAGCTCAACCGCACGTTCCTGTACCTGCGCGACGGCATGGCGCGCGCGGATTTCCAGGATAGTCCGATCGACTTCTACCGCGGGCTCGTGGACAAGCTGCACGCTTTCCAGGGAACCTCCGACGCGACGATGATCCATGGCGAGGGATGGGATTTCCTGCAGCTTGGCAAGTATCTGGAACGCGCTGACTCCACTTCGCGGGTCCTTGACATCAAATACCACATCCTTCTTCCAAGCGGAGAGCAGGTCGGCGGCCACGTGGACATCACGCAATGGATGGCAGTCTTGCGATCGTGCAGCGCTCTTGAAGCCTACCTCAAGACGAATGTCGGAGAGGTCACAGGCTGGCAGGTTGCCGAGTTTCTCATCCTTCACGGAGAGTTCCCGCGCTCCATCCGTTTCTGTGCCAATCAGCTCAACAGCGCCCTCCACAGCATTTCGGGATGCGAAACGGGATACTTCAGCAACGAGGCCGAGCGGCTGTGTGGAATGCTTCGCTCGAACCTGAATTACACGACCATCGCCTCAATCTTTGACACCGGCCTTCACCAGTTCCTCGATCAGATACAGCTCAATCTCATCGATATCGCCAGCGCCGTCACGGAAACCTATTGCCGTTGGATGGACGAGTGATCGCTCGGACGGCCCCGTCGCGGCCAAGCGAACCCTAGGCCGGCGCTCAATTGACACGCCACTCGCGCGCTCGCATTCTCTGGTAAAGTGCATTCGTTTTCGTATCGCAACGGCGTCCTCCACTGCGAGGATCTGAGTCTCGAAGAACTGGCGGGCCGAACCGGCACGCCGGCCTACGTCTACTCGGCGGAAACGATTCGCGGCAACTTTCGCCGCCTCGACGCGGCATTGAAGGATCTCGATCACGTGATTTGCTACGCCGTGAAGGCCTGCTCGAACCTGGCAATCCTGAGCCTGCTGGCCAGGGAAGGAGCCTCCTTCGATATTGTCTCCGGGGGTGAACTCTTCAGGGTGTTGAAGGCCGGAGGCCGCGCGGAGTCCTGCACGTTTGCCGGGGTGGGCAAGACCGATGAGGAGATCGCCTTTGCTCTCCGCGAGGGAATCCATTGCTTCAATGTCGAGAGCGAACCTGAGCTCGAACGCATCAACGAAATTGCCGGGCGCTTGAACACGACGGCGCCCGTGGCCATACGGGTAAACCCCGATGTGGATGCAAAGACGCACAAATACATCTCGACCGGGAAAAGCCGGAATAAATTTGGCATTGGGCTCGACCGGGCTCCGGAGGTTTACGCTCGCGCCGCGGAACTTCCCCGCCTCGAGGTGCGAGGCGTTCAGACTCATATCGGCTCGCAAATTCTGGAACCCGAGCCCTTCGCCGAGGCTGCTGCAAAGCTCGTTCCGCTCATCGAATCCTTGCGCGAGCAATATGGCATCGACTTTTTCAGCATAGGCGGTGGCGTGGGCATCGTTTATGATCCGGCTCTCGAAAGCGGTGATCCGGCATGGTGGAACGCCGCGGATCACCCCAAACGCATCACCCCGGAGGACTATGCGGCTGCGATCGTGCCGATCTTGAAGCCACTTGGCATGCGGATTCTTTTCGAGCCCGGTCGATTCATGGTTGGAAACGCGGGCGTCCTCCTCAGCACCGTTCAATACGTCAAGAAAACGCCTGCCAAAACCTTCACCGTAGTGGATGCCGCGATGAATGACCTCATCCGCCCGGCGCTCTACGAAGGCTATCACGAAATCGTCCCGCTCCGCGAGAGGACGGGTGCAAAACCTCTCCGGATGGACGTCGTGGGTCCGGTTTGCGAAAGCGGTGATTTTTTCGCCCAGGATCGGGAGGTGGCGCCACTGCGGCAGGGAGACCAAATCGCCTTGATGAGCGCCGGCGCCTACGGTTTCGTCATGTCATCCACCTACAATTCGCGTCCGCTCGTGCCGGAAATTCTCGTCGAGGGAAATCAAGCGCACATCGTGCGAAAGCGGCAAACGTATGCCGACCTCGTGGCCGGCGAGACGATTCCCGAGTAGCGCCCGGCGCGTGGCTTCACTGCGAGACAGGCTCCGCCCGACCTTCGAGCCGGAGAAACCTGACGGGCTTCAGCTGACAGCCGAGGCGACGGCCGCCATGCGTTTCTTACGGCGCCGCTGCGCCTCGGCGACAAACTCGGCTTGTGTGTCGAAGGGTTCCTCGTTCGTTTCACGCAGTTTATAGACGCCATCCGGTTGCATGACCTTCGCTTTCACATTGTCGCGCCAGAACCACTCAAGAATTTCGTCGATGTGGTCCTTCATTCCGGGCGTGACCACTGGAAAGACGGTTTCGACGCGGCGGAAAAGATTTCGCGGCATCCAGTCGGCGCTTCCGAGGTAGATCTTTGGCTCGCCGCCGTTCTCGAACCGGAAAATCCGGCTGTGTTCGAGAAATCTGCCGACGATACTCCGCACTTCGATGTTCTCGCTCACATTGGGGATTCCGGCCCTCAGGGCGCACATGCCTCGCACCATTAGCCTGACGCCCACTCCAGCCACGGAAGCGCCATAGAGGGCCTCGATCATTCCCTCCTCCACCAGGGCGTTTACCTTCACGTAGATTCCGTTCGGACGCCCGGCTTTCGCATGCGCGATTTCCTCTTCGATCAACCGCTCCATGGAGTCGTAAAGATTGAATGGCGCAATGAGCAGCTCATGCATTTCCCGGAATTTCGAGACGCCCGTGAGGCAGTTGAACGCCTCCGCAAGTTCCTCAGTGACTGCGTCCCGGCAAGTGAGAAGGCCAAGATCCGTGTAAATTTTCGCCGTTGCCGGATGATAATTTCCCGTGCCGAAATGGGCGTAGCGGCGAATCCCGTCGCCTTCACTGCGAACGATCAGCGTGGCCTTTGCGTGCGTCTTTAGGCCTGTCATGCCATACACGACATCCACGCCCGCCTCCCGCATCAATCGCGCCCATTTGATATTTGCCGCTTCGTCGAAACGCGCCTTCAACTCGATGACAACCGTCACCTGCTTCCCGTTGCGGGCCGCCTCGATGAGCTCCTGGACAAACGGGGAATCGGAACTCGTCCGGTAGAGCGTCTGCTTGATCGCAAGCACGTGCGGGTCTTCCGCGGCCTGGGCCAGGAAGTCCACCACCGTTTGAAAGTTGTCGTACGGATGATGCAGCAGAATGTCACCACGCCGGATGTGAAAGAAAATATCGGACTCCGTTTCGAGCGAGACGACCGTATTTGGCGAAAAGCGCTTGTAGCGCAGATCGGGGCGGTCGATTTGCAACGCCAGAGGCATCAGACGGACAAAATTGAGCGGCCCGTCGATGCGAAAGACGTCTTCCTCCTCGAGATTAAAAATCTCAAGCAGTCGCTCGACGGTGTGCTGAGGGCAATCCTCCTCGACTTCCAACCGGACTGCGGCCCCCCGCTTGACCTTGCGCAACTCGGCCTCGATGGCATGAAGAAGGTTCTGTGACTCTTCCTCGTCGACATAGAGGTTGCTGTTTCGTGTCACCCGAAAAAGGTGCGCCGCCTTGATGCGCACCCCGTGAAACAGGCTTCCGACATGGTGCAGGATGATGTGGCCAAGAAAAACGTAGTCGTCACCATTCTCCTGCTTTGCGAACGGGACGACCCTCGGCAAAATCCGGGGAACCTGCACGACCGCAATGTCGGTGCTCAAATCCTCACCCTCGAGCTCGACGATCACATTCAGACTCTTGTTGAGCAGCTGCGGAAAGGGATGGGCCGGATCGATCGCCAGGGGCGTAAGCACGGGATAGACGCTCTTCGTGAAGAAGTTCGCAAGGTGCTGCTGCTCGCTCTCCGGCACCTCCGGGTAGGTATGAAAACGAAGGTTTTGATCTTCGAGTTCCGGCTGGAGTTGCTCGCGCCAGCAACGGTATTGATCGTCCACCATGCGACGCACCCGCTCGCTAATTGCGGCCAGCGCTTCGCCGGCCGTGAGACCGTCGGGGCCGGCTTCCAGCGAATTCATCTGCTTCTGCTGCTTGAGGCCGGCCACACGCACCTCGAAGAATTCGTCCAGATTCGAACTGACGATACAGAGGAATTTCAGTCGTTCGAGAAGCGGATTGGACCGTTCAATGGCCTGATCAAGAACGCGCTGGTTGAATTCCAGCCAGCTCAGTTCGCGGTTGATGAAATAGGAGCCATCCGAAAAATCCATCCCGCATCGTCCTTCCACCGTTCGCAAGGTCAAGGGGAGATTTTTGACGCCTCATCCCTTCGACCGGTTCCCGGCATTCCGTTTCTGCTCGAGCCGGTCGAGCAAGCGTAGCAAACCATCGAGAATGGTGAGTGGATGCGGCGGGCAGCCGGGGATGTAGAGATCAACCGGCACAATGGCGCCCGCTCCATTGTTCACCTCGGAATGACCGACAAAGGGACCGCCCGCGATCGCGCAGGCGCCGACGGCAATGACGATTTTTGGCTCCGGCACCGCGTCCCAGGTTTTCTTCAAGGCCAGTTCCATGTTTCTTGAGATGCAGCCGGTAATAAGCAGTCCGTCCGCGTGGCGCGGCGACGCCACGAAATGAATTCCGAAGCGGCTGAGATCCCACCCGATTGTGCCTAGCACGTTCGTGTCGGCCTCGCAGGCACCGCACCCGCCGGCACTCACCTGGCGCAGGCGCAGCGAACGGCCAAAGAGTTTGCGTAGTTTCTCGTCGAGGGCTGCGGCGAGGCGGACTTGTTCGTGGCCGGGTTCGCCCAGCACGAGGTCTTCGCGGCGGCGCACCGCCATGCGGTGGTCGCCGGTTTGCGTGATGGCACCCTGCGGGACAGACTTCCACACACGCGGCGCAAAAGATGCACCGGCCGAGATCGAGTGCGACGGGTTTGCCCGCCGGGCGTGTAATGGCTTCGGTCGGACACACGGGCACGCAGGCGTTGCAGCCGTCGGCACATTTGCTGGCATCGACCTTGAGCGCGCCGCCGTGGCGGTCAGGCAGGGCGGGAGCCGGGCCTTTGGGATAGGCCATCGTCTCGCAGCCGCGCTTCAGGCGATGGGCAATGGTATCAAAGACGAACATGACATTCGGGCGGCGCTCATAGATCGAAGCCGCAGTAGGAGAGGTTGAAGCTCTTGTTGCAAATCGGGAAATCCGAGATGGCCGTGCCGCGCAGCGCCAGCGCGAGCCCAGTCCAGTTGTGGAACGAAGGGTCGATGATCTTGTAGCGACGAAAGCGACCCGGCGTCGTCGGTCAGGGCGACATGACAGACTTCGCCGCGCCAGCCTTCGACGAGCGCCACTGCGAGCGTGTCAGGCGCGGGAGGCGCGAGTTCGCTACGAAGTTCGCCGTCCGGCGGGGTAGCGAGTTGTTCGCGAAGGTATTCTCCCGATCGTTGGATTTCGAGCGAACGCACCCGGGCGCGGGCAAAAACGTCGCCACCGGGCCACACGGCCACCGGAGCCTGCGCGAACCGGTGCCAGCCCGCCGGATGATCGTAACGCACGTCGCGCACGAGACCGCAGGCGCGCGCCGCCGGACCGACCAGTCCAATCTCGGTGGCTTGCGCGGGGAAGACGGTGCCGACGTTTTCAAAACGCGCGCGGACGGACGCGGCATCCCAGAACCACGCGACGGCCTGCTCGGTGTCGGCGAGCGCGGTTTTCAGTCGCTCGATCAACTGCGCCGCACGTTCGGGTTCAAGGTCGTGGCGGCAGCCGCCGGGTCGCACGAGGCCGCGCCCGAAACGGTTGCCACAAATCAGCGCAGTGAGGTTGAGGAAGTCGCCACGGATTTTGCCGCACGCCGAGGAAGTGGGCAGAAACGCGACATCGTTGGCGAGTGCGCCGAGGTCGCCGGTGTGGTTGGCCAGACGTTCGAGTTCGAGCGCAATGGCTCGCAGCCATTGCGCGCGCAACGGGGCTTCGGTCCCGGCAAGGGCTTCCATAATGCGTCGCGTGAACCGTGGCGTGGGCGATGGTCGTGTCACCGGCCACCGTTTCCATCTGGCTCATCGTCGCGCGGTGCGGACCGCCTGCGAGCGCCGCTTCCACGCCGCGATGCTGATAGCCGAGCGCGATTTCCAGGTGCACGACTTCTTCGCCCGCGCATTGGAAACGGAAATGGCCCGGCTCGATGACGCCGGCGTGAACGGGACCGACCGCGACTTCGTGAATTTCGCGGGCCATCCACGCGAAAGAATTCGCCGTTGGCGGGGGCATTGCCGTTTGTCCGCCGCACAGGTTTGAGCCACGGGTGGCCCTCCGGTTTGAGGCCGTGTTGCTCCCAGACCTCGCGCTCAAACATGTGCGCCTGCGGGTGCGTCGTAGTGAGCGCGGGATACGCGCCGGTGAATGGCGCGCTGCGACCGACGGCGAGAGTGTTGTCGGCGTCGAAGGCGAGCACCGCGACGAGGCTCGTGCCTGTGCTTTCCGGCACGCCAAACCACGCACACAGGCGAGCGCCGCGATCTATTTCGCTCGCCGTCGCGCGAACAAATTCCGTCATCGGCCACGCAGGCACTTCCGCCCAGGGCAGGCTGGTGGCGTTGGCCAGGAGGGCAAAAGAGCTTAATGCGCTCATGGTGTTGGAAAAAGCTGTGCGACGGCAGCCGACCAAGCGTCGTGCAACATCGCTGGGGTGAAAAGCCCCAGCCACAAAGACAAACCCAGCAGCACCAGCGGCGGCACGATCACGCCAGCGGTTTCCACGAAGCGCTTGTCGCCCGGTTTCACCGCCGCTGCGCGGGCGTCCGTCCACGATGCCGAAGACCACGCGGGTCAAACCGAAGAACGCGAACAGCAGGCAGCCGAGAAACATTGCGGTGGCGGCCTCGTGACCCGAAGCGAGCGCGGCGCGCACCACCCGGAGTTCGCTAAAGAATGGACCGAAGGGCGGGCAGGCCGTGACCGCAAACATCCCGGTGACAAAAATCGCCGCCGAGCGCGGCGTAAGCACGGACATGCCGCGCACGTCGTCCATCGAAGGAGAACCGGCCGCCCGGCGGATGTTGCCCGCGCTCAGAAACAGCGCGCCCTTGGTCAGACTGTTGCTCCACACATGAAACAGGGCCGCCGCATACGCCCGCCCCGCCGAGCGCCGCGCCAACGCTCAGGATGCCCATGTGTTCGACGCTGGAATACGCCAGCATGCGCTTGAAATCGCGCGTGCCCAACAGGAACAACGCAGCCACCAACATCGAGAAAAGCCCGATCACCAGCAGCGTGCGGTCGGCGATTGCTCCTTCGCCACCGGCACCAATCACCGCGCGCACCCGCAGGATCGCCGTGAAAGCAACGGTGGTGACTCCACCGGCAAGGATCGCCCCCACGATGCCCGGTGACTCGCCATAAGCGTCAGGCTTCCAGGTGTGCATTGGAGCAAGGCCCATCTTGGTGCCGTAGCCGACGAGCAGCAAAACCCACGCGGTCAACACCCAGGGGCGCGACAAGCTTGTCCCCTGCGACGTCAGGGCGACAAAGGTCAGATCGCCGCCGCCGCCGCCATGCAGCGACGCATAGCCCAGACAGAGAGACCCGAGCAGCGACAGCGCGATGCCCGTCCCGCCGACGAGCAGATACTTCCAGGTAGCCTCGAAGGCGCGCGGCGTGCCGTTGAAGTGCAGCAGCGGCACCGCCGCGAGTGTGACGGCCTCCGTCGAATATCCACAGCAGACCTAAATGCCGGGCCTGATGTCCGGCGCTCAACAAGCCCAGGACCGCCAGCAGCGACGTGACAAACACGCGGTTGGGCCGCTCTGGTCTCATCCCAAGGTAGGAAACCCCATAAGCGGCACAGACGAGAAACAACAACGACACCACCGGCAACACCGCCCGCGCGAGGGGATCGAAGGCCAACCATGCGTCCGGCGCAATCGCGGGCGGATTCAAGAACAGCCAAAATACCAGCGCGAAATGCACGAGGCCGAAGGCCGGCAGCAGCCAGGGCCGGGTGCGATTGCTCGGCCACAGGGCCGCGAGCGCCGCTCCCACCAAGGGCACAATGATGAGAAGGAGAGCTTTCATTCCCGGAGCGTGGTGAGTTTGCGGGTGTCGAGCGAATCGAAGGCGCGCTGGATGCGATCCACGATGATGCCGATGACGAACACCCCCACCGTGAGGTCGAGCAGGATGCCCGCCTCCACCAGCAGAGGCATCGAGTGGATAAGCAGCAGACCGAACAGGTAGATGCCGTTTTCCAGAATCAGGTAACCGCAGACCTGTGAAATGGCTTTGGCCCGGCCAATAAGCAGAATAAAACCGGTCAACACCGAGGCAATCGACCCCGGCACCAGCAACGATCCAGCATGTTCCGGCAGTAGCGGCAGCGCCCGCGCGAGAGCCACGGCCGCGATCGTGCCACCCGCTCCGAGCAGCAGCGACGGCACGAAACCAATGAACGGTTCGACCTCGCGGTCGATATTCGCCGCTCGCATCGCCCGCCGCAAGAGACCGGGAATCAACAGGCCTTTGCCCATCACCGTGGCCAGCGCGACCAACCCCACTCGCCAGTCGACTTCATGCTCCATCAGCAGCGGCATCACGCCCAGCACCACGCCCTGTAGCGACACCGTGCGAGATGAGCGATGGCAGCCGACTGCTGCCCAGCGCGAGCAGGTTCAGTCCCATTGCCAGACCGATCAGTAGATTCAAAGTCCCACTACTCATGCCGCGCCGCCTTTCCATGCCACCAGCAGCGCAAACAGGCACAGCAGAAACGCCGTCGTGAGCAGCAGCGGCACACGGCGGAACGCGAGCCGCGCCAGCAGCGATTCAACCAATCCCACACCAACTGTCACTGTCAGCACGCCGGCCGCCAGCGCGCCTGCCGCTGCGAGTGGCGTCAGTTTTCCCATCGGCAGCACTGCCTCGGTCAGCAGCACGGCGAAAAGCAGGAGCTTGATTGACGCGCCATGCAAAATCACGGCGAGCGGCGGACCGCTGTGATCCAGCACCATGACTTCATGGATCATCGTCAGCTCCAGATGCGTATTCGGATCGTCGAACGGCACGCGACAGTTCTCCGCCAGCAGCACGGTGAACAAGCCCGCCGCCAGCAGCACCGCGCCCGCGCCCGCCGAGGGTGAAAGCATCGTGACCAGTGAAACGCTCCCGGTCTGGACGCTCAGCGACAGCACCGCCGCGACGATGGCTGCTTCCGTGAGAACCGCATAACTGACCTCGCGCGCCGCGCCCATCCCCTCGAAGGCTGAGCCGGTTTCCATTGCCGCCCAAGCCGTGCAAAACCGCGCCAGCGCCAACAGGTAGATCAGCAACAACACGTCGCCGCGGAAACTCAGCGCACTGCCCGCGGGTCCGAGTGGCATCAACATCGCTGCTCCCGTCAGTGCCACCCACGCCACCGCCGGCCCGATTACAAAGCCGGGCGACGCGAGCGTGCTCAACACCACGCCTTTGCGCCACAATTTCGCGAGATCGTAGTAAAGCTGAAACACCGGTGGCCCACGTCGGCCCGCCACCCAGGCTTTCACCTTGTTGATGATGCCCGGCAACAGCGGCGCGAGCAGCAGCCACAACGCGAGCCGGAGAACGAGATCGAGCATCAAGGTCATTGCGAGCCTCCCAGTAATACGAGAACTCCCAAGGCGATCAGTCCCGCCACCACATAGAGGATGTAGAACTGCAAACGGCCGTGCTGCAAACGACGCACCGCGATGGACACGTGCATGACGGCCACGCTCACCGGGCGCAATGACGCGCTCCAACACTGTTTCTGGAACCCGTTCCAAACGGAGGGCCTCCGTCGGGAAGTAGCCGCGAGGCCGGCGCCATTTTCGCTCGGGACGCAGCACCCAGGCAAACCAGCCAGCGACAATCGCGGCAAAAGAGCCGCTGGTGTATTGCATCCGCACGGCCGGTGTCGCGTAGCCGCAATCCCATGTCAGGCCGCGACGCAAGCCATTGGCGTGCGCTTTCCGCCACAGCCACGCCGCCGCCGCCAAAACCAGGATCGCCAGCGCCACGTGAACCGAACCCAGCGTGAACAACGGCGCCGGCGCTTCCGCCGAGGCCCACGCGGGATGCCACGCCCCGATTCGCGCGCGCCACTGCTGGCCAGAACAGCATCGGGGCGAGCCCGATCACTACGCACACGCTCGCCAGCCCCAACATCGGTCCGCGCATCCAGTTTCCGCATTCATGTCGCTTTCGCCGCTGCCTGAGTGCGTGGTGCGCCGAGGAAAATCATCGCTCCCGCCTTGGCGAAACTCGTCATCGCCACCGCCCCGGCCATCGCCAGCATGATCGCGGCGGGCATGGCGGCCCACGCCGATGGCCCCTTGCTCATCACTGCATCGAAGAGCCCGAGATACACGAGCCATTCACTGACAAATCCGTTGAGTGGCGGCAGACCCGACACGGCGATCGATCCGAGCGCGAACAGCCCCGCAGTCCACGGCATCGCGCGCCACAATCCACCGAGCCGGCTCATCTCCCGCGTGCCCGTGGCGTGCAGCACGGACCCCGCAGCGGAGAACAACAGGGATTTGAACACACCATGATTCCAGACGTGGAGCAGCGCCCCGGCCATCGCCAATCGGCCCCAGGGCGCGTCACCGTGCGTGACCGCGAGCAACGCTCCGCCGACGCCAATCAGGATGACGCCGATATTTTCCACCGAAGAATACGCGAGCAAGCGCTTGAAGTCGTTTTGCGCCAAAGCGAATGCGATCCCAAGCAACGCGCTCGTGGCACCGAGCCCGATCACCACCCAACCCGCCGCTGGCGGCACCGGCAGCCAGCCGCTGAAGCGCACGATCCCGTAGAGTCCCATCTTGATGGCGACGCCCGACATGACGGCGGAAACGTGACTAGGCGCATTGGCGTGCGCCGATGGCAGCCAGATGTGCAGAGGAAAAAAACCGGCCTTCATTCCAAAACCGAACAGCGCCAGCCAGAACAGCGGTGCCAAGTCCGCGTGCTCGCGCAGCGGGCCGAGGTCCCAGCTTCCGGTGCGCGCCGCCAAAGTGGCGAAGAAGGCGAAGAGGCACATCGTGCCCGCGTGCGACGCTCCCAGATACAGCCAGCCTGCCGCGCGCACTTCGCGCCGCTGGCGGTCAAGCGTGATCAAGAAATACCCGCCGATCGCGAACAACTCCCACGCGACTAGAAAATGCAATCCATTGGACGCCGTCAACACGAGCCCCATGCTCAACACCAGCGCGCTCCACCACGCACGACCGCGCGGCGCGGAGGCCGGATAATGATGATCCGACCAATACTCGCGGGCGTACACGCCACCGGCTCCGCCTAACACGGACAGCAGCACGAGGAACAGTGCGCTCAGGGCGTCGAGCCGCAGATGCAGCGGTTCGCCGCCCAGCAAGAATCCGCTCCGCCACTCCCAATCCTCTCCGCCGAACAGCACCATCAGCGCCGCGCTCAGCGCGGCGACCGCACCGGTCGCGGTCAGGGCCAGCCAAGTCCGTGACAGTCGGGAGCCTACTACAACGCCCGTCGCCAAAGTCACGAAAGCGAACAGCAAAAGCGGCCCTGGCGTCATGGATTCACCTCCGGTTTGGAAGCGTCTGCCAATGCAGCATCCACAGCGTCAACCGCCTGAAAGATTTCTTCGTCCTTCGCGCTCTTTGCGATCAGCTCGCGCAGCGGTCCAATGGCAAGGCTACGGCTGAGTCGCCCAAGCAGATCGAGGTGTGCGCGCGGCGAGGGCGCGATGAAGAAAAACATCCGCGTGATCGGCACGCCATCCGCAGACGCTTCGTCTGGCGGAAGCGCGTCGCGCAGGAGCAACAACGCCACAGTGCCGGAGTCGCGGCCCAGCGTGATGCGTGCGCTGGGATGTGGCAGGGCGAAGCCACCGCCGACCGGTGCGATCGTCACACCGCCTTTCGCACGAAGCCTCTGACCGAGCAGGCGGCGAACGGGCGGCGTAGCACCAGGCAGGGCGGTCACGATGCGCTCAAACACTACCGGCACTTCCGCCGCCGACACTTCTCGCCAGATGCCGCCGGCGCGCAGCAACGCTCCGAGCCGCAAACCGGCTCCGAGTGCGGATGTCTGTGGTTCCAGGAAGCCTGCCCGTGCAGCGAGCCCGCGCGTCGCTGCCCATTGCGCCACCTGCGCACGATCGAACAAAAGCCGGCCCCGGTCCGGTGTGTGCGGCAAGCCCTCATCACGGATCCAACCCTCCACGACTTTCTCCGAGACTCCAAACGACTCGGCCAATTGGATAAGATTTAAGAACATGACTTGCTCAAAAGTGTGGCGGCCGTGTGAAGATCCCCACAACTAGTCCCATTTCCCGCGAACTCCACGCGCTCATTTCCCGCCCCCCACAAGCACCAATCCCGTCAAAGCCGCCAGGCCGATGAGCAAATAAAGAAGATAGGACTGCACCCGCCCACGCTGGAAACGCCGTGCCGCCATGGCCAGCTGCATAACTGCTCCGCCTGCAGGTTCCACAAGACGCTCGAGAACTGTCTCCGGCGTATGCTCCTCGAACCCTGCTTCCACCGGGAAAAGATTTTCAGGCCGGTGCCCGTGCCTCTCTGGGCGCAGAATCCAGGCAAACCATTCGGTGATAATCCCGGCAAACGAACCCGCCGTGTATTGCATGCGGGCAGAAGGGGCCGAGTAGCCGCAATCCCATGTGAGAGCACGTACGCTTCCAAGGCGTAGAGCCCGACGCCGGAGCCACCAGGCCGCCGCCACGGAGAGCAAAGCGAGGGCCGTGTGGAGGTGTCCGATGGTGTTCAGGGGCGCAGGCGTTTCCCCACCAGCCCACGCCGGACGCCACGCTCCCACCGCTTGCGCGACGGAAGGCCAGAAGAGGAAGGGAGCCAGGCCGATGGCCACGCACGCTCCCGCCAAAACGAGCATAGCATCCCGCATTTTCGGCCCGCACTCGTGCGCGTGTGCAGCCGCATTCGAGCGGGGAGCCCCCAAAAAGACCACGCCGCACACTTTGACAAAACATGCCAGCGCCAAGGCGCCGGTCATCCCGAGCAGGATCGCCGCCGGGATGGCCGCCCAGGCCGAAGGCCCGCGGGAGAGGGTCGCATCGAAGAGCCCTAGGTAAACGAGCCACTCGCTGACAAACCCGTTGAGCGGAGGCAGTCCGGAAATGGCCACCGCACCGAGCGCAAACAATCCGGCCGTCCACGGCATCGAACGCCAAAGCCCGCCCATGAGACTCATTTTGCGCGTGCCCGTGGCGTGAACCACCGAACCGGCGCCCAAAAAGAGCAGCGATTTGAAGAGGCCGTGGTTCCAAACGTGGAGCAGAGCTCCTGCCATGGCCAAGCGTCCCCAAGCCGCATGTCCCTGTTCCACTGCCACCATTGCGAACCCAAGACCGATCAGGATGATCCCGATATTTTCCACGCTATGATAGGCCAGCAGTCGCTTGATATCGTGTTGGCCGAGCGCGAAGGCCACGCCCAGGACGGCGCTCAGCACGCCAAGCGCTGCCACCGCCCATCCCGCCCCTGTCGGCACGGGCAACCATCCGCTGAAACGCACAATCCCGTAGATCCCCATCTTGATGGCCACTCCGGACAGGATGGCCGAGACATGGCTGGGCGCATTGGCGTGCGCAGAGGGCAGCCAGATATGCAGCGGAAACAATCCGGCTTTCAAGCCGAAGGCAAAAAGCGCCAGCCAGAACAGCGGGGCCAGCCCAACCTGATCGTGCATGGGTCCAAGTTCCCAGCTTCCCGTGCGTGATGCCAAGGTCGCGAAAAGGGCGAAAAGACAAAGCGTCCCGGTATGCGACGCGGCCAAGTAAAGCCAGCCCGCCGACCGGACCTCGCGCCGCTGGCGGTCCAAGGTGATGAGAAAATACCCGCTCACTGCAAACAATTCCCACGCGATGAGAAAATGCAAACCGTTTGCCGAGAGCAAGACCAGTCCCATGCAAAGCACCAAAGCGCTCCACCCCATGCGACCGGAACGCACAGAGCGGGGGTGTTTCGCCGCCTCCCAATACTCGCATCCATAGACTGCCCCCGCCGAACCAACCACAACCAGCAGGATCAGAAAAAATGCGCTGACCCCGTCGAGCCGGAAATGCAGCGGTTCTCCGCCGACCGGAAACCCGCTCCGCCAGTCCCAGATGGTCCCGCCGGCTAGCACAGAAACCGCTCCCACGGCCGTGAGCGCGGCGCCCAGAAGAAGCGCTCCCAGCCAGAGGCGGGGAGCAAGGCCTCCGAACAAAGCGCTTAAAGCCATGGCGATCAATGCGCCAAGGAGCAACAATGTCATAAGTGGGTTTCAGTCATTACCCGTTGAGAGATAGAAATCTCTTTGACATCAGTGTGCCGATCCCTGAGTCGCCTTGCGCTTTCCACGAGCCGGCATTGGAGCGTCGCTGCAAGAAAATAAACGTCCCGCAATTGTCGCACACCTCCAAATCCTGGCTGCTGCAACCTGGCCACGTGTCCGGTGGGCAACTGCAGATGGCATGCCCAGCAGACCCCGTTGGCCACCGGAACGATGCTCGGTTTTCCCAGCTGGAGCTTCCGATCGTGATGCGCGAGGATGAATGCCGGAATAATGCATCGCAGGCAGTCGATTTCAAGACGCCTTTCGGAGTCGGTAAGCTCGGTTGCCAAGGGGGCTTTGCATAGGCCGGAGAGGCGCTTGAGAGAATCTGTCACTCGTGCCGGTGTAGCCATGACTCAAACCGAACGCATTCGAACGGCGATGGACGCCATTCACCATGGGGCCTTTGACTATCTGGCCTTTCCTGCCGAAAACGAACAGGTCGCGCACGGGATGCGAGGGCTGCCTCGCCAGCCAGTGGCCGGCGCGGATGTTCAATCCGCCCGTGAAACCGATTCGTCCCTCGGCGACGAGGATTTTGCGATGATTTCGGAGGTTCATCGACAGCAACTGCCACAGAGGAAACGTGGGGAGAAAGCGCGCGTAACGCACGTCCTCGCGTCGAAGCAGGCCAGGAATGGGCCAGGAATAGCGCGTGCCCGTTGCGTCAATGAGCACGCGCACTTCCACGCCACGTTTAACTGCAATACCGAGCGCTTTGGCGAAGGCCAGTCCCGCCTCGTCGGGGTCGAAGATGTAAGTGGACAGCGTCAGGGAATGCCGGCCGCTCGCGATGGCGTCGAGCATCGCGGGATACGCCGTGTCACCGTTGATGAGGGGTTCAAGGCGGTTGCCCGGCAGCAAGGAGCGGCCAAGCAACTTTGACGTCGCGAAAGCGAGCGAGGTCAAGTGTTGGCAGGCGGCGGGGAGAACGGTGGCAAGTTGCTCACCGGAACAGGCGGCTAGGAGACCTTTTCAAGCCAGGCGATTGTTGAATACTTCCGGGCTATCAGCTCTTGCGCGCGAACCCGCGTGGCGAGCCCGGGAGAAAACGCCCGCGATTCGACGGCCATCACCGAAACAAGCCGTAGGCCAAGATCCGCAGGCAAGCGCAGATTTTGAATGCTTCCCTGGTGCAGGAAGCCCCGGCGGGTCCTTCGCTGTGCGCCTCCGCAGAATTTGCGCCGGTCCGGACCGATCACGTCATGGAGCACCGGAGAAGAAAAGCACGCCATCCCCTCGGCGCAGTCTCCCAATTCCGCCAGACGCGCCGGATATCCGAGCTCGTTGAGCGCGGTCGCGACCTGGGAATGAATCGATCGATAGGCGTCTTCGGGACGAGCCTTCGCCAGTGGCTCGCCGGACGGGATAATGAGCGAGAACGTCCAGTCGGTGCCGTGCTCAACGATGCCCCCGCCCGTCCATCGGCGGACAGTTGGCAGAGAGGGATACCTCTTCTTGACTGCTGCAAGGGACTGCGAATAGCCAAAGGAAACCGCTTGTTCAGCCCATCGATACACCCGCAGGACAGGGCGCTTCGCGTCTTCGAACATCGCCTCGTCGAGAGCCATCTGTTCAGGGCCGCCGCGCGCGGTTTCGTCGGGGAACAGATCGATTACGTCAAAGAGCGGCATTGCAAAATCAACAGCTTGCTGCGTTCATTTAGTCAACTTCGGTCATCCGGCCGATCTCTTCATCCATCATGGCAAAACCCGCACTCGGCAAAGGGCTCGGCGCGCTGATCAACACTCGCGTCTCCGCTCCCGCACCCCTCGAAGAACTCGGCGAGCGCATTCAGATGTTGCCTCTTGATCAGATCACGCCCAGCCCTCTGCAGCCACGGTTGGAATTTCGCAGCGAGCATCTGCAGGAGCTGGTGGAAAGCATTCGCGAGCGGGGAATCATCCAGCCACTCATCGTGCGCAGGGTCGATGACAAATACGAACTGGTCGCCGGAGAGCGCCGGTGGCGCGCCGCGCGCGAACTTCGGCTTACCGAGGCCCCAGCCATTGTCCGCCTGGCAAGCGACAGAGAGGTCCTCGAACTGGCATTGATCGAAAACCTCCAGCGTGAGGATCTCAATCCCATCGAGGAAGCCGGCGCCTACGCAAGGCTGCACCGCGATTTTGGCCAGACCCAGGACGAGATTTCCAAGCGCGTCGGAAAAAGCCGCGCTTCGATTGCCAATGCCATGAGGCTTCTGGATCTCGAGCCTGACGCGCAGGCGCTTCTCAAGCAGGGCCGGATCTCCGTGGGCCATGCCAAGGTGCTTCTTTCCCTTAAATCTCACGAAGAGCAAAGGCTTCTGGCTGACATCATCGTTCGGCAGGGTGCCTCCGTAAGGGCGGCGGAGAAGCTCGCCGCCCAACAGCTCGCCCGCGCGGGCAAGTCTCTCGCGCGGCGCTCCCAGGCGTCCGACCCCGCGCTTTCACCCGCCGTTCAAAGGGTGCAGAATCTCTTGACGCACCGTCTGGCGACTCGCGTCGTCATCCATCATGGGGAGAAACGCGGGACCATCTCCATCGAGTACTATGGAAGCGACGATCTCAATCGCCTTCTCGGCGAATTCGGCATCAGTCCGGAATAACCGGCCCTGCCACCGTCGGGGAACTCGCCGATCGCACAGGGGACCGTAAGGTTCAGTCGCATTCAGTCCTTGCATGAAATCCTATCGCAAAGAACTCTGGTTTGACGTTCCCTCGCGGCGCTCGCTCATCAACATCACCGGTGACGTGGAAAAATGCCTCGCCGAAAGCGAAATCCGGGAAGGTCTCTGCCTCGTGAACGCCATGCACATCACGGCGAGCGTCTTTATCAACGACGACGAGAGTGGCTTGCACGCGGACTTTGAAAAGTGGCTCGAGGGGCTGGCGCCCGAAAAACCTCACGGACAATACCTGCACAATCGGACGGGTGAGGACAACGCGGACGCTCATCTCAAGCGCACCATCATGGGCCGCGAAGTTGTCGTCGCAGTCACGAAGGGGAAGCTCGATTTTGGGCCGTGGGAGCAAATCTTCTACGGAGAATTCGATGGCCGCCGCCGAAAGCGGCTTCTCGTAAAGATTATCGGAGACTAGGAGAAAGCCGCAAAGCGAGGACGGGCTCCCGAGTCAAACCGGCTTCGAGTTGGGCTTGAAGTGCAGGTCATAGAGGAGTCCCTCGGAAAGCCGATAGACCCAGCTGTGAAGTTCCAGGCGCTGCCCCTGCTTCCAGGCGTTCTGAACGAAGCTGGTTTCCTCGACGTGGCGGGTTTGGTCCAGGACACTGAGTTCGCAAAGCAGGTCTTCTTTTTCCGCCTGTTTCAGACCCTGGAAGCGCTCCGGTTGGCGCCGGTAGATGCTGCGCACGTGGCGAAGCCAGTTGTCAATCAGGCCGAGTTCCTGATCGAGCAATGCCGCACGCACGCCGCCGCAGCCGTAGTGCCCGACGACCATGATATGCTCCACTTTCAGAACGCTCACCGCGTACTGGATGACGGACAGGCAGTTGAAATCCGTGTGATTGACAACATTTGCCACGTTCCGATGAACGAAAACTTCGCCCGGCTTCAAGCCGAGAATCTCATTCGCGGGAACACGGCTGTCCGAGCAACCGATCCAGAGATACTTGGGCGTCTGGACCTCGACCAGCTTGTTGAAAAAGTCCGGCTCCTCAAGCACCATTTGCCTGGCCCATCTCCGGTTGGATTCAAAAAGGTATTCGAGACTCATATTCGGGCGTTAGAGACTGGCAAAAACGCAGTCATTCGCGAGGTCTTTGGAGCAGACGGCGGAGGGACAAATTGAATCTTCTGAGCGGCGCGGCACAGTTGTCGCAAGCATAAAAAGTGCCGGGCGTCGTCGAACTTATTGCCCGAAGCGACGGAACCCGCGTCGGCAAGCGCTTTGATGATGCGGTCGGTGAAATCCATCCACGCAGAAATCCCGGCCGACGAGGGTCGCACTCCCATCCTCACTCGTTGTCAGTCGCGAATTTCGCGATTTCGCTCGGCGATCACCATTCAACGCTCGCCACGACCCACCCCGTGGAATGGACGGGCGTGCCCGGGCCGAAGTCTTTGGAGACCATTTTCTCGCCCGTACCGTACCTGGCCGGCGCCACCGGGCTCACAAGCTGCCATGGCTTCTTCGTGACAAAAATTTCCCTGACAATACCCTCTATGGTTGGCCGCTGTTGGACAGGCTTAACTGGGACGATCTCCCGGCGTTCCCCTCCCGGAGCGATGAATTCCTGCGCATAGAGCGAGCCAGCGAATAGCAGCCCGAGGACTGAGATCTTCAATGTCTTGCTCATGCCTTACCAATACCATCCCGGCGGCCCGTTTGCAAGACGCGGCGGGCTCACATCCCGCACTCCTGCTCAGCCCCTTCGCAGCTCGTGTGTTCGCCTGAGCGATCTTGTATTGAATCGCCGTGCTTGCGCCTTAAAGATCAGTGCATGGATTACCTCTCCCGGGCGCGCAGGGTGGTCGAAATTGAGCTTGCCGAAGTGCAGGCGGTGGCGGCACGCCTGGATTCCGAATTTGAAAAGGCTGTGCATCTCATCAAATCGGCCGTGGAAAGCCGCGGAAAGGTTGTGGTGGTGGGCGTGGGAAAGAGTGGACATGTCGGCGAAAAGATCGCCGCCACGTTGACCAGCACAGGCTCCCCCGCAGTTGTCCTCAATTCCCTGAATGCCCTTCACGGCGATCTCGGCGTGGTAGCCGACGGGGATGTCGTTCTGGCTCTGAGTTATAGCGGGGAAACCGACGAGTTGATCAATATCCTTCCCGCATTGGCCCGATTTGATGTGAAAAAGATCGCGATTACCGGCGCGGTCGGCTCAACACTGGCGAAGTCTTCGGATGCTGTGCTTGACGTTCGGGTGACGCAGGAGGCGTGTCCGCTCAATCTCGCGCCCACATCGAGCACCACAGCGATGCTGGTGCTGGGCGACGCGCTGGCGATGGTGCTGCTGGAAGCCCGGGGTTTCGACAAGGAGGATTTCGCTCGCTACCATCCCGCCGGACGGCTTGGGCGGGCCCTGCTCTTGAAGGTCCATCAGATCATGCGGAGCGAGGATCAACTGGCCAGAGTCTCGCCCGACACGCCCATCGTGGAGGTGATCAAGCGGATGACGTCCCGCCGGGCAGGCGCGGCTGTTGTGGTCAATTCCGCGGGCACGCTGGAAGGCATCTTTACGCATGGAGATTTCGCCCGGCATTTTCCGCAAACCCCGGACATCGGAACGTGTCCGGTGGGGGATTTCATGACACGCAAGCCAATCACGATTTCCGGCGACAAGCTGGCCGCGGAGGTTCTTCTTGTTTTGCAGCAGCATCGGATCGACGATATTGTCGTCGTCGATGGCGAGGAGCATCCCATCGGAGTCGTCGATTCCCAGGATCTCTCGCGGCTGAAGATCCTCTAGATGGACAGAGTCCGACAAAACTGCTGGCAATAAACCCGTATCGCCCTTAAACCCAATCCGACGCATTGTCTTTCCCACATGGCTCTCGCAAACGATCTCCGCAAAGGCATGGCCATCCGCTACAACGGAAATCCGGCCATCGTCCTTGAAGTCCAGCACCGCACACCCGGCAATTTGCGCGCCTTCGTTCAGGCAATTATCCGCTACATCAACACGGGAAAGTCGGCCGACGTTCGTTTTTCCTCGACTGAGAAGGTGGAACTCGTGGATGTCAGCCGTCATCAACTCGAGTTCAGTTACAGCGATCCTCAAGGCTATTATTTCATTGATCCGGAAACCTACGACACGATCACCCTTCAGGCTGAACTTGTCGGCGATGCCAAATACTACCTCGTTGAAAACTTGAAGGTGGAAGTGCTCAGCATCGAAGGGCGGCCGGCCCAAGTGGAACTTCCTTCCTCGGTCGCACTCAAGGTCACCGAATCCGCCGAGGGCATCCGGGGTGACAGCGCCAACAACGTGCAAAAGCCAGCCACCCTCGAAACGGGCAAGGTTGTGCAAGTGCCGCTTTTCATCAAGGAAGGCGAGTCGATCAAGATCGACACGCGCACGGGTGTCTACATGGGCAGGGCCTAGGCACATGTAGATCCGACGAGTGAAAGATGGGACTCCCCGACGCGCTCGCCCTGAGTCGGCACGCAACCGGCGCCGAAGCCGCCTGGAGATTTCCGCGACGGGCGCCATTCCCACACAGGTTCCCAAGCGCTGGGTCAAACTGGTCGTCGGAATCTTTCTCCTGCCGCCCGCCTGGGTGCTGACACAGACCTTCTTTACCGCGTTCGCCCGCACAACGGTGCGTGACCGGTTTTGGACCACCGAGGAATTCTGGTTTTTCTCACTCGGCGTTGTTCTGTGGCTGGTGGCTTTTTTCGGCCTGCCGCGTCCGCGATGGCTGTATGTATTTGGTCACGAACTTACCCACGCCATCTGGGTAATGCTCCTTGGCGGGCGGGTGCATCGCTTTCGCGTGGGCAGCGATGGGGGACACGTCCTTGCGGATCGAACCAACACATGGATCGCGCTCGCCCCGTATTTCTTTCCCATCTATAGTGTCCTCGCCATCGGCGTGTATGGCGTCTGCGCCTTGTTTGTGGACGTCGCCCCTTATCGGTCGCTTCTCTACGCCGTCATCGGCGCAACGTGGGCCATGCACCTGTCATTTACATGCTGGATGATCCCCAAGGGTCAGCCTGACCTCCACTACGGCGGGACGTTTTTTTCGATCATGGTCATTTACGTGCTCAATCTCGCGCTGCTTGCCATGCTGCTGATCATTGCTTCGCCGCAGGTAACCTGGATGGGATTCGGACGCGAGTTGCTGGAGAATGCCGTGAACCTGACCGCCTGGATTACGCTCGAAGCCGGGCAGCTGTTGCGGTGAGCGATATCGCGGAAAAGCGGCATTTCCTTCTCGAGCTTCAAGAGGCCCTCGGCGGCTGCATTCCCTTCGATCGATGGATGCGCGAAGCGCTCTATCACGGGGAATTCGGCTATTACACGGCAAAGATCCGCCAGTTCGGAAGACGCGGTGACTTCGCGACCTGGCCTGCGCTCAACGAAGGACTGGGCCGTGCCATTGCGCGTTGGGCTCTCGGGAACAGGACGGCTCGTCGCTGGAACCTGATCGAGGTTGGCGCTGGATCCGGAGAGCTTGCGGCATCGATACTCAAGACGATCGGCTGGTGGAACAGGCCCCGCTACCACATCGTCGAAATTTCCGCGCGCCTGAGGCAGGCACAGCAAAAGCACCTGGGATCGAGCGCTCTCTGGCATCCCAACGTTGCCGAAGCCCTCGGATCATGCGGCGGGAGAGCTCTCCTATTTTCCAATGAGCTCGTCGACGCGTTTCCGTGCCGGGTTTTCAGGAAACATCCCGAGGGCTGGCGTGAGCTTGCCCTGCGCATCGCAGGCGAAAGCATCGAGGAGGAGTGGCTGACCCTCCCTCTGCCTGACTCGACCGCATTTTCACATCCCTGGCCGGACGGGCAACGGGTGGAAGTGCAGGAAAGCTATCGCGCCTGGCTGGGGGAATGGCTGCCCGCATGGCAGGCGGGCAGCATGCTCACGATCGACTACGGCGATAGCTGCCCTGCTCTTTATTTCCGGCGCCCCGGCGGGACGCTGCGGGCCTACGCGCATCACCAGCGGCTTGAAGCTCACGACGCCTATGGCGGTTTCGGTCTGCGCGACCTTACCGCCGACGTAAATTTTTCCGATCTGCAAAGGGAGCCGGCACTTTCCACCACGATGTTCACCACATTGGCCGCGTTCATATCCAAACATGATCCCTCTCCTGCGAAGGATCCCACAGCACAGATTCTTCATGCCCCTGGCGGAGCTGGCGAGGCGTTCAAAGCCCTCGTTCAGGCGCGCTGATCGTGCGCGCGGAGAATCCAACTCCAGGGGATCGCCCCGTGGCCAAGCATCCAATCGTTGAATTGCTTGAGAGTCCACCCTTCGCGATCCACGAAACGGTGGTGAAGCTTTTCCACCTCGATGCGTCCAAGCAGGTAGCTCATCGGTACCGTGGGAGAGCTGGTGTACCAGTTGACGTCGCCCGCGGCGCGAGCCTTCGTAAAATGCACACCCTTCACCAGAGCCTTGCAGGCCCCTTCGTAGCTCAACGAACCGCTGTGAAGACGGCAATCGATCACGATGCGGTGGGCGCGCCAAAGCGCGTCGTGGATTTGCTGCAACCGCGCGTACGGACCCTCAACCAAACCTCGTTCGACAGCAAGCTGTTCGCACCACATCGTCCAGCCTTCGTAATAGATGGCGTGTGACGCAAGGCGGCGCAGTTTGCTTGGATGCCGGTTTTGAACGGCGAACTGGAGGTGGTGGCCCGGATAGGCCTCGTGAACACTCGTCAGCTCCAGGCCGAAATGCTGTCGAATTTCAGACAGTTTCCTCTTCGGATCGGAAATGCCAAGGCTCAGATCGTTGACCCAGAAGATTCCCTCCTGTTTTTCGGAAAAGGGCGGCGGCGCATTGTAGGCGGCTGTAGGAAAATGGTGCCTGAGAAAAGGCGGCGCCGGAAGAACCTTGAGCGTCTCGCCGCGCGGGAGCGTCGCGATGCCGAGTTCCGCGAGCTTGTCCTTGATCGCGGATGTGGCGCTGCGGTATTCGTCGAGGAGCGGGCGGTGCGGTGTCCATTGCGCTGCGGCTTCTTCAAGGATGCTTTGCGTGTCCTTGCTGCCATGGCGGGCGGCCTCTCGCTCGAGGCGATAGCTCATCTGGCTCACGAGACGCTGGCCGCTTGCGAGCACCTCGGGGAGCGTCCAATCAAGCCCGAGGCGCTCGCGAATGAGGAACTCGAAGTTCGCGCGGCCCACGCTGTAGCCTTGGGCCTCTCCCGGGCGTTTTCGCGCAACGGCGTCGGCGTAGCTGCCGAACGCGCCGGCAGCCGACGCCAAAAGACGTTTTGTGCGCGCCGGCGAGGGCGACTGCTGGAGCAGTTCGGTTTCGATCTCATTGAGAAAGCCTGTCGCGCCCTCGCAGGAGCGCTGCGCCAGTTTCGTCCACAGCGGAACGGGTCGATTCACACAGGCCGCACCGGCGGCGAGATAGTCCGGGAGTCTGGCCAGGCGAGACTCGATCGCGGGCAGTACGGCGCCAAGCTCGCCCGTGTGTCGGATGACGAGGTCGAAGAGAGAATCGACCGCGGCGTCGCAGTGGATCTGCGGGTTGTCGCGCCAGCGCTGCAGATCCCGCGCCTGGAGCAACTCTGTGCGAAGCATGGACAGGAAGGTGCGCCTGTCCAGCCAGTCGTCACCGGTAAACGCGGCCTCCGGAAGCTTCTCGGCCGCGGCAAGCGTGTGCTCGACAAGGCGAATCTGGGCGCGATGGGCAGGAATGTCATTCTGGCCGAGCCGCGAATTGAATTGGTCCAGGCCAAGCCGGCTCGCCGACTCGGGAAACCGTTCGTGGGACTCCTCCAGGAAGCGATCAACGAGCCCGCGGAATGCCCGAACACTTGCGTCGTCAATCGCGGCGAGAAATCTGCGTGCGGAGGGGATGCTCACCGGGGGGAAGGAGAATGGATCTTGCCGTCGCTGTCCACCGAACCAAACGCGACGGCTTCGATGCTATTGGCGAGATCGCGCATTTTCGTCACCTCCGCTTCCGTCGGCGCCCGACCTTCAGCCTCCGCCGCCAGATCGCGGAGGTTTTTGATCCAGGAAGTGAGAGTGGAAACAAATTCGGTCTTCTTCAGCCGGGGATGCAAGGTCTCGAGCCGGTCAATGTAGTAATCCATGATTTCGACGCGTCCGAGGATGCGCGCTTTGTCGGGGGTATAGCTTTCGGCGCAGCTGTTGGCGGCAAGTTGAAATCCCCGAAGCCAGCCACCGAGGCTGATCATGTGAGACATCTGTTCATCGTGCAGATCGAGCATGGATTTTTCCACGTCGGCCTGAGTTCGAATAAGTTCCTCGCGCATCGCGTGCCAGTCGCCCTTTGCGCTGTGTTCGAAGAGGCTTTTGCTGCGCTTGGTCAGACGGTCTCCGACCCCAAGCGCACGCGACTGGCGGATCAACGCGCGGCCGATGTCCTGGACGTCTTGAGACCGCTCGGCGATCGTGAGCATAAACCCGTCGGCGACAAGCGCCCCGAAGTGCAGCGAAGTCTGAAACCGGTTGTCAAAGACGGCGTCGCGCGGATTTGTCGCAATGATCTCGAGCTGCACCGGGGCAAAGGCGCCGAAATCCTTCAAGATTTGTGCGATGGACGGAGCCGTGATCTCATTCACACCCAACTCGTCGCGCATGTAATCCTCGGAAGCGTTCTGGAGTTCCTTTTCCTTGTCTTGCGCAAGCGACGCGGTCACCCCGCCCAGCGCGGCAAGAACGGCCAGAAAGTGGCGCGAGATCATTGGCCGGGACTCATTACCCGATTTCTGGGACAAGGCAAAGAACTTGTCGCGGGCAGGCAACCTGAAGATATTGGCAGCATGACAGTCAGCGTCCCCAGAGAGATCAAGCAACAGGAATTTCGTGTGGCGTTGGTCCCCGCGGCTGTCTACCAACTCGTCAAGCGAGGCCATCACGTTCTTGTGGAAACCAACGCAGGGTCGGGAATCGGTTTTCACGATTCAGACTACCAGGCCGCGGGGGCGAAAGTCGTTCAGACGCACGAAGAGGCTTTTGCCGGGGCGGATCTGATCGTGAAGGTCAAGGAACCGCTCGAATCGGAGTGCGGATTGCTGCGCGCGGGACAGATTCTTTTCACCTATCTTCATCTCGCTGCCAGCAGGCTCCTCACGGAGTGCCTTATTGCGACAGGTGCGACCTGCATCGCGTATGAAACGGTGGAGGTGAACCGCCGCCTCCCCCTCCTCGAACCGATGAGCGAAATTGCGGGCAGGATGTCTGTCCTCGTCGGAGGGTACTTCCTTGCCAAGCACAATGGAGGGAAGGGCGTGCTTCTGGGCGGTGTTCCCGGGGTGCTTCCGGGGCGAGTCGTCGTTTTGGGCGGGGGAACGAGCGGCGTGAATGCCGCGCGAATGGCGACCGGTCTCGGGGCGGACGTTACGATTCTCGAGGTGGATCTCGAAAGGATGCGTTTTCTGGACATCACCATGCAGACCGCGCACACGCTGTACTCAAGCGAGGCGAGTCTCACAGAAATTTTGCCGAATGTCGATCTGCTGATCGGCGCGGTGCTGGTCCCCGGGGCGAGGGCGCCGAAGCTCATTTTGCGCGAGATGCTGCGGAGCATGAAACCCGGAAGCGTTCTTGTGGACATTGCCATCGATCAGGGAGGCTGCGCCGAAACTTCATGCCCGACCACGCACGACCATCCGGTTTTTGTCGAAGAAGGGGTCATCCATTACTGCGTGGCCAATATGCCAGGCGCCTACGCGCGAACGGCGACCCAGGCGCTCGTCAACGTCACCTATCCCTTCGTAGAAGCGCTGGCCGACTTTGGCCTGGGAGAGGCTGTCCGGCGCCACCCGGGTCTGGTCGGCGGCATAAACATCATGGACGGGCGGTTAACCTGCAAGGCTGTGGCGGACGCCCATGGGTTGGCATATGTTCCCGTCGCTTTGTCCGCATGACGCTTGAACAGCAAATTCTCGAAATCGGCTCGAATGCCCGTCGCGCTGCGCGTGCCCTGGCCGCACTGCAGACGGAAAAGAGGAATGCCATCCTCGGGGCCATGGCAGGCGAACTGCTCGGGCGAACTCCCAAGCTGCTCGAAGCCAACGAGAAGGATCTTTCCGGAGCGGCGGGACATGGTTTGAGTTCGGCTGCAATCGACCGGCTTCGCCTTACCGAGGCGCGCATTGCCGGGATGGCCGAGGGCATCCGGCAGGTCGCCGGCCTCGAAGATCCTGTCGGGCGATCCATCAGCGAATGGACTCGCCCGAACGGCTTGCGCATCGCGAAGGTGCGGACACCGATTGGCGTAGTCGGTATCATCTACGAATCGCGCCCGAACGTGACAAGCGACGCCGCAGTCCTTTGCATCAAGACGGGAAATGCCGTGATCCTGCGCGGCGGATCCGAATCCTTGAATTCGAACCTCGCCATCGCCGAAGCCCTCCAGGCTGGAGGTGCAACGGAAGGCTTGCCGGAGAACGCCGTTCAACTCATTTCCACAAGGGACCGGCAGGCTGTGGCCCTCATGGCGGGAATGAATCAATATATCGATCTCATCATTCCACGCGGCGGTCGTTCGCTTATCGAAACGGTCGTCGAGCACGCCCGGATGCCGGTGATCAAACACTACCATGGCGTCTGCCACGTCTACGTGGACGATGAAGCCGACCTCGACATGGCGGAGCGCATCGCGCTCAACGCAAAGTGCCAGCGCCCGGGAGTGTGCAACGCCATGGAAACGCTTCTGATCCACCGCGGCGTCTCGGAAGCTTTCTTCAAATTGGCGGCTCCCGAGTTTCAGCGGAAAGGCGTCGAGATTCGCGCCGACGAGACCGCCTATTCGCAACTCTCAGCCTCCAGCTATCAGCCCCTCCGTCGCGCGGAGGAAGAGGATTGGTCCACCGAATACCTCGACACGATCATGTCGGTTCGCGTTGTGGATGATCTGGATCAGGCCATCGAGCACATGGATCGTTACGGTTCCCACCACAGCGACGCAATCGTCACCGCCAACCCGAAGGTGGCGGAGCGCTTCCTCAACGAAGTGGATTCCGCGACTGTGTACTGGAACGCCTCGACCCGCTTCACAGACGGCGAAGAATTCGGGTTTGGCGCCGAGATCGGGATCAGCACGGATAAGCTTCACGCGCGGGGACCGATGGGACTGGAAGAACTAACCAGCTACAAGTACGTCATACGGGGTGACGGCCAGATTCGCGAGTGAAGGCGACCCGCGTTCTGTACGAAGGCTATGTGCAGGGAGTGGGCTTCCGCTGGACCGCGAAACGCATCGCCCAAGGATACGACGTAACCGGCTGGGTGCGCAATCTTCCCGACGGCCGCGTCGAATTGCAGGTGAGCGGCGAGGATGACGAAGTCGCGGCATTTCTGGGGGCCATCCGCGAGAGCACGCTTGGCGGCCACATAGCCGCCGAGCACACGGCCGAAATCCAAATCCCCAGTCCTTTCAAGGGCTTCCGCATCGTCTCATGAGCACCGCGGCCGTCTTAATTTCCGGACTCACCAAGCATTATCCCGTTCCCATGCGCAGGCAAAGAGTCGTCGCGGTCAAGGATCTCAACCTCGAGGTTCTGGAAGGCGAGGTTTACGGTTTGCTGGGGCCCAATGGGTCCGGAAAGAGCACGACGTTGAAAGTTCTTCTGGGTCTTGTCACTCCGACGCGCGGAGAGAGCAAAATCTTCGGCGAGGACAGCCGCGACTATCGCAGCCATCGCGCGGTTGGCTTTCTCCCCGAAAGTCCCTACTTCTATAAGTTTCTCACCGCCGAGGAGATTTTGCGATTCTTCGGAAAAATCTGCGCGCTTCGCGGCAGACAACTCGACGCGCGAATCGGAGAGCTTTTGTCGCTGGTCGGGCTCGAGGAAGCGAGACACCGGCGGATTGGAGGGTATTCGAAGGGAATGCTCCAGCGAATCGGCCTCGCGCAGGCCCTTATTCAAGACCCGCGCCTGATCGTCCTGGACGAACCAACGGCGGGCGTGGACCCGGCAGGCTCGCGGCAAATCCGGGATTTGATCCTGGAACTCAAGAAGCGCGGAAAGACGATTCTGCTCACTTCGCACCTCCTCGAACAGGTGCAGGAAGTCTGCGACCGGATTGGCATCATGTCGCGAGGACTCATGGTTCGCGAAGGAAGGCTCGCTGACCTTGTCACCGTTGAGCGACGGACGGAATATCTTGTCCAGGACGCCCCGGCGGATCTCGCGGAGAAAATCGCAGCGCTCGCGATCGCTTCCGGCGCGACATTGCTGGAGACGCGCAAGGCGCAGCTCACGTTGGAGCGCGTATTCCTCGAAGCGACCCGGCAGGAAAATGTTGCAGCGCCCCGCAAAGGCGGTCCGTCCTCTGTCGTTGGCAGGGAGCAGGGATCCTGACTTGCCATGAATTATTTCATCACGGGAACCGACACGGCGGTGGGCAAGACTTATGTCGCATCATTGCTCACCCGCGCGCTGCGTCGGGCGGGATTCGATACCGTCGCGCTCAAACCGATCTGCTGCGGCTCGCGTGATGACGTGGACGTCCTTTGCTCCGCGTCGGGCGACGAACTGTCGGCGGACGCGTCCAATCCCGTCTGGCTTCAAAATCCGGTGGCTCCCCTCGTAGCGGCGCGCATGGAGAATCGGGATTTGGACCTCGCGGCTCTCTCTGCGTGGTTCGCGCATCATCGAAACCGCCGGCGCTCTTTGCTCGTCGAGGGGGCAGGCGGCTGGCTGGTTCCTCTCACGCCGCAGGCCACGGTTGCCGACCTTGCGGCGCTCTTCGCCCTTCCGGTCCTCCTCGTCGTGGCGAATCGCCTTGGCTGCCTGAACCACACGCTGCTGACCATCGAGAGCATCCGCGCGCGCGGGCTCGAGTGTCGCGGAATTGTCCTGAACACCCTCCCCGGCAATCCGAATGCCGCGACGGAGACCAACAGGCGGACGCTGGAGGAAATTTGCAAGGTGCCCATTCTGTTTGATATCAGACCGGATCAGCGTGCGATCGAGCTGGCCGTCGCGTAAGACCGAAGCCCCGCGCTATAAGTTGAGAAGCTCCTCGAGCAGCCGCTTGCGACGTTGATGCTCTTCATCGCTGATTACGGAGATCAGGACGCTCCCTTCGATCTCCGGAAGATCGATCCAGGAACGACAACCGGCGTACTTCTTTTCGTTTTTCAATCGCAGGGGCGGCTCAAGCCGGTAAACGCGCACGAAGGCCACGTGGACGCCCTCGGTTTCGTTGTAATGATAGCGCTCTTCAACGACGCTCTCGTGCAGCACGTGAAGCGCCCGCAGACCCGCCACTCGCTCCCAATCCGTAAGAATCCCGCTCCACTCAACGCTTGCCGTGTAGCGCACCTCCAGTTCCTCGTCGGGTTTGTCGGGTATGATCGTATCTGGCGACAAAGTGGTCTTTTGCAATTGCTCGTGAAACCAGGTGGGAAACAAAAGGAATTCATCGTGGCGAAAGGCAAATCCTTTGCTGCCTTCGGCGATGCCGCCTTTGCGAATAATCACGCTCTGCAGCCCGGTGCCCAGCGCCTCGCAAATAACGGCCCATTCTTTGAAAGCGGCGTGCATAGAGTGTATATAGTACATCCTTTACAGAACCTGTTCGTCAAAACGAAACGGTAATTCCACAATGCTTCATCGATTTGATCTCCATCTCCATTCGTACTTTTCAGCGGACGCGGCCAGCGCGCCGGAAGAATTGATCGCGGCCGCGAAATCACGGGGATTGAGCGGCATCGCCATCACTGACCACGATACGTGCGAGGCGCACGAATATCTGATTGAGAAGGGATTGGAGCGGCCTGACGGACAACCTGTCGACGACTTCCTGGTTATTCCCGGGATGGAGGTCTCTACGGCGGATGGTCACTTGCTCTGCGTCGGAGCCACGCTTCCGGTGATGCGCGGGGAGTCCGCCGCAAAAGTTGTCAAGGCGATCGAAGAGCGCGGCGGCGTTGCGATTCCGGCTCATCCCTACGATCGCTGGCGCGCAGGCATCCGCCAGGAGGTTCTCGACAGACTCGACCTCAAAGCGATCGAGGTCTTCAACGCGGCCGCCAAGAGGGAATGCAACGAGCAAGCGCACGCGTACGCAACGAGCCGGGGCCTTTCGATGACGGCTTCCAGCGACGCCCACCACGCCTCCGCGGTGGCCGCCAGCTCGACAACCTTCGAACTGGAACACCTCAGCGTGCCGGACCTTCTTGCCGCCCTTCGGAAAGGAGGCACTCCCGAGGGCCGCTATCTTTCGATCCGCGAAGCCGTGAAAAAACGGTTCGCTACTTGGTTCCGGCCGGCGAACCGCGAGTCATGCTGAAAGCGGGGTTGCAAACACGTCAGCCGCTGCTATCGGAGAGAGATGCGTTTGTTCACCGCTCTCCTTTCGGTTTGCCTCCTTTTCGCCGCCTGCAAGAAGAAGCCCCAAACTGCAGCCCCGCAAGTTGCTGAGGCTACGCCCACTCCGACTCCCGCGCCCGCTCCGGAACCGGTTGATCTTACCTCTCAGGTCATCGTGCTTTGCTACCACCGGTTCGAGGACAAACCGAAGGATAGTCTCGCCATCAAGCCCAGTGATTTCGAAGCCCAAATGCAATCGCTGAAGGACAACGGCATCACCGTCATTCCCATGGCGGATTTCCTGGCCTGGCGGCGGGGAGAGAAAAGCATTCCGGCAAAATCCGCGGTCGTCAGCATCGATGACGGTTACATTTCGGGCTACGCGGTGGCGTGGCCAATCCTGAAAAAATTTGGCTATCCCTTTACGATGTTCATTTACACCGACTACGTAAAGGGAGGTCCGAAATCCGGGGGACAATCCATCACGTGGGAGCAACTGGCGGAGATGCGCGACGCGGGGGTGGATATTCAAAGTCACACCGTCTCGCACAGCTCCCTCAATGCGAGAAAGGGGAAGACCGACGAGCAATACCTCGCCTGGCTAAAGAACGAAATCTCCGGCTCGAAGGAACTTCTCGAACAGCACCTCGGCATTCAGATCAAGGCGATCGCGTATCCTTATGGATTGCACAACGACCCCGTCCGGGAGGCCGTAAAGCAGGCGGGCTACGAGGCCGCATTCACCGTCTACGGCCAGCGCATCGGGTATGGAGCCGACCCGACGATGAT
Organism: uncultured Verrucomicrobiae bacterium; assembly: GCA_963763735.1. Classification (GTDB taxonomy): domain Bacteria; phylum Verrucomicrobiota; class Verrucomicrobiia; order Chthoniobacterales; family Terrimicrobiaceae; genus DASTFP01. Next base: position 180,893 of record CAVXQK010000022.1, on the reverse strand, counting down.
CGGACGCTACGCGATCGAATCCACGAAACCGAAGGTCTTCGAGGAGGCGGCGAACTTCAAGGGATCCGTTGAAGGAGGGGGCGCAACCGCCATGCCCGCCGCGGTCACCATGGTTACCCAGCCAATGGAGGGAGAGACGGTAAGCGACCCAAGCCCGGAAGTGAAAGCCAACCTTGCCACGCTGGGCAATGTGGATCCCAAGAGTGTGACCATGCGGATAAGCGGTGTCGGCTTGGTACCAGCCACCTATGACCCGGAAACGAAGCTCGTTTCCTACAAGGTGACACAAAAGCTCTACGCAGGCCAGGTCACGGTGATCGTCGCTGCAACGGTCAACGGGAGGAAGACCGAAGCGCGGTGGTCGTTCAACGTTGGAACCAAGGAGGCTGGTCCCCAAGAGATCGGTCCCAAAAAGGCTTCGTAGACGCAATACACCGGCAGGTTTCCCTCATTTTCGGAACCGAGTAATTGCGACTCTGTCGCGTTTTCTCGCGTTTTTTGCGTGAATTCTTGGAACGGTCTGTGAATCATCTCGGCTTAAGACCAACCTATGGAATTGCGTCCTGCCGAGGGTGTCGTTGCGCATGGAATTCGTCCGGGGAGTTATCGTTGGGATAACGGGCAGCTTCGCCGCCCTTTTTTGCGTTACGGACGCGGGATCCCGGCCCGGACAGGCTTCAGCCTGGTCGAGTTACTGGTGGTTGTGGCCGTCGTGATGCTGATGGCTGCGCTTCTGTATTCCACGCTCCCGAGCTTCTTGGGGTCGGCCGGCCGGCGCGGGGCGGCAAATGTCTTATTGAACACGCTCGAACACGCGAGAATCGCGGCGTTGGAATCCGGGCAGAAGGTCTACGTCGGATTCGCGGATCGGGACTTCCCGGTCGAAGAGATGAGATATGCTTCCTTTATCGTTTTTCGTGAAACATCCGACGACGAGCGAGCCTCCGGCGCCGGGAACTATATTGTTCTCAAGCAATGGACGAAGCTTCCCAAGAACGTGGCGTTCAAGCGGATTCCGGGCAGCCTGGTTCCGGACTCCGGCGGGCAGACGTTTCCGGGCCTGAATTCCGTGCTTCCTGCCGGCCGGCACGATGAGACGTTTCCCTCTCTCGCATTCAATGACTCGGGAGCCGTCGACGGCAGCAGCAACCCTATTCAGCTCTTTCTTTATGAGGGCTACTACGCCGATCAACAGGACGTCCAAACCCGACGAGGAAGCGACCTTTTCGAGAAGATCAGCCTGTTTCGTTACACCGGGCGCGCCCAGCTTGACGTCACGGCGACCAACGCTCAATGAGGCCGAGCCCCCGCGGATTTACTTTGATTGAAGCCGCCTTATCCCTGGCGATCCTCTCTTTTGCCATCGTTGCGATCATGGGGCTTTTCCCGGTGGCTATGCAGACGTCGCGGGAAAGCAATCGCGAAACGCGAGCGGCATTGATAGCAAGACGCATCGCCGACGAACTGCAATCGTTGTCGGGAACCAACACGGCCCTTGTAAAAGGCCCGTCCGTGACCAATCCCGGCTGGCAGATGAAGGGCTTGGATCTTTCCGTTCCATCCATCCACGTGCTCACCTACGATGAGCAGGGCGAAGGATTGACGCATGATATTTCGCCGGAGGCGTTTCAGAGTCCGATCCCGGCGCCCGGCGCTTATTTTGCGGCCGAGATTCGCGTGACGCCCGATCCCTCCCGCCCCGCAATCTCGCGGGTGCAGGCTACCGTTGAAGCCCCAGCGAGCGCGCCTTCCTCAAGGAGGTCTCGTTTCGTTTTTGTCACGCTGATGACTCAACGGTAAACAAGGCCTCGAAGCATGCCTCGGCTCTTCACGATTCGTAACCGCCTTCCCTGCGGCTTTACGCTGCTCGAAATGCTCGTCTCCATCGTGGTGCTCGCGATCCTCGTCATCGCGATGATGGCTCTGGTCGAGAGCGCGACAAAACTCTGGAGGGACAACGAAGGCCGGACCGACGCATGCCGCGAAGCGCGCGCGGCCCTCGTCATCATGGCGCGCGATCTCAGGAACGCCGTCGCGGGTACCAACGTGAATTTCGTCAGATTCAATCTCCAATCCGGGGCGGCGGGCACCAACTTTGGAAGCAATGTGTTTTTCCTGGCGTCTCTTCCTTCTTCGGCGCAGGAAACCAATTCGAAGAGCGATATTTGCGAAGTGGGCTACTTCCTGGCTCTCGACCGGACGCCCGCCAGCACGAACCAAAGCCTGAATCTCTATCGCTACTTCCGAAGCAGCGACCGGACATTCTCCAATATGGCTGCATCCAATGTGTTCGCGGACGTTACGACAGGCGCGACGGGCGAGGAGGTGCTCGCGCGCAATGTCGTCGGCATGAAAATCACCGCGGTCAGCGCGACCACGGACGGCTGGACCGCCTTCGTACCCACCGCCGCCGCTCCGCTTCCAGACCTCGTCGAGATCACGCTCACCGCAATCGGCCCGGACACGGCGAAAAGGCTGGCGGATTCCGCGGACTGGACAGACACGAATGCGCTCCTCGTGAAGCAGGCCGCGCAGACCCTTACGACCCGAATCAACCTGGGAAACCAGCCGTGAGAAGACGCGGGAGCAAAGCCGCTTCGCTGGTCACGACGCTTCTTGTGATGGTGCTTCTCAGCGCGATTGTTGTCGCGTTCCTGCAAAGCATGTCGATCGATCGCCTGACCGCAAAGAGCGCGAAAAACATGCTTCAAGCGGAACTGGCGGCGCGCGCCGGATTGAGCTCGGCCATCGCCCAGATGCTTGCGGCCATCGGCACGAACAACAGCGGCTTTGTCACAGGAAGCACGAACTATGCGTACAATCATGGTCCCCTCGTCCTGATCGGGCGAACCAATCTTGTCGATTCCACACAATTCATGCCCCTGGTTTCGGCTTCACCGGATATTCTGGAGAACTCTCCTGGTCCCGCATGGGCGGACTCGTTGACACGTCTGATTCTCCGATCTTCTCGGAACGAATAGCACGGACATCAACGGCCGGTCCGGCCTCATTCAGAGCACCGGCAACGTTCCCTACCGCGCGCCGTGGGTTGACGTCTTGAGTTCGTCGGGCGATCGGGTGGGGCGATACGCCTTCCTGGTTCTTGATGAGAATGCCCGGGTGAATCCCCTGATTCATACGGGATCCGGCAGCATGGCGAATCCCACGAACTGGTACAGCGGGCCCAGCGATATCTCGCTTACGAACGACGCTGCGCCGATTCTCACGCGGGAACAGCAAACGGGCATCCTTGCCATCAGCGATCGCCTGCTTAGCCCCGGGTCACTCGCGCAGGCTTTCGCGACACGAGCAGACTATGAACGCGTCAAGCATCTCCTCACCCTGCAAACAAACGCGACCTACGACGTGATACCCGCAACCCTCGCGGATGGCGGCCGGCCGAAATACAATATCAACGAGATGGCCACCAATTCCGCGAATGGCGCCAGCGCGGAACTCCGCGCCAATCGCATCGCGGAGATCGTCTCTTCGAATCTCGCTTCTTTCTCCGAACGCGATCCGAGCCTGCGCGGAGACCTCTTAGCTGAGACGCGTTACCTCCGGCGCCTTGCCTCCGGAATAATTGATTACATCGATTCCGATTCCACGCCCACCGCGGTTAACGGAGGCGAGCCCGCCGGTCGCGATCTTTTCCCGCTGGTCGTCGCGGTTGCCGAACGCTTCCGCCGGGCAAGCCTGGATTTGACCGCGGCGGCGACCACAATAGAAAGCCAATGCTTCGTGCAGGTGTGGAACCCCTATACGACCGACATTGTCCTGAGCAATCAGTCGCTTCGATTTGTCGTTCGCAATCGAATGAAAGTGAAGTTCGCAACCGCAATCGCCAGACCTTTCGAGGACTATGATCAAACCATTACGACGAATGTAACTCTTCGGCCGAACGAGTTTGCCGTCCTCGAGTTTCCCACGACCACCCAAACATGGAGCAGCCCGGGACCTGCCAGCGATTTTCCCAAATGGGATGAAGGCCCAAGCGGTAACGCCGACGGGCAAACACATTGCCCGTTCGAGTTCACCATCGATGGCCAGCTCGTTGATATGAACCGGCGCCCTCCCGTCGGACCAGACGTCGCGGTCAGTGGAATGGTTCGGTACGCGGTGGAGTTCACGGACGCCAGCAATCGCTGGCAGTGCTCTTTCATTCCTACGGAAGGGTCCCTTCCGAATTGGCGGTTTGTTGGCGACGGCCGCGCCACTTACCTCTCCAACTACGATTGGCTGACACTCGGGAACACCAGTTACGCCACGGGCACGCGATGGAAGGGACGTCAACAGAATACCCCTTCGCGTTATCAGGAGTTCGTCGCGAATTGGGTTCACCGCGACTTCGTAAGGGAAAACCCCGCGATGGGCAACATCCCCGCAAGCCTGACCATGACGCCGTCGCAGGTCGCATCGGCCTACGATCCCGCACGCGACGCACCGGCGGCGCCGGCAGTCCTCGCCAACAGGCCGATGCGATCGATCGGAGAGCTCGGGCATATTTTCGATCCCGCGCAGGCGGCCGATGATCTGAGCGCGCCAATGTCAAGCGACCCGCTCTTCCCCAACAACAAGGTTTCTGGTGGTGGAAGGACTCTGAGAATCGGTCAGCCTGAGTTCAGGGGCCGTATGCCCAACGATGATTGGAATGCGAGCGACCGCCGGGCGATACGATTGCTTGATCTCTTCACCGTCAACGGCACGAATGCGAATAGCGAAGGATATTCCGTGGCCATCGGCCGGATAAATCCCAACACGGCTCCCGCGGAGGTTCTTGCGGCGATTCTTTCGGGAATTCAAGTCGCCTCAGACGCGGGTGTCCCGGCGGCCTGTTTGAAGGACGCCGCCTCCATGGCCGAAAACATTGTGAGCCATCGTCCCTACAGTGCGCTCTCTGATCTGCACAAGGCTCTCAATGCTTTTGCCGCCGCGGAAAACTACCGACCGGCGTTTGCTGTCTCCTCAGGCGGCGGAACGACCAATCTCGCGGCGCTTGACCGTGTCCGCGAGGAAGCCTTCGGCAAACTCATTCAACACTTGAGCGTTCAATCCCGCACCTACCGGGTCCTTGCGGTCGGCGAGGCCTTTGATCCACGCGGAAGACCACGCGGGCACGCAACCATCGAGGCGATCGTCTTTCTCGAGAATCAGCCGGGCGGAGGGGTTCGCCCGATCATCACCTTTCAGCGCAGCTTCTAACCCCCTATGTGCCGATTCCTTGCCTTACTTGGGTTGACTGCGAGTGTCCTCGCCGGGCTCGATTCGCGGTCCCGCGCAGAGACTCCGCCCCCTTCGACAAGCGTTCAGATCATCAACGCGACGAGCGTGCCGGCCATCGCGCTCAAGATCAACGAACGCGTCGCCTACGAGGATTTTCCCCAAGGCCTGGAAACTGCGGACGCTCCCACCGGCTTGCTCAAGGCGACTTACGAGGCGGAAGACAAGGCAACCGGGTCGCGCGCGACTTCCCCCGCGATCGCCTACGAGCCCAATACAAACCAGTCGCTTGTGATCCTCGGTGACTTTTCCACGAAGAGCCCGCCAGGGACGCTCCGGCACCCTGGCCGGGCGCTCACCGGGGAAGACAAACGGTATCCCCCGAATGTTCTCTTCAAAGTTTTTGCCCATACCGCAGCCGAAGCCCCGGTGAGGCTCCGGGTCATCAATGGCATGCCCGGCAAAAATCTTACCTTCGTTGCGGGCCGCCGGGAAGTGGTCGTCAGCCCCGGCGAATCCGCAGCTTTCACAAGCCAGCCAGCAATCGCACAGTATGTGGCGACCATAGACGGAGAGAAGACCTCTCTGCTTATGCGGCAGGAAGGGCTGGTCCGAAATGCCATGATCATCTTCTTTCTGAAGAGCGGCAAGCCGGCTTTCATGCGCGCCTTCGAGAACAATGCGGACTCAAACCGAAAACGCCAGGAACTGGCGAAGGAAAAGGAATGAGCGCATTTTTGGACCCCAAGCGAACCGTCGCCGAATTGAAGGTACTTCGGACACTCACTTCCGACGAGAACGGCGCTCAGCGCGTCGCGTTTACCGCCACCTGGGCAAAGGCCAGGCAGTGGCTGAAAACGAAGCTCGAAGAACTCCCCGTGGAAATTCGGCGCGACGAAGCCGGAAATGTCTGGACAACCCTCCGAGGCGCCTCCCCGCACGCCCTCCTTATCGGAGGACACATCGATTCGGTACCAAACGGGGGTTGGCTCGACGGCTGCCTCAACATCCTCGCGGGCGTCGAAATCCTGCGCCGGATCAATACACAATATGCGGGCAAACCTCCGATCACCGTCCGGCTTGTGGACTGGGCCGACGAGGAAGGCGCCCGCTTTGGCAGGAGTCTTTTTGGTTCCTCCGCGTGTTCCGGTTTTCTCGACATCGAGGAGGCCAGATTTCTTAAGGACAGAGACGGAATTCCCTTGGTCGCCGCGCTTGCCGAGCACGGAATCGACTTCGAACGCGTGAAGGAAAGCGGCAAGGAACTCCACAACGCCGCCGCCTACCTCGAGCTTCATATCGAACAGGGGCCGGTTCTGCTGGACAAGGATTTGCCGCTTGGAACTGTGCTTGGCACCTACGGCGTTGAACGCCACGCAATCACCTTTCGCGGACAGGCCGCTCACTCGGGCAGCACTCCGATGAACAGGCGCCGCGACGCCTTCCTCTCAGCCGCGAAGATGAGTCCCGAAATCTATCGCATCGCAGAGCGTCACGCCGGCGTCTGCACGATCGGCTCATGCAGCACCACGCCCGGCATCGTAACCAGCGTTGTCGAGCAATGCCGCATAACCCTTGATCAACGCCACCTCGACCGCGAGGCTCTTTCCCGGATGCTGCAAGACGCGAAAGCGGCAAGTGAACATTTCGCCGCGGAGGGAAACGTCACGGTCTCCTGGGAACGCCTCCTGCGGATCGATCCTGTTCCCTTCGACGACCATCTGCTTGCTCTCTGCGACGAGGCGATCGCCGAAACGTGCGGCACGACCCATCGCATGCCCTCGGGACCACTCCACGATGCGGCCGAAGTTGCGCGCGCGGGAATTCCCACCGTCATGATGTTCGTCCAAAGCCTCCACGGCATCAGCCACAACAAGATCGAGGACACAAACGAAGAGCACATCGAAATGGCAGTGATCGCTTTCGACAGGCTCGCAGAAAAGGCGATGCAGAAAGTGACCGCGGAGTTGACGGACGTGAGCGGGTAAGATTATCCGCGTACGGCAATGGTAAGGGCCAACCTCCCGGTGAGCCCCTTATTTACGGCTCGGGTGGAACCTCGCCCTCCCCGCACATCGTACCCGTTCCTTATTCGAACCCCGCTTCCGTCGATCCGGAAGAAGCTTTCGTGGCCGCCCTTGCGAGCTGCCCTATGCTCACGTTTCTTTACGTAGCCTCCCGGGAGGGGTTTCAGGTCGATTCTTACGAAGACGAAGCGGTCGGAACGATGGGGAAAAACGAGAGCGGCGTGCCATGGGTCAACCGGGTGAAGCTCAGCCCAAAAATCCAATACAGCCGAAGCAAGCTGCCCACTCCTTCCGATGAACGCCGCCTCCATCACCTGGCGCACGAGCAATGTTTCATCGCCAACTCGGTGAAAACCGAAATTCTGTTTCGGAGTCGTGATCGCAGGGACGCATAACCCCTTCGCGGGATCTCCTGGCTCGCCACGGCTTGAAAGGATTTCAAAAGGCTGCCCCAAGGATCCGAAACCGGAAAATGATGTCGCCGCGGCACCTCTCGGACACCGCGGCGACACCGTATTCCCGCCCTCTCGATCTCCTGTCCCCTGATTCCCCTAGCCCTTGATCGAGTCCCTTTTCGGAAAGCTGTTCTTCGCCGATGGAGTTAACGTAACTGATGTCGCCTCGTTGTCAATAAATAAATTAGAGTCTCTAATTTGAAGCGAATCCTTCCATCGCGGACCAGAAAGGCCGGAGAAATCCTTCTCCGTTTCGGCATTGATGCGGTTCAAGCCGGATGCTGACCGGCGCCGTGCGCGCAGAGCTTCTTGAAGGGAAATTCGACGTCGGTTTCCACGTCTGAAGACGGCATTGAGAAACGAATCGCGGATGGCTGGCGTCTTGGTAGACAATGAGCGCCTGCTTCTCCACGATCAGGAGGCAATAGCACCGCCGCGGCGTTTGCCGCGCGTTGAATGAAAACCCGCCCTCTTTTTCGTCCAAGGCTCCTCGATGTTTTCACCCGGCCTTACGAACGGAGCGATCTGGGGGCGGATGTCATGGCGGGAATTACGGTGGGTCTCATCGCGCTTCCTTTGGCACTCGCCTTGGGAATTGCCAGCATACCCGTCGGCACGCAGACGCCCTTTGGCGCGGCCGAAAAAATGGAGGACGCGATGCAGCGGATTGGAACGCTTCCCCGTGTGCTCAATTCTCCGGCTCCATCTGGTGAGTGCGATGAACGCCACAGCCCTCAACGCGCTGGAAAGCATCGTGGAGCGCATGCAACACGGCCGGGGTGTCGTCATTTTGAGCGGAGTACACCGCCAACCGCTCGAAATGCTGCGCAAAGCCGGCTTTTGTCGAGGTGGTCGGGCGCAAGAATTTCTGCGCCACGTTTGACAATGCGTTGCTACGCGCGAATCAGGTGCTGGCCGAAAGCGGCGATTCCTAGCGGGCGCCACGAACAGGGCCGCATGAAAAGCCCGGCTCCGGTTTGGAGAACGTGAGCACGCCCTCCCGGTAAGCGTTACCCGTTGCCGTTTTGCTCTTCCGCATTACGTTTTGCGAGTGCTTGCTTACACTTTTAAACGATGAGCCGGGAGGGATCCCGATACCTTCTGGGAGGCCTGGCAATTGTCGCGCTTGCGCTGGCGGGATGTGGAAAATCACCGCAAAAGGCGGCGCCGAAGCCTCCGAAAGTAACGACAGCCACGCCCGAAGAACGAGCCGTCCTGGAGTATGAGGATCTGCCGGGCCGTGTCGCCGCCGTTGAAAACGTCGAGGTGAAGGCTCGCGTCACCGGCTTCCTGAACAAGGTGCACTTTCAAGAGGGCTCGGAAGTTAAGAAGGGCGATCTGCTCTACTCCATTGATCCCCGCGAGTTTCAGGCGGATTTGAATTCCGCCGCCGCAGCATTGCAGCAGGCGCAGGCCCAAACGGCGCAGGCAAAGTCCGATTTTGTGCGTTCGACACAGCTCAGCAATCAAAAGGTCATTGCCGCGCAGGAGACCGAGAAGCAGGGCACTGCGGTGCTGGCCGCGGAAGCGGCGGTCCGATCGGCTCAGGCACGATTGGATAAGGCGAAGCTGGATCTGGAATACAGCGAGATTCGCGCGCCGATCTCCGGGAAGATCAGCCGGACAAATGTCACGGAAGGCAATCTCGTGGCGAACGGGAACACGCTCACGAGCATCGTGAGGCAGGACCCGGTATACGTGTATTTCGACGCGCCTGAGCGCGTAGTCTTGCGGTGGGACAAGGTGGCGAACGACAAGGGCACAGGCGGCCTTGCTTCAATGGCCAAGGCCTTTGTCGGCCTGCTTAACGAGGAGGGATTCCCGCGTGAGGGACGCGTGGATTTTTCCGACAACGAGCTTAGCCAGGGGACCGGAACGCTCAAGATGCGCGCCGTTGTGCCAAATGACGACAGACGCCTGCGTGTCGGTATGTTCGTGCGCACGCGCTTAACCCTCGACCAGCCCCGTGAGATGCTGCTGGTGCCCGAGCGGGCGGTGGGCATCGATCAGGGCCAGCGATTCGTCTACGTCGTCGACGGCGACAGCAAGGTCGAATATCGCAAAGTCTCAACCGGTCAGGTCTTCGACGGCAAACTGGCCATCGTCGAGGGGTTGAAGCCGCACGATCGGGTTATCACTGAAGGCATGCACCTTTTGCGGCCGGGCCAGACGGTCGAACTCGAGAAGTCCGCACAAGGCGTGGCAGAGCCTTCAACCCGCAACGCGAAATCGGCGCCCCCGCCAGCGGAATCCTGATGGGCGGTATTCCCAGATTTTTCATCGATCGCCCGATCTTCGCGTCGGTCATCGCCATCGTGACCGTTTTCGTCGGCGCACTCGCTCTGTTATCTCTGCCGATAGCGCAATACCCAAGCATTGTTCCGCCCACGGTCGCCGTCACGGCGACATATCCCGGTGCGAATGCCGAGACCGTTGCAAGCACGGTCGCTGCGCCGATCGAACAGCAGATCAACGGCGTGGACAACATGCTCTACATCGCGTCCACATCGACCTCGGACGGTCAAATGACCATCACCGTCACGTTCGAGCCCGGCACGGACCCCGATACCGCACAGGTCCTCGTGCAAAACCGCGTGCAGGCTGCCGAGGCCAAGCTCCCCGACGTGGTTCGCAGCAACGGTGTTGTCATTCGCAAGCGTTCTCCGGACTTCACCATGGCGGTGAGCATGGTGTCGCCCGACGGACGTTACGACGACCTCTACCTCTCCAACTACGCCTTCCTTCAAGTGAGCGACTATCTGGCGCGCATCAAGGGAGTCGGCGACATCCAATTCTTTGGCGCCCGGGACTATTCGATGCGGATCTGGTTGAACCCCGACAAGATCGCCGCGCTTGGCATGACCGCCGGCGACGTCGTGAAGGCGCTACGCGAGCAGAATGTGCAGATTGCCGCCGGCAATATCGGCGGTCAGCCGGCACCCACCGGTCTGGACTTTCAAATGACCGTCACCACGCAGGGGCGGCTGGAGAGTGCCGAGCAATTCGAGAACATCGTCATCAAGACGGGCTCCAACGGCGAGGTTGTGAGAGTCAAGGACGTGGCTCGCGTTGATCTCGGGGCAAAAGACTACACCGTGATCTCCCGCCTGGACGGCAAGCCGGCGATCAATATCGGCATCTTTCAGGCGCCGGGCTCCAATGCGCTGGACGTTTCGAAGCGGGTCCGCGCCGAGATGGAGCGGCTCAAGGGGCGTTTCCCGCCCGGCGTGGACTACCGGATCATTTACGACACCACGATGTTCGTGAAGGAGGCCATTTTCTCGGTCATGGAGACGATTATCGAGGCCTTCCTTCTCGTTGTGATCGTGGTGCTGGTGTTTCTGCAAAGCTGGCGTTCCACACTCATCCCGATCATGGCTGTGCCTGTTTCGCTGATCGGCACGTTTGCGGTCATGCTGGCCTTCGGATTTTCGCTTAACCTCCTCACTTTGTTGGGCTTGGTGCTCGCCATCGGCATTGTGGTGGACGACGCGATTGTGGTGGTCGAAGCTGTCGAGCATCACATGGCCGAAGGGCTGAACCGGCGCGATGCCACAATCAAGGCAATGAGCGAGGTGGCCGGGCCGATCGTAGCGATCACCGCCGTGTTATCGTGCGTGTTCATCCCCACCGCGTTCATCCCCGGCCTCACGGGATCGTTTTACCGGCAGTTTGCCCTGACCATTGCCTTCTCGACAATCCTTTCCATGGTGAATTCGCTCACGTTGAGTCCCGCGATGTGCGCCCTGTTCCTCCAACCTCCCGGCGCCCGCAAGGATCTTTTGGGAAGGATGCTTGACGGTTTGCTCGGCTGGTTCTTCCGACTCTTTAACCGCACCTTCGAGGGGGCCAAGAACCTATATATCGGGCTCCTCAGGCGGATGATTCGCTGGAGTCTGATCGTCCTGCTTCTCTATGCCGGACTTCTGGTCGTTACGGGCTACATGTTCCAAAAGGTTCCCACGGGCTTCATACCGGAGATAGACCAGGGGGTCATCTTCGTTAACGTCGAGCTTCCCGAAGGCTCTTCGCTCGAACGCACGGAGAAAGTCATGAATCAGGTGGAGGATATTCTGAAGTCCACCCCGGGCATCGCGCACACCATCAATCGCATAGGAAGCTCCATCATCACCCAGGCGACCGCTCCGAACAGTGGAACAGTGATCTGCATTTTCGACCCTTTTGAGGAAAGAAAGAAGGATCCAAAGAAATCCCTTCGCGGTATTCTCTCGGCAATACAACCCAAATTTGCCGAGGTTCGAGAGGCCCGCGTCCTTGCCTTTCCCCCGCCGTCGGTTCGGGGGCTGAGCACGACCGGCGGGGTAAAACTGATGGTCCAGGATCGCGGAGGCGGCACCCCGGGAAATCTCGAAAAAGCCCTGCAGGGCCCCGTCAGGGACGCGGCCTCCCACCCGGCATTGGACCGGGTTTTCACGCTTTTCCGTGCCAACACCCCGCAGATTTACGCCGATATCAATCGCATCCAGGCCAAGAGCAGGGGCGTGGACGTCAGCGCCATCTCGGAAGCGCTCCAATTCTATCTGGGCTCCATTTACGTCAACGACCTGACGCTTTTCGGGAAGCCCTTCCAGGTCACCGCCCAGGCGGATGGCCCCTATCGCGCTCGCGCGGACGACATTCTTCGCCTGGAGACGCGCAACGCGGCGGGCCAAATGGTGCCCCTTGGGAGCCTGGTCGATCTCAGGGAGATCAACGCACCGTCGCGCGTCATCCGCTACAACCTGTTTCCCGCGGCAGACCTCAACGCCAACCCGGCCGCCGGCTACAGCACGGGTCAGACCATCAAAGCCTTGGAGGAGCTCGCGGATGAAACCCTGCCGGCCAATTATGGCTACGAATGGACGGAGACTGCGCTTCAGGAACTCATAGCGGGCAACAGCGCGCTCTACGTATTTCCCGTTTGCGTGCTCTTTGTATTTCTCGTTTTGGCGGCGCTCTACGAAAACTGGGCCCTCCCGTTGGCGATCATCCTCATCGTGCCGATGTGCGTGCTCTGCTCCCTCGTTGGCATAGCCATCTCGGGCGGCGACAACAACATCTTCACCCAGATTGGCTTTGTCGTTTTGATCGGTCTCGCGAGCAAGAACGCCATTCTTATCGTGGAATTTGCCAAGCTGGTCGAAGAGCGGGACGGGAAAACTCCGCTGGAAGCCGCTTTGGAGGCGAGCCGGCTTCGTTTGCGACCGATCCTCATGACGTCGTTCGCCTTCATTCTTGGTGTCATTCCCCTGGCGATGGCGAGCGGCGCCGGCTACGAGTTGCGGCGCACCCTCGGCATCGCGGTGTTTTCCGGGATGCTTGGTGTCACGCTCTTCGGGCTCTTTCTGACGCCGATCTTCTACGTCGTGATCCGCCGAATCACCACCCGCAAAAGGAAGAAATCGCCCGTAATCGGAAAACCGGCCCAGGAACTGGCGCCTGTCGGCTAAGAAGGCCGGTTGGCCTCACAGAAACGATCCAGACTCGACAGGAGGATCGATGCGGTCTGGAATAAGATTCCAATGAAAAAGCCTGCGTGCGCGTTCTGATAGTTGACGACGAGAAGAACATCCGCCGAGCGTTTCTGGTGGCGCTCGAGTCGATGGGACACGAGGTCCTGGCTGCCCCAAGCGGAGCGCTGGCGCTCGAGGAGCTTAAGGCGGCCAGCTACGACATTGTATTTCTTGACCTCAAGCTCAGCGAGGAGAGCGGACTGGATGTGCTTCAGGAGATTCTGCGCGTCTCGGCGCGGACTGCGGTCGTCATGGTCACAGCCTATGCCTCCATAGAGACTGCTGTCGAAGCGATGCGGCGCGGCGCCTTCGACTATTTGCCCAAGCCGTGCACTCCCGATCAAATCCGCCAGGTCCTGACCCATATTGAGCGGACAAGAAAATTGGAGCGCCGTGTCTCCGAACTGGAGTCGCGTCTGGTGGATTTCGGCCCGGAGGCTGATTTGAACACGGACTGCCCAGCCATGCGGAAGGCTCTGGATATCGCCTTCAAGGCTGCCGACAGCGAAGCCACGGTGCTGCTTCTTGGCGAAAGCGGCACCGGGAAGAGCCTGCTCGCACGGGCGATGCATCAGCGAAGCCGCCGAAGCACCGGCGCTTTTGTGACAGTGAGTTGTCCGAGTCTTTCACGCGAGCTCCTGGAAAGCGACTTGTTCGGCCACGTCAAAGGGGCGTTCACGGGCGCGCATGTCGACACGAAAGGAAAAGTCGCCGCGGCTGATGGAGGAACCCTGTTCCTCGACGAGATCGGTGATCTGCCGCTCGAGGTGCAGGCGAAGCTGCTCCGATTGCTCCAGGAGCGCGAATACGAGAGAGTGGGTGAAGCCAGGCCTCGCCGCGCGAACGTGCGGGTGATTTCCGCGAGCAATCGAGACTTGAGCGCCTCCGTGCGCGAAGGCCGATTCCGCGAAGATCTCTTTTACAGGCTCAACGTCATCACGGTCCGGCTTCTCCCGCTTCGCGAACGAACACAAGATATCGAGCGGTTGGCGTTGTTGCATTTGCGCTTCCTTGTCGCGCATTCCGGAAAGGCCGCCCGTGGGTTCTCCAGCGCGGCGATCGAGGCAATGACCGCATACCGGTGGCCCGGAAACTTGCGCGAGCTTCGCAACGTCATCGAACGAGCCGTGATTCTTAGCGAGCGCGACCAAATCGAAGTTGGCGATCTGACGGAGACGATTCAGCCGGACTCCGAAGTTCATCTCGGGGGAAAATTCACTCTCGATCAAATCGAGGGTGAACACATTCGCAGATTGATCGGCAACACCAAAACGCTCGAAGAGGCGGCCCAGATACTCGGCGTGGACCCGGCAACTCTCTACCGGAAACGAAAGCGATTGGAGTTCAACGATGCGAGTTGATCTCTGGCTATCCCAGTTGCGAATCGCACACCGTCGCGCTTGGGGGTATTGCGACGCGAACGTCACTCCCTAAACGCCACTCGAGCCAGTTGATTTTTATCCCGTGCTGTAGGGGCTTGAAGAATTTCGCAACTGATCCTGAAGCGCGCTCTGAAACCAGCCGCCGCAGAGATCGTGCAAAACCGCACGACACGGAATGGGTCCTTCGTGCGGCGGCGCACGATGAGATCTTGATCCCGCTGGACTGGCATTTATGCATCATGTTCATTGGCAAAGACTAATGGCATCGAGCTTTTTGTGGCACGGCGCGAGCTAATCAAGGGTGTGAAAACAAATCCTCGAACGAAGGCAAATGCGGACGCTTTGAACAGCAAGAAGGAAGCCATTTGAATTCCAAGGGTTCCGCCTGGCGACTGTTGGTCGAATGAAGCGGCGCATCTTCCTGGGATTGGCCCCGATTTTTATCCTGATCGTGGCGATGGGTGCCTATGCGGTACTACTTTTCACAGAACTTGGGACCCGCGTGGATGTCATTCTGCGGGAAAACTTTCGCAGCGTGCTCGCTGGTCAGCAAATGAAAGAAGCCGCCGAAAGAATGGACTCCGGCCTGTTTTTCTCGCTCGTTGGCGAAGAGGAGCGCGGCCGCGATCTCTACATCAAGAACCTTCCTGTTTTCAAGGGGGGGCTCAAGACGGAATTGGGAAACGTTACGCTGCCTGGTGAGGATAAGCTGGCCGACGGCTTGCGCACCCTGCACGACGACTATGCGACGCGCGCCGAAGTATTTTGGCAGAGCGCCGACCTTGGTGAACGGCGCGCGATGTATTTCGGCGAGATGCTGCCGGCATTCACGCGGATCAACGACGCTGCGCAAGAGGTCATTTCTGTGAACCAGGATGCGATGGTGAAGGCAGACCGCAACGCGCGCGATCTCAGCGCCCGCTCCACACGCTATATGATTGGCGCCAGTGCACTGGGCGTGGCGGCAGCGATTTTCTTTGCCGCACGACTGCAGAAGGCGATTCTCCAGCCGATCCAGGCGCTCACAGCCGTTTCGAAGGAGCTCGGGGAGGGAAAGCTCGACCAAGTCGTTCCTGTGGAATCGCAGGATGAACTCGGCCAGCTCGCGGATACCTTCAATAAAATGGCGACCAAGCTCCGCTCGTACCGCCAGATGACGAGCCATCAAATCCTCCAGGCCCGCCAGATGACGGAGATCACTCTCTCCGCATTCCCTGATCCCATTTTGGCGTTCTCCCACGACGGGCGCATTACTTTCAGTAATCCAGCCGCCAATCGGCTCCTGAAGAGCCTTGCCAGCAGAGGCGCTGAGCTGCCTTCATCGGTGCTCACGCAAGTCGAGAAATTGCTCAAGGGGGCGCCGGACTATCTCCCCGAAAGCCTGGAGAAGGCGATCGTGGTCCGAGTCAATGACCAGGAAAAATTTCTCTTGCCTCGCGTCATCGGGATGCGCGACGAAGCCGACCGGCTTTTCGGAGCGGCCGTCGTGCTTCAGGATGTGACCCGTTTTCATCTGCTGGACGACGTGAAATCCAACCTCGTCTCCACCGTCAGCCATGAACTGAAAACTCCTCTGACCGCCGTTCGCATGGGCTTGCATTTGCTCTTGGAAGAACGCATCGGCGCGCTGAACCCCAAGCAGACCGAACTGCTCCTCGCCGCCCGCGAGGAATCCGAGCGTCTGCTGAAAATGATTAACGATCTCCTCGATATTGCCAAACTGGAGTCAGGGCGTGCCGGTTTGCACTGCGAGAACGTCGAAGCCCAGTCGCTCGTGCTGAGCGCTGAAGACGATTTGCGCCCAATGGTTGAAAGCCGCGGATCGCAGCTCGTGACGCAAATCGCTCCCGACCTCCCCCCCGTATTCGCGGACAGCCGTCAGCTCGGTCACGTCTTTTCCAATCTCATTGCCAACGCGGCGGCGCACTCCAAACCAGGAGATGAAATTGTTGTCGCGGCGAGCAAGCAGAACGGAAAAGTTCGTTTCTCGGTCACCGACCACGGGCCTGGCATTCCGGCAGAGTTTCAATCGCGACTCTTTGAACGCTTTTTTCGGGTCCCGGGTTCGGATCCTCGCGGAGCCGGTCTGGGCCTGGCCATAGCGCGCGAAATTGTCACCGCCCACGGCGGGGAAATCGGCGTGGTCAGTCAGCCCGGCCAGGGGAGTGAATTCTATTTCGTGCTGCCGGCGGCAAATGAAGGGAAGACCACATGAAACAAAGCATCCTCATCGTCGATGATGAACCCAACGTGCGGTTGAACTACCGCGTCGCGCTCGAAACCGAGGGCTTTGAGGTGCGGGAAGCGTCGGACGGAGGCGCAGCGCTTCGTGAATTGGCTGGCAAGGACTTCGATCTGGCCATTCTCGACATGCGGATGCCGGAGATGGATGGCCTCGAACTGCTGGCAAAAATGCGCGAGCGAAAAATTCAGACGCCCGTTGTGATTATTACCGCCTACGGAGACATTCCCCATGCCGTGCACGCGATGAAGCTTGGCGCGATCGATTTTCTGCAAAAGCCGCTGACTCCGCATGCCCTCCGCTCAACAGTCGGAGAGATCCTCGGCCGCCACACCACGACGGTATCGCATCTTGATTCCCAACAGACTTTTGATGCTCATGTTCAAGCTGCCAAGCGGCTGATCAATCTTCGGCAGTTCACCGACGCTCGCGAACATATCGCCAAGGCGCTCGAAATTCGAACGGACTCCGAAGAGGTCTTCAACCTCGGCGGAGTGCTTTTTGAGATGCTTGAGGATTACGACCGCGCAAAGCGTTACTACGGCCAGGCCATCCGGCTGAACAAGTACTATGAGCCCGCCCAGCAAAACATGCGGCGAATCTACGAACTGTTTCAATTCGGTCTAAGCAGAGAACCCTTCAACCTCGGAGAAAGCTAATCATGTTCTTTTCTCGAAAACCTTCTGCAGCGACGATGTCCCCATCGTCGCCTTAGCCGGGCATGAGGACATGCCCGCTACAACTTCTCTCAATCGCAACTTAACATGACTGACATCTTATATATCCTGGCATCCTTCGCCTTTTTCGCCCTGATGATCGTGTTCATCTGGGCGTGCGGAAAAGTCTAAGCCTCTTATTCCCATGGAAAACCTCATCCTCGGTCTCATCGCGCTGGGCCTGATTGTCTATCTGATTCTGACGATCATTCGCCCGGAGAAATTCTAACTGCCAAGACGATGAACATTTCAGGTTGGATTCAACTCGCCCTCTTCGTGGCCGTGCTCCTGGCGATCACCAAGCCCCTTGGTCTTTACCTTTGCAGGGTGCTTGACGCGAACGGAAAGACATTTCTCGATCCGTTCGTCAAGCCGCTCGAGAAGCTGACCTATAAACTCATCGGCGTGGATCCGGACAAGGAGCACGACTGGAAGCAATATGCGGTCTCCTTGCTGATCTTCAGCCTGGTTTCGATGCTGTTTACCTACGGCATCCTGCGTTTGCAGGACAAGCTGCCTTTAAACCCGCAGAAGATGGCCGCCCTCAGCGAGCACCTGGCGTTCAATACGGCGGCGAGTTTCACCACGAACACCAATTGGCAGAGTTATGGTGGCGAATCCACGATGTCGTATCTGTCGCAGATGCTGGCGCTCGTGTTTCACAACTGGCTTTCCGCGGCGATCGGTATCGCCATCGCTGCGGTCCTGGTGCGGGGAATTGCACGGCAAGCCTCGAATACCCTGGGCAACTTCTGGGTCGATATCACACGGATCAGCTATTACCTGCTGCTCCCCATCTGTTTGGTGTCTGCGATCTTCCTCGTTTCGCAAGGCGTCATCCAGAACTTCAAACCATATGACTCGGCGGCTCTTATCGAACCGTTCAGCATCCAGGTGCCAAAAGTTGACGACAAGGGCCAGCCCGTAAACGACCCGGATGGAAAGCCGCTGATGGTCGACCAAAGAATCGATACCCAGAATATTGTGCAGGGCCCGATGGCTTCGCAGGTCGCGATCAAGATGCTTGGAACGAATGGCGGTGGTTACGTCAACGCCAATGCAGCCCACCCCTTCGAAAATCCAACGCCGCTTTCGAACTTCATCCAGATGCTCTCGATATTCGCAATTCCCTCGGCGCTGACTTATTACCTTGGCCGCACGGTCCGAAACCAAAAGCACGGCTGGGCGATCTGGGCGGCCATGCTGATTGTCTTCCTCGCGGGCGCGCTCGTTTGCTGGCACTACGAGGCGGCCGGCAATCCGAATCTCGCCGCTCTTGGCGTTGATCCCGCCGACGGCAATATGGAGGGCAAGGAAGTGCGCTTTGGCATCTTCAATTCGGCGCTCTTTGCGACGATCACCACGGACGCGTCGTGCGGGGCGGTCAACGCGATGCACGACTCGTTCACCCCGATGGGCGGCCTTGTTCCGCTGTTTAACATCCATTTGGGTGAGGTCATCTTCGGCGGCGTGGGTTCCGGCCTCTACGGCATGCTCGTATTTGTCGTACTCGCCGTCTTTATCGCCGGCCTCATGGTTGGGCGCACGCCCGAATATCTCGGCAAGAAGATTGAGCCTTACGATGTGAAAATGGCGTCGTTCGCCATTCTCGTGGTAGCCTTTTCAATCCTTGGTTTCTCCGCCTGGGCAAGCGTGAGCAAGTGGGGGCCTCCCGACGCGGCGGGTGCTCTCACCGATGGCACCAACAATAACGGTCCACACGGTTTCACCGAAATCCTCTATGCCTTCAGCTCCGGCGCGGGGAACAACGGCAGCGCGTTCGCGGGTCTGACGACAAATACACCGTGGTATAACACAACGCTTGCGTTCGACATGCTCTTTGGCCGCATCGCAATGATGATCCCCATCATTGCGCTGGCCGGCTCGCTGGCACGCAAGAAGCTCGTGCCCAACAGCGCGGGCACCTTCCCGGTGTCCGGGCCGCTCTTTACGGTCCTGCTAATCGGAATCGTCATCATCGTCGGTGCGCTCAACTTCTTTCCAGCGCTCACCCTGGGACCAATCGTCGAGCACTTCCTCATGTATTCGGGCAAGCTGTTCTAAGTCTCTCAACGATCAAACGTCCAAATGGCCGCAAAAACACATTCCATCTTCGATCCGGCAATCGTCGTTCCGGCGATCGCCGAGTCGTTCAAAAAGCTCAATCCGCTCCACATGGTGAAAAATCCGGTGATGTTTGTCACGGAGATCGGCGCGGCGGTTACAACCGTGCTGATGTTCACGGGGAATCAGGGCGCGCCAGGGGGCTTCCTCCTGCAGATCACGCTGTGGCTTTGGTTTACGGTGCTCTTCGCAAACTTCGCGGAGGCGATGGCCGAGGGCCGCGGCAAGGCGCAGGCCGACTCGCTGCGCAAGGCGCGCACACAGACCTTTGCCAATCGCGTCAAAGGCAACACAACCGAGCAGGTGTCCGCGGAGGCGTTACGAAAAGGCGACCTGGTCATCGTGAAGGCCGCGGAGTTTATTCCGGGCGACGGCGAAATCATCGAGGGCGCGGCGACGGTGGACGAATCCGCCATTACCGGTGAATCCGCACCCGTTGTGCGGGAAGCGGGCGGCGACCGCAGCGCGGTGACTGGCGGCACGCGCGTTTTGTCAGACGTGGTGAAGATCCGCATCACGTCAAATCCCGGCGAAACCTTTCTCGATCGAATGATCGGCCTGGTTGAAGGCGCAAAACGGCAAAGGACTCCGAATGAAATCGCGCTGACGATCCTGCTTTCCGCGCTGACGCTCATCTTCCTGGTGGTGCTCATGGCATTGAAAGCCTACGGGATCTACCAGAATGTCGATTTTTCCACGACAGTGCTGGTCGCGCTGCTCGTCTGTCTGATTCCGACAACCATCGGCGGTTTGCTCAGCGCCATCGGCATTGCTGGCATCGACCGCCTCGTTCAGAAGAACGTGCTCGCAATGAGCGGACGGGCGGTCGAGGCCGCGGGCGACGTGGATGTCCTGCTCCTCGATAAAACCGGAACAATTACGCTTGGAAACCGTCAGGCCACCGCTCTGATTCCGGCGCCCGGAGTTACCAAAGAGGAGCTTGCCGAAGCGGCCCAGCTTGCATCCCTCGCCGACGAAACTCCCGAGGGCCGCAGCATCGTCATCCTTACGAAGGAAAAATTCGGCCTCCGCGGGCGGGAACTTCATGAACTGCCTCACGCCAAATTCGTGCCTTTCACCGCCCAAACGCGCATGAGCGGCGTCGACCTGGACGGCAATGCCTATCGCAAGGGGTCGGTCGAGGCGATACGCACGCACATGGGCGGCAACCTGCCCGAAGCGGTTGAGAGGGATGCCAGAGCCGTCTCCGAGATGGGAGCCACGCCGCTTCTCGTTGCCAATCAGGTCAGGATCCTCGGCACCATCCAGCTCAAAGACATCGTCAAAGGCGGCCTCGCGGATCGCTTTGAGCGCTTCCGCGCCATTGGCATTCGCACGGTCATGATCACGGGCGACAATCCGCTTACGGCAGCGGCGATAGCGAAGGAGTCCGGGGTTGACGACTTTCTCGCCGAAGCCAGGCCCGAAGACAAACTCGCTCTCATTCGAAAAGAACAAGCAGGTGGACGAATGGTCGCTATGACGGGAGACGGAACCAACGACGCGCCGGCCCTGGCGCAGGCGGACGTCGGCGTCGCAATGAACACGGGCACGCAGGCTGCCAAGGAAGCCGGCAACATGGTCGATCTCGATTCCAACCCGACGAAGCTTCTGGAAATTGTCGAAATCGGCAAACAGCTTCTCATCACCCGCGGCGCGCTGACCACCTTCAGCATCGCCAACGACGTGGCGAAATACTTCGCCATCATTCCGGCGATGCTCCTGGGCACATTTCCCCAGATCGCTCCGCTCAACGTGATGGGCCTGGCCACCCCGCAAAGCGCCATCCTCAGCGCGGTCATCTTCAACGCCATCATCATCATCCTGTTGATTCCTCTGGCGCTTAAGGGAGTTCGATTTCGCCCGCTCGGGGCGTCCAAAATCCTCCGCCGCAATCTGCTGATCTACGGGGTTGGAGGCATTATTGTGCCCTTTATCGGCATCAAGCTCATCGACATCGTCGTGGCCGCTTTACACCTCGCATAGCTCGGAAATCTCCTGCTTCGCAACATGAAAACTCTTCTCAAGGTCACGCTCACTTCGATTCTCGCCACTTTAGTCTTCGCCGTGATTCTCTGCGGCGTCTACCCCGTAATCATCTGGGGGGCCGCTCAGTTGCTCTTTCCCGTCAAGGCAAATGGAAGCCTCGTCGAGAGCAAAGAGCTTCGAATCGTTGGCTCGGAATGCCTCGGACAGAATTTCACCGCCGCGAAATACTTCCACCCGCGCCCCTCTGCAGCCGGGCAGGGATACGACGCCGCAAGTTCAGGGGGCTCGAACCTCGGGCCGACCTCGCAAAAGCTTGTCGACACCGTCAAGCAGCGCGTGGCCGATTACCGCGCCGAAAACGGCTTGCCGGAGAATGCGTTGGTGCCCGCCGACGCCGTGACCGCGAGCGGCAGCGGCCTCGACCCGCATATCGGCGTCAGGAACGCTGAGCTCCAGGCTCCGCGCGTGGCCACAGAGCGCGGTCTCGGACTCGATGCCGTCCACGCGGAAATCGTCAAAGCCACGGATGGCCGGTCGCTTGGCATCCTCGGCGAACCCGGCGTCAACGTCCTCAAGCTGAACATCGCCTTGGACAACACCGCGGCGCGCTGAAAGCCCCTTATCGTCGATGACGTCATCAGAGTCATTCATGCCTTACGGACGAGGTCGGGATTGGTACCTTTATCAGGAACAAAAGGGACTGCACACAGCTCCCCGTGGAAAACAGCAAGCTCAACCGCCGCAACGGCGATGCCCCCGTTCCGGTTAAACGATGGACACACAGGCTCCCATAACGCGCCCGAGCGCCGAGGATTTCCTATCCATCATCCGTCGTCAGCAGCTTGGGAAGCTCAAGATTTACCTCGGCGCATGCCCCGGCGTGGGAAAAACCTATGCGATGCTTACCGAGGGGCACCGCCTGAAGAAACGGGGCGTGGACGTCGTCATCGGCTACGTCGAACCACACGAGCGCGCCGAGACGACCGCCCAGATTGGCGATCTCGAGATTGTTCCGCCGCGCATCATCACCTACCATGGAATCACCTTGCGAGAGATGGACACCAGCGCCGTCATCGCCAGAAAGCCCACCGTGGCCCTCGTCGACGAACTGGCTCATACGAATGCGCCGGATAGTCCGAACCGAAAACGGTATGAAGACGTTCAGGATCTCTTGCGCGCCGGGATCAGTGTAATCACAACGGTCAATATTCAGCATTTCGAGTCCCTGTACAATTTCGTCGAGGAAGCCACAGGCGTGCGGGTGAAAGAACGGGTGCCCGACGAGATCGTCGCCGAGGCCGATCAGATCGTAAACATTGACCTGCCGGCCGAGGATCTGCAGGAGCGTCTCAATGCCGGGAAGATCTATCCGAAAGAGCGCATCGAAGCGGCGCTGGCCAACTTCTTCACGCAAAAGAATCTTACACGCCTCCGGGAAATGACCTTGTCGGAGACCGCCAATTTCCTCGACCGTCAGCAAAGGGAAACCGGCGAATCGGACAAGAGAGTCAGCGCGCTCGGCCAGGTGATGGTGGCCATAAGCAGTCTTGGGCCCGATCCGGGGCGGCTCCTGCGCAAGACGGCCAGGCTGGCTGCACAGCTCAATGCGCAATGGTATGCTGTGTATGTTCGGACGCCGAAGGAATCCGCGGTTCGCATCGACGCCACAGCCCAGCGGCATGTCGCCGACACCCTCGAAACAGCCCAAAAAATGGGTGGCCTCGTCATCTCCCTCAAGCACGAAAATGTGGCAAAAGCCCTGATCGCCTTCGCTCGCGAATACGGAATCACCCACATTGTCCTGGGCCGGCCGGGTCGCCGCAAGCTCTTGCGCTGGCTCGAACCCACCCTCTATGAGCGTATCCTGGAGGAACTTCCGGAAGTCGACCTGGTTGTCGTCTAGCACACAGGCCGAACGCTCTCGTTCGATACGCAAGACCCCTCCATCGGCTTAAATAATAAGCCGCCTTATTATATGTTGACTTGATAATCAGCCGCCTTAAGTTGCGCGGGTGCCCTATCTTCTTCTCAAAGAGGTTCCCCGTTACGAGTGTCTCCAGGCCGCTGCGACGCGTGTGCCTGGCGCGAACGCAGCGATTTGCGAAGTTTTTCTAAACATTCTCCACACAGGGGATGTGGTTTCGCGAGGCGAAGCGGACTTTCTTGCGCGGCACGGATTGAATCAGGCGCGACTGGTTGTCCTCCTGCTGCTCGACAGTTCGGAAAATGGGAGCATGCGCTCCTCGGAGCTTGCCGAGCACGCGAGCGTGAGCCGCGCGACCGTCACGGGGCTGCTCGATACCTTGGAGAGGGCTGGCTTGGTGGGCCGCGCGCCCGACCTCCGGGACCGAAGGGCTTCGTGCGTTAAAATCACCGAGACGGGCAAGACCCTGCTTCACAGTGTGGAGCCGTTGCTCTTTCAGTGGACGGAAAGCGTCCTGGGCGCGCTGAGCTGTCAAGAACAAGACCAGCTTGTCACCCTCCTGCGAAAGACTCAGAGGGCCTTTTCCGAGCACCGCAAAGGTTTTCGCCAATGAAAAAGAAAATCCTCTTCGTTATCCTGGGTTTTGCCGCCGCGATCGGAATTGTTCTCGCGCTTGGCGGCATCAAGTTTTTCCAAGTGCGTAAAGCCATCGCGCAATACGCGAGTTTTTCACCGCCGCCCGAGGCCGTGACCTCGTTGATCGCCAAGGAAGAGGAGTGGATTCCCGCGCTCAAAGCCGTTGGATCGACTGCCGCCGTGCAGGGCGTTACGGTGAGCACCGACGAGCCGGGGATCGTGCAAAAGATCGACTTCGAATCCGGCCAGGCGGTTAAGCAGGGAGATCTTCTCGTTCAGCTGGAGGTGAGCCAGGAGCAGGCGCAACTGCGGTCTGCCGAGGCCCAAATGCGACTGGCCGGGGCAAATCTGTCGCGGCAGCAGAACTTGCTGAAAAGTCGCGTGAGCTCGCAGGCGGATTTCGACACGTCCCAAGCCCAGTACGATCAAGCCGTGGCAAAGGTCGAAGAGGTCAAGGCGATGATCAACAAAAAGACGATTCGCGCCCCGTTCTCGGGCGTTCTTGGCATCCGCGCGGTCAACCTCGGGCAGTACCTTCAGAGCGGCGCGCAGGTGGCGCCCCTTCAGTCGCTCGATCCCATCTACGTAAATTTCTGGCTGCCCCAGCAATATATCGGCCAGATCGGTGCGGGCCAGCAGGTCCGTGTGCGAGCGGATGGTCTGCCGGATGTCGAATTCGAAGGCAGGATCAATGCTGTGGACGCTGTGATCGATGAGGCAACACGCAATGTTCGTGTGCAGGCGACCGTGCCAAATCCCAAGGGGCTTCTTCGCCCGGGAATGTTTGTGAATGCCGAAGTGCCAATGGCCAACAAGTCCAGCCACGTGGTGCTCCCCGCGACGTCGATCCAGTTCGCGCCGTACGGGGACATGGTTTACATCATCGAGGACATGAAAGGTCCTGATGGCAAGACGTATCGCGGAGCGCGCCAGCAGGTTGTCAAGGTGGGCGAATCGCGGGGTGACCGTGTCGCAATCCTTTCGGGCGTAAAACCCGGCGAAGAAGTCGTCACTTCCGGAGTCTTCAAGCTGCGTCCGCGGGCTCACGTCCAGGTTAACAACAGCATTTTGCCGCAAAACAGCGAAGCACCGAAACCGGAGGACACGTAACGAATTTGGGGCTTCCGGGTTGGTCCCGGGACAGATTCTTGAAGATTATCGTGAACTAAAAACCCGAGCGCCAGGAAGTGGCGTTCCCTTTCATGAAAATTACCGACCTTTTCATCAAGCGGCCCGTGCTCGCCATGGTCATCAACCTGCTGATCCTGATCGCGGGCCTGGTCTCCATTGGGACGCTGAATGTCCGGCAGTATCCACGCAGCGATATCGCCGTGGTGACGGTCAAGACCGTCTATGTCGGAGCCAACGCCGATCTTGTGCGTGGTTACATTACCACGCCGCTTGAGCGGGTTATTGCCAGCGCGGACGGCATCGATTACATCGAGTCATCCAGCGCCCAGGGCCTGAGCACGATCACGGCTCATTTGAGATTGAATTTCGACACGAACGCCGCGTTGACCCAAATCCAGGCAAAGGTCGCCCAGGTGCGAAACGATCTGCCGCCCGAAGCCGAGGCGCCCGTGATCGAAGTCGAGTCGAAGGATTCCGAATTTGCGGCAATGTACCTGAGCTTCTATTCGGAGGACCTCGACCAAAACCAGATCACCGACTATCTCACGCGCGTCGTGCAGCCGAAGCTGTCCTCGATTCCCGGGGTTCAACGGGCCGACATTTTGGGCGCCCGGATCTTCGCCATGCGCGTCTGGCTCAAGCCGGACAAGTTGGCCGCACTCAATCTTACGCCCACCGACGTGCACGCCGCGCTCCAGGCCAACAATTACCTGGCCGCCGTCGGCAAGACCAAGGGCGCGATGATTGCCGTGAATCTTGTCGCGAATACCGACCTGAAGACCGCCGAGGAATTTCGCAATTTGGTGATTCGCCAGAAGAGCGGCTCCATCGTTCGCCTGGGCGATGTGGCCGATGTCGCACTGGGTGCGGAATCCTACGACGATGATGTGCGCTTCAGCGGAGAGAAGGCCACCTTCATGGGGATATGGCCGCTGCCAAATGCGAACACGCTCGACGTGGTGCGGGCCGTTCGCGCGGCTTTGCCCGAGATTGAGAGCAGCCTGCCAGCCGGCATGAAGACGGGCGTCGCGTACGACTCGACGGTCTATATCCAGAGCGCCATTCGCGACGTGCTCAAGACGCTGACTGAAACGCTCCTTATCGTCGTTGCCGTGATCTTCCTCTTTATGGGATCTTTGCGGACGGTCATCATTCCCGTCGTCGCCATCCCGATTTCGCTCGTGGGGGCCGTATTCCTGATGATGCTGGCCGGCTTCACGATCAATCTTCTTACTTTGCTCGCCATCGTGCTCGCGGTGGGTCTCGTTGTGGACGACGCGATCGTCATGGTGGAAAATGTCGAGCGTCACCTGCAGGAGGGCGAAAGCCCGTTCGATGCCGCGATAAAGGGTGCCCGCGAGCTTGTCGGGCCAATCATTTCCATGACAATTACGCTGGCGGCGGTTTACACACCCATCGGAATTCAGGGCGGCCTGACGGGCGCGCTCTTCCGCGAATTTGCCTTTACCCTGGCTGGCGCGGTCATCGTTTCCGGGGTCGTGGCGCTCACCCTTTCGCCAATGATGTCCTCGAAGCTGCTTCGAGAAGGCGACTCGGAGCGGGGATTCGCGGGCTGGATCAACCGCCGGTTCGACGGGCTCAGAGGCGTCTACATGCGGGTGCTCGGTGTGGCCGTTGCCAATCGCTGGCCGGTCATTGCCTTCTGCTCGATCATCAGCCTCCTCTGGGCACCTTTTCTCATGTTCTCAAAGAACGAACTGGCGCCAAACGAGGACCAGGGATTCATCTTTGGGATCGTAAAGGCTCCGGCCAATGCCACCCTTGATCAAGTCACGCTCTTTTCCGACGAGATCAACAAAGCCTTTCGTTCCGCCCCCGAGGTTTCAAATACCTTCCAAATCAGCAGTCCCACGGGCGGCTTCGGGGGTCTTGTAACCAAGCCTTGGAACGAGCGCAAGCGCACCACCGAGCAGATCGCGGCTGAGTTGTTTCCCAAGACCGGCGCCATTGCGGGCTTGCAAGTTATTCCGATTACTCCGGCGCCCCTCCCAGGCGGCAGCAACTTTCCCGTCGAGCTGGTCATTGCGTCCACCGCCGAGCCCAAAGAGCTTCTTGAAATCGCCAACAAGCTTGTCGCCAAGGCCTTTGAGAGCGGCGTCTTCATGTTTGCCGACACCGATCTGAAATACGACCAGCCGCAGACCGAGATCGTCTTCGACCGCGACAAGGTGGCCGCACTGGGCCTCAATCTGCAGAAGGTCGGGGCGGACCTCTCAACGATGCTCGGCGGCAATTTCGTCAATCGCTTTAGCAATCAGGGTCGCAGCTACAAAGTCATTCCGCAGATCAAGCGGACCGAGCGCCTCACCGCGGAACAGCTCAAGGACGTCTACGTGAGTGGCCCGAACGGTCAGATGGTTCAGCTCTCGACCTTTGCGACTCTCAAGAACACAACGGAGCCGCGCGAACTCAAGCGGTTTCAGCAGCTCAATTCAGCTACGATTCAGGGCGCGATCCCTCCCGGAGTCTCAAAGGGCCAGGCCTTGAAAGTGCTCGAAGACGAGGCGAAAAAGATCCTGCCGCCGGGCGCCGTGATCGATTACGCCGGAGAGTCGCGGCAGTTGCGAAAGGAAGGCAACACGCTGTTTACCACGCTGGCTCTCTCCTTCGTCTTGATTTTCCTCGTGCTGGCCGCGCAATTCGAGAGCTTCCGCGACCCCTTCATCATCCTGTTCGGCTCGGTGCCGCTGGCGCTTTCGGGTGCGCTGATGTTTGCGTTTCTCGGCTTTACCTCGGTCAATATCTACAGCCAGGTCGGCCTCATAACGCTCGTAGGGCTGGTTTCCAAGAACGGTATTCTCATCGTTGAATTCGCCAATCATCTTCAGGAAGAGGGTCTGGATAAAGTCCGCGCCGTAATTCAAGCGGCGGCGACGCGCTTGCGTCCCGTCCTGATGACAACGGCCGCGACGGTTGCCGGTCACACTCCCCTGATCCTGGCACACGGCCCCGGGGCAGCCGCTCGCAACAGCATTGGTATCGTCCTCGTTTCGGGCATGATTATCGGCACCACCTTCACGCTTTTCGTTGTTCCCGCGATCTACGTGGTCGTGTCCAAGGCGCGCCACAAGGTCCCCGCGAGACCCAAATCACTGCCGCAAAGCGAAGCCGTGCTGGCATCCTGAATCCCGGCGACGATCGCCCTACTTCCCCTCGTAGAGCTCGAGAGGCAGGCCATCCGGGTCGAAGAAAAACGTGTATCGCTTCCCGGTGAGCGGATCCAAACGTATCTCCTCGACAGGGACTCCGTGCGATACGAGGGCCTCCACCGCCCGATCGAGATCGACCACCTGAAAGGCCAGGTGGCGCAGCCCACAGGCCTCGGGGTAGGACAAACGTTGGGGAGCGCCTGGAAACGAAAACAACTCGATTTGGACGCCGTCGGGAAGCGCCAGGTCCAGCTTATAGGAGCCTCGATCTTCCCGGTAGATCTCGGCAAGAACAGGGAGACTCAAGATTTCGCTGTAGAAGCGCCTGGATTTTGCGTAATCCGAGCAAATGATGGCGACGTGATGGACTCCCGAGATCGTCACGAACTGGCAAGCCATTCGCTGTTCTTTGCGTCATTTATCCTACCAGCCATTGCCCGCGCGGGCGGAGGTTTCAAATAGATCCGGCGACGATCGATGCGAGCACCCTTGGAGCGAAAATACTGTCTGAGCTCGCGCTCCATATGCCGTTCGTCAGGAAGAGCATTCAGGTCAAACTGAAGACGGCCGTTGGGGGTGAGGCGGGAGGCCGTGTCGTTTAGGAAGAATTCCCACTCCTTGACGCCCCACGGAGCGTCATTGTCGAGCCAATTGAAGCGCGTCATGTGCGACGTAATCAAATCGAAGGGCGCGCCGGTATCCGGCAGAGTCTGGAAGGGTTCAATGCGATGAACAATGCGCTCCAGCCCGAGCAGGGAAACCATTTCCCGAAAAATGGGCTCCCGGTCAATGTCCAAACCCAGCACGTCATGACCCAGGCATTTGGCGATGTGCAGAAAGTAGCCGCAGCCGCAACCGATATCCAAAATCCGCAAACGGGGCGGCGCCTTTCGTAATCGCAGGTCGCGCACGCGCTTCACGTTCGTGCGCATCCAATCTTCAAGGTTAAAATATTTTTTGGGCGAGACGCCATCCTTCGGATCGAAATAGCGCGCTTTGATGGCGTCGAAAGCCTTGCGATCGATTGCCTCGATGAATGGTCTGGCATCCAGGGGATACGAGAGTCTCCGCAGCGTGGCTCTGGCGCTATCGCAGGCATCGCGGTTGAGGAGCTTTCCGATCTTGTGTGAGAAGCGCATGTTCGATCCTTAATGTTGAGAGCGCCAAGAGTCAGTCAACTGATATCTCTCATTCACAAGGAATGACGTTCGCTTTGACGTGGTCCTTCCGGCAGCGATGGAGGCCGAGTGCGGCCGCAGCGCGAAATTCCTAACGGTCGCCTGAAAGCAGCGCGAACGGTTTCGCCGGAGCCTTCTTGCGCTGTCCCGCAGGTGGCTCGTTGCGCAGGTTTGGCTTCTCGAGAAGCGGAATCTGCCTGAGGACTTCAATGCGCACAGGCGCTATCCCACGGTGGTAAATGCCGAGTTCCCTGGCGGCGCCAACGGTGAGGTCGATGATTCGTCCGCGGATGTAAGGACCGCGATCGTTGATCCGCACAATGATGGACTTCCCGGTGTTGAGATCGATAACCCGGACGGCGGAGCCGAAGGGCAGGCTCTTATGGGCAGCGGCGAGGGCGTTCACATCAAAGCGTTCTCCGCTGGCCGTTCGATGATCTCTATACCACGAGGCTATGCCTGTTTGAACGCGCAAAGGCTTTGGGTCGTAAATCGCGGTCTTCTTACGCTCGGGAATATTCGTGGCACACGCTCCCAGCGAGAGCGACAGCAAAACGAGAAGATGACGTCGAAGGGGGACCACTGTGGCGACTCTTAAGCGCGAAAGCTTGCATCCTTCTCATAGGGGACGAGCCTGGACTTAAGCTCTGGCGGGACGTGGGCCGTGACGATGGCGGCATCGCCTTCGTAACTAAGGTTGAGAACGTGGCCGACGCGGTGGATCTCCGCAAGGAGGGCGGATTCGGTGTTTGGAATTCGAAACTCGGCCTTCATCCGCCAGGAAGCGAGGCGGACTTCCAGCTCTTGAAAAAAGGATTGCATTCCCTCTCCGGTGCGCGCTGATATCGCGACGCTCCCCGGATGGTGCCGGAGCTGGCTGTGGATGATTTCGGGGTCGGCGAGGCGATCGATCTTATTGAAGACGATGACGGTCTGTTTGCCATCGGCCTCGAGTTCGGCAACGGTCTCATCGACTGCTGCCATTTGCTCCCGGTATTGCGGGTGGCTGAGATCGACAACATGAATAAGCAGGTCGGCAAGTTGGACCTCTTCAAGCGTCGCTTTGAAGGATTCAATAACGGTGTGCGGCAACTTGCGGATGAAACCGACCGTGTCGGTGAGGAGCACCTTTTGCTTATTGGGCAGCACAAGCTGGCGGGTCGTCGGATCGAGCGTGGCGAAAAGCTTGTCCTCAGCCAGCACTCCCGCGCCGGTAAGCCTGTTGAGAACGGAGGATTTCCCGGCGTTGGTATAGCCTACGAGTGAGGCAACGGGCCAATTTCGGCGGAGGCGTCCCTCGCGCTGGACCGTGCGGTTCTTCCGTACGCCAAGCAGATCACGCTCAAGGCGGGCGATGCGCTCCTGAACGCGCCGGCGATCCACCTCAAGCTGTGTTTCGCCGGGCCCGCGTGTCCCGATCCCACCCGTCTGGCGCGAAAGGTGAGTCCACATGCGAGTCAGCCGGGGAAGGAGATACTGCAACTGCGCGAGCTCAATCTGAAGCCGGCCTTCGCGAGTGCGCGCCCGCCGGGCGAAGATATCGAGGATCAACTGAGTGCGGTCCAGCACCTTGCGACTCGTGAGCTGCTCGAGGTTGCGACCCTGGGCGGGAGAGAGTTCATCATCGAATATCAGTGAAGTGACCTCTTTTTCCCCGCATTGGCGGGCGACTTCCTCAGCCTTGCCTTTGCCGATATAAAATGGTGCCGTCGGTTTATCGAGCTTTTGAACGACTGTATCCACCACTTGGGCGCCGGCCGTGGCGGCAAGCTGCCGGAGTTCGACCAACGAATCTTCAACATCCCACCGGCTGACCCCATCGCGTTCCAAGCCAACAAGAATGGCCTTTTCCTGAACTCGGGAGGTACAGTCAACCATTATGCTGCACCAAGGAAATCCATGGCGAGAGGAGGGATCTCGTGCGTATCGCTAAGGCCGGTCAAGTTGATGATTTGGAACGTAAACTGATTACGAAACCAGGTCAATTGTCTTTTGGCGTAGCGGCGGGTTGAAAGCGCAACTCTGGAGAGGCATTCCGCTTCACTCATCTCTCCGCGGCGAAGAGCCTGAATCTCGCGGAAGCCGATGGCCATGGCAGCTGTAGGGCTTATGGCTTCGCACCTGCCGACCTCCTCAACCACCCCACGTTCAAACATCGCCCGCACATTCCCGTCGATCCGGGCGTTAAGTTCCGCCCGGTCGCGGACGAGAAGGAATCCTCGCGAGGGAAGCGTGGCTTTTTCATCCCAGGCGCGGCGAATTTCGGAAGCTGGTCGACCTGTGAGAAGAGAAATCTCCAACGCCCTGAGCACCCTCCTGGGATTCTTCAGATCGATTTGGGCCGCCGGATCCACCTTGGCCAGCCGTTCCCGCAATTGCTGCAAGGAAAGACCGGCGAGTTCAGAGCGCAGGCCTGAGTTTGCAGCGGGAACCTCGGGAAGACCGTGTGTCAGCGCCTTGATGTACAAGCCGGAACCGCCGGTCACTATTGGCTGCTTCCCCCGCGAGAGAACCTCCGAAATTTTCTCCCGGGCGAGGACGACGAATTTCGCAGCGTCAAAGTCCTCAGTAAGCGGAAAACATCCGATCAGGTGATGAGGCACAGCTGAAAGTGTCTCCGGGGTCGGCTGGCCCGTAAGGATTTCCAGTCCGCGATAGACCTGGTAGGCGTCGGCGCCGATGATTTCGCCCTCGAGCCGTTTTGCCAGTTCGACGGCGAAAGCCGTCTTGCCGGCCCCGGTGGGGCCGGCGACGATGATGGGAATCCTGCTAGTCAGCCTGGCGCCGCTCGCCACGCTTCTCTTCGACGGCCTTGGCACCGCTTACAACGAGCTTTCGGCCCATGTAATCCTTGTCGTGCAGTTCGGCGACCGCCCGTTTCGCCTCGTCAATGCTTTGCATCTGCACGAAGGCAAATCCCTTCGATTTTTGCGTGTGCTTGTTTGAGACAATCTCAACGTTCTCGACCGAGCCGACTCCATTGAAAAGCTCGGAGAGATCGCCTTCGGTTGCGTCGAACGAGAGGTTGCCCACGTAAATCCGAGGTGACGAAACCTCGACAATCTCAGGCTTCCTAAAGCCTGCGGGACGCGCCTGGCGCTTCGACTGAATCACGTCCCCATCGAAGGGAGGACTTTGTTTTTCGGCGGCGACAACCCCCGAAGTCTCCGGGGCGCTCCGGCCGGTGAAGAAGGCGGCAATCTTTTGCCATAAGGTTTCTTTTTTCGGTTGAACTGGCGTTTCCTGGCGAGTGCGGGGACCGCCGCGTGGGCGGGCTTGCCGGCGGCCACCCCGCCTTTGGGGGCGGTTTCCGCTGACTGGTGTGTGTTCGGGTGACATTGGATTGAGTTATTGCAGTGGCGTGCGGCGCGGAATTTCGACGGAAAGCTTTCCGAGCGCGCAATCTTGCCGTTGAGGCCTCAGACGGTGCCGATCTCTCCGCGGAATTCTCTACCTTTTCATTCGCGGAAAACCTGAGAACAACCATGCAGAAGAGCCGCCGTGTGAACAACTTCAAGAGATTCACGGCTACTCGTATGTGCATTTCATTAAACGACTGAGGCTTGCGCAAAAATCGTCCAGTGCGCCTCCCATTGCAAGCCGCAATTACATGAAGGGGCACGAAAGAATTGTTGTAACTTTGCGCTCGCGGACTCGTTATTACACCATGCGTTCTCTCCGAATCGTCGTGCTGCTTGGTGCGCTAACGCTCCTTGCCGGCGTTCTGGTGTGGAGATGGGCCACGGATTGGGGATTCGTGAGCTTAGATTATGCGAACGCCCCACTTTCCAAAGTTATCGGGTCGATTGAGCGTCAGGGGCGGGTGCAGATCAGCACGAATGCCGACCCTGCCACTCCCGTAACCATCCGGCTGAAACGCGCGCCGGTTTTTGAAGCCATCGACACCCTTGCAACCCGCATCGACGGGGACGTTCGACTCGCGTACATCGGTGCTCCGAGAGCGAAGCAGATCGTGGACGGCCTTGCCGCCTTCGAATCGGGATCAAATCCGGGGGACTGGGCGGTCTTTTTCTTAGGCTTCAGGCGAGGGATGGTGCTAAGTGATGGGGCCGTTTTGGATCCGCGCCTTATCGAGTGGAAGGTCACTCCGTCTGCCGACAAGAGTCTGCAAGCCATCCTCGAGCAGGGAGCCCAAAAGACGGGGGCACTTTTCGCAGTTCCCAAGGAATGGAACCCGGCGCCCGTCGAGTTGCCCTCGTCCGGCAAGACCGGAAAGGTGGCGGCTGCCCTGGCAAAAGCTGCAAAAGGCGAAATAAGGGAGATCTTTCTTTTGACCGTTCATCCCCCACGGGCCGCCGAAGAGCGCAGCGCGGGCGATCGCCCCTCGGAGGAAGTCCGTGAAACCGCGCAAAACGCAACGGTGTTCACCCCGCGCCGCAGAGGGCGCGACGAACGGGAGGAAAATCCCGAGTGGATGGCCGAGCGGGCTCAAGCCCAGATCGCGATGCTTCCCCAGGACGAGCAAGCGGAGGCGCAACGGCGTTTCGACGAGATGCGGGCATTCTGGCAGTCGCTTCGCGATTTGCCCGAGCAGGAGCGCCGGGCAAAGATCGAGGAGCAAATGAACAGACCGGAGGTTCAGGCCGTCATGGAGGAACGCGCTGCCGCGCGCGACGCGAAACGCACCCCGCAACAGCGCGAACAGAGATATCGCAATTACATTCAGCGCAAGGAACAGATCAAGGGAGCGCCGACGAAATCGTGAAACGGCATAAGGCATTTTCCCTCATTGAGCTCCTTATTGTCATCGCGATCGCGGGAGTCCTTCTCGCATTGGCCTTTCCGGAATACCAGAGGATGATCGAGCGGGCCCGGAGTGTCGTCTGCATGAATAACCTCCGCCAGATCGGAGTGGCCGTCGGCACGTACCTCGCGGATAACGACAACACTTTTCCTTTCATCGAGCCCAACCCGGACGATCCGGTCTACGATCCCGCGTACGAGGCGAAGCCCATGCTCACTGAGCTCGGCCCTTACGGAGTGACGCAGCAGCTTCTCAGATGCCCTGAAGACCTCCGGGCCGGCAACTACTTCGCGCAGCGCGGGAGCAGTTATCAGTGGAGCCCGATCCTGGATGGGGAGCTTAAGGTCAATCCAGTTGTCTATGGCTGGCGAGGCGGCGTAAGGACGGTAAATCCGGCCCGGATGCGGATCTGCATGGATTTCGAGGCCGTCCATTTCAATCGCGCAAACCGGCTTTATGCCGACGGTCACGTCGTTGCGGTTCTCAAATGACTCTCAGGGATTGGTTTTCGGGTAGCTGCCGATGACCTTGACGGCTCGACAACACCTTGAGAGCTCCCGAAAAAGATCGACCATCTGGAGATCCCTGATGTGTCCAGCGGCCTCGACAAAGAAGAAAATATCCTGGCTTCCGTGAGCGGCTGGGCGGCTTGCAAAATGGCTCAGATTGATACCAAGAATCTTGAATGGCTCGAGAGCGGAAACGAGCGCGCCGGGTTTGTCCTCGATGCGCAGCATGAGCATCGTCATGTCATTGCCCGAAGGCGGGTTCGCGTGGCGACCCACAACAAAGAAGCGCGCCGCATCGTTATGCGTTCCCCGCTCGCTTGCGAGCAAGACTTCCGCGCAAATGGAAAGCTCGGTCTCGGCGAGCTGGTCAAAGGTCTGATTGGCAAGGCCATGCTCGGGATGATCGATGGGCACTACGCCGCAATCGGCGCTGTCCCGCCGGACTTCGCGAAACACCTCCTCCGTGTTCGAAAGGAAAACGTAGCGCACACTCGAGCCGAACTTGCTTCGCGCAGCCTGGTGAGAGCTTGAGCCAAAGGGACCGAGACAGGCGATGGCGACATCTTTCTCAACGGCCAATGCGGCGGACATGATCTCGCAATAGATGGCGCGAATGGCTTCGGGCGTAAGCGGCCCGTCGCTGCGCTCAACAAGGCCCCGAATCACGTGATCTTCGCGTTCCGGCGAATAAATGGGGAGGCCCTCCCGATTTTTTATCACGCCGATTTCCATGGCAACCCTTGCGCGTTCGTTGAGCAGGCGCAGAAGTTCGGTGTCGATCGTGTCGATTTTCGCTCGCAATTCAGCGATATCACTCATCAGCGTTTCTCCTCCGTTTGGACGTTCTGAACCCCGGCCGGATCCGGGGTCTCAGCCCGTTCAGGCTCTTGATCGGAAGGCCGTTTCGGATCATCCGGGACCTGGGCGCCTATTTGAGCAGCCGCCACAGGCAGGGGAATCCTGCGCAGCTCCTCGGCGTTGGGAAGCTCATCGAGATTCCTGAGGCCAAAATGCTCCATAAAGTTCTCTGTGGTTTTGTAAAGCAGGGGACGGCCCGGAATTTCCGCACGACCCGCAATCTTGACGAGCGCACGATCGAGCAGCGTCTGCAGCACACCATCCACGGCAACGCCCCTTACGGCCTCAATGTCGGCTCGCGTCACAGGCTGGCGGTAGGCAACGATTGCCAGCGTTTCAAGAGCGGGGGCGCTCAGACGAGCCGAACGGTATTCCGGGAAGAGCTGCCGCAACCAGGGAGCGAACACCGGCTTGGTAACCAGCTGCCAGCCGGCGGCACTTTCCCGCAGATCATAGGCTCGAGAAGGGTCGCCGCAGTCGGTTTCAAGTTCGTCAAGCACTTCACGAAGTGCCGGCTCCTTGATCCCGGCGAATGCGGCGATGAGGGAATCTTCCCTGTTCGCCTCCGCGGCGCCTTTCAGTATGGCCTGAAGATCCCGCATCGAAACCGGCTTTTGCGAGGCAAAGAGAATGGCCTCCACGACCAGCTTGAGCGACTGGCCCGGAATTTCATCGCTCATAGGAGCTCTCCATGGACGCCGCGGCAAACTCGGCCCGCTCGATCCAGATTTCTTCGAGAGGATTCTCCTGCCGGACGCGGAGTTGCTTAAGCCGGATCAGCTCGAGCAACGCGAGAAAAGTCACCACGATTTCGGCGCGGCTCGCCACATCCGCAAAACATTCCTCGAAACGCACCGGAATACCCTCGGAGATGACGCGAAGCAGAAAGTCGATCTTGTCGGAAACCGTGAAGTTCTCCTCAAAAATCTCGCGCAGGTCCTCGTTCCTGGTGCTTTCCAGACGCTTGAGAATCTTTTGAAAGGCATTGATGAGATCAAAGATCCCGACCTCTTCGATGAGGAGATTACCCGCGGGAACAAGCTCTGGCGTCGCAGGGAAGCGCGGAAAAAGCAATTCCTGCATGGCCTCGCGGGTCCGGAGATGGGAGGCCGCCTCCTTGAATTTCTTATACTCGATAAGCTGCCGGATAAGTTCCCAACGCGGATCATCTTCATCGGCATCCTCCTCCGCCATTTGCTGATCCTTCGGCAGCAGGGTGCGGCTTTTGATGTAGAGCAGGTTCGCAGCCATCACGATGAACTCGCCGGCGATGTCGATGTTGAGGACCTGGAAGGCCTCTATGTATTCGAGATACTGCCTGGCGATCCGCTCGATCGAAATCTCATAAATGTCGACTTCGTCCCGCTTGATGAGATAAAGCAGAAGGTCGAGAGGCCCCTCAAAAACCTCGAGTTTGACCTTGTAATCCACCAGAAGCTTACCCCTACCGGCGCTTGAATCCTCTCTTTTTCTCCTCACTGGCCAGGCGCGAGCGGTGTTTCTTGCGATCGGCAATGCGGGTCTTGCGCTTCCTCAGCTGTTGGGACAGCTTGCCCGTCACTTTGTCGATGGCTGCATAGAGATCGTTCTCGGCGTGCTCGGCGTAGATGTCCGGCCCGGGGACCGCGAGGTGCACCTTGATGATGTGTTTCTTGGTTTTCGTCTCGTCGTGAAGCAGAACCACATGGGCGGCGAGAATGCGATCGGTGAGTTGCTCCAGATGGGTGATCTTCTCGGCGACGTACCCGTAAATTGCCGCGGTCAGGGTCAGATGTCTGGGGCTTAGGTGGATTTGCATGCAGGAAAATAATGAAATTGAGTCCGCCCGCGAGAGGACAATGAACTGAGGGAAATTTATCTCTGGCGGCCGACAATGGCGAGGTAATTTCGCACGGCTCCAAAGGAGGCGATATGAATCAAGACCCGGTCCTGCGCCACGGCACGAAGGGCTGTCGAGGAGCCCCCGTCGAAATTCAACGCATTCGCGATCGCCCCTGAACCGGCGACACCCTTCAAACAGAGCACCCTCGCGGCATCGGCCAATGTCACCGAAGAGATCGCCACAATCATCCAATGGCCCTTGCCATCATTTGCCACGATCGTGCGTCGCGCAAGACGCTCACCGTTAAGTCCTGTCACGGGCAACCCCTTCTCGACAAGCCAGGGACCGGCCTGCAGAGCGTCTCGAACGTCGCTTCCCGGCTTGAAACGGTTGGAGCGCACAAGTTCAATGCCGCCTTTGCGCACGGCCAGAATGCCACTCAGGAGTTTGGCGCGCTCGAAGGGGTGCACGGTTCTTCCGTCGCTGATCGCCAGCCCGAGCGGCGTAAAGTCCCCATGAAAATAGCCTCCATTCGATCCCCCGAATGCGCCAGCGGCCGCGAGTGCCGATTCGAGCGACTGGCGGTTTTCGGGGGGGTTGTCAACGACGCGGAACACGAACTCCCTGGACTCAAAAGTGATACCGCTCAGGCGAATGGTCCGTCCATCCGACGAAGCCTCACTCTCCCAAGCCACCGCGTTGCCGCTCAGCACGCCAAGCTCCTTCCATCTCTCCAGCTTCCAGTCTGCCTTCGTGGTGCTGAGCAGGGAAAGAAAGAGCAGGACGTTCAGGCAAAAGCGCATGCCAGCAGGAAATTCGACCGGCCACGACCAGCCAAGAGAAATCGTAAAATCCCCGCAGCGACACGTCGCTCGCGGCGTGGTTGAGAAGGCCTCCCGTGCTTTTCCTGCTCCAGAGAGATGGAAAAAAACTGCGAGGCGGCTTACATGTGGGCCATGCCGCGCGGGGACGCCAACCTTTTCGACGGGGACTTCCTTGCCCGGCTCGAGAGCGTGCGCTTGCAAATGCGCAGGAGGTTTGCCGGCATATTGCGCGCCGAGCGTCGCTCGCGACGCACGGGATCGAGTCTGGAATTCGCGGACTTTCGCAACTATGTGCCCGGCGACGATCCGCGCCGGATCGACTGGAGCATCTACGGCCGCATCGAACGGTTGATGATGAAGCTCTACGAAGACGAGGAGGATCTCGACGTGGGAATCCTCATCGATTGCAGCTCTTCCATGCACTGGCGCCCGCCTGCCGCTCCCCGTCCCACAAAGTTCACACTGGCCCGGCAACTGGCGGCGGCCCTGGCCTATTTCGCTCTCCACGGGCTCGACCATGTCGCGCTGTGGTTCTTCGATTCCGCGCTCCGCGCCGAAAGCGGTCGCTACCGGGGCAGAACGGCATTTCACGACGTCCTGCGCTTCCTCCGCGCAGACCCCGACGGCGGTCGAACGGACCTCTCCGCGAGTCTCGAGCGATTTGGACGCAGCCGGCGCCGCCGCGGCCTTGCGATCGTTTTGAGCGATTGCCTTGATCCGGCCGGATATGAACGCGGGCTGAGCGCCTTGGTGGGACGTCATTTCGCGGTGCATCTCGTGCACGTGATGGATCCGGCCGAATGTGATCCCGCCGAGAGCGGAGATCTGATACTCCGCGACTGCGAGAGCGCCCAGGAAATGACCGTCACGGCGGGCACGGGGCTTCGGCGGATCTATCGGGAGGAGGTCGAGCGCTTTCGCAATGGCGTCAGGTCCTGGTGCGCCAGGCACAGCGCGGGGTATTCTTTCATCGTCGCCGATGCCGATTTCGACGATATCATATTGCGCATTTTTCGGCGGGACGGACTGGTGCGATGAATTTTCTGTTCCCGGCGGCATTTTTTTTCAGCGCGCTGTCGGTTGTGATCGTGGCGCTCTATTTGCAGCGACCCCGGCGGAGATCTCTGGAGGTGTCCACGCTGCTCTTCTGGCAGAAAGTTCTCGAACGAGAGCCGCATCGAAAGTTTTTGGGCCGTCTTCGCAATCCGCTCTCGCTGCTCCTTCAGTTGTTGATTTTTTTGTTCCTGATGCTGGCGCTCGCGCGACCCGAGGAAGCATTGCCCGGCGGACGCCGTGCCACGGTGATTGTGCTCGATGCGCGGGCCCGAATGCAGGCTTCCGGCGTCTTTGCCGATGCCGTGCTTGCGGCGCAAGAGATGGTTTCAAGGCTTGGGCCAAACGATGAGGCGGCTCTTCTCACCGTGGAAGGACTGCCCCGGATTGTTTCGTCTTTCTCGAGCGACGGGAAAGAGCTTCGCGGGAAACTGGCATCGCTCGCACCGTCGGATGCCGGTGGCGGCATGGAGGAGACTCTCCTCCTGGCGCGCAGGCTTCTGGACGCAAAACCCGGCGAGAAGAGGCTCTTTGTCATCAGCGACCGCAAGGTGCCCGCGTCAGGCAGCGTGGAGCAAATCGCCGTCGGCAAGTCGCGGGACAACGTGGGCATCCTGGCCCTGGCGCAACGGCCGCTGCCAGCCAGTCCGCAGTCGACGGAGATTTTCGTCAAGCTCGGGAACTTCTCCTCGTCCGCTCGCGATACCGAAATCGAGCTCTCTCTCGATGGACGATCGTTCGATTTGCAGCGATTTCGGATCGAACCGGGTGAAACGCGGAATTTTTCCACGATTGTTCCCAAGCAAATGCTGGCCTCGGGCAGGGGATTTCTCACGGCGAGTCTGACGTCTGCGGACGGGCTGGCCGTGGACAACACCGCC
The DNA here is from genome assembly GCA_963763735.1 of uncultured Verrucomicrobiae bacterium. Lineage (GTDB taxonomy): Bacteria > Verrucomicrobiota > Verrucomicrobiia > Chthoniobacterales > Terrimicrobiaceae > DASTFP01. Next base: position 140,474 of record CAVXQK010000022.1, on the reverse strand, counting down.
TACGCCGCGCTTCCGGCCGGTCAGAGCCTGCGTGTGCTCCTCATCGGTGAAGACGACCCGTTTCTCGAAGGCGCGCTAAAGGCCGACCCCTCGCTCGCGGTGGAAATCCTGAAACCGGAAATGTGGCGCTCGGATATGGGCGCGGACTTCGACGCGGTCGTTTTTGACAACTGGCTGCCTCAGGATGCAACGCTCGACTCGCTGGGACGCGGTTCGTTCTTCTTCTTCGGACGCACACCATTCAATGTCGCCGGAGCGGAGACCCCAATGGCTTCCCTTGAAGCGGGATTAGAGAGTCCGCTTCTTTGGAACGTGGACTTGGGCGCGATCCGGCTGGCACGAGCCAGCAAGCTCGCGATCCCGGACGATGGACGCTGGCGCACTTCGACTCCTGTACAAAGCGCAGGCGAGCCGATGGTCGTGACCATGGAAGGGCCACGGGGCGAGCGCGCCGTCGCGAGCGCCTTCGGCGTCGGCGATTCGAATTTCCCCTTGCGAGTCGGTTTCCCCCTCTTTGTGAGCAACGTCGTCCATTGGCTCGCGGGGCGCAGCCTGGAAGCCGAAAGCGACTGGAAGGCGGGCCAGACTTTCATTCCGGCAAAAGGCGGAAGCATTTCGCGAAAACCTCTCCTCGAGGAAGGAGTGGCGGGCGGGGACAAGGTTCCGCAAGTTGTTGAGACGCCCCTCAGATTCGAGAGGAATGGGCTTTACGAAGTGCGCGGGCCCTTTCGGTCCCGCTGGCTGGCAGTCAATACGGGGGATTCAGCGGAGTCAGACCTCCGCGCAGCGGAAAGCACCGGCAGCACGATTTCCCTCCTGAGCCGAGGTTGGGGAGCCCTGCAGCCGTGTCGCTGGTTGACGCTGGCGGCTCTCGCTCTCCTCGTCGCGGAGTGGCTCCTACATCATCACCGCGTCACGGAGTAAGAACGATCTTGCCTCGTGCGTTGGGAGCCATGACCGCGCGGTGCGCCTCGGCGGCGGCGGCCAGCGGGAATTCCCGTCCAATCACCGGGCGGATTTGGGTCGTTGCAAGTTGCTCGCCCAAGGATCTGTAAATGGCGGCGAGATCGGACGACGAAGTGTTCGGGAGGACCATGCCACGGATATCCGCGTCCCGCGCCATCGCATCGCGAGGATTGATCTCCACGCTGCCACGGCTTCCAATGACGACAACGCGTCCGAACGGCGCAAGTAATCGGAGGTCGTGACCAAGGTTGACGTTCGCAAGCATTTCCAGAATGCAATCGACCCCGCGGTTACCGGTCGCATCGAGGATGGCTTCCCGATAAGCGGGATCGTTGTGATCAAAAACGTGATCCGCCCCGAGATCGCGAACCAGTTCCCGGCCCTCTGGAGAGCCGGCGGTGCCAAAGACCCGGATTTCGACCGCGCGCGAGAGTTGCACGGCCGCCGTGCCCACACCCCCGCTTGCCCCGTGCACAAGAACCGTCTCGCCAGCTTGCACCCGCCCGCGTTGAAACAAGGCCCGATACGCCGTGGCATAAGGCACCCCGAGCGCGGCGCCCTGGGCAAAGGTCGCCTTCTCAGGCAGAGAGTGCACCTGCTCCGGTGTGCAAAGAGCAAGCTCAGCATAAGTTCCCGAGATCGAGCCCGAAAGAAAAACGCGATCTCCGGGTCTAACGCTACTCCCGTCGGAACCAACGGCAACAACCATGCCCGCGCCATCGCTGCCAGGGGTATAAGGCAACCTTGGCTTTCGAGCGTAGGTACCCGCGCGGATGTAGGTTTCCACAGGATTGACTCCCGCCGCTTGGATGCGGACAAGGATCTGGTTTCCCGAGACTGCCGGGTCAGGGAGCTCAACGAGCCGCATCACCTCGGGTCCGCCAAATTCTTCGACTTGAATTGCCTTCATCTCAGGCAAAAACTAAGTCCATTCCTTTGCCTTGGCCAGGATTTGGAAAAGAATTTACTTGCCAGAACCGGGGGCCAGAGCCGAAAATTAGCCATAGCGTAACGGCGGTGCGTCCCTCTTGAAACAGGGTGCGGATACCCTTCGCTGGTGAAAGGCAGGTACATGAAACGCGGCTCGCTGCTCCATTCCCTCAGTATCTGGGTTTCGTCCCTTACATCCATCTTCGCCGGTCATACCCTTATGGCAAAGGGCGACAATATCAAAGAGCTGACCAAGGCGAGCAAGAAGATGCGGCCAAGCCAGTTGCAAGCCGCCGGAGAAGACGCCACTCCGCCTCCGTCGGAGGAATTCCAGGATCAGCCGGGCGACAGCGTGGATCGTTACCCATGGAAGAAGGACATTGTGACCACAACGTTCTGGATCGGCGAAAAACCGACATCCGGTAATCCCGTTCCAAACCATAAGAGCAGTTGGGATGCAAAGTGGGCCGAGAATTACGGCGGGACAGACACTCCCGACCGAAAAAATCGGACCAGCGAGTTTATCCCGGCCAGCTTTGTTCCGGGGCAAAACCCCTTCTACGTGGCTCTTCCGTATAACGACAAGACCGCAAACGGTCATAAGCCCGAGGCCGGGCAAGTGATCCCATGGTTCAACAAGGAATATAAGGGACCGGGAAAGTCGGTATGCAAAGGTCGCTGGATTGCCATACGCAAAGGAGACCGCGTTTGCTATGCGCAATGGGAAGATGCCGGACCCTTCCGCACCGACAACTGGCAGTACGTTTTTGGTCCGGAGCGTCCTCTGCCCAATCTCAACAAGGGCGCTGGAATCGACGTGTCGCCCGCGGTGCGTGATTTCCTTGGCATGGAGGACAGCGATGTGACCGACTGGAAGTTCGTCGATTTTGAGGAAATTCCGTCGGGACCCTGGGCAGTCTACGGCGACAACAACACTTTCGTGATCAATCGGCGCGCCGCGGAAAAGCAGGTCGTTACCCTTAAGGCTCCCTAGAAAGCCGCGGTCGATTAGGAGTCGCTCCTCTTTGGAAGCGGGCGCTTTTACGGCTTGAGATATTGCGTGCTGCCGACCGGCGCAAACCGCCCGACATTCGCCTTGGGCGCCCGTGGATCGCGCGTCGTCTCGTCCATCGGCAGAAAGCCCGCTGAGCCATTGGCAAATGCCACCATCGCGAGTCCCGCATGACGGAAATGAACGGTGATCTCGCGTTGATCCAGGCCATAAAATTCCTCGATCATGGGATTGCGGGTGGAGGCGGGGGCCTGAAAGGTATTCACCTGCGCCGAAGTCGCAAAGACAACGATCTCTCCTGGCTTGTTCAGCGACCAATAGTTGAGCGGCTGTCCCGTCCCGAGCCACCCTCCGCCTAGCAGCACATTGTAGCCGATGCCGATGTATCCGAAGCGATACTTTGGTTTAAAAGCCTTGCCGGTGAAGGCAAAGCTGGGGTCCGGGTGAAACCCAGCCGGGACATAGCCGCCCAGCGGCCCTTCCTCCGGTTTGAGAATTCGCTGGCCCTCGGGGAGCGTCAGGCTCGCCGCGGGTTCGAATCCAAACCACCAAGTCACTCCGGGAGGTTTGTCAGGATCTGTGAACCGGTATCGCCAGAAGACGTGGTTGTTGTCCGCCAGGTAGCTGGCCGACCCGGCGGCAAGCTGACGGATGTTGTTGGCCGAAACGGCAAGCGACGAATCCTTGTAAACCTTCCAACCCGCGACAGCGAGGCATGAAGCGAGGACGCCGACGATCGCGACGCTCGCGAGGAGCTCGATGAGCGTGAATCCCCCGCGAGTGCCTTTCATGCACCGGCTCGCACGAAAGCCCCTCTGCGAATCAACCTGATCACAAGGAGGATCGTTCCACCAAAAAGGAGAGCAACTGCCCGAGGCTCGGGAAGGGGACTTACCGTCGGGGGATGCATTTCCGTCGTTAAACACAAATCCGTCCGATGACCCTGGCGCAATCGAGCGGTAGGGGCTGGAAACCCCCGATCCGAGACTCCAATTGACGGAAAAAATCGGCTCCGCAGTGGGATACCCCGCCTCTCCGCCGTGCACCCATTGAGCCCAAAATGGGGCAAAGGCGGGACCTGGAGTATTTGTAAGCGTTGTCGTGCCATAGGTGACCGAATTGAGGAAATAATTTGTACTCCCCTCGCCGAAAGTAATGAAATTGAGGTTCAACTCTGGCAAAGCTGAATCGATCGCGGTCAGAAGATCATATCCGTCGAGCGGCTTCGACGGGTCATAATTGTAGCGATATTCGTAAATTAGAGTAAATGATTGATCGCTAGATCCGGTGGCTTGGATCACGGCATAGGAGGCATCCGGTCCGGTGCCGATGACGATTTGCGCGCGTCCCGAAATCGGGAAGACGACTGCGAGGATTGCGGCGAGGAGCGCCGCCCTGGGGTGCGTGATTTTTTTCATGGAATGATCCGGTTGTGGGGACCGGAGTTGCGTCTTTCCCTGGACAGCCACCCGATCCTCATTCTTCTTTTTTCTGCGAAGAAGGCTTTGCGCTCCGGGCGTCGCAGGACGTTGATCGGAACGAATGAGTGCCCGGCGTTGAAGTATTCTGGCTCCTGGATGCTTTCCGCCTCAGCGGGCTTTCCTCCGTCCCGTCTTCACCTCCGCATTTGCGGAAATTGACCTCTATCCCGGTTCGGACCGGGAGAGGGACGTTGTTTCCAGTTACAGCAGCGCGACTGCTCCCGGTTTTCACGGGATTCCATGCAGCGCCCGGCAAGATTCTACGACTATCAGAATTGTGGGTCGGCAGTCACCTCCAATCTCTCAAGCGAACGGTTTATCAGGTTGGCGTTTGCTGCGCGAGGTCCTTCCGGGGCGATTCCGCGTCGTAATTCAGAATGGGCCGCAGCCATTTCTCGGTTTCCGCGAGCTCCATACCCTTGCGAGCGGCGTAGTCCTGCACCTGATCACGCTCGATTTTGCCGACGCCGAAGTACTTCGCGTCCGGGTGAGCAAAATAAAGCCCGCTGACACTGCTGCCGGGGTACATGGCGAGGCTTTCCGTGAGCCGGATACCCGTTCGGCGCTCGACGTCAAGAACCTGCCAGATCGTCAACTTTTCGGTGTGGTCGGGTTGGGCCGGATAGCCCGGAGCCGGTCGAATCCCTCGGTATTTTTCGCGAATCATTTCCTCGTTGGTGAGGTTTTCCGTTTTCCCGAAGCCCCAAAGCTCACGCGCCTTCCGGTGGAGACATTCGGCAAAAGCCTCGGCGAACCGGTCGCCCAAGGCTTTCGTCATGATCGACAGGTAATCATCGTGGCGGCGTTCAAAGTCGGCGGCGACTTCGTGGACCTCCTCTCCCGCGGTGACGGCAAAGGCGCCAAGGTGGTCGATCCGGCCGCAATCGCGCGGGGCGACAAAATCCGCAAGCGAGAAGTTCGGCTGGCCGGGAGGCTTTTTCATTTGTTGCCGCAGGCCGTAAAACTTCGCCAGCGGAGAGGTGGCCTGGGAGTCCGCGTAGAGCTGGATATCCTCGCCGATCCTGTTTGCCGTCCAAAAGCCGAGCACACCCCGTGCGCGAAAGCGCCGGTTGCGCACAATGTCATCAAGGAGCTGTCTCGCGTCGTCGTAGAGCTTGCGGGCTTCGACGCCGACGACGGGATCGTCAAAAATTGCCGGGAAGCGCCCGCGCAGCTCCCATGCATGGAAGAATGGCGACCAATCGAAATAATCAACGAGCTCGGCAAGAGGAAACTCGTCGAATTCCATGGCGCCAAGCCGCTCAGGCACGGGAATGTCAACCGCCGGCCAGTCGCAGGCAAACGCATTCGCCCTGGCTTCCTCGAAAGGCAGAAGCTCCCGGGCTCCGGAACGTCCGGCGTATTCGGCGCGGAGATTTTCGTATTCCGTGTTGACTCCGGCCAGGTAGTCGGGCCTTCGCTCCGGGCTGAGCAGCGAGCTCACCACGTTGACGCTTCGGCTGGCGTCGAGCACGTGAATCACGCCATGATCGTAATGCGGCTGGATTTTCAGAGCGGTGTGGGCCTTGCTGGTCGTGGCCCCTCCAATCAGGAGAGGCATGGAAAAATCCGCCCGCTGCATTTCCTTGGCCACGTGGATCATTTCGTCAAGAGACGGTGTGATCAGGCCGCTCAATCCGATGATGTCGCAGTTTCGCTCGCGGGCGGTTTGTAGAATTTTTTCACAGGAAACCATGACGCCGAGGTCGATGACATCGTAGTTATTGCAGGCAAGCACGACGCCGACGATGTTCTTTCCAATGTCGTGGACGTCCCCCTTGACCGTGGCCATGACGATGCGCCCCTGTGCGCGGCTGCCGGGATTGGCTGCGCGCTCTTGTTCCATGAGTGGCGTGAGCCAGGCTACGGAGCGCTTCATCACCCGGGCGCTTTTCACGACTTGAGGCAGAAACATTTTCCCCGCTCCGAAGAGGTCGCCGACCACCTTCATCCCGTCCATGAGAGGGCCTTCAATGACGCTCAGCGGCTTGCCGTATTCAAGGAGGGCCTCCTCGGTGTCCTGGTCGACATAGTCCACAATACCCTTGATGAGCGCGTGCTTGAGGCGCTCTGCGACAGGCTCTCGACGCCACGCCGCGTCTTCAGTCGCGGATTTTTGCCCGCCGGGAGGACCAGCGGTTTTGCTCTGCTTGATCCTCTCGGCATAATCGACGAGGCGCTCGGTCGCGTCGGGGCTGCGGTTGAAGAGAACGTCCTCGATAAGATCGAGCAGGTCCTTCGGAATATCCTCATAAACGCCAAGCTGCCCGGCGTTGACAATGCCCATGTCCAGGCCGGCCTTGATGGCGTGATAGAGGAATGCGGAGTGCATGGCCTCGCGAATGGGGTTGTTTCCTCGGAAAGAGAACGAAATGTTGCTGATTCCACCGCTCACCCGGGCATGAGGCAGATTGGTCTTGATCCAGCGTGTCGCCTCGATGAACGCCCTGGCGTAGTCATTGTGCTCTTCAATGCCCGTGGCGACCGTGAGAATATTGGGGTCGAAAATGATATCTTCAGCGGGCAGCCCAACCTCCTCGGTAAGGATGCGGTACGCCCGCTGGCAGATTTCGATCTTGCGCTCACAAGTGTCGGCCTGCCCGCGTTCGTCAAACGCCATCACGATCACCGCAGCCCCGTAACGATGAACGAGGCGGGCTTGGCGTTTGAAATCCTCCTCTCCGGACTTCAGCGAGATCGAGTTGACGATTCCCTTCCCTTGAACGCAGCGCAAACCGGCTTCGATGACCTCCCACTTCGAGGAGTCGATCATCACGGGAACGCGGGAAATATCCGGCTCGCTCGCGATGAGATTGAGGAACTTGGTCATGGCCGAAGGCCCGTCGAGCATCCCCTCGTCCATGTTGATATCGATGACCTGGGCGCCGGCTTCCACCTGCTGGCGCGCAACGGCAAGCGCTTCATCGTAATTTCCCGCCAGGATCAATTTGGCGAATCGCGGAGAGCCCGTGACGTTCGTCCGCTCGCCGATGTTGATGAAAGGGATCTCCGGACGGGCCGTGAAGGCTTCCAACCCGCTCAAACGCAGCGTGCGCGGCCGCCCGGGGATGCGCCGCGGAGTTAGGTCCCGGACGGCCTCCGCGATGGCGCGGATATGGGCCGGCGTGGTTCCGCAGCACCCGCCGAGGATGTTCAGCCAGCCCTGCTCGGCCCATTCGCGAAGTTGCGGCGCGAGGGTTTCCGGCGTTTCCGGGAACCCCGTTTCGGACAACGGATCCGGCAGGCCGGCGTTGGGATAGCTGCTCACAAAAAAGGGCGCCTTTGTTGAAAGCTCTTCGATATGAGCCCGCATCTCCTTTGGCCCAAGCGCGCAATTCAGACCGACGGAGAGCATCGGAAAGTGCGAAACGGAATTGAGAAACGCTTCGACCGTCTGGCCGGTCAGTGTGCGCCCGGACAGGTCGGTGATTGTGCCGGAAACCATCACCGGAATACGCCGGCCGGTTGCCTCGAAATAATCGGAAATCGCAAACAGCGCGGCCTTGGCGTTCAGCGTGTCGAAAATCGTCTCAACGAGGAGAATGTCGACGCCGCCTTCGACCAGATTCTCGATCTGCTGCCGATAGGAGCCGGCGACCTGCTCGAAGGTCACATCGCGCTTCCCAGGATCGTTCACGTCGCGCGAGATCGAGAGCGTTCGGTTGAGAGGCCCGATCGCGCCGGCCACAAATACGCGGCGCTCCGTGCAGGCGTCCGCGGCCTCGCGAGCGACCCGCGCCGCAGCGCGGTTGATATCGGGCACGACTTCGCCCATGCCGTAATCGGCTTGCGCGATCGTGGTGCTGCTGAACGTATTGGTTTCGATGATATCGGCGCCCGCCGCCACATACTGGTCGTGGATCTGGCGAATGACGCCCGGCTGCGTGAGGGAAAGCAGATCATTGTTGCCCTTCACGTCACTCGGCCAATCCTTGAAGCGCTCGCCACGGTACGCCGCCTCGTCGAGCTTGTAGCGCTGGATCATCGTGCCCATCGCGCCGTCGAGAAGAACGATGCGCGCGGCCAGCAACTCGTGCAGCAGTTTCTCGGTAGCGGTCAGCATCTGCCAAAAACCTCCGTGCCACGAACGCTCCCCCTGTGCTTAGCTTTCATTTTCTCATGAGCAAAATCCGCTTTCAGATTGTCCCGCCCATTGACCGTTCAGATGACGCGGCCTTGGTCGCTGGAAGCATTCCGGCACTTGGTGATTGGCATCCCGAAAAAAGCCTGCGCCTGAACTGGAAGCCTCCCCTTCATATTGGAGAGATTGAAGCACCCGCGCGATTCGAATACAAGATTCTCAGGGACTCCTGGCAGGCCGAAGCCGTGGATGCCTGTGGTGACGTGCCTTCGAACTTCTCGTGCGAAGCCTGGGTAGACTCCACCCAGCGCCACACGGTGGCCGACTGGAAGGACCGCTACCGAGGACGCCTCACGCGGGAACAAATCCGCTGGAGGCAGCGATTCGGCGACGCATTGCGCTTCCTCGCGCGATAGAAACACCGTCCCGATCGCTCCAAACGGCCGCCAGCACGGTGGCCGACCCGCCCAGTCAGTTTGGTGATCAATCAACATATCCTAATCTTTCGATATGTTGCAGTGAAATGCAACAGGGAAGATTGCATGCCGCGGGTAGGGTCGTCGCCGGACGCTCCTGGCGGCCTCAGCTTCCAACCCCGGCATTTGGGGGCCTGGTTGGCGGAGGGGTCGGCGGAGGAGTGGATGGCGAGGTCGGCGGTCGTGTGGGCAATGAGGTCGGGGGCGTCACTTGCGGCAGCGGCGCAGGAGGAGTCGGCGGCGCCTGAACATTGTTGTTGGCGGACCCGGCGAGCCGCGCGGTCTGAGCAGCCTGCCCGCAAAGTCGCGTTCCCAGTCAGGGGATTGAAAGCAGGCACGATGTTCTTCGCCTGATTCTTCGCATTGCGGTCGAGGATTGCCTGGCTCGGGAGGCGTCCGACCCCCCCTTTTGACCGAGCATTCAACTGGCGAGAAGGGCTCCAAGATTGATTGTCACAACGGCTAGCATCGTCGTGGCGCCCTCCGGAGCGTGGCGTGCTTAAACAGTCCGCTATGTCAAGCAGCCAATTACCGAGGCTTGCATTCATCGGACCGGCGGGTTCCTCTTGGCTCATGCGAATGACCCGATTGTCGTCTCTCAGGCTTCGTTGGCAGTTGTTCGCGGGAACCTGCGGAATGCTCGTGATGCTGCTGGCGACACTGCTCACGCCATTCGTCGGCAGCCTCAATCTTTATTTTCAGGACTGGCTGCTGCGGCAAACCACTCGCATGTCTCTGCCGGGGAATTTTGCGTTGGTAACTATCGACGAGCGGTCCCTGAGCCTTAGTGGGGTCGATCCCGAGGAGGTCGAGAAGTCCGGTCCTCTTCAACTCATGAATGCCGGTTTTCCCTGGTCGCGCGAAGTCTATGCGGCGCTGACGGAAAAACTAATGGCCGCGGGAGCGCGGCTCGTGATTTTCGACATCCTTTTCCCCAGTTCGAGGGATGGAGACGATTCTTTTGCCGATGTCCTGAAAGCCCATCCCGGCAAGATCGTCCTCGCCTCGACTTTTGAGAATCCCGATTCGGAACATCGCGGAGCGGGGGCGCCTCAGCTCGTCCCTCCAAATCCCAAACTCCGCGAAGCGGTCAATGAGAATTGGGGCGCCGTTAATTTGCCGGCTTGGGCAGACAGCAAGGTCCGGTCGGTTTATGCTTCCGTCACTGCCTCTGACGCGATGGGAATCGAGCGGGTGCCTCACGAGGACGCGTTCCCTTCACTGGCCGCGGTGGCTGCGCGTTCGCTGGGAGTCGAACCCCCCAAAAATCAGCAGGAGCGCTTTCGCTATTCGCTGCCCGGATCGGCGCCCGTCATCTCGCTGTTCGAGCTGTTTCTGCCTGAGATTTGGAAGCGCAACTATGCCGATGGCGCGTTTTTCAAGGACCGCGTTGTTCTGGTCGGATCGACCGCCGAACGCCTGCACGACTCTTACCTGACTCCGTGGGGTAAGATCTCCGGACCAGAAATCAACCTCCACGCCCTTGCCGCCATGCTCCGCGGAAGCTGGCTCAAGCAGGGCGGGACCGCGCTAACCCTCTTGACGATCGTCCTCGCCTCGATGGCGGCGGTCGCCCTCACTTTCTCCCTTCGCGGCGGCACGAAATGGCTGGTGGCCGGCCTTATCGGCGGAGCGATTTTCTGGCTGGTCCTGTGCGCGGCGGTTCTCACGTTCTTTTCGTTCTTCCTTCCCGCAGCTTCTCCGCTCCTGACCTGGCTGCTTTGCGGATTTGGGGGCCTGGCATGCGACGTTTCGCTCGAGCGCCGCGAGAGGAGCCGCCTGCGCGCAACTTTGGAGCGCTATGTTTCCAAGGACGTTGTGCGCGAAATCGCCGAAAATCCGAATTCGTATCTTCAAGCCCTTGGAGGCCAGCGCAAGGAGATGGTCGCTCTCTTTTCCGATCTCAAGGGCTTCACTTCGGATGCCGAGCGGCTCGATCCCGCCGATATGGTCGCCCTCCTCAACGAATATTTCAGCGAAATGGTGGAGGTCGTTTTCGAACATTCGGGAACGCTCGACAAATTCATCGGCGACGCACTCATGGCCACTTGGGGCGGTATCCGCCCGGCGAGTCTTGAAGAAAATGCGCGCAACGCGGTCCTCGCCGCGCTGGCCATGAAGGAGCGCCTTGCCGCGATCAATGTCCGCCGGATGGAACTCGGCATCCCCCCGTGGAGCGCGGGAATCGGAATCAGCCAGGGACCGGCGGTCTTCGGCAACATCGGCTCCCAACAACGGATGGACATGACCGTCATCGGCGACACGGTGAATCTCGCATCGCGCATCGAAGGGCTCACTCGGATCTATGGCTGCGACATCCTCGTTGACGAACGCGTCGCCGGCAACGCCGGCGATCTGTGCCAATACCTGGAGGTCGACGTGGTACGCGTAAAGGGTCGAAAAAAGCCCGAGCGCTTGTTCTTTCCTTATCGCTCGAAGCACGTTGGCTGGGCGGAGTCCTTCGCCGCGGCCCGGGCGATGTATCGCGCGGGCGATTTCACCGCGGCCCTCGCGGCCTTCGAACCGCTCGCCGAGGAGGGGCTCGCTCCGCGGCTCGCCGCGGTCTACAAGACCCGATGCGAAATGTTCTCTTCACAACCCCTGACAAAAGCATGGGAGGGGATTTGGGACTTTGTTGAGAAATGATCTTTACTGCCGCCCAGTACTGGCCCAGGGGTTGAAATGACCCCTGTTTTTTCGCATGCTGCGCGGCTGCCGATGGACATTGTATATTTCGACCTCGAAACCCAACGCACCGCGAACGACGTGGGCGGCTGGGACAAGAAACATCAGATGGGAATGTCTGTGGGCGTCACCTACAGCACGGCTGACGACACCTACGAGATTTTCTCGGAAAAACGCGCTGGAGACCTGGTCGCGCGCCTGCGGAAGGCGGATCTCGTCGTCGGCTACAATATTCTGAGTTTCGACTACGAAGTGCTGATGGCGTATACGATTCTTGACCTCCCACACTATCTGCCCACCCTGGATTTGCTTCCCCACGTGGAAAAAGCCACTGGCCACCGGCTTAAGCTGGACGATCTGGCGCACGGAACGCTTGGCGTGGGCAAGATCGCGGAGGGACTTGACGCCATCCGCTGGTGGAGAGAGGGGAAGGTGATGGAGATCGCCGAATATTGTTGCTTCGATGTGAAGGTGACGCGGCTCGTGCACGAACATGGCACCCGCCATGGCGAGTTGTTTTACAGTGACAGATTCGGACGCAAGCAGCGCATGGAGATCAACTGGAAACTCGTAAACGGATGATCCAACCCCTCAAGTCATCGAAGACGACATGGTTTGTCTATTGGCTGGACCTCGAGGAACCGGTTCCGGCTGGAAGCGACTACTTTCTTCCGACCCTCCTGATCGTCTGCGACCCCGCCGGGGCGCCGCTTGCTCCCCCAGACATTCTCGAGGAACTCGATCAGGTGCGTGTGGAAAATCTTCTCATAAAGCTTTTCGACCAACTTGGTGCGCCTGACCGCCTCACGATCTGCGCAAGCGATGATTGGGACGACGATGCCTGGAAGATATTTTCCCAGGATCATCGCGTGGAAATCCGCTTCCAGCGTTTCGATCGCAGCGGACCCGATGAGCTTCGCGCTCTGGCCCGCACGGTTGTGCTGCGTTTTGCGCGGGAGGAGGATTCCGTCCCCCGCTCAAAGGAAGTCGCGCGGGGCCTGGTGAACACCGCCCTCCGCATTCGCTCTCCACGCAAGAAAATCGCTCTACTGCGCACCGCACTCGCCCGTGATGCGGATTGTTCCTCGGCACGCATCGAACTGGCCGACGTGGAGTTTCAGCACGGAAACTGGAAGGTCTGCCTCGCGGCCTACGACGAGGTGATCGCCCGTGAAACACCACGCTGGCAGGAACAGCAGCCCGATTGGTGGATCAATCGCGAGACCAGGCTTCTGCTTCGGGCGCTTTACGGCCGCGCGATGACCCTGTGGCATCAGGGGCGGCACGGCGACTCCGCCGAGCAATTCGAGAGTCTCCTCGCCCTGAATTCCCGCGACAACCAGGGCGTCCGCTTTTTTATTCCCCTCCTCCACCTCCTCGACGAAAACACCGAGGCCGCCACACGCTACTTCGAGCGCTACGTGGTGGAATTCCCTGACGACTACGCCGAACCCTCCTTTCTGTTCGGCTGGGCTCTGTGCCTCACGCTGGACGGTGACGAAACCGCCGCGCGGGAAAAATATCGCGAAGCGATGCTCAGGAACATCTACATCGCGCCGATGTTGCTCGAGGAGCCAGAGCCGCCGCGTGGGTTATGGCACCCGAACGACCGCGCCGAGCCGCACTACGCGGCGGAGTTTATCGACTCCTACGCCGTCCTCTGGGATCGCGAGCCGGGCGCTTCACGGATCCTTCGCGAATCCTTGCGCGAGCTCCAGCCTCGGATTGCGGAAATCGTCGCGCTTCGGGAACGCATGGCAGACTTCCAGGACCAGCGCTTCGAACCGGACTACAGGAGACTTTGGAGGCAACTCGTCGCCGAAGACGAAAGCCTTACCGCGAGTCACCGATAGTTTCTCCCAGATGAACCGTCTCGCTGACGAAAAGTCGCCTTATCTTCTCCAGCACAAGGAAAACCCCGTGGACTGGCGGCCTTGGAGCGAAGAGGCCTTTGCCGAGGCAAAAAGCCTTAACAAACCGGTCTTCCTCTCCATCGGCTATTCCACTTGCCATTGGTGCCATGTGATGGCGCACGAATCCTTCGAGAATTCAGGGATTGCAAAATTGATGAACGAAAACTTCGTCAACATCAAAGTGGACCGTGAGGAGCGTCCCGACGTGGATCGGCTTTACATGGCGTTCGTGCAGGCAACGACAGGCGGAGGCGGATGGCCCATGAGCGTGTGGCTCACGCCGGAAGGTCGCCCCTTCTATGGAGGAACCTATTTCCCGCCCGAAAACCGCTATGGCCGGGCGGGATTTCCGAACATTCTCGGCCAGATCGCGCGCCTCTGGCGCGAGGACCGTGAGCGCGTCGAAACAGAGGCGGCGCGCGTGATGCAGGCGCTCGCCGAAGCGGGCCGAAGCGCGGAAAGCGCGCAATTCAGCGGGGATGAGGCGCTTCTTCGACGCGCATTCGAGGGCTTCTCCCGCAGCTTTGACGAAGAGCATGGCGGCTTCGGTGGCGCACCCAAATTTCCCAGGCCTTCCGTGTTCAATTTTCTCTTGCGCTTCGCGACCCGCGCCCATGGCGACGACGCGGGCCGCGCCGGGGCGATCGCTCTCTTCACGCTGCGCAAAATGGCCGCGGGAGGAATGCGCGATCACCTTGGCGGCGGCTTTCACCGCTACTCGGTGGACGAGTTTTGGCACGTCCCTCATTTTGAGAAAATGCTTTATGATCAGGCTCAGTTGGCGGTCTCGTTCGTCGAGGCCTGGCAACTCACGCATGAAGAGTTTTTCGCGGAGATCGCGCGCGAAACCCTTGACTACGTCCTGAGGGACATGACGCACCCGGAGGGCGGGTTCTTCTCCGCCGAGGATGCCGACAGCCTCCTGTCGCATGACGGGCCCGAGCACGCCGAAGGAGCGTTCTATGTCTGGGGCAGACAGGAGATCGTGGAGGCCTTGGGCGCGGACGAGGCGGCCGTTTTTTGCCGGCACTACGGAATCGAAGAAGGTGGAAATGCTCCTCCGGGAAGCGATCCGTACGGGGAATTCAAGCGCAGGAACATTCTGATTGAACGACAGAGTCTCCCGACAACCGCAACACAACTCGGCGTTGACGCGGAAACCGTTTCCAAATCTTTGGCGGCGAGCCGCGCCATTCTCTTCGACCTCCGCGTGAAGCGCCCGCGACCGCATCTCGACGACAAAATTCTCACCGCTTGGAACGGACTCATGATTTCGGCGCTCTCCAAGGGCGGCGCTGCGCTGAACGAGCCCCGCTACCTCCAGGCCGCCACGAAAGCCGCCAGTTTTGTGCGGCGGAATCTCACGGCGCGGGGCCGGCTCTTGCGCACCTGGCGCGGCGAGGCGGGCAGCATCGCCGGCTTCGCGGAAGACCATGCGTTCCTGATTCAAGGCTTGCTCGACCTCTATCAAGCCGGCTGGGACCACGAGTGCTTAAAATGGGCACTCGAGTTGCAGGAGCAACAGGACGCCTTGTTCCGGGACGGTACGGGCGGCTATTTCAGCAGCACGGCCGGGGACCCGCTGGTTTCGGTCCGGATAAAGGAAGATTATGACGGCGCCGAGCCTTCGGTGAATTCGATCAGTGCGCTCAATCTTTTGCGTTTCGCGCGAATGTTTCACGACGAGGCGCTCGAAATCCGCGCCAGGCAAATCATTGCCGCGGGCCGGCAGGCTCTCGACCACGCCGCGACAGCCGTCCCCCAGATGCTCGTCGCGCTCGATCTCGCTCTGTCACCGCCGGCTCAAGCGGTCGTAGCCGCGGCGCGCGAGGCCGGCGATGTGCGGAAATGGAGCGCGAGCTTGCACCGGGATTTTCTGCCTCGGCGCGTCCTTCTCCTCGCCGATGGCAATGAGTTTCTTGTGAGGAAAGTCCCCGCTTTGGCGGCGATGAAACCCCTCAACGGCCAGGCCACCCTCTATTTGTGCGAGGATTTTGCATGCCAGGCCCCCCAAGTCCTGGCGTGAAAGCCTCGGGTTTCCTTCATTGTGCCCTTCGATCACCGGACCCTGCGCGTGTAGGAAAATTTTACGCGGACCTGTTCGAATGCGGCTTTTTCATTCACCCTGTAATGTCGGGGCTGGGCATTGTCGTGGTCAAGATCGCCAATCCGGAAGCTGCCTTCCGCGGCCTCCTGGAATTCTGGCCGCTCGATGTCCACTGGGATGGCGCGACTGCGTCACTTCGCAAGATTTCCGCAGGTCCCACGCCAATGCCAACTCATGTCGCCTTTCGCGTCGACCTCACGAAGGAAGAGATCCTCGAGAGATTGAAGGCAAAAGGCGTCCCGGCGCGCTACGAACCACGCGGCCCGGGGTTTTACATCGTAGGCTTCGACGATCCTGACGGGAACCTTGTCGAAATCTTTCCCAATGTTGAGACAACGGATCTACCACCCGGGGCATTTTGCCCGGCGGAACACCTGGACCATGTCATGGCGGAGTTGGCGGCGCGGGCGGGAACCTTCGCCTCGACCGACGAGCAGGGGCAAACTATCTACCCACTCGTCCCGCGGGAGCCCGGCCTATTGTAGCGACGGTGCCCCCACGGTCGTCAGTCTTGTCCGGCCTGTATCGCCGTTATGGCAATAGTATAGACGATATCTTCCACCAAAGCGCCTCGGGACAGATCATTCACCGGACGCCGAAGGCCCTGTAACATGGGGCCGATGCTGATGACATTTGCGCTGCGCTGGACGGCCTTATAGGTGGTATTGCCGGTGTTCAGGTCGGGAAACACGAAAACCGTCGCGCGTCCCGCTACAGGACTATCCGGAGCCTTGGTCGCGGCGACATCAGCCATCGCCGCGGCGTCATATTGAAGCGGACCGTCGAGCAACAAGTCGGGCCGCTTGAGCTTCGCCAGCCGCGTTGCTTCGCGCACTTTGTCCACATCCACTCCGGAGCCCGACTCGCCCGTGGAATAGCTGATCATGGCGACTCGCGCCGGAATGCCGAACCTCCCCGCGGAATCGGCGCTTTGGATTGCAATGTCAGCCAGCGTTTCCGCGTCCGGATCGGGATTCACCGCGCAATCGCCGTAGACCAAAACCTGATCGGGCAGGCACATGAAGAAAATCGACGAAACCACCTTTGCGCCTGGCTTGGTCTTGATGATCTGCAAGGCAGGACGAATGGTGTTTGCCGTGGAATGCACCGCGCCGGAAACCAAGCCGTCCACCTCGGCGAGCGCCAGCATTACCGTGCCCAGCCAGACGTTGTCATCGAGAAGATCCGCCGCGTCCTTGGGAGTAAGGCCCTTGTTTTTTCGCATCTCGACAAGTGGTCCGACGTAGTTCGCTCGAATGAGAGTCGGGTCCAGGATCTCGAGGTTGTCGGGAAGCTCGACCTCGAGACCCGAAGCGACTCGATGGATCTCCTCGGGATTCCCCAGCAGGACGCAGCGGGCAATATTTCGCTGCGCGCAGAGAGCCGCCGCGCGAATCGTGCGCGGTTCGTCGCCCTCGGGAAGAATGATGCGTTTCTCGAGAGCTCGTGCGCGCTCGGTGATGCGGTAACAGAATGCCGCCGGGGACATTCGGGTTTCCACGGGGATGGCCGAATGCGAAGCGATCCAATCCGCGTCGATGTAACGCGCTACATGATCCATTCCGAGTTGGACGCGCTCGAGATCGTCTTCCGGCACCTCCGAACTCATTTGACCAAGCAGCGTGGCGGTCTCCCAGCTATTCGATTCGACGTTCATGACGGGAAGGCCCGTTTCAAGCCCTGGCCGGCAAAGGTTCCACACGCGTTCATCCAGATGGAATTCCCCTGTCAACACCAAACCAGCCATCGGCGTTTTCAACGCGGAGAGAGCGACGGCCATCATCACATCGCTTCGATCGATCGGCGTAACCAATATCGACCCCGCTTGGAAAGTGTGGAGCATGTTTGGCACGGTGCGCGCCAGCAGGGAGATTTTTTTGGCCCGGCGGGTTTGAATCTCACCTTGATGCAGCACTTTGGCGCCAAGGTGCCGTGCAATGTCGATGGTGCGGCAGGCTGTCAGCTCCTGATTTTGTGGTATGGCCCCAATCAGATGGAATCCCCCCCGTTCCAATACACGGCTCTTGGACGCCAAATCGGCGCGCAACGCGGCGAGCGAAGCCTTGGAAGAAGGATCCGGCACACGGTTAATGATGCAACCGATCACCCCACCGCCTTCCAGCCCGCCGTATTGGCTGGCGGCGACTTCCAGGCGTTCATCGAACTCCTCCATCGACGACCCGGCCAGAGACCCGGCGAGAATGACCTGCGCGCTCAGCGTCCTGACAAGCTGGACGTTAAGTGTGGCTCCCAGCGGCATATCCGTGGAATGTGCGAGCCCTTCCACTACCACCACGTCAGCATCGGAGGCCGATTCGTGGAAATCGCGCATTACGCGCTCCATGAGCTCGTCGGAGCGGTCGGACGAAATCAGGCGCTCGGCCTCTTCCAACGAAAGCGGGAGCGCGGGCCGCAGACTTGTGGTGGCACGGATAAAGTGCGTGGAACGCTCGGGACCCGTGGATTTTGCGAGCGGCTGACCGATCGGTTTGCAAAAGGCGACGCGCACGCCGCGGTTGTCGAGCGCCCGCACGAGTCCAAGAGCTACCGACGTAAGGCCGACTTTGGCTCCGCAGGGTGCGAGATAAAGCGTGTGAGGCATGGGACTAGTGAACCGGGGTTAATGTGAGAAAACGAGCCGTCTCGCGTGCGATGACAAGCTCTTCGTTGGTGGGAACGACAAGGGCCAGAAGACCCGAGTCTCGCGTGGTAATTCGTCCTGCCGCGGATTTCCCGTTCTCCGCGTTGAGGCCCTCGTCAAGCTTGGCTCCCAGGACGCGAAGATTGCCCAGCGTTCGAGCTCGAACCGGGCTGGAATTTTCGCCGATGCCGCCGGTGAAAACGAGGGCATCGACGCGGTCAAGAGCGGCGGCAAGGCCAAGGATTGCCTTGGCAAGACGGTAGCAGAAGACGTCAACGGCGAGACCCGCGCGGGCGTTGCCCTCACCGAGCGCCTGCACGAGAGTGCGCATGTCATTGCTGAGACCGGACAGGCCGAGGAGGCCGCTTTCGCGATTGAGCGTGCTTGTGACACTCGCGAGATCGCTATCCAGGCGTCGCACAAGGAACTCATGAAGGTTGGGGTCCACGTCCCCGCTTCGCGTCCCCATCACGAGTCCCTCCAGCGGCGTCAGCCCCATCGTGGTATCGCTGCTGCGGCCTTCCCTGACCGCACAGGCGCTGCATCCATTTCCAAGATGCGCGGTAATCAGATGCAACTGCTCAATCGGTCTCTCCAGAAGTCTGGCAGCCTCTTCCGCCACGAAGTGATGGCTCGTTCCATGAAAGCCGTAACGCCGCACCTTGTAATTCTCATAGAGGCTGTACGGGATCGCATACAAGTAGGCCCGGGGCGGCATCGTCTGATGGAATGCGGTGTCGAAGACCGCGACATGCGGGACCTCGGCAAACTTCTGCATCGCTGCCCGGATTCCGATCAAGTTGGCGGGATTGTGCAGGGGAGCCAGCTCGCGGCAGTCTTCGATTCCTTGAATCACGTCCGCATCAATCCTCACGCTGTCCTTGAACGCCTCTCCCCCGTGCACGACGCGGTGCCCGACGCCGACAATTCTCAATCCGTGCATTTCATGGAGAATTTCGTCCAGGATCTCCAGGTGCCCGGCGTTCGGCAGCTGTATTTCGTGGCTCGTTCCTCCGGAGAATTTCGTCTTCAGCCGGGCTTCGGGCGAGCTGAGGCATTCTGCAAGACCCTGTATTCCCGCCTCTCCGGTGCGCGGATCGATGATGGAAAACTTCAGCGACGAGCTTCCACAATTGATGACCAAAATGAAAGACATGGAGGAGTGTGCTGGAGGGTTGGAAGTTACCGGGAGCGTCCCGGATCGGAAAGCCGCCGTCTGTCAGGCAGGGCAACCTCGCTTTGCGACGGGGATCTATCCATAGGTGAGTTGGATTTCAAGTCACGCCGACCGCTAGTACGATTTCGCCCAGACCGCGCGCTGTGCGCTCGGCTGCCCGGTGAAAATACAGCGTCCGGCCTCGGGATTGTTCTCAAAGGGGATACAACGAATAGTCACGCTTAACTTATCCTTGATTTCCGCTTCAAGCTGATCGCTGCCATTCCAATAGGCAAGAGCAAAGCCGCCATGGATTTCGGGTTTCGCGGCATTTTGCGCGGTAAAGAACTCGTAGAATTCTTCCCCGCTCTCGATGACGCGCGTGTGGCTGTCCCGGAACGCCGTCGCGCGAGCCAGCATGCCGGATTGAATGTCGTCCAGCATCGACGAAAATCGCCCGGGGATTTCTGCGACGGGCACAAAGGTTTTCTCCCTGTGGGGTTTGTCGCGGCGCGAAATCGCAGCCGTTCCTTGCGCGAGATCGCGGGGACCAATCTCAATCCGGATCGGGACACCTTTCTTTATCCATTCCCAATTCTTCACGCCCCCGCCCAAGTCACGCTTGTCGACCTCAACGCTAATCGGGTCACCGTGATAACGGACCTCTCGCAAAGCGGCGGC
This sequence comes from uncultured Verrucomicrobiae bacterium, assembly GCA_963763735.1. Classification (GTDB taxonomy): domain Bacteria; phylum Verrucomicrobiota; class Verrucomicrobiia; order Chthoniobacterales; family Terrimicrobiaceae; genus DASTFP01. The sequence goes on along the minus strand of CAVXQK010000022.1, from coordinate 120,345 downwards.
GATCCCATCCGCCGCTTCGAGCACCGCCGCTCGGGTTTCCTCCTTGGGCGTAATGGGCAGGATTACGGCGTGAGTCGGGGCGATTCGAGGCGGCAGAACGAGCCCGTCGTCGTCGCCATGGGCCATGATCAGCGTGCCGATCAGCCGCGTACTTGCTCCCCAACTCGTCGTCCACGCGTGCTCGATCGAACCGGTACGGGACTGAAATTGTATACCCGATGCCTTTGAAAAATTCTGGCCAAGAAAATGGGACGTGCCGGCTTGAATGGCCTTTCGATCCTGGACCATCGCCTCGATGCAAAGCGTCTGCAGGGCGCCTGGAAAGCGCTCGCTTTCGGTCTTCTCGCCGCTAATCACGGGAATCGCCAGGAAATCGCGCGCGAAGGTCTCGTAAACGCGCAGCATCTTCATTGTTTCTTCCCGGGCCTCGGCTTCGGTCTCATGCGCCGTGTGGCCCTCCTGCCAGAGAAACTCAGCCGTGCGAAGAAACAATCGCGGCCGCAGCTCCCAGCGGACGACGTTTGCCCATTGGTTGAGCAGGATCGGCAGATCGCGCCAGGACTTTACCCATCGCGCATAGGCCGCGCCGATGATCGTCTCGGATGTCGGGCGAACGATGAGCGGTTCGTTAAGCGCGCCGGCCGGAACCAGCTTGCCGTCCTTCATTTCCAGACGGTGATGGGTAACGACGGCGCATTCCTTGGCGAAACCCTCGACGTGCGCGGCTTCTTTCTCGAGATAGCTCAGCGGAATAAACAGCGGAAAGTAGGCATTCCGGTGACCGGTGGCCTTGAACATCCCGTCCAGGACCGCCTGCATCCGCTCCCAGAGGGCATAACCCCACGGCTTGATGACCATGCAGCCACGAACCTCGGAGTTTTCGGCGAGATCGGCCGCCCGGATGACTTGTTGGTACCACTCGGGAAAATCCTCCTGGCGTGCGGGAGAGATGGCAGTTTGTTCGGGCATGGGGAAATGGCGGAGGTTCAGCATGAACGGAGCGCCGCTCCCAATTCAAACGGAATCGCATTCGAGGCCGATTATCCTGAAAGGTGTCGCTGCTTTACATGTTGAAATTGGAACCCCGGGCCGGGATGAACGAAGTTCTTTCGCTCTTCGTAGCGTGGAGCCTCTTTCTTCTCGGGGCTGTCACGCCCGACAAGGCTATTGGATGGGAGGCTAATTTCGTCAGGGGCAAGCAGTCGGCAACGACGCCCGATTACGCCCGGAAATATGGGATTACCGGCAGAGAATACTGTCAAGCCGGACTGGATAGTTGGCGGACGGATTCGAAATGGCGAGTTCACGACGCGTTCCGCTCCTGCAAAGTCGTGAACGGGCCGGCTGGCCTTTTGCTGCGCCAATCCGCGCTCGATGTTGGCGGCGCTGATCTACAAGGAGACTACTGCGCGTTTGGATTGGATCAGCGAAAGGATGAGGATCGGCGAGAGATCCTCCTGCTGTGGTGGAAGGTCACTTCCGAGATGTTCGCCTCCCGGCACACCTCCACGATCGACCGACCTCCGTTGGCCTGCCTCAAAATCCGAATCTTATCCTCTGTGCTGTATTCTTGCCTTCTTGCCTTTCATTCGTCTGGTTCCTTTCGGCCCAGACTATCTCATCCCTCGACTCGAAAAACCGCAGTCACGTCAAATGCCCTTGTGGGTATGCACTTGACCTCGTTTGCGGCGATGGCCTCGCCGTTGCCCGATCCGCCGAGAACGATGCCAAAGCTCGGCTTCCCCTCTTGGTTGGGGAACGTGGATTCCGGTAACTCGCACCTGCAGCGTTCGGGCAACAGGCCGTCTTGAAGTGTCCCGTTTCAATCTACGACACTCTATCGCTTTACCGTGAGTTAACTGGATTAGCTAATATTTTTGACCAGCGTCGCCCGGGCTCCTTCGGCGTAGAAACTGCTTAGGGTCTCGGAGACCTGCTTAACGAAAGCGGGCGCATTTGCCAGTTCTTCATTGAAAACTTCACGCATGCCGAGCAGTTGGTGAGCATCCTTACCGACCGACTTTGCTCGCTCGCGCAGTTTCGACGCCATGGGATCGAGCATCGGCATTTCTTTTCCCGATTCATCGAGCCCGTTCAGATAGCGAAACCAGGATGCAATAGTAAAGCTGAGCAGCTTGATGGGTCCGCCGCGTTTCAATTGTTCCTCGATCGAGGGCAGGACGAACTTCGGAATGCCCGACGAACCATAGATGCCGATCCGTGAAAGTTGATCGCGAATCGCCGGATTCGCAAAACGCTCGATCAGTGTCTGCTTGTATTCCATGAGGTCGACGCCCGGGACGGGGGACAATATCGGCGTCACTTCTTCATCCATCATTTTTTTCACCAGCTTGCGGATGTTCGAGTCCTCCATGGTCTCGTGCACGAGTTGGTATCCGAGGAGCATTCCAATGTAGCAGAGCGCCTGGTGACTGGCGTTGAGGAGGCGCAGCTTCATTTTTTCGTAGGGCAGCACGTCCGTTGTCATCTGAGCGCCCACTTGTTCCCACTTCGGGCGGCCCTGAACGAAGTGATCTTCGATGACCCATTGCTTAAAGGACTCCGTCATAACGGGCCATCCGTCTTCGATTCCAAATTTTTCTTTTACGAGGGCGCGATGTTCGTCGGTCGTCGCGGGGGTGATGCGATCGACCATGCTGTTTGGAAACAGGCACTTTTCCGTGAGCCAATTGGCGAGCACGGGATCTCTCAACTCGGCAAAGGCCATTATCATCTTCTTGGCGACTTCGCCGTTGCTCTGGATGTTGTCGCAAGACATGACCGTGAACGGCGCAAGCCCGCGTAACCGCCTGCGGTCGAGAGCCTCCAGAAGGTACCCGAAAGAACAGGAGGGCTCATGTGGATGGGCAAGATCGTGCTGAAGATCCGGATGCTTAGCGTCCAGTTCGCCGGTTGCCGCGTCAATGTAGTATCCGCCTTCCGTGATCGTCAGAGAGACGATTCGGGTGCTAGGAGAAGCCATTTGCTCAATGAGTTTTTGAGGATCATCCGGAGCGAACAAGAAATTGACGATCGAGCCGATGACACGAGCCGTGTCTCCCGCCACGCTTCGCTCGACGAGGGTATAAAGACAATCCTGCGACAGCATGACGTCACGGATTCGCGCATCATGTTTAAGCAATCCCACTCCGCAAAACCCCCACTGGGAGTCTTCACCCCGGGTAAGCAAGTCATCCGTATAGAGCGCCTGATGAGCACGATGAAAACCACCTACCCCCACGTGCATGATGGCTTGGCCGACTTGTTTCCGCTCGTAGCGCGGCAGTTGGATTTTCGGATCGAGCTGATTTAGGTTCGCTGTGTTGAGTTTAGCGGTCATTGTCTTGAGAGGTTAACGTGGAGCTCGCAATGGAGATGCTTCGCGGGTTGGGAATTTCTGGATTGCATCGTTATCAGTAAGGAGGGCTTGCAGCACTTCGCCGCATCGAATGAACGGGAGATGACTCACCGATTGGCTGGCGTTTGGCGTGCCAGAGCGAGGTTAGGTGTTCATGGGTCCTACCTAGGCTTTAAAGAAGCGCGAATTTGATCGGCGGAATCGGCTTAAGTGGTCTAACGATCCGTCTCTATAGTGAGATGTTAGAGCATCATCAGGAGGATCTGGGATGGAGGCGCTTTTAGCCTGTGTTGATAACTTTTTCAGTTTGGCCGTCGAAGAGAAGGAACTTGTCCATGAAGAGCCAAACGGTCTTCTCGCCGGGGTCCCAAACAGAAACTCTCTAATACCCCTCACGAGCCGTTAATGCCTTTTCAAGCCGCGGGCTATGCCGGAGTTTCCGACTCAAATTCCCTTCTGGTTAGAGTCCTCATTCACAGAAGGAACCTGGCGTGTTAGGGCAATATCTATCGCATCCAATAAGGCAGGGTCTACTTTGGCTCGTTCGGCCGTGACTGCATCTGGTCCGAATTGCTTTTGCGAAAGTGTCCTGGCTGCTTCGATAATCCAGTCCGTAGCCATTTCGGTTGATATGGTATCGGTATCAATTGCCAGGTCGAACTGCGATCCGTTATCCCATTCTTGGTTGTAGAACCTCGAGACGAACTTTTGCCGGGCCGTGTCGTCTGCTTTGACTCGTTGCTCAGCCCGCAAGCGGTTAGGTATGTTTTCCCGGGCCATCACTCGTTCCACTCTCACTGAGAACGGGGCCTGGAGGCGCACGTTGAGTACATCTACATACTTGTTCAGAGAGGCATAACCTCCCCGCCCCAGTATCAGCATATCCCCTCGATGGGCCAGGGCTTCCATTGTGTCATTTAACATCGAAACGATGAGCAGATTCTTCGCGTTTGCCAGATCCCAAATATTTGGTGGAGACGTGTATAATTCACCAAATTTTTCCAACCCATACTGGCGGAATATCCCCTCCAGAATGCTTTTATTCACCAAAGTATACCCTAAAACCTCGCTCACTCGCCGGGCGATTTTGGCCGCTTCGCTGCCAATTAATCTGGAAATTGCAATTGTTTTCATCGGTGTCTCTTCGTATGCCCTCCCAATACCTGCGGCAAATTATGCATTTATCAACTCGCCTTGCGACGTTGCAAGCAATCGAATGCTACGGCCAGCATCAAAACCGCGCCCTTAATAATCATTTGCGTAAACTGGCTCACGTCCATCAATACAAGGCCGTTGCTAAGAACACCCAGGATCAATACCCCGGCAACCACATTGGAAATCTTGCCGAATCCACCCGTCACACTAACACCACCGAGAACACATGCTGTCAACACGTCGAATTCCAGTCCTTTTCCAGACAAAACCTGGGCCGAGTTCGTCCTGGATAATATAACGATACCCGCTATTCCCGCGAAAAATCCGGACAGCGTGTATACCAGATACTTTACATTATTAACCTTTATTCCGGATAGATTTGCCGCCTGTTCATTGCCGCCAACCGCATAAAAGTACCTGCCAAAATACGTCTTGTTGAGGATGAACGACCCAATAGCCAAGATGATAACCATGATTATCACCGGAATTGGAATGGGGCCTATATATCCCTGCCCGATGATCGTGAAGGATTTTGGAAACCCGTAAATCGGAAGCCCCTTACAAATCGTATACGCTACACCTTCAATGATAATCATCATCGCCAGGGTTACGATCAGGGGCGGCATTCTAATATTAGCAATAATCCATCCATTAGTGAATCCGATCACTGCGCTCATTACTAAAGCCACAATGCTTGCCAAAATAGGATTCATCGCGGCGTGGACCATCAACCACGCTGCGACAATGTTCACCAATGTAACAACCGACCCAATCGACAGGTCTATGCCCCCCAACAGCAGCACAAACGCGAAACCGACAGCCGCAATGCCGAGCATAGATACCTGCCTGGCTACATTAAGCAGATTGCTGGAACGAAAAAAATTCTCTGATGCTATCGAGAAGAATATAACCAGCACCAGAAGCACCACATATATTCCGTATCTTTTCAGGAAATCTACAAGGTTCGCCGCGATTTTAAGTCTTTCGAAGTATTTCATTGGAAGATTCCTAGGCTTTTTCAGGATCGGGACGCAAAGGCCATGATCGCTTCTTGCTTAAATTCTGCTCTATTCAACATTCCGGAAATTCGACCTTCCCGCAGAACGATAATTCTGTCCGACATCCCCATGACTTCTTCCATTTCCGAAGAAATCATAAGCACAGCCTTACCCGATTCGACCAGTTCGTTCACCAATGCGTAAATTTCAGATTTCGCACCAACATCGATCCCCCTTGTCGGTTCATCAAAAATGACGAGGGTCGGTTCGGATGCCAGCCATCTGGCTATAATTACCTTTTGCTGGTTGCCGCCGCTCAAATTTTTGATCTTCTGCTCGATACTCGGGGTCTTGATCCTGATTGCGTCCTTATAGTAATTTGCAATACGCTTTTCTTCTTTCGTATTGACGGTGAAGAATTTGGATATCCGTTCTATGATAGCCATGCTGATATTGCCCCTTATGTCTACATCAAGCAGTGCGCCCTGCTTTTTCCTGTCTTCCGGCACCAGCGCAATCCCGATGTCAATGGCTTCTCTAGGCGATTTCGGATCGCTCTGCTTGCCATTCAGGACCACGCTTCCGCCGGTTTTCCGCTTCGCTCCAAAAAGCAATTCGGCCAACTCGGTTCGACCTGCGCCAATCAGTCCCGCAAATCCCAACACTTCGCCTTTTCTGATTTGGAAAGTAACATCGTGCACGCCGTTGCCGGTTAACTGCTGGACATCCAGCAAAACCTCATCAGAAATACAATCCTTTCGCTTAGGGTAGGTTTCTTTTAACTCCCGACCAACCATTAGTTTGACAAGGGCGTCCAGATTCGTGTCCCGCGTGTTTAACGTTGCGATTTTTTGACCATCCCTCAACACGGTGATACGATCTGTAAGCCTGAAAATTTCCTCCATCCGGTGCGAGATATAGATAATCGTTACCCCGGATGCCTTCAACTTCTCTACCATTTCATAAAGCCGTCCCGCCTCGGCCTGGGTTAAGGGCGCGGACGGCTCGTCCATGATCAAAATATTCGCTTTTTGAGATATGGCTTTGGCGATTTCTACGAGCTGTTGATAACCGACAGTCAGATTACTAACCAACTCGTTCGGATCGATATCGATATTGAACTGCTTGAATATGGCTTCAGACTCCCTGACCATGGCCTTCTGATCGATAATGATCCCTTTTCTAATGGCTCTTCCCAGAAAGATATTCTCCGCTACAGAAAGTTCCCCCACTAGATTGAATTCCTGATAAATGACCCCAATTCCATTTTCTTCGGCAGACGTGGGGGTGAGAGACGAAAACTCCTTGCCTTGAACAATTATCTTGCCGCTATCCGGCACGACTGCGCCCGTGCAACTCTTGATCAATGTCGATTTGCCTGCGCCGTTCTCCCCGACCAATGCATGCGCTTCGCCTTTTACAACGTCAATGCTTACGTCGTTCAGCGCAACGACGCCAGGATATTTCTTCGTTATATTTTGTAACTGCAAAATATACATAAGTTATTTATGCATCGCGATGCTATGCGCCCGTAATTGCCTCACTTGAATGCATGGCCTGGCGATACCCCTAATGCGGACATTTCCAGGCCATACACGCAAACGTGAATTTCATACAGTTGACAGCTCACTTATTGAGGTATTCATCAACATTCTCTTTAGTTACGGGAATCATTTCGCGATAGACCTCTTTTTTCTCTATCGGTTTTCCAGAAGCCAATTGATCAACCATGGCCGAAACTTTTTCGGCTATGACTTTATTGGTGCCAGTGATCGTTACACTCATTCTGACGCCCTCATTGTTCTTGATAGCGAGAAGTTCCGGCTGTGTTGCATCAGCTGCGAAGATACCGAAGTCGTCTGTGATTTTGTTTGCTGCCTTTGCCGATTCATTGGCCCCCACCGAGCCACCGCCGCCGATGCATCCAACAACTTTAACATTAGGGTTTGCCTGGAAGATCGTTTCCATCTTGCTAATGCCTTCAGCAGGATTGATGGCGCTTGTTTCTGCTACGATCTTTGCGTTTGGCGCCAACTTGGTAATGGCCTCCTTAATACCATTTCCTCGTTCAAGCAAGATCGGCAATTGCGGGTAATTAAGTATTGCGACCTCTGCTTTTCCGCCAAGTTTGTCATTGATCCACTTTGCAGCGTGTTCGCCGATCAGATAACCCAATTTATGATTGTCGATCAGCCAGGCCATATCGGCGTTCTCAAGGTTATCGTCCCACGCGAGGACTTTTACCCCCTTTTCTCGTGCTTGTTTTAAAGCGTCTTCAATCCCCGCGGGGTCAGCTGGATGGACAATCAAAACATTGACGCCGCTCGCGACGAAGTTTTCGACTTGAGTGATTTGCTTGTTAACATTGCTTTCACAGGAAACAAAATTCAAACTTCCACCCTTGGATTCGATCTCCTTTTTAATAGCCTGACAATAGCCTGCCCATGTCGGATTGCTTAAATCCTGTACGGCCATCCCGACTTTGACCTTCTTGTCGCTTGAGCTTGCCGCTGTGAGGCCCACCATCATGACCAGCAGCACACCTAATAGGTTTTTGATGTATAGTTTGTTCATTGGATTTGTTGATGTTTGATTGATGTTATGATCTGAGAAATCGCTTTTGTTAATTGCGACGCAGGAGCGGGTTTAATCCCGGCGGAGCAGGCTGTAAGTCCCACCAGACGCATGTCTGTGCTTTCCCGGACTCCTGAGCGGCGGATGCCGCGGCGGTGTGTGTCAGCACCCGCGCGCCGATAAATGCCGTTCTTCGTATTCCGAATCGCTTCGCTGGTGCGGGTTCGTAAATCGGTTTGTTGGGAAAAAGGGGGGGGCCTCCCCGCTGATCCGCACATCGCAGGCGAGATGACGACATCCGCCGATTCGATATTTGAAATTGTTGAGCGCATCGCGGGTTCCGACGAACCCGGGATTTCGATTCTAATCGTGCACCCCATTGGTACCAGTGAAGTAATGGCCGACAGGAATACGAGATGCTCTTTTCATAGTTCTCTTCTTGTTCTCTGCAGAGTTGAGGGTCGCGCTCGAAATTGTATTCAGCTTGAACCTTCAATGAATAGCAAGCTAATTTGTGCCAAAATATCGCGATGTGCGCACGGGTCGTAACCGCACAGTTCTGCTAGCAATAACTTCCGCGACCCACCACGGTTTCTATCGGGGCGCATCGCGTACACGATAGAGCATCACTGGCATGTGGTAGCCGATATAATTTACGCGTCCATGGTCCCGCTGGGGTGGAAAGGCGATGACATCCTCTCGTTTGGAAGAGAGCTCGCCAAATATGTAAAGCGGCCGACGTGCCCGCGGTTGAGATTTCGTCCGTTCGCCAGGATTTAGGCCTGCCTTATGTGGGTGAAGATAACGAGGCGATAGGCCGTCTGGTTGCTACGGATATCATGGACGCGTGCATTGAGGCAGGAATCCATATTCCGCAGGAAGTTGCGGTCCTTGGCGTGGATAAAGCCACCGTCCAATCCTACGGTGAGCGACGGCCCCGGCGGAGGCAGTGCGTCCCAGTCTCGCTGACACCGATCGATGAATTGCCATTTTTCTTCTGCCAGTTCCGCCTCGACTGAACTACCTAGAGGTCGAAATTGGTGGGCAGCATGACCACGTCGCGAATGGTTATCCCGCGCGGCCGTGTAAGCATGAACATCACCACATTGGCCACCTCGCTTGCCTCGATCAGGCTGCCTGATTCCTTTGCCTCCTTCAATTTCTCCTCCGGCCAGTCGGCAAGAAGCGCACTGATGACGGGACCGGGCGAGATCGAGCCAACTCGAATACCGTGCTTGAAGACCTGGCGGCGTACAGTCTGCACGAAACAGTTTATAGCCCATTTGGACGACGCATAGACCGGCTCCCACGGCGTGGGAAAGTGCGCCGCTAACGAACTCGTCACCACGATGTCGCCCGTACCACGCTCGATCATATGCGGCAGGACATCGTGTACGTTTTTCATCACCACGTTGACGTTAAGGTTCAGCATCCTGTCGATCGCGTCCGTGTTGGCATCAACCAAGTCGCCGCCGATATAAATACCGGCATTGGCGTGCAGGATGTCGAGCTGGCCTGCCTTCTCCAGGATCTGCGGCATGAGCGTCGCGCAGCTCTTCGAGTCAAGCAGATCGATGACCAGCGGAATTACCGCGTCGCCGTGTTTTTCGCGTAGTGCCGTTAGCGCCGCCTCATCGCGGTCGACCAGCACCACGCGCGCGCCAGCCGCAAGCATCGCCTCGCTGCTGGCCAGCCCGATGCCCGACGCCCCGCCGGTGACAGCGGCGACCTTACCTTCTAATTCCCTCGCCATCCTTTTTCTCCTCTTACTGTGGAGTTGATCATCACCTGAAGTGAATAACTATTCATTATGATTTAATACTCATTTAAAATGAAAAAATCCGAAGGCTCGGATCCGACCGAGCAACTTGTCTATTGAGTAAAGGATCTTCTTCAAGATACGTAAAGGTCAAAGAATTTCGAAGATGCCGAACGCTTGGTCCGAGGCGAATCCCGAACCACGCGGTCGTTGCCGGCTCACCACGGACGGACGCGCACGCTTCGACGAGTCCGCGCAACGTTCGTTTTCTTTTTCGTCTGAACAAATTAGTCGATTTAGTCGATGACATTCAAGGTATTACAATTTATAATTTTACTGACTGCTCGCGCTTAAAGTAAATTTTCGGTTCACTGCTACTGGCAGCCCATTACAGTAATTAAAGTGCGGTTGCGAAGAAGGCCCCAAAGGGCGGCAGCGAAAGTCGTGTTCCATCGAAGGTCGCCTCGAACCCGCGACCGGTGACACTTTGTAGATTTGATCGAGCACCTTCACCCAGAGGGTATTGGCGGGAGAACTCCTGCTCCACGTTATTGCCTACAACCTCATCCGCTCCCTCATGCAGCGCGCCGCCCTCCTCCATGGAGCGGAGCTTCGCCGCCTGAGCTTCAAAGGAACCCTCGACACTCTGCGTCACTTTGCCCACGCGGTTCCCGCCTCCGAGGGAAAACCCCGCAAGCAGGCCGCCTTGCTCGACTCAATGCCCGAAATTATCGCCGCCGATCATGTGCCCTACCGCCCCCATTCGCAACGAACCTCGCGCTAAAAAGCGCCGCGCAAAAAACTATCATCTCCTGACAAAACCCCGCCATCAGATGCGCGTCCCCTCCCATCGAAACCGCCCCAAAGTTGGCTTATCTTAGCGCCATTCATGGCTGACCCCTTTGCCTGCCCCTCACTCTGACGGCGTTCCGATCCTCGATTCGGCCCGGTCGTCTGTATCCATCCGCGGGGGCAAGTCTACGCGGCCGCAGGGAGATAGTCAAATCTCAGAGCTCCGCAGGCGCGGAAAGGGTGAAACGTCAATGTCGACTGCATGTGATGTCATTTCCTTCGCACGGCGAGGTTGATTCTCGAGTGCGTGGGCTGCGGCTCCCCGAGAACGGCCTCGGCCGCCCGGCCTTTGTCAGCTAACAGCAATATAGGATAGAAATGTGGCAATATTGCAATAGGATGACGCTTCGGATTTTGAAACCATGAAAGAGCCGGTGTCAGGCGCAAGTCGGTTTTCCATAGCAGAGAGATGGGTTCGGTTTCGCACGGCTTTGACGGTCGCTGGCGTGGAACCGCGAATGCATGATTTCTGTCGTGGCTGGATACTGGCCTTTCTGCGCTTCGTCAAACCGCGAAAGTACTATCAGGCATTGGCAGGAGATGTTCAGGGTTTTCTGTCCGAGCTTGTTGCGGGAGGAAAAAAGGAATGGCAGATTCGGCAGGCCGACGAGTCTTTGAAGCTCTTTTTTACGGAAGTGCAGCCGCTGGATTGGGCTCGGAACTGGCCGGAAAGGAGTCCAACCCCCGGCAGGGGGCTGGCGGCGGAGACGGAACGCCCTCCAGCAAAAGGGGGCCGGGTGAAGGAGCTTGAGAAACGCAGCGATTCCGGGGAGTTGCCTGCGAAGTACGAGGGATTCCTGGAGACGGTGCAGGAGTCGTTGAGGACGGCGCGCTATGCCTATCGCACCGAGCAGACTTACCGGGACTGGGTGCGACGCTTTCTGATCTTTGCTGCGCCGAAGTCCCGCCGGGAGATCGAAGGGGCACAGGCGCGTGAGTATCTGGACTACCTGACGCTGGTGCGGCGGGTCTCTTCGGCGACGCAGAACCAGGCGCTCAATGCCCTGCAGTTTCTGTTTTCCAAGGTGCTGAAGCGAAAAATGGGCGCGTTGGGCGAGTTCGAGCGGCCAGCTCAAAGCCGGCGTGTGCCAACGGTTCTGACGAAAACGGAGGTGCGCGCGCTGCTCGATGGGATGGAGGGAACCGGGAGGCTGATGGCCGACTTAATGTATGGAGCGGGCCTGCGCGTGACAGAATGCGCGCGGCTGCGCGTCAAGGATGTGGATTTTGGGAACGGCTACCTGGTGGTGCGCGGAGGAAAGGGAGACAAGGACCGCTTCGCGCCGCTCCCTGTGAGCCTGCAGGAGGCGCTGCGAAAGCAGATCGCAGTGGCCCGGGAACGCTGGATGGCCGATCGGGCAATGAACGTGGAAGGGGTGTTCCTGCCGGAAGCGCTCTCGGCCAAATATGTGAACGCGGACAAGGACTGGCGGTGGTTTTGGCTGTTTCCCTCCCCGGATCTCTCGGAAGATCCGTGGACGAACAAAATCCGCCGGCATCATTTGAACGTCAACGGTGTGCAGCAACTGGTGAAAAGGGCGGCGGCGCGCGCCGGTCTGACCAAACCGGTGAGCCCGCACACGCTGCGGCATTCGTTTGCCACACACCTGCTGGAAGGGGGCGCAGACATCCGCACTGTTCAAGAACTGCTGGGACATGCCGACGTGAGCACGACGATGATCTACACTCACGTCCTGAACCGGCCCGGTGTAATGGTCAGGAGTCCTTTGGACGAATGAAGCTCGCGAAGAAACCCTGCCGCCCCCGGTGACACGCCGCAAATTCCCGCACCGCGTACCTGACAGAAATGAGAAACTGCCGGCGAAGCGGCATGCCCATTGTTTGGGCAATCGGCGCATTCTTTACAATCCGGAAAAGTCGGATCGGCTGAGGGAGAAGATCGCATTCGAACACGGCAGAGCGAAAATGTCTTCGTGGATTCTGAGCCGATCCCCCTTGTTTTCGCGGCTGTGATTTTCAATTCTGACTTTCATGCCGTTTGCTTTGTCGCCGCAGGGGGCGATCCACTTTGACGAACACCAGGCCCGGTCGCTCGACTCGAGGACCGAGCAGGTCGTGCGAAAGGCGGCTGCGCAAGGGTCCCCGCACTTGCTCTTGCATCTGGCGACCAAGGAACTTGATACCGCCCTGCCTCCTGCGGGCGTTTATTGGCGCAATCTGGCGCGACGCTACCTTACGCAACTCTGCCACACGCCGGATGTCACTGCGGAAACGTCCCTCGCACCTCCACCTGAGGTCGAGCTAGCCATGTTGGTGGATTCCGCTCCGCCGATGCTGGGCGCGGAATACCTGAGCGTTGGCACATTGCAAAGCCTTTGGCAGGAGCTCGACGCGCTGGTTCTTGGAGAGGTTCGTGTCTGTCCGGGAGGGGCGGCGGCCTGGCTCAAGGCGCGCAATCCCCTTTGGAACCTCGTCGGCCGGGTGACGTTCCACCTGGCCGAGAATAAGCGTGATGAGGAACGTCCCTTCGCCTTCCTTGCGACCTACACGCACCGAATTTCGGACCAGGCCAAGCCGCAGTATCTTCCGCTGGGCCGCGCCCTGCAGGAATACGCGGGCACCAGGAACCGCGCGGCGCTGCTTTCGCTGCTGGCTCCTGTGCAGCGCGCGGCGGAAAAGAGCCCGTTGGTTCGCGAACTTGTCGATTCCCAGCGCGTCTATCACGCGCAGAGCTGGACGGCGCGCGAAGCACACCGGTTCCTGCGCGAAATTCCCCTCTTCGAGGAATGCGGCCTGCTCGTGCGCATGCCGGCGTGGGGGAAGCGATTGTCCCGGCCCGCAGTGAGCGTCGCCATAGGTTCGAAAAAGCCCGAGGGTCTTGGACTTGGCGCGGTGCTCGATTTCCAGGTGTCGCTCACGCTCGACGGAGAGGCGCTCAGCGCAGAGGAATGGAAGCAGATTCTGCGGAACGAGGAGGGCTTGGTGCAAATTCGAGGGCGGTGGGCCGAGGTGGACCGCGACAAGCTTCAGAGGGTCCTCGATCATTGGAAAACACTCGAGAAGGCCCATCGCGAGGAAGGTATTTCGTTTGCCGAGGGGTTGCGGCTCTTAAGCGGCGTGCGGGAGGATTCGGAAGATACGGACCCCGTGGCCGCGTGGTCGAATGTGCGCGCGGGCGATTGGCTGGAGAAAACACTATCCGCATTGCGTTCGCCGGATGCGGACGCCGATCCTTCGCCACCGGCGCTGCTTGCGAACCTTCGCCCGTACCAGCGCGCGGGTGTCCACTGGCTGCGCTTCCTCACCCGGCTTCGCCTTGGCGCATGCCTTGCGGACGACATGGGCCTGGGAAAAACGGTCCAGGTTCTGGGCATGCTGCTCCACTGGCGCACCGAGAGTCCCGCCGCGCCACCGGCTCTGATCATTTTACCGGCATCGCTTCTCGGCAATTGGCTCGACGAAGCAAGACGTTTTGCGCCGTCGCTGCGAATGCTGGCCGTTCATCCCTCGGCGGAGAAAGAGCCCGACCGTGCCCTGCCCAATGTTGATGTCGTTTTGACGACCTATGGCATGGTATCGAGGCTGGAGTGGCTGCGTCACCGCGAATGGAGCTTCGTGATATTGGACGAAGCGCAAGCCATCAAGAATCCCGGCGCTCGCCAGGCGAAGGCGGTCAAGCAGCTCAAAGCGCCGGCCAGGGTTGCGCTCACTGGCACTCCGGTCGAGAATAGTCTGGGCGATCTGTGGTCGCTCTTCGATTTTCTCAATCCCGGACTGCTCGGCAGCGCGTCGGATTTCAGTCGCAGGGTCAGGTATTGGTCGGACGCGTCTCGAGCCGGGGCATCTTTTGGACCTCTGCGGCGGTTGGTGCGCCCGTACATTTTGCGCCGCCTCAAGTCGGACAAATCGGTCATCGCAGACCTTCCGGACAAAACGGAAATGCGCGCTCTCTGCTCTCTGACCAAGCGCCAGGCCGCACTCTACGAACAGTCCGTGCGCGAGCTCAAGGAACGTCTTGAGACTGCAGAAGACATTCAGCGCCGCGGCCTGATTCTTGCCCTTCTCATGCGTCTCAAGCAGCTTTGCAACCACCCCGCGCAATGGGTGGGAAACGGTGACTACGACCCCGGCCAGAGTGGCAAATTCCAGCGCCTTGGCGAACTGGCGGCCGAAATTGCGTCGCGGCAGGAAAAGGCGCTTATCTTCACGCAATTCAGGGAAATGACCGGCCCGCTCCAGCACTTTCTCACCGCCGTGTTCGGACGCTCCGGTCTGGTGCTCCACGGGAATACGGGCGTAAAGGACCGCCGCGCTCTCGTTGGGCAGTTCCAGCGTGAGGACGGCCCGCCGTTCTTTGTTCTCAGTCTCAAGGCGGGCGGCACCGGGCTGAACCTCACCGAAGCGCAGCATGTCATCCACTTCGACCGGTGGTGGAACCCGGCGGTGGAAAACCAAGCCACCGACCGCGCCTACCGCATCGGGCAGAAGAAAAACGTCCTCGTGCACAAGTTCGTGTGCCGCGGCACCGTCGAGGAGCGCATCCACAGCCTCCTGGAAGAAAAACAGGCGCTTGCTTCGGAGTTGCTTGCCGATGGAGGCGAAATCGCGCTCACCGAAATGAAAAACGACGAATTGCTGCGCTTCGTTTCGCTCGATGTAAATAGCGCGGTGGACGGAGATTGACCGGTGTCGCGCGGATGCGCGATAAATCCGCCGCGCGACCGAACCCCAAAGCGGACGTTGGCAGGGTATTTCAGCACGTCATACCGCGGTCCCCGACCGTTGCCCGGCCGCATCCGTCGAAAGATTTTTCTCGCTCATTGTCAAGGGCGCGATAAACGAAATGCTCACCATGAGCTGGTATTCGTTCAGACCCTACGTGAGCGGTGCCGAGCGTCGGGCGAAGGCGGCGAAGCAAGCCGCCAAGCTCTTCAACAAGGGCGTGAAGCTCTCTCCAGTTCGTATCGAGGGCCGCGATATTGCGCGCACGTTTTGGGGCAAGGCGTGGTGCGCGCATCTTGAATCGTTCAGCGACTACCGCAATCGCCTTCCTCGCGGGCGCACCTACGTTCGCAATGGCTCGGTGATCGATCTTCAAATCGCTCCCGGCAGGATCATCGCCAAAGTGATGGGCTCCTCGCTCTACGAAATCATCGTCTCCGTCACCCCTTTGGCCGAGTCTCGCTGGAAGAAAATCAAAGCCGAGTGCGCCGGGAAGATCGATTCGCTGGTCGAGCTGCTCCAGGGCAGGCTATCGAGCGCGGTCCTCCACATCATCACGGACCGGGACAAGGGACTGTTTCCGAAGCCCTCCGAGATTGAAAAGACTTGTTCGTGTCCCGATTGGGCGGATCTGTGCAAGCACCTGGCCGCGGTGTTGTATGGGGTGGGCTCCCGGTTGGACCAACAGCCGGAACTCCTTTTCGTGCTGCGCGGCGTGGACCATCTCGAACTCATCGGCGGTGCAGCGGAGGGCGGCGCAATCGCCACGGCGGGCAAGAGCTCTCTTGCCGACTCCCATCTTGCCGAAGTCTTCGGTATTGAGATCGCTGAAGTCGTCCCGCCTGCGCCGCAACCCAGGACGAAGAAGAAAGAGCCCGCCGCGAGGAAACGGCCTTTGCGTCGGAAAAGCCTGTCGCGCAGCGCGGCGAAGCGCACAAGAGTTCGCTCTGCGAAGCAAAAGTAGCGTTACGGTATGGCGATTTCGCTTTGACGAAGCCGGGCTGCGCCCCGTCAATCCTGAAGTGCCTCGCAGCCGCTTGGTTGGTGGCCGGGAGAGTCCTTTAGTCCACCAGGGCGACCCGCAGAATCGGCTTGGACACTCAACGCTATCGCGAGATTCAAGGGCTGGATAATGGCTGCGAATTGAAACAGATTCTGCGATGACCCCAGTGTCGGCTGTGCGCCGACCGTTGCTTCGGCCGTATTGCTTTCGATCTAAATCGCCTTAAATTCGCAGCGGCACGTTATTCCATGTTTCAGATTTATTTGGCTGCGGCAGGTCATCTACTGCTTCTTTTGTTGTTGATCTTCGGTTTGCGGTTTTCGCAGCGTTACATATCGCGCAGGTTCATCGGTTCGAGGATCCATTGTCCGACTCAGTTGGCAGCCAAGGGCCAATACGAGGCACCGCCTCGCGGCTGGAACGCCCTGGTTTTGATTATTCAATCTGATCATTCCCCGCCTGATATTTCTCACAGCGATCATTGGAATTTATTACATTCTTATTTACGATTTCGAGCTTCGGTCGAAAATTTCAACCTGGTTCAGCCGGCCCGGCTGGGAATGGAAATTGCCTGTTGCCCTGGCCATAGGCGTTGTCATTAATCTGATTGTTACTGTCGTAAGGCTTCGCAGCCGGAGACTGCGGGAGGCCGCCCTGCAGGATCTCGAACATTCTCGCGCGATTCTGATTCTGACAGGCGCACAAGCTCTGCAGGCTTTTTTGCCGCTTGTGTTCGCCTTCATGGTCATTCCGATGCTCGGGCTTCCGGATAATGTTGTGGCGCTTTTTGAGCGTTTTACGCTGGTTCTCGTTATTATTTTCGTCGGGATCGACACTCTGAGAACGCTCCGGTTGGTCGAAGCCAAAATAGCTCATCGCGCCAAGGTGAAGTACGGCGGTGAGGAGCGCCAAATTCGGGCCGCGGAAACGCAGTATTCGGTCATGCATCGGCTGCTGAATGTGCTGGTTGTTCTGGCGACACTGGGCGCGGCTTTGATGGTTTTTGATTCCGTCCGTTCCTTTGGCGCCAGCCTCCTGACTTCCGCCGGGATCCTCGGGTTGGTGGCGGGGATCGCGGCTCAGCGTACGCTGCAAAACGTCTTCGCCGGCCTGCAGCTTGCGATCACCCAACCGATTGCTCTCGGCGACGTCGTCGAGGTCGAGAATGTTGTTGGGACAGTTGAGGAAATCACCTTCAGCTTCGTTTCTGTCAGGTTGCGGGATCTTCGCCGCTTGATCCTGCCTGTTACCTATTTCCTCGAAAGGCCTTTTACCAACTGGACTCGAACCTCAGCCGAATCGCTCACGTCGTTTTCGTTGGTCCTCTCCCTGGATGGCTCGCTGCCAGCGATACGCAAGCAAGTGGACGAGATTCTACGCTCCAACCCGCTTTGGAACGGCGGCAAACGGGAAGTGATGATCAGCGAACTGGGTGAGTCATCGATGGTTGTCCGAATCACCCTGGGCGCCGCCAACCCGGAGATCGCATTCCAACTCAAGTCGCAGGTACAAGAGCATATTTTGGATTATCTCAATCAATTCAGGAAGGGCTCACTTCTCGGCGCGGTTGCCGATCCAAAATCCGCAATGGAGACGCCGGAAACAAAAAATCCACCGAAACTGGAACCAGCAGCGACGGCGCCCTGATAGGGCTAGGCACGATCACTGATCACCGTCGGCCGGACCATTAGGGTTCGGAGCACCGGGTGCGGCGGGGACTGGGATTGTTTTCGGCTTCTTCGGCTTATCCTCAGGCGCCTTGCCCGCTCCGCGGACGTTCATGAATCGGTTGAGAAGATCAAACCAGAACGGCGCGCCGAGCGAGATGGCGAAAGCCGTGAGTACCCAACCGCACAGTCTTCTTCCCCAGAGCAGGATGGTGGCGGTCGGGGTTTCGCACTGATACTCGGCCCCGTCCCAACCCAGCGGCAGACCGAGGTCATTCAAAGCGGCAATGGAGTTTTCCAGCTTCGCATCCGCCTGAACGGAGCCGTTCTGCCCCTCTTCATTCAGGGGTTCTTTCACCTCAGCCTGGGCCTTAGCGACCAGTGACGCGCGGAGGGCGGCATCGTTGGAGAGCGACCGAACGAGACTGAGGGTGTCGACGTTATAGGCGACCGTGACAAGGGCAGCCAAACCGAGGATGACGAATTGTGATCGGCGTTTGTACCATCCCGAGACGCGCTCCATCGAGCCGTTGAACCAGATCTCGAAACCTGTCTTTAGCTTCTCGATATCATGCTCGGCTTCATCGAAGAGGACGGTGACGGTCCTGCGCAGTTCCGGCGGCAATTCCGCGATGGCGGTCCGGACTTCCTGGGAAGTGCGCGATCCGTCTGGTTTGGCCGGCGCGATAATGTCCAGCAGCGCGATCGCAAAGGTGCGCGACGGAATATAGGAGGGCTTCGTCGGCCCGAGGGAAAGTGCGTCGATCAACGGATGAGCATAGAGCTTCGCAGCCCAACCCTGCTGGTCTTTCGGGTCGCGCAGCAGTTCGCCGATCCCATCATGGAGATTTTTCGCGCGCCATCGGAGCCATGAGACAATCACTTCGCTGGAAGCCGTGACGACTAAGCTCAGGATCAAATAAACGAAGACAAGCCCGATGGCGATGTCGAGGATTGCGGAGCCGAGCATGACCGAAATGAGTTGTTGAGTGATGTAAGGAGAGAGAGGAAAGACCGTCAAGATAATGGGCTGGGACGGATGACGTTTGGGGGCGTGTCACGTCGTTTCCTGTTAAAAACTCCGTCAACCTGCACCACGATCCGGGACGAACGGAGAAAAGCTCGCCCCGCCATGCGGGAGTCATGTTATTCTCTGGCAATGTTCTCACTCAGGTCCAGGATGCGCTCAAGATGCCGGCGCTGGGATACCGCCGCCCGGAAACGCAACTCTGGTCAAACCCCTCTCTGTCACTATGGCGAAGGAAATTGAGCGAAAGTTTCTGGTGCGGGATGAGAGCTGGCGAGGCGGGGCGCCGGGCCGCCCTTATGTCCAGGGCTACCTCTCGCGCGACCCGGAGCGCATTGTGCGTGTCCGGCAGGCCGGGCCTTCGGCCTTCATTACGATCAAGGGCGTCACGCAGGGCACGACCCGGCAGGAATTCGAGTATCCGATTCCGCTTTCGGACGCGGAGGTTTTGATGAAGTTGTGCCTTCGTCCCCTGATCGAGAAAACTCGTTCCATCGTGCAGTATCACGGCAAACGCTGGGAGGTTGATGAATTCCGCGGGGAGAACGAGGGCCTTGTTCTTGCCGAGATCGAGCTCACCCGCGAAGACGAGCCTGTCGACCTGCCGCCCTGGATTGGCGAGGAAGTGTCCCATGACGCCCGATACTACAACGCGAATCTGGTGGAAAACCCCTTCACGCGGTGGAGTAACAAATGAGGATCTTGACTATCAAGGAAGGCGGGAGCGTCCGGGCGTTGCGGTGAGCAAACTCGGAAACTTGCCGGGCACGGAATTGATCGCCACGGATCCATGAAAATCACCGTCATCGGCATCGGCAAGGTCGGCTCCACCGTCGCCTTTGTACTCGCGTGCGGCGGCATCGCCGACGAGATCGTTCTCCGGAACCGCACAGAAAGCGTCGCCCAGGCGGACGCCGTTGACATCCAGCAGGCCTGCGCTTTCAGGCCGCACTATGTCACCGTGCGGGCGGGCGACGTGCAAGCATCCGCCGGCTCGGACGTCCTGGTGATGTGCGCGAGCCTGCTCACCGGCGGATTCTTCGCGGCGGACCTCTGCGTGCGCGGCGAGATTCCGCTCGCTGCTGGCAGCGGCAGTGACTAAGCTTTGGGGATGGCCGCGATGGTGGAGCTCCGCAATATCAGCAAGAGGTTTGGTAACTTTACGGCCCTGCAAGAAGTCAGTTTCGAGATTGCCGAAGGGGAATTCATGACCTTTCTGGGGCCCTCGGGTTGTGGAAAGACGACCTGCTTGCGCCTTATTAGCGGCTTCGACACTCCCTCGACAGGGGAGGTCTTCATCGGGGGCAGCAACGTCACCTTTGATCCTCCGTACCGGCGCAGCGTGAATCAGGTGTTCCAAAGCTATGCCCTCTTTCCGCACCTTTCGATCTACGAGAATGTTTCCTTTGGCCTGCGGATGAAGAAGGTTTCCGGTGCGGATATCAAAAAGCGCGTCGATCGCGTGATTGAAATGACCTCTCTTCAGGACTTCGTCAGTCGCAAGCCGGCGCAACTTTCGGGTGGCCAGCGTCAGCGGGTGGCTCTGGCACGGGCCATCGTCTGTGAGCCAAAAGTCCTCCTGCTCGACGAGCCTCTCAGCGCCCTGGATGCAAAGTTGCGGGGACAAATGCGAGTCGAGCTCAAGCAACTCCAGAAGCGCCTCGGCATTACATTTATCTTCGTCACGCACGATCAGGAGGAGGCCCTTACAATGAGCGACCGGGTTGCAGTTATCAGTTCCGGACGCGTGGAGCAGATCGGGACGGTCGATGAAATCTACTACAGGCCTGCCAGCCGCTTCGTCGCGACATTCATCGGCGAAACAAACATCGTCGAGGCGGAGGTGCTCGCCGGAAACAACGGACTTCTCCGTTGTCGCATCGAAGGCGGGCTGGAACTCGATGTGAAGACCGGCTCTGTCGCCCCCGGCGGGAATATCCTCCTCTCCCTCCGCCCGGAGAAGATCCGCCTTTACCGCACAATCCCCGAGGGGCTCAATGCCTTTTCGGGCCGGATCTCTGCCGAGGTGTTCAAGGGGGCCGTTGATGATTTGACCGTGGTCGTCGCCGGCGGTCTCGAGTTGCGGGCGCTGCTCGCAAATGACGGCCAGCAGGATTTCGACTTTCACGAGGGCGAGGAAGTCTTTTGCCGCATCCAGCCCGAGGATATCAACGTTGTCTCCTCGTAGGTGGGCGACGACGTAAGGAGTCGTTTGTCGAACTGCACCGCAGACGGACCGGGCGCAATGGCCGCCGTCGTTGCGACGATGTGATATCGCCGCTCCATTTCGCGCGAGCGCTCAACTCCCCTTCTCCACGCGATCTCTCGGGGAAATGGGAACTCGCTCTCGGCCCCCCTACTGTCGGATGGGACAAATTTCGACAATCCCTGTCGCGTTTCGTTCAAAATGAGACCGAAAAAACTTGGGAGTCGCAGGAAATTCCGCGGCTAGCTTTGGCACGTTATGTGCTCAGGCATGGTGCCTTGTACGTTTGGCGTAGAGAGGGTTGAGGGCTCCGAGGAGGACAGCGCTGAACGGCTGCATAACCAAAAAACTAAGGGAAAAAACAAATGAAATTCGTTACGAGGATTCTCATCACCGTGGGCATGGCAAGTGCGCTTATCACCCAACCTCTGCTCGCGGGCGATGGCAAAGCAATTCAGGAAAAAGTCGTCGTAGAGCCCGAAGCACGGAAGTGGTGGGGGGCTTCTCTCAGCACGGGTTGGGACAGCCTTTACATGTTCCGTGGTGTGAACGTTCTGCGCTTTGACCAGAACGGCAACGAGCAGCGCTATGGCTCGAGCCTTTACTGGGCTCAGCTGAATGTTTCCTTCATGCCCACCGCCAACGATACCATCACTATTGGATCATGGACGGCGTTTGGCCTGACCAACTCCAACTACAAGGAAGAGGACGTGACGGTCAATTACGTTCACACCTTTGGCGACCTGGCAGTTGGCCTAGGATATACGTTCTACTATTACCTGGCCAGCGTGCTGTATCAGAACGAATTGAACGCGTCCTTGGCCTATACGTTCCACCTGCCGGCCGGAATCACGCTCGTACCGTCGTTGACCTACTACTTCAATGTGGGTCCGGACTTCGATAACTTTCGGAGGGGGACAGGTGTTGTTGAGACTGCATCAAGCTACCTTTACGCGCGCCTCGATGCGGGCATTCCGATCTACAAGGATATCATCTCCCTTGCTCCGTGGTTCGGATTCGGCGCAAGCTTCGATTTCAACGCCCAAGTCGAGGACAACGCGAACGGATACGGTTTCTTCACTGGCGCGAACAACATTGAGGTGGGAATCAACCTTCCGATCAAAATCAACAGTACGATTACCGTCTCCGGATACGGTGCCTACAGTTACCAGTGGCAGAGTCTTGTCGGCACGGAGCCCAGCACATTCTGGGGCGGTGCCAAGGTGACCTTCTCGTTCTGATTCGACGCGATCAGTTCGGGACTCTCAAGCCCTCTCCGCTTCGGCGGAGGGGGCTTTTTTGTCCTCGCAAAATCGCGTGACTTCGCCGCGACATGCGGGATATTCCCAGCATGGATGTGCTGGAAACGCTAAGCGTCGCGCTTGGGCTGGCCACCCTCGCGGGTATTAATCTCTATTTAACCGTCTTTGTGACGGGACTGGCCGTTCAGTTTGGGTGGGTTATTTTGCCTTCCCATCTTCACGATCTCTCCGTACTGGGCAATCCCTGGGTGATTGCGATTTCCGGGGTGCTTTATTTCCTCGAGTTCTTCGCGGACAAGGTTCCCTGGATCGACTCTGCCAATGATGCCTTGCACACGCTGATTCGCCCGCTGGGCGGGGCGCTTCTCGCCGTGCTTGCGCTCGGAGAAGCCGATCCGGCCGCGAAGGTGATCGGGGCTCTTCTGGCCGGCGGAGCGGCGATGACCGCGCACGCGGCCAAGGCGGGAGCACGATTGATTGCGAACGTTTCACCCGAGCCGTTTTCCAATATCGGTTTGAGCCTCGGGGAGGATGCGATGGTTTTGGGGGGCTTGGGACTTTTGCTTTGGCATCCGCTGGTCGCCTGCCTTCTGGCAATCGTGTTTTTGGGCGTCGTCTGGACATTGTTTCCGAGGCTGCTGAGGGGAGCGCGTTCGACGGGCTGGCTGGCGTGGCGCAAGTTGAACGGTCCGTCCGCCGGGCAGGAGACCGCGAAGTTGCAAACTGAATTGCCGGCGGCCTGTCTTGAGGCGGTCCAGCGGGCAGGAAATACGAGCGAGCCGGCGGCTTTCACGGTCCGGTGCATCAGTGACGGTGGCCCCGGTCTGCCCCGGGGCTATTTCGGCTGGCTGACGCGGCTCGGGAACGGCCCGCTGTTTTTCGTGGCTTCACGGAGGCGCGGACCGCTTGCCATCGAGATCCCCTTGACCGGTGCTTCGATCGAACGCGAGGCCCGGTTTCTGAGCGAGAGGCTTCGTGTTCGCCCGGCGCGCGGGAAGGCTTACGATTTTGCGTTCGAGAGAGGGCACAGCCGCCTGGCGGACGAAGTGGCGGGAGAGCTTTCCAAGCCTTCCGAAAGAGCGCTGGAAGTTGCCGTGGCGAGCTGATGGCCCGCCGATGTTTGATTTTGATCGGCCGGCCTTTCTCTTTCTGATCCCGGCCGCGATTCTTCTTCAATGGTTGGCGGGACGAGGTTCTCTTGCGCGCTGGCCGGTGCGGCAAGTGGTGCTCTGCAACCTGCTGCGCGCGTTGATCCTCGTGCTCCTTTGCCTCGCGCTGGCTGGTCCACGCTGGCTGACGAAGACCACGGAGGCCGCTGTGGTTCTTCTTCGGGACGTCTCCGCCAGCATCGAAGCGCAGGCCCGGAGCCGGCACTTCGCCGAGACATTGGCCGCAAACAACCCCGAGCGTGTGGCGGAGGTTGTCTTCGCTCGCGAGCCTCTCGTTGTAAAGGCCTTCGGGGCTCGCCCGTCGCAAGAACCGGTGTCCGCCCCCGGTGAGGAGGCGACCGATTTATCCGCTGCTTTGGAGTTCGCGGCGACTCTCATGCCGGCGGACCGTCCCTCGCGCATCGTTCTTCTCAGCGACGGGCTTGCCACTGCCGGCCGCAATCCCCTCGAAACCGCGGCGCAATTGCAGAACGTGGAGATCGACACGGTGCCTTTGCCCTCCGTATCCGGACCGGACGCCGCCGTCGTATCCATCAAGCCGCCAGGCTCAGCTCGGGAGGGGGAGGTCTTCGACCTTTCCGCACAATTGTATTCTGCGACGCCCGGGCCGGCATCTGCCCGGCTGTATCAGAATAATCTCCTCGTTTCCGAGGTGCAGCGGGAATTGCCCCAGGGCCTCTCGGAGATCACCTTCCCGAATCTGCGCGCCGAGGGACGCATGGGACTCTACGAAGTCGCGGTGACCGTTCCGGATGATTCGACTGCAGGGAACAACCGAAAAAGAATTGCCGTTGTGCACGCCGGCCGCCCGAAGGTGCTCATCATCGACAAGAACCCCGCCCAGGCGGAGCCGTTGGCAGACGCCCTGCGGACGTCGGATTTTGATGTGGAGATACGGCCGCCGGGCGGCTTGCCTGCGGACATCGAAGGGTTCGAAGCGGCCGATTTGGTGATTTTCTCCGAGGCGCCCGCGGCGGACTTTTCCGATGGTCAGATGAAAACGCTGGAAACATGGGTGAAGAATTTCGGCGGGGCCTTCCTTATGTTGGGGGGCGAAGAAAGTTTCGGAGCGGGCGGGTATTTTCGCACGCCGGTCGCCAGTTTGCTCCCGGTGCGCATCGAACGCGAGGAGCGCGAAGAAACTCCCGTGGTCGCCCTGCTTGTCATTCTCGACCGCTCCGGCTCGATGTCCGCTCCAGCAGGTGGACAAACCAAGATTGCCCTCGCCAACGAAGGGGCGGCTCTGGCGCTGGATGTCTTGCAACCGAAGGATCTCTTCGGGCTTTTTGCCGTGGACACGCGCGTGCAGGAAGTTGTGCCTCTGGGCAGGATCAGCGACAGGAAGAGTGCATCGCGGCGGATCGCCGGGATCACGGCCGGGGGAGGAGGCATCTATATCTATACGTCGCTTGCCGAAGCGTTCCCCCAGCTTCGCGATGCCCAGGCCAAGATCAAGCATGTCATCCTGTTTTCCGACGCCGCCGATGCGGAGGAGAAGTCTTCGGGCGAATCCGGCTCCGGCGCGATGGGAAAAGGCGGTTCAGCCTTCGATCTGGCGGCGGCGATGCTTGCCAGCCGGATCACGGTCTCTGTGGTCGCTTTGGGAACCGAACAGGACAAGGACACCGCCTTTCTTCGCCAGCTCGCCGCGCAGGGCGGAGGGCGTTTCTATTTGACGGCGGACGCGGCGACGCTTCCCCGGCTCTTCACCATCGAGACCATGCGCGCCGCGGAATCCAGCCTGCGCGAAGACGCTTTTCTGTCGCAGCCTGCGGGCGGGGGCGCAGCGATCAAGGGCATCGACTGGCAGGAGGCGCCTCTGCTCCTGGGCTTCAATACTTCAAAGCTCAAGCCCGGCGCCGAGCTCCTGCTGTCCACGGAACGCGGCGACCCTCTCCTGGCCCACTGGCGATACGGACTGGGGCACGTTGCCGCCTTCACCAGCGACGCCAAGGCTCGCTGGGCTGCCGAGTGGCTGGGCTGGCCGGGATACGGGAAATTCTGGGGACAAATTGCGCGGAGCCTCGTTCGGCCCCCGGAACGGAATGATCTCGTCGTAAAAACCCGCGAAGAGGGGGATCGCCTGATCGTCGACGCCGAAGCGGTGACCCCGGAGGGGGTTTTCCGCGACGGACTCACTGTCAGAGTCTCCCTGGCGGCTCAAGGAGCCCCGCCGTCCACCGCGCCGGCCGAACAGATAGGCCCCGGCCTCTATCGTGCCACGCTCAAAGCGCCGGAGACCGGCAGCGCTGTCGTTGCAGTGAGCGACGAGGCGGGGCGTCCGGTCACGCAGGCCTGGACGCCGGACTATCCGGCAGAATTCCAGGTCATAAAGGACGGGAAGCCACTCTTGAAGGAACTCTCCGCGTTGACTGGCGGAAAATTTGACGTGAAAGCCGACGAAATCCTGCGTCCGGGGCTTCGCGCCGCGACGACGCGAAGCGAGCTGGCGCCATGGTTCCTTGCCGTGGCGCTCCTGCTTTGGCCGGTGGACATCTGGCTGCGGCGCAGAGAGTGGTCAATCGCGAGGCGAAATTCCTTGTCGGCGTTTTCTCGGGCCAATTAGCCTCACCTGATGAAGATTCTTGTCACCGGTGGCGCGGGGTTCATCGGTTCCCATATCGTTCGAAGGCTCTTGCGGGATGGCCACGCCGTCGCGGCGCTGGACGATTTTAACGATTTTTACGATCCAGCCATCAAGTGGGCAAACGTCCGCGGATTCAACGGCAACGCCGAGGTGATCGAAGCCGACATCCGCGACGCGGGCAAAATGAAGGAGGTGGTGAGCCGCGGGAAGTACGAATCTGTGATCCATATCGCCGCCCGCGCAGGCGTTCGACCCTCCGTGCAAAATCCGCTCGCCTATATCGAAACAAACGTCAATGGCACCTACAACCTCCTCGAAGCGGCGCGCACCGGTGAAGTGGGCCAGTTTCTCCTCGCGTCGAGCTCTTCGGTCTATGGTCTCGCGCAAAAGGTGCCTTTTTCGGAGGATCTGGCGCTTCCCCAGACGCTGAGCCCGTATGCCGCCACCAAACTCGCAGCCGAACATCTCTGCGGAAATTATTCCCATCTCTACAACCTTCCCGTGGTCGTCCTGAGATTTTTCACCGTTTACGGGCCCGCCCAGCGCCCGGACCTGGCGATTCACAGGTTCACCGACCGGATCCACTTTGGGAAGACCATTCAACAGTACGGCGACGGCACGACACGCCGCGACTATACCTACGTGGACGACATCGTTCAGGGAGTGGTTGGCGCTCTCAAGTACAGCAGGACGCCCTTTGAGATCTTCAATCTCGGCGAAAATCAGACCACCACGCTCTCCGATCTCATCATTGCCATCGAGAATGCGCTCGGCAAGAGAGCCATCATCGAGTGTCTCCCGGAACAGCAGGGCGACATGCCGCTGACGTGCGCCAACATAGACAAGGCCCGCGCGCTCCTTGGCTATCATCCGCAGGTCAAAATCTCGGAAGGCATCCCGAAATTCATCGACTGGTACCTCGAGCAAAAGAAACGATGACCGCCACCGACCTGCTCCGCGAGTTGGTTCGCATTCCCAGCGTGAATCCGGATGGTGACCCGGGCACCACCGGCACCGGCGAAAAGGATTGTGCAAATTTCGTCGCGGAATTTCTCCGGTCCTGCGGCGCGGAAACCAGCGTGGAAGACGTCCTGCCCGACCGCCCAAATGTTCTCGGCCGTTTTCCTTCCCGGGGGAAAGCGAAGCCGCGTTTGCTCCTCGCACCGCATACGGACACCGTGAGCGTGGCCGGGATGACGATTGATCCCTTTGCCGCGGACCTGCGCGATGGGAAGGTCTGGGGGCGAGGCGCGTCGGACACCAAGGGCTCGATGGCTTCCATGCTTGTCGCGTTAAGGGAATGCCGCGACATCCTGCCGGGCCTCTCGCATGAGATCTGGTTTGCTGGATTGGTGGGCGAGGAAGCGGGCCAAGCCGGCGCGAAGGCCCTTGCGGCCAGGGAGAAGTTTGATTTTGCGATTGTCGGCGAGCCGACGCAGCTGCAAATCGTCCATACCCATAAGGGCGCGGTCTGGCTCACGTTTCGTGCGCGGGGTCGAGCGGCTCACGCCTCCATGCCGCAGAATGGCGAAAACGCGATTGAGAAAATCATGGATGCCCTCGACTGTCTACGGCACGAGCTTCGGGCCAGCTTCGCTTCTCAAGCCGACAAAACGCTCGGCGTGCCGACGTTCAACATCGGAACCATCGAGGGTGGCAGCAAGATCAACATTGTGCCGGACCTTTGCGTGGCGCGGGTCGATATCAGGACGATTCCCGGCCAGGATCTCGTGCCGTTCGTGGATGCGCTGGCAAAGCGTTTCCCTGGCCTTGAGATCGGACGGAGGATCTCCGGTCCGCTGTGGACGGACCCCGCCCATCCACTGATCGGGGTGCTGGAATCCTGCGGGTCGCGCCGTGTCGGCGCGCCATGGTTCTGCGATGGCGCCGTGCTTTCCGCGGGGGGGACGCCCGCCGTTGCGCTCGGTCCGGGCTCCATCGAACAAGCCCACACGGCCGACGAGTGGATTTCGGTCGCCGATCTCGACGCGGGAGTGGAGTTCTTTAAGAGACTGTTGCAAGCCCTCAAGCAGCCCGTCTGACTTGGAAGCGGTCGGAACTTGAAGCGCGAAATCCCGAGTGCTGGAGACGCGTTCGGCGCTTCGCTTGACCCGTAGCCAGAAACAATATCGTCACCTATATATGAATATGAAAAACGACTCTTGATCTACCGGACGATCTTCTTATCGCGCCCGTTCGTCTTGTCGTTGGGAGCCAGGGCTCGGGGAAGGGAGGACCTCTGTCCGCCGTCCCCACATTTGATGGCGCCAAACGATACGATCAGTGGATCGTGTACGATTTCGGGCTGTCCTCGGAGATAGAGCAAATGCCAAAAGAATTTCCGAAACGGCGGTATCGAAGATAAGGGGAGGGCCAGGCTCCCGCCGAGCCGTAGCTTTCGGTAATTGCTCTTTTCGTGATGCAAAGCCATCGCGGCCCCGATTAGAACGTGAGTCTGCCTGTCCCTTTCTGTGTATTCAGACAGCTCCGAAATGCTTGTGGTCGACAAATTCAAACGAGGCGGGTTATCCGCAGCTTGCGCAGAGTGGCGCCGATCAAAGACCAAATGTCTCTGGTTACACCCCAAAGCTGACTTCCTTAGCGACTTCATCGCCAAGCCCCGAGCAACTCACCCAGCGTCTTTGCGATGCTCTGATCTGATCGAAACAATATCAAATATCGCAATATTAAATGGCTGACCCCTTCTGCCCTGATCCTGCCCCTTTACTTAAGGTAATGCGCCCTCGTTTTTTAGGCTTCAATTCATGGGGGCCACTATACCTTGTAGGGATTGTCAATAAACCGGACCAGCCAGTGGAGCAACTCTTCGTCTCCGTCATAGTAGACCCATTCAGTTTCCGTCTTCGAGATCGTTTTGGTCGGCGATGAGCGAAAAACCCGGTCAAATGGCACTGAGAACTCGGCAACATCAGGAACTTGGCGAAGAATTCCTTGAACCCAGATTTCTCCGTTCTGAAACAGGTCGGCGTAATTGGTAGCCGTTGAAAGAAACGGATTGTTTTCAGCATTCTCGGACTTAGATCCATAGGAGCACTGCAAGATCGCCCAATCGTTTAATTCAGAGTCGCTAGGCCTTACATAGTTTCCGTGATTTGCCTGGCGCTTGCGCGATAACCAATCAAGAGGCTTATTGCGGTCGCCAAATCGGTACAGGATCACATTTGCAGGATTATTTGCATCAATAACGTAGTTCTCGTTTACAGCATTATTTGGGGCAAAGTTTTTTGGGTTAGGCACAGTGGTTCTCCTTTTGTAGTGGGAAGAATTGATTGTTCAAGGGGACGTGAGCCGAAGCTTGCATCCCCTTGAACACCTCACGGAACGAACGATCTACTTTCCGCCGAGTTCCTCCAATTTCTTCTTCGAGTCAGCGATCAGCGTGTTGTTGATCATCGTTTGTGACTGATACTGCTCCGGGGTTATCGCACCACTTTCTAGCTTTTGGCCCTCCGGGGCGTTGGCCCGGAGTCTGAAGCCGAAAGCGTGCGTTTCCTTTGGGCGCAGAGTGACAAAAGTGGGCCCGGAAGGTCCATTTGATAGTGACGAGTGAGACTCTGACAGTGGCGAGTGAGACGCTGGCAGGAATAAATGGTTAGAGGAGGCAAAGGGGTCAGCCATTTATTATTGACATTATTGCGCATACGCTGGAGAAATGAGAATGGCGAGAGCGGTGCGGGTGGAATTTGCGGGAGCGTTTTATCATGTGATGGCGCGTGGGGATCGTCGGGAACCGATCGTGCGGGACGACGCGGATCGGGCGACCCTTGTCCGCACGCTGGCGGAAGCCAGCGAGCGAAGCGGGTTTCGGGTTCACGCCTTCGTGCTGATGAGCAACCACTACCACCTCCTCTTGGAAACTCCGCAAGCCAATCTTTCCCAGGGAATGGGATGGCTTCAGAACGCCTTCACGCGGCGGATCAACACGCGGCATAGGCTTTGGGGCCATCTCTTTGGAGGACGCTATAAGGCGATTCTGGTGGAGCCGGGAAACTGCTTCTGGGCGCTTCTGGATTACATTCACCTCAATCCGGTGCGGGCAGGGATTGTTGCGGAGAAGGATGGCCTCGAATCGTATGTTTGGAGCAGTTTGCCCCACTATCTTGGGCCTCCGCGCAAGCGGCCGGCCTGGTTGGAAACGGTGACGGGGTTCGAGGTCTGCGGATGCGACAATACCGCCAGTGGACGCAGGGAGTTTCTCGGCTTGCTGGAGCGGCGGGTGGACTGGCGCAATCCCCGTCTGGCTGGGACAACCTTTGCCGAGGGCAACGGCCAGCCGCAGCTTGCGGTGTACTCCAGCTTGCGGCGGGGATGGCTCTTTGGTTCGGAGCACTTCCGCGAAAAGTTACTCAGGATGCTTGCCAAGCGGCCGACTCGAATCGAAAAGGCCAATGGCTACCACGGCCCGCAGCTCAACGACTACGCCGAGAAGCGAGCTCGCGCACTCATTCGGGCAGCCTTGGAACACTTTGGCACCGACCTCGCGACCCTGCGGCGGTCTCGCAAGGGAGATTGGCGCAAAGGGCTTCTTGCGGCGATGATTCAGAAAGAAACAACCATGAGACTGGATTGGATTACGGAGCAGCTGAACATGGGAACCCGCGCGGGCGTCTGCCGCCTCGCGGGCGAAGCTCGAAAACGTCTCGCGACCGATCGCGCTCTGAGGAGGGAGATCGAAACAATATCAAACACCGCAATATTAAATGGCTGACCTCTTGTTCTACAAGGGCTGTGAGAGAATAGCTAGGTGGCTATCAGTCTATTAAATTCTGGCGGATTCAATTTGCTTTTGCAGATTCCGGGATGGTGCTAAGCCGCTAAAGGTATGGACTACTTGGCCTTCGTTTGGTCCGTTCTACTTATGCTCACGGCGGTGGTTTGCGTGGCTCCTCTGCATCGGAGTGACCGGGAGACGGCCTGGCGATGGCTTGGAGCTTTGTTTCTTAGCGTCGCTGTGTTGAGGGTGTGGAACCTCCTTTGGCGCGGAATGGCGCCGCCTCTAATGTGGGATTGGGTGCCGGACGGACTCGTTATAGCCGGGGCTTCGGCGGCATTAATAGGGGCACGCCTGCTCGCGCCACGCCGTCCTGCTTCGGCCTGGCTCGCTCTGGCCATTGGCGCGGGCACGCTACTATTCCTGGCTCTTTCTGGCTCCGACCACTCCTGGCTGCGCAGGGTGATTTGGGCGCCCTCTCTCGTCGCGTTGGCACTCGTAATCCTGTTGAATCCCGATGCCCACCGTCCATACCACACCAGCGCATCTCGGTTCCTGGCGGCGGGGATTTTTCTGCTTGCGTTGTTTGATCCTTTGGTAGGCACCGATGTAAACTGGAAGGACGTCCCGCTGGAGTCGATAGCTTCCGTGGTTTCGAGTTTGCGTTTCCCGACGGTGGCCACGGTGACCGTGGCCTGCGTGTTCGTCCTCGTTGGTAGCTGGCTAAGGCGGCTGGGACAGGAATCTGAGGCCATGGCAAGGGCGTCTCGGAGACGCGGACTTATCTTTGGATCGATCCTGGGAGGAATTCTCGGCGTCGGCTGGCCAATCGCGAACTTTATAAGCCAGAGCGCAGACGCTTCCTGGCGGGCGCAATTGGCCAGGGAAACCATGCTCGCTGCCGCGGGGTTCACCGCGGATCACCTGGAGCGACTCCACGGCAACGCCTCCGACGTCAACACGCCCGGTTATTTGAAACTCAAGGAACAGCTTAATTTCATGACCCGTTCAGGGGATGGCTATCGCTTTGCCTACCTGATGATAATGCGGGAAGGACGGATTGTGTTTCTCGTAGACTCGGAGCCAGTGGGATCTAAGGATGAGTCGGTGGCCGGCGACATCTACTATGACTCCTTTAGCGAGATTTTTACCGCGTTTGCACAGAACCGCGCCGTCACCGCCGGACCAAAGACGGACGTATGGGGCACTTGGGTGAGCGGATTTGCGCCGGTGCCTTTGGCGGTGGTGGACGGTTCACCCGTAGTACTTGGCCTGGACCGTGAGGCCGCAAAATGGACAGGCCAGCTTGCCCGATTACGGCAGGGGGTGATGGCTGCCACTTTGATGTTTGCCCTTTTGGCGGCGGGATCATTTGTCCTCATCGAGATCGAGTCACGCAACCACGCCCGTCAACGCCATCTCGGTACCTTGATGATGTGGAGCACGCAAACGATGTTTGAAATGGTCGCCGAAGTTGGCAAGGCGGTACTCCGGCAGCCACTAAATTCCCCAGACGCCTGGTTCAACGTTGTCTCAATATTCGGGAGCAGGCTTGGGGTCGACAGGGTTTGTGTTTACCGCTTTAACGAGAAGTCTCCCTATCCATTCAGTTACTTTTCACGCATAGCCGAATGGCGCAGTTCGAGCGCGCCCGAAGAGTTCGAAACGCCGGAGACGCTGCCTCTGATGAAAGTCCATTCAAATACCCTGCCCGCCTGGGCGATCGAACTCTTCGAAGGAGCATGCGTGCTAAGGGAGCAAATCGAGCGCGAGGAAGAACTCCCCGACCTCGTTTCGCCGGCGGTCAAGTCTATGCTCCTTGTGCCTCTGACTGTTCAAGGCCGGTTCTGGGGCCTATTTTGCTTCGAGCATTGCCGGGAAGCCTACCGTTGGAGCGATGCGGAAATCACCTTGCTCCAGTCGGCAGCTAACCTCATTAGCTCGCGCCTGGATCTTCAGGAGTCGGAGCACGCACTCCGACAGGCCAAAGAAGCCGCGGATCTCGCCAATCGAGCAAAAAGCACGTTCCTGGCCACGATGAGCCATGAAATCCGCACACCGCTGAACGCGGTGATCGGAATGACTTCGTTGTTGCTTACCACCAAGCTTGATGCTCAGCAAGCCGACTACGCATCGACGGTGAAGACCTCCAGTGAGTCGTTGCTCGACCTCATCAGTGATATCCTCGACTATTCGAAAATCGAGGCTGGCCGTATCGAAGTCGAACAGGAGCCGTTCACGCTCGTTGATGTTGTGGTCGAGGCGCTGGAGATTCTTGCCCGGGCCGCCGCCGAAAAGAAAATCGAGGTTTCCTATTTCTTGGATGCGAAGCTGCCCGCGGTCATTCTAGGTGACAGCACGCGACTCAAGCAGGTGCTTATCAATCTCGTCTCAAATGCAATCAAATTCACAGCGCAGGGCGATGTGTTCCTGAGGCTCGATGTCCAAACCAGCGAGGAAGGGGCCTCTTGGCTTCGAATTGCCGTGCATGACACAGGAATCGGGATCTCCCCGGAGGTGCAGGAAAGCCTCTTCAAGCCTTTCGTCCAGGCCGATTCCTCCATTACGCGTAAGTTCGGCGGCACCGGCTTGGGTCTTGCCATCAGCCACCGCCTGGTGGAACTAATGGGTGGCGATTTGATGGTCGAGAGCGAGGTCGGAAAAGGCTCGATATTCTTCTTCTCACTTCCCCTCATCGCCGGACAACTTGGAGAGCCCTTCGAACCATCCGCCTCCGACGACTCGCTCAAGAACCGCCGCGTGCTTATCGTAGATGACAATGCCACAAATCGAATGTTTCTGCGGCAGCAGGTGCGGCTGTGGAAGATGGAGCCAGCGGAGGTCGCATCGGCGGAGGCTGCTTTGGAATTCCTCAAGTCCGATCGATCAATCGATCTGGTGCTTTCTGACTATCAAATGCCGGGGATGGACGGACTCGAACTGGCAAGGAAGATCAAGGGATTTAGCGCTTTCAGGAACTTGCCAATCATTTTGCTTAGTTCCATCATTGAGAAAGTTCCAAAGGAAGGCGAGGGTCTGTTCGCCGGCGTGATAACGAAGCCGGTTCGCCCTGCATTGCTCCATGCGACCTTGCTTAGGGCCTTCGACGCGGTCGCCGACGAATCGCTAAGCCCGCCCAAGTTGGAGGAGGGCCACACATCCTTGCGCGTTCTGGTTGCCGAGGACAATCCGGTGAACCAAAAGGTGATTGAGTTGATGTTGAAAAGGCTAGGGGTCTCTGCCCGTATCGTTAACAACGGTCGTGAGGCTGTGTCTGCAGTGCAGCAAAAGGAATTCGACATCGTCTTCCTGGATTTGCAAATGGCAGTGCTCGACGGCCTCGGTGCTGCTCGCGAGATCCGGAAACTTTACGAAGGAAAGCATCGGCGACCCGAGCTCATCGCGGTTACGGCGAATGCGTTCGACGAACATCGCGAGGCATGTCTGTCTGCCGGCATGGATTCTTACATCGCGAAACCCATTACGCTTGACCGCTTGAAGGAGGTGATAGCCAAGGCGCAGGCGTGCGCGCAACATCTTGTTGCGGAAATTTAGAGGTAATCGCGGTAAAACATCCGCAACGCCCCCTCCGCCTGGTTGAGCGTCGAGGGCCGCAGCTTCTCGACCTCGCGGCGATGAATCGAGTAGTCGAAACCTCCCGCTCCGTGATCCCTCCCAGCTCTCGTCCGGCGTAATGCTCCGCGAGCTTGCGCACCT
Source organism: uncultured Verrucomicrobiae bacterium (assembly GCA_963763735.1). Classification (GTDB taxonomy): domain Bacteria; phylum Verrucomicrobiota; class Verrucomicrobiia; order Chthoniobacterales; family Terrimicrobiaceae; genus DASTFP01. The sequence continues at coordinate 85,596 of CAVXQK010000022.1, read as the reverse complement.
GGCGCAGAGACTCTGCCTTGCTTCGCCCGCGCAGCGATTTTGATTCGACGAAAACGACGCCGTCCTCATACTCTCTTGTTGTTGTAGAAATCAATTGCGCTCGCCGCTTCATCGCTGATCCGCAGCCATAAGGTCTAGGCGCCAATGAAACCTGCCGTCGATCCGCTCCCACGCTTTGGAGCCGGTATCGTCCTGCGGCGCTTGAGCGTATCGGACCTAGCTGCGTTTCAGGCTTACCGCACCGACACTAAGTTGGGCCAATACCAGGATTGGTCAGCCATGGCTGACGTGCAGGCCCAAGCGTTCTTGGACGAGATGAGCAAGGTTCCGCTCTTCCGCCGTGGAGAGTGGGCTCAAGTCGGAGTCGCCGAGCCGCAAAACTTCGGTCTTCTTGGAGACATCGGGTTGTATCTCGCCGCGGACTCACGCCACGCTGAGATCGGTTTCACGCTCGCCCGTCAGGCGCAGGGTCGGGGGTTGGCGACTGCGGCGGTTCGCGAGGCAATCCAACTCGTTCTTGAGTTCACCAATGTCGAGCGCGTTCTTGGAATCACAGACGTCCGCAACCACGCATCCATCGGCGTTCTTGAGCGCGTTGGCATGCGCAGGCAGGAAGAGCGATACGCCATGTTCCGGGGTGAGTCGCGCGTCGAGTGCGTGTACGGTGTGCGACGCGATGACGCTGCGCGCGTGTGATACGAAGCAGACTTTGTCGCTCCATACCAAATTGTGAATATAACGTGAGTTTAACAAGGCACTGCACGCCGGCCGGGTGAGTGCGAGCGTTTCGCTAAAAATGTGCCCCACGATCGCCTCCAGCTTTCGACTTCGCTGATGTTACTGTTCGAGGGCGCCTTGTTCCTTATTTTACAGCTCAAGGAGTGTCTCACTCGTCGGGCTTGTCGGGATACGACGGATATCCGGGTCCGTGCACGCTACAGCGCAAGCCATTTTCCTCGGTCACTGGAAGCTTCTTCTGGTGGGTGCATCGATTCAGCGCGGAGAACTGCATTTTCGATATTGGATTTGGAGACCGTGAATTCATCGTCGAGACGACGATCTTTTATCCCAGCATCAAGGCACTTTGACGCAAAACTTAACGAAGCCCCAACTTAACCCGCACCAGCGATGATTGTCCGTGTCTTTCGAGCACAGATTCGGCCGGGTCATCATGCCGAGTTCGAGCGCAAGTTCCGTGAGGTATCCCTTCCACTTGTCCTCGCGCAGCCCGGCATCGTATCAGCCACCATCGGTCGCCCTGTCCCATCTTCGCCAGACGAGTTCGTTGTCATTTCCACTTGGACAGACACGGACTCGTTGCACTGCTTCGCAGGAGAGGATTACACGGCCCCGGTCATTCCCCCCGTCATGGAGCAACACATGATTGCGAGTTGGGTTCATCACTACGAGGTCATTCAATGACAATACCCGCAACGCCGCGGCGTGCAGCGAACCCGCCATCGCACTCGGGTTGCGATCCGCGCCTCCCGTTGGTGATCAACTATCCGTGATTCGGTGGCAACGAGTACGCTGATCTGCTTGCCATCGTTCGCCGAGCGGTTGCCAAGGGCTATGTCCTGGGAAGGTCGTTCCCGGGACCCCCTGGCGGCAATGCTCGCCACCGCTGAGCCGAACAAGGTGCGCGGGTTCACTCTGTCCGCAACCTTCGTGCACACGCCTCGCTCGGACTTACGGAGAGTCTTCTGCCGGCATATCGTCTGTCTCCTCGCGGCCAGTTTTACGTCAACTCCAACGCAACCGGAAGCGCCCACCTAAGCGATTTTACCGCCGGAGTCCGGATTTTCGCGTCACAATTCTCGATCAGGGCTAGCTTGCGGCTGACGCAGAGCAGCCGAAGGTGCCACGATGGATGTGTCGGCGAAGAATTCGTTGCGATAGATGACGCAATCAGAGACACCAGGATGTTACAAGGCGCTTGAATTCGACGCCGACGCAATGACAACTGCAGCACTTTTTCGATTAGCCCAACGAGAGAATGCTGAGCGGGACCTATTCCTCGTGAGGAAGACTCTCCTCGATGTGACGCTTCACTGCGACACTGAGTATTGTGGGATGCGGTCCATTGCCCCCGCTGCAAGTGCATTCGGACAATTCCTCCAGAGTGACGCCGCCGCCGCTGCGTTGGACTATCTATTCTATCTCTGGCTGCAAATCGAACCCGACGTGAACAGGCTCTAATACCTTAACGCTTTAAAGCCGAATACGAAGGGCCGAAAAATTCATCGCAGCCGGAGTATGCATCGCTCTGGGACTCCCCTTCACCGCTGCGAGTATTCTCCCTATGCTCTTCCACCCGAAGCCATGGCTTTGGGTCTACGGAATCGTGCTCATCGCTCTTGGATTGACCAGTTGCTGCTTTTGGCCCATTTGCATCCCTTTGCTGATCTTCTGGATCAAGCCTGATGTGCAAAGCTACTTCGGGAAAGTATGATCAATCCACCCTTACGTTCGCCTCGGGAAAAAGTGGGCGGATTTTATCATTTCGGTCGCATGATCGATAAGATTCGCCTCCACGTGCGGGGCGAGCTTTCGGAAGAATATCGTCCTAATTTTGGACTCTCAGTGGGCCTGGACGGACATCTCTGTGGATTTCTCGGAGTCTCCCATGAGGAGCTCATTCAGCAGGTTACCCTTGGCAAGACGGACGATGAAATACTGGAGTGGTGCTTCTCAACGCGTTTCCGTCCCAACCGCACTCAGAGGAGAGTATGGAACGGCTTTGCCGAGAAGTTTGGCTGGCGGGACAAGGTCTCCGGTTTTCTGGAGAAGATCAAGCTCGAAGAGGGGCTCGGCCATAGAGAGGATATTGTCACCGGGCTTTGATCTCATTGACGCGCAGGAAGGCCGGTCATGAAGCAAATAAACGCCTTCAGCTCAACAGATCTCTAAACCTTTTCAGAGCGGAGAGAATATCCTTCTGTACATTGATTACCCCGCCGGTAATTCGATCGATTTCTCTCGGATCGGTGATCCCAGACAGCACTTTATCCAGCATGCGCTCATGCTGCGCTCTGGCAGCCCGGATTTGATCAGAAATCTCTTTGGCCTGTTCGGGTGTCACGGCGGGATGTTAACCGGCAAGGTTTGTCCGTCGAGAGCAAAGGTCAGGCCGGATATTTTCCATGCTTCTGCGACCAGTCCTTCTGCTTTGTGAGATGGGCGATCCGTTTCGAGAGTTCCCCTGGCCGGTTCTTGCCGTTCCGGACGATTTCTGGTCGGACACGCCTCATCACGCCGAGTGGCCGCTGACTTTGATTCGGCCAGCGGGGTTCCGGCTCATCCTCAGATTCACGCAGATTCAGAAGTGCGCATTTTGCCGCGGCGGCATCCGACGCGGGGCGAAGCTGCGTGAGATGGCGTCGTATGGAGTTCCTTGGTTGCGCCGTACAAAAGTATCCCGCGGAAACGCGCACCAGGACGCGCGGTCCAAGTAGAAATTGGAACGATGGGCTCTGCAACTTGCCGCGCCGGAATCGAGCAGGCCGGGGAGATTTCGGCGCGGACAGAGGCAGCCCGGCCGGGAGAGAACCATTGCCGTTCCTCTCGTTCGGAAGAAAAGAAACGTGCCGGGGCAGCGGTAATCATGCCTCCGGCCCGGCACGTCATCTTGGATCGGAAATTACCGTCCGACCAAGGGGCTGTTTTCCCGTCGCCCAGGCTCTCTAGCCACACATTTGCTGCGCGGCCTGCTGCATCTCTTCCGGACTCACATCGCGCACGTGCGTGGCGATCGACCACTGATGGCCAAACGGATCTTCGATTTTACCGTATCGATCCCCCCAGAACGTATCCTCGGCGGGCATCGTAATTTTCGCCCCGAAGCTAACGGCCCGTTCGATCGTCGCATCGACATCTTCAACATAGAGATGAATGGTAACGGGCGAGCCTTTGAGAGCCTTTGGCCCGAAGCAGCCCCAGTCCGGAAATTCGTCGACGAGCATGACGGCTGAATCGCCAATCCGTACCATGGCGTGGATAAGTTTGCCCCCGGAGCCCGGTATCCGGCTGTCTTCCACGGCATCGAATGCGTTCTTGTAGAACTCGATGGCCTGGGCGGCTCCGTCACACACCAGGTGCGGTGTCACGGTGTGCATTCCAGACGGAATCGGATCGACTTTGCGTCCGGCCGAGTTCGCGTAGGGTTTGGTTTCTGTTGCTGTCGTTTGTGCGTTCATATCCTGTGTTACTTGTAGTTATCTTTGAAGGTGATTGTTCTTCGATGCTTCAACGAACGAACTGGCCCATTTCGGACACCAAGTTCGTTTTTTGATCGATAGCGCCTTGAGCGGTGGATGAATTCGGAGATCCGCATTGAACTGTTCCTCTTTTGCACGGAGAACACATGGAGATTTTGGCGAAACGAGTACTGCCACGACCCATCCGCTCGTCGAAACTAAAGAACGCCCAATACAAAAGCCACTTTTTACGATGAAACCTGGATTCGTTCATGATTTTCTAAGCGTTGACCAGAAGCTTTGCCCTACATGTTGATCTTCCGCGACACGTCCGCGATCTTCAAAGCGATGTCACCCGAAGAGCGTCAACGAATTCTGGAACAATGGAATACGTGGTTTGATCGGCTGACCGCCGAGGGGAAATTGCAGCAAGGACACCCTTTGAAGCGTGAGGGGCGAGTCGTCTCGCAGTCCGGCGGCCGCGTGATCGACGGGCCTTTCGTGGAGTCCAAGGAAGCGATCGGCGGCTTCTTCCTGCTTACGGTCGGCAGCCTCGAGGAGGCCACGGAGATTGCCAAAGAGTGTCCGAGCCTGAGAATCGGTATCACCGTCGAGGTGCGTCCGGTTGCCGGAAACCGCCCCGAATTGCAGGACGATTGGCGGAAGCAGGCGGAGCTCGTTAGTTCGTAACACGGTACAGGCATCGAGTCGCGCCCGACCGGGACGCAGCATCGGTCCCAGGGAGACGTGGATGCCGCGAGGTTTTCGGAGGGCATGTAGAGCGAAGCGCCTGCACTGCGCCAACCGGAGGGCTGGCGCACTCCAACCGCATAGGCGTCCCTCGCAGGAGGTGAGGAGCCTCGAAGGCCGAACTCTCAGCCGGCTTCCCCGGACTCACCGCGAAAGGCTTCCACGGCAAACGTAACAATCGGCTCCGCCTTGCCCTTAACATATTCCGGCGGGAGTTCGCGCACTTGGAAGCGGCCATCGAGCGCAGAACGAACATCGGCGCTGATCAGGATATCAACTCGGTGTTTGCGCGTGAGGTTTTCGATTCGTGCCGCGGTATTCACCACATCCCCGATGACCGTGTATTCGAGGTTATCCCTTGAGCCGACCACCCCCGCCACCACCGCGCCCTTGTGGACGCCAATTCGCACGTCGAGGGCTGGGAGGCCTTGACGGGCGAGCTCTTCGTTGTATTTCCTGACGGCCTCCCGCATGGAAAGCGCTGCAACCACCGCGTCGAGCGATTGCCACGGGCTGTGCTCCGGAGCGCCGAAGATGGCCATGATGCCATCCCCAAGGAACTTGGCGATATGACCTCCGTGGCGCGTGATCGCGGTGCAGGCCGCCTCGAAGTAACCATTGAGAATGCGTACCAGAGTTGCCGGATCCATCGCTTCGCTCAGGGCAGTAAATTCAACGAGATCGGCGAAAAGTACTGTCACCTCGCGCGTCTCGCCGGAGGTTGAAACCCCACGCTTGATGACCTCCTCCACGACGCGTTGCGGCGCGAACTGGTGGAAAGCCTGCTGCAGGTTTTGGAGGTCCCGCGTGGCTCTCTCGCGTGAAATTGTAAGGAGTTTCGCTCTTTTCCAGAGACGAGAGAGCGCGATCAGGAGCACCGCGTTGGCGAATATCGAAGCCGACGCAACTCCGATCCAGCGTGCCGTTGCCCTCAACACTGGTGGAGCAGGACGCTCATCCGCGCCAGACCATTGGCGTAGGAAACCAGACCGAGGATCTCGATGAGGACTTCCCGTTCGAGACCTGCCGCGAAGGCCTGCGCGAGTTCCTGTACGCGTCGGGTCTGATAGCGCACCGTTTCCCTGGCAAACCGCAAGACCTTTAGCTCAAAGGGATTGAGTTTCTCGGAGGTGAGATACGTCAGGACGTGCCCGATCTCGGCATCCGACAGCCCCTCGCGCCGCAAAGCCTCGACTGCCTCGGTCTCGCAAGCCGCACAACTCAGGCCGCGCGCCACTACGCCAAAGACAAGCGCCTTGACCCGCACGGAGGTAATACGGGATTTCCACGCGCCATCGAGCATGGTGGCCAGTGCCGCGCCCGCAGGAGAATCTTCGAACAACCTCACGATTCCCGCGCCCGGACCTGCAAAGTCGATCGGATGGCGGACGTTGAAAACAGGGGAGAGCAAAGCCCAGAACTCCTTCCTTGTGAACGGCCGCTTCAATTTATCGAACCAATTGGCCTCAACCGTTTCCACAGTATCGGGTGGCAAGGCGAGCAGGGTCGCCAGCCGATTGCCGGCAGCGTTTATGCCAGCCAGGTAGGCGATCTCGGCGATTTCGATCGGAGAATAGCCGGCGGCCTTTAGCTCGAGCAAATCGGCTTCCGACGGGCGGGGCGCGGAACGGGAAATCTTGCGGGCGAATTCCAAGGCCGTTCTTTGCTTCTTTGGCAACTCGTTCACAGCGAGACTTTCTTCCATCTTTCGGATCACTCCCTCGGAGTAGCCCATGATCTTGAGCATGCTCCGAAACGCCCCGTAGCAAAAGCGGCACGAGCTGTCCATCGCGACCACCAGACTGATCAACGCCGCCAATTCCACCGGCACATTAGGCGTTACGCGCGCATGCATCAATTCGTCGGCCTCGAGCATCCAGCGCACGGGAGTGAGATACTTTGCCATGTTCGAAGTGAATCCGAGCCGCTTTGTGGATTCCCTCTCCCAGACAGGATCTGGTATCGGGGGCAGAAGCGGGACGTCGCACCAATCTATCTGGTCAAGTGAGTATGCCATTCAGACCGCGAGCAATTTAGCAGTCATTGTAATCGATCGGCAAACAGGAAGCGCCGGTTTTGCGGCGGCGGGCCGACGCCGAAAACGAAGAGGTAGGCGACGACGTGAGGAGTCGAGGACTTCCTGAATTGCTGACGAGCGGAATTTGGATCCCAACGCGGTAATCTCTCATCGGCCTTCGCCTCTTGCTGGCAGAGAGGCCATTTTTCGCCTCAGCGTTGAGGTGGGTTGACGTCGAAACGACTGAGTGGAATGTTCCAGCAAGCAAGAAAGCTATGAACGCCAGATTGATCGCATTTGGTGAGATCGAGGTCGGAGAAAAACGCTACGATTACGATGTGGTTATCGAGCGAGGGAAGGTCAGCAAGCGGAAGAAGAGTCCCTCCAAGCAATATCGCGACCAAACCGGGCATACTCCCTTGTCACTCAAGGAAGAGATTCCATGGGGCGGGAGCCAGCTCATCGTGGGCACCGGCGTAAACGGCCGGCTGCCAATCATGCCGGAGATTCGAGAGGAGGCGGATCGGCGTGGCGTCAAACTCGTCGCCCTGCCGACGGAGGAGGCATGCCGGTTACTGCGGGATCTCAAGCCCAAGAACGCTTACGCGATTCTTCACACAACATGTTAAGCGTTGTCTCGCGCCATCTGCAGGAAAATCCATTCCAACATCCGCACCAGGGAACTCCAATGGCCAAGAGATCTGATCTTTCACTCGCAGCGCCGAAGAATGAGGGCGTCGAGAGAATTTCCGGAGTTTCCGGTCGGGTAACGCGGTGCAAGCCGCCGGGAGCGTTTGCGGCGGCGACCTACGGGCGGCTGACGGGCAAGCCCGCGGTCTGTATCAGCGCGCTGGGGCCGGGCGTGCTCAATTTCTGCTTCATTTCGAAAATTCCGTGTTAGTCGAATGATTGCAGCACAAAACTCGTTTGTGGATGCAGCACCTCGGTAACACTCCGAGGAGCAGGCCCCCATGGATAGCGAGGCAGGCGCCGCAAATGTATGCAGCTCATAGTTGCAGGGTTGCGTAGAACGACCAGTTCGATGGAGTGGTGGACGGAGTGGTGGAGAACTTTGATGGCAGTGGGCCATAGGGCAGCGAGTAAAGCCTCCCCCCCGTTCCATTTGGATTCTTAACGAAAGCGAGCGAATTACTGCTAGGGAAATATGCGAGCCAATAAGTTCCCCTCGCCAGCACTGTGGGAGATGTGGTCGCTTTGTTCCACCCGTTAACGGGGCTAATCTCCGCTGTCTCTGCTACTTTGTTGCCAGGACCTCCTCCTGGACCGCTGGCATCATACACTCCAAGCCGCAGTTTGCCCGCAGCATTCGTGACGTAGAACGACATGCTTTGTAGCACGGAAGTAACCGGCAGCGTGGCCTGCTGAGCGACTAAGAGATTGCCGTTGCCGTTGTCCGCGGTAGACAAGACGGTTGTCTCGCCGATAGCTATCACCCCAGGAGTGGGCGTAGGTGTTGGAGTTGCCGTCGGTGTTGGAGTGATGGTAGAAAGGGTTGCGTAGAGGGACCAGTGGACCGTTTCTTTAGTGGGAAACGTCGAAAACGTTGCAGGCATCACTCCATACGCTTGGGTGTAGTAAGCGCCTTGGCCCGATAGATTCTTCCCAAACGCCAAACTGTTGCTACTTGGGAAGTAGGAGAGCCAGTACGACCCAGGTTGGAGCGTAACCCGAGAGACGACCGGAGAAGAATTCCAGCCCACAATCGGAGTAATCTCGGCCGTTTCGGCAAGCTTTTTACCCGGACCGCCGCTCGGGCCTGTCGAGTCGTAGAGGCCAAGCCGCAATTTGCCCGCAGCGTTCGTGACGTAGAACGACATGCTTTGTAGCACGGAAGTAACTGGCAGCGTGGCTTGCTGAGCGACTAAGAGATTGCCGTTGCCATCGTCGGCGGTAGACAAGACGGCTGTTTCGCCGATAGCTATCACCCCAGGAGTGGGCGTAGGTGTTGAAGCGGGCGTCGGTGTTGGAGTGGGCGTAGGTGTTGGAGTGGGCGTAGGTGTTGGAGTGGACGTAGGTGTTAAAGTGGGCGTAGTTGAGGTGGCGTAAGAAAGGGTTGCGTAGAACGACCAGTTCGATCGAGTGCTGGACGGATTGGTGGAGAATGCTGATGGTAGCGGGCCATAGGTCAGCGAGTAAAGCCTTCCCCCCGTTCCATTTGGATTCTTAACGAAAGCGAGCGAATTACTGCTAGGGAAATATGCGAGCCAATAAGTTCCGGCCGCCAGCACTGTGGGAGATGTGGTCGCTCTGTTCCACCCGTTCACGGGGCTAATCTCCGCTGTCTCTGCTACTTTCTTGCCAGGCCCTCCTCCTGGACCGCTGGCATCATACACTCCAAGCCGCAGTTTGCCCGCAGCATTCGTGACGTAGAACGACATGCTTTGTAGCACGGAAGTAACTGGCAGCGTGGCTTGCTGAGCGACTAAGAGATTGCCGTTGCCATCGTCGGCAGTAGACAAGACTGCTGTTTCGCCGATAGCTATCACCCCAGGAGTGGGCGTAGGTGTTGGAGTGGGCGTAGGTGTTGGAGTGGGCGTAGGTGTTGGAGTGGGCGTAGACGGCGGAGACGGACTGCCTGCGGTGCCTGCGGTATCCAGTACGAGCGTCCAGTCTTTTTGTCCGACGCTGTTGTTTCCCGGTGGCGTGAACGCGCGTGTCCCTGAATTCACAAGACCGCTGCCGATGCTGGTGTAGGTCCCACTCGTGGGATCGAACCATCGGGCCCGGCTCGGACCACCCATCGCGCCCATGTCCACGGTAATCGATCCGCTGTGATCCGGCGGGATATAGGCGACGAGAAAGGTCCCCTGCGGCGTTGCCGACGCAGCCACGTAGTCGCTCGCATTCACTGCCGAGCCGCCCGCGGTGATCAGCGTGCGCATCCCCCCCAGGCCGGACGGGACGAGCGAATACCATGGAATGGAGACAATGAACGCATTGAGCCGGGCCATATCGCGTGAACCCTGCGTATCGAGGTGATTGCGCCAATCGGGTGCATTGAACGGCCAGACGTACCCGTTACCCGAGATATAGCCCCCAATCGTCGAGAGACAGCCCCACCACTGGAAACGGCGCACGGGTTGCGTGGCGCTTCCATTGACGCCATTGCCATCGGGACCCTCTTGATCGTAGGGCTCCTCCAGCAGGAACGCCGGTTCAACCGGGCTATGTCCATACGCGCGGCGACCATGGGTGTTCACATCGCCGGCTCCAGGAGTACACGCCGTTGAGGGTCATGCTGCTCCCGAAGGTCGCCTGATCGGTGGCGATCATCTCCGAGCTCCACTCCGCGCTGAAGAGCGTCGATTGCTGGCCCCCTACGCTCTTGAGTCCCGCCAACAGCCCGTCCTCAGCGCTCTGCTGAGCGCTGTTGAAAGAACCCATATCCCCGCCCATCATCCAGACCAGATTCTTCTGATTCGCGTAGCGCGCAGCGATCCAGGCGCCATACGAACGCATTCTGGCAGAGCCGTTCGCGACCATCTCCTGCATCCAGCCCTGGTCACCACCCTGGTAGCCAACATAAGCGGGGAACATGAAGACGAGAACGCCCTTCGACTCGCAATAGGCGAGCAGTCCGTCCACGAAGCTCCAATATGCTTCGTTGGGCGTGGTAAAGTCGGGCGCATACCCCGAGAGCGTCCCGTCCCAGGCCGTTCCGTCGAGCCGCTTCAGGAAGGGCGCGTCGCCATTTCCATTGAATGGCGGACGATTTCCGCGAGGATCGTGATTGAGGACGTGGAGCTCGATGGCCGTGTAGCCCCGGGCAACCGTGTCGTCGATAAAGGTCTTGTAATCGATCACCGGCAGGGAGACGACAAACCACGCGGTACGACCGAGAATCGGGAATGGCGTGCCGGCCTGGTCGACCAAATAGCGTTTATCCGCACTGTACTTGACCGGAAACGCTGGCGCGGCCTGGGCGCCAGCCGCGCACAGCAGGAGCAGGAGACCAACGAGCCAGGTTCTCGGGCGCGAGGGCAACCGCATGCAGTTCATCCTCGAAAGCGAGGCCAGCATCAGAGAAAATACGCCGACCAGCACGTGCAATGATTTGTGACATTTCTGGTTCATTTTGTATCAAAAGTGGCGGTATTTTCTCATAATGAGAACTTTGTGAAGTGCCTACTGTTCAACCGGATGCATGGCTTGGCAACCGCAAAGTCGTAAACGGCCGCATAGACTGTCGTGCGTACGCTAAACGAGGTTAAAAGGCTGAGAGGGCGGAGGCTTGCCGCTGCTGATGGCTCGTGGCGTACGCAAACACATCTGAAACGCAAACTGGCGTGCACCGGTACAAGCGTTTATTTGGCAGACTACTCGATCGAGGAGTTTCGATTTTCTTCACCCGCTCCAGTTGACAATCAATAACTTGCGATTAACTGAAACGGGTAAAGTAGGCCTAGTGGGAAAAGCAGTGGGGAAACTTCCGCAGAAATCCGCCGATGTTCGTTCTTGCCGGAAATTCGCTCAGGACGAACGGTAATGCGACTTCATTCCGCGGGCGAGAGGCCGGTTTGGCGCCTGCGCGAACGAATTGCCACAGTCTCGTTAACGGTTGTCCGGCGCAACCCAGCAAGCGGGACTATCCGCAAACGCCTGGCTTGGGCAGCGAAGAGTTTGCGCGTTGAGGGCGCCAGTTCAGCGGATTGCTTCCTATGGAGTCACCCGCCCAGGCGGGGAACCTAAATGTGGATCGCGTGTCCGTGCGAGGCTTCGGCCGCTTCGTGGACGGCCTCGCTCAGGGTCGGGTGAGCGTGGATCGTGGCGACAAGTTCGTCGTAGGTCGCCTCGAGAGTGATGGCGAGGCCGAGTTCTGCAATCATCTCTGTCGCATCTGCGCCGATGATGTGCGCGCCCAGGATTTCGCCGTGCGGCTCGCCGATAAGGAGTTTGACGAAGCCCTCGCTCTCGCCGACAGCCAACGCCTTGCCACTGGCCAAAAACGGGAACTTGCCGACCTTGAACTTGAGGCCCTTTTCCTTCGCGGCGCGCTCGGTAAGACCGACACTCGCGACCTGCGGCTGACAGTAGGTACAGCCTGGGAAAACGGTGACCTTTTTGGGTTTCTTCACCCCGAACATCCCCTCGACAGCCTGAATGGCTTCGAAGCTCGCCACGTGAGCGAGCCAAGGCGGTCCGATGATGTCGCCGGCGGCATAAATCCCTTTCACGCTGGTCTCGTAGTTCTCGTTCGTCGTCAACCAGCCTTTCGGGTCCGTCTCGATCTTCACACCCTGCGGGAGCAGCGGGCTGACGCCGATGGCCACAAGCGCAATGGAGGCCTCGATGGTTTCCGACGCTTTACCGGAAACGGTCAGCTTCACGCCTTTGTTGGTCGTTTCCGCCTTTTCGACTTTCGTGCCCGCGAGAATTTTCATGCCCTGTTTGGTCAGGGATTTTTCCAAGGCTATGCTTACCTCCGTGTCTTCGACCGGAAGAATGTTCGGCAGCATTTCGACCACCGTGACCTTGGTGCCAAAGGCGTTGAAGAAATAGGCGAACTCGATGCCAATGGCGCCCGCGCCGATGACGATGATGTCCTTGGGCTGCTCAGCCAAAACCATTGCCTGCTTGCTCCCGATGACGCTCGATCCGTTGAAGGGGAAGCCCGGCATCTCGCGGCTGACAACGCCCGTGGCAATCAGGATATTCGCGCCTTTGAGCTCGCTCTTCTTGCCGTCCTTATCAGTGACCTCCACCACGCCCGCCTTGGGAATCGCCGCGACACCGCGAACGTAGTCCACTTTGTTCTTTTTGAAGAGCATCTCGATCCCGCCGGCCAGTTTGTCGGCGACCTTGCGGCTGCGGCCGATAATCTTGGCCCACTCGAACTTCAAACCGTCCACTTTCAGACCAAAATCGTCGGCGTGATGAGTCAGCATCTGAAAGACCTCCGCGTTCTTGAGTAGCGACTTGGTGGGAATGCAGCCCCAGTTGAGACAGGTGCCTCCCGCGCGATCCATCTCCACACAGGCTACCTTTTTTCCGAGCTGCCCCGCGCGAATCGCTCCCACATATCCGGCGGGTCCCCCGCCAACGACAATCAAATCATAATCGGCCATAACATCATTTGGGTGTCCCATCAGATTGAACAGAATTTGCCTCCGAGGGCAAACGAATCAGCGATCGCGATGGAATTTGTCGGGCTGGTGGGAGCCTCTTCCTCGTCGATCTCCAAGAATGGGTTATACCGTGACCCTTACCTCTCTCCCGCCGGCCTCGCACGCTTGCATTCTCGCTCAGGCCTCCGGATAACTGCGAGCGATTTCGACTGTGAATAGGATCCTTCTCATTGCCGACGACCGGGAAACCGTCTCCGGCATTCCGGACCTTCTTGCGCAAATGCCGGAGGTCGAGCTGCGCATCGAACGCCTGGTCACAGGAGACTACCGGGTAGAGGAAGCCGTGCTTTTCGAGAGAAAGACCGCCTCGGACTTCGCTCAGTCGCTCGTCACGGGACGCCTTTTCGAGCAAGCTGCTCGAATGGAAAGGTCCGAGCTGCGGCCGGCCTACATCCTTGAAGGAAAGTCAGCCGATTGGATGGCACTCGGCGTGCGGCGCGAAGCGCTTCAAGGGGCGCTGATCACCTTGATGCTGGTCTTCGATATTCCGGTCCTGCGCGCCGCGGAGGCTGCAGAGACGGCGCGGCTGATTTTCTACGCTGGACAGCAATTGGCCCGGCTGTGCGACCCGAACCATGCACCCTGTCGTCAGACCAAGGCCAAACGGAAGCGGAGCCGCCAGCTTCGATTGTTGCAAACCCTTCCCGGAGTCGGGAGCGAACGCGCCAAGCTTCTCCTCGAGCATTTTGGAAGCCTCCGCGCTTGTTTCGCGGCAGGGACCGATGAGTTGCAAAGGATCGAAGGAATCGGCCCAAAAACCGCTCAAGCGATCTGGGAAACGATTCAGGAGGCCACGCCGGCTTACCCGCGCCGAGTCCCCCTGGACGATCCCGCCTGGTTTGACCCCTTCGGGTCTTGAAGGTCTTCGCAAAAAATGACCTTTCTTCAAGTTGGCGGTGGAAAGAGCTCAAAAACTCCCTATCAGAGTTGCCGTGACTTCCACCGGGACAAGCGAGCCGCATCTTGAGGCCATCGAACTCAAGCAGTCTTTTCAAATAGGGAAAACTCGCATTGACGTCCTCAAGAGCGTCTCCTTGCAAGTCACCGTCGGCGAAACAGTCTTCCTGTGCGGCGCTTCGGGCGCGGGAAAGACCACCCTTCTCTATACGCTGGCGGGCCTCGGACGGCCGGAGGCCGGGCGAGTGAAGTTCGAAGGCACCGATATCTACTCGATGAGTTCGGACCGTCTCGCGGGGCTGCGCAATCGGCGGATGGGCTTCGTTTTCCAGTCCTACTTTCTCCTGCCGGAGCTCACCGCTCTCGAAAATGTCGCCCTGCCCTCAATGATGGGGGGAAAGCCGCGCCATGGCCACGCAGCAACTCTTCTGGAGCGTGTGGGCCTCAAGGACCGGCTGCAACACCTCCCCTCCGAACTCAGCGGGGGCGAGCAGCAACGCGTCGCCATCGCGCGCTCGCTCATCAACGATCCCTCCATCCTGTACGCGGACGAGCCTACGGGAAACCTCGACTCTCACACCGGCGAGTCGATCATTGAGCTCCTGCTCGGCCTGGCTCGTCAGGACAAGCGCACGCTGCTTGTCGTCACCCATGATGAGCGTCTCGCGCTGCGCGGCGACCGCCTGCTTCGCATCGAGGATGGCATGCTCGCAAAATGATCCGGCGGACCTGAGGTCGCGCGAGTTCCTCGCGCAGCCTACTACGTCAGGAGAGTCCGCTCGCCGCGCGCGATCCACACGCTGAGCAAAGCGATATCTGCCGGCGTCACGCCGCTGATGCGCGCGGCTTGTCCCAGCGTTTCCGGACGAATCCTTGAGAGCTTTTGCGTTGCCTCGACCCGCAGCCCGCCAATCGCCGCATAATCGACCCATGCCGGGATGGCTTTGCCTTCCTGGCGGGCCGTCCGCGCGATGCGCTCTTCCTCGCGACGAATATAGCCCTCGTATTTCAGATCGGTCTCGAAGCCATCCCATACTTCCGAAGGAAACTTGCCAAAAATCTCACGCGGCAAATTTCGCGGGAGATTTTCCGGACGCTTGAGCCACGTTTCCAGGAGGCCGCCGTCGAGCCGCACGTCTTTCGCGAGCGTCCGGAGCTCCTCGAAGCGCCTGGATTTCTCCATGAATCGCTCTTTGCGCAACGAACACACCAGCCCGGCCTCGATGCCCTGGCCGGTAAGTCGCAGGTCGGCGTTGTCCTGCCGGAGGAGCAACCGGTATTCGGCGCGGCTCGTGAACATGCGATAGGGTTCCGGCGTGCCCCGGGTCACCAAATCGTCGATCAAGACACCGATGTAGGCCTCGTACCGGGCGAGGGTGAAAGTGGGACGCCCGAGAACCTTTAGCGCCGCATTAGCCCCAGCGATCAACCCCTGAGCCGCCGCTTCCTCATAGCCGGACGTGCCATTGATCTGCCCCGCAAAATAGAGGCTCCCGAGACGCTTTGTCTCCAATGTCGTGTGAAGTTGCGTGGGCGGACAGTAGTCGTATTCGACTGCGTAGCCAGGTCGCAGGATCTCCGCATTCTCGAGACCGCGAATGCTGCGGATAAAGCGGTATTGCACTTCGAAAGGCAGGCTTGTGGAAACCCCGTTGACGTAAATCTCGTCGGTATGACGGCCCTCCGGCTCCAGAAAAAGCTGGTGCGAGTCCTTCTCCGCGAACTTCACGACCTTGTCCTCGATGCTGGGACAGTAGCGCGGCCCGACGCCTTCGATCACCCCCGCGAACAGAGGAGACTTGTCGAGGTTCGCACGAATGATCTCATGAGTCGCCGCGTTCGTATGCGTGATCCAGCAGGGAATCTGTCGAACACGCAAAGAACCGTCCCTCCATTGATTGAGGGTGAAAACCTCCTCTTCCTCCGGCAGGATCGTGTCGGCCAGATAGCTGAACAGCGGTGTCGGCTCGTCGCCGTCCTGCCGTTCGCACTTTGAAAAATCGATGCTTTTTCCCAGCAAGCGGCATGGTGTGCCGGTCTTGAAGCGCCCGACCTCAAAGCCAAGCTCGCGCAGGCAATCGCTGAAAGTCGAGACCGTGTCGCCCATGCGGCCGCCAGCCTGATTGCGCAATCCGACATGGAGCAGTCCGCGCATGAAGGTTCCCGTGGTCACAACGACGGCGCGCGCGCGAAACCGCACCCCGAAACTTGTCTCCACGCCCGTCGCCGCGTCGTTCTCAACGATTAGCCGCGTCACGTTCCCTTGCTTGAGATCAAGACGCGGTTGCCTCTCGAGAATCGCCTTCACGCGAAACTGGTAGGCCTTCTTGTCGCACTGGGCACGCGGCGCGCGAACGCTCGGTCCCTTGCGCGCATTCAACATCCGGAACTGAATTCCCGTGGCGTCCGTATTCAGCCCCATCACCCCTCCCAACGCATCGATCTCACGGACCATGTGACCCTTCGCGAGCCCGCCGACCGCGGGGTTGCAGGACATCTGGCCGATTGTGTCGGCGTTTTGCGTGAGCATCAGGGTCTCGCAGCCCAGCCGCGCCGCCGACATCGCCGCTTCAATACCGGCATGACCCGCCCCAATGACAATCACGTCATAGGACTTCGGATAATCGAAATCGCTCATTGTTATGCTACCACGCGAAAATCTCGCTGCCGCTCGCAGCGATCTCAGGCGCGATTGAAAGCCCTGAAGCGAACTTGATGTCCCTCGGATCCCTGGTGGAAAGCGTCTGCGTCACCGCGGGAAAGTAGCCCCTCCATGCCAAAAGACAACCCTTCGGCTTCGCCGGGCTTTGAAATGCCGCGGCCCGCGACCGACCGGCACCACGATCTGTCCGCCGCGCAAATCAAACTGCCGACTTCCTCATACCCTGACCACAAAAGTATTGAACGAATCGGCCGGCAACGTGACAGCTATCACCTTATCGCCGGCTTTAACGCGAACAGGCAATTCCTGACAAAGGTCATTTTGCATTACAATGACGACACTTTTGTCGGGGTTGGCAAAAGCCAGCAGGTTCTCGTAGCCCGTCAAGCTGAAGGTATCGAGACGCTTTGCGCCCGGTTGAACAAAGCGGCTGAAATGCTTTATCAAATAGTACTCGTAGTTATACGTGAACGTCTTTGCCGCCGCATCAACGGTCACTAGAGAATTTTGCGCCCATCCCCACCGGCTTATCCCACCTTGCTTCAATGAGATATTCCAATAATGGTAAGCGCTTGCTCCGTTGTTCAGAAAGTCTCTCATCAAGGTCCAGGCGTAGCGACAGTAGCGCCAGTCGTTTTTGCCGTCTCCGCACTCCTGTTCTGTTTGATAGAGCTTCAAGTCGGGATAGCGCCGGTGTATGCCCGGAATGGCTCGCTTGCCGGCCCACTGAAATCCAGCCCCCTTAATATATTTGCCAGACTTCGGGTCGAGTAGAGGAACATCGACGAGCCTTTCGTTCGGACGCTCCATGGTTCCGAAGAAAACGTCCACATCCAGTCTCCGCATCTCGGGCCCAAGGAAAGAGATAAATCTGGCGAGTCCTTCGGGCGTCCAACAGCAGCTCGGGAACGGCTGAGCGGAGTTGAACTCATTTTGAGGCATGACCATGTCGACGTTGATGCCCTGGCTCCTATACTCCTGAACGAATCGCGCAATGTAGGCGGCATAGGTGCTAAAGTAGCGATCCTCCTGGATGAACAGGTCGCTACCCTCTTTTCCGGCCTGGTCTGGTTTCAACCCGTTGGGTGGCATCCCCGGTTCGGCCATCCTGGCAGCGTAGTGCTTGTTGTATTTCATCCAAGTCGGAGGGCTCCAAGGTGAGGCCCAGATCTTGAGATTTGGTTGATATCTCAACGCGCTTTTAATGAATGGAACAAGAGTCTCGAGATCCTTGGAGATACTGAAATGCTCCAAGTCAAAGTCACCCGGCACCTCGTCGTAGGAATACCAATCCAGGGAAAAATCATTGGCGCCTATCGGCATGCGGCAGATGCTGAAGTTGGCGCCGACGCCCGGGGCGAAGAGCTCCTGGAAAATGGCATCTCTGTCCTCACTGTCGAGGGCGCCCAAGGAAGTCCACCCTAGCTCATTGAAGCATGGGCCGAACCCGTCGATCGTCTGCAGCGGTTTGTCCAGTTGAGCTTCAACATCCCAATCGCCATCCAGAGCGGAAGAGGTTATCGCTTGATCCTTCGTCTGCCATTGAGACATCTGAGTCGTGGCGACCCACTCCGTCACAGGGACTGCTTGCGTATTCATTTCGTTAATCATTTCGCCTAGATTCGCTCTTCGGTTTTTAAGAACCGCGGCTTGGCGTGGTGAGTATGTCCTCGCCTGATCTCGGGTTGCCCAAAGCATGCCGCGTAGACGTGCATACAGTACTGTTCGGATTGACAATCGAAATCCTCGATCATACCTGCCCGCGGGGGTTCGCCGTATTTTTCATCTGTTTCCCTTTGGCATCGGCTTTAAAGTCAAATCAGCTCATTGACGATGTTTTCGAAGAGTTCTTGGCGTCCGCTCCCGTGCTGGACCGGATCCGGCCTGCTGAGAGTGTATTCTTCGAGGGACGCGAAGTCTTCCCTGCCCGCTTCAATGCTGGCGCCAATGCCACTCTCCCAGGACGCATAGCGATTTTTCACCAACTCAGCCAGGCGGCCATCGGAGCGAATCGCTGCCGCGATCTTCAATCCGCGTGCGAAAGCATCCATTCCGCCAATGTGTGCATAGAAAAGGTCGATCGGCTCGAAGCTTTCCCGGCGCACCTTTGCGTCGAAGTTAAGTCCCCCTGTGGTCAATCCGCCCATTTTCAAGACGGTCAGCATGACTTGTGTGGTCAAATACAGACTGGTGGGAAACTGGTCCGTGTCCCAGCCAATCAATTCATCGCCTGTATTGGCGTCGACTGTGCCGAGCGCGCCCGCAGCGGCAGCCACTTCGCATTCATGGTGCATCGTGTGACCTGCCAACGTGGCGTGGTTTGTTTCGAGGTTGAGTTTGAAGTGTCCGAGCAGGTCGTATTCACGAAGGAAATTGAGACAGGCTGCCGCGTCAGAATCGTATTGATGTTTGGTGGGTTCCTTCGGTTTCGGTTCGATGTAGAAGGGTCCCTTGAAGCCGATCTGCTTCTTGTAGTCGACGGCCATGTGGAGGAATTTCGCCAGGTGTTCCACCTCCCTTTTCACATCGGTGTTCCAGAGGCTTGAGTATCCCTCACGGCCTCCCCAAAAGACGTAGCCTTCGCCGTTGAGCTCGTGCGTAACTTCCAATGCCTTCTTCACCTGGGCCGCCGCATAGGCAAAGACGTCCGCATGGGGACTGGTAGCCGCGCCATGGCAGAATCGCGGATTGATAAAGAGACAGGCTGTGCCCCACAGCAGCCTTATTCCAGTGCGTTGCTGTTCCTCCTTGAGCACCTTCACGACGGTATCGAGATTGCGGTTGGACTCTTTGAGGCTGGAGCCTTCGGGCGCGACGTCCCGGTCGTGAAAAGCGTAGAAGGGAGCTCCCAATTTCTCGATAAACTCAAATGCCACGCGTGCTCGGTTACAAGCGTTCTCGAGCGAGTTGGAGCCGTCATCCCATGGCCTGATGGCAGTTCCGACGCCAAACGGATCGCTTAGGACGTTTCGAAAGGTGTGCCAGTATACGACGGAAAACCGGAGTTGTTCGGCCATGGTTCGGCCTTCGACGACTTCGCTGGCATTGTAGTGTTTGAAAGCCAGGGGGTTTTTGGAAGACGGGCCCTCATAGGGGATTTTATTGATTTCGGGAAATGCAGGTTTCATAGAGTCAGTGCGCCGTCGCCCGGTCCCGGCCCAAATCGGCCAAGGGATGGCGCTCAGTCTGCTCCAGGGCCAAGCCGTCGGAATCGAAGAGGTGACAGGCCTCGCTGCTGACGCCGAGGGCGAGTTGTTCGCCAACCTTAACATGGCTGTTACCAGCGACCTCAGCAGTGAAGGTGCTGTCATCCGCGAACTTCAGATAACAATAGGTAGCGCCACCGAGGCGTTCCACCACCAGCACTACGCCCTTTAATTCTCCGTCACCGCCACCGCCTTCGAGAAGATGCTCCGGGCGCACGCCCAAGGTGACCTTGTCGCCGGTCCGGCATTTGCCGGGTTTGACAGGCACGCTAACGGAACCCCCGCCAGGCAGTCCGACAGTGACCGAATCGGCTTGTGCGACGCGGACCTCGGTCTTCAGAAAATTCATAGTCGGCGAGCCAATAAAGCCGGCGACGAACAGGTTGCGCGGGTGGTGGTAGAGCTCCAGGGGGGAGCCCACTTGCTCGACGAGCCCAGCCTGCAGGACCACGATCTTATCGGCCATGGTCATGGCCTCCACCTGGTCGTGCGTCACGTAGATCATCGTGGCGTTGAAATCGATGTGCATGCGCGCAATCTCAATGCGCATTTGAACCCGAAGCGCCGCATCCAGGTTGGATAACGGTTCGTCAAACAGGAACACCTTGGGATTTCGGACGATTGCCCGGCCAATGGCAACACGCTGGCGCTGGCCGCCGGACATCGCGGCGGGTTTGCGATCCAGCAAGGGCTCGAGTTTCAAGATACGGGCGGCCTCCTGCACCTTGCGCTCGATGTCCGCCTTGGGAACCTTGGCCAGCTTCAAGCCGAACGCCATGTTATCCCGCACCGTCATGTGCGGATAGAGGGCGTAGCTCTGGAATACCATCGCCATGCCCCGGTCGGGAGGCGACATGTCGTTGACCCGCTGCCCTCCGACCATCAGGTCCCCGGAGGTGATATCCTCAAGCCCGGCGATCATTCGCAAAAGCGTGGATTTGCCGCAGCCAGACGGGCCCACGAAGACGGCGAACTCTTTGTCTTTGATCTCGAGATCGACGCCCTTGATGATCTCGAGGTTGCCAAAGGATTTACGGACGTTTTTCAGAATGACTTCTGCCATATAGTTTCCTCTATAAATAATGACCTCAGCTAACTCGCTGGCTGCAGTGCATCGGCCGCAGCAACCTGGCGGTAATAGTCAAAGGATTTCTTAGGTGTGCGCTTTGAGTGTCGTGTCGTTGATATGGACGAGCCCAAGGCGCTTCAGATCGACGAGGGTGACCTTTTCCGGATCGTCCTCGATGTGCGGCATTCGCACCACGGTTTGCGACCATGCCAGTGTGGGCCCAAGCAACAGGAGACTGGCGATGGCAACAACGAATAAACGGGTTTTCATAATCTCTGGGGCGCTCAGCCTTTGACAGCGCCACCCGTCAACCCGGCGACGATATGTTTCTGGGCGAGCAGGAAGAAGATGATCGCCGGCAGAATTGTTACGGTGATAAAGGCCAGGACCAGCGGCCAGTCGGTTGAGTATTGTCCCTGGAAGCGCATGATGCCCAGCGGCCAGGTGTAGGCGTTTTCGCGGTTCAGCACCACCAGGGGGAGCAGGTAGTTGTTCCAGGAACTCACAAGAGTAAATACGGCCACCGTTGCCAGGATCGGCCGCGACAACGGAAGGGTGATGGACCAGTAGAAGCGGGCGTAACCGCAACGGTCCATGCGCGCGGCCTCCCACAACTCCCCTGGCAACTGCTTGAAGAAGCCCCTCAACAGCACGATGCTGAAACCCAACCCGAACGCCACCTGAGGCAGAATTACCCCCCACGCCGAATCCAGCAGACCGAAATCACGAATCTTGATGAACAGCGGCAGGATCGCTGTGGCCGCCGGAAACATCATTCCCAGCATGAGGTAGCTCAGAAGCATCTTGCTGCCAAAGAACGTGATCTGGGCGAACACGAACGCCGACATGGAAGCCAGAAGCAACGTCAGCACCACACTGATCCCGGCGATAATCGACGAATTTATGAGCAGTTGCCAGAGCCGCGGATCGGCGAGCACATTCCAATAGTTCGTCCAAATCCACGTACCGGGTAAACCGAAGGGATTCGTGCGCAACTCACCCAAGCTCTTGAGACCGCCGACTGCGGTGGCATAAAGGGGGATGATCACCAAGCCGGCAACCAGGAGCAGGACGAGATATTGCGGCAAACGGTTTTGCGTTCTGCCGGATTGAAACAGTTTAGTCATGGCGCATCAGCGTTCTGCGGTAGGTGAAGGCAAACACGACACAGAGGATGAACAGGATCACACCAACGGCACTGCCGAAACCGATCTTCATCCGTCCCATGCCGAAGTAGTAGAGATAGCTGACCACCGAGTGGCTCGAGTTGGCCGGTCCCCCGCCGGTAAGCGGGATGATCAGGTCGAAAAGCTGAAGCGAGCCGAGAACCGAAAAGAAGACCGAAAGCCGAATCGTCGGAAACAGCAGGGGGATCTTCACATACCAGTTGATCTGCCGGCGGGTGGCGCCATCCATCCGGGCCGCTTCGACAACCTCCTCCGAAATGTTCTGGATACCCGCGATGAAGATCATCATGTGCCAGCCGAAATACTTCCACACCAGGACCACCAGGATCGCGCTGAAGGCCCATTCCCGGCTGGCCAGCAGGAAGGGCGCCTGCGCCCCAAACCAGCCGAAGACTGCCGCAAGCAACCCGTTTTCCCCGTCATAGACAAACTTCCAGATGAGGCCAGCCGCAATCTCGGCGAGGATGTAAGGCAAAAAGAAGATCGTCCGGAAAAGATAACTGCCTGGCATCTTTTCGGCCACGATCAGAGCCATGGCCATGGCCAGGGGAAGCTGCACCACCAGCGAAACCACGACAACCAGCAGGTTGTTCCAAAGCGCAGAATGAAAAATCTTCTGCCCGATCAACTGCTCGTAGTTCTTGAGCCCCACGAAATCGGTGGGAGTCCCGTAGCCGTTCCAGTTAAAGAAGCTGTAGTACCCCGCCTCGATCATTGGCAGCATGACAAAGAGGGTAAACAGGGCCAGCGCCGGGATCAGGAATAGAGCCGCGGTGACATATTTGTCAGAGACCGCTTTGCGATCCAGGGCTTGCGCCCTGCGGAAGATATCATGCTGGACATTGTGGATTTTAGGTATTCGCCAACCAATTACTTCTCAGAATCCCATGCTTCCTGAACTGCTTGGGCCGCGTCCTTAGGGGTTGTGGCTCCAGCAGCAAGATCCGCGGATACGTCGTTGACGACCCTGCCCACGTTGGCGCCGAGCAACTGGTCATAGACGATCTGCAGATACGGCGCCTTGTTGAAGAGCTCCGCGACTCGACGATAGAACGGGTTCGTCAATGCCGCTTCCGCGCCCTTGGTCAAGGGGATGTGAATCCCCGCAGCAGCCATTTTGGTCTGGTTGTCCTTGTTCAAGAAGAAACGCAGGAACTTGACCGCCTCGTCGGGCGCACCCTTGGACACCAGCCAGCCTTCGACCGCGCCCAGGATGGCGTCATTGCCCTTGCCGCCTTCCACTGCCGGAAAGGGAACGAAATCGAGTTGGTCATCAGGAATGCCCTTGCCGCTTTGGCTGTTTGTTTTCTGCCCGGCGTAGAGAAAGTCGCCCATGAAGAACATGGCGGCCTTGCCGTCGCCGAAATAGCCGGCGGCGTCCGGATACTTTGCCCCCAGGAAGCCCGGCTGGAAAGGCTGCAGGTCGATCAATTCCTTGAACATCTCGCCCGCCTTCACGAACGTGGGACTATCGAAACCCTCGCCCGTGCGATTAAACGCGGACTCGAACGCCTCCTGGCCGCCGATTCGCAGCGCAAGCATGGTCCAGTAGAAGTGCAGCGGCCACTTGTCGCCTCCCCCAGTAGCGAGAGGCGTAATCCCGGCTGCCTTACACTTTTTCACGGCTTCGAGAAAGCCTCTCCAGGTCGTCAGGCTCGCAGGATCCACCCCGGCCTTTTCCAACAGGGCTTTGTTAAACCAAAGGATTTCCAGCGAGGTCTTCATCGGCGCACCGTAGACTTTGCCGTCATAAGTAAAGGCTTTCACTCCGGCGGGACTCAATGAGTCTGCCCATTCACCCTGCATGAACGTGGTAATGTCTTTAAGGACACCGGCTCGGGCTTGATCGAAAAACACGCCGCCAGCCCAGCTATAGAAGAGGTCTGGACGCTCCTTGGATTGCAGCGTCGTAGGCAGCTTGGCCTTGAAAGCTTCGTTTTCCAAAAATTGCCAGTCGATCTTGACGCCCGGATTCTGTTTTTCAAAGTCAGCCCCGATTTGCTTCCAGACCTCCAGATACTTTGGGTTGTCCTGAAGGTGCAGGATTTTCACAGTAGTGTCGGCCCTCGTTGCAGGCACGGTCAACGCCGCCAGCAGCATGGCGAACAGAATGGTCAGGTGGTTTTTCATTGTTTGGGGTTCTTTGCTCTAAGTTCAGGTGCGTTTATACCCCGACAGTGACTCTTAAGATTACGGATGTTACCGCGCCGACACTCATCGGTATCGACAAACGCTGAGAGAAGAGGGATGGGAATCTCATGTGGGGAGAGGTTGCTATTTGTTACGAGCCAAATATTGCAGAAAGGTCCGGAGCGGTCTCCGCGTAAACTATCGATTAATGATACTTTTCTGTGCTCGCGGAAGAAATGAGTTCCTTCGCCCGCACAAGATTTTCGCCCTTGAGAAGGGCATCAACTGCCTCAAGAGAAGATTGGAAAGCCCGACGCTATAACGAGGCCCCTCCGGCCCTCGTTTCCAGACCTGCGGTTTCGCCTCTATTGGCGATCAGTGGAGAAGGAAAGTCGCCAGATCTGATACTTTTTCGACATCAAGAGCACCGTTAGGCGGCCTCCTCTGCGGGCCAATGCTTACGGTATGTCTTTGGCACCATCCGGCATCGCCAGCGGAACTGACGATTGAAATTGGCAAGGTTGCTATAGCCGCAGTCATATGCGATCTCCGCGATGTTTTTGTCGGTATCTCTCAGGAGCTTGCACGCATAGCTGATACGAAGTTCTATCAAGACTTCGACGAGGGTGCGGCCGGTCTCATGACGGAAAAAACGACTGAAGGCCGCCGGACTCATCCCTGCGGCTTTGGCCACTTCCTTAACAGAGCAGGATTCTCGAAAATGCTCGTTGAGGTAGTGATAAATCTGATTAATGCGGCGATTTTGTTCGACCGTGGATTCTTGCGGGTTGTTGTAGGAATTCGTGCACAGCGTGCGGCTTTGTGTGTCCCTACTCAGCAGAATCAGGATTTCAAACAAGGTCAGTAAGCGCTTCGCGCCGGATTCCGCGCCCAAACGCATCAAGAGAGGTCCAATTTGAGCGGCAATCAGACTTGAAAATTCAACCCCCCGCGAAGCGGCATCGATCAGCACTTTCAAGCGAGCGAGCTCGGGGAGAACCAGGAGATGCTCGCCGAGCAGTTCCGTCTTGAACTGAACTACGCAAATTTCGGCATAATGGCATTTTGCGTCGTTTATCCACAGATGTGGAAGGTTGCTTCCCAGGAGAACGAGGTGGCCCGGATTGAACACCTGGCTCGAGCCGCCGACGAACTCGACCCCCCCACCTTGCACGAAATAGATCAACTCGATTTCAGGATGGTAATGATAAACAAAGCGGAACCTTCGCGCAGTCACGTGCTTCCAGAGGATGGATGCTGCATCCTCGAACGGTACCTTCTCGAACGCAGGGGCTCGTGATCGTTTCGCAACGCTAGGCGGGGGACGGTTCGCTGGCCGCATATCCGAAATGTAGGCATCGAGTTTGCAGATTTCCAGAGAAGAGTAGATGCTTCTCTTCAGCTCAAGCTTGAACTAGGGTCCTCGCGATGAACACGCCAGTCTCTCCCGCCGACCTTGCCCGGCTCGACGAATTCCATCGGCCGGTGATCGTGGATGTGCGGCTTGAGGAGGACTATGCCGCTGCCCATCTTCCTGAGGCGAAGAGCAATTGCGTTTTTGAGATCGCCTTCCTCGATCGGATGGCCGGCGTCGCCCCCGACAGGAACGCCGCGGTTTGCGTCTATGGCGCAGCGGCGGACACCTACGAGGCTCGGATGGCCGCAGAGAAGCTTTGCCGCGCCGGTTACACCCAGGTGCTCGAGTTGCGCGAAGGCTTGGCGGGTTGGAAATCCGCCGGCTTGCCACTCGAGGGTGGCGGGGATTCCCGGGCGGCCGAAGCGGGAAAGAGACCTCCAGACGGCTGGCTCGAAATTGATTCCGCCGAAAGCCGGGTGGAATGGGTGGGGCGCAACTTGCTCAACAAGCACCACGGGCGAATTGCGCTGAAAGGCGGGAAGCTCCACTTCGACCAGGGACAGCTTGCCGGCGGGGAGTTTACGCTGGATATGCGCTCCATCGCGTGCCAGGACCTCTCGGGCAATCCTTTGCACGACGTGCTTGTCGCTCACCTGATGAGCGATGATTTCTTCGATGTTGAACTCCATCCCGAAGCCCGTTTCGTCATCACGGCAGCCGAGCGTCTTGCCGGCGCCACTCCGGGTGCGCCTAATCTCGCCGTGCGCGGGGAATTTACGCTCAAGGGCGTCTCGCGGGCTTTGGAGTTCGTCGCGTCGGCCGGACTCACTGCGGAAGGAAAGGCCGCCGCGCAGGCCGCTTTCGCCATCGACCGCACGGAGTGGAACGTGCTTTACGGCTCCGGGAAATACTTCCACAATCTCGCCGGACACCTCGTCAACGACCTGATCGAAATTCAAATCCGGATCGTTACTCAGTAAGCCCGACGATTGCACCATTTCGGGGAGCGGTTCACCGCGCGAAAAGTACCCGCGATGCCGCAAAGTGATCTGCGCGAGCGATATCAAGTGCTACACCGGTGCTGCAATGTTTTGGGGCGACGAGCATAGGACCGGGTATTGCCAGGCCCCGATGGATGAGATCGCGACCCACCGCTATTCCTTGCGAGCGATGGCGCCGATATGATCACCGGCGCGAATCTTATCGTCGACGGCGGTTATACCATCCACAGATTCGAGGGAGGCGATCTCAAGTTTTCTCGATTGCCTCCCAGGGCGACGCCAGGCGACCGGTTTCCCAAGACTCTCGCAATTCCGCTTCGGGCAGCATCTCCTTGAGACTTGCCAGGGAGGATTCGTGCTGGGCCTTTTCATTCGCCAGGAACTGTGTGCCGAGGTGCTCGCGAATGGCTTCAGCGGCGCCAAAAAGACGGGCGGCTCGTTTGGGTTCGTTGGCGGCGACGGCAAGGCTGGCGTGGCAATCCAGGATCTCGGGAAGCAGCCAGCGATTACCCAGTTCCCGGGTGATTTGCGACCACTCCGCCAGAGCGCTCTCGGCACGGGCGTAGTCCTTCTGCGCGATGGCGACCCTGGTGATACCCCCGAGGATGAGCGCGATGATCCAGCGATCGCCAAGGCGCTCGTAAATCGCCAGGCTTTCCTCTTTTAGCCGGCGCGCCTGCGCCAGATCCCCCCGCTCCATGGCAATGCTGCCGAGCCCGCTCAAGCTCCCGGCTTCGAGGAAGGGGCGTTGGATCTTGCGTCCAACGTTCAGCGCTCGCTGGAAGCGCTTTTCCGCGCTTTTAAGATCGCCATCGCTCCAATCGAGAAAACCGAGCAGCATTTCGGCCAGAGTGGCGTCCGCCTCGTCGCCAATTGCCTCATAGACCTGCTGGGCTTCCGCGTAGAACCTGCGGGCTTCGTCATAGCGATCGGCCGCCCACGCGAGCCGCCCGATGGCCACGCGGGCGTCCGCTTTGTACCTGGGCGCCACGTCACCATCCGGCAGGGCCAGCAGCCGCGTGGCCGTCTCCCAAGACTCCGCAAGGTTGCTGCGAACTTCGATGACGCGGTACAGCGCGCTGAAAAGGCGCAGTCCTGCCTCGACCTTCCGGGACTTGATGGTCCATTCCGCGGCAAGGCGAATGTTGAACCGTTCACTGTGGCAGCGGTCGAGCCAGGCCTTTTGGTCGGGTCCGTCAAGATGCGGCGCGGCCTCTTCGGCGAAGGCAACGAAATAAGCCAAATGCCTGTCGCGCACGGCTGGCGCTTCGCCGGACGCTTCGAGCTTTTCGCGCGAATATTCCCAGACGGTTTCGATCATCGTGTAGCGCGAGTTTCCCGAGGCGTCTCGTTCGACTGCGATAAGCGACTTGTCCACGAGCTGTTCGAGGAGATCGAGCACTTCGAATTTCTCGACGCCATCCCCGGAACAAACCGCTTCAAGCGCCTCAAGGGTCCGCCCGCCTGCGAAGACGCCCATCCTGCGGAAGGCGATGCGCTCCTGCTCGGAGAGCAGATCATAGCTCCAATCGATGAGCGTCTGCAGCGTCTGCTGATGCGGGAGGCCATCCCGATGGGCGCCGCGCAGAAGACGGAACCGGTCATCGAGACGCGAGGCGATCTGGTCCACGTTGAGCAACTTCACACGCGCGGCGGCAAGTTCGATTGCCAGCGGAATCCCATCGAGACGGCTGCAAATCTCGGCCACCGCAGGCGCGTTGGCATTGGTGATGATAAAATCGGGGCGCACCGCAACGGCGCGGGCAATAAAGAGTTTCACCGCCTCGTATTGGGAAAGGTGATTGGCGAAGTCGGGTCCGCGAAAATCTTCCACGCGAACATCCAGAATCTGGAGCGGAGGGACGAAATAGACCGCTTCACCACCGATTCCAAGAGACTGCCGGCTGGTTGCGAGAATCTTGAGGCGCGGGCAGGATCGCAAAAGTTCGGCAGCCAGCGCCGAAATGGTCGTAAGCAGATGTTCGCAATTATCGAGGAGCAGCAGGAGATTCTTGCCGCGCAAGAACTTGACCAGCGTCGCACGCAGCGGGCGGTCCGGCTCCTCGCGGGCACCGACCGCCGCGGCGATGGCTTCCACGACGCGCTCGGTCTCCGCGATCAGTGCCAGCTCGACCAGCCAGACACCGTCCCGGTATTCATTGATGACTTGCGCGCCGGTTTCCAGGGCGAGGCGTGTTTTGCCCGTTCCGCCGGTGCCCATGAGTGTCAGCAGCCGCGTGTTCTTGAGCGAGCGACTGACGTCTTCAAGCTGTTTCTCGCGCCCGACGAAGCTGGTGGTTTGCACCGGGAGATTGTTCGGCAAAGCCTCCATGCTTCGCGGTGGCGGGAAGGAATCCGGGAGATCAGGAACGACCACCTGATACAGGTGCTCCGGGCGATCGAGATTGCGCAAACGATGACTGCCGAGTGACTTGAAGGAAATCGCATCCAACGGCTCATCGTCCAGCAACTCGACAGCGATCCGCGACAGCAGGATCTGGCCGCCGTGCGCGGCGCTCTCGATGCGTGCTACGCGGTTCAACGTACCCCCAAAATAATCCCCGTCACGGAATTCCGCGGTGCCGACATGGATGCCCATGCGGACGAGGAGCGATCCGATAGCGTTCCAGTCCTCGGCTGCGAGGGCGCGTTGCGCGTCGATGGCTGCCTGGAGGGAATGCCGGGGCGCACGAAACGCCGCATAGGACGCGTCGCCCACCGTCTTGAAGACATTTCCGCCGTGCGTTTCCACGGCGGTACGGATCAACACGTCGTGACGAGCCAGCGCGGCGCCCATTTCAGCGGGGAATTTTTCCCAAAGCCGGGTGCTTCCCACGATATCCGTGAAGAGAAAGCTAACGGTTCCCGTTGGCGGTTCGGGCATATCCCGCAAATATGGAGCGGGGATCTTGCGCGTAAAGGGAAAGCTCTGGAGAGGCCCGCAAGGGAGCCGCCTCTCAAGGACTAAACGCCGCTACTGCGCGTCATGTGGGCAACGTAGGCCGCGCCGATAATTCCGGCTTCGTTGCGCATTTGCGCGGGGACGACGATGACTTCCGTCTTCGTCGTGAGATGCGGGAAGAATTTTTCCGCTTTCTTGCTGATCCCACCGCCCATAATGAACAAATCGGGGGAAAAGAGCTTCTCCATTTCGTTGAGAAATTCGCTGAGCCGCTTGGCCCATTGCTTCCAGGAAAGCTTTTTCTCCTCACGAACTTTTTCGGAAGCGCGCTTCTCGGCTTCCTTGCCACGGATCATGAGGTGGCCGAATTCGCTGTTCGGAAGCAGCTTGCCATCGAGGAAGATGGCGGACCCGATCCCCGTACCGAGCGTCAGCAAAATGACGACACCATTCCGGTCCTTGCCTGCGCCGAAGCGGACTTCAGCGACGCCCGCGGCGTCCGCGTCGTTGACCACCGTGACCGGCCCACCAACGTGCCGGGAAAAAAGCTCGCCCGCGTTGGTGCCTATCCACGAGCGATCCACATTGGCGGCCGTGTAAGTCACGCCATGCTTGACGACGGCAGGAAAAGCGACTCCGGCCGGTCCCTTATAATTGAAGTTTGCGGCGATCTTTTCGACGACGTCCGCCACGGCGTTTGGCAACGCGGGCTGCGGCGTTTCGATCCGGAAGCGCTCCGCGAGGAGCTGGCCGGTTTCCACGTCAACCGGTGCGCCTTTGATGCCGGTTCCACCGATGTCGATTCCAAGAAGTGTCAAAGCGATGTCCTCCTGACGGCTTCCTACAAACCAGAACTTGGGCGCTTCGGCCAGAAATATCAGATGTTGCGAAACCAGCCGAGGCGCGCGGGCGAGAGATTCGTATTGATCTGTTTGACCTCGGTGTAAGCGTCATAGCCATAGGTGCCGAGCTCGCGCCCGATGCCGCTCTGTTTGTAACCACCCCACGGGGCTTCATTGAAGGTGGGATGGTAGGTGTTGATCCAGGTGATGCCCGCGCGCAGCCGGCGGATGAATCGCCGGGCCTTGGCTCCGTCGCGGGTGAAGACGCCGCCCGCCAGGCCGTAGATCGTGTCGTTTGCGAGCGCAATGGCCTCCTCTTCGCTATCGAAAAGCTGCACAACGAGGACAGGACCAAATATCTCCTCGCGCACGATTTTCATCCCGGGTTTTGTCTTCGCGAAGACGGTCGGCTGGACGAAATTGCCGTTCGCGCGCTCGTCATGGTAGGTTCCGCCGCCGCACAAGAGTTCGGCATCTTCGGCTTTGCCGGTTTCGATGTAGTCGAGAACCTTCTTTTGATGCGCGCGGCTGATCAGCGGCCCCATCTCGGTTTCATCCTCGGTGCCGTCGCCAACCACGATTTTACCCGCGGCCTCCGCAAGGCGCGGAAGAAAAGAGCCCGCCAGCTTGCGTTCAAGGATCAGCCGTGATCCTGCGCTGCAGACCTCGCCCTGCCCGGCGTAAATGGCAAACAGGGCATATTCCAGCGCCACGTCCGGGTCGGCATCGGCAAAAACGACGTTCGGACTTTTCCCCCCGAGCTCGAGGGAGATCTTCTTCAGGTTGCCGGTCGCGGCTATCATGATCTTCCGGCCCGTGGTGGTGCCTCCAGTGAAGGCGATTTTATCCACCCGATTGCTCGCCGCGAGCGTCGAGCCCGCCGGGTCTCCCGCGCCGAGCACAAGCTGGGCAACTCCCGGAGGAAATCCGGCTTCGTCGACCAGCTCGAAAAGCCGAACAGCCGAGAGAGGGGTAAGCTCCGAAGGCTTGAGAATGCAGCAATTTCCGGCGGCGAGCCCGGGGGCGAGTTTCCAGGCCGCCATCAGAAGCGGGTAATTCCAGGGGATGATCTGGCCGCAGACACCGATGGGTTCGCGCACGGTTTCCGCGGCGATGTTCGGGTCGCCAACTTCGTAGGTTTGGCCGTGCGGTTTCGTCGCCAGGCCGGCATAGAAGCGGAAGCATCCCGCCGCATCCGCCGCGTCGAAGCGCGCCTCCCGCAGCGGCTTGCCGTTATTGAGGGTATCCATGCGCGCCAGCTCTTCCGCCTTGGACTCGATGAGATCGGCCAGCTTGAAAAGCTTTGCCGCGCGTTCGGCAGCCGGCGTCCATGACCACGTCCCGCCATCGAAGCCCGCGCGAGCCGCGCTGATGGCGTCCTCCACATCGCTGGACTCCGATTCCGCCGCGACCCCGAGAACCGAGTTGTCCGCCGGATTGAGGTATTCGCGCGTCCGACCCGACTTCGAAGGAAGGAAGCGCCCGTTGATGTAATTTAGGAGGGGAGCCATCCCCTCAGCCTAGCTCGGCCTCAGGGCTTCCACAACGCAGCGTCGAGGATGGACCAAAGGTGCATGATCCAGCCCATCATGATGATCCAGAGCAGAGCGGCGGCTACAAAGAATACCAGCGCGCGCAACGGCCGCCCCTGGATCAGCTGGCCCAGACCCGGGATAAAAAAACTTGCGAGCGCCGCGACGACGTTTCCTGTGGATCCTTTTCCTACACTCATGGACAAAGTTTCGATGAGGGGGGTCGCTCTGTCCAGCGCTTGGTGGCACTCGGGTCGCGATTCTCTCTCGATCAAACGTTGGACGAGCGAGGGGCAAAGGAACCCAAGAGTGACTGCACGATGCCGCCGGTAAGATATTCCGCCACATCATCGACGAAACGGAGAAAGTCCACCGCCGCGGAATGGTCGGCCTGATCGGAGATCACACGGATGATGGCGTTTGGGATTCCGCCCATCTCGTGGCAGACCTGTGCAACGGCGGCGCCCTCCATTTCTGCGCAAAGCAATCCGGGCAATGCTTCGCGAAGCTCCGCGGTCTTTCGGGGGTCGGCCAGGAACTGGTCCCCACTGGCCACCAGACCCCGATATACCTTCGGCGGCTGATCCATGCCGAACGCGGCCCTTTTTTCAACCGCGACGTCTCTCAAAAAGTCTCCTTGGGTATAATGGATGGCGGCCTGGCAAGCCTCGTCGCAAAGGCCGGCTTCAAAGAAAATCTTCCCAAGCAGAGGAATCTCAAACCGCTGAAAAGCTGGCAGCGGACTGGCGTCCATATCATGTTGAACCAGCCGCTCGGCAACGACGACATCGCCTATGCGCAAGGCGGGTTCGATCGCGCCGGCGACACCCGTGAATACAATGTGGGTGACGCCAAAGCGCTCGAGCAAAAGGAGCGTGGTGATTGATGCGGAGACCTTCCCCACGCGCGAGAGCACAAGCACAACTTCCTGCCCGGCCCACGTGCCCTCGAAAAAGGTGCGCATTCCCGCTTCCACCGTGCGCCGGACCGTCATCGAACGCTCCATAAAGGCGACCTCGTGCGGCATGGCTCCGAGAATTCCAAATTTCATTTGCGAGGACATGCTTTGTCGGGGCGGTTGTGTCAACCGGGAGCGCCACAAAGTCAAATAGTGGTCAGAATTTGGCAAAAGGCGGAAGGCATGAGTTGTCCTGGTGACGGAGACTCTTTTGTGGACACAAAGACCAGTTCCCCAAAGATACCCCGAAGCGTTGTCAGCGAGTTCGCACGCATTCGCGCCGGTCGAGTGGTCCTCGGGGGCTACTTGGAGGTTCCCCGGGACGCCGGAGGGCTGGTGTTGTTTGCGCACGGCAGCGGAAGCAGTCGGCGAAGTTGGCGCAATCAATTTGTCGCCAGCGTCTTGCGCGAGGCGGGCAGCGGAACGCTGCTTTTCGACCTGCTCACGCAAGAAGAGGAGAGGGAGGATGCCGTCACGGGTCACCTGCGCTTCGACATTCGCTTTCTGGCTGAGCGACTCGAGGCTGCCACACATTGGGCGGCCCTGCTTGCGCTTGGGCAGCCATTTTCCATTGGCTATTTTGGATCGAGTACGGGTGGCGCCGCGGCATTGGTGGCCGCCGCCACGCCCGGCTCGAGCGTTGATGCTGTTGTGTCGCGCGGTGGCAGGCCGGATCTCGCTGGCGAAGCGTTGCCCCGGGTCAAAGCGCCGACCTTGCTGATCGTGGGAGAACGCGACGAGGAAGTCCTGCGCCTCAACGAGAGCGCGTACGCACAAATGAAGTGCAAGAAAGCGCTCGCTGTTGTCCCGCGTGCAACGCATTTGTTTGAAGAACACGGCGCGCTCGAGGAAGTGGCGCGCCTCGCGGCGGACTGGTTCCGGCAACACCTGAAAACGCGGTGATGAGAACGCAATTTCGAGATCGACACGAAGCCGGGCGGCTTCTTGCGCAGAAGTTGAGCGGCTACGCGAACCGGACAGACATCCTTGTGCTTGGGCTGCCTCGCGGGGGCGTGCCAGTCGCCGCCCAGGTAGCACGGAGCTTACGTGCCGTGCTGGATGTATTCGTCGTGCGCAAACTTGGTCTGCCCGGCCGTCGGGAGCTCGCCATGGGTGCGATCGCGACGGGTGGCGTGCGCGTGCTGAATTCCGAGCTTGTCGAAGCCTTTCACATCCCGGGCGATGTCATCGACGCGGTTGCCGCGGACGAACAGCGCGAGCTCGAGCGCCGCGAGCGAGCCTATCGCGACGATCTTCCTGCTCCCGAGATGGAGGGAAAAACGGTTATCGTTGTAGATGACGGAATCGCCACGGGCTCGACGATGCTTGCCGCAGTCGCGGCGCTTCGACGATTGCAGGCAGGTCGCATCGTCGTCGCAGCGCCAACAATCGCTCGGTCAACCTATCATCAAATACGTGGCGCCGCCGATGATGTCGTGGCCGTGATCGCGCCCGAAGAATTCTACGGAGTCGGGCAGTGGTATGAGGACTTCTCCCAGACCACGGACGAAGAGGTCCGCGATCTCCTCAAGCAGGCGAATCAGCGGACTCAATCCCTGTCGCTATGAGTTCGTTGTCGAATGTCATTCGCGAGGCGGTCGAACCTCTCACAGGCTCTGCCAGCGACTACGACTCCCTGTTGGATTTGGTTGGCGAAGCGCGCCTTGTCCTGCTGGGTGAGGCCAGCCACGGGACACACGAATTTTATCGCGAGCGTGCCCAGATATCCAAACGGCTCATTCGGGAGCGCGGTTTTTGTGCGGTCGCGGCGGAAGCCGACTGGCCGGACGCGTATCGAATCAACGCCTTTGTACGCGGGGCGGGCGACGACCTCGACAGCGTGGAAGCGTTGGGCGGTTTCAAGCGCTTTCCGCAGTGGATGTGGAGAAATGCCGATGTTCTCGATTTCATGGGCTGGCTGCGCGAACACAATGATGGTCTGCGGTCGCTGGAGAAATGCGGCTTTTATGGGCTGGACCTCTACAGCCTGCACGCATCGATCGAGGCGGTGCTCGGTTATTTGACAAAGGTCGATCCGGACGCGGCGATTCTGGCGCGTCATCACTACAGTTGCTTTGACCATTTCGGGAGAAACACCGAAACCTACGGTTGGGCCACAGGCTTCGGAATGGCTCCGACGTGCGAGGAGCAGGTGGTTGGTGAGTTGGTCGCATTGCGGAGAAAGGCGATGGACTACCTTCAACGAGACGGCCAGGTGGCGGCCGAGGCGTATTTTTGTGCCGAGCAGAACGCCCTCATCGTTCGCGATGCGGAGCAATACTACCGCACGATGTTTCGGCGCGATCACTCTTCCTGGAATCAACGCGACACCCACATGATGCGCACGCTGATGGCGTTGACGGATCACCTTGGCAAACAACGCCCCCACGCAAAGATCATCGTTTGGGCACACAACTCCCACATCGGCGACGCGCGCGCGACGCAAATGTGCGAGCGGGGTGAATGGAATCTGGGACAGCTTGTGCGCGAGCGCTTCGGGCATCGGGCCGTGCTGATTGGCTTCACAACGCACAGCGGCAGCGTGACGGCAGCGTCCGATTGGGATTCTCCGGCCGAGCGCAAGACTGTTCGTCCCAGCTTGGAGGGCAGTTACGAAAGGCTGTTCCACGAGACCGAGACGGCGCGGTTTTGGCTCGACCTTAGGAAGCACTCTAAGATAAGGGCGCTGCTGCGCGCCCCGGCGCTGGAGCGAGCGATCGGCGTCATTTACCGGCCTGACACCGAACGAGCCAGTCACTACTTCACTGCGCGCCTGTCCGACCAGTTCGATGCCGTGTTGCATTTCGATCACACGCGAGCCGTTGAACCCTTGGAGCGCACCGCCGAATGGACTCTCGGAGAAGTCGAAGAGACCTTTCCGACAGGGATCTGATCTGCGAAGATCGCCGTTGCGCTCATTACTCGGCAGACTGGCAAGGGTCCAACGGCTCCGTGATTGAGCCGCAGAGGTGAACTCTATGAATCGGCTTCGGCAAACAGCAAAGCGTCGCTTATAATAGGGCGGTCAATTTTGCTTTAGATTAGTCTAATCTAACTCAAGGGAACCTTCCCTCAGGCGGAGCGGCGGAACGCTGTCGATGACAACAATCCCCTCCAACGAGCTATCGAGCAAAGCTGCCTCAGCGCCTTCCATGAATAGCCCATGTGTTGCCGCCGTGAACACCCTGGCAGCCCCAAGCGCATGACAGGCGCGGGTTCAAATGCCGCCTCCTCAATCACGGTGTTCTTCGTGAACCGCTCCCGTAATTAGGTAAACTCGTGTTCGCATTTTCGGACCACGAAAACGGGACACGGCGCGTGCCGCACGACCCGTTCGGCCGTACTGCCCATGAAGACATGTTTGAGGCCGGTATATCCATGAGTGGTTATCACGATCAGATCGGCTTCACAATCCCAAGCGACGTTGGTAATTACTTCAAAAGCCGTGCCCACTCGCACAATAACGTCTTTCAAGAATCGCGGCTCAATCGTTCTTTTCGCCAAGGCATTCAATTCTTCCTCCAGGGGCTGGATCGGGAAATCCTTACCCATTGGGACATAAGTCAAGTCTGCGGGATAGGGTTGAGGCTCGATGGCGTGAAGCAGCGTAATCTTTGCTTCAAACTGCCTGGCGAGAGGTACTGCGTATTCCAGCGCCTTTTGCGAGGTCTTGGAGAAATCAATCGGCACCAGAATGGTCTTCAGCTTGAGAATCCCCGGGAGCGGCGCTCCAGGATTGCTTTTCCCGACTGCGCTGGGTCGACTTGTTTGCTTTAGTGTATTCATAGCTTCCTTGATTGGACTTTGCGCGGAACGACCAAAAAGCTCTCCTGCCTTTCGCTTTCCGCAAATCGGCACTTGTCGATTGACCCCAACGGACGAATCGTCCCGAGTGTCAGATGAGGTCGATAGAGATCGGACGGGCGGAACTGGAGGGCGACGTGCACCCATCTTCCCGCCTCGGCAACACGCATTTGAACGTTGAATCGTTCCAAAGCAAGGGATCGAACGCCAGGCCCACCATCCAGCAACCTGTATAGCTGCTCACTTTCAGCGCGGAGGAAAAACGGGGCCTCAAAGAACTCGCGAATATAGTTCACGCCGTAGTCGCCTGTTGCCCACAAAACAAGGTCCAGATTCGTCTCGAACTCGGAAACCATGACAATCGCCGTCTCGTCGGAATTCTCACGATCCACATAGACGAAGCCGCCGTCGTCATTTTTAAACGGTCGCTTTCCAAACGCTTCGTTGAAGTAATCCAGGACCTGCCCGAGCGAGAAGGGCAGGGCAGTTAACCGAGGTCGCGGATGCTCGAGCGATGCACGGTCTTCAGCTGGAGATTGATCACCTGCAGGATAGTAGGTAAAGCCAGAGAGGACCAGCAAGCCGCCGGCGACTGCCAGAGCCAGGGTTTTCAACATTTTCATACTTCACCGCCTTTCCATGCCCAAGCTTACTCATGCCGGGCTGACGCAACCAACCGTGGATTGCCTTTCTGTGGCCAATTCTTGAGGTCCGGGCCGCTAAGTCATTCGCTCTCGGGCCTGGCACGCTGCCGGAACGTGGGAATGGGACCGGTGAGCCTTTGCAAGGCAGAAAGCAGACAGCCGCCGGGCACGAGACCCGGGGTATGCGGCCAAGAATCTCACAGCATTTGCCAAGATCCGGCAGGTCGGAATCGAATGTTTGTGCCAACTTCAAACCGAATGGGAAATACGCCATGTCGATTCGGTTTCTCCCTGCGGTCAAGCGGGCGGATAAGCCGAAGGTTAACGAGCTATTTGAAATCTTATGCATCCTAAAGCTGAAACTGATCTTGGCGAGAGAAAGGACCGTCTTATTCACGAGCACATTCACGACCCCTATAAGATCCCGCGCAAACTGCGCACGCCAAGCGTATGCCCCGAATGCGGGGCCGTCTTCGTCGACGGGCGCTGGCGATGGAGCGCGTCTCCTCCCTCCCACGCGGACCGGGAGCTCTGTCAAGCGTGTCACAGGATTCGAGACAAATATCCCGCAGGGATCGTTACGTTGAGCGGTGGATTTATCGGCCCGCACAAGGCGGAGTTGTTGAATCTCGCCCGGAACAATGAATCGCAGGAAAAGCAAGCCCATCCTTTGCACCGGATCATGGACATCGAGGAGCACGTCGACATCATAGTCATCACCACCACGGATATCCACCTGCCGCGGCAAATTGGCGAAGCGCTTTGCCGTGCTCACAAGGGCAGTCTCGACATTCACTATGACAAGGAAGGCTACTTCGTCCGGGTGAACTGGCGCCGGGAAGGGGAGCCTCTCTGACTAAGCCTTGAGAACGGACATGAAACCTGCGCGAGTGCAACCGGAGAGGAGGCGATGTATAGCATGCAAAGTTGAAGTGTTAGGCGGTCCGTCGAAGGAACTTTGCGCTACGGCGGACCGCGAACACCGCTGAATTGCGCCCGTTCAATCAGCTACACTTCACGGGCGGGAGCCGCCGGCTCCCTTAGGGGACGCCCCAGGACGCATGGGACGTGCCCTGTCGTCCCAGATGCACGAGGCTTTGGCGGGGCGTGCGCGGTACGGGAGGGTCCAGGGCGGAGAGGTATCCTGCTTCCTTCGAGAAAAGAAACTGAAAGAGTTGAATATATCTTGCCCGGAACGCCCCTGCGCAGCTCAGAAGATAGAAACGCCACATACGATAGAATCGCTCTCCGTAGCGACTCCTGAAGCGATCCCATGACTGAACAAAATTTCGCTCCCAGGCACACAGGGTCTTGTCGTAGTCGGCACCGAAGTTTTGGATGCCTTCGAGGACGAAAAGCCTTTCTGCGGCTCCTGTCACCTGTGCGGCCGAGGGCAGCATCGAGTTGGGAAAGATATGCCGCGCGATCCAGGGGTCGGTGTATGCGGTCGGCCAGTTGCCTGCGATCGCCTGGCAAAGGAACACACCGCCTTGGTCGAGCGATCGGTGCACCGTTTTCATAAAGCGCCGGTAGTTTTTCGCCCCGACGTGCTCGAGCATGCCAACGCTTACGATGCGATCAAACCGTTCGGCGATATTTCGATAGTCCTGAAGACGAATTTCAACGGGAAGACCGCGGCAGTATTCAGCCGCGTAGCTGCGCTGTTGCTCGGAGATGGTGATTCCGAGGACGCTGCATCTGTAGTGTTCGGCGGCGTG
The DNA here is from genome assembly GCA_963763735.1 of uncultured Verrucomicrobiae bacterium. Lineage (GTDB taxonomy): Bacteria > Verrucomicrobiota > Verrucomicrobiia > Chthoniobacterales > Terrimicrobiaceae > DASTFP01. The sequence continues at coordinate 46,578 of CAVXQK010000022.1, read as the reverse complement.
TTTCGCGAGACCGCCCCATCCGCAGCCGATATCCAGAAGGCGCATCCCTTGCCGGAGGCCAAGCTTGCGGCAGATAAGGTTCATTTTCTCTTGCTGCGCCTGAGCGAGATCCTCTGTCCCTCGAAACCAGGCACAGGAATACTGCATCGCCGGATCGAGCATGCATTCAAAAAAATCATTTCCGACATCGTAGTGGCGTTCTCCGACAACTCTGGCGCGGCTCCGGCTCTGAAGATTGAAAAGAAGAGATGTCAAGATGGTGAAAGCGTTCCGGAAGTTGAGCGCAAATCGCTGTTCCAGGCGGGCCTGAATTGCCCGGGCGCACATTTCATCAAGAGCGTCACAATCCCACCATCCCTCCATATACGACTCGCCGAACGCGAGCGTGCCGCCGGTCAAAATGCGACGGAAAAAGCGTTCTTCGTGCACGCGAATATCCCAAGGGCGTCCTCCACCAAGCTCAATGCCCGCGGAGGCAAAAGCGTCCCGGATCGTCGCCTTCGCCAGACTCGTTCGGGGGGCAGGTTGACCTCCCTCTTGGGATCTCTGGCCAAGGTACATCTGGAGGGGCTTGTGCACGTTCCTAGGGCGAAAAGCCGAATCGATGTTTGGTTTCCGCGGCGTCAATTCCAAGCGCCTCTTGAAGTCGCAGAGACGCGAGACGTTCGCTGGCGACTTTCAACATCCGGTCAAACTGAGCTCGGGAAAGATCGACGCCTTCATGCTTGATCGCCAGGATGCGAGCACCGATCGTGAGCAACTGTATCAGGAATTCTTCCGCCTCAATGGGATCGTCCGTTCGGTGAGTGCGTGTGTTTTCGCGAGAGCGGGGGAAAACCCGGTATTCAATGGAAAATTTGTTTAACATGCCTTCCTAGCATCGTCTTCACGGCTTGAGGGCGCTCACCGGATATTGGTCAACTCTTGTGTTTTCTTGCCAGAATAGGCGCAACACGAGCCCAGGAGGAAGTTCACCAGGCGCTCGTGCCAAGACAGGTCGAACAGTCAGGTCAGGCAATTGACACAAGCGCCCCTACAATTTGCCCAGTTGAGCCCGGAGCCGTGCGAATTGCTCCGCCACGTCCTCCCTTTCCATCGGCCGGCTCATGAGTTCCTCGTAGCTTTCCTCGATAACCTGATCTCCACGAATCTCCCGCAAGAACGGACTGGGCTGGCAATGCGTGGGACTGCCAAATTTCCTGCGACCGCGGCACCATGTGATGACGAGTGAACGCATCGCGCGCGTGATGCCCACATAAAACAGACGGCGTTCCTCGTCGACGGTTCCCTCGCCTTTCGAACGTTCGTGCGGAAGCAAACCGTCCTCGGCGCCAACCAGAAAGACGTGAGGAAATTCCAGGCCTTTCGCTGCATGCAAGGTGATCAGCGTGACGCCCCGAGCAGATTCCTCCTTGTCCTCCTCTCGCTCGCGGTTGAGGCAGATCTCGTCAAGGAAGCCTTGCAGGCCCTGGCGCGAGCGCTTCTGATACTCGGCCAAGGCGCGCAGCATTTCCTTTACGTTCTCCTCGCGGTTCAGGGATTCGTCCGCGGTCTTGCAGGAACGCTTGAGATCATCCAGATAGCCGCATTCCTCCAGGAGCGAGGAGACAATTTGCGCGCTATCCACGCCGGGGGTCTGGATGCGAATGCGCGCGGCTTCGATCCCGTCCACAAAGGCGCGGACGGCGTCGGCGGTCTTGCGCGTGCAGGCGTCCAGATGCTCGGAATGCCTCAGGGCCTCGAACAGGCTGAGTTTGCGTTCCACGCTGAAGGCGAGGGCCCATTCGACGCAGGCCGGGCCGATCCCGCGCGGCGGGGTGTTGATGATCCGAAGGAGCGACGGGTCATCCGAAGGATTCAAAAGAACCGCCATGTAGGCCGCCAAATCCTTGATTTCGCGCCGTTCGAAGAAGCTTTTCCCGCCAACGAGACGGTAGGGAATCCTGTTCTTTCGAAGGCTTTCCTCGAGCAACCGCGACTGGGCATTCATACGGTAAGCGACGGCGAAGTGCTCCCAGGGCAGGTTCTCCTCCGCGCGATGGGCCGCCACCTCCTGGATGACAAACTCCGCCTCCTTGCGGTCGTCCGGCACGGCGATCACCCGCACAGGTTCTCCACCCTCCTTCGGACTCCAGAGATTCTTTTTGCGCCGGCGCGGATTGTTCGCGATGAGCCGGTTTGCCGCGCCAAGTATGGCGTTGGTGCTGCGGTAGTTCTGTTCGAGCCGGATCACGCGGGGATTCGGAAAGTGCTTTTCGAATTCCAGGATGTTGGAGACTTCCGCGCCGCGCCAGCCGTAGATGCTTTGATCGTCGTCGCCAACGACGCAAACGTTTGGCGGCTGGCCGCTGGCGAGCTGGCTGACGAGCTCGAACTGCAGGCGGTTCGTGTCCTGAAATTCGTCGACCAGCAAGTGGCGGACTTTCGCGCGCCATTTGTCGCGAACATCATCCGCCTCCGAAAGGAGTTGAACGGCCTTCGCGAGCAGGTCGTCGAAGTCCATGGCGTTCAAGGCGCGGAGCTCCTGCTCGTAGCGGCGATAGACTGCGCCCGCAAGGGAGTCCTCGTTGGACGCCGTCCAGGCGTTGTTCTTCGCCCTGCTGATGAGGGCCTTGGCGAGATGGGGATCGAGTTTTTCGTCGCGACCGGAAACGCGGGTAATGATCTTTTTTATAAGACCAAGCTGGTCGCCTTCGTCGAAGATGCTGAAGTTTGCCTTGTAGCCGAGCCGCTGGGCATCGCCGCGGAGGATTCTCAGGCACAAGGCATGAAAGGTGCACGCGGTAACCTGCTTCGCCTGATCGGGATCAACCATTCCCGCGATGCGGTCCTTCATTTCTCGCGCGGCCTTGTTGGTGAATGTCACCGCGAGCATCTTGCCTGGATCTTCGCCCTGTGCGATCAGCCAGGCGATCCGGGCCGTGATCGTGCGGGTCTTGCCCGTCCCTGCGCCCGCAAGAATCAACATGGGGCCATCCTCGTGGTGGACGGCTTCGATCTGCTGGGGATTGAGGTCGAAAATTCGAAAGCGGCTCATGGCAGTTCTCCGCGCGCAAATCTTCCCACCACCTCCGGGTAAAGCCGATGCTCGGCCTCTTGAATGCGCGCGTGCAAGCTCTCCGGCGTGTCGCCCGAGAGAATCGGAACCTCAGCCTGGGCCATGATCTCCCCGCTGTCCATCCCCTCATCCACAAAATGCACGGTGCAACCCGTAACCGGCTCGCCCGACTCAAGCGCCTGCCGCCACGCTTCGAGGCCGGGGAATTTCGGGAGCAGCGACGGATGGATGTTGATGATGCGCCGCGGGAAGGCCGTCAGCATGGGCGCTTTGAGCATCCGCATGTAGCCCGCCAGGACAACCAGATCGACGCGAAAACCTCGCAATCGCTCAACCAAATCCTGCTCGCGCTCGGGGGAGAGGCGCGTCTTGAAACGGGTTTCCTCCAGCCACCCGGTGGGAATACCGGCATCGCGCGCCAGTTTCAAAATCCCGGCGTCGGCGACATCCGAACCAACGAAAACGACACGCGCATCGAGCCGGCCGGTCCGAATCGCTTCGTGAATGGCGCGGAAGTTCGATCCCTTGCCCGAGCCGAGCACACCGAGGCGGAGTTGATGCATCGCGAACCGGGAACATGCCCTCCCCTGCTCGATATCGCAAGCGATGCTTCCCAATGGTCCGTTTCCGTGCAAGATGCGCCGGTAGCTCAGCGAAATTGCGACTATGAAAAGAGACGAAGTCCAACGCGGGTCGGACAAGCCACTTGAGATCTATTTGCGGGAAAGCGCGCGAGAGGTGGACGCCGCCCTCGATCGCCTTCTACCGAGGGGCTCGGTCAAGCCTGCGACCATTCATCGCGCCATGCGCTACAGTCTTTTTGCGGGTGGAAAGCGCATGCGCCCCATTCTCTGTCTCGCGGCGGCGGAGGCTTGCGCAGATCGCAATGGCAACGCCCTATTCGCCGCGTGCGCCGTCGAGTGCGTGCACACCTACTCGCTCATCCATGACGATTTGCCGTGCATGGACGACGACGATCTTCGCCGGGGACGGCCAACGTCGCACAAAGTCTTCGGCGAGGCCGTCGCTGTTCTGGCGGGCGATGCCTTGCTCACGGTCGCCTTTGAGATCCTCGGCGCAATTCGGGAGACGAAGCGTTATCCGCTCAAGAACTTCATTGCCGAGCTCGCGGTCGCCGCCGGAAGCAAGCAACTCATAGCAGGGCAGGTAGCCGATCTTGAAGCGGAGGGAAGGAAGTCCTCGAGCGCCGAACTCCGCTTCATTCACAAATGCAAGACGGCCGCGATGATTGTCGCGAGCCTGAAACTCGGCGCGATGGCGGTAAATGCCACGCCCGGGCAAGTTGCCGCATTCGCGAAGTTCGGCCATGACCTGGGTCTCGCCTTTCAGGTCATCGACGACATCCTCGACGTCACGCAAACGAGCGAAAAACTCGGCAAGAGCGCCGGCAAAGACGTTGCCGCGCAGAAAACCACCTATCCCGCGCTCATCGGCATCGACGCCGCGCGCAAGGAGGCGCGCCGGCTCACTGCATCCGCGCACAAGGCGCTGGATCCCTTCGGCCTGAAAGCCACGCGACTCCGCCAGCTTGCCGATTACCTCCTCGCAAGAGAGTATTGACTCCGAACTCTCTGTCGGAGAACCGATTGCCCTTCGGATTCCCGGAGGGGTGAAAAGCCGGCGACTCCGGAAAAGTGGCTGCTACGCGCCCTGCTGGATTGGGTTATTATCGTGCTTTGTTTCCGCGCGGCGTATTGGAGCTTGTTTGAAAGTCGCCATTTCATTCTCAGCATTGTCACGTTGATTCCTCTCATGGTTGTCATTGCTGCGCGACAACACGCTCTGGGTATCCTCGCCCATGACGGGGCGCACGGACTTATCTGCCGCAATCGTGTCCTCAACGATCTGCTGGCAAGCATACTCTGCGAATGGCCGTTGATGTCTAATTTGAGTGGATATCGCGCCTTCCATTTCAAGCATCATCGAACGGTAGGCACGCCCGATGATCCGGAACTCATTCACAAGAACAACAGTTGGCGAATTCCTAACATCCCCGTGCTTGGACAATGGCCAGTTCCGATTCAGCCTTGGAAATTTGTGCTGTTCGTCGCCGGCGACTTTTTTGGCGCCGCGATCCCGCACCTTTGCATGGCGGCGCGCCTTACCCGCGCCCGGGTCCGGAAGGACGTGATCGGCCAGTTTTGCTTCAGTTGGGGCGGCTATCGCTCTTAGTGTTTGGCTGAACGCCGTGTGGGTTCCGATTCTTTGGTTTCACTAGAAACCGTATTTTGGTCCATTTTTCGTATCCGCATCTGGACCGAACACGTCGGAACACAGGGAACGCATGTGCTTCGTCCAACAGCTTGCAGAAGTTTATTTTCTTGCCGCATAACACTTGGTGTCACTACGAGCATCATGAATATCCTTACGTGCCATGCTGGGCCTTGCCGGGCATACGCGACCCTCATACGCCGAGTGTCACCATGGGAGAATTGTTTTCCTCGTTCTTAGTGGGAAACCCAAGCGGGAAGGACCACTCGGAGCGATCCCGTCAGCTTCAGGAAGGTCTCCTTTTGTGGACTCGGATAACTAAGTGTCCCAGCTTCAAAATTTCCTGTCTACGCCGTCACCCAGAGAGCGAGAGCAAGACTGAGTGCGGAGAGCAGGGTGCTCAGGGCGATTGAGCCCGACGCGAGCGCTTCATCGCCGCCCATCTGCCGAGCCATAACGAATGCTGCCGCCGCGGTCGGGCAGGACGACAAAACGAGGGCGATGCGCTGTTCGGCCGGTCCAAGGCCCGCGAGGCGCGACAGCGAGAACACCATCGCGGGCAGGATGGCGACCTTGAGGAGGGCCGCGATGAGAATCCACGAGCGCCGGCCATGCAGACGAGTCGTTGCCAGTGAACCACCGATACACATTAGCGCAATCGGAACTGCCGCAGAGCCAAGCGACTCCAGCGCTCGCTGAAGAAAGGAGGGCAAGGTGATTCCCAGCAGCGGCACGAGCAGCCCGAGCATTCCCGCAATGAGCAGAGGGTTCGTAGCAATCGCGCGCGCCAATTGCCGCCAGTCGGCGCCTTTGGCGGAATGGTTGCTCGCTTGAAGCACGATCACCGCAAGGACGTTATAGAATGCCATGGTGAGTACCATCACGATTACGGCGGTCGCCATGGCCCGATTGCCGCCGTCTGACTCCGTCTCTGAAAAGCTATACGCGAGCACGGGAATCCCGATATAAGCGAGATTGCCACGGAAGGCAGACTGGATCAGCGTTCCGCGAATGCTGCCCGGCATTCTCGAGGCGACACTGACTCCCAGCGCGACCAGCGTGACAAGCACGGTAGCGCCAAGCAGCACCGCCAGAAGCCGCCACGTCTGAGAATCAGGCTCTCCGGCGTGATTGGCGGAAGTAAACAGGAGCGCGGGGAGCGCAATCCAGAACGCCAGTTTGTTCAAGTCGGCCATGAACGCCGGGCCCAGAAAGCGGAGGCGTGCGAGACCCGCTCCAAGGACGATAAGCAAGACCAGCGGAGCAAGAGTATCAACGAGGAGCATCGATCAATTTTCCGCGCGTGACGCCGAGCTGCCTCTGAGCCTTGAGGCTGCGCCACAAATGCGCGCCATTTGAGGCTTCGCTCAACAAGGCCTGGTAAGCGCGCAGCATCGCCTCTGCCGCGGCTCCCTCTTCTTCGAGAAGTTCAACGCGATAGTGCGCCAACCCCGCGTTTCGCAGCTCGGGGAAATAAGCCGCACCCGTTTGGGCGCTGGCATTGAAGAGGGTATTGCGGCAACCGACATCGGCGCGCAGCGGATGCTCGACGCCCACCCGGTCCCGCAAGTGCACGCGGTGTTTCTCGCAGGGGCGCCCGCAGTCGAGAAACGAAGTTCCCTTGGAGAGAAAGGCCGCAAAGACGCAATGCTCCATATGAAACATGGGCATATGCTGATGAATGGAGAGCTCGAACCATTCCGGCGGGGCGGCGGCTAGAAGCGCCAAGACTTGTTCGATATTAAGATCGTAAGAAATGGTGACTCGCTCAAGTCCGCGGGAGAGAAAAACGGCGGCCGCCGCGGGGTTCGATACGTTTAGCGAGAAATCCCCGAGCTTCCGCAAAGAAGAGCGCCGAAAGTACGAGATGGCCCCCACGTTGCGGATGAGCACTCCATCCGGCCCGGCAGCCTCGATGACCTTGAAGAAGCCGTCTTCACCGACCTTCTGTATCCTTGGGGTAGCGAGAAAAATCTCGGCGTTTCCGATATGCCTGATGAGGTCGACGGCGTCTTTATAGCGGCGGATCTCTTCGAAATCGGCGTAGAGCACTTTCACGCCGCAGCCGGCAGCCGCCTCGATTTGAGCCATCGTTCGGCAGAGGACGGAAAGGCTCGGGCCGGCGGGAGCAGCGGGGCTATCCATCGTTCTGTCGGGGCCCAGCGCGCATCGCGGGACAACCGAGGCCCTGAGATCCTTAAGCGTCTCGGACAGAGTGATACCCGAAGGCGCCCGCGTCCCGGCAAAATGGGCTTCCACCGCGCATACCATGGCGCGCTTCAGCCGGTTCAGCTCGCCATTGGGAAGAAATACCGGGTCTTCCGCGTTGTATTCCAGGGTATCCAGACGATAAGGCGTCTCGTTCAGGCGGGAAAAAACGTCCTCGAGTGCTTTGGTGGTGAGAGCGCACTTCCGGGACGCATCGAGCCTCGCTTCCGAGGCAAGCCGGATTGTGCCTTCCGCGAATTCCACCTTCAGGGCAAGCGGCTGCCCGGCGCGGCCGGAAAATGTGAGCCGTAGCGCGGTCTTGTTGCCAGCGCCTGCGCCTGCTCGTGTTTGCCGGGACTTCCTCAATTCGCGCTCGAGCGCAGGGTCGCTTGTCTTCCAGACACGCACCCCGGGTTTGATTTTCGAGAAATCCACATCCCCGCGCCCGAAAATGAGCCGATTCCCAAGAACTTTGAAAATACGCCCGCCTTGTTCCGCATTCGTGTCGGCAGGATTTTCAAAAGCGATCCCGTCACCGGCCTTGGGCCAATTCTCACCGTGTGAGGAATAATTTTCGATCTCAACAAAGCCCCGGCCCGCTCTGCTGACTGCTCCAAGGAAGACACCACGTTTCTTTCCGTAGAGCGCGCCAACGAGTTCCTGATGGTTGACGCCATGCAACCAGCCGCTGAAGAGACCGCGCGAAAAGGTCATTTCGAGACGGTAACGATCCCGGGCGGTCATTGGGAGCTCCTGCTCGCGTATCGCGGCGTCGATTGCCTTGCGGTAAACGGACGTTACCGCGGCGACATATTCCGCGGTCTTCAGCCGTCCCTCGATCTTGAAGCTTCGGATTCCGAGCCGAATCAACTCGGGAATTTCGCGAACGGCGACCAGATCATGCGGAGAGAGCAGGTAGCGCTTATCGCCGAGATCCCGGACCGCGTCATCAACCACGATCTCGTAAGGCATCCGGCACGCTTGTGCGCACTCGCCACGGTTGGCGCTGCGTTGTCCGAGCGACTCGCTGGTCAGGCATTGTCCCGAGTAGGCGACGCAGAGTGCGCCGTGGACGAAAACCTCGAGCGGAAGGTCGGACTCAAATTTCGCCAACTCGCGCAGCGAGAGTTCCCGGGCGAGGACGACCTGCTTTGCGCCGAGCTCTTTCGCGAAACGCACCCCCTCGGGCGAGGTGATCGTCATTTGCGTGGAGGCGTGAACCCGCAAAGCGGGAAACATCCGGCGGGAAATTTCCGCGAGCCCCACGTCCTGAAGAATGGCCGCATCGACACCCGAGTCGTTCAACAAGCGCAACTCGGCGACGGCGTCCTCAAGCTCGTCGGTGAAGATGAGAACATTCAGCGTCACATACGCCTTCACACCGTGCTTGTGCAGAAAGTCCACCACCCCGGGCAGCTCCTCCCGACGAAAATTTTCGGCCCGCATGCGCGCGTTGAAGCGCGGAAGACCAAAATACACGGCGTCCGCGCCGTTTGCCACGGCCGCGCGCAGGCAGTTCCAGTCGCCAGCCGGAGAGAGCAGTTCCGGAACCATCATGCCAGGAGCATAGCGGCCTCAGATTTATTGTAGAGGCGGTTGTACCAACCGCCCCCGACACTCTTTGCTTGCGGAAAGCTGGTTGCGATTTGCATTGCTCAACAAGAACTCCGAAAATCTGCCGTGCTGCAACCCAAGATCATTCAAAAAATCGGGACCGAGCTCGCCATTGCCTGGTCTGACGGTCCGGAGAGCTATATTCCGCTGGAGACGTTGCGGCGAGCGTGCCCGTGCGCCTCGTGCGGCGGCGAGCCCGACGTGCTCGGAAGGCTGATCAGGCCGCAGGTCCGCTATTCGCCAGCGAGTTTCGATCTCACGGGTTGGGAGGCGGTTGGCGGCTACGGTTTGCAACCTAGCTGGGCGGACGGGCATCGCACAGGGATCTATACTTTCACCTATCTGCAGCGACTCGGATCGATCGCCTGACCTCCCAGACCTCAGGCCTTGAGCTCTTCTCCGGAAACCGCATTGACGATCATGAACTTCTCCTGATGGTACGAAGGGTCCGAACGGAACGTGAGACGCCCGGCGTAGCGACGCTCGATATCCACCAGATGCTCCTCGTCCTCCGTTCGAAGGCGATTGAGCAGATCGGGGTGAACGATCACCTTCACCTCGTGGACGCTCTCCTGGTGTTTTCGCATGATTGAATGCAACGCGCGCTGAAGCTCGACACTCATTGTCATGGGACTCTTGACCACTCCCCGGCCATGGCAATGCGGGCAGGGCACGAACTGCGTGCTTGCCAGGCTCTCCGCCGCGCGCTGACGGGTCATCTCCAAAAGGCCCAGCTGGGAAATTGGCAGAACGTGCGTGCGAGCCTTGTCGCGCTTGAGACGATCCTTGACGCGCTGGTAGACAGTCTGTTGATCCTTGCGGCTCTTCATGTCGATGAAGTCGGCGATGATGATGCCGCCAACGTTGCGCAGGCGCATTTGACGGCAAATTTCATCCGCCGCCTCGAGGTTGGTCTGCAGGATGGTCCTCTCGATGTCTTTCGCCCCCTTGTTCCGGCCGGTATTGACGTCGACCGCGATCAAAGCCTCCGTCTCGTCGATAACAATATATCCGCCGCACTGCAGCCAGACCTGGCGGTGGAAGGCCGCGTCGATCTGAGCCTGAACACCAAAGCAATCGAAGACCGGCTGCGAACCCGTGTAGTGCTGGATGCGCTTCTTCGCCCGCGAAGAAATCTGACCGACGAGCTCCTGAACCCGCTCCCACGCCCTGACGTCATCGATGATCACAGCGTCGATCTCATCGGTAAGGAAATCACGCACCGTCCGCTCGATGAGGTCCGGCTCCTGGAAAAGGCAGACCGGAGACTGCAATTCTTCAACGCCGCGCTGGATGTCCTCCCATTGCTGCACAAGGATGCTCAGGTCACGGACGAAGTATCTTGCGCGCTGGCCCTGGCCGACGGTTCGCATGATGACGCCCATTCCCTCGGGAATGTCGAGTTCGCGCAGAATCTTGCGAAGCCTGTCTCGTTCCTTGGGATCGTCAATCTTCCTCGATATGCCGCACTGGTCGTTGAACGGCATAAGCACCAGATAGCGGCCCGCGAGGCTGACGTCGGTGGTAATGCGCGGCCCCTTGTTGCCGATCGGACCCTTTTTTACCTGGACAAGGATGTCGGAACCCACCGGATAGATCCTCGGAACATCCTTATGGGTGATCTTTTGCCCCTTCTTTTTCCCGACCTCCCGGGAAACAGCTTCGACGCCGCTGTCGAGCGCCGCGGGAATGGCATCCCAGAATTGCAGGAAGGCATTCTTCTCAAACCCGATGTCCACGAACATCGCCTTGATGCCCTGCTCGATATTTCGAACCTTTCCTTTGTAGATGGCTCCGACAATATTGCGGTCGGAGTCGCGTTCCGTGGTGTACTCCTCGAGACGATTATTCTCGAGCAGCGCAACGCGCTTTTCGAGGCGCTCGCAGCTGACAATGAGCTTGATCCCCGTGTTCTTCTTTCCGAGGCCTAAGATTTTCTTTACGGTTTCTATCATCAAAAAATGTGGGTTGCCCTCCGATCAGGGAGGGAGATTGATATGCCGAGGAGGCGTTCATCGATGACCGGCAGGAGCCATGGGAGGAATCTTCTGCTTTTCCTTTTTGTCTCTGTTGCCTCCTCTTAGGAAATTGAAAAACTTTTCAATTCCCGAAGGTTTGCGTTCTTTGTTTTTGACCCGCCCGCCCTCGTCGGCTTCATCGCGCACGTTCGGAGCGTCGGCGGGTTTGTTCTCCTGTTTCTGCTGAGAGCGTCGCGACGAGGGCGCGTTGTCGTTCCCTGTTTCTTCGTCGGATGCGATCGTCGTCGCGGTCGGGATTTCGCGATTGAAGTCCACGCTCTCCACAAATTTGAAATTTCCTTTGGCCGGCTCGAGCCAGGCCAGTTCAGTCGGTTTGCCCTGATCAAGAGCAAAGATGTCCTCGAGAATCTTCGCGGCGATGGGCGCCGACACACCGCCCCCGGATTTTGCGCCCTGAACGATCACGCAGAGCGCGTATTTCGGCGCATCGTAGGGAGCAAACGCCAGAAACCACGTGTGGTTATCCTTCACCCCGCTTCGCCAGAATTGGGCGGTTCCTGTCTTGCCCGCGACGATGACGTCCTTGATGCGTGCCTTCCCGGCGGTGCCGCCGCTTTCGTTGACGACCTTGTTCATGCCCTGGCGGACTTTTTCGATCATTTCCGCCGTCATCCCGCCGTCGCTCAAGAGGTTTGAGCGCACTTTTGCCGGTTCCTGGAGAATTACGGTGCCGTCCTGGGCGACAACCTTGTCGATCATCCTTGGATAGTAGCAGGTGCCTCCATTGGCCACGGTAGCGGCAATCATTGCCATTTGCAACGGAGTCGCGAGCACGTCGCCCTGGCCAATCGCTGTGTTCGCCGTGAGGCCGGAGCTCCACCGCGCCTGAGGGTTAATGGCAGCGAGCCATTCTGGACCCGGCAGCACGCCGGGAGCCTCGCCCGAGAGGGGAATACCGGACTTCTGGCCGAGGCCAAGCATGTTTCCCATGGCGTCGATCTGGTCGATTCCCGCGGCGTTTCCATATTGATAGAAGAAGGCGTTGCAGGAGTATTTGATCGCATTGGGAAGGGTCAAAGTGCCGTGCGAACCGCCTTTGTCCGCGATCCAGCATTTCATGTACTTGTTGCCGTATTGAACGCCGCCGGAGCAGGTGAACGAACGGTTGCCCACCCCCGCGCGCAATCCCGCCAGCCCTATCGGAATCTTGTAAGTTGAGCCGGGCGCATACGCGCTGATGGCACGATTCAGAAGCGGGTCGGTTTCGTCCTTGTTAAGTTCCAGCCAATCCTTCGCGGCAATCGAAGGAATGAACTTGTTCGGATCGTAGGAGGGAACCGAGGCCATGGCCAAAATGTTGCCGTTGTTGGGGTCCACAACGACGGCCGCCGCGCGCCCGACCGCACGCAATGCCTCCTCGACGATATATTGGATGCGGGCGTCAATGGTAAGATAGACGTTGGCTCCCTGCTTGGGCTCGACCATCTCCGTCTCGCTTCGAATGATGGCTCCCTTGGCGTCGCGCTGAAGGATTTTCACGCCGGGCGTGCCCTTCAGGTAGTCATTCATGGCAAGCTCGATCTGAGCCTTGCCCTCCATATCGGGATCGTAAAAATTGAACTTGTTGATGTCGGGGAGCTTGTTCAGATCGCCGGGCATTCCGACATAACCCAGGAAGTGCGCACCCAGAGCCCCGAAAAGATACTGGCGCACGGGCTTCTTTGTGACGTTGACTCCAGGCACGCCGAGGTTGCGTTCCGATAGCAGCGCCATCGTCTCGAAGTCCATGTCCTGCATGTAGTTATATGGCACTTCGCTCCGGAGCCGGTAGTGGATCTGGAGGCGGTCGGCATTATAATCCTGCGCGACTCCCAGCTCCTCGAGCCTGGGGATGATCTCCTCGGCAACGATGCGCCGCACGTCCGCCTCGGTCATGTCCTTCTGCATGTTGCGCACGGTGCCTCGAAAGCTATGCATGGGAACGCTGCCATGGCTTTCGCGGTAGGCGCGCACCATGTCCGGGAGAAAGAAATCCACGTCGAAGCTCGCCCGGTTCTGAACGAGGGGAATGCCGTTTCGGTCAAGAATGTCGCCCCGAACCGCCGGGATGCGAACCGTGATGCGCGAACCCGAAGCGACTTTGGCCGTGTATTCGGCGCCACGGGCGATCTGCACATACCAAAGCCGGAAGGCAAGAGCCGAGAGGTGCACGAGCATGATCGCCCCGAGAAAATAGATGCGGTAGGGAATCTGTCCGCGTTTCATTGCTGCTCGATCCTGTAGGGTCGCAAACGCGTGGGACCGCGGACGTAGGGCCCGATCTTGACGACGCTCCAATGCACAAGCGGCGCCAGCACGGCGGCGAACAATCCCGGCGCAAGGATCCGCCAGGCCACGGTTTCATTGAAAAAAATGCCCTGCCGTCTGAAGCAGATCATGACAAACTGAAGAGCCAAAAAGGCGCAGGTGCATGCGGCGCCGATCAAAATGTGCAACCACCAGCGACCGCCAGCGAATGCTGGCTGAAAACCGTGAGCGAATAGCCCAAAAAACACAAAGACCACAATAGACCATCCGAGAGCAATTTCAACGTGGCCATCCGCGACGTTCAGATACGCCAGATCGGTCAGAAATCCGGTGTAAATTGCCATGAGAAGCATTGCCCAGAACGGCATGGCAAGCGCTCCGTAGCAAAACAACATCGGCACAAGCAACAAGCGGGCACCGTGAAAATAGCGCACGGGAGGAATCAATTCCTGGACAATCAGGGCCAGGAAAATCGCCAGCGCGAGGGACAGCCAGCCGACGGCGAGTTTCATTTTGCTCCCACCACCACGAAAACGTCCTCGACAGAGGACAAGTCGACGGCAGGTTCGACAATTGCCTGTCCGTCAAGCGGGCGGGCTTGAAAGCTTTTGACCGTGCCAAGAAAGATGCCCGAAGGAAACACGCCGGTCGAAGTTCCCTTGCTGACGCCTTCTGTGTAAACCTTCTGTCCGGGCTGGAGATTGGCCTTCTTGCTCAGGAAATTAAGTTGCATTTCGCTGGTGCCGACGCCTTCACCCGTGCGCTGGCCGGAGAGAATTCCTCTTTCGTTGGAGCCCTCGACGTTGGCGGCCACCTTGCAGCTTTCGTCGCTAATCAGGAGGACGATGGATTCGTTCTTCGCGACGGTTGTGGTTTTGCCCACGAGGCCGACATCGGTGAGCACAGGCTGGTCGGGTTCGACGCCATCTTCAAAACCGCGGTTGATCTTGACGGTGCTCCACCATGTCGATGCATCGCGGCTGATTATGCGCGCGGGCAGAAGCTTGAAGATGGAGCGCTTTCTGTAGTCGAGTGCGGAACGCAGCTTGCTATTCTCTGCCTCGAGATCCCTCAGAATCTCATTGGCGGCGCGAAGCTCCTTGTTCTCGGTTTTAAGTCGTTTGTTTTCGTCCTCCAGTTGATCCAGGGTTTTGAGGCCTTCGCCCATGGCGCCGAGCTGCCGCTGGACGGCCGATCCTGTCTTGAGAAAAGGCGAAACCGCGCTGAGAAATCCCGCCTGCAATTTTTGCATCGTGCTTGAGCCGAAGGAAGAAAGGATGACCGCCCCGATGATCACCGCGATGACAAGGATGACGTTGAGCCGGCTCATCGACACCGTATGCTACATCCTCGGAATGCGGAGTCTCGTCACAAGCTCCGCGTCAGTGGCTGCTCGAGCTGCGGTCCCGGGAAGCAACCGCTTTGAGAAAACGCATTTCCTGGAGCGCACGGCCTGTTCCCTCGGCGACGGCGCTGAGCGGGTCCTCCGCGACATGAACGGACAAGCCGGTTTCTTCCTGTAAAAGCTTGTCGAGCCCGCGAAGAAGCGCCCCGCCCCCAGCCAGCACGAGGCCCCTGTCCACGAGGTCGGCCGAGAGTTCAGGCGGGCAGCGTTCCAGCGTGATACGCACCGAATCCACGATGGTTGAGACCGGCTCCATTACCGCCTCGCGCACTTCCTGCGAGGAAATCGTGATCGTCTTCGGCAGGCCGGCGACCAAATCGCGCCCCTTGACCTCCATGGTCAACTCCTTCTCCATTTTGTAAGCCGACCCAATCTTGATTTTGATATCTTCCGCCGTCCTTTCGCCGATCATCAAATTATAGGCGCGCTTCATATAGTTGATAATAGCCTCGTCGAGTTCATCCCCCGCGACGCGCACGCTGCGACTGAAAACAATGCCCGAGAGTGAAATCAGGGCAACTTCCGTCGTGCCGCCTCCCACGTCGATGATCATGTTCCCCGCGGCATCCTGCACGGGAAGACCGCACCCTATTGCGGCGGCCATCGGCTCTTCGATCAAATAGACTTCCCGTGCTCCCGCATGAGTCGCCGAGTCCTTCACGGCACGCTTCTCAACTTCCGTAATACCGCTCGGCACCGCGATGACGACGCGTGGCCGCACCATTCGCCGGCGATTATGCACTTTGCTGATGAAGTGCCGTAGCATGGCTTCGGTCACCTCGAAGTCCGCGATCACACCATCCTTAAGCGGCCGGATTGCCACGATGTTGCCGGGAGTTCGGCCCAGCATGCGCTTGGCCTCGTCGCCGACGGCAAGTACTTTATTCGTACCCTGCTGAACGGCAACCACCGACGGCTCGCGGAGCACGATGCCGTGATCTTTGACATAAACGAGGGTATTGGCTGTGCCCAAATCAATGCCGATATCATTCGAAAAAAATCCTAAAATGTTGTCAAACATGGAAATTATAACGTGTCCCTGGCATTTCTCGGGACCTCCTTTCGTCGCCGGAGCGTCGCCCTTGCCAAGGCCGGAAAGTTGGTGTCCTTGCGCAACGGCGTCAAGCGCCGAAACCTTCTTGACTCAAATCAGGCTGTCCGGGCTTTGCCCGCCGCAGCGGGCCAGCCCCCTCATCCCTTTGCCGCACAGCACGATGACTCCCACTCGTCCCGGGGTCCTTGGTTCTTCCCGGAGCCGCGAAGGAGAGCAAGACGGAATCCTGCCCCGGATACTGGCGAAGGGTATTCCGGCCTGTAACTAAATCGCGGCTGTGATCGCCTCACCCATCCCCGCGGTGTCCACCCGCGTCGTGCCCGGCGTATGGATGTCCGCCGTGCGCAGGCCGGCCGCAATGACCTGGCGGACCGCCTGTTCCACTGCGGCGGCAGCCTGTTCCTGGGCGCAGGAAAACCGGAGCATCATCGCGGCCGAAAGGATCTGGGCGATCGGGTTGGCAATCCCTTTGCCGGCAATGTCGGGAGCGGACCCCCCGCTCGGTTCGTACATGCCGAATCTGGCAGCTCCGGAAATCGTCTCGCCGAGGCTGGCGCTCGGCAGCATTCCCAGCGAGCCGGTGAGTATGGCGACTTCGTCGCTCAAGATGTCGCCGAAGAGGTTCTCCGCCAGAACCACATCGAAGCCCTTCGGATTCTTGATGAGCTGCATCGCCGCGTTGTCCACATACAGATGGCTGAGACTGACATCCCGATAGTCTTTCGCCACCTCCTCAACGACGCGGCGCCAGAGCACGCCATTTTGCAGCACGTTCGCCTTGTCGACGGAGGTCAAGCGGCCCTTTCGCTTCTGGGCTGCCTCAAAGGCAACTTTGGCAATCCGCCGGATTTCACTCTCCCAATAGACCATCGTGTCCACCGCGAACTGCTCGCCGCCCTCGTGCTTGATGTATTTCGGTTCCCCGAAATAGAGCCCGCCGGTCAGCTCGCGCACGCAAAGGATGTCAAACCCGCCCTCGACGATTTTTGGGTGGAGCGGCGAGGCATGCACCAGTTCGGGCAGGCAAATAGCCGGGCGGAGGTTCGCGAACAATCCGAAATACTTTCGAAGCGGCAGCAGAGCGGCGCGTTCGGGCTGCTCCGCGGGTGGAAGGGATTCCCATTTGGGTCCGCCGACAGACCCAAACAAAATGGCATCGCCCTGTTCACAGGCTTTGAGAGTTTGCTCCGGAAGAGCTTTGCCATGCGTATCGATCGCCTGGCCCCCAACGGGCTGTTCGCTGAATTCGAACCCGAGGGAGAACTTCTTTTCGACCGCGTGGAGCACGCGCAGGGCTTGAGTCATGACCTCCGGGCCGATGCCGTCGCCTGCCAGGACGGTGATCTTGTAGGTATTGCTCATCTGCCTTGCATGGAAGCAGCCGATCGCAGCGCTGGCAAGCCGCCGCACATCCCGCTTCGATGCGTCGCTTCGGTTGCCTCGTCCGGTGGGCTGTCAGGCGGCGCGCGCAGCCCTGATAAATTCCGCGACGCGATCCCTGGCTTTCCGTCCCGGACCGTTCTCCACCCCGCTGGCCGTGTCGACAGCGTGCGGGTGAACGATCCGGATGGCCTCGCCGACGTTTTCGGGTGCAAGACCCCCGGCCAGGATCACCTGCCTGGCGGGCTGGGCATCAACGAATTCGCGCAGGGCTTCCCAATCAAGACGGAGGCCCGTGCCGCCGTAGGCGGACTCTGACCATGCATCGAGCAGGAGGTGCCGGGTGCCATAGCGAAGGGCCTCGCGGAGTGACTCTTCGCTTTTGACGCGCACCGCGCGGATCCACGCCGGGAAACCCGCATGCGCGCAAAACTCGGGCGTCTCGTCGCCGTGGAATTGCACAGCTTCAAAGCACCCGGATTCCCGAAGAGCGCGGAGTTCGTCCATTTCGGGATTCACCACCACAGCCACCCGAAAGACCCGCCCCGAAAGGGAGTCTATCCATTGACGATTTTCCTCGAAGACGATGCGCCTCTTCGAACCGGGATAAAAATTGAATCCGAGCGCGTCCGCGCCCTCGGCCACAGCCATTTCGGCATCCATCGGGCTTGTGATGCCGCAGATTTTGATTCGCACTGGATTGCCGGGATCGAGAAAGTTCACTCCCGCAGAACATCGAGCTCGGGAATTTCACGCACAAGTTGAATCAAGCCTTCCTGCCAGCGTTCGCGGACGGTGCGCAGGTAGGGATCATTTTCCTCGAGCTTCAGCCGATGACGCGCTTCCAGACTGTCGGTCCTGTAGGAAAACAGTTCAAACGGAGTGCCTACGGAGAGATTGCTTTTGGCCGTCGAATCGAGCGACAAGAGGCCAAACTTTGCCGCTTCGCAAAGGGGCGTTTCGTAGCTGAATCCGCGATCGAGAATCGGTTTCCCGTATTTCAGCTCGCCAATCTGCAAAAATGGCGACTCGCGGCTCGCGTGGATCGCATTTCCCTCCGGGTAGATCTGGTAGATATCCGGCGGTTGCCCCGCAATCTGACCGCCAAGGATAAAATTGGTATTGAAACTGATTCCCGCCCTGTCAAGCGCCTCAGCGTCCAGGCGCCGCACCTCGCGAATCCGCTGCCCCAGGTAGTGCACGGTTTCAAAGAGATTGGGCTGATTGAGCAAGCTGTGAAGGTTGGGATTTTCTTTCGCCCTCTCCAGATCGCGATCGATGAAGGCCATCACGGATTGCGTGATGGACAGGTTGCCGGAGCTCAGCAGGCACAGCACCCTCTGGCCCTTGACCTCGTAGACCCGCATCTTGGAATGTGTCGTGAGGTTGTCGACGCCAGCACTCGTCCGCGTATCCGAGAGAAAAACCAGGCCTTCACGGCAATGCAGGCTCAGGCAGTAGGTCATTCAATCACCCGCGCATTGGCCCGCTTCACCGCCGTGTGGTGTGTGATCACGTGAATCTTTCCGTCGCTCCCGCGGAAAAACGAACTCAGGATCCAGCTTACAATACTGATGATGATGGCGCCAAAAAGCGCGCTCCAGAAACCGGCGACCTGGAACGCAGGAACAATCTTCGAGACCAGCATCAAGACCAGCGCGTTAATCACAAAGATGAACAGCCCCATCGTTACGATGATAAACGGGAGGCTCAAAAGGAGCAAAATCGGGCGAATGAAGGCGTTGATAATGCCAAGCAGAAGAGATGCTCCGAGAAGCGCGTCCCACCCGTTGTAGCTGATTCCCGGAATCAAATGCGCGGCGACCAATACCGCGACCGTTGTTACCAGCCATCGGATGACAAACGCCGCCATACCTGGAAACCTATTTTGGAACGAAAAAAATTGAAGATTTATTTTGCAAAGCCTGCCAATCGCGAGGGTAGTCTAGCGACGAAAGAATCGAAATGATGGCGAAGAAGAAAGACAAACCCGACGAATCCACAAAGGCGAAAGCAAAGCGATCTT
Source organism: uncultured Verrucomicrobiae bacterium (assembly GCA_963763735.1). Lineage (GTDB taxonomy): Bacteria > Verrucomicrobiota > Verrucomicrobiia > Chthoniobacterales > Terrimicrobiaceae > DASTFP01. The sequence goes on along the minus strand of CAVXQK010000022.1, from coordinate 27,315 downwards.
CCAAAAAGGCATCCCATGGTGACGCGATCGTTAACAGGGGCGCATCCGTTGCGGCAGTCGAATCGCCCGCGCCGCCCGTGCCCCGGCGCTCAGGCGGCGGCAGGAAAAGAGACGCTGTGGTTGAGCTTTCCGACGATGATATCGCCCGCCGGGCTTACTTTATTTCCGAACGCCGCCGTCTGCTCGATTTGCCGGGTGATGAGATAGACGACTGGGTCGAGGCCGAACGGCAACTGCGGGCGGAAGCCCGTAAGCCATCCGCTTGACGACCGCCTGAGTCGAGCTCCCGGCAAGCCCGGGCCGCCCAAAGAGGTCTCACCGTGCCGCCACACCGGGGCTCGGGAGAAAGTTTTCTCTTGCCTGACGGTTAGCTCTCTTTACCTTCCGTGACCCCCGCATGATACTGGATTGCGGAGCGCCGAGCGCGCTTCCGCCTTCTACATTTGCGGGAGGAATTTCAAATCATGTTAGCACAGCACACAGAAGCATGTACAGCGGCAGTACCTCATAAGATGCTGTCGGGCTCCTGTTTGCGGTGAACACAAACCTGCTCTGCCATGTCCGCCACGCTTGAGGCTAAAGCCCAATCCACCAATCCCAACTCTCCTGATCGTGCCTTTCCGCTCGAGCGGACCCGCAATATTGGGATCGCCGCGCACATCGACGCGGGAAAGACCACGCTCACCGAGCGTATCCTCTTCTATACCGGCATGATCCACAAGATTGGCGAGGTCCACGAAGGGACCACCGTCACCGACTGGATGGAGCAGGAGCGCGAGCGTGGCATCACGATTACGTCCGCGGCCACCACTTGCTCGTGGGTGCAGCGCAAGGAGGAGGGCATTTACAAGATTTTTGAAGGCCTCAAACAGCGGGTGAACATCATCGATACGCCCGGCCACGTCGACTTCACTGCCGAAGTGGAGCGTTCGCTGCGCGTGCTCGACGGCGCTATTGCCGTCTTTTGCAGCGTCGCCGGGGTGCAGCCCCAATCGGAGACCGTTTGGCGCCAGGCCAGCAAATACGGCGTTCCCCGCATCGCTTTCGTCAACAAGATGGACCGCGTTGGCGCGGACTTTAACGGGGCCGTGAACAGCATGCGCCAGAAGCTCGGCGCCAATGCCTGGCCGATACTCATTCCGCTTGGCAAGGAAGACCACCTCAAGGGCCAGATTGATGTCCTCAATCAAAAGGCCGTCATCTACTCGGATAACGACCAAATTGGTTCCACCTACGAGATTGTCGACATCCCTGCCGACCACAAGGAGCTGGCGCAAAAGGCCTATCAGGACCTTGTCGAGCAAATGTGCGACCTCGATGAGGAGGTCGGCATGCTGTTCCTGGAAGAGAAGCCTATCAGCAAGCAGGATCTCAAGGCAGCCATCCGGCGCCAGACCATCGCGAACAGGTTTGTCCCTGTCGCAGCAGGCTCCGCCTTCAAGAACAAGGGTGTGCAGTATCTCGTGGACGCGGTCGTTGATTATCTTCCGAGCCCGCTCGACATCCTCCCTGCCAAGGGCCAGAACCCCGATACCGGCGAGCCGATGGAGGTCCGTGCGGACGACTACGCCAAGTTCTGCTCGCTCGCCTTCAAGCTGTGGAGCGACCCGTTCGTTGGCAAGCTTGTGTTCTTTCGCGTCTATTCCGGCAAGCTGAGCAAGGGGGACACGGTCTATAATCCGCGCACAAACAAACGCGAGCGCATCAGCCGCCTGATCCAGATTCAAGCCGACAAGCGCGAGGATATCGACACCTGCTATTCTGGCGACATCGCCGCCATCGTGGGAATTAAGAACATCACCACCGGCGACACGCTTTGCGACGAGGATTACCCGATATTGCTCGAGCCGCCGTCATTCCCCGATCCCGTCATCTCCATGGCCGTCGAGCCGAAGACCAAACTCGACCAGGAGAAAATGTCGAACGCCCTCCAGCGCCTCGCGGAGGAAGACCCGACATTCCGCGTCTTCACCAACGAAGAAACCGGGCAGACCATCATTGCGGGCATGGGAGAGCTGCATCTCGAGATCATTCGGGACCGCATGTTCCGCGAATTCAAGGTAGAGGCCAACGCTGGAAAACCGCAGATTGCCTACAAGGAAACCATTCTCGTTCAGGCGGATGGAGAAGGCAAGCTGATCAAGCAGTCCGGCGGGCGCGGTCAATACGGCCACGTCGTCATCAAGATCGCGCCCAACCCACGCGGCAAAGGGGTCACCATCGAGAACAAAGTCGTCGGCGGCAACATCCCGAAGGAATACATTCCCGCGTGCATCAAGGGTCTTAACGAGGCCGTTCACAACGGCGTCATCGGCGGCTACCCCGTCATCGACGTTCATGTCGACATCGTTGACGGCAGCTACCACGACGTGGACTCCAACGAGCTCGCGTTCAAGATGGCTGCCATTTTCTCGTTGAAAGACGCGCTCAAGAAGGCAAAGCCGATTCTCCTGGAGCCAATCATGAAGGTCGAGAACATCACGCCAGAGGAATTTCAGGGCGATATCATGGGCGACCTCAACCGCCGGCGTGCACGCATCAGCGGAATGGAAACGAAGGGAAATCTCTGCACCATCACCGCGGAGGTCCCTCTCGCCGAAATGTTCGGTTACGCCACGGCCATCCGCTCGCTGTCCAAAGGGCGCTCCTCCTACTCGATGGAGCCCTCGCACTTCGAGCAGGTCCCGACAAACGTGCTTAATGCCGTCCTCGATCAGCAGAAGGGCTGATTCCGCGCGTGTTCGGGGAGTTCTCTGGTGTCCGCGAAAGAGACGAATCTGTGATCCGCTCCCAATCTTCCGTGAGGTTTTGCTTTCCATGAAGTGTCCGGAAAGTTTCTAATCGGTTCGAAGACCACTTTGCGCCCAGAAAGAAACCCGTCGCATAAATAGGAAGACTCCAGTTAACGAGGATCGTGAGCGCTGGTTCACAAAGCTGCGAGCCGATTGGTTTCGAGTGATGCGGCCCTTGGGTAGCTGGGTACCTTGGGAGCTTCAGAGCCACGTTCAACTGGAGGAGGTAACAGAAGAAGCGCCATTTTGGGGGGAAGGCCTTCTTAGACTCGGCCCCCAACTCCAAGAGGTTCACCTTCGACGCTGCATGGTATTGCCGGAACGCACTGCTCTTCTTTCCCGCTTGCCAAACGGCGGCGTTGTCGCGGAAGTGGGCACTCTTCACGGCGAGTTCGCCCGTGAAATCCTGCGCATCGCAGAACCTCGCGAACTGCACTTGATTGACACCACAATTCAGCCGGCCGTTCGAAAGATGGCGGAGGATCCTTCCCTTCAAAATCGACTGCACATCCATCACAGCGCCTCCGTCGAAGCGTTGGAGTCCTTCCCTGACAAGTATTTCGACTGGATCTACATTGATGCCCAGCACACCTACGAAGGCGTAAAGGCGGATATCGAAGCCGCACGCCGCAAGGTCAAAGCCGACGGGTTGCTTGTTTTCAACGACTACACGATGTGGTCCTACGTGGAAATGCAACCCTACGGAGTCGTACCCGCCGTTAATGAACTCTGTATCAACGACAATTGGGAGATCGTTTACCTCGCTCTCCCGAGCCATATGTACTGCGACGTTGCGCTGCGGAGAATGAATCCGAAAACGCAATAGCAACCTCGGGTGCTAGACCAGACCTTCGCACTTTTTTGCCATTCGGAAGGTTTGTTTCTCTGTAGCCCCCTGCTTTAGTAGGTCTGGAGCTCGTTACAGTAAGAGTGGTGATTGTTGGCCAGATACAGTAATAAAAAGAAGGCGAGGGACCGGGGGAGGATTCGTGTTTAGAGCGGGGTCACCGCCGCAGTGGAAGAGGAGAGCGTCGTGGAGTGGGGCACCGGCTTAATTAAGGTCGTTGGGTGGTCAATTCTGGGTTCCCGGTAGCAATGGAACAGGCCGCGGCACGGACCGCGAGGAGGCTTTCGATCAAGCAGCGGCCACTTTCGGGGTGGCGGGCAGCTCGTCCGCCAGCGGCGTTCCGTAATTCCAGAATGAGTCCGGCAACGGCGAGCCGGTCCAGATAGCGCCGACAGTGGGGATCTCTGATCCCTTCCAGACCACGGTCTTCCAGGCCGGATCGAAAATCATGTAGCCGGGATCGCCCATGAGCTCGATGCGATTGCCCCCCGGCTCCAGCATGTAGAGAAACGACGCCCCGCCGATGCCATGCCGGGCGGGTCCGTGTTCGATCGCGATGCCGGCTTCCTTCGAAAAGAATTTCCAAAACGGCGCATCGAAGATAAGGGGAGGGCGAGGCTCCCGCCGAGCCGTTGCTTTCTGTAATTGCTCTATTCGTAATGCGAAGTCATGGCGGCCCCCGATTATAACGCGAGTCTGCTTGGGACTAACGGGCACTGCCTGTCACCGGCGTCGTCTGAATTCTCTTCCCGGCCTCTGACAGTTTCTTGGAAAAGACCGTCGCCAGCGCGGCATCGTCCTGCAAACGCATCGTCGTGTCGTGTTTGGGATTGTCGTCGTTTTCCCAGCGTTCGTTCCACCATGAGACTCCGATGACGCGGGGCCAGCGGCCCCCGAGCACGTCATCGAGCGCGCGCGCGGCCCACTCACCCGCGCTCAGTCTTGGATTTCCGGAGGTCTGCCCGAATTCGGCCACGATGATCGGCTTGCTCGGGGCCAGTTTCTGAAGCCGCTGATAGGCCGGATCCATGAGTTCCCGGAAGGACTCGGGTTCCCAACCGTCCCTGGGGGCGAGGTAGCCGTAACAACTGACACCCACCCAATCCACTACATCATCACCCGGGTAGTAGTTTTCAAATCGATTCCAAGCCACCTCGGGGGTGTCGATCACGTCCGGATGCCAAACCCAAAGCAGGTTGCTGGCTCCCTCGCCGCGCATCAATTTGACGATGTGACGCCACGCAGCCACGAAACGCTCCGGACCATCCGCCTTTTGAGGATCGCCGAAGCCGCGCTTTTGAGCTCCACCGTGGTATTTTCCATTCCAGCCAAACCATTCGCCGTTCATTTCGGTGCCATATTCGACTAGGACAGGAGTTCCGAACGCCTTTGCCGAACGCGCCCATACGCGAAAGTCTTCGTCGAATTTCCCGGCAACGATGGCATCCAGGGAATAGGTCCGCTCGGGCTTTTCCGGCTTATGATCCGCGGAGCGCAGCATCAACCGAATATACGGCACCGCGCCGTGCGCTCGGATCCACTTGGCGGTGGCGAGGGGAAATGCGCGGCTTCGATACCAGTTGTTGGAGAAATACACCCAGGCAACCCGGCGGCCCGAAGCGCGTTCGTATCGGAGCACGTCGCTCAATGTGATGTCGTCCTCTTCACCGTCGATCCCTCCCGGATAAACCCCGTGGTAGAGTTTTCCCGTCGGCGGGGGCAGAAACCCTGCCGTCGGCTTCCGCGCTGAGCCTTGAGGCGGCAAAGATCAATGCCGCTACGACCAGGATCTTGCCGGGCATCCTTCTCACCTGGGTCGAGCGCTTCTCTCGCCGGCTCCGAACTGCGCAATGAGCCGCGCATACGTCTCCGAGGGCCGGTCGCCGAGATGATCCACGGGAGTGCGTTCCGCGTGATTGGCGTAGTCCACCGTGAAAAGTCCGAACCGCGGCGTGAAGGAGCCCCATTCGTAGTTGTCTGTGATGGACCAATGAAGATAGCCCAGCAGGGGCACGCCTTCCGCAACAAGGCGGCGCACCTCCGCGATATGAGCCGTGAGAAATTCGCTTCGAGTCAGCCGGTCGCGCCGCGGGTGAGCGACACTGTTGTCGAACTTTCTCCGAAGAGCCATCCCGTTCTCGGCGATGAGAATTCCGCGCTGAAATTCCGCCGCGTAATACTTGCAAAAGAAGTGCAGACCCTCCGGCAGCATGTGCCAATCCCACCATTTGCGCGAGAGACTGTCCATGAGGTGCCCGCGCAGGCTCTCCCTTCGAAATTCCAGGTCGCCGAAGGACGGCGGACGGAAGAGGTGGCCGGTAAAGGGATCGTAGTAGTCAAGGCCGAGGTAATCGAGCACCCGATCGCGCTTGGAGTGCGCGAGCGTGTCCAGAAAGTAGCCAAATGTCTCCGCGACGGCGTGCTTGGGCGCAAGGACATTGACAAGGACGTGAAAGAGGCGGCCCAGCCACACGAAGGGATCCGTTTGAAAAGGCAACTCCGCCTTGAGCAACGCATGGTGGAGCCGATTGGATTCCTCACGCAGGTAGCCCTTCAAATCCGCGTCCTTCACGCCGCGCTCACGAACGCACAGCAAATCGAGAAGCATCTTTTCCGACCAATAGACGTCGCTACAGAAGGTGTTCATCGTGACCCGCGGCGATGCCCATCCTTCCTCATCGAAAAGATCATGTATCGCGTTGTAGGCGCGCACATGGGCGGCGAGGAGCCGATTGTAGGCGGCGACCGCCACCGCCATGCCACGATGGCCACCGCCTGGAAAGTGCCGATTGAGATAGGTGTTTAAGACGAGCATGTTCGGCTCGTTGAGCGTGACGAACCAATGCAGAGGCGGTTGACCATGAGCTTCCATCAACCGGCGATTCGTGTGCCTGACCGTGGTGGAAACAAACTGCTCGAAAAGCGCGGGCGTGTCATCGTCAAGCCACGCGTCCGCGCCGAGCCAGGCCGGATGCGTAAAGTGCTGCAGCGTGACGACAGGCTCCAGGCCTTGCCGGCGGCACGCGGCGAGGCGGTCCCCGTAGGCGTCAAGGACCCCGAAATCGAATGCGGGAGGCGCAGAGCGATTGGCAGAGACCGAAGGCTGGACGCGGGCCCATTCGATGCTTAGCCGGAAGGCATTGAGTCCCATCGCGTTGCAGTGGGCAAAGTCCTCCTCGTACCGATTCCAGAAATCCGCCGCCGCTCCGGTGCGCATCACGCGCCCCTTCGCTTCCGCGATACTCCAATTGTTCTGGGGTTGGCCCGGGCCGTTGTAGCCGCCCTCGCACTGGTAGCCGGAACTGGCAGCGCCCCACAGAAACTCCCTGTTTATTGGATGCTCCATTTTGAAAATTCCTGTCTGCACTTCCCAACGATTCATCCCAAGTCACCGCCGCGGTGCCCGATCATCTCAAACTCTTCCTATCCCTTATCTTTCTCGAAGCGCTTGCGGAGCTCCTTTTCACGCAAACGCGAGATTGTGGCGGGTTCGCGTGGCGGAGATTCCAGGACGATCCGCGCGATGGCATCCGCCGCGTCGGGCCGGCCGAGGCGGCGCGCATTCTCGCCCATGGCGGCAATGCGCGCGGGATCGTCGAGCAGTCGCCGAAGCTTGTGGTTGAGAACGGTTACTTCCGTGCATTTGACCGCGGCTCCGGCCTCGAGCAAAACATCCGAATTGCGCTCCTCCTGTCCGCCGATCGGATCGAGGATAACCATCGGCAACCCTCGTGCGAGGGCCTCCGCGGTGGTCATGCCGCCCGGTTTGCTCAGCAGGAGCGTGGCCGCGCCAAGCAAATCGGGCATTTCCCCAGTGAATCCGAACACGCGAAAGCGGTCCCTTTGCTCGGATGTGAGAGCCTCGATCTCTTTCTTCAATTCCTCATTTTTTCCACAGACGATGATGGCCTGGAATTCACGGTCGAGCTGAAGCAGCCGGCGAACGACGGCCGAGGCCGGGCTGAGGCCCAGCGTTCCACCGGCGACGAGCAAGGTCGGTTTTGCGGGATCCAGGCCGTGGCGCCTAAGCACTGCCTCGCGATCCACCGGGATGGAAAATTCCGGTTCGACGGGAATGCCGGTCACATGGATCCGGTCGCCGGGAAGGCCGAGACCCTCCATATGGATCCGGTCCTCCTCCTGGGCGACAAAATACCAATGGAACGCGCGGGTGATCCAGAACGCATGAAAATGATAATCGGTCACGACGATGCCCAACTCGGCCTCCAGGCGGCCAATACCAATGAGAAAAGACAGCACCCCCGCAGGCATGAAATGCGTGCAAAGGATCGAGTCGGGATTGAAATCGCGAACAAGGTTGACGAGCGGAAGAGCCTGCGGCAGATCGAGCGCGAGCCGGCTCTTGTCGGAAACCCACGGATCGTCACTGGAAACATACCACCACCCGAGGAACTCGGGAAGCATCGCGGAAAGGCGCTTGTAAAGCGTCGAATAGAGCTGTTTGTGCAGAACATTCGTGTGATCGAGGGAGTCGTCGACTAACACCTCCTCCACGTCGGGCCGTGCACGGAAGGACTTCGCCAGCGCCTCTGCAGCCCGGACATGGCCGGAACCGACCGAAGCCGAGAGGATCAAGATGCGTTTCTTTTTCACGGGAACCGGGAACGATCACTCAGCGATGCGCGAAACGGAAGGGACTTCCGCCCGAACCGTCAAGAAACAGGCTGCAAACTGCTGAGGCCATTGGTGATTGTCCACGCGTCATCGGCCGCCATTCGCTTTTCTTCGTGGCCCATCCCCCAGGAGTCGGTGTAGAGAATTTCATTCGTCGCCGTGTTGTATCCGATGATGATTCGCATGTGCCCCCCAAAGGCTTGGGGAATTTCTTTCTCGCTCACAATGCCAAGCCGAACGGACCACAATAAAGGCGTACCTTCATCGATGGTGCGCTGAATGTCGCGCTTGAATCTGCCGAAATCAGCGGTGTTTTTCATGCGCACCTCCTTGAAGATTTCCGGCTTCATCTTCGCAAAACACGCGTCCGCATCGATCATTTGCCCGCTGAGCTCGATCTCCGGGGCAAGCTTTCCGCGCTTCGTGGCCCGATTGTAGTCCTCGACCATTTTCAGAAAATCCCGGCTATTCCACTCATAGAGGGAGCGCACCTTGACGCCGAGCCGCGAAGTCAGCCGTTTCAGAGAAGCCAGCATGGCGTCCAGGCTCGTGCCCCCGACGGCGTCGCTGTTCGCGATTTGGGCCAGCTCGTACTGGTCGACCGTGGCGCCATAATAGCGCAGGACCCGCTCGACGGACGCCACCACGCAGTAGCCTTTCTCTCCCTGGTCAACCATGGGCACATCCTTGAGTTTCACATCGCCTCCTGCGACACGCTCGACGTGGTCGCGTCCAGCGAACCGTTTCACAAGATCCCGCGATGTCGCCGCCGGCGCCGCGCCGATGGCCGAAGGCGTGGCGGCGCCGGGCCCGATCTTGAGACGAATGAATTCGGCGCGAAACGGAACGGATTTCACGTAAGAGCCCTTCGTGGCGCTCCATTCAAGCAAATAGCGGGTGCGACCCGCTTCCCAGATGCGGCCTTCGGCTTTCACCGCACTCGCGGGGTCGCGACCGCGGTCGGCGGGCTGACGGCCCGTGAGCGCAACGAGATCCGCCGTGATGCCGGCAAGCAGTCCCTGAAACTCGTCTTCCCGCAGAGCGCCGGAATCTCCCCGATTGAAATAAATGAGCCTCGCTTCAGCCAGCTTTCCGTTCCGAAACGAAAGAATCGCCTCGTTCAGGGAGTGCTTCTGAAATGCCAGGCCTGGCAAAGCAGAGCGCGCGACGTCACGGCCGGTGGAGATCCAATCGAATCGCAGCGTCTGCAACTCGGGCGCGAGCGTCTGGGGCGTCGACTCCCAGATATCCGGCCGCAGGAGAATTGGGTCAATCGGAGCGGGCGCGTGAGAGGATTCCTGCCCGCCAAGCGAGAGGCCCTGGAAGGCAAGTGCGAGAAAAAAACCGGCGAACCTCAACCGCATGAATGCTTTCCTATTGGCAAAATTTTGTTCAAGCTACACTCCTCGCATGCAGACTCTAGTAATTGGTCACAAAAACCCAGACATGGATTCGATTTGTTCCGCAATCGGCTATGCGGAATTCAAGAAAACGACAGGGGCCAAAGACGTGCGCGCGGCACGTTGCGGAAACACGAACCAGCGGATTGACTTCGCGCTTGCGAAGTTTGGCTTCGACTCCCCTTCGTTCGTGACGAGCGTACGGCCTCGCGTTGAGGACGTCATGAGCCGCGGGATGATCAGCGTCGGACCCGAGGAGCCGGTCTATGAAGCGTTTACGCGGATCAGTCAGCACGGTCTCCGCGGTCTTCCCGTCGTGGACACGAATCAACACTGTGTCGGGCTCATTTCCACCTTCAAGATCACCGAATATCTTTTCCCACCCCGGGATCAAGTGGGCCTCCAGCGGCAAGTACACGCGGCGATTAAAGATGTCATCGACACCATCGGCGGCGCCCTGCTGGCAGGGTCACCCCAACCGGAGAGCCGCCAGTTATTCCTCGTTGTCGCCGCAATGGAAATTGAATCCTTCAAGCGGAGGTTGGACAGACTCGACCACGACAAAACGGTCCTCATCGTTGGTGACCGCCATGACATCCAGAAGCTCGGCATCGAAGAAAACGTTTATGCGGTAATCATCACCGGGGGATTAAGGGTCGACGACGAAGTGCTGCGCTCGGCGGAAAAGCAGGGGACCGTAATGATCAGCTCGCCACACGATACGGCGACGACCGTGCTTCTTGCCCGCAGCGCCGTGCGGGCGGGCGAAATGCTTGACGACGATTTTGTTTCCGTAACTCCGGAAACACCGCTCCAGGAAGCGCAGCGGGATTTGGCGCTCTCTTCGCAGTTTGCTTTCCCGGTGGTGGATCAAAACGGCAACCTCAAAGGAATTCTGGCAAAGGCCGATTTCCTGAAGCCCATTCCCCGTCAGCTGATCCTGGTCGACCACAATGAGCTCAGCCAGGCTGTGGATGGCGCAGAATTGGTTCCCATCGCCGAGATTCTCGATCATCACCGAATCGGAGCTCCGTCCACGGAGTCCCCCATTCTCTTCCTCAATCGTCCCGTCGGCTCCACCTCGACGATCGTGGGGACACTCTTCCAGCAGGCCGGGGTCACCCTTAGCAAGAATCTCGCCGGCCTGCTGATGTGCGGCATGATTTCCGACACGCTCAACCTCACCTCGCCGACAACCACGGATGTTGATCGCGCACTCATGGCGGAACTTTCGGCGCTCAGCGGCGTCGATCCGGCCACTCTCGCCACGGAGATCTTTTCCGTCGGCTCGCCCCTGCTTACCATGAGCCCGAGCGAAGCGGTAACGGCCGACTCCAAGGAATACGAACACGCTTCCAGCAGCTACAGCGTCGCGCAGATCGAAGAATTGAGCTTTGCGCCGTTCAAGGCCAAGCGCCAGGCGCTGCTCGAGGCTTTGGAGGCCCATCGCGCCGCGAAGGGATACCTCTTTGCGGCGCTTCTGATCACCGATATCAACACGCAGAATTCCATTCTTCTCGTTCGCGGCGATCCCTCTTTCACCCGCCTTATCGACTATCCTGAAGCCGGCGAATACGGGTGGCGACTCGACGGTGTCGTCTCGCGCAAGAAGCAGCTTCTCCCGTACCTCACAGGCCTTCTGGCACGCTTAGTTTAGAAGGCTCGCACAGCTACGGGCCGGTTCGTTCGATCTCGGCAGGAAAAATCTGATCAGAAAATCTGGGACAGCGAGAAGAACAACCAGACCGCCCTTCAAGATCAGTCTCCTACACGCTTGAGAACGAGCTCATTGGCATCCTTTTGCGAAAACGGCACGCTCGGCGAGTAGAACCCCGTGAGCAGCCCCCGGTTCTTGCGGGTGAGTTCCACGGTGTACTCCACCCAGTCGTCGTCGATGAGAGTGATGAAAGCGCTCTTGTCGCTTACCACGCCATTGACGACGTAGTCGTCTCGGAATATCCCGCTCAGCGCGCCGCCGCTTTCCTGCTTGAGAACCACGATGCCCCATTGAGGCGAATACCAAAGACCCTCAATGTTCATACGGGCCGGCGTAGTTTTCTTCTCAGAAAGATATGCGGCGCTATCTCTTTCGTTCTTCCCATATTTATATCTAAGCGAGCTGCATGAGCTGAAAGAAGCCACGAGGACAATAGCGCCAAGAATGGTCGCAAGCGCTTTCATGACGCCAAAGAGAACCATCTGAGACCCCTGACCGCGAGGAAAAACTTTAACGCCGAAAGATGTTCAATAGGATCGTTAAGGCGATGCTGATCAGGATGCAGGTGACGATCGGAAAGTAGAGTCCCCAGCCGCCGCGCTCGATGTGAATATCACCCGGGAGACGGCCGAGCCAGCCCTTCCCAATGCCCGACCAGAGAAGTGCCCCGGTGATCGCCAAAGCGAGTCCGACGACCACAAGGATTTTTCCGAAGCTTTCCACTCCAACGCAGTCTAAGAGCGACGGGAGTATTGTCGAATGGACATTATGCGACCTCGCCGACCGCTTCGCGAGCCTCCATCCATTTGCCATGTTCACGGATGAGGTCTTTGAGGCGCTCGACTGCGTCCTTCTCCGGGATGTTGAATTTTACCGCTGTCTTGCCGACGTAAAGATTCACCTTCCCCGGCGCACCCCCCACATAGCCGAAATCCGCATCCGCCATCTCGCCCGGTCCATTGACGATGCAGCCCATGATGGCGATCTTGACGCCTTTGAGATGAGAGGTGGCCTCCTTGATCCGGGCCGTCGTGCTTTGCAGGTCGAAAAGCGTCCGTCCGCAGCTCGGGCAGGCCACGTAGTCGGTCTTGAAGATTCTTGCCCCCGCGGCTTGGAGAACGTTGTAGGCGAGCCGCAGGGACTGCCCCGGCGCTAACGCAGGTTGGTGGAGCCCTGTCCCGACCATGTCGCCTTGTACGAGCACGGCGTCCCCGATGCCATCGCAGAGCAGCGCGCCGATGTTCGTCGCGGCCGTCAGAAGAGTGCCAAGAAAATCCGGAGCGGGGCCGCCTGAAAGCGTGTCCTTGAGGAGAATCGGGTGCCGCGCTTCGAGTTTTGCGGCAAGAATCCGGAAGGCTGCAATAACCGGAAGATCGACACCGTCGCGCACCGTGACGATGACGTCGCGCGGCTCGGAATTCACCGCGCCGATTTCCGCGTCGTTTGCAGGATCGACCTCCCGAATGCCGGCCGTTTCGTAAATGATCTCGGGTTGATAATCGCCAAGGCGATCGACTTTGTGGGCAATTTTTTCGTAGGTCGCCCGGCGCACGACGACACGCACCAGTTCCTCGCCTCCGAGCTTAACGCCGCCTGTCGTCATGGTGTGCGAAGGGCGGCGCTCGTAAGAGAAAGCATCGTAGCTGTAACGCTGCTCCCCGACACCCGCAAACCGCTTCAGAGCACCCGCCTTGCCAGAGACTGCCTCGACGAGTGCTCTCGCCACGGGAATCTCGTGGACGCTGTCCTCGGTGAGCGAGACGCGAATCGTATCGCCAATTCCGTCGGAGAGGAGGCTGCCGATTCCGATGGCGCTCTTGATGCGGCCATCCTCGCCGTCCCCGGCCTCGGTGACGCCGAGATGGATCGGGTAGTTCCAATCCGGTCCCTCCCCAGCCAGCCGCGCGACAAGCAGGCGGTAGGCCTCGATCATGACCTTGGGATTGCTGGCTTTCATCGAAAAGATGAAGTCGTGGTAGCCGAGGTCCCGAGCAATGCGGGCAAACTCGAGGGCGCTTTCAACCATTCCGAGCGGCGTGTCGCCATAGCGATTCATGATGCGATCGCTCAGGCTGCCGTGATTCGTGCCGATGCGCATTGCAACGCCGCGCTCTTTGCAAAGCTCAACAAGCGGCGAAAATTTGGCCCGGATGCGATCGAGTTCGTCGTTGTACTCCGCATCCGTATATTCACGGACGGCAAATTTTTTCTTGTCCGCGTAGTTCCCCGGATTGATGCGCACCTTTTCCACCCACTTGGCCGCTTCCATCGCGGCTTCAGGCTTGAAATGAATGTCGGCCACCAGAGGGACGTCGCAATTACGCGCCCGAAGTCCGGCCACAATATTCCCGAGATTCGCAGCGTCTTTCACGGTCGGCGCGGTAATGCGGACGATTTCACAACCGACTGCGACGAGATCGAGCGTCTCACCGATGCATTTCGACGTGTCCATCGTGTCGCAGGTGATCATGGACTGGACGCGGATCGGATTGTTCCCGCCGACTCCCACTTTGCCCACGCGCACCTCGCGTGTCTCGCGCCGCGAGTAGGAGTAAAGACTTCGGCAATATTCCAGGCTCACTTGGTCTGTTCGGATGTCTCTTTCTGCCGCGTGGCGAACATGTCGCCGACATCGAAAAACGTCACGTAGAGCATGAAGCCGATCAGCAGAACGGCGCAAGCCGTCTGCACCGCCTCAAGCACGCGCACGTTTATCGGTTTGCGACGGATCCCTTCGATGATGGCGAGTACGATGTGCCCGCCATCAAGCACGGGGAAGGGCAGCAGGTTGAGAATGGCCAGATTGACGTTGATGAGAACGCTCAGCGAAAGCGCAAGCTGCCAGCCGTAATTCGTTTCGAAGACCTGGTAGTAGAGTCGCATGATCCCGACCGGCCCGCTGAAGTGGGCCGCCTTGACGTCGGATTTCGGCGAAAGCAGCGCGCCGACCATCCGAAAGATGCTGGTCGCCGCATCCTTGATCTGCGACCAAGGCGTCGGGTGGCTAAAAACGACGCGACCCCAGTCGATTCCAAGATCCATGGGCGCATTGGCGTTGGCTTCCGTCGCGGCAGGAACCGGCAGGGTGACAGGAAGCATTTGGCCCCCGCGATTCACCATGAGCGCAATCGATTTTCCGGCGTCATCCTTAAGGAACGGGACCATCTCCTCGAGATTGAAAATCGGCGTTCCGTTAACGGAAACGATCAGGTCGTCAGCCTGGAGTCCCGCCGCGTCCGCGACCGAGCCCCTGAGCACAAAACCAATTCCCGGCACGATGCGTGGTCCAATCTGAACTTCGCGCAAAGCAGGCCGCCGCCAGCTGGCTGTAACCGGTTTTGCCCAACCGGAATCAATCGTGAGGATTTCCCCGTTTCGCTCAACTTGGAACGGGATTGTCGTGCCCTCGCTGCGAATGACCCTCCACTTGACTCCGTCCGTCCCTCCCAGGAAGCGATGGACGGGGTAGCCATCCACGGCCAGAATTTTATCCCCGGCACGAAGCCCGGCCTTTTCCGCGGGGCCGCCCGGCTTGACGTAGCCGATAATGGTCGAATCCGACTCGCTGTCGGGCTTTCCGACAGTCCAGACGATGACAGCCATCAGGAAGGCCAGGCCAAAGCTGAAGACAGGGCCGGCAGCCGCCACGATAATCTTATCGAGAGGTTTGATGGCAGGAAGTTGGCTGCGATCGGCTTCGACTCTTCCCTCGAGGGCTTCCATCGGAGCAAGCTGGGGGATCGCGACAAAGCCGCCCGCGGGAATGGAACCCAGGCGGTACTCGACCCCGTTTATCGTCTTGCTCCAGATCGGCTTGCCGAACCAGATGGCGAATTTCTCAACAACCAATCCACGCCACTTGGCCGCAAGAAAATGCCCCAACTCGTGAACGAGGATGAGCAGGTTGAAAAGAAGAATTACCTCAAGACAGATGAAAAGAAACTTTAGAAAACTGGCAACCATAACTGGCAAACACCTAGCGTCGCTGCAAAATCCTTAAAAATCAATTCGCCTCCGCCTGTGCACGGACGCCGACCCGGTCAAGCCGCGCGGTCTTTTTTCAGCAAATCCCGGATTTCTCCCAGCAGCGCCTCGGTCTTGGTCGGCTCCGGCTTTGCGGCTTCCTCGCGCTTCAGCTTGTTAACCACCTTGACCAGCGCGAACACGCAGGCGGCAAGGATGAGGAATTGGATGACAATCGTAATGAAGGAGCCGTATGCGATCACGGCCGTCGCGGCCTTCGCCTGCTCAAGTGTCTTGTACGCAGCGAATTGGCCGTCCAATGGAATAAAGTAATCTTTGAAATTGAGTCCTCCCATCCCTCCGAGAAGCTTGCCGATTGGAGGCATGATTACGTCGTCGGTGAACGACTTGACGATGTTGCCGAAGGCGGCGCCAATGATTACGCCGACCGCCAGATCGATCACGTTGCCGCGTGCGATGAACTCCCGGAATTCCTTGATGATAGCCATGTGATTCGAAATTTCGCGGAAGCTAGCGTCCAGGAAGAGCGAAGACCACATTTTTTCGACGCCGAGAGTGCTCATGAAGCGAGTGCCCAAGGCCCAGCAGCTTGCGCGTTGGCGCTCGACATTCCAGTGGGAAGGACTGTAGGAGATCGTGCACGGGGAAAGTCCTATGCGCCATTGCTCAGGATGGAATCTAAACAATCTGGCCGTTATTCTGATCGTGGCGGGTAGCATGCCGCTGACGGGCGATCATTCGGCGGCGGCCGACGTGAGCGCGGAAATCGGCGGCCGCTTCGAAAGCAACGCCTCGAATTCGGACCAACCAGGCGACAGGCTCGCAGACGGATTCCTGACGGTCAGGGCGGACGCGGGGACGAAGGGGGTATTCGGTCGGGACTGGCGCTGGCAGGCCCGCCTCTCCGGAACGGGCGAGGAAGCATTTCGATTCCAGGAGCTCAGCCAGATTGAAGGCGGAGTTCGCCTGGGCATGGAGAGGAAATTTGGCCTGGGTTGGAATGCTCCCCGGCTGCAGTTCGATGTGTATTCGGCACTTCGGGGAGCGGGACAGGTTGGGGCCTCAGGGTTCGCGCTGGTTCCATCGCTCGCCCTCGTCTGGCAGTTCGCGGAAAGAGCCGGCTTGAGCGTTCGCTACGTGCCTCAGTGGTTTTTCGCCCAAGGCACCTTGTTTGATTCGGCGGCCCAGGAGGTGCGGCTTTCCGGCTGGTTTGACCTTTTTCCAAGAACACGTTTGTTTGCGGATTCCTCTTTCCGCCATGGTGACGTCGTCTCGTACGCTACCCCTCCCCGGCCGGACCTCGCAGCAATCGCCCAAGTCAAGGAAACCACGGATGTCTTCGGCGCGGAGCGGATCGCCTACCGCTTCGATGCCGATACGTATGGCGTTCAGTTCGGAATCGACCAGGAGTTGACCAGCCATGTTAGACTTCGTGCGGTATACCGCCTGGAGATTACAGACCGTGGAAACCTGCAATATACGAACAACATTAGCGAGATTGGCCTGCGCGTCAGATTCTAGGCACGTTGCTGTTCTGCGGTCCCGTCGATGTTTCTGTCCGTCCCTGGCGATGCTCGCCATGACCTGTCTGGTCGCCGCCGGCTCTCCGGCTTTGGGTTATGACATCCAAGTGCTCGTAAAAGATCAAACGGGACGGCCTGTCGAAGCCGCGATTGTGTGGGCTGAGGAGCCGCGCGACAAGAATCCACCCGCTCCCGTCCAGGCGGAAATCCTTCAGAAAAACCTTCAATTCATCCCGGCTGTCACCGTGATCCCGGTGGGCAGTGCGGTCCGTTTTCCGAATCGAGATACCGTCCAACATCACGTCTATTCGTTCAGTTCAGCAAAGACTTTCGACATCCCTCTCTACATCGGAGACTCTCCACGGACGATTCAGTTTGACCGTCCCGGAATCGTCACGTTGGGATGCAACATCCATGACTGGATGGCAGCATACATTGTCGTGCTGGATACTGAAATTTTCGCGCAAACCGACTCGAGAGGCATTGCCCGGCTTCGGGATCTGCCCGCGGAAGCGACGATCTATGCGTGGTACCCGCGCTTGCGCGGCGATCCCGTTGCAACCAAGACGCGGTCGGGGCAGAGTTTCGTGGAAGTCGCGATGAAGTTGCGGCCAGCCTTTCTACGAACTCCTCCGGACAACATGGGAGGCGGTTATCGCTGAAGCCGTTCTTTTCCAGCGTTCGCGGGCGCTTGATAGCGATTCTGCTCTTGCTCCTGTCGAGCACTCAAGCTGCAACGTTTCTCCTTGTAGCCGGGGCAGAGCGCAGGCACGCACAGGAGCGCACCCGCGGCGAAATCGAAGAGGCCACGCGCGTCTTCGTTCAATTCGTAGCCCAGACCATCAAACAGCTCAGCCTGGCGGTCCGCCTTCTCTCCAGCGACTACGCGTTTTCCTCCACGTTCGCTCGCCTCCGAAACTCCGATGACCCGGTGGCGAGAGCCACGCTGGAATCCGCGCTTCAAAACTACCGCGGTCGCATAGAAGCGGCCTCTTTCATCCGGCTCATTTCGTCGGATGGCAGGACGATTGCAGACACACTTCCTGCGGAAGCTTCCGCCAAGCTGGTGATCGACGAGAAGCTCGTTCTTCGAGCCGAGGATTCACCCCGCCTTCAGGCAACAAAAATCGAAACGCTTGGCGACACCCTTCACTTGATAGTGATTTATCCCCTGCTGGCACCGGAGCCGAGTGTTTGGATCGCGGTCGGGTTTCCCCTCGATGCCGCGTTGGTCGCGGAGTTCCGTCGTCTCAGCGGCTTTGAAATCGCGTTTCTCCACAACGGCAAGGTCGCCGTTTGCACTCCCGCTCTCGAGCACGCAAACCTGGCGTTTACGCCCGACTCGGCAGCCGCCCTGCAAACGATCGACATCAACGGGAGGCCGTTCCTCGGGCTCGCGGTTCCTTTTCCAGAGGAACTGGACGGAAACACACGGATCGCCATGCTGAGTTCTCTCGACGCAGAAATGGCCACTTTTTGGCAGCTCGAAAAGATTCTGTTCGTCCTCAATGCCATCGCCCTTCTGGTCTCCGGAATCGCCGGGGTTCTTGTCGCTCGCGGGGTGACTCGGCCTCTGATCAGTCTCTCGGACGGAGTGAGAAGGATCATGCGGGGCGATTACCGGGCTCGCGTGCCGGTAAAGACTCGCGATGAATTGGGCGATCTGGCCTCGGCATTCAATCGCATGGCAGTGGGTCTTGAAGAACGGGACAAAGTGCACGACTTGCTCGGAAAATCGGTCTCTCCGGAAGTCGCGGCCGAATTGATGAAATCCGAGATCGAACTCGGAGGCGAAATTCGTGATGTCACCATTCTGTTTTCCGACTTGCGCGAATTCACTACGCTCGCCGAGACGCAATCGCCCCAGGCTCTCGTCAAACAGCTCAACGCCTACTTTACCGAGGTGACCGGCGCGGTCGAATCCGCCGGCGGCGTCGTGGACAAATATATCGGAGACGCGGTGATGGCGATATTCGGAGCGCCCGTCGCAGTCGCTGATCATGCGGAACGAGCCGTTTCCGCTGCACTGGCGATTCTCAAGGCAGAGGAAAACCTGAACCAGGAACGCCGCAGGCAAGGCCTCTCGCCGCTCCGCACGGGAATAGGAATAAGCACCGGCCCGGTGGTCGCGGGCAATGTCGGATCTGCGTCCCGCCACAACTATACCGTGGTCGGCAGCGAAGTGAATCTCGCTTCGCGGCTCGAAAATCTGACGAAGGAAGCCATCTATCAGGCCCGCATAATTTGCAGCGATGCAACCCGCCTGGCTTTAAAGGGCGGCCATGCGCTCAGGGATTTGGGCGAGACAGAAATCAGAGGAAAGAAGGGAACACTTCGGATCTGGGCGGTCGATCCCCAGAGCGGCGAGTGAGTTGGCAAGAAACCGCGTGTTGGTTTTTGCGCGCTCACTACCTCCTCTTCTGCCATGCGGCCCGGCAAGCGATCTGACGGCCCCTTGGCTCGCGCTTCGAACCTTACAAATCTGTAATGCCCAGGAAAGCCCCTGGATAGCTGGGCATGGCACCTTTGCGTCGAACATGAATCTATCCGCATCGAGTTACCTGAGCCGGAACAAGCCCGCATTAACCGCTGGCATCCTCGCGGTGGCCGGCGTCTTGACCGGTCTCCTAGCCGCGCAGGAGTCCAACCCCACCATCACCCTTAAGCGCGACGATCAGCCGATCGCGCGCGGTCAACTGGAAAGCGCCTCGTTCGCCGACGTCGTGAAGCGCGTATCTCCCAGCGTCGTGAAGATAACTACGGAGATTCCCGCCCGCAAAGTCGCCGCCGGCAGAAATGGATTTCCGGGCTTTGGCGGCGGGCCCGAATTGCGCCAGGCGCCGCAAGGGGGGCTCGGATCAGGCGTGATTATCAGCCACGACGGATACGTCGCAACCAACAATCACGTGGTCGATGGCGCAGACTCCGTCACCGTCACGCTCAGTGACGGTCGCGAGTTCAGCGCCAAGGTCGTCGGTCGCGACCAACAGACGGACATCGCGGTGATCAAAGTCGACGCGGAAGACCTTCCCGCTGCCACCTTCGCCGACACATCGAAGATCGAGGTTGGTGACCGCGTGCTGGCGATCGGGAATCCCTTTGGAATCGGCGAAACAGTCACCAGCGGCATCATAAGCGCCAAGGGCCGCAACGTGGGAATCCTTGCCGACGTCGAGGGCTATGAAGATTTCATCCAAACCGACGCCGCGATCAATCCGGGCAACTCCGGTGGCGCGCTCGTCGATGTGGGCGGACGCCTCGTCGGCATCAACACTGCCATCCTCAGCCGCAGCGGCGGTTTTCAGGGCGTGGGTCTTGCCGTGCCGGCGAACATGGTTGCCCAGGTCGCCGACAGCCTGGTCAAGACCGGCAAAGTCGTCCGCGGGTTCCTGGGGGTGAATATTCAGAATATTACTCCGGCGCTTGCGGAGTCATTCGCCCTCAAAGGCAACAAGGGTGCGCTGGTCTCGGAGGTGATGCCCGATTCCCCAGCCGCCAAGGCCGAACTCAAGGAAGGCGACATCATCGCCGCCGTGAATGGTCAGCCGGTGTCGGACGCCAACGATCTCAAGTTGCTGGTCAGCGCACTGCCGCCCGGCACGAAGCTTGATCTCGACGTCTTTCGCAACGGCGACAAGCAGCAACTGACAGCCACCTCGGGCGAACTGCCCAGTTCCCGCCGTGACGGCCGGTTGACCAGCTCATCCTCACCCAGCAAGGACGAAGGGGCGCTCAATGGCGTTGCCGTAGACGACCTCGATTCCGAGGCGCGTCAACAGCTGAAAATCCCGGCGCGTGTCAAGGGTGCCGTGATCACCAACGTGGCGTCGGATTCCGCCGCAGCCAAGGCCGGCATTCGCCCAGGGGATGTGATCCTCGAAATCAACAGGCAGCCTGTGAATTCCGCTGGAGATGCGGTTGAGCTGTGCGCGAAGGCCGAAAGCAAGAAATCACTCGTAAAGATCTGGTCCCGCGGCGGCACGTCTTTCGTGGTCGTCGACGAATCCGGTTCCAAAAAGGCGGATTCGTAAGACTCACACGGCTTCGTCAGTTTCCGGTCCTTCCGGTGCCGGTAAAGGGCCCGGCGCTTGTCACTTCTCGTACCCCCGCGAAGGTGACAGCGTCGGGACCCTTTTTTATTTGAGCTTTGCCTGCGGCACCCTGCCGATTCGCCTTTCCTCTTTCAAAACCGTTCTCCGCGAGCGCGCCCAAGCTTTCCAAGCGATGGCGAGCCGACCACACTCTTCCCATGCGTGTCCTCGTCGTGGAAGATGATGCCAAGATCGCCTCGTTCGTCGTGCGCGGACTTAAACAGGCCGGCTACGCGGTCGACCACGCGCCTGACGGCGAAGCCGGCCTCGCCCTCGCCGAATCAACGGACTACGACACCGCCGTGGTCGATGTGATGCTGCCCAAGCTCGACGGCATCAGCCTCGTCAAACGGCTTCGGGCCGCTCGCCGGGACATCCCTGTGCTCTTTCTGAGCGCGAAAAGTTCGGTTGACGATCGCGTGCGCGGCCTCCAAAGCGGCGGCGACGACTACCTGACGAAGCCGTTCGCATTTTCCGAACTGGTCGCGCGCGTTCAGGCGCTGATCCGCCGCGCCACCTCCTCGCCCGAGGCGACGAAGCTCACAGCCGGCGATATGTCGCTCGACCTCGTCACACGCGAAGTCCTTTGCGCCGGCCGGCCGATCGATCTCCAGCCGCGCGAGTTTTCGCTGCTCGCCTTCCTGCTCCGCCACGCCGGCCGTCCGGTAAGCAAGACGATGATTCTGGAGCACGTGTGGGACTACAGTTTCGATCCACAGACCAATGTTGTCGACGTTGTGATGTCGCGCCTCCGCGCAAAGATCGATTCGGACCACACGCGCATCGAGACCATCCGCGGTGTCGGTTACGTTTTCCATCCCCATGCTTGAACGGCTGCGCCAGTCCCTTGCGCTGCGTCTCGCGGTGCAATATGCGCTGGTCTTTGCGGCGAGCACCGTGGTCTTGTTCGGCGTTCTCTATTGGGTGCTGGCTCGCGCACTCGAGCAACGCGACCAGGCGGTCGTGGAACAGCGTGCCGCGATACTCGCACGGGCCTATGAGGGCGGGAGCCTCAAAGGCGTCGTCGGCCAGCTCAACAACGACACCGCGCAGGACGGGACCGCGTGGTTCGCTCGAGTGATTGATCCCCGCACCGGTCCCGTCTGGGTGAACGTACCCTCCGACTGGGTGCAAACCGTCGTGCAGCGTATCCCAATTCCGGAATGGGGGGTCACCGCTGAGCGCGAGATTCCCACCGTGCGCCTCCCCCAGGACGCATTGCGCGACTACGCCATCGCCTCGCGCATGCTCTACGACGGCCGATTGATCCAGGTCGGCCGCAGCACGGATAGCCGCGCCGTGCTGCTCGCGCCGCTGCGGCGCGCCTTCGGCGGGGTCGGCGCCGCCGTGTTGATGCTTTCGGTCGCGGTCGGCACCTTGCTCGCGTGGCGCGCAACGCGTCCCTTGCGCGAGGTCTCCGATACCGCGCGGCGGATTCTTGAAATCGGAGACTTCGCGGCGCGCGTGCCCGCGCCCAGGGGCAGCGGTGAGCTCGCCGTCCTCGTCCGACAGCTCAACACGCTCCTGGACAAGAACGCCGCGCATGTGCGCGTTCTGCGCGAAACGCTCGACAACCTCGCCCACGATCTCCGCACGCCACTCACACGGCTCCGCGGCACTGCGGAGCTCGCGCTGCAGGACGCCGGCGACCCGGCCGAAGCGCGCGCCGCGCTTGCAGATTGCGTGAACGAGTCCGATCATGTGCTCCATCTGCTTGAAGCGCTGCTGGACATCTCCGCCGCGGAGGCTGGGGCGTTGAAGCTAAACCGCAATCCACTCGACGCCCGCGCACTCGTGGAGCGTGGTGCCAATCTTTACCATGAAGTCGCCGAGGAGAAAAATATTGCGCTCACCCTGGATCTTCCGGCCCCCGCCGAGATCAACGCCGATTCCATCCGGCTCGCCCAGGCGATCAATAATCTCCTCGACAACGCGCTCAAATACACTCCCGTCGGCGGTCACGTTACGCTTGCCGCTCGTGCGGAGCCAAACGAGGTCGTCATCGCCGTCAGCGACAACGGTCCCGGCGTCCCGCCCGCCGAGCGCGAAGCGATTTTCCGGCGCCTGTACCGAAGCGACGCCAGTCGCTCACGGCGCGGGCTGGGGTTGGGGCTCAGCCTGGTCAAAGCGATTGCGGAAGCCCACGGTGGCAGCGTGGAGGTCGACGATGGCCCCGGTGGCGGCGCGCGTTTCACGCTGCGGCTGCCGCGGTGACGAGCCCGCCCTGGCGACTCATCTTTTAACCGCGATGGCGCGAATCAGCTGCTGAATACGGACTGCCTTTGACCGCTCAGCGCTTTGGCTGCCAGTTCCCGCGCGAGCCGGTCGATTTCCGAAAGTTCATCGAGGCACGGGCACGCAAGAAAGGGACATTCGTCCATCACGCGCTCCACGATTTCCCAGATTTGAGGGAACCGGATCCTGTGTTCGAGGAAGGCCTGGACAGCCACCTCATTGGCGGCATTGAGGGTCGCGGGCAGGGAGCCTCCGGCCTCTCCGGCGCGGCGCGCAAGGTCGAGCGCCGGAAAATCCGAGCGGCGCGGCGCCTCGAAATCAAGCCGCCCAAGCGCCGCGAGATCGAGCGGGCGCAGGCTGTTCGAGACGCGCTCGGGCCAGGTAACGGCATATTGGATGGGAAAGCACATATCCGAGTGACTGAGCTGCGCAAGCAGCGAGCCATCAACAAATTCCACCATGGAATGCACGATGCTTTGCGGGTGTATCACCACGTCGACCTTCCGCATGGGTACATCGAACAGCCAGCGCGCTTCGATCATCTCGAGGCCTTTGTTGAAGAGTGTGGCCGAATCTATGGAAATCTTGCGGCCCATTGACCAGGTGGGATGCTTCAGCGCCATCTCCGGCGTCACGCTCTCCAGTTCGGCACGTGGCGTGGCTCGAAACGGACCTCCCGAACAGGTGAGGATGATTCGCTGCAAGGCGGCGCCCGCACGGCCGTCCAGACACTGAAAAATCGCGTTGTGTTCGCTGTCCACGGGCAACACATTCACGCCCTTGCGCGCCGCGGCGGCCATGACGATTTCGCCGGCCATCACAAGAATCTCCTTGCTGGCAACGGCGAGATCCTTTCCGGCCTCGATGGCGGCCAGCGCAGGTTTGAGACCCGCCGTGCCAACGATGGCGATGAGAACCATGTCCGCATCGGGAAGAGTTGCCAGGTCAATGAGCCGCTGCTCGCCATCGGGGCCCGACGAAAGCGCCGTCTTAGCGTGAGGAAACTCGCTCGCGGCCGCCGCAAGTCCCTCGTGGTCGCAATGGGCTGAAAGACCGGAGATTTCCATGCGCTCCGGAATGTCGCGGGCGACCTTTCTGGCGCTCTTGCCGATCGAACCGGTGGCGCCAAGAATGACAACACGGCGGGTTCTCATGACACGCCGATGACCAGTCTAAGATAAAAGTACATGAGCGGCGCGGTGAACAGCAGGCTGTCGATCAGGTCCAGCGTGCCTCCAATCCCAGGCAGAAGCCGGCTCGAATCCTTCGCATGCGTGCTGCGTTTGATGATGGACTCCGCAAGATCTCCCACAACCGCGCCGCTTCCAAGCAGCAGGCCCAGGATGATGACGTCGTCGAGCCGCAGCGCGGACAGACGCCCGGGTATCAGCGCGTAGAGCCAGTAACTGCCCAGGGACGACAGGAGCAACGCACCGAAGAATCCTTCCCAAGTTTTCTTGGGACTGATGTGCGGGGCGAACGGATGCCGTCCGAAAAGGCTGCCGAATACGTAGGCGCCCATATCGCTGAATTTTGTAACCACCATCAGATAAATCAAATAAAACTGCCCGGTAGTCTCCCCGTTTTCCGTCCGCGGCGTGAGATAAATGATCCTCGTGAGAAAGTTGAAAAGCCAGGGGATATAAAGCAAGCCGAATACGGTATAGGCGATCGCTTCCAGGGAATCGCGGCTCGCCGCTGCGCGAAACATCTGGCGTGAGAAAACGACAAAGAGAAAGCCGACGAGCACGGCCATCTCGAGCTCGTAGGAATGCTCAGGCCCCTGGGCGGCGCGGAGGTAAAAAAAGCTCGCGACCATGTAGATCGCGCCGCAAAGCATTCCGGTCAGCGTGAAGACGGGCGCCCCCAACTCCTTCACCATGTGGAAATACTCGTAGAGCGCCACCATCGCCATGAAGAGGATCAGCAGAAAATATCCAAATTCGGATCCCGCGAGGAGCGCCGCTACGATGAGCGCCCACAGACCCAGCGTGCTGGCAAGTCGCTGCAAGAAGCTGATTCGCGTGGCGTTCATTCGGTCGGCCGAAATACGTACACAGCGAAATGCCCGGAGAAAAGAAGATCAATGCCATTGACAGGGCGCGCATTTCACGGCGCACTTTGCGCATGGGCCACGACCATGACAAACATGGCCATCAGCATCACGCGCCCGCCGATTTTGGGCGGGCATTCCTGATCGGAATTTTCCTCAATGGCGGCTTCATCGTCCTCGAAGTCGTCTTTGGCTTGCTCTCGGACTCGCTCGCCCTGCTGGCAGATGCCGGCCATAACCTCGCGGACGTGCTCGGCCTTGTGATGGCGTTGGCCGCCGCCGAATTGGCAAAAAAAGTCTCCAGCGCGCGGCGGACCTATGGCTGGAAGAGGGCAACAGTTTTGGCGGCGCTGTTCAATGCCTTGTTGCTCCTTATCGGAGTGGGCGCCATCGTTTGGGAGGCCATTCAACGGTTCCACGATCCGCCGCACATCGAGGGAAGAACAGTCATTTGGGTCGCCGCGCTGGGCATCGCGGTCAACGGCGCCAGCGCACTCCTCTTTCTGTCCGGCCGCGATCGGGACCTCAACGTTCGTGGCGCGTTCCTCCACATGGCCGCCGACGCGGCGGTCTCCGCCGGTGTCATGCTTGCCGGAGCGGTGATCCTCTTCACCGGCTGGGGCTGGTTGGATCCGCTCGTCAGCCTGCTTGTCGGCTTTTTCATCCTGCTCAGCACCTGGGAACTCTTGACCGATTCGCTCAACCTCTCTCTCGATGCCGTGCCGGAAAGTGTGGATCCCGCCGCCGTACGCGCCTATTTCGCCGCGCTCCCCGAGGTCGCCGAAGTCCATCATCTTCACATTTGGGCGTTGAGCACGACGGAAGTTGCGCTGACTGCCCACCTCGTCAAAACGAACTCGGTACTCGATGACGCCCTGCTGGCGCGGATCCGCGAGGATTTGCTCCATCGATATGGTATCGGGCATCCGACCATTCAGTTTGAATGCGCAGCTTGCGAAGAAACGTGTTAAGCGTCTAACAAGCTCGTTTACGATGGACAAGAATGACTCGATCTACGTGGCGGGCCACCGGGGGATGGTGGGGAGCGCCGTCGTGCGGCGATTGCAACGGGCTGGCTTCAAAAAGCTTCTGACCCGGTCGCGCTCGGAACTCAATCTGCTGGAGCGCAGCGCCGTGCGCGCCTTTTTTGAGCAAGAGCGCCCAGCGATCGTTGTGGACGCCGCGGCCAAAGTGGGCGGAATCGCTGCCAACAACGAGCAACCCGTGGAATTTCTGCTCCAAAACGTCGCCATCCAGAACAATATGATCGAAGCCGCCGCGGATTTCGGCACCGGAAAGCTCCTCTTCCTTGGGAGCTCATGCATCTACCCGAAATTCGCTCCGCAGCCGATTCCCGAGAGCGCCCTTCTGACGGGTGTGCTGGAACCAACCAACGAGGCCTACGCTCTCGCCAAGATCGCCGGAATCAAACTTTGCCAGGCCTATGCGCGCGAGTACGGAAAGATCTTCATCTCGGGCATGCCGACGAATCTTTACGGACCCAACGACAATTTCGATCTCCACAGTTCTCACGTCCTTCCCGCCCTGATCCGCAAAGTTCACGAGGCCATGGCTGGCGGCGAGAAAAGCCTCCCTGTCTGGGGCACCGGAACGCCCCGGCGCGAATTTCTCCATGTCGATGACCTTGCGGACGCCTGCCTCTTCCTGCTGGAAAGCTACGATTCCCCCGAAATCGTCAACATCGGGTGCGGAGAGGACCTGACCATCCGGGAGCTGGCGGAGACGGTGTGCGCGGTGCTGGGATTCCAGGGCGAGTTGGTCTTTGATACCTCCAAACCGGACGGAACACCTCGCAAGCTTCTGGACATGACCAAGTTGTTCGCCCTCGGCTGGCGTCCCACAATCCCCCTGCGAGACGGCATCCGCGATGCCTACCAATGGTTCCTCAACTCGAAACCGAGTTGATCCAAATATCCGGGTTCCTGCCTGAGAGTTCTCCCACAAGAGACTCTTAGCAATGACATCAACCTATACGGCCCTCGTAAAGCACCCCGGACGGCGAATGGTGGTCCGGCTG
>CAVXQK010000021.1:0-197329 GCA_963763735.1 uncultured Verrucomicrobiae bacterium | reverse complement strand
GCAATCAACTTTTACCCGCGCTTCGCCAGTCCCGGCGCCGGAGTGCATCCGACGGATATCAGATGCTATGCGAGCATCTTACGTTGCCGCCTCGACGAGTCGTCCCGATTAAAACCATGGTCACCTGACTCAAACCAGAATGAGCGGTTTTTGGTTCGTATGTACCATGGCGATTTCGTTTATGCGGCATAGCGTCAAAGGTTGAACGGCTTGGTGGGCTGCGATCGGCTCGGTTGACGTTCCCACGAATACAAAGGCTGATTTTATGACACACGATGAAGTAAAAACAATTATGTCAGTTTATCAAATGTGGCTGACGGGGGAGAAGGGCGGGGTCGAAGCCGAGTCTCGCCGGACCTCCAAAACTGAACACGTCACGAGAGAGACGAGAGAAACGTTTGCCCCCAGCGCTGCCAGCGACGGGGCGTACAGCTTTCAAGATGTCGGATCTGTCGCGGATCCTTCCTTTGCCTGATCGACCGAAGAGGAGCAGTACTCGGGTTCACTGGGCAAGATCTCTCCCGTGAGCAGCGATTGCTCGGTGGTTGCGGTGATTTGCCAGAAGTTCTTCCTGCCCGATAGTTTGGATTCCGAGCTGTAGCAGAGTCGCCCTCTCAAGAGCCGCGAGCCGGACTGGAAGAATGAAGCGACGGCGTCTTGTGGGAAAACCGCAAACGCTGCTCGCCGCAGAGCAGTTGAAGCGAACCGCCGCAATCACAGATCGCGCTTCCACACCCAACGGGACGACTCGCACAGCCTGGAGGCTCGACGAGGGCATACCGAGCGGCTAGTGATTGGGGGATCAGGAATCGCCCATGAGAAAAGAACTCAAACTCGCCGTTCTCGGAGCCGTATTTTGCTTTGCTGCCGCGTTCGCCGCGCCCCTTCACGCCCAGCAGGAGCCGATGGGTTCAAAAGAGCTTGGTTACATGGCCAAGAGCCAGTTGCTGGCGAGTCACCAGGCGCCTGCGGGCCTCGAAGAGTGCCAACGAAACCTCCAGAGCGCACAGAAAGCCCTGGATCAGCAAAAGCAGGTTATAGCGGACTTGAAAAAGCGTGTGAAGGACCTCGAACGCGAACTCGCCGCCTGCAAGGCGCAAAAGAAAGCACCGGACAAGGCGAAGCGGTGAAGCGTGGCTGAGCGTGACGTGCAGTTCAGGAGGGTGACATTTGCGGATATCGATGCCCTCATCCGGCTTCAGGCCGATTACTACAGAGAGGACGGCTACGTCCATCACGAAGGGAAAGCGCGCGGCGCCTGGCAGACCCTCCTCTCTGATGGGAATTTGGGAAGCGTGTGGGTAGCCGACTCCGCGGCTGGACTCGTCGGCTACGTCGTCGTCACGCTCGGATATAGCCTTGAGTACCCTAGGTAAGGACGCGTTCATCGACGAGATTTACCTCACGCCATCCGTGCGTGGTCAGGGGTGGGGCCGCGAGGCGCTGAGCCTTGCGGAAGCCGCGTGCGTACAGGCGGGGGCGGAGACGTTGCACTTGGAAGTGGAACGAAACAAAATCGGCGTGCGCGAACTCTATGGCCGTTCGGGCTTCGTAGCCAGCGAGCGTGTCTTGATGACGAAACCGTTGAAGCGGGCCGCGCAGGAGCCGCCACCGGCCTCGACAACGGGATGAACCGGCGACTGCGCCTATTCGATGAGCCTTCGGCCCGTTGGGGTTCTTACGCAGCCATTGGTCGCGTCATTCATCGGCAGCCGGAAATCATTCTGAAGAATCTGACGAAGGAGCCGCCTCAATCTCCGTTTGTTGCTTTCTCGAGAGCGGGGCGTTTTGCTCTTTGTCGTGCTTTTTGAGAGAGGACTCATCGATAACGCGGTTTATTGCGCGCCTTTCATTGTATTCGGAACGAATCGCCGTGTCTGCCGGGCGGGAGACGATAATCGTGTGCGGCAAGGTCTTACACGCGCGCTTGGAAGGGCATCGCGCATGCCGGCATTACTTCGAGCCTTCGCGCGACCCGGCGTGACTTTCCGCTGCTTCGGCCACGAGATCCCGGCATGCCGTCGGCAGCATCCCAGCCGCCTTGCGCGCGGCACCGCGGATGACCTCCGCGAGCGAAGGGTGGATGTAGATCATGTCCACGAGGGAGTGGATGTCGTTGCGCCACTTCATGACGGGGAGAACGGCGTGCAGGAGCACGGAGGCCTGATAGCCGACGATGTGACAGCCAAGGATCTTATGCCCGGGCGAGATGAGGAATTTGCACAGGCCATGTTCTTCTTTCACGGCGCGACCCTTGGTGGAGTTGAAGAATGGATAGGAAGCGGCAACGTAGGGCGTCTCGGCGCGCTTTAGTTCCTCCTCGGTTGCGCCGACGCCGGCGATCTCCGGCAAAGTGAAGACGGCGTGAGGCATCGGGCCGTAATCGATTGGCTCCTGTGTCTTGCCAGTGAGGAGCCGGCTCAGATATTCGCTTTCGAAGTTCGCGGCGTGTGTGAACACGTAGCGGCCCGCGATGTCGCCCATCGCGTAGACGCCTTCGACGGGCGTGCGCAGATGCTCGTCGGATTCGATGTAGCCGTGCGCGTTCGGCTTCAAATCGGTATTCACCAAGCCGATGGCGTCGCTATTGGGGACGCGACCGATGCAATAGAGAAGAGCCTCGCTGTCGCGGCCGGTGGTCCCGCCATTGGCGTGAGCGAGGGTGATGCGATGGCTCGAGCCGTCGTGCGCGACGGAAGCGATCGTTGCGTTGAATGTCACCGGCACGCGGGCGGTGAAGCCTTTCGTGAAAACCGCGCGCGTCTCGTTGTCCTCGCGGCCCAGGAGTTTATCGCCGCGAACGATGAGCACGGTATCCACGCCAACACCGTGGAAAAAATGGCCCAGCTCGCACGCGATGTATCCGCCCCCGACGATGGTGATGGACTTCGGCATTTTGCGAAGCTGGAAAACGTCGTCGCTGGTCCAGAACGGGACGCCGAGCGCGGGGCGCCGCGGTCGACTGCCGGTTGCGAGAACGAGTTGGTCGGCGGAGATCGTGCCGCCTTCGACACGCAGTGTGCGGTTGGCGACAAATGCGGCGGCGTCGCGATAGAGTGTGACGTTTTTCCCCAGCGCGTCCCGCAGGATGTCGTCGTATTTGCGAGTGAAATCGTACGTGTCGCGGAGGATTGCGTCGGGATGGGGGAGGCGCAGGTTGATTTCGAAACCGAATCGCCGCGAGTCGCGCGCGTGCTCTGCGGCGTCGGCGTAACCGATGAGCAGCTTCGAGGGAATGCAGCCGCGGTGCGGGCAGGTTCCGCCAAGAGGGCCACGTTCGACAAGGGCAACGTTCATGCCGGCGGCACCGCAGTCGATGGCGGTCGAGATCGCATTTCCGCCGCCGAAGACAATGAGATCGTAATGCTTGGTATCCATGCGAAGACTGGTCGCAGTGGCACGGGTTGCTTACAAGTGAATCGAGTCGGGATTCGTCTGGACTTTGGCGACACGTTGGACTAAACGAGCCTTGTGCGCGTTGCCGACGCCGGAGGCTCCGTCCATCCAGGCTGTGGATAACGAGCGATATGCTGGTATGCGGAATTTTGTTCTAGTCGCTGCCGTTACGACA
Source organism: uncultured Verrucomicrobiae bacterium (assembly GCA_963763735.1). Lineage (GTDB taxonomy): Bacteria > Verrucomicrobiota > Verrucomicrobiia > Chthoniobacterales > Terrimicrobiaceae > DASTFP01. The sequence goes on along the minus strand of CAVXQK010000021.1, from coordinate 193,758 downwards.
CTGATCACGGGATGTGCCGGGCCGTTCCCTGCCTTTCCCGGAATGGGGGGCGGACAGCCGGGTGAATATTACGGTGACGGGCAGTATTACGGTAGCGGCCCTTACTATGGGAACCGACCGTATTATGGGAATCGGCCATATTACGGGAACAGGCCGTACTACGGCAGCGGCCCGTATTATGCCGGAGGCCGATCGAACTACGGCAACAACAACTCTTATCGCGGTAATAACTCCCACCGCGGCAATAATCAGCAGGACAAGGACCATCAAAAGAAGAAGAAGAAAAGACCAAAAACACAAGAAGCACCACGACCACGACGACGATTAGAGCAAACGCCTCGAGGCGGCGCCTTGCCATCTGGTGCGAGCGGCGGGGGGGTACGACGATTAAACCGTGGCTTCGCGTTTGGTGCTGCGCAAGTGAATGGTTTTCGAGCTGAGATTGTGGACAGCGCGGATGTAGCGCACGGTTTGGCTGCGCGCGCGCATGAGGATGGAATGCGTTGTCGCTGTGTTCCCGACGAGTTTCACACCGGGCAGCAGGGGACTGTCGCTGATGCCCGTGGCGCAGAAAAGCGCGCTTTCGCCGACGACCAGCTCGCCGGTGGAATAGATTCGCGCGAGATCCTGCTCGGCGACGGTCTTTAGAAGCTCCTGCCTCTCTTCGTCGTCCCGGGGCCACATACGCAGGTAAATTTCTCCACCGAGAGCTTTGAGCGCGGCGGCCGTGAGGATGCCTTCCGGTGATCCGCCGATACCGACGTAGAGGTCCACGCCCGAATCGGGCAGCGCGGGCGCCACGGCGGCGGCAATGTCGCCATCGGAAATCAATCGTAGTGCGGCTCCCTGGGAACGCACGGTGTCGATGTAATGTTGATTGCGCGGCCGATCAAGAGCGACGACGACCAGCTGGCTGACGCGTTTCTTGAGAGCGGTGGCCGCGTAGGTCATGATCTCGGCGAAATCCATGCTCATTTCGAAAGGTGGAATTTTCGTCTGGCCGATTGCCTCCTTTATGACGGGTCCGTACGAGAGTTTCTCTGCGTAAAAGCTCGGGATATTGATCATGCCGTGCGAGTTGCCTTCCGGGACATGGGCGGCGGCCATGACGGAGATCGCGTTCGGCAGGCCTTTGGCGATATTGGTCGTGCCGTCGATGGGATCGAGGGCGATATCGAAACGCGGGGAGCCTTTCCTTCCCTTGCCCAATTTATCGCCGAGAAAGATCCCCGGGGCGTTATCCTTGATGCCTTCACCGATGACCACCTCTCCGCGGATGTCGACGAGGTCGAACACACCGTTGATCGCATCACAGGCAGCCTCGTCGGCAGTCTCCTTTTTGCCGCGGCCGAGCCATGGGATGGCGTTCAGTGCGGCGTTCTCGGTGGCGCGCACGAATTCGAATTCGATGTTGCGCTCAATGTCTTGCACGTTGCTCATGGAACAAGCCTCAGGGAATCGTGGAAAACTTTAATCGCGGTGAAGCAAAGTCCACTCTCGACATTTGGCCCCAAAATCAGCCTGCTGATCCGGGCGGGGTTCGAACCGAACAGTTCGTGCGCGACAGAGAAGACTCACGCTACCCGGGACGCGGTTATGCCCCTCGCGTTACCAGCGGAAATGCGCGAACGCGCGGTTGGCCTGCGCCATCTTGTGCATATCGTCGCGCTTCTTGATGGCGCTGCCCTGGCCGGTAGCGGCGTCCCTAAGTTCATACGCGAGGGCGTTTTCCATGGGAACACCCTTGCGACCCTTCGCAAAGTTAACGATCCATCGCATCGCAAGAGCAAGTTGCCGATCGGAGGGAACTTCCATCGGCACCTGGTAAGTCGCCCCGCCGACGCGACGGGATTTCACCTCCAGGCGCGGCTTGACGTTCTCAATGGCTTTGTTGAGCGTTTCAAGCGGGTCGACGGTGTCTGTCCCCTCGCGGGATTTGTCAATCGCCGTATAAACGATGTGCTCGGCAATGCTTTTCTTGCCGCAACGCATGACGGTGCTGATGAGCCGGGCGACGACCGGACTCGCATAGCGCGCGTCCTTCTTGACTTCTTTGTGTATGACTCTGCGACGACGGGACATAGGTCAGATGCGAAATGCGAAGATTCTTCTGCTACTTCTTTTTGGCCGGTTGAGCTCCCTTGGCCCCTTTGGCTCCCTTGGCCCCTTTGGCTTCCTCCTGGCCGGCCTTCGGACGCTTCGCGCCGTATTTGGAGCGGCTGCGGCGGCGGCCGTCGACTCCGAGGCTGTCGAGAGTGCCGCGGACAATATGATACCTCACACCGGGGAGGTCTTTCACACGGCCCCCCCGGACGAGGACGATCGAGTGCTCCTGAAGATTATGCCCTTCGCCTGGAATGTAGGCGATCACCTCCTGGCCGTTTGTGAGTCGAACCTTTGCGACCTTGCGCAACGCGGAGTTCGGTTTCTTCGGCGTCCGCGTCATTACCTGCACACACACACCGCGGCGTTGGGGGCACTTAACGAGCGCAGGTGATTTCGACTTGACCGTCACCTTGCGGCGTCCTGAGCGGACCAGTTGGTTGATTGTAGGCATTTGGCTGCTGTATATTCCGGCCCCGGGATATCGGAGGACAAAAAAAGACACGCAGAGGTGTTTCTCTTACTTCCCCGAGATGACGCGGGAGGGAAATAGTAGGGAGGAGAAGGGGCGAGGCAAGAGAAAAGTTGGCATTTCTCATGCGGTGCAGAGGTTCTCGATCTATCGCAACAGTAGCCGAGCGGCTTCAATGACGGCATCGGAAGGCAAGTTGCGCAGCCTGCAGATGTGATCTTTGGAGGGCGGCGCCTGAATGGCGACGTTCCCCGCCGCAGGATAGTGCCAGTTCCGGGAGTTTGTCGGGCCAAAGAGCGTGACGCTCTTGACGCCAAAGGCCCGCGCAAGATGCGAGGCGGCGCCATCCACCGTAAAAACTGCCCGTGCCCGGGAGCAGAGCCAGAGGAAGTTTTCCAGAGTCGTCCCACTCGCCAGACTGCGCACGAGGGGTCCCGACTTTTCCTGGATCTCACGGCAGTGTTGAATCTGCCAATCCATCGAGGCGTTCGTCATTAGGAACCTTACGGCTCGCTCATCGTGCAGCGCCCCCAGCGTTTGCGCCCAGCGATCCGGCAGCCAGCTTTTCTGCCGCCAGCCGGACGTCGGGTTGACCAGGACGAAGGGCTCGCTTCCCAAGCCGTCCGGCTTCCAGTGATTGGGCGGCAGATTCAGCCGCGGGGGGCGAAAGGAATGTGAGCAAGGAACGGGAGTGCTTTTCCAGAAATATTCGGCGATATAGCGGTCGCCAAGCTCGGGAACGATCACTTCGCGAAAAACGCGCCGATGAAACCATTTCATCTCGCGCTTTTCAGGCAGTATGCACCTCTTGACTCTTGCCGGCGAGAGAAACGAACGCACGGCCGACTTGTTCAACGGATCAAAACAGTAGAGATGGCTGCGCCATGCGAGCGCGGTGCCGCCCTGCGGGTGGACGCCGGCCATCAATCCCAGCAAAGGCAGATGGCCTCTGCGTGTCATGCATCGGACTGGCTCGCCGTGATGGTCGCGGAGCTTGGACAGTGCCGGTTCAAGCAAAACGAGGTCACCCAGTTGCTTATGAAATACGGCGTAGCATCCAGGCATAAGATCAATCCCCCTTCGAATACCTGAGATCTCGCCAATTTCAAGGATCCCTCCTCAAAGGAAACTCCGCGGTGGCCAGAGAAATCGCTTTTGAAGGAAGGCGTGCTCCTGCAAATTGACCCTACCCATTGTGCGACTTTTTATACTCAAGCCGGACGGCATAGGAGACTTTGTACTTGCGACGGGCGGCCTGCGGGTCCTGGCCGCCGAGTTTGGGGAGCAAAACCTTTTGCTTTGCGTTCAGTCGGTCCTGGTGCCTTTCGCACGCTCGCAATTTCCCCGGGCGAAGGTGCTCGAACTGCCCGTTGCGGCAGAGCGCAAGAAGGTCAATTTGTTTGTCCGCAATTTTGTCTATTGCCTGCCGCTCTGGTTCAAGCTCAAGACAACGCCGGTCGGCGCGGCAGTGTGTTTTCGGAGCATGAGGAATTACCTCGAGACGTTCCTGTTCTATTCCGCGCGGACGAAGCGGTTTTTCGCGTGCGAAAACATTCTGCGTAAGCCTGAGAAAAAGGTTCGCACGATGGTCGAGGCCGGGGCGACGAGGCTTTTCCGGCCGGAGATGGTCCCCTATCCCGTGAATGCCACTGAGATTCCGTTGGAAATCGAGGCTCACCGGCGATTGGTGGCCCGGATCCTGGATCGTCCGGTTGAACCGGGCGAGGTTCTGCCGGTCCTTCATGTGACCCGGGAAAAACACGAGGATTGCTGGGTTTGTGCTCCGGTTACCACCCCTTCGAAGGTCTATCCGTTTCCGCTCTGGAAGGAGGTTTTTTCCGCGTTGAGGCCCGAAAGCCTGGGAAAGAGAATCCTTCTGGTCGGTTCGGAAAGTCAGCGCTCCCAGTTGAACGAATTGCAAGCTCTCCTGCGAAGTGCCGGAATCGCCGGCACTGAGGCCCTTGTTCCTTCTGATTTGGTCGAACTCTTGAATCTTATCGGAGGGGCGGAACTGGTTCTGACGGTGGATACGGCCGCCGCTCACTTCGCGACGGCGCTCGACAAGTCCTGCGTCGTCCTGTTCTCGGGTCTGCACAGGGGAATGTTTGGTCCGTGGCACCGGAGCGCGCGGCAGCGATGGCTGATGCCCGAGGCGCCGCCCGGGAAGGCAAAGTTCAAATGGCACGCCGGAATTTCCCCCGCCCGCGCTGCGACCGAAATTCGCGAGTTGATGGGCTATCCGCCGTTTGGCACGGAATCTGCGCACAATTCTTGCTCTCCCTAGCAGGCTCCAATCAAACTCCCACCTTATGGATCGATCGCGGTTAACAAACGAAGTTTCTCTGGCTTGCGGGCTGCGAGGTTGTTTCTATGGCTCTTAATCACACGCATACGCACGGCGAGTTCCGCCTCCGCTACGGCCATCCTTTGCCTTTCGGCGCGAGCCATGCTCCGGGCGGCGTAAACTTCTCCATCTTCTCGGCCAATGCCACCTCGTGCACGCTCGTTCTCTTCGAGAAGGGCGATAGGGTGCCTTTCGCGGATATCCCATTCCCTTCGGAGTTCCGCCTGGGAAACGTTTGGGCAATGACGATCTTCGATCTCAACTACGAGCAAATCGAGTATGGTTATCGCTTTGATGGGGTGAACGCTCCGCACCAGGGCCATCACTTTGATCCTCAGAAGATCCTGCTCGATCCTGAAGCGCGGGAAATCAGCGGCCGGGATTTTTGGAAGCAGCCGCCGAAGGCGCCGGAAATCTTTCCCTATCGCGGCCGTATCCCGTTCTACCAGTTCGACTGGGCGCATACCCGTCCGCTCAAGCGCCCGGAACACGAGATGGTTATCTACGAAATGCATTTGAGGGGTTTCACCGCGCATCCCAGCTCGGGCGTGAAGCATCCGGGCACATTCGAAGGCCTGCGCGAAAAGATCGCCTACCTCAAGGATCTCGGAGTGAACTGTGTCGAACTGATGCCCATTTTCGAGTTCGATGAACTCGAAAACCATCGTACAAATCCCCTGACTGGCGAGCAGCTCTGCAATTACTGGGGGTATAGCACCCTTGGTTTTCTTGCGCCAAAGGCCGGTTTTGCGGCCAGCGGAAGGCATGGCACACAGGTGCAGGAGCTCAAGCAGCTCATAAAGGCGCTCCACGAAGCGGGTATCGAGATCCTGTTCGATGTCGTGTTCAACCATACGGCGGAGGGCGGCAGCGAAGGACCGACGATCTCCTTCCGGGGAATCGACAACAAGACCTATTACCTGCTCGATAGCCAGGGCCAGTATCTGAACTACACGGGCTGCGGGAACACCGTGAACTGCAACCATCCGGTTGTCCGCGAGTTCGTTCTCTCCTGCCTGCGCTACTGGGCCGCGGAGTTCCATGTGGACGGTTTTCGCTTCGATCTCGCTTCTGTGCTCGGTCGCGACTCTCAGGGCGCCCCCCTTGCCAACCCGCCACTTCTCGAGTCTTTGGCTTACGACCCCGTGCTCGCTCAGTGCGACCTTATCGCCGAAGCCTGGGACGCGGGCGGACTCTACCAGGTCGGCAATTTTCCGTCGTATGGACGGTGGCTGGAATGGAATGGTAAATACCGCGATGCGGCGCGGCGCTTTCTCAAGGGGGATGTCGGCGTAGTCGGTGAAATGGTCCAACGCATCATGGGCTCTCCGGATCTCTACCTCGCCGCCGGCCGCAAGCCTGCAGCCTCGATCAACTTCATTACCTGCCACGACGGCTTTACCCTGCGTGATCTCTTTTCCTACAACGAGAAGCACAACCTCGACAACGGCGAAAACAACAACGATGGAGCGAACGACAACCATGGTTGGAATTGCGGCGTCGAGGGGGAAACGGACGATCCCAAGATCAACACGCTCCGGTTGCGCCAACAGAAAAACGCGGTTGCCATTCTTTTCGTCAGCCAGGGGGTGCCGATGCTGTCTATGGGTGACGAATGTGGACGTAGCCAGCGCGGAAACAACAATGCGTATTGCCAGGATGAGGACTGGAACTGGTTCGATTGGTCGCTAACGGCAGCGCAAAGCGAGCTGCTTCGCTTTGTGAAAGGAATGATTGCGTTTCGCCACGCCAACCCGGCCTTGCGCCAGGCTGAGTTCCTGAATGGCCGGGACTGCGTAGGGAGCGGCTATCCGGATATTTCATGGCATGGCGTTCAGCCCTGGAAACCGGACTGGACGCTCCCGAGCCGGTCGATCGCCTTCATGCTTTGCGGACGGCACGGCGCCGCGATCGGTGGGCCGCCGCATTTTATATATTGTGCCATGAACATGTTCTTCGAACCGCTCGAGTTCACGCTTCCGGTCCTTCCCAAGGGCGCGGGGTGGTATCGGTTCGTCGATACCGCGCGCGATGCGCCGGACGACATGGTGGAGCCCGGAGCGGAAGTGCATCTCGGCGGAGAGAAAGTGCTGGCCGTGGGCGCTCGGGCGATTGTGATCCTGATCGGAAGGTGATGTGGCGCACTGCCCTGATGCCGGCCTCGGGCTTTCCGAGCATTTTTGCCAACGTTTGCGACCCAAAAGTGACGAAAGAACGCCCGAAGCAAGAATACCCTTGCACTGGGTCAGTGATCGGGCTAGATATTCGCCCCTTTTCAACAGACCCAAAGAATGGCGAACAATCCGCAGAAATCCCCCAAAGCGAAAGTGTTCGAAACCGTGGCCAAACAAGCCAAGGCCGCCCCTAAAGCGGCGAAGCTAAAGACTGTGACCAAGAACACCGAAGAGACGAACGAGGCTCCGCTCGAGGAGAGCCCACCGATCGCCGACAAACCATCCATAAAAGTCCAGAGGCCGTCTTCGACGGCCGCCAAACGCGGTCCCCTCTCTCCCTTTGAGCAAAGGCAAAGGGAAAAGCTCCTTGCATTGAAGGATACCCTGCTGGATTCCATGAATGGCGTGGCCAAGGACAGCCTGCGTTCGCGGGCAGAAGGCAGCGAGGCAAGTGCGTTCGGCATGCACCAGGCCGACGCCGGCAGCGATGCCTACGACCGGGATTTTGCCCTGAGCCTGCTCTCGCAGGAACAGGATTCGCTCTACGAAATCGACGAAGCTCTAAAGCGCATCGAAAACGGCAACTACGGCGTCTGCGAGATGTCCGGCAAAGCGATTCCGCATGCCCGCCTCGAAGCGCTTCCCTTTACCCGTTACACCGTCGAGTGCCAGGCAGAACTTGAAAAGCGCAACCGCTTTCAGCGTGTCCGCCAGCCCGTCATATCCCTTTTCGGTCTTTCTGACGAGGAAGGTGCCGAAGAGGACGAGGATAACAGCGCCGATACCAAGGACTAATCACGATGCCACAGGAAATCGTCACTCTCGAGTGCACCGAGGCCAGGGCGGAGGGCAAGCCTCCTTCGCGCTACATGACCACGCGCAACAAGAAGAGCCCCCGTACTCCAAACCGCCTGGAAAAGAAGAAGTATAATCCGTTCTTGCGCCGGCGAACTCTGCATCGGGAGATCAAGTAACACGTCATGCAGCCGAAAACACCCAAACGCCGCTCCGCCTTCCGCCGGGCCAATCGGTCGATGCCGCGGCGCCGCACGGATATCGCTGAAGAGGCGATTGATTACAAGAACCCCGAACTTCTCAAGCGCTTCGTGACCGAGAGCGGCAAGATCGTTCCGCGACGGGTCACGGGCATGTCCGCACGCCTCCACCGGAAGATTACGCGCGAGATTAAACGCGCCCGGGCCGCGCTGTTGATGAAGTGACGGCCTAATCCCCGCCGCCAAATCGGGGAATGATTTTCGGTCTCCACTCCGGTTTTGAGACGGACCCTGTGGAAACGTACTCAAAAAGCTTGCTCACAGGGAAGAGAACGAGTCCCGGAATCCCGCGGGCATTGATGCGCACGGACATGTCCATCTTGTCCTTGACGAAGAAAATGTCTCCTTTGCCGAAGAGACTGAAGCCGGCGCCGTCGACTTTCAGGTTCTTGGTGTTGATCTTTTCCTCGCCAACCGTGAAATTCGCCGTGGCAAGTTTCGCGGTTTGAAACCCGGCCCCGGGGATAATCTTGTTGATGATATCCGAGAGCGGACCAAGGATCGGAATGGAGAAAACGTGTCCGTCCTCCACGCGGATACTTCCGTCGCCTCGCATTTCCTGCTCCTGGCCCATGCGAGCCGTGAACTTGAAATTCCCGCTTCCGACACCCACGGAATCCTCGTAGTCAAAATAAAGCTTCGTCAACTGCGCGAAATTCACCCGGCGAATGTCAATGCCGGCTCCAAATGTCGGATCCGCCGGGTCTATCGAGACCACCGCATTGACCCCGACATCACCTTCCATCAATTCTGCGCTTTTAATGTTGGCGATGACCTTGGTGCCGGAAATATCGACCTTGGCCTGGGTCCGTCCGAAATTAAGCGTTCGATTCAGCAAATCGTAATCCAGACCGACATCAGACTGGATGGCGAGATGAAGATCATTCTTCTTCGGGTCCTTCATATGAACCATGCCATCGGCATGGACCTTGGGAGGCTGGCGAAAGCGATAGGGTTTGATGGCCTCCGCAATCTTCGGATCTATCCACATCATCACGTCGACGGGAGGCATCGTCGATTCCACGTTCTGCAAGATAACCTGCTGCCCGCCAATGTCATAGACAAATGTTCCCTTGCCAACCGCCTTGCCGCGCCCCAACGAGAAATCCCGATAGGTAATGGCACTCTCGGCGATCTCAATCTTCGATTGAGCCCAGTCCAGCGACGAGCCGCGCATGGACGTTCTTCCCAGACGGACGAAGCCGGTTCCCGTGAGGGCGGCGAAGTCCGGTTTGGGGCCGCGAAGATCGAGTTGCAGGTAGGGAGCGTCGCGAAAATCCACCAGTTTAAGGGCCTCCCGTTCCTTCTTGCCCAGCAGAGGAGCGAACGCGGAGGGACTGATGGTATTGCTCAGTCGAAGCCGAAAATCATCCGGCGCCAGAAGCAAGTTCACGCCAATTTGCCCTCCAGCCGCAAGGAGCCGGGCATCCCGGAAGAAAATCTTGCCGTTACTGGAGGCAAAATCTGTCGAGAACGAATTAAAGTCCATTCCGCGGAAGGAGAACTCTCCGAGCTGCAAAGAGCCGGTGATTTCGTATTGAACCGGAGAAGACGCGTGTGTGAGCCGGCCCGTGGCCCCGAGCTGGGGCGCGGCGGCGAACTTGAGATCTTTGAAAGGCGAGTCCTTCGGCAGAAGCCTCCAGAAAGCGTCCGGCATTATCGTGCTGGAAAGCTCGAAATCCAAAACGCTGTCCTTCCAATTGGCGGAAAGATTGAGCGCCCCCTTCGAAGCGCGCACCTTCAGCCGGTTGACGCTCAAAGTCTGCTTTTCGTATTCGGCCTCAGCTTCAATGGCATCGACCTGCCATTTGGGAGTCACGACCGGTCCACAACGCAGCGAAATTGACGAAATCCGCAGGGTCGCGAGATCCGCGAGATCGCCGTTGAGCTTCAGGCGGAGTTCAGGCTGCGCACCCGGAAATTTCAGGGAGGAGAAGGTTTCAATTGTCTGGCTGAGGAACTCCTGCCCTCCTTTCTGCTGCTTTTGCTGCTGCATTGCGGGGTTAAGATGAAACGCCCGCAGGTTCTCCAGCGAACCGCTAAGGACAACCTTCACCCCCTGCACCACTCCCTCGAACGAGCTGATTCGCACTTGATCACCCTGGAAGAATAGCTCCGCTGAAACCCCCTTGACGTTGAGACGGGCATCATCCGGCTGCGTTCCCATCGGGATGGAAATGTCGGTTTCGTCAAGCTGGACATGATCGACGGCGATTCGTCCCGCGAGCAGATCGGTGAAGTTTACGGAGACCACCAGGCGTTCGATGCGTGCAAGGCTCCTGCCGTCGCCGGCGGCCTCCCATACCTCGACATTGTTGGCGATCAATCCCTTGAACGGATCGACCGAAAGCTTGCCGATCTCGGTGCGAAAGCCATTGCCGCTCAGCGCCGCGGCGACGCGCTCGCTTACGCCAAATCCGATCCCAACCTCTCTAAGATAAACGATAGCGACGGGGAGACCGATGAAGAGAACAAACAGGACCGCCCTGATGGTCCACCGAGCGAGAAAGCGGGGAATCGGAGGAAGGTGCATTTCGGGCGGCTACAGAGGAAGAGTTCTCGCTACGATCACAAGAGATTTACCGGATCAACATCCACCGTGACGAAAACATCCTCGGGCAACGGGAGGACTGCAAGGGTTTGTTGAAGCGCTCGGGCAAGGGGCCGGACGGTTGGACCGCGCAGGGTGGCTTGAAAGCGATAGTAACCGTGGGCCTTCTCCAGCGGAGCAGGCGCAGTCTCCCCGACGGAGGTGTCGGCAGGAACGACTTCTCGCAGTCTTCGAACCAGGGTTTGCGTGGTAAATTCCGCCCGTTCTCGCGAGCGAGCGCGCACGGTGATGAGAATCATCCGGGAAAAGGGTGGAAATCCAAAACGCTCGCGAAACTCCAGCTCTTGCTCCACAAACCCATCGAAATCATGATGCCGCGCGAACTGAATGGACGGGCTGAACGGTGTAAACGTCTGGACAAGCACCTCGCCCTCGAGTTCGCCGCGGCCCGCTCGCCCCGCCACTTGAGTGAGAAGCTGAAAGGTCCGTTCTCCCGCCCGGAAATCGGGCAGGTGAAGGCTCAGATCGGCGTTGATTATGCCAACGAGCGTCACGTTGGGAAAGTGCAGTCCCTTGGCAATCATTTGGGTTCCTACGAGAATATCGATCGTTCCCTCCTTGAAGGCCCTCAGAGTTTGATGGTAGGCGTTTTTGCTGGTCATTGCATCGGCATCCATTCGCGCAACACGCGCCTTGGGAAAGACACGCCGCATGGCGTCCTCGACCTTTTGAGTTCCCACTCCGGAATGGCGAATGCCCGGATCCCTGCAGGCGGGGCACGCCTTTGGCGCGCGCGCATGGTAACCGCAGATATGGCAAGCCAGCTGCGCCGCGTCGCGATGGTAGGTGAGCGACACACTGCAATCGGGACATTTGCAAACGTGACCGCACGCCTGGCAGAGCATGGTCGTGGAGAAGCCCCTGCGATTCAAAAAGAGAATTGTCTGTTCGCCGCCGGCCAGGCGTTTTTGGATCGCTTCCAGGAGCGCAGGCGCGCAGATTGCGTCGCCACCTGAGGCCCGGGCCGTCTTGCGCATGTCGAGCACGCGGATGACCGGCATCCGCCGGTCATCGACACGCTGGGTAAGTTCCAGCAGCTGGTACTTTCCCGTTTGCACGTTGTGCCAGCTTTCCATGGAGGGCGTCGCACTGCCCAGGACAACGGCGCATGCCTCGCGCTGGGCGCGCAGGACGGCAACGTCGCGCGCATGATAGCGAGGCGCCTCTTCCTGCTTGTAGGTGCCTTCATGCTCCTCATCGACGATGATGATTCCGAGCCGGTCAATGGGCGCAAACACGGCGCTCCGCGCACCAATAACGATGCGTGCCGCACCGTCGTAGATTTTGTACCATTCGTCGCGACGCTCGCCTGCCGAGAGACGGCTGTGAAGAACCGCGACTTCGCGCTGGGCGCCGGCAAAGCGCGATTTGAATTCTTCGACCGTCTGGGGAGTGAGGGAAATCTCGGGCACAAGCACCAGCGCAGTGCGGCCAAGACTGATCGCATGCCGGATAGCCTGAAGATAAATCTCCGTCTTCCCGCTGCCCGTCACACCAAACAAGACCAGCGGGCGGACGGGAGATTCAATGGCTCTCTTGATGGCTTCCACCGCCGGGCTTTGTTCGGCGTTCAAAACCAGGTCGTTCGTCGGCAGGAAAGTCTCACTGGAGAAGGGATCGCGCGCAACGTCCTCCGCTTCGATCGCCAACCAGCCGTTCTTTTCGAGCGCTCGAAAAACGGCCTCATTCACACCGGCCGATTCTGCGAGTTCAACGATGGAACGTGGACCGCCAGCCTCTTCGACGGCCCTCAAAGCGTCGGCTTGCCGCGGCGCCTTGCGGGCCAGTGTCGCCATCTCTTCGCTGGAGGGTTTGCGAATCAAGCTCGCGAAATTGAGCCGGCGCGGCGCAACTTTTCCCTGGCGAACCACCTGGGGCAGCACGCAAGCCATCGCTGCTTCCAGGGGGCAGCAATAATATTCGGACATCCACCGCGCAATCGCGAGCAGTTTGGGTCGGATCAGGGGCGTCGCTCCAATCAGCTCGTGAATCTCGCGCGGCGATTTGACCGCAGAGGCGTCAAGCACCTCGATCACCGTCGCAGGAACCCGCTTCGCACGCAACGGCACCCGGACGCGCGATCCGGGCGCGACCGAGTCCCCCAGGGATTCGGGAATCACATAGTCAAGAGCGCGATCTCCAGCGTGGTCGGGAATTACCCTCGCGTAGCGTGGCATGGAAGCATGTTATTGCGGTGGGTTTCCGGCTCGAAAGAATTTGGATTGTCACCCCCTCCCGCCGGGCGAAAAATACTTAGGATCGGCTTGCGCGTGCATGATATGATCGCTCTCCTCCGATGAAGAAACTTTTGGCCGCCTCGGTCGCACTGCTCGCAGTTCTGGCCGCCGCGCTTTGCGTGTATATCATGACTTCTGAGGACCCGGAGTATCTCCTGAGGGAAACCATTTTCTCCTGGCGTTTCAAAAGGTTCGACGATCTGATCAAGCAGGCTTCGGAGCGCTACGGTGTTGCCCCCGAGCTCATCAAGGCCGTCATTTGGCGCGAGAGCCAGTTCCGGCCGGAAAAGGTGGGATCGCAAGGAGAACGCGGACTCATGCAGATCACGGAAAGGGCCGCCACGGATTGGGCGCGCGCTGAGAAGATCCAGACGTTTGCCTCGACGGACCTTTTTGATCCGAAGGTCAATATCGAAGCGGGCACCTGGTATCTCAATCGGGCTCTTACGCATTGGTCTGCCAAGGACAATCCTGTTCCCTTTGCCCTGGCTGAATATAATGCGGGACGCACGCGCGTCCGGCGCTGGGTGCAGGACTCCGGCATGGGAGAGACGGCGGGCGCCGGAGATCTTCAGGCCGTGATGGACTTCCCCACCACGAAAAGCTACATCAGCGCCATCACCGCACGCTACGACTTTTACAAGCGGCGTGGGGATTTTACAGGGCACGCCCTCACCGAAACGCGAGATCGATCGATCACTCCGTGATAATGTCCTTGTAGGTCATCCCTGAAGGAATCATGGGAAGCACGTGTTCGGTATAGGGCGTCATCACGTCGAGGACGTAGGTTTCCTCGGAGTCGAGCATGCGCTTGATGGCCGGCCCGACGTCCTTCTTGTTCAGCACCCGCTCACAGGTAACTCCGAAGCCTTTGCACATCTCGACGTAATCGGGATAGACCCGTTTGAGATCTTTCGGATCGCCCAGGAAAGTGTGGCCCCTGTTGCCGCCGTGGAATCGGTCTTCCCATTGAACGACCATGCCAAGGTGCTGATTGTTGAGGATGATCACCTTTGCGGCAATCTTCTCGATGTGGGCGGTGGCCAGCTCCTGAATATTCATCAGGAAGGAGCCGTCGCCATCGATGTCGATGACCTGCTTTTCAGGGTGCGCAATCTTCGCCCCTATCGCCGCCGGATATCCGAAGCCCATCGCTCCGAGCCCCGCTGATGTAATAAAAGTGCGGGGCTTGTTGAAATTGTAATACTGACCCGCCCACATTTGGTGCTGGCCGACCCCTGTGGTGATGATGGCCTCGCCCTTCGTCAACTCGTAGAGCAGCTTGACCACGTATTGCGGCTGAATCGCGTCTTCCGTGTCCTTGAATTTCAGCGGATAGTCGGCCTTCCAACGCTTGATCTGCTGATACCATTGAGGAAAGCGGGAGTATCCCTTCGAGACGCGCGTGCGCCCCATGGTCTCCAGAATGCCATTGGCGCGCTCCAGAGCGTATTTGAGATCGCTCAGGATAGGGAGCTTCACGAGCTTGTTCTTGTTGAGCTCGGAATTATCGATATCGATATGGACGATCGTGCCATGCTCGCAGAACTTCTCGACCTTACCCGTCACCCGGTCATCGAAGCGCACGCCGATCGCGAGCAGAAGATCCGCCTCGTTGGCGGCATTATTCGCATAAACGGTCCCGTGCATGCCCAGCCACTTGAGCGAAAGCGGATGCGTTTCCGGGAATCCGCCCACCCCCATCAACGTGGTCGTCACGGGAATTTGCGACCGTTCCGCAAACTCCGCCAATTCTTTGGACGCATTGCCGGTGATAACGCCTCCGCCACAATAGATGAGCGGTTTCGACGCGTTCTCGATCATCCCGATCATCTCATGGATCGCCAGGTCGTCGGCCTTCTTGACCGGGTGGTAGCCACGGAGCTTCACCCCGCGCGGATAGATCGGTTGAGTGCGCTTGTTTTGGATGTTCTTGGGAATATCGATGAGCACAGGTCCCGGGCGCCCGGTTTCTGCTATGTAAAAGGCCTCTTTGACGATGCGCGGGATGTCGTTGATGTCCCAGACAAGATAGCTGTGCTTGACCATAGGCAGGGTCATGCCGAAGACGTCCGTCTCCTGAAAGGCGCCCCGTCCGATCATTTCCTGATTCACTTGGCCGGTGATGGCCACGAGCGGAACGGAATCCATGAACGCGTCTGCGATCCCCGTGACAAGATTCGTCGCGCCGGGCCCCGAAGTCGCCATGCAAACGCCCGCCCTTCCCGTGGCCCGTCCATAGCCCTCCGCGGCGAATGCGCCGCCTTGTTCATGCCGGGGCAGAACAACGCGAATCTTCTTCGATTTGGTCAACGCCTGATGAATTGGCATCGAGGCGCCGCCGGGATAGGCGAAAACCAGCGTGACTCCTTCCCGTTCCAGGCAGCTTACCAGGATCTCCGCACCGTTCATGACCTGGCCCCGATCAGGGCCAACGGAGTTTGCGGAAGGTGAAGGGATCTTTTTCGATTTCATAGCCGGAGTGATGAACCGGTCAACATAACGCGCAGCCATGCGCGTTGGCGAGCCAAAAAGGAATCGCCTGACTAAATCCCCTCAAATTCCCGAGCGCAGATTTTGAGCAGCGATGGCTCCGACCCAGGGAACCTGGCGAGGTCCCGGGCTTTCCAGGCGAAGACTATCCCTTTAATCCAAGGCCAAGGCGGTTTTTTGTAAATCCCGACATGCCCCGTTAAGTCGCTTTTTCCTATTGGAGCGCGGCGGCGTTCATGCCAATGAGAGCAGTATTTGTGGCTTGCTGTGGCAGGAAAACCGCTCCGTCGCCTGCCTTATGAAAAATCACAAAGCCCTTGTTGCCGTATGGCTTCAGGGTAGCATCCAACTTTGAGCCGGCGCCCGTATAAGTGTAGTTCCCTGTGGAGAGAAATACGGTCGAGCCTTCGGAACTTTCCTTTACTTGATAAGCAATGAGGGCGCTTTGTGCCACTGTTGGTATGTTTCCGGGCGCAGCGACCTTGCCGGCCGCGGAGTTTAGCTTTGCAAAATCGTTGATCGTCAGATAGGAGCCATCGACCAGAGCCTTTGCCCAAGTGGCAAAGCTCGGTGTCGTCATGTCTCCGGGCCACGCAAGATTTGCGTCGCCCGTGGTCAAACCGTCGAGCGCCATTTGCTGTGTGGCGAGGTGCAATTGCTTCATGTTACTCAATGTCTGGGTCATTTGCCCCCTTACCAGAGCGCCGGTGATCGCCGGCAAGGCAAGGGCAGCGAGAATGCCGATAATGGAGATGACGACAAGAAGCTCTATAAGAGTGAACGCGGTGGAACTCTTTTTCATATCTATTTGTTGGGGGGGTAACCCAGTTTCATACTCCGGCGATTCCTTTTGTCAATCGATTTTACCAACAAAGCGTCTTATTTCCTACCTGCGACGCAGATTTCCTACCTTCCGCGCCGTGATTGCGAAAGGCTGCCTGGGGAGATTTCACGATTCACGCGGCTTGGAGACTTTCATGCTGGCAATGCGAAACTCCAGTGTGGTAGAAAATTCAAAAAGCCCCAGTCAGGGTGCAGTAGAGCGATTTCTTGCACGGGACCCAGGCACTACAAACGTCAAAAACTATCTTAATCATGGGTGACAACAAACGATTTCGGGCCGGAGTCCTCTTCGGCGATGAGGTGAAAGAGCTTCTGGACTACGCGAAGGCGAGTGAATTTGCGCTTCCGGCAGTCAACTGCATCGGCACCAACACCATCAATGCGTCGCTTGCGGCCGGCCGGGAGGTCAATTCGCCGATGATGGTCCAGCTTTCGAATGGCGGTGCGCAGTTCTTTATCGGAAAAGGGATCAGCAAGGAGAAGCAGCTCGGGCCGATTTTGGGTGGTATCGCCGGCGCGCATTACGTCGATGCGGCTGCCAAGGCGTATGGAGTGCCGGTCATTCTCAATACGGACCATTGCGCCAAAAAACTTTTGCCCTGGGTTGACGGCCTCCTGGCAGCCAGCGAAGAGCAATTTGCGAAGACGGGCAAGCCGCTCTACAGCTCGCACATGCTTGATCTTTCCGAAGAGCCTCTGGAGGAGAACGTCGAAACGTGTGCGAAGTATCTTGCGCGAATGAGCAAGCTGGGCATGACGCTTGAGATCGAACTCGGGGTGACCGGCGGTGAAGAGGATGGCGTGGATAACACCGGAGTCGACGAGTCCCGCCTTTACACGCAGCCCGAGGAAGTGGCCAAGGCGTATTCAACGCTCAGCCCGATCAGCCCCAATTTCACGGTGGCAGCGGCCTTCGGCAACGTGCACGGGGTTTACAAGCCGGGCAACGTCAAGCTGAAGCCCTCCATCTTGAAAGACTCACAGGACTACATTCAGAAGAAATTCGGAACGGGCCCCAAGCCGGTGAATTTCGTTTTCCATGGCGGTTCGGGCTCATCCCGCGAGGAAATCCGGGAGGCTATCAGCTACGGCGCCATCAAGATGAATCTGGATACCGACCTGCAGTGGGCTTTTTGGGATGGCATCCGCGCGTACGAAGCCAAGAATCACGACTATTTGCAGGGACAGATTGGGAATCCGGAGGGACCGGATTCACCCAACAAAAAGTATTACGATCCGCGCGTGTGGCTTGGCGCAGGCGAGGCCTCATTCACCAAACGCCTGATCGGTTCCTTCGAAGACCTCAATTGCATCAATCGTAACGCCTGAGCGGCGGGTGGCTGGGCGGCGTGCGGCTCGCCGCGTCGCCCTGAGACTGGCGGTGAACGATCTCACCGTTTCGGCAGCGCTTTTGGTCGCGAGGCTGGACAACGAGACGGCAGTTGCTTACACGGGAAAGCGCACCCAGATTCTCCCATGATCGACAACATCGTCTCCCTCCTTGGCGACAAGGCCGACTACCTCCTCAAGCACAACTGCCAAACCATACCGACCAAGCTCCTGCATCTGCCGGGGCCGGACTGGGTAGATCGCATCTTTGCGCCCACCAACCGCAACCAGCGTGTCTTGAACAATCTGCATCGGCTGTACCACACGGGACGCCTGGCGGGCACCGGCTACATGTCCATCCTTCCCGTCGATCAGGGCATCGAGCATTCGGCCGGGGCGAGCTTTGCAAAGAACCCGCTCTATTTCGATCCCGAGAACATTGTGAAGCTTGCCATCGAAGGCGGCTGTAATGCCGTGGCATCCACGTTCGGTGTTCTCGGCGCCGTCTCGCGGAAATATGCGCACAGGATTCCTTTTCTCGTCAAAATCAACCACAACGAGCTGCTCACCTATCCGAATCAGTTCAAGGAAATCCTTTTCGGAACGGTGGAGGATGCCTACGAAATGGGCGCTGCCGCGGTAGGAGCCACCATTTATTTCGGCTCGGACGACGCCACGCGGGAGATCACAGAGATCTCCGAGGCCTTCGCGCTGGCGCACGAGCTGGGCATGGCGACGGTGTTGTGGTGTTACCTGCGAAACAGTGCCTTCAAAAAGGACAAGGACTACCATGTTTCGGCGGATCTCACCGGCCAGGCCAACCACCTCGGCTGCACCATCCAGGCCGACATTATCAAGCAAAAGCTCCCCGAGAACAACGGAGGCTTCAAGGCGCTGAACACGGGTGGATCCAGCTACGGCAAGCTCGATGAGCGCATCTACACCCAGCTCACGAGTGACCATCCCATCGATCTTTGCAGATACCAGGTGGCGAACTGCTATCTGGGTCGCGCGGGTCTTATCAACTCGGGCGGCGCCAGTGGAGAACACGATTTCGCGGACGCGGCGTTCACTGCCGTGGTCAACAAGCGCGCAGGAGGAACGGGACTGATCTCCGGACGCAAGGCGTTCCAGCGCCCGATGGAAGAAGGGGCAAAGCTCCTGCACACAATTCAGGACGTCTATCTCTGCAAGGAGGTCACGATCGCCTGAGCGCCGGAACCGCGTCGGGGGTCGGTTCGCATCGTGGGACTTTCCCCGTGCCCGCTCGCGATCCGTGATTGCAAGCGACGGGATTTGATTTTATTTCGCAGGACATGTCTTTTGAACGTTCTCTGCTCTCGGCGCAGGGTTACATGGAGCTCGAGATGCCCGACGAGGCGTTGCGAGAGATCGACGCGCTCTCCCCGAAGGATCAACTCCGCGAGGAGGTGCTGCAGATACGACTTTTCATCGTGATGCGCGCAAGGCGCTGGGAACAAGCGCTGTCTCTTTGCGCGCGTTTGCGCGCGGCAAGCCCGGAGGGCGTCACGGGATATATCCACGGGGCCTTCTGCCTGCACGAATTGGGTCGCACGATCGAAGCCAGGCAGTTGCTCGTTGGAGGGCCGTCCTCGTTGCAGTCGGAGCCGACTTATTATTATAATCTGGGCTGCTACGATGCCGTGCTCGGCAATCTGCGCGAAGCCGCGCGGCACCTGGAAACGAGCTTTCAGATGGACGGGAAGTTTCGTGAGATCGCCAAGTATGATCCTGACTTGAAGGCGGTTCATGGATTGCTGGGCAAATGAAAGCCGACAAGTCCGTCGCGGATCGCGTTCAGGCCATCTTCGAATGCAATTTCGTGCGAGGCGTGGAGGTGGGCGCGTCGGTGGCCGTATGGCAGGAGGGCCGGCGGGCATTCTGCTTTTGTCAGGGGTGGAGGGACGCGGCGCGCGAAGTGCCGTGGACTCCCGATACGATGGTGCTCGTATGGTCGGCGACGAAGGGACTTTCCAGCGCATGCGTGCTCCACGCGCTCGAAAGCTCCCGGCGCGGCCTCTCCACGCGAGTGTCGGAGTTCTGGCCGGAATTCGCGCAAAATGGCAAGGAAGGGATCACCGTCGGCGAGGTTGTTTCCCATCGCGCGGGGCTCTCGGCGCTCACGGACAAGACGGCCGCCATTCGCGACCATGACGCGGTGATTCGCGCCATCGAATTGCAAGCGCCTCTTTGGGAAGACCGGGAAGAGCATGGCTATTCGCCACGCATTTACGGCTATCTTGCCGATGAATTCGTCCGCAGGCTTGGCGGGCGACCGCTTGGCGAATACTGGCGGACAAATTTCGGCGAACCCATGGGTCTTGACCTCTGGATCGGTCTTCCGGAATCGCTGCACCATCGGGCGGCACAGGTCATCGCGGCGCGCGCGGGTTGCGGGGATATGGAGGATGAGTTTTCCCAAGCCATGGCAACGCCCGGATCTCTCACTCGAGAGGCCTTTTCCACTCCCTCCGGCACGATTTCACCCTCTTCCATGAATTCCCCGGTTCTGCGCTCTGCGAGCTTGCCTTCGCTGGGTGCAATCGGCAGCGCCGAGTCGCTGGCGAAGTTCTATGCCATGCTTTCGCTCAATGGCGAATGGGAGGGGCGGCGGTATTTTTCTCCTGAAGCCATCGGGTGGATGACCGCGCGCCGTGCCCAAGGGATCGATATGACGCTGCACACGGAAACCGCGTTCTCCGCCGGATTCATGTTGGATCCCCTTGATGCTTCGGGGCGCAAGAAACGCCAGATCTTTGGACCTTCGATCTCCGCGTTCGGCCACCCCGGTGCCGGAGGGAGCCTCGCCTTTGCCGATCCGGAGAATCAAATCGGTTTCGCTTATGTTATGAACCAGATGGAGATCGGCGTGTTGCCAAAGTCCCGGGCCATCGCTCTCGTGCATGCCCTCTACGATTTTCCATGATTTCGGGTTGACTCTTTCCGACGAAGAATTAGCATCCTCCTCCCGCTTCGCATCGGGACTTTATGGCAAACGCAGAAGTCATTCTCACGGAAAACATCCCGAGCCTCGGCGCGGAAGCCGATCTCGTTAAGGTTCGGCGCGGCTTTGCCCGGAATTTTCTCATCCCCCAGGGCAAGGCGCTCGAAGTCACCCCCAGTTCCTTGCGCAAGATCAACCATCTAAGGGCCAAACGCGCTGAACGAGAAGGGCGCGAAGTGACCGCTGCCGAGCAAATTGCCGGCAGGATTAACAAGCTGGTCCTCAATTTCACTCTCGAGACAGGCGAGACCGGCAAGGCTTTTGGATCCATCACGGCAAAGGATATCTACGACCGACTGGTCGAGGAACTTGGCGATGTCGAGTTGCCCAAGCATGCCGTGTTGCTCGACAAAGCCATCAAGGAGAGCGGCGAGCAGGAAATTGAGGTCAAGCTTCACCACGATGTGACGGCGAAGCTGAACGTCAAGGTCTCTGCCCCGAAGCGCGCATCGTCGGAAGAAGCGCACGAAGCGGATTCTTCCAAAAAAACCCCCCGCAGGAAAGCCGCAGCGAAAAGTTAGCATTCATCGGTAATGACCACAGATTCTCCGGCGGTGTCCGTTGAGAATCCCGTGAAAACCAGCGGGCTGGGCCAGGGTAAATTTCGCGAAGGGGGGCGTTCTTACTCCCAAAAAAGCGGAGCTTATTTACCAGATATTCACAGGTCCCTTCCGCAGAGCCTTGATGCGGAGAAGGGCCTGATCGGCTCGATTCTGCTTGCTCCAGGGCGGGTGCTCGACGAGTGCATCCAGCAGCAGGTCACCGAGAAATACTTCCATCACCCTGCACACGCGAGGATCTTCACGGTGCTGGTGGATATGCGCGAGACGAATAAGCCCGTCGACCTTATCTCCCTGACGCAACTCCTGGAGGATCGCCATCTCCTCGAAGAAGTCGGCGGAGCAGCTGCGGTGACCGACTTGTTCACATTCGTGCCGACGGCCAGTAACGCGGCCTATTATCTTGAAATTCTTCGCGAGAAGTACCTTCTGCGCGCCATCATAGGAACGTGCACAGAGTATGGCGCCCGCGCCTACGAGGAACAGGGCGACGTTCAGATCCTGCTGGATGAGGCCGAGCAAAAGATTCTTGCGATCGGTGACGACCGTTTTCGCGCCAAGGTTCCGGAGATGAAGGAACTGGCGATGGAGGCGCTCGATAGCATCGAAAAGCTGTTTCAAAACCGCGGGGCGCTGACGGGCCTGCCGACGGGTTTCAAGGGCATCGATGTCATGACGAACGGAATGCACGGCGGCGAGATGATCGTGATCGCCGCGCGTCCCTCGATGGGAAAGACCGCTCTCGCCATGAACATCGCCGAGCATGTTTCGATAGAAGCGGGCAAACCAGTCGCCGTTTACAGCCTGGAAATGAGCACGCAACAGCTCATGCAGCGTCTGCTTTGCTCTCACGCGCGCGTCGATCTGAAGAAGATCAGGGATGGCTTCATCGGGAAGCATGATATGACGAATCTCATCCAGGCCACGACAAGGCTGTCCGAGTGCAAGATGTTTATTGACGACACGCCCGGGCTGGGAATTCTCGAGCTTCGCGCGCGCGCGCGGCGGCTCAAAGATCGCCACGACGTTCAGTTGATAGTCATCGACTACCTCCAGCTTCTTCGCTCGCCGAGCCGGCGCGGCCAGGAGAACCGACAGGTCGAAGTTGCGGAAATATCCTCCGGCATCAAGGCTCTGGCGAAGGAACTGAGTGTTCCCATCGTTGTACTCGCCCAACTCAATCGCAATCCCGAGGCCCGCACCGGCGATAGCAAAGGCAGGCCCCGCCTGAGCGATTTGCGGGAATCGGGGTCCATCGAGCAGGACGCCGATCTCGTCGGCCTTCTCTGGCGCGAGGAGTATTACGCGGACGACGACGAGGAAAAGAAGGAGATCGAGGGCAAGGCGGAGCTCGTGATTGCCAAGCAGCGCAATGGCCCCGTCGGAGGCGTGCCCCTGACATTTCTCAAGCACATTACCCGGTTTGAAGACCGGGCGCCCGAACGCGAAGAGCCCGCCCGGTAATATCTCCAAGCGGGAGACGGGCCAAGCCTTCGGGTCCAGCTTCCGTCAAAAGTGCTTGTCCAAGGCGGCGAGAACGCGTTCGACCGGCAAGCCGATGACATTGCTCATGGAGCCCTCGATACATTCGATCAAACGTCCCTGGTCCTCCTGCGCGGCATAACCGCCGGCCTTGTCGAGGGGATGGATGCTTTTCAGATAATCCTCGAGATCAACTGCCTCCCGCGAGCGAAACCTTACTTGCGTGGATTCGACGAAGCGGCACAACTTCCGCTCGCTCTTCTGCAGGAGGCAGACGCCTGTCAGGACTTCGTGGACGCGGCCGCAAAGCCGCTCCAGCATGAACCGCGCTTCCTGCAAATCGCCCGGCTTCCCAAAGACCTGCTGCTCGAAAGAGACCACGGTGTCGGCGCCCAAAACGACGCGTTCAGGAAACCTCGAGCCAACCTCCATCGCCTTGCGCTGCGCGTTGAGCAGGCAAAGCTCCCGCGCTGTCCAACCTCCCCCGGCAAGCTCCTCGGCCTGCGCGGTCTCGACCTGAAATTCAATGCCCGCCTTTTTGAGCAGATCGCGCCTGCGCGGAGAAGCGGACGCGAGAAGGATAGCGGTGCGCGTCCGCGGATGATCAAAGTTCAATCGAAGCGGTCAGTATGAGTGATTGCGCCCGGTGAGCTGGAAGATTCAACGCGGGGAGTCGGCCATGCTCTCAGAAGGCATCATGACCATTCGACAAACCGGTGCTTTCGCGGATGCTGGCAAGCTGCCTGCGGATGCGCCTGGAAGATTCCGGACGATTGTTGATATTCGAGATGATTCCGGCCAGAAAGGGAAGAATGGTTGCCGCTCCCGCTCCGATAAGTGCAACGGCCGTGCGCTGGCGCGACGCCTGATCAAACTTGTCAGCAATCAGAAGCCCGACACCGAAGCCGACCGCGGCCTGCGAAAGCGCAACAATGCCGGTCACAGGGAGGTTGTCGCCAAATTTATCGAATGAGAGGAAAGACATGTTATTGCGCAACCTAGGTTTGTGGTGTGGGATTTTCAACTGGAAATGGAAACCAGGCGTGTTCTAGGAATCGATCCCGGCGAAGTTCGTGTGGGAGTTGCCGTCAGCGACGATCTCGGTATGCTGGCGCATCCTTTGGAAACGATCGAGGTTTCGAAGCGCGATCCTTGCGAACGCATCGCCGAGCTCGCGGCTGAGAGGGCGGCGTGCGCAGTCATCGTCGGAGTGCCCCGCAACATGGATGGCTCATTCGGCCCGGCCGCGGAGAAATCGCGCGTCTTGATCGAGAAACTTCGAGCATGTGTTCAATGCAAGGTCATTCCCTGGGATGAGCGACTGACAACCGTTTCGGCCCAGAGGGCTTTGAGGGAAGCCGGGAGAAAAGAAAAAAACCAACGCTCGGTGATCGACCAGGCGGCGGCCCAAATTCTTCTTCAAAGCTGGCTTGACTCGCAGGCATGAAATTGCGGCTCACCATCGCCTATGATGGCGGGCCGTATGCGGGTTGGCAAAGCCAGCCCGCCGGGAATGCCGTGCAGGATTACCTCGAAAAGGCATTCAGCAAGATCGCGGGAACGCGAGTGATCGTGCACGGCTCCGGCCGAACCGATGCCGGCGTTCATGCGCTGGGCCAGCGCGCCCATGCCGAGGTTCCCGGTGAGCAAAGTCCCGGCGAATGGCAGCGCGCTTTGAACGCGAATTTGCCTCCGACGATCCGCATCACCAGGTTGAACCGGGCCCCCGGTGATTTTCACGCGCGCTTCTCGGCAAAAGGGAAAGTTTATCGCTACCTTGTTTGCAACAAGCCCATTCTTCCGCCACACCAATTCGGCCGTGTCTTCCACGTGCCGCAGGCCCTGGACCTCGGGGCGCTTCGGCGCGCTGCCGCGCTCTTCACAGGACGCCATGATTTCGGGGCCTTTTCCGCCAATCGCGGCAGAGCCCCTCGACAAACAGTGCGGACAATTCGCAAGATAACCCTTGCGTCCCGGACCGGCCTGATCATCCTGACTTTCGAAGGAGACGGATTTCTTTACAGGATGGTTCGCATGGTAACCGGTGCGATGATTCGCGTGGCGCAACACCGTGAGGACTTGGACAGTTTGAGAGTACGCCTAAAGAGGGCCGCTCCGAGATGGAACCATGTGGCTCCGGCCGAGGGACTTTACCTCGTGAGGGTCTTGTACTAAAGAGCAAAGGAGCCTCGCCAAGGGCTTCCAGCGATCTGGCAATACGAAGATAGCCCAAGGAGGCGAACCCCCTCCCTGCCTATTTCGCTTAGGCAGGCGGCGGTGCCGCGGTTCGTGTGTTGAGTACGGCCACGGTATATGCCTTGGTGATGCGGATCTTCTGCGGTCGTCTCGGGATCGGCTGCAGTGCTCGCCAGCTTCATTGATTTCTCCGATGCTTTAACTGTGAGCTGCCTGAACGACGCGTTAAGTCGATGCCTGGCGGATTCGGATGTCAGTAAGAATCGCAGCAAAAAAAGCCAGTTCTAGCGTGGGCCCTGGCCAAGGTGTTATTTTGGGAGCCAATCGCAGGAACTTCGCGCGACCTTCGCCTTGGTGACCCTTTTTACTGTGCGGGAAAGGTAGGGAATGGGCTGGGGTTTCGTGGATCTAGATCATCGCGAATCGTTCCCCGTTCAAGCGTAGAACGCGCCCCAACGGGGCCAACTTCACCAAGCGGTCTGTCACCACTCATCCATTGCTCCTGACGTTTCAACGGTTCGGACTCGGGGGTCTTGGTCGTTTCTACCGCGGGCGTGGCGCACCCGAGGACCGTCAAACAGATTATACCTGCGAGTCCGGTGGAGCGAAAACTCATCAATCATCGATACTACGGCCGCCTCACGGCACAAGCAAAAGCCCCGCCGAGGTTTCCCAGGGCGGGGCTTGTGTTGCGTGATTCCAGTTTAGCCGATTATCGCGCGCACAATGGCGATAATGGCACCGATGGCTCCCCCAGGCCGAGGGGCCCGGGCCGGCCGCCGTCCAGTTCGGATTCGAGCAGCAATCGGGGGAACCACGCAAGGCACTTGCGCCAGACCAAGGGTGGGAGGGCGGAATATCGTAGTCCAAAGAAAGCGTGTTTGCAGGACGCTACTCGGCGATCTTTCCGTCTTGGGGATTGCTTATCGGCTTGATTGTCACTGCAAGAGCCTCAAAGCTGAAGCGGAGATTCGCAGAGTCTCCAATATACCGCAACACGTCGGAAGCCGGCACATTCTGAAGGCTCAGTGTAACGCGTGCATTGCCGGTTTGCTCAGGGGTCGCCAACCAGACCACATTTACCGATTGCTTCCCTCCGCTTAGTTCGCGGACCCTTTGCGAAACGAAGGCAACGGCTTCGTGCACCGTCACGTCTCGAAAATCCACCTTTGGTATGAGGATCTTCCCGAGGGCACCTTCAAGGCCCCGTCCCCCTTTCTCACGCTGGGCGATGGCGCGGAGGTAATTTCGCGCGGCAGCGTTTTGGGGTTCGATGGATAGAAGGGATTCGAAAAGCGACCTTGCGGTCGCGTAATCTCCGGCCTGAAACGCCCGCACAGCTTCCGCTTGCATCTCGCTCTGCTGCGCGGCAAGAGGCGAGAACGCGAGGAACAGAAGCGCAAGGAGCTTCTTCATAGCCCAATTTACATGGGGACCGAACGCGCTTCAAATGGCGAGCGACTTGAACAAGCCGGGCCATCTGTTAGCGTGCGCGGGGAAATGCGGACGAGGATTGTTTTTCTGATGATGCTTTTGGCCGCGATTTCAACCGATCTGCCGTTGCTTCGCGGCCAAATGACCGATGAGGAAAAGAGAAAGCTTTTTCTCAAAGCGCGTGAAGACATCCAGCCGGTTCCGCGCCCGAGCGCCTCCGCGACCCCACGTCCCAAACCGAAAGCCGCGCCCACGCCCACGCCGACGCCGCGCCCGACACCCAAGCCTGCGCCCGAGTCCGAAGAAGCCGAGCCGGCGCCGCGTCCGAAACCGGCTCCTTCGCCGCGGCAATCTCCCACGCCCGATGTAATTCCGCTCAAATCGCCGGAGCCGGCACCTTCGCAAACTCCACCACAGATTCCCACCGGAAAAACACCAGGCGGGGAGCGCCTCAATGCTCCCATTCTGATAGAAAAGTCGGGCTTGGAAGAGGATCAGGGCCTTGAGCCCGCCTCGAAAAGCAGCGGTGGCTGGTTTAAGCGCTGGCGCTACCTCTCTCCCTCAGTGCGCAGAGCGATCGACCAAGCGAAGGTCAAGAAGGGACGCTGGAAATATATCATCGTTCACAATAGCGGCACCCGTCAGGGCAATGCCCGCATTTTTGACACTTATCATCGCAGGGTGCGCAAAATGCAAAACGGACTCGCCTACCATTTCGTGATCGGCAATGGCAATTCTTCCGGCAATGGTCAAATCGAGATAGGCTCGCGCTGGACGAGGCAGATCAATGGCGGACATGTGGCCAGCGATTACCTCAACAATATCGCCCTCGGCATCTGTCTGGTCGGCGACCTGAACCGCGATCTTCCCACCAAGGCCCAGATGGCCGCGCTCGACGAACTGATCACCTACCTGCGCGGTCGCGTGGGAAAGGTCAAGGGGAAGCAGGCCATCGTATTGCCGCACAAGAAAATCAATCCCAAACCGACGGATTGTCCGGGTGATCGCTTTCCTTACGGTTGGCTGCGGCTAAGGTTTGGTTCGTAACGTAACGTAGAAAGTGATTATCGGCATTACTGGAGTGACAGGATTCATCGGCTCGCGCGTCGCGGCCCATTGTGGCAGACACGGTCACAAGATCGTAAGCTTTTCGCGGCGTCCCGTCGCGGGCGCCCGCCTGCTTCGCCTCGGCGCTCCTCCCGATCTGAGCGGTCTTGACGCCGTTGTGAATCTCGCGGGAGAACCCATCCTCGGCTTGTGGACGGAGGAAAAAAAACGTCGAATCCGTGAGAGCCGCATCCTTGGCACGCGCCGAATCGTCGAGGCTATCGAGGCGATGGCCGGGCGCCCGCGCGTCCTCGTCAACGCTTCCGCGATTGGCTACTACGGTGACACGGGGGAGACTTTGGTCGACGAATCCTCCGCGGCGGGAGGCGGATTCCTGGCCGACGTCTGCCGCGAATGGGAGAGCGAAGCGGTTCGCGCGGAATCCTTCGGTGTGCGCGTGGTCTTCGTGCGCATTGGCTTTGTCATCGGTTCGGGCGGCGCGCTCAAGCTCATGCGACCCGTCTTCAAAATGGGTCTCGGCGGCAAGCTTGGGAGCGGCCGGCAGTGGATGAGCGGGGTGCATGTTGACGATGTCGCGGGAATCGCAGTCTGGGCTGTTGAAAGCGATACGGTCAGGGGTCCTGTCAACGCGGTGATGCCGGAGCCCTTCCGCAATTCGCACTTCACCAAAGCGCTGACGAAATGCTTCGGGCGTCCAGCCCTGATTCCCGCTCCGGCCTTCGTCTTGCGGCTGACGCTCGGCGAACTCTCGCATACCATGCTCGACAGCGCCCGGGTCGCGCCGCGGGTCGCACAGGAAGGCGGCTACACCTACCAGTTTTCGACCCTGCCGCTGGCGCTGGCAGACGCTGCGCGGTAACGATGGTTCCGGCCGCCTCGCGGGCGTGATCCGCTCCGTTCGGTTTCCAGCGTGTGCGATGAGGCTAACGATAAAGGGGATGGTCCAGCCAGAACGGATCGGCCACTCCCTTCCTGTAGGCATCCAGCGATTGCACGGACGATGTAACCCGGAGATTGCTGTAAAAGCCGTCCTCGTTTTCCCAGCGTTCGTTCCAGAAGACGGCAGCTTTCAGACGCGGGAAGCGAGTCCTCATATTTTGGAAGGCTTCCGTGATCCATCGGGCCTTGTCGCCGGCCTCGGGAAACTCGCCAATGCCCCATTCGGCCAACATCACGGGCTTGGCCGGACTGATCGCGCAGAGATCATCGTAGGCATAAACCATCGCATCGGAGGCGGAAATCCACGGGTCGCGATGGAACTGCTTTCCATAGGCGCTCATGGCTAGCCAATCGACGTAATCATCGCCGGGATAGTATTGCTTGAGCTCGTTCCACTCGTCCAACGGATAGGAGTAGTTGTTGACATGGAAGAGCCAGATGATGTTTTTCGCGCCGGCCGCGCGCACACGGTCCACGACGTGGCGGTAGACCTTTTTGAAAAGTTCAGGCCCGGCGTAGACATTCCCGGAGATTTCCTTTCCGCTGCCGTAGAAATAGCCCGACCACGGGAACCATGTACCGTTCATTTCGAGGCCCCAAGCGACAAAGAACGGCTGGCCGAAGGCTTTAGCCTGCGCGGCCCAGGAATCGATATAAGGGTCCCATTTGCCAGCAAGAATGGCATCAAGGGAAAAGCGGTCTGGTCCCCGCTCCTGTTCGTAGGGTTTGTCCCAAGGCGACCAGTAGATGAGCGGAATGGCGCTGTGCCGGGAAATGATCTCGAGGTTGCGCAAGGGGAAGGTTTGCTCTCCCCAATAACTCGATGAGGCAATGATGGCCTGGTGTTTTCCGACAGCGCCTTCGAAAGCCTCGATTTGCTCGAGAGTCACATCATCTTCGGAGTCGCCGAAATCCAGATACGCTCCCGTGTAGGCACCCTGCTCGGGGATTACGAGGTGAACGGGTGCCTCGGGCGATGCGGATGTTTGCGGGGTCGGATGCGCTGTCTGCTGGCGGCAGCCCGTCGCGATAAGTGCGGCCGCCAGGCAAAGTCGAATGGCCTTCAAGATTTAACCGGTTGCATGGTCACGGTTCCCTTGCGGTCCAGCTTTCCCCAGCCAACCCACGCTCCGCGCAGCATATGGAGGATTGAGCGCCAGACGACGTAGCTCAAGACCGGCCGATAGATGAATCGCATGGGAATGATCCAGGCGGCCCGCCTGAGAGGCTCCTTCTCGATCCAGCAAGCCAGGGTGGCCAGCGCCAGATCACAGATGAGGAAGGCAAGGAAGTAGGCGATAAACGGCAATCCGGCTCCCGAAAGGAGTGAGATGATGAGCAGAACATCGACAACGGGAACCGCGGCAACGAGCACGATTTGGAAAAGGACGATGCTTGGAAGGCTGAAGCAGCCGAGGGCGCCGAAGCGAGGGTTGAGGATGAGATCCCTGTGCTTCCAGAGACATTGCATGGTCCCGAAGGCCCAGCGGAATCTCTGTTTGGCAAGCGCTCGAATGGTGTCCGGTGCCTCCGTCCAGGCGATCGCTTCCGGCGCATAGGTCACCTGCCATCCCATGCGGTGCAGCGACAGCGTCAAGTCGGTGTCTTCCGCGATCGTATCCGAATCGAGGCCGCCCGATTGCTCTATCGCGGCTCTGCGAAAGGCGCTGATGGCTCCCGGGACGACGGTGATCGCATTGACGCGATCGTAGGCGCGCCGGTCGAGGTTGAAGCCGCAGATGTATTCGAGGCTCTGGAAGCGCGCAATCCACGTTTGCAGGTTGCCGACCCGCGCGTGTCCGGATACGGCGCCGACACGAGGATCGACGAGCGGCTGAACGAGAAGCCGCAGCGTATCGGGTTGAAATTGTGTGTCGGCGTCGAGGAAGACGATTACCTCGTTCCCGGCCGCGGCCAGGCCTCGCGTGAGGGCGCTCGATTTTCCACCGTTGGCCTGTCGCAGCACGCGGATGCGCGGATCGCCGACCTCGTCCGCTCGCGCGCCCGTCTCATCGCTCGAGCCGTCGTCCACCACGATGATCTCGAGCGAACCGGAATAGTCGGTTTCCAGCAACGAGCGCAAGGTTGACGCGATCACCTTCTCCTCGTTGTAAGCCGCAACGAGGACACTGAGTGAAGGCGTGAAATTTCCGGACGAGGGCGGCGATTTTCGACTGAGCGAAAGAAAAGCCAGGGCGACGCTGCGCAGGAGGGTCAGCAGCGAGGTGACGATCATGAACGCCCAGAGGAATTCTTCGCTCCAGTTAACCGCCAGAAGACCGGCATTCGCTATGACATTGGGAACGCTCGGGGCGCTCGCGGCCAAGGGAGGCATGGTGTAATCGCGATTGAGGCCAAGAAGTTTACCCGCCGGAACCACCGTATCTCCGCGGGCCTTGAGGAAATCGAGGATAACCGGCAACGCGGCAACGGTTTGGCTGCGGTTGCCTCCCGCGTCATGCAGAAGAATGATGCTTCCCGCATCGCGGCCTTGCTTCACACGGCGCACGATTTCGTCAGTGCCCGGGCGCTCCCAATCCTCGGGGTCGATGCTTTCCCCCACGGTGATATAGCCGAGGTCAGTGGCCAGGGCGATCGGACGGGCTTCAGCGAGCGACACCGGCATGGAATCGGCGTTATACGGGGGACGAAAAAGGATCGTCGTGCGCCCGCTGATCCATTCGATGAGCCGCTGGGTCGCGTTCAGCTCCAGGGTAGTCTGCTCCGGCGTGATTTCAGAGAGGTTGGGATGGGTATAGGTGTGACTTCCAATCTCGTGACCCTCCTTGAGGATGCGCCGGATGAGGCCCGGATGATCCTCGGCATGCTTGCCTATAACAAAAAAGGTGGCGTGTACGTGGTATTGACGCAGGATGTCGAGAATCTGCGGGGTCCATTTCGGATCCGGGCCATCATCAAACGTCAGCGCGACATGATTCGGTTTGGCATCCTGGAAATGCACAACCGTGGGGTAGACCGGCCATTTCTTATAGGTCTCGCAGACGTAGCCGTCCGAATCGACCCAAAGCTGCCGTGAGCCGGATTCGGAGGTCAAATCTGCCGTGAGGAAATCTCCCTCGCCGATCTGGGCAATGACGCTCTTGGGTTCGATCGTCTCGAGCTCCTGGAGCAGTTGCGGGGAGGGTTCGTCGCCCGAATGATGGTCCAGAATCGGCCAGATGCCGGGGTCTTCCGTCCCGAGTTGATTGATGAGGACGCCTGCGCAGCCCTCCTGGTCCAGGGAACGGAGTTGGTTGGCGAAGGTGGAGGCGTCGAGAAACCAGACCGCATGGGATTCTCCTTCCGAATCGTAGGAGAAGGTTGGGTTGAAGTCCGGGGCGGAGCTGGTTACGGACGCTTCGCCGGATCTTTGCGCGCGCGCCATGGCGTCGGCAAAGCTGATCGTGGACGTCTTCTTTGTGGCGGTATTCCAATCGTAACCGTAGGCGCCGAGCGAAAGGATCCACTGGCCCGGCTCTCCATACCCCATCAGCGTCCTTAGCCAACCTTCGAACCACGGTTGTGAAGCGACAGGGCCCGGGGCGTCATCCTCCGCGTTCTCGTCATGGAGCTGCGCGACAAGATGGTCGACCACGCCGGGAAGGTCCTCCAGGTCGAAAGTTCGCAAATCGTCACCTACCGGAATGCTTAGCCAGAGCTCGAGATTCTCCTTCCGCAGCTTCAGATGCAAACGTCCGAGAAATTCGACCAACTTGGCAGAAAGAGAGGGGTCTATGCCCTGCCAATCGACGAGCATTCCCGATGCTCCCACATTTTCCAGGCTGTTTATAACATTCGAAGCAAAAGCAAGTTGCGTACTTTCGTCTGCCCGGAGCAGGCCCTCGACGGCGTCGGTATCCCAACGCTGGCCGACAAGGTTGGTGAGGATGGGAAAGATCTGAAGTCGCGAAGCGCGAGCCGCGGAGAGCACTTCGGGATCTATTTCGGACGTCAGGCGGGCAGGTTGCCCGCTGACGGTAAGCATCTCCAGGCAGACATGAGTGAGTTCCGAGGCATGCCGGGACAGGCACAAAAGGCTGCGCGGATCCCCGGCCGCCAGCAAGGCCGCCGAGATCCGGGTTTGGTTGGGCTCCGCGATGCCAGTGCGTTTGCGTTGATGCGGAGTCTGGGCAAATTTCATCCACGGCCGGTTGAGAGCGACGGTGCGTGTCGCGGGACTGTCGGCGGTTCTGAGTTCCATTTTCATGGCTCTCAGCGAATCCGGCATGTGAAGCTCCGGTTTAACCCAGAGCGCGCGGATAAAAACGATCAGCAGGCTGAGGAGCAGCAAAAGCCCGAGACCGGCGACCAGGCGAATCCAGTTCCAGCGTCTTCCCCGGGGGTCGAGGAATACAAAATTTCGATCGCTCACAGAAGAATGGGGCGTCTAGTCGATTTCCGATCCGCCTGCCGGCGGACTGGGGGCAGCCCCGTGGGCCGCGTAGAAGATTCTGAACAAAGGCGCAATGTACACGTGGCGATGAGATTCAGACACCATCAACGCCATCGGCGTTCAAGTTCCCAACAAGAGGCGCGCGGGGTTCTCTATGCAATCCTTGACGCGAATGAGGAATGTCACGGCTTCCTTGCCATCCACCACGCGATGATCGTAGCTCAAAGCCAGATACATCATGGGCCGGATGACGATCTGCCCCTTCTCAACGATCGGGCGTTCCTGGATCTTGTGCATTCCAAGGATCCCGCTTTGCGGCGGATTCAAAATGGGTGTGCTCAGAAGAGAGCCGTAGACACCTCCATTGGAAATGGTAAAGACTCCGCCTTGCAGATCTTCGAGGCCGATCTTGCCGTCGCGAGCCTTGACGGCATAGCCCATCAGATCGCCTTCGATTTGAGCAAAGGATTTCTGATCACAATCCCGCAGAATAGGGACCATGAGGCCGCGCTCTGTGCCAACGGCAACTCCGATGTCGTAGTAGTGATTCTTGATGAGGTCATCGCCGTCGAGACGGGAATTGATGGAAGGAACGGCCTTGAGAGCGTCCACAACGGATTTTACGAAGAAGGACATGAAACCAAGCTTCACGCTGTGCCGTTTCGTGAATTCCTCCTGCATTTCCTTGCGGAGCGCCATCACTCCGCTCATGTCGCACTCGTTGAACGTCGTCAGGATGGCGGCCGTGTGCTGCGCCATGACGAGTTGCGCGGCGATTTTCCGGCGAAGGGGAGTGAGCTTCTTGCGCGTGGTACGCGGATCGTCGGGCGTCGCGATCTTCGGCTTGGGCGCGGGGGTTTCCTCCCTTTTCTGGAGAGCGGGAGCGATCTTCGGCGCGGGAGGCGGTGTCGCGGGTTCTTCCTCGGGCGGCGCGGGAGGCGCTTTGGCGGCGGGTTCGGGTTCCGTCGATTCGGCGGCCTTTTCCGGCGCGGCGGCACCGGAGCCTGGCTCGATCAGGGCAACGACCTGATCGATTTTGACCTCATCACCCTCAGCGACCTGGGTCCTCAGGATGCCCGACTCGGGCGCATTGACTTCGGTCGAGACCTTGTCGGTTTCGAGAGTGAAGAGAATGTCGCCGGCATTGACGGACTCACCGTCCTTCTTATGCCACGCGGAAAGGATGCCTGAGGTGATGGATTCGCCAACGGTGGGAACTTTGACTTCGACGTTCATAAGGAATGGCGCACGCTGCTAGACTTCGAAGGCCTGTTTGACCAACGCAGCCTGTTGAGCTTGATGCGCCTGCATGGTCCCGGCAGCGGTACTGGCGCTTGCAGGCCTGCCCGCGTAATGGATGTATCCCGGGAATAGATTGAGGAGGCGGGGCAAAATAAAGGTCCACGCACCCATATTTTCCGGCTCTTCCTGGCACCATACAAATTTCTTCGCGTTGGAGAATGGTTTTGTAAGGCGGCCGACCTTCTCCTTGTAAAGCGGATAGAGTTGTTCGATCCGAATGATCGCCGCGGCGTCCTTGAGACTGTTCTCCTGGCGATATTTAATCAGATCGTAATACACCTTTCCCGAGCAGAAGATCACCCGCTCAACCTTCTTTGGTGAGGCTTCCGTATCGCCGAGAATTTCGAAGAAGCGCGAGTTGGTAAAATCCGACTCCTTCGAAACGGCCTGCTCGTGGGTGAGCAGGCTTTTTGGCGTCATGATGATAAGCGGCTTGCGGTATTTGCGGTGCATTTGCCGGCGCAGGGCGTGAAAGTACTGCGCAGGCGTCGTCAGATTGCAGACCTGCATGTTTTCCTCGGCGCAGAGCTGGAGGAAACGCTCGAGCCGCGCGCTGGAGTGCTCGGGTCCCTGGCCTTCGTAGCCGTGGGGAAGCAGCAGCACGATGGCGCTCGGGCGGCGCCATTTGGACTCCGACGACGCAAGGAATTGATCAATGATGATCTGGGCTCCGTTGGCAAAATCTCCGAACTGCGCTTCCCACAGGTAGAGCTGGCCCGGAAAGTCCATCGAGTAGCCGTAATCGAAGCCGAGAACAGCATATTCCGAGAGCGGGCTGTTATAAACGCAGAACTTGGCTTGATTGGTGCGGAGATGATTGAGCGGTATGTACCGCTGGCGATTCTTTTCGTCATACAGCACGCTGTGGCGCTGGCTGAACGTGCCACGGCGGCTATCCTGACCGGAGAGCCGCACGGGTGTGCCCTCGAGAAGAAGCGAGCCGAAGGCAAGCGCCTCGGCGAATGCCCAGTTGTAGGGCCCGCCCGCCTTCCAAATCTGCAAGCGCCGCTCCAGGAGGATGCGCTTGATCTTTGGCAGCACATGAAATTCTTCCGGAACCGTGGTCAGCGACTTTGCGATGAGATCGAGGTTTTCCTTGGTGATCGCCGTGTCGATCGGGGCATGCGAATAAGGTGGCTGAAAAATGGCGGTCGACCCGGCGAATTCGTGGGCCTTCGACTTTTCAGCGGCGGCGAGCTTGACCTGGGAAAGAGCGTCGTTGAGTTCCTTGAGTGATTCCGCCTTGATGGCGGCAGCTTCCTCGGTCGACACCGTGCCCAGGGGAGCGATCTGCGCGGCAAAGACCTCGCTCGGCAGCGGATGGCTCTTTATCTGGCTGTATAAATTCGGCTGGGTGAAGGCTGGTTCGTCTCCCTCGTTGTGGCCATGCCGGCGATAGCAATAGATGTCGACGACCGAGTCGCGGCCGAATTCGTGCCGGAATTCCAGCGCGATCCTCGCCATTTCCATCACCGCGATGGGATCCTCGCCATTTACGTGGAAGATCGGCGCGTCGATCATCTTCGCGATCTCGGTGCAATACTCGGTCGACCGGGAATCCGCGGGAAGCGTGGTGAAACCGATCTGGTTATTGACCACGAAATGGACCGTGCCACCGGTGCAGTAGCCCGGCAGCTGGGACATGTTGAAGACCTCCGCGACCACGCCTTGGCCAATGAAGGCGGCATCGCCGTGGATGAGGATCGGGACCACCTTCTTGCGGTAGGCGGTGTCCTCGAGCAAACGCTGGCGCGCCCGGGCTTTGCCCTGGACGACGGGATCCACCGCTTCAAGGTGGCTGGGATTCGCCGCGAGATTGATCTCCACTTCGTAACCGGTCGCCGTCTTGCGCACGTTGCGATAGCCGAGGTGGTATTTGACGTCGCCATTGCCGCCCACGGAATCCGGCGCGAAGTTGCCCTGGAATTCGTTGAAAATGACGTCGAGCGGCTTGTTAAGGATATTGGCGAGGACGTTCAGCCGCCCGCGATGGCTCATTCCCATGATCAACTCCTTGATCCCGCGCTTTTCGCAATTTTGGACGAGGGTATCGAGAGCGAGGATGAGCGACTCGCCGCCTTCGAGGGAAAAGCGCTTGCCGCCGTATTTGGTGTGCAGGAAATTTTCGAACGTTTCAGCCTCGTAGAGTTTTCTCAGGATGTCGCGATGGACTGCGGCGTTGGTGCGCAGCGAACTATCGCGATTTTCCAGCTTATAGAGGACCCAGGTACGCATGCGCGGGTTCTGGATATGCATGAACTCCGCGCCGACCGTGCCGCAATAGATTGCTTCGAGCTCGCGAATCATGTCGCGCAGCTTCATTTTCTTGGCTTCCTTGAAGAACCGGGAGGAGACCGTCAGATCGAGATCCTTTTCTTCAAACCCGAGTTCCTTCAGGGTGAGGAGGGGATTCGATCGTTTGAGCAAATCGAGAGGATCGAGGTCCGCGATGGTGTGCCCGAGCGTTCTGTAAGCGTAGACGAGAGCCTCCACGCGCGTTTGGAGGCTGCTATCGGTGACGACTCCGGGCGAGAGTTCCGCGGTGGCGGCGTCCCCGTTCTCCTCGCTTTTGGAAAAGCCAAGGTCAAACCCCTCAAAGAAAGCAGACCAATCAGGATCCACCGATTGGGGATTGGCGAGCCAGCGCTCGTAATTCTCATCAATCAACCCCTCGCTCCACCGGGCAGTAAAAGTACTCATATGATTGGCTAGGTTCGTGGTCCTTCGGGCGCGGCGGCAAGCCGCCCCTTATAAGGGAGATTCTAGTGTGAGGGAATATTGTGATTTGCGCAAGCAGCCAGTATCGCGGATCGGTGGTCCGGCAGAAGCGCCGGATTTATGAAGGGTGCCGCTTGAAAGACGAAGGATCTCGCGCTAAACGGAACAACTCCCGAATGATCAAAGTGGAAAAGCTCACCAAGCGCTACGGCGGCGTCACAGCGGTGAACGAGATAAATTTTGAGGTCAAAAAGGGAGAAATCGTCGGATTTCTGGGCCCAAACGGCGCAGGAAAGAGCACGACGATGCGGATGCTCGCGTGCTACCTTCCCCCGACCTCCGGACGTGCAGAAGTCGCTGGCTTCGATGTGTTTAGAGAATCGCTCAGGGCGCGTGAACGCCTGGGCTACATGCCGGAGCATGTTCCGTTGCCTCATGACATGCGCGTGAATGAATACCTTTCCTTTCGCGCTGCGCTGAAAGGTGTCGCCGGCCGGCGGATCAAGGAGAGGTTGGCGGATGTTTGCGATCTTTGCGGGCTTGCCGAGGTGGAGCGCAAGATGATCGGAGCGCTCTCAAAGGGTTTTCGTCAGCGGGTGGGGCTTGCCGACGCGATGATTCATGAGCCCGAATTGCTCATCCTTGACGAGCCGACGATCGGCCTCGATCCGAACCAGATCCGACAGGTCCGTGAACTCATCAAGAACCTGCGGCGCCATCACACGATCCTGCTTTCAACCCACATCCTGCCGGAAGTGGAGATGACTTGCTCGCGGGTGATCATCATCAACAAGGGGCGCATCGAAGCCCTTGATACGCCGGAGAACCTGCGTGCGCGCATTGGCTCGCAAGGGGAGGTTGTCCTCGAAGTGAAGACCGGCGATCCTCACGCGACAGGCAAACTGCGTCTGGTGCCGGGCGTGAAGGACGTCGTTCAAAAGAAGATCGAAGATTGGACCCGCTTTATTCTCCATGTGGAAGGCGACCCGCGGGAGAGTCTGCATGCGCTCGCCGTAAAGGAGGGATGGCCGCTGCGGGAATTGACGAGACACAGCGCGACGCTGGAGCAGGTCTTTGCCGAGGTGACTCACTCGGAAGAACAGTAATGAAGCGCTTCATAACCCTGTTGGTTCGCGAGGTGAGCCACTATTTTCACCAGCCGCTGGCGTATATCGTCCTGTTCTTTTTCCTCCTCCTGACCGCGGCCAACTTTCACGCAGGGCTTCTCGCTCTGAATCGGGAGCCAAGCCAGACCTCCGTGGTCGAGGCGTTTTTTAACACGATCCTTTTTTGGTTTCCGTTCGTGTTGATCTTCCCGCTGCTCACAATGCGTCTCTTCAGCGAGGAGTACAAGCTTGGAACGATTGAAACACTGATGACCGCTCCCGTGCGCGATGGGCAGGTCGTGGCCGCAAAGTTCCTCGGCAGCTTTGTCTTCTACCTTATCCTTTGGGCGCCGAGCCTGCTTTATTTTGCGATCTTTCGCTGGATGACCGGCCTGAGCGCCGCGGAGGCCTTCGGATCCTACCTCGGAGCCTATTCGATGCTTGTACTGGTGGGAATGTTCTATCTTTCCATTGGCTGTCTGGCGTCCGCGCTGACAAACAATCAGATCGTGGCCGCAACGATT
Organism: uncultured Verrucomicrobiae bacterium; assembly: GCA_963763735.1. GTDB lineage: Bacteria > Verrucomicrobiota > Verrucomicrobiia > Chthoniobacterales > Terrimicrobiaceae > DASTFP01. Next base: position 155,350 of record CAVXQK010000021.1, on the reverse strand, counting down.
GCCTTCGCGCTTATCAGCCTTATGTTTTTCCTAAGCTTTCTTTCCTTTATTTTCCTGAGGGCGAGCTCCGCGCTGCGCGAGCTCACGTATTATTTTTCGACCATCGAGCACATGGGGGAGTTTTCGCAGGGTCTCTTCGACACGCGGCCGGTCGTCTTCTACCTGAGCATGACGCTCTTCACGCTTTTTCTGACCTTCCATGTCTTCCAGTACCGCAGATGGAAAAACTAAGCATTCCGCGCAGGACGATCCGGCTGAATGTCGCATTGCAAGTGGTGGCAATGCTGGTGCTTCTGGTCGCGGTCAACTACTTCAGTTTTAATCATTATGCGCGCGCGGACTTCTCGCGCTCCCAAAAGTTCACGCTTTCCGAGCAGACGAGGCGGGTTCTGCGCGAGTTGAAGAAGCCTGTTCGGATTACGGTTTTCTTCTCGCCGACCGTGCTCTCCCCGGAAACCGGACTCTTCCCCGATGTGCAGAATCTTCTCAAGGAGCTGATTTTTTCAGGCCGGAACAAGATCGAGGTCGAATATGTCGATCCCACTCGAAACCTGTCCCGGGCGCGGGAGTTGCAGGAGCAATACAAGTTCAGCGTCTCCGAGAATGTTCTCATCCTGGACTACGATGGGCGCTCGAAGTTTGTGCCGGTATCGGAGATGGCCGACTTCGACATGAGCCCGGTCGAGAGCGGTGATCCGCCCCGATTGCTCGCCTTCAAGGGCGAGCAGGCCCTCACAAACGGCATGATAGCCCTGATAAGCCCGGAGCGTTTGAAGGTCTATTTCCTGCAGGGTCACGGAGAACCGGCGATCGTCGAAAGGACGCCGCTTTCCGTCTTCAAGGATTACGTCGAACGGCAGAACGTGAGCGTTGCGCCTCTCTCCTTCGCCTCGTTGGATTCCGTGCCGGCGGATTGTGCCGCGCTGACGATCGTGGCCCCGCAATTCGATCTGGAAGAGCGCGAGGCGCTGATACTCGAAAAATACTGGAAGGAGAAGGGCCGGCTGCTCGTCCTCCTCGACCCGAAAGCGAAAACGCCCCGGCTGACTTCGCTTCTCAAGCAGGCGGGAGTGACGCCCGTGGACGACCGGGTCCTGCGTACCGTGCGCCTGCCATTCGCCACGGGAATCCTTCGTGATGTGACAGCTGAATTTCTTCCCAAGAACGCCATCACCAAGCGGATGGCCGGTATCAACATTCTTTTGCCCGGCGCCACGCAGTCGCTCGATATGGATGGCGCGCAGGCTCAGAACGCCGGCGTGCAGCTCTGGCCGCTGATCCGGGCGAGCGACGAATTTTGGGGCGAGATGGATTATGTGACCGACGAAAAGAAGGGCGTCCGCTACGAAGAGGGCAAGGACATTGGACAACCGCTGTATGTGGCCCTCGCGGCCGCGCGTGGCGGCGTGACCGACGACCGCGTGGAAGTGGAGTCTGCGAAGCTGATCGCGGTGGGAAGCTGCGAGTTTGCACTCGACGCGGCGCTCAATCAACAAGGCCTCGACTTTCTTCTTAGCGCAATGAACTGGTTGCTCGACCGGGGCCAGTTCACCGGAGTGATGCCGAAGACCGTGAAGCACTTTTCGCTGAATCTTTCGGATGCGCAACTCGGTTCCATCGCCCTTTACACAATGATTGTCATTCCAGGAATCGCGGCTTTTGCCGGTTTGGTCGTCTGGTGGCGGAGGCGCGCATGAGCCGCGTGAAGACCCTATTGCTGTGCGCGTTTGCCATCGCGGCGATCGCATTTCTCGCGATCTACGAACCGCTGACCCGGAGCACGCGTGAAGATCTCGCCGCCGCCCGCAAAGGATTCGTGTTGAACCTCGACCCGTCGAAGGTGCGTGAAGTTCGCATTTCGACCGGTGTCAGCAAATTTGACATCAAACGAGTGGATGACGGCTGGCAGCTGGGCGCGAAATCGAAGGACCGGGCGGATTCTGTCCTGGTCGAGCGCGTGCTTACTGCGGCGGCGGGAATGAAGTATTTTGACAAGATCGCGGGAAAGGAGTTCAAGACGGACGGCGAATTGAGCACCTATGGTCTGCGCAGTCCCAAAAGGACCATCGAGTTCGACGGCAAAGAAAAGGTGACCCTCTATTTTGGCAAGGACGCTGCGAGCGAGGAGCGAATTTACGTGCGGACGAACGGTTCGCGCGATGTCTATCTGGTCAGTGACGAGTTGCTCAAGCTGGCTTTTCGGGATGCCGCGGATTTTCGAGACCGTCGGCTCACGGACCTGTCTCCCGATCAGGTCGATCGCTTCGTCGTCCGCAGGCGCGGCGGAGAAATCGAGCTGTCCCGCGACGCCACGGGCTGGCAGATTGTCAAGCCGCTCCGCGCCCGGGCCGACGAGCAAAAGGTGGACGATTTCCTCAAGCAGTTTCTTGGCCAGAAGATCATCGAATTTGTCGCGGAGGACTCCGGGGACCTGAGCGTCTATGGGATTGTAGAGGGCGGGGAGGAGATCACATTCTACGCGGAGGGAAACGCCCGGCGCCAAACGCTGCGCCTGGGCACTGACAAGTCGGGAACACTCCTGGGTCAGTTCACGGCCCGCAACTCCATTTACCGCCTGCCTCCGGAGACGTTGCAACTTCTGGAAATCAGCCCCGACGCTCTGCGCGATCGCCGGTTGCTTCCGCTGAATCTTGACATCGTGGACCTCATTCGCATCCAGACACCTGAGAGGGAGTTTTCGCTGCGGCGCGAGGGAGAGCAGTGGGTCGTGAAGGACGGCGCAAGCCAGCGTCCGGCGAGCGCGGCGGCGGTCAGGGCGCTTGCGGATGCGGTGTCGACGGCGAAAGTTTCGGCCTACGATTCGGTTGCGGATGGAAAGTTTGCCGCTTTTGGACTCGATCGCCCGCAGGGCACGGTTTCATTCCTTGCCGTGCTCTCGGAGAACACGCCGGAAACCCGCGCGGGAGAGCAACTCATCGCAAGCGTCACCATCGGGAAGTCCGAAAACGACCGCGTCTATGTCAAAATAGGCGAGACGCCCGAAGTGCTCAGCGTTCCCGCAACCATCATGAATGCGATCCCGCTGGACCCTTCGGCGTGGATTTCGCCCGGATGATCATTCAATTTCCTGCGTGACGGAGGAGAGCACATGGTGTTCGCGTTCTCTCAACAGGCGGCCCAGCGAAGGGATCGTTGCGAAATACAGTCCGGCAGCCGCAAGCAGAAAAACGAAGGAAGCGACCTGGAGCATGAGACCCCGCGGCCATGCGGCGGATCCGAAGGAAAGTTCGAGCGTGACCGGAAGAAGGATGAGACCCGCCGCCACTGGCGAGAGGAGCATGCCGAGGATGATGATTAGCGTCACTTTCGGAGGGACCTTCGTGGGCCTGAGGGACCCTTGGGCCATCCGATAGGGGGCGACGATCGACAACCAATTGCCCAGAATCGCAAAGATCAGAAATCCGCCGAAGAACGTCCACAGCGAGGCAACGAAAACCGCGATTCCAATCAACCCCGCCAGCAGAGCGATGCCGAGAATAAAGATGCCCACAAGGGCAACGATGGGAAGTGCGGCGAGGTTTTTTCCCAGAAGGAGATTTCTGCGCGACACGGGAGCGAGGACGAAGGCGCGAAAGCCGTCCCGGTCGAAACCGAATTGGTTGCAGAAAAGTTGAATCGCTCCCAAAAGCGAAAGAATCACGATCATGCCGCCGGTGATCGGCTGAAACCTTGCAAGCAGTACCGTGAAGTTTGGCTGCATAAACAGAACGCCGAAGGTGAGATTCATGGCGACTTGACCGAAGAGCGTCATTTTGATTTCGGGTGCGCGGAGGTGAGAGCGAAACGTTGCGAGGGCTATCGCGCCGACTTCATTCGGCAGGAACGGAATGCGAATCTCGAGGAACTTGCCTTGCCGGCGGGGTTGGGTTCGCCGGAAAGTTGAGGGTTCCGAGAGGTCCTTGCCTTTCCGATAAAATCGAAGCGTTCCGCGGTAACCAGCCACAAGGGCGATTCCACCCAGCGCCAAGCTGCCGGCTGTTGCGAGCAGTCCCGGAGAAAGACTTCCGCGTGCCGCGCCCTCGGCAGACGCGCCCAGCCAGAGGGGAGGCAGATAGAGGTGAGCGGCGGAAAACCAATCGGGACCGAGGTGGCCGGCGGGGATGACTTCAGCGGTGGAGCGCTTCAGGAATTGCACATAGAGATTGGGCAGCTGCGTAAAAACAATGAGAAGGAGGGACGCGGCCAGTAAGATGGTTTGCCGGCGGCGTTGATTCACCATGAGAGCGACGAGCCAGCCGCGAAGCAGGTACGTCCCCGCCGTGACCATGCAAAAGAAACCGAGAATCGCGGGCACGATCACGAGCATGCGCGGACCCGCGGCAAGAGCGAGACCCGCTGCAAGGCTGAGGCTGCCGGGAAGGGCAATGATGATGGCCGGCGTGCCCCATGACGCCAGGTAGTTGAACAAATAGATGTTCTTGAGTGAAACGGGAAGGTGCATGAACTTTGTCAAATCCAGGCTCTCCGCGCGTTGGATTTCCACGATCATGCCGATGAGCCAGAAAAACAGGAAAGCGCCCGCGACGGCATCCAGACCGAGCATCAGCGCATGCGGGGTGAACCAGGCAAAAATGCGCATGCCCAGGAAGAGGCCCGCCGCGCTGGAGGCAAGCGCCGCGATTCCGAGAAGAATCCCGAGCAAAAGCCCCGCGGCATCGTCGAAGACGCCCCTCCGAGTCCACTGATTTTGGGTAAGACGCCATCTGAGCCAGAAAATCGTGCGACGCTGGCCCGTCACAGGCAACCTCTCGGAACTAAACACGTAGTAAGCCTGTCGTCGGGGCAGAGTCATCAAGCGCGGGGTGTTCGTTGATCGTGAGGCTGGGTGGCAGGTCCGACAAGCTGCTAGTGCTAATCGAGCCAGCTCAGCTTTTGTCCCACGACTTCGTCACCGCCGACCGCGCTGAGGAATTTCTCCTCCAATGTGCCGGACTTGCGGATTTCATCCATTGGCGCCTGATGAACGAGTCGTCCGTTCGCGATGATGCCGACGTGCGTGCAGAGCTTTTCAACGATCTCGAGCACATGGGAGGTGAGGAAGATTGTGGCGCCCCGTTCGACGCAATTGCGTAGCGTGTCGCGCAGGACGCGCGCCGCAACAGCATCCACGCCCTCGAATGGCTCGTCCAGAAAGAGCAACTCGGGGCCTGCGATCAAGGCGCCCGCCAGCGACAGCTTCTTTTTCATGCCATGCGAAAACTCCACGGTAAGCTTTCTCTCGGTTTCCCGAAGATCCATCATAGCGAGGAGTTCTTCGCGGCGCTCTTCCAAAGTATTCGCTGCGAGGCCGTACATTCTCCCGACGAATGTGAGGTATTCCCGGGCCGTCAGATTGTCGAAGAGCGCGAGATTCTCAGGAACGACGCCCAGCCTCCGTTTAACCTCCAGCGCGCGATGAGGGTGCGAAATATCCGCCCCGAGGATCCGCACCGATCCGCGCGTTGGTTCCAGCAGACCGGTGAGCATTTTGATGGTCGTGGACTTCCCGGCTCCATTCGGTCCCAGAAAGCCGTAGAACATTCCCGTTTCAACGGTCAGATCGAGATCATCCACGGCGCAAAAGCTTCCAAAGCGCCGGGTGAGCTGATGCGTGATGATCGCGGGAATCATTGGCCCATATCAATGGCGGAGACCCGGTGTCTCGAAAACCCGGTTCGCGCGCCGCTGGTCAGAGAAAGGCGAAACCCAGTTCGCAGACAGGGTGAACAGGCGGAACCAATTTTTCACGGTGGAAGAATTGTAACTCCATGAATTCAAGGTGCCAAGACTCGCGTTGGACCGTCACGTTCGCGCTTCCATTTTCTTGCCGGCGTCTTTCGATTTACAAAACTTCAGCTCTACAAAGACAAGGAAACGCTCGCACTCCGGTATCGACTGATCCCTGCTTGGAATTTGCGCTGGTGCGCCCCTCTTTTCCAGGCGAAGCAGGCCGCCTTGAGGAGGCAGAAGAAGTTCTCCTGAAGGCGGTGACCATGGACCCTTCTGACGAACTTGCCCGAGAAAACGCGCGGCTTTGCCAAGCGAAACTTTCAGAAAGTGAGAATTGGCGTTACGGTGGCTAATTATTCGGCAGCCTCTTAGAGATCGTCGGTGGTTTTCGCGGGACGCGCTGGAGAGTTCACCACACGTACGCGGAGTGCTCGATAAAGCTCCTGTCGCTATCATTGCCCTCTGTGTTCCCGGTGTCCTTCGTGGTTAAAATCCCAAGAGGAACTCCCCGGCTTGACTCCGCGCGCGAGCCCTGCAGTCTGAAGGTTTCGCCATGACAAGCGCTGAAATCCGCACATCATTCCTCGATTTCTTCCGCGAGAAGCAGCACACGATCGTGCCGTCCTCGAGTCTGATGCCCGATTCGCCGAACCTGCTTTTTACAAACGCCGGCATGAATCAATTCGTGCCGATTTTTCTTGGGGAGGCAAAGTGCCCTTACACACCCGGGCGGGCCGCCGACACCCAAAAATGCATCCGCGCGGGAGGGAAGCATAACGATCTCGAGGATGTCGGCCTTGACACCTACCACCACACCTTTTTTGAGATGCTGGGCAACTGGTCCTTCGGAGATTACTTCAAGAAAGAGGCCATTGCGTGGGCTTGGGAGCTGATTGTCGAGCGGTGGAAATTTCCTCCGAGCCGCCTCTACGCCACGGTCTATCATCCCGGCCCCGGCGATCCGAGTCAATTTGACCAGGAGGCGCATGATTGCTGGGCCGGGCTTTTCACGAGGACGGGACTCGATCCGAAAGTCCACATCGTCGACGGAAGCAAAAACGACAACTTCTGGATGATGGGCGACACGGGCCCGTGCGGTCCCTGCTCGGAATTGCACGTTGATCTTACCCCTGCCGGTGACACCCGGGGCGCGCTGGTCAACAGGGGCACCGCGGAATGCATCGAGATTTGGAACCTGGTGTTTATTCAGTTCAACGCGAACGCCGATGGCACCTTTTCACCACTCCCGGCGCGGCACGTGGATACGGGCATGGGCTTCGAGCGGGTCACGGGCATCATCCAAGTCACGAGAAACTGCACGGACTTCGCAAACCCGAAAATCTCGAATTACGAAACTGATATCTTCCGGCCGATCTTCCACAAGATCGAAGAGCTGAGCGGCAGGAAATACGGCGGTACGTTGCCTGATTCCTCCCAACTTTCAGCGCTCAACCCCCAACAAGCCACCGACGTGGCTTTCCGCGTTATCGCCGATCATATCCGGGCGCTTGCCTTCGCGATCGCAGATGGCATCGAACCCGGAAATACCGACCGCAACTATGTGCTCCGCCGGATTCTGCGCCGGGCAGTTCGCTACGGACGCACCCTGGGATTCAGCGCGCCGTTTTTCTACAAGCTCGTGGAAGTTCTTGCTCGCACGATGGGCGATGCTTTTCCCGAGATTCGGGAAAAACAGAAGCACGTCGAGGATGTGCTGAGGAGGGAAGAGGAGGCGTTTGAGAAGACACTCGACGCCGGCATCGAATTATTCAACTTTTACGTCGGTGCGTTGGACGCAAAGAACCCTGTTGTTGCCGGTCGGATTGCGTTCACTTTATACGACACGCACGGCTTTCCTTTCGACCTTACCGAACTCATGGCCCGTGAGCGCGGCTTGACAGTAGATACGAAGGGCTTCGACGCTCACATGGAGGAGCAGCGCGCCAGGGCGAGAGCGGCCCAAAAGAAGAAGGTGATTGCGTTGTCGGAAATTGAGTCAAAAGAGCCCACCAAGTTCGTCGGCTACGAGGAGAAGATCATTGAGAAAGCGAAGATCCTTGAGGTGATAAGCCTCAGGGACAAGGCGGCTGTCATTCTCGATCGCTCCGCGGCCTACGCCGAAATGGGCGGCCAGGTCGGTGATACGGGCGAGCTTAGCGACGGGGGCATGATCTGGCGATTTGCCGATACGCAGAAAGTCGGGCCAACGTGGTTGCACATCCTCGAAAGCGACGACGCGCCGGGTGCGGGAACTTCCGTTACGCAGCGACTTGATCTTGCGCGCCGGGCGGCGATCGAGCGCCACCACACCGTCACGCACCTGCTCCACTGGGCTTTGCACGAGGTCGTGAGCAAGGACGCTGCCCAGAAAGGGTCGTACGTCGGGCCGGAGAAACTGACCTTCGATTTCAATCAGCAACCCCTTACGAACGGCCAGGTGCACGACGTGGAGAAACTCGTGAATGAGCGCATCATCGAGAATGCGGCCGTTTCGTGGACGGAAGTGCCCTACGCTGGAGTGCGCGGACGGGCTGACATCATGCAATTCTTTGGCGACAAATATGGCGACACCGTTCGCGTGGTGCAGATCGGGGGCCAGCCAGCCGCTCTGAACGGCTACTCGATGGAGCTCTGCGCGGGCACGCACACCCGTGCAACCGGTGAAATCGGACTCTTTCGCATCCTCGCCGAGTCGGCGATTGCTGCCGGCGTGCGCCGGATCGAGGCGGTTGCCGGACTTCAATCCTATGAAGTGGCGTCGCAGGAAGGCGAACGCCTAAAGGTTCTCGCTGCCAGACTCAACAGCCCTCTGGGCGAGATCGAGAAGAGGATCGACGCTTTGCTTGCACAGCAGAAGGACCTCGAGAAAGCGCTCAAGACCTTCCGGCAGCGCGAAGCGCTGGCCCTGGCCAAGGAACTTCTCGCGAAAGCGGAGGTCCTCAACGGAATCCCTGCCATCGTTGCCAGTCTCGGGAATGCCGATTCCGACGTCCTGCAGGCCGTCGCTGATGCCGTGAAGGTTCAATTTCAAGGCGTGATCGTCGTTGCCGGGATCGTCGATCCCGGTTCCGTTGCTCTTATTGCCGCGGTCGCGCCCGCTTTCACGTCGAAAATCCAGGCGGGAAAAATCATCCAGCAGATAGCGCCGATCGTCGGTGGCAAGGGCGGAGGGCGACCGGAAAGCGCGCGGGGCGGTGGCAAAGATCCTTCGAAGGTTGATGAGGCTTTGGCAAAAGCAAGGTCGCTCCTCTGAAAAGAGCCGGAAGCAGGACCGCGAATGCCAGGATTCAGGAATGGCCTCAAAAACCATGCCTGGGGCGCAATGCTCTTGCTTTGAACCGGCCAAGACCTAACTTCGGTTCAAATCAAATATCCCTGGTGAATCCTAAATTCGTTCTTTGCTTGCTTGCTGCCTCTTCTCTGACCCTCTCCGCCTGGGCGGGAGCGCAATCGTCCTATCAGGTGACGGGTCCCGTTCTCGAACTGACGGATACAAAGATCGTTGTCCAGAAGGGCGACGAAAAATGGGAACTGGCCCGTACGCCGGATACCAAGGTCACGGGAGCATTGAAAGTGGGCAGCAAGGTGACGATCAGCTACACGATGACGGCGAATGCTGTCACGGTGAAGTAGAGCGGTCGCCAGGACGCCGGGGTTCGTCACCGGTTTGACGAATCACTGGCAAACTCGATTCAGCTGTTGTACATGCGAGACAGGTCCCTTCGTCAGGGATCACTCGCATGAAGAGGGTCCGTTGGGAAGCCTATCCCGGAAGTCGACTTTTTCGCAAGCACTTCACATCGCGTTACGCCGCCATCGCAGGGGTCTTCCTTCTCCTGGCTCTTGTGGGATTTGGCGATTACGCGACGGGGTTGAGCCTTTCGTTCTCGGTCTTCTATTTGCTTCCGATCATTCTTGCGGGATGGCGCGTCGGGCCGGTTTTCGCCTGTTTCAGTGCCGTACTGAGCGTCGTCTCCCTCAATGTCAGCGATCTGCTGGCCGGTCAAAGAATAGAGCCCGGACTTTTGCCGATTTGGAACGCGTTGATTCAACTTTCCTTTTATCTCATTGTCATCTGGCTCTTGATGCGGTGGAAGGGTTTGCGCGAGGTTCTGGAGGCCAGGGTTCGCGAACGGACGCATGATCTCACGGTGGAAATCGCCGCGCGCGAAGAACTGGAAAGCAAGATACTGACTATCAGCGAACGAGAGCAAAGACGCATCGGTTGCGATCTCCATGACGTCCTTTGCCAGCATTTTGCAGCCACAGCACTGGCCGCGAAGGTTCTTGAAGAAAAGATTGCCGGCCCGGCTTCCGCCGAGGCCGGGAATGTTGTGAGCATGATCGAGAATGGAATTTCCATCGCTCGTGACATTGCCCGCGGGCTGACTCTCGTCCCTTCCGGAAACGATAATCTCTCCGTTGCGTTGGAGGAACTGGCTGCCCAAGACGCGGGAGCATTTCAATGTGGAATGCCTTTTAAGGTCCGGCGATTCCCGGCTTGCCCTCGATGATTTCCGAGCGATTCACCTTTATCGAATCGCCCAGGAGGCGATCAGCAATGCGATTCGCCACGGAAAGGCGGATCGCCTCGTCGTGACCATCTCTCAAGTTGGAGAGCGGGGCATCCTCACCGTGCAGGACGACGGAATTGGCATGCCGGATCCTCCCGCTTCTTCGTTTGGTATGGGCCTTAGGATCATGAGACATCGGGCTCGAATGCTCGGGGGCCAGCTCGATATTTACGAGGAAGGGGCGCGCGGCGTTACTATTAGTTGCTCTTTTCCCGTAAACGGGGAACTTCTTCCTTCATCGGATGACATCGAGTGATCTGAGAGAAAATCGAAAGCGAATCTTTTTGGTGGACGATCATCCGCTCGTTCGGGAGTGGCTGGGACATCTGATCAACCGTCAGACAGACCTGACTGTATGCGGCGAAGCGGGAAGCGCGTTGGAGGCGGTGCGGGAAATCCGGCGTCACGCGCCGGATGCCGTGGTGGTGGATATCGCGCTGGGTGGAAGCTCAGGAATCGAGCTGATCACCGAAATCAAACTGGCCTTTCCGAAAGTGGCCGTGCTGGTGCTCTCGATGCATGAGGAATCCACTTATGTGGAGCGGGCTCTGCGGGCTGGAGCTCTCGGCTATGTCGCCAAGCGGGAGACCACCACCAAAATCGTATCGGCAATCCGCCAGGTCCTCCGAGGCGAGTATTTTCTTAGCGGACCCCTGGCGCTGGCGATGACGCGGAAATTTGTCGAGACACCCAAACGGGACAGCCTCTCTCCGGCGGAGCGCCTGAGCAATCGGGAACTCGAAATCTTCGGCATGCTTGGCCGGGGATTTGAAACGCGACGGGTCGCCGAGGAGCTTCACATCAGCATGAAAACAGTGCAGGCCTACTGCGCGCGGATCAAGGAGAAGCTCCATCTCAACAGTGCGACGGAACTTTTGCGCGAGGCCATTCTCTGGGATCAGCGCGACAAAGGGACGGGATAGGCGCTCCGCGTGTAGGATTTCGCCCTACAAGAATATCATCTCTCGTCTCGCAGACGCGCGGCGCCTGGCTGGTCTAGTTTTGCCGCGTCGAATGAGCCGCGAAGCTACTGTAGTCACTCTGGGGCCAAGGCTTCCTTTAGCGCTGCCAGAAGAACCAAGGCGGAAATCCCGCAGGGAGCAGCGCTGCAAGGTTGCGAAAACTGCGCGAGGGATGCTTCGCACCCATCCTTCGGAGCGCGAAGGGATCACGGACTTCCGCGTTGACGCCGAAATCCAAGGTGACTGCGGTTGCATAACCGGCTCCTTCGACAATATCACGCACCCGGCGCGACCATTTGCCATAGGGATAGCAGAAATGACGGACGGCGACTCCGAAGAGATCCTCCAGCTTCTTCTTGGAAGCGGAGATCTCTTCTCTCGCCTGGGCCTCTGGAATTGCCGTGAGATTCGCATGCGTGAGACTGTGAGAACCGATTTGCTGGCCGGAGGAAAGCCACTCGCGCACTTCCGCGGCATCCATGAGCGCGTCCGGCGCCTCGCTCCGGGTTCGGATATCCCACTGGTTCGTGCCGCCGATTGCATTGACTACCAGGAATTGGATGGCCGTGAATCCGTGGTGCCGCAGCAGTGGCACAGCATGGCGGAGAACCGTGCGGCTACCGTCATCAAACGTCAGCACCGCCCGCGCGCGGTTTGGACACGAAAAGTCGCGCCATGAATCGAGGGATTCCATCAGGTAACCCGCGCGATCCAGATCACGCATCTGCCATGCGAAGAGACCCTTTTCGACATACAGGCTCTTCATTTTCGCGCCGGCTGGAAGGGATCCCAGCTTGTGAAACGCGAGGATCGGCACTCCCGCCGAGAACGCCTCCCGAAACGGACGCAGCGCAGAGTAGGAGAGACGTTTTGGCGGATTTTCTTTCATGAGATGAATTCCTTTACGCCATTTTCGGGAAAGTTCACATTGAAGCTGCTGATGACCGAAGCCAGCCTCAACTGGGGCGGTCAGCAGTATCGGCTCGCCCGCGAGGCCCTTTGGCTGCGTGAGCGCGGACATGAAGTTCTCGTTGTTTGCGGGGAGACCAGCAAGCTCAGCGCCCATCTGGAGCGAAACGCGCCCGGCTTCCCGGTGGAAAAGATTCGGTCATGGGGCGGCCCGCGGGCCTTTCTGCGCCTGGCCGGAATCATTCGACGCTGGCGGCCGGACGTCATTCACACCCGGAGCGGACTGGATTCGACCTGGGGATCGCTTTTTCATTTCGCGGGCTGGCCTGTGGTCCGCTCGCGTCATATGACAATTCCCGCGCGTGTTCTGGCTCGGGATACTGTCGGATATCGCCTCGGCTGCAGGCGGATCATCGCCGCCGCTCATTTCATCAAGAGGGACTTGATCGCTCGCGTTGGAGTTTCGGATTCGCGCATCGACGTGGTGGGGGAAGGCGCGAATCTGGAGGAGTTCCATCCCGGGTTGGATGGAGGGGGATTTCGCGCGGAATTCAAAATTCCGCCGAAATCCCCCCTGTTCGGGGTAATCGCGATGATGCGTCCTGAAAAGGGCCAGCGAATCTTTATCAACGCGGCCGCCAAAGTATTGAAATCGGCTCCTGACGCGCGATTTGTCATCGTGGGCGGAGGTGGAGGACCTTACGTGGATAAACTCTACGAAAAGATCGGCCGCAAGTTTCCGTGGACTCCTTCTCCCGTCACGATCACGGGTTATCGGGAGGACGTGTCGCAGGTGATGGCGGCTCTTGATGTTGTTGTTGTGCCCTCATTGCACGACGCGCAGACCATCGTCATTCCGGAGGCTTTTGCCGCCGCGAAGCCCGTGATTGCTTCGCGCGTGGGCGGCATTCCCGAACTCGTCACGCACGAGGAAAACGGGCTTCTGGTGGAGCCGGCGGACAATGATGCGCTAGCCTCCGCGATGCTCCGCCTTCTCGCGAACCCCGTCCTTCGCAACGACCTCGCGAGTGCCGGCTTTCGTCTTGCCCGTCGCGAACTTTCCTTTGAAAGAAAAACGGAGCTCGTGCTGGACTCCTACGACAAAGCACGCCGTCGAAATTGGGGGAACGCGCCGCATTTCCGCTCGGGAATCCTCCGTGGCGGCGCGAACTCCGCGAGCATGACCTCGTTGACGAACGCACAGATCGCGCCGTGGCCATCGGCCAGCCTCGCGGTGTGCGGGCTGAGTCTCTCTTCGTAGAAATCGAGTTCATGCGCGGCGTTGGCGTTCGCCGCCACGAGGAACCTTGCGTCATGGGGTTTGGAGCTGAAAACCGCCGTTTTCATTTCGTCTCTCCCGAGGGCGGGTTCTGCCACTTTTCCTCAGTAACGCCACGGCGAAGATTTTCGTATCGAGCGAGGACGAAGAGGAAATCGGACAACCGATTCAGAAACATCAACGGGTTCCCGCCGATTTCTTCGCTCCGGGAAAGGCTGACCACGATGCGTTCGGCGCGGCGGCAAATAGCGCGCGCAAGGTGGATTTGCGCTGCCGCGGGGCTGCCTCCAGGAAGAATGAAATTTCGCAGGGGCGGCAATTCGGACTGCATGCGGTCGATCTCGGTTTCCAGCCACGCGATTTCGGGTGGGTTGATACGCACCTCGCGCCGCGCGCTCCCCGAGGCTGCGAGATCGGCGCCCAGCGAGAAAAGATGGCGCTGGATCATTGCGAGGTAAACGTCGGCCTCTGCCGTGGGGGAGGCTGCGCGCGTCACGCCAATGGCGCAATTAAGCTCGTCGAGCGTCCCGCAAGCCTCCACCCGCAAGCTCGTCTTGGGAACGCGCTCGCCAGAGAACAGGCTCGTTGACCCATCGTCGCCGGTGCGCGTGTAAATTTTCACCCTTTGGAGATTTCGAGGACTGGATCTTGCCGGTGCGCCGCCACAAATAGCAAAAACTTTCAGAAAGCAGCATGCGGAGAAACCCGGATCGCGAGATGAAGGAGGTTCAGGTAGTCCCTCCGCGGAATGGAAATGGCGCCGAATTGCACGAGGTGCGGGGTGGTCCACTGAGTGTCAAGAAGCTGAAAGCCTCCTTTCCTGAGCCGCCCTGCGAGACAGACGAGCGCAACCTTGGAAGCTCCCGGAACGCTGTGAAACATCGACTCGCCGAAGAAAGCACCGCCAATGCGAACCCCGTAAAGACCGCCGGCAAGACTCCCGTCGCGCCAGATCTCCAGCGAATGGGCGTGGCCGGCGCGATGCAGAGCGAGATAACTTTGAACAATGATCTCGCCGATCCAAGTGTCGCGCCGGGCCGCGCAGGCGCGAATAACCTCTTCGAACGCCGTGTCCATCCGCACCTCCCATCGCGGATCACGCAGCGTCCTTTTTGCGCCGTGAGGAATGCGAAAGGCGTCCAGGGGCAGGATTCCGCGGGGGTCAGGGGAAAAGCAACGAATCGAGCCGTCCGCCATGGCCATGGGAAACCAGCCGGCGGAGTAGAGGCTCAATAATTCCTCGGGCGGAATGAGAGTTGCCATTGTGGGCCGGTTTTTTTTATTATGCTTCGCGTGAGATGCGTGACTCTTTTTTTCTGTCTTCTTGCGACCATTGCACTGACGGGGTGCACGGTTGCCGATCAGGACGCTTCCGACGTGGGCGAAAAATTTCAGAAGGGCATTCGTGGACAGGGTACCATCGTGCCGAACAACCCTACTTCCGACGCGTTCGGGCCCGATTATCGGTGACTGGCTGCCCGTCCGATTTTAATGGGGAACTTTCCTCTTATGGAGGGGTCGCGGTGACAAACGAATTCTCCCTCATCGAGATGCCAATCTGACAAGATTCTGGCTCTTTCATCCTTTCCGACGATCGGTTAACCTCAAATGTCCGCGCCCTCGTTCTCACCGGAGGACAAGATTGTCATTCTCGATTTCGGCTCGCAATACACGCAGGTTATCGCCAGGCGGGTGCGTGAATGCCGCGTGTATTCCGAGATCCTTCCTTTTTGGACAACCTCCGCCTCGCTCAGAGCCATCGTGCCAAAGGGCATCATACTTTCCGGAGGTCCGGCCAGCGTCTACGCGCCCAAAGCGCCAAGATTGGACAGGGGCCTCTACGAGTTGGGAATCCCGATCCTGGGTATTTGCTACGGTCTGCAGCTTATCGCCAGTGATCTTGGGGGAGCGGTGGAGCGTTCGGCGCAACGGGAATATGGCCCGGGAAAACTCCGGGTGGACCGCCGGTCCGATCTGTTCCGCGGCCTTCCCGCGGAACTCGATGTGTGGAATAGCCACGGGGACAAGATTACCAAACTCCCCGAGGGATTTCGCGCGCTGGGCAGGACGGAGAATTCCCCTCATGCTGTCATCGGCGATATCAAGCGGCGGATTTACGGTCTGCAGTTCCATCCCGAGGTCGCTCATACACCGCGAGGGAAAGTCATTGTCGAAAACTTCGTCCATCGCATTTGCGGGTGCAAATCACAGTGGACGATGGGCTCTTTTATCGAGCGCACCTGTGTTCAAATTCGCGAGGAGGTGGGGGATAGCCGGGTGATTCTGGGACTGAGCGGAGGGGTGGATTCCTCGGTGGCCGCCGCGCTCATCCACAAGGCCATCGGCGACCAACTCACCTGCATTTTCGTCGACAACGGTCTATTGCGTGCGCGCGAAAGAGATGCGGTCGAAAAGCTCTTCGGTGGCCATTTTCACATCAAATTGACGACCGTGGACGCGTCGAGGCGGTTTCTGGGTCGCCTCAAGGGCGTCGTCGATCCGGAGCGCAAGCGCAAGGTCATCGGAAACGAGTTTATCAAAGTTTTCGAAGCCGCGGCACGCGGCCTGAAGAAGTCCTCTCCGGGCCGCTACCGGTTTCTTGCACAGGGAACGCTCTATCCCGATGTGATTGAAAGCGTCTCGATCTCAGGAAATCCTGCAGCGCTCATCAAAAGCCATCACAACGTCGGAGGTCTTCCCCTGCGGATGAGGTTCAAGCTCATCGAGCCGCTGCGGCAACTCTTCAAGGACGAGGTACGCGGCGTCGGCGTGGAGTTGGGACTGCCCCAGGAGATTGTGAATCGCCAGCCATTCCCTGGACCGGGTCTGGCCGTGCGCATTCTTGGCGAGATCACGCCGGAAAACCTTCGAGTGGTGCGCGAAGCGGATACGATCGTGATCGAAGAAATGCGAGCGAGCGGCTGGTACTACAAGGTATGGCAATCCTTCGCCGTCCTGCTGCCCGTCCAGTCCGTCGGAGTGATGGGCGATGAGCGCACCTATGAAAAGACGGTGGCACTCCGCATTGTGGATAGCCGGGACGGCATGACTGCGGACTGGGTAAGGATTCCTTACGATCTTCTGGGGCGCATTTCGACGCGCATCATCAATGAGGTCAAAGGCGTCAATCGGGTTTGTTATGACGTTTCCAGCAAGCCGCCGGCCACGATCGAATGGGAGTGACGCGCGCCATATATCCCGGAAGTTTCGATCCCGTTACCCTCGGGCATATCGACATTATTCATCGAGCGAGACAACTCTTCGATTCGGTCATCGTGGCCGTCGCTCAAAACGAAGCGAAGCTGGCGCTTTTTACTGCGGACGAGCGGATTGCCATGATTGAAGACGCCATCCGGCGGGCCCCGGGGATCACGGTGAAGAAGCTTGACGGTTTGCTCGTGGATTTCGCCCGCGCGGAGGACGCCCTCGTCGTCATTCGTGGTCTGCGGGCAGTCTCGGATTTCGAGTTCGAGTTTCAGATGGCTTTGATGAACAGGCGCCTTGAGACGCGCCTTGAGACGATCTTTCTGACTCCAAAGGAAGATTATACATTTCTCAGTTCCCGCATTGTCAAGGAGGTGGCTCGCCTGGGCGGCGACGTGACGCCATTCGTTCCTGACTCGGTCGCCCTTCGATTGAAAAAGAAGTTTTCGAATGGGCTGCAGTGATCCTCAGCTGAACCGCGCTTCTTCTGGCGCCTGGCTCTCGAAGGTCTCCGGAATGGAATCGATCTGGCGGGATCCCAAGGACTCGGCGTTGCGCTATTTCGAGCATTTGATCACCGTCTTCGACTTTCACGACCACAAGCCGTTTCAGATCAGCAACCTGCGCGCCCTCTCCCGCGCGTTCGTGCGCGAGAGGGACGAACACTATTCGCGGTACTCTGCGAGGGGTCTGCCGCTGCCAACGGAGGGCGACCTGATTCCGGCCATACCGCTGTTTGCCTCGCGCGAGGGAAGACGGGATCAAAATTGGTTTGGGCTGCAACGCTCGGTGAGGGAATGGAAACTGGCTTCCGCAGCCTCCTCGAACCCGGTGGCCGAGAAGCTCTACGAGATCAGCCGGAAGCTGATCCCGAATTACTACTGGTTCTGAAGGTTTAAATTTGCTCGTTGAAAGTTCCAGCTTTCACGATGAGCGTCCTTGTATGAAGATTCACTTGCGCCAGATTCCTCAGGGCGGCACCGTCCACGTCGAGGCTGCCGAGGATTCTGGGTTTTTGGGGTTGGAAGAGATCGGCGTGCGGCCGATTTCCCCGCTTCGGTATTCTCTGGACGTGGGTGTTTCGGGCGACGGGATCTTTGCGACCGGGTGGCTCAGTCTCCGCATCCGCTTGCGGTGCGTGGCCTGCCTCAGCGAGTTTGAGACCGAACTGGTCGTCGAGCCCTTCGCCCTCCAAAAGGAGCTTGACGGACGGGAGTCGGTTGACTTGACCCCGGAAATACGAGAGGATATTCATCTTGCCCTGCCCGCACATCCCCGATGTGATGCCGACGGACGCAAGACCTGTCCAGCACGCTTCTCGCAGGCGCCCGCCGATGCATCCCAGCTTTCCGGCGACGCGCCGTGGAGTGTCCTAGACAAGTTGAAGACCGAAAAATTAGAAAATCAATAATCCGGATTTATGGGAGTTCCAAAACGCAAAACCTCAAAGATGCGCCTGCGCACTCGAAAAGCCGCCAACCGCTGGCACGCTCCGAAGCTTTCCCAGTGCCCACAATGCGGCGCCAGTGTGCGCGGGCACACGGCTTGCCCGGCGTGTGGATATTACAAGGGACGCCAGGTTCTTACTGTGGACGCGGGCTAGTTTTCGATGAGGATCGCCCTCGACGCGATGGGCGGCGATTATGCCCCGCGAAATACCGTTGCCGGAGCGGTGATGGCGTTGAAGGAGTATCCCAAGATCGGGAAGCTCTTTCTAACGGGTGATCAGGCTGCCGTGAAGCGGGAGCTTCAGGAACACGGCTGCGGCGACTCGCGTATCGAAGTCATCCATACGACCCAGGTGGTCGAGATGAACGAGCATCCCGTCGACGCGATTCGCAGGAAGAAAGACTCATCGGTGTGCCGCGCGATCGATCTGGTGAAACGCGGCGAAGCCGACGCCATAGTAAGCGCTGGTCACACCGGGGCGATGGTTGCAGGGACGACGATCAAGCTTCGCACGCTGGCCGGCGTTGAACGGCCTGGAATCGCCTCCTATCTGCCCACCGAGCACAACGTCTGCGTCCTCATCGACGCGGGCGCAAACGTCGACGCCCGCCCGGAGCACATGTTGCAGTATGCGATCATGGGCACGGTGGTCTCGAAGTATGTGCTGGGCTTCGAGAATCCGGCCGTCGGGCTCATGTCAATCGGCGGCGAAGATGTAAAGGGCAGCGAATTTACCAAGGATGTGTTCAAGCTGCTCAAGAGGAGCAAGCTGAACTTTCGTGGCAACGTAGAGGGGCACGACCTTTTTGAGAATCCTGTTGAGGTTGTGCTTTGCGATGGTTTCGTCGGCAATGTCACGCTGAAGGTTTGTGAGGCTACGGCCAGCGCGGTTTTTCACTGGCTTAAGCACGAGTTGCTGGCGAGTCCCATTCGGAAACTCGGCGCGCGGCTTGCAAAGAACGCCTTTCTCACCATCCGCAACAGGACAAACTACGAGATGTACGGCGGCAGTCCGCTGGTTGGTGTGAACGGGGTGGCCATCATCGCTCACGGCGCCAGCAGCGCACTTGCGATCAAAAATGCCTTGCGTGTCGCGTGCGAGTTCGTCGAATTGGGCATCAATCCCCGTATCGTCGAGGCGATCAAGCGCTACAATGAAGAAAATCCCGCGGACGCGGTCCCGCCAGCCTAGCCGCACGGTTTCCATTATTGGAACCGGCAGCTATGTGCCCGAGCGGATCGTCACCAACGCCGATCTCGAGAAGATCGTCGAGACGAGCGACGAGTGGATCACCACGCGAACGGGAATCAAGGAGCGACGAATCGCCGCCGAGGGTGAACATACCAGCCACATGGCTGCGCACGCGGCCGAGAACGCCATGAAACAGGCCGGTGTCGTTGCCACGGAGATCGACCTGATCATCGTCGCGACTGTCACCCCCGACACGTTCTTTCCTTCCACCGCGTGCCATGTTCAGCGGTTGCTCGGCGCGACGAACGCCGCTTGTTTCGATGTTTCGGCGGCCTGCTCAGGTTTCCTTTACGGAATCGAAGTCGCCCAGCAATTCATCAGCAATCATACCTACAACACGATCCTGGTCATCGGCGCGGACAAACTCAGCTCCATCGTCAATTGGAGCGACCGCAACACGAGCGTGCTTTTTGGCGACGGCGCCGGCGCGGCCATCCTCCGATGCCGCGCGGGTTCTCACGGAGTCATCACAACCTTCATGGGAAGCGACGGAAACTTTGGGGAAATCCTCTACATGCCCGGCGGCGGGTGCGCCATCCCGGTGACGAAGGAAAATATTGATCAACGGCTGAATACCCTGCACATGAACGGGCGCGAGACCTTCAAGCAGGCCGTGACGTCGATGCTGGCCGCCGCGAACAAGGCGCTCCAGCAAAGCGGTCTTTCCGTCGAGGACCTTACCTGCATCATTCCGCACCAGGCCAATCTTCGCATCATCGAAGCGCTGGCGGGACGACTCGGTGTATCGCTCTCGAAATTTCAGGTAAACCTCGATCGTTACGGCAACACTTCCGCGGCCGCCGTTGCCATCGCGCTGGATGAGGGAAATCGAACGGGCCGCTTCAAGGTCGGCGACTACATTCTGATGGTGGTTTTCGGCGGCGGACTGACCTACGCCAGCTCCGTCGTGCAGTGGTAACTCCTTCCCGACAGGCCGCTAACGGACCTTAAGCTTTTCCGGCGTGAAGATTGGCGCGGAGCAGCTTCTGTCCGTGCAAAGAAAGGCCGCGGCCGTGTCGATTCGCGGATATTCGACATCCGCATTCCTCCGGGGACCCTCCGTTTCGTCCAGCCATTCGACGCGCTTGTAGGTGGAGGGTTGCCGCAGCGCGGCAAGAAACAAGGAGCGCGCAGCGGGATCGCTCTTGCTCCCGACCACAGTGATATGCAGTGGCGCCGAGGACAATTCGCGCTCCGAGAGGAGAACGCCTGCAAACTGAAATCCCCTGCGCTCCGCGATTTCCGGGGCAGCGAGGTAGCGCATGGCGTGTTCCGCCATCTCCCTGCAGGTTGAATCTCCCGAATAGTGACTCAGAAGATTGGCAAACCGCGCGACGGCGACGTTCTCGTCAATCTGCAGGATGGGGAGCGATCCGTTCGCACCCGCGGACGTCGCAAATCCGGGATCGCTCTTGAAGTTCGCGTTGACGAATTGCGCGGCGGACATCGCGCGGTCCAGCCAGGAGGCTTCGGCTGTCACCGCATAGAGCGCCAGGAAAGCGCCGCCCATGGCGAGCGTGTCGCCGAGAAAAGGCCCCGCGACGTCCTTCGCGTCATGCGAAAATCCACCGCCCGGCAAGGAACGCGCCGCGATGATCCAATTCGCCGCGCGGACGGCGTCATCCAACTGCTCCTTTTCGCCGGTGACGGCGTAGAGTGCGGCAAGCGCCTGGATGGCCCAGCCGTTTTCGCGCGAATAGACGTGGGTGTCGATGCGCGGAATTCCCTTCTCGCGCCGCGCCTCGTTGTCCAGGGCAAAATACTCCGCGGAATGCTCGCCGGGCACGAGATCGGCGTCTTGGCTGGTGTAGAACGCGCCGTCGGGGCCCGTCAGGAAGTCCTTCATGTAGCGGCGGATCAGCCTGGCGTCCTTCAGGTATTCCGGGTCGTTCCAGCGCGCGTAGGCGGCGGCGTAGATGCGAAGATTCTCGGCCTGGAATTGCAGCAACTTTTCGTAGTGGGGATGTTTCCAGTCCCCATCGGTCGAGTATTGATAGACGCCGCCCCATACGGGGTCGATGAGGTTGCGTTGCGCGCCGAGCGTCTCTCTGGCCATCCGTTCCAAATCGCCATCTTTTCCGCCGTGGGGTGCGGCGAACATGCAATACTCGACGAGATTCCAGTCCAGGAACTTGTGGACGGTTCCCCAACCGAGATTCTTTGAATCGTAGCCGTTCAGCAAACGCGCTCGAAGTGCCTGAACGCTCTCGGGCGGCAGGGACGCGCTGCTCGCAGGAACGGGCTGCTCCTCGGGAACAACGGACGGTCCCGGGGTGGGATCGTCGATGATTGCCTGAAGCATTGACGCCATGGGACGCGGTGAGATGTAACCCTGTCGCTTGACGATCTCGCCGCCGCTGGCATCAAAGACGATCGTTGCGGGCCAGCCATAGTTTTCGTACCGGTTTGACAGATCCGGGCGGGAATCCTGATCGACGCGCACGGCAATATAGCGCGAACGCAGCAGTTTAATCACCTCCGGGTCGCGATAGGTGATCTCCTCCATGACGTGGCACCAGTGGCACCACACGGCGCCGAGATCGAGGAGCACAAACCGGTCTTCTCTTTTTGCCTGTTCAAAGACTGCTTCAGACCACGGATGCCACTCGATGGCTTCTTGCGCCCGGGCGGAGAAGGATTGGAGCAAGATGCCAGCCAGCAGGATGGCAGGACGGAGAGACACGGCCTAGAACCTTAGCGAGTTGGAACGCTCGCGCACAAAAAAGCGCTTGATCAGGGCGTCGACGGAGAACGCCCCCGGACCGAAGGCGAGCACAAGAAGCGCGGTCAAAAGGAACGGGAACGGCGCGGCGGCCACAAATTTGTCGGGATCACTGAAGATGGTCGCCAGGGCTTCAGATTCCGCGGTCAAATACGCGATGATCATCGTGAATGCCACGGGAATCGCCACGAGGCGCGAGGCCAGCCCGGCGACGAGCAACAGGCCGCCAAAGCATTCCGTGGCGCCGGCGAGATAGGCGTTGAAAAGGGGAAACGGGATGTTGAGGCTGCCAAAGAACTCCGCCGTGCGTCCGATATTGAGAAGCTTGCCCTTACCCGTAAGAAAGAGCTGCCAGAAGAAATAGACCCGCAAGAAGAAGAGCAGAGGGGACTGGAGGTAACTTGCGGCCAGCACGATCAGCTCGTAAGCGCGCCGGAAGAAGGAAAAAAGGCTGTTCATTTCGCCCGGGAGAACCAGCCCAATGCGGACCAGTTTTGAAACCACGCCTGAATTTTGGCGGTCCAATCCTCCTGCTTGCGTTCGCTGGAAGCGATCGCTTCGACGCAGGCGTTTTCGAGGGTCAGGCCACGGGCCAGCGCTGAGAGGATTGCGAACGCCTCAGGTTCGAGGCGCTTGAAATAAAGCTGGTTGTCGTGGCGGTGCACAGCGAGGCGGATGTCGGCACGGGCCGGCAGGCGAACGCGCTTCTTGCGCACGCCGGCTTTGGGCGCCGCTTCGACGGCGTTGCTGGCCTCGCCGCGCATTCCGTCGGTCGTTCGTCTCTTGAGCGCGATGAGAAAATCGTCCACCGCATAGCGAAGTGTGAGAAGGCTCAGGTAGGGCTGAAGCTCCAGCCGCAATTTGCCGGGTGGTGTGTCCAGGATTTCGTCGGTGGTAATCGGCGGCTTTGAAAGCGCGTCAAAGGCGGCGATCTGCGCCCATTCAAAGCGAACCATGTCTAGCGCGAGTTCCTCTCGGGGCGCGCTCCAATGAGGTTCCTCGCGAAGAAATTGCTCAAGTCGCGCGCCGAGGTCGCGCAAGGCGAAGGTGTTCGACGGATACCGGGCGAGATAGGCTATCGCAAATTTGAGGAATTTTCGCTCTCCGAGCACTGCAAGGAGCCCGGGATAATCATCGTAAAGGCAATCCAGCAGGCGGAACCAGTACTGGCGGTTGTAGATTTCGAGCCGCTCGAACGAGCTGAGACGATCATTCGGCCTGATGAACTCGGCGGCCTCGACGCGCAGATTTCGCCCGTCCTCCGACTGGCGCTGCATCCGCCAGCGCGCATTGAGGGGACGGAAAATCGCACCGGCCATCGCTCGTTGCAGATCGCGCAGGTCGGCGCGGGAGTGAACTTTACGCGACACCTGCGGCGAGTCGTTCCTGGAACTTGAGGGCTTTGAGCGCTTCGTTGTGGACTTCATCGAAAGAGGGGATGCGGTCGTCCCATTCGAGCAACGTGGCCGTGTGACCGATTCTTCTTATCGCGTGGCCGTACATTTTCCAGACAGGATCCAGCACCGGATGATCGTGCGTGTCGAGCAGGTATTTTTCGAATTTTGAATGGCCCGCAATGTGGATCTGGCCCACGCGATGATGCGGGATGTTGTTCAAGTAGTCGTAAGGATCGAAATTGTGGTTCTTCGATGAGACGTAGATGTTATTGACGTCGAGAAGGATTCCGCAGTCCGCGAGCTCGACCACTTCGCTGAGAAATTCCCACTCCGTCATCTCCGAGGCATGGAACTCCGCGTAGCTGCTCACGTTTTCCACGCAGATCGGCACCTCGAGAAAATCACGCGTTTCACGAATTTTCTGCGCCGTCACCCGTGCCGCCGCGAACGTGTAGGGCATTGGAAGCAAGTCGTGGGTATAGCGCCCATCGACGCTTCCCCAGCACAAGTGATCGGAGAGCCAGGGCGTATTGGTGCGCTTGACGAGGCGCTTGAGCTTTTTGAGGTGTTCGCGGTTCAGCTTGTCCGCCGAGCCAAAGTAAATGGCAACACCGTGCTGAACGACGCGGTATTGTTCCAGGATCGAATCGAGCACTTCGAGAGGACGGCCGCCATCGACCATGAAGTTTTCCGAGATGATCTCGAACCAATCCACCACCGGTTTCTTTTCGAGAATATGCCGGTAGTGCGGAACGCGAAGGCCGATCCCGATCCCGTAATCGGTTTGGCCGTTGAAAGGATTTGCGGGCATCGCTGGTTACTTAGAAGGTTTGTGGTTTCGAAGAGCCGCCGCTTTGGAAAGCGGCGGCTGGCTTCGAACAGGTGCGCGCGAGCCCACTCAGAGCGGCGGCTGGCACGCTTTTCTGGCTAGCTACCCTTGGAGGGGGAGGCGCAGCCGCCTTTGCCTTTGCAGGAATTTTTCCCCTTACAACCGTTGTCGCCTGATTTACAGCCGCCCTTACCTTTGCAGTCGTTCTTTCCTTTGCAGTCATGTGGCGCACTCGTGTCCGCCAGGGTCTGGAGAGAGACTCCGGCTTGAATGGGTGCGCTGGCTGCATAGGCGCGGACGGGGAGTGACCCGGCCATCAGGCCGGCCACCGCGGCGCCCGCGATGAGTGTTTTCGTTGTTTTCATTTATGTTTTTTTGTTTCTTGCTTTTGAGCTCACATTTGCGGCGGTAAGCCACAGCGAATGCTCAAAAATGGGTTGGATGTGCGCTCGAGAGATGTTTTAACCAAGATTACGCTTCGTTCGGCTCGATGGAGCTTGGAATTTTTTTGCTGTCTCATCGGAGAATGATGGATGACTTGAGCGTCCGCCTTGGACGGGCGAGTATAGGGGAATCGGCCGGACGCCGGAAAGGACAATCCCATGCTCATTGATACCCATGCCCACCTCGACTATCCGGATTTTTCCGAGGACCTCGACGAGGTGATTCGTCGGGCGGCGGAGGCCGGCGTTACAAGGATCATTACCATCGGGACGGGGATTGAGAGCAGCAGGCGAGCCGTGGCGCTGGCCGAGAAATACGAGGGAGTTCATGCCGTCGTCGGTATTCATCCGACAAATGTCCAGGACGAGGTGGAAGATTTTCTTCCCGAATTGCGCGCCCTCGCAGGTCATCCGAAGGTCGCGGCGATCGGCGAGACCGGTCTCGATTATCATTATTTGCCGAGCAGTGAACTCCAAACGGCTCCCGCGATGGCCGCGTTGCAAGCGGAGGTCCCCCAGGACGCGGAAGCAGCCGTAATGGACGGCGCCTATCGATCCGCTCAAGCCGAAGCTTTTCGCGTCCAGTTGGATCTTGCCGTGGCGCTTGGCCTTAATGTCGTCATCCATCAGCGGGATGCCTGGGACGACACGCTGGAGATCTTAAGGTCATACACCGGCAGAGTGCGTGGCGTGTTTCATTGTTTTGGAAATCGCCCGGACCAGGCCATGGAAGTCATTGCCCTCGGACATTTGGTTTCCTTTACCGGAATCGTGACGTTCAAGAATGCGGCGCTTGTGCGCGAAACGGCGGTCACAGTGCCCGAGGATTGCTACATGGTGGAGACCGATTGCCCGTATCTCGCTCCGGTTCCTTATCGGGGAAAGCGTTGTGAACCCGCTTACACGGGCCTGGTCGCCGAGCAAATTGCACGCATTCGGGGCGCTTCCCTTGAGGCTGTCGCGCAACAGACAACGGCCACAGCCGAAAAGTTCTTCCGTTTGGCGGCCTCCAGGGATTGAAATTCGACCTATGCCATCCTTTGACGTTGTCTCCGAAGTTGACCGCATGGAGGTCAAGAATGCGATCGATCAGGCCCAGCGCGAGCTGGTTACCCGGTTTGATTTCAAGGGTGTCCTTGCAACGATCGAGCTCGATCCGAAGACCGGCTCGGTGCTCCTCACGGTGGATGACGGAGCGCGGCTCAAGGGGTTGCGCGAGATAGTCATCAACAAACTCTCCAAGCGCGGCATTGACCTGCGCAACGTCGAGCACAAGGATCCGGATATTTCCCCGCTTGGTCACTCGCGACAAGAACTCGCCATCAAGCAAGGCCTCGACGGCGACAAGGCCAAGGAGATTACCAAGGCCATCAAGGCTTTGGGATTGAAGGTTCAGGCCTCGCTGCAGGACCGGCAGGTGCGCGTGACCGGAAGCAAGAGGGACGACCTCCAAAAGGTCATTGCCGCTTTGCGAGCAGCCGACTTTGGCGTTGGCCTGGCTTTCAAGAATTTCCGGGACTAGGAAATTTCGACGCCCTAAACATTCCGCTGGGCAAGGCGACCGAAAAGGACACTTTTGAGAAGTCGCTCCAATGTGCAGAAGCGGACGTATGCGGTTCCGGGGAAACGGAGCGCGCTCGAGGTGTTCCGCAACTATCGCAAGGAGCTCGAGACCGCCGGCTGGCAGACCCTCCGGGAGGGCAAGGGCCCGATGCCCTGGGCTTTTGGTTTCCATATCATTGGGACGGCATCGGAGATGGGGAAAGTTTCAGCCAGTATTTCGCCTACAGTCCGGATGCGATGCATTTCGAATGACCGCTTGTTTCCCTTTGGCGTATCCTTTGCCGCGCGGTCGCGCCGAACGACACGGAGCAGGGACGCTCAAAAAATCGCCGCGCCGAATTGGTGAAAATGTAGCGGGGGATTGTCGAAGCGACAAGCGGCGTGAACCTGCGAAAAACGCCGGGTGCCGCGAAGCGGCTTCTTCCGCAAACTGTTTTAACTCGTTTCCTGCAAACTGCTCGCGATCTCAGCGGCAATCCGGAGCGCCGCCTCGCGTGGCGATTTGGCAGCGGTGATGGGACGCCCTATCACCAAATGGCTGGCACCGGCGCGAACCGCTTCTGCTGGAGTCATGACACGCTGCTGATCATCCGCCGCTGAGCCGGACGGTCTCACGCCGGGCGTGACGATTGTCAGGGCATCACCGAATCTGCCCCGCAACGGGGTGATTTCTCTCGGGCTGCACACGACACCCCGCAGGCTGCATTGAAGCCCAAGCGCCACGAGTTCGGTGACCTGTTCCTCCGGCGTCCGCTGGACACCGATCCCGCGCAATTCGGCTTGGTCGAAACTCGTGAGCACCGTCACACCGAGGACAAGCAAGGATGAACCGGACGCTCCGTCCAGAGCGGCTCGCACCATCCTGCCGCCTCCCGAAAGATGGATCGTAGCCATGTCGGCGCCGAGACCAACGGCCGAACGCATTGCTTCGTGAGCCGTGTTCGGAATGTCGTGAAACTTGAGATCCAGAAAGACCTTCAGGCCTCGTTCCTTGAGGGCTTTAACGATCGCAGGGCCCTCCGCCGTGAAGAGTTGCAGGCCAACCTTGACCCAGGACACCGCGTCCTGAAGATCGTCGGCCAGGCGCAGAGCGGACGCCGAATCCGGCGTGTCCAGCGCCACGATGATTTTTTCTTTAGCGGGACAGGTCATTTGCGCAGGATGCGCGCGCCATGAAGCTGCGTGCGCCCGCCAAAGTCAATTTGCAATTGCGGATTCATGGCCGGCGCGCGGACGGCTTTCATGAGATTGAAACCCTCATAGTGCCGATTTCGCTGGCTGACGAAATCACTGTGGAAACCTCTGCCGGAAGCGCAGTGAGGATCTCCTGCGACGATCCCAACATTCCCGAGGGCGAGAAAAACCTCGCCGCAACGGCCGCACGGGCATATTCACGCTGCACCGGTTTGCAATTCGCCGCCCAGATCGGGATCCGCAAGCGTATTCCCATGGGCGCCGGGTTGGCGGGAGGAAGCAGCGACGCCGCGGCCGTGCTCGTCGCGCTGGACATGATTTTTGAAACCCATCTCGGGGTCGAGGGACTCGAGAAGGTGGCGGCCAAAGTTGGCTCGGACGTTCCGTTCTTCATTCGCGGCCTTCCGGCGATCTGCCGTGGCCGCGGAGAGATCATCCAGCCATTCCATGTTCCCGAAAGGCTGAGGCTTCTCCTGCTCAAACCGCCTTTCGCCGTGGAAACCCCATGGGCCTACAAGTCGTGGGCCGCATCGCATTCGCTTCCCGGTGGTCTGGAGGATGAGCAAGACCTCGGTTGGATCAAAATTTTCAATTCGCTGGAGCGTCCGGTTTTCGAGAAATTCCTCGTCTTGCCTGTGATGAAAGGCTGGTTGAGACAGCAGCGGGAGGTGCGTGCCGCTGGAATGTCTGGCTCGGGTTCAACTCTCTTTGCGGTGCTCCGGCAGGAAGACGGAGGCCCGGATCTCGAAAAACGAGTGAAAGCAAGATTTGGAGACACTTTGTGGACGGCCTTCTGCGATGCGTCCGTCTGAACGGGAACGACCAAAACGCGCCGAGGCACTTTACTCCTACTCGAATCTCACTGCGCGGGCCGGAGCAATGCGTGCTGCGCGCCAAGCGGGAAGGAGCGCCGCGAGCAGAGCGGCCCCGATGATCCACAGGGGCAGCGTGACAAGAGGAAGCGTTGGATAGTTCAGATCGATCGTCCAGCCGAAGAAGGCTTTATTGATCACCCAAGTCAAGACCATCGCCAGGGCTCCGCCCGACGCCAGTCCGCTCACCGCGGCGGTGAGCGCGATGAGAGTGGCTTCCGCGAGAAAAACGCCAAGCACCTGTGGGCGGGAGGCTCCTATGGCCCTCAAGACGCCGATTTCCCTCTCTCGCTCGATGACGAGTGCGCTCAGTGAGAAGAGCACGCCTCCGACAGCCACTACGACGGCGATGCTGCGGAGAACGGAGGTAACCGCAAACGTCTCGTCGAAGATGTCGAAGACGCGCCGACGCAGAGCGGCGTTATCGTAAAGGATGAACTGGCCCTCGCGTCCAAACCGGTCACGAAACGCGTCGCCGACGGATTTTCCCAAAGAGGGATCGCGCAGCTTGAGGGCGAGGGAGTGCACCTGAAGATCGTGCCAATGGCGATCGAAGAGCGTTCGCGGCATGAGGATCGTTCCGCGATCGCGCGCAAAATCGCGATAGATTCCGCAAACCGTGAATTCCTGAACCCCGGCAGGAGTCGGAAGAGAAATCTTTGCCTTCGGCGCCACGTGAAACCGGGTGGCGAAGCTTTCTGAAACGGCAACGTATTCCCCGGATTGAAACGCCTGTTCAGCCCCATCGCCTTCCAGAAACTCCAACTTTCCCCGTGCTTTGCCGTTTATCACAGCGAGTGTGGTCGGCTCGTTGCCAAAGCGAATGGGAACTTCGCGAAAGGTGCCGACCTCGAGGACATCGGGCTGACTTTCCGCCCAGCCTGAAGATTGGTCGGGCAGGAAGGCTTGCAAGCCGGCGATTTCATTGGTCGCTGGAGCGATGTAGAGATCGGCGGTAAGCGTATGCTCGACCCAGCGTTGAACGCTCGAGCGAAACGAGTGAATCATGACAGTCACGCTGATCGTCATGGCAATGGCCGATGCCAGCGCCGCGATCGTGAGAGCGTTGCGGTGAAGCGAACGGACGAAGTGGTTGGTCGCGAGCCGGGAAAGGACGCCAAATTTGCGGCAGCAGAAGGCCACGGCGACAGCAAGCCAGGGCACAAGCAGCGAGAACCCGGCAATGATGGCGCCGGCTGCCGCGAAGCCCGAGTATTTGGAGCCCCCGCTCAGCGAATAAATGCACAACCCGCCGGCGGCGCCTACGAGGAGGACCGCCCAGGCCAATCCCCGCTTTCGCAACGGAGAAAAAACTTCGATTCCGGAGCCGGGATGCAGGATGCGCGCCGGGTTGCAATTCGCCGCCTCCGAGGAGGGAAGCCATGCGGCGACGAGGGCCGCGGTGACACCGATGGCCGTCGCCTCAAGCATCTGCAAAGGCGAGAGCACCGGATTCTCGATTCGAACGAGCTCATAAAGCGAAGAAATACTTTGCGACACGGGCTGGGCGATCCAGCCGGCAAGCGTCGGGGCAAGCCAGATGCCGAGCGCCACACCGACAAGGGCCTCCAGGGCAGCCTCCCCGAGGAAGAGTGCCCGGATTTCGCCACGAGTCACGCCGTTCGCTCTCAGGATGGCGATTTCAAAGCGCCGGCGAATGACCGAAGCGCCGACGCTGTTGCAGATAAGAAACATCCCAACAACGAGGGAAACCAGGCTCATCGCGGTGACGTTGAGCTGAAAGGCGCCAAGCATCGATTCCATTTCCTGACTGCGGGCTGCCGGGGGAGCAACGATGGCGTCAGCCGGCACAATTCGGCGCAGGGCATCGGCCACCGTTTGCAATTGGGCAGGATCCTTTAGAAGGATTTGAATCGAGGAAACGCGGCCCGCCAAACCAAAGAGCTCCTGAGCCCAGCCGATATCCATCGCCGCGAGTCGCGAATCGCCCCGCGCGAAGACGTCATCGGGCTTAAAGACGAAGGCGGGGCGAAGCGTGCGAATGGCACTGCCGGCAAGCACCGGAAAGGGTCCGGTTTTCGCGAAACCGGGCTGAACCGCGACGACCTCCGGATCGCCCAGCCAGTTCTCAAGATCCAGTGAACGGTCGTCCGCGTTTCGCAGCTGGAAAGGGAAAATCTCCCCGCCGGTGAAAGGATCGACGCCCAGAATGCGGAGGTATTCACCGGGCGTGTCGGGAAAGGTTACCACGCCTTCCACGATCGGCGTGGCGGCCTTGACGCCGGGGATCGCAGTTACGGCAGGCAGAAGCGAGTCGTCGAGATTGCCACGGATTTCAAGGTGAGCCCGGCCCGTGGTGAGCTCCGCCGCCGAACGAAAGCTGGCGATGGCTCCGTGATTGGCAAGCTGGATTGCCAGGAAGACCGTGACACCAAGGGCGATGCCAACAATGTTGAGGCCGGTGAGAAGGGGATGCCGCCAAGCTTGTCGCACGACCTGCCGCCAAAACAAGCGTGCAAATCGCGGGATCATGCAATAGGCCTTCGCTTTCCCTATGCCAGCGAACGCACCGAGGCTCGCTGAAGCAGACGCTGGATGCGCTTGATGGCCGTCTCGTCCATTATTTTTCCATTTCCGTCCGTGATGTAGAACGTATCCATCGCAACATCCATTTCGGTCGTGATGCGGGAGAGTTCAATATTTACATCGGCCTCACCGAGGGCGCGCAGGAGATCGTAGAGAAGACCGAGCCGGTCGGGAGTCTGCATATCGACAAGAGTGAAAGTCGGGTGAGACGTATTATCGACGACGATTTTTGTGGGTATTTCGGCTTCCTGCGACATGCGGTAGGTACGCAGCAGCGCCTCCTTATTAAGGAGCGGGCTGAAGTCATAATCTTCGAAAGCCAGCGAGTCGCAAAGCCGCGTCTCGACGCGGGTGATGTCCCTGGGGTTCGTGACTGGGGCGAGCTGTGTGTTGCACACGCGGAAAATGTCCAGTGCGAGATTGTCGCCGCGCGTATAGACGTCAGCGCTCAGGATGTTGATCTGGGCAGAGAGGAAAGCACCAGCGATGCGCTCGAGGAGCCGCGGCCGGTTCCATCCGCAGACCCACACTTCACTGTGTCCCTGCTCGGGCCTCGCGATCCATTTGAAGACGGGCGCATAAGGCGGCGAGCCGTCGCCGATGAGGTGGGTTTCCAGGAACGTTCGGAAGAGCCGCAAGTGGCCCGCGACTTCCTCGGAATCGAACATTTGAAAATAGCGCTCGGGCATGTGCTCGAAGTGGGCTTCGATCTCGTCGGAGAAGTCCTTTGGCAACCGTCGCGATGCGACTTCCCGGAGGTCTTCCATGTTCTTTCGAAGCTGGGCGATGTTGATTCGTCCGCCATCGAGATAATCTTTTGTCCGACGGTAAAGGGTCCAAACGAGACCTTCTTTCCAGTCCGACCAGTTCTGGTCGCTGGTCCCCTGGCCATCAGCAAGGGTCAGAAGCATGAGAGCGTCCAGATTGGCCCGGTGGCCAACGATCCCCGCGAATTCCGCGATCGTGGCCGGGTCGTCGAGGTTTCGCTTTTGCGCCGTGAACGACATTTCGTCGTGGGAATTGACAAGCGTGATGAGCATGCGGCGGCGCTCCGGAGAGAGTTGCAGGCGCCTGGCAACTTTTTGCGCGAGAACGGCACTCGCGTCCTCGTGATTTCGCTTGTTGGCCGCCTTCCCCGTGTCGTGAAGGAGGAGAGCGAGATACAGCATCGCGGGATCTTCGAGCTTTTGGAAGATGGCGCGATAGCCGCGGAATTTTTCCTCTTCCGCGAAGAGAATCCCGTCAAGCTTCTCTATGCAGACTAGGGTGTGTTCATCGGCCGTGTAGCGGTGGTAGAATTCGTGCTGGACGAGACAGGTGAGCGCGCCGAACTCGGGAATGTAACGTCCGAGGAAACCAAGATCATGCATCTCGCGAAGGATGCGGCCCACCTCGCCTTTGCGTGAAAGAATCGCGATAAAAGTCTCCCTTGCAACGCGGGCATACTGAAAGGTGCGGTTTACGAGCCGCAGGCGCCTCCGAATGAAGTCTCGCAGTTCGGTGCTAAGATTGAGTTGCCGCACTTGCGCGTGATGAAACGCCCGGATCAGCCGATAAGGGTCGTCGGCAAGGGCTTCCCGTGATTCCTCGTACAGTTTTCCGCCGCGGACGACAAAGCCGTCAAACTTTTCGACTTTGGGGCGGAGAATCCCGAAGAACCCGGTCTTTTCGGGTATCACGTTCATACGTTCGATCACGGACTGCGTGATGAGATGGATATTCCGGGCGTGGCTGAAGTATTCGCGCATGAAGGCTTCAACGCGAAGCAAGATGTGCTTCTGAGGAAAATTGAGGCCTGCTGCGACCCGGCCCTGGAGCTGAAGGGTGAGGCTGTCCAGCGATCTTCCCGTCAGGTAATGCATCTCGGTGCGCACGCGCAGCAAATAGTCGTAGCTTTTTTCCAGAGCGCGGCGTTCGGATTCTCGAAGAAACCGGCTCTCAACAAGCTTGGCGGTCGTGTTGATCCGCTCTTTGAAATAGGAGATCCAGAGCATGCTGTGGTAGTCGCGCAAACCTCCGACGCCGTTCTTGACGTTGGGCTCCTGCATAAAAACGCTCCCACCGTACCTTTGCCTCATCTCGGCTTGGTTCGAAAGGCGCCACGAGATGTATTCGCCCTCGCGACCGCGCACGCATTGGTTTTCAAAGATTTCTTTGAACTCGGCGAAAAGGTCACGATCCCCGCTGAGATAGCGGGACTCCAGCAGGGAGGTTTTGGTCACCAGGTCGGCGTTGGCCTGTTTGACGGTCTGCGGAATCGAACGCGTGGAATGGCCAACCTTGTAACCGATGTCCCAGAGCGTCGTCAGCGTCTTGCGTATGATTTCCTCAAAAGCCGCCGAAGGCTGAGCCTTTGGCGTGACGAACATGATGTCGATGTCGCTGAACGGCGTCAATTCCCGGCGTCCGTAGCCGCCGAGAGCCGTTACCACGAGAGGCTCTGTGAGGCCTTTGGGGGCGACGGACCGGATGATGCCTTCAAAAAGCTCTTTGAAAAGAATGTCCACCAGGTCACACCGCTGGCGTGCGACCTCACGGCCCCCGGCGCCCGCATGGTGCCACATCCGCAAACGATGCGCTTCGACCTTGCGGAATCCGCGGAAGATTTCGATGCTGTCGCCCACACGCTTGAGCGCTTTTTCCCGGAGTGCGCGCGCTGCGATTTCGAGGGCATGTTCGTTGGGGGTGATCATCGATTCCGGCCTGCAAAACGTTGAGGACCTGGCGGGTCAAAGAGCAAATCCTCTGTTCTGTGAGAAAATATACCGCGGGCGCGTCCTTTCGTCATTTTCCTCGGAATTCTCCGGATTTGGGGAAGAATCATCCGAATTACTTGGCCCGTATGACGATTTCGACGCGGCGATTGATCTGCTGTTCTTCGATGGTTCCCGACGCGGGGGCGATAAGTCGTGATTTGCCGAAGCCTCGGGCCACGATCCGGTCCTTGGGGATTTTCATCACGGAAACCAGCCAGGCTTTCACAGTGTCCGCGCGGCGGCTGCTAAGAGTCAGATTGTAGTCCTCCGGGCCAAAAGAATCGGTATGCCCCTCAATAATGAATGTCGCCTGCGGGTTTCGCCGGATGAGTGTGCCCAGCTTTTCGAGGCTGGCAAGCGCCTCGGAGCGAAGGTTGATCTGGTTGTAGTCGAACAGCAAATCCGTCGGCATGAGGATTGGCGCTGTCTCCGAGCTGAGGGGCCCCGTGCGCGCAAGGAGGTCATCGAGGTTGCTGAAACCGGGAGTGTCAACCCCTCGCAGCTTGCCGACCTTGGCGGCGGCGCGCCCTGTGAGCGCCTGCGGGTCGAGCACCTTTCCGGTAGGCCGGCCGGTCGTGTCGGGTTTCTCTGAGAGCAGGGCCGTTTCCAACGACCGCGTGTCCTCAAGAATGCTTTGCGCGCCGCTTCGCTTGGCCATTTGCGCGGTATCCTCAAGGGTCGTCGAAGAGGCGGTGGGCCTTTCAGAGAGGATGGCCTGATCGATCTTCGGCGCAGCCGGTTCCCCGTTGTTATCCGCCATGAGTTTCTCGAAGGCGGTCTTCTCGTCGGGGAGATCGACACTTTCGGGCGCGAGGGACTTCCGTTTCTCGGTCGCCGGATCGGGGGCGAGGAGCTTCGAGTCAATTTCCACGCGATCGAGATGAAACGCGCGGGGGACGATCCGCTCGTAAACTTCGCGGCCTGAGGAGGGCAGCGAATAGCCGCGCGCCCAATACCAGAAGAGCACGTGCAGGAGAATCGAGAGAATGAGCGCGGGAAGGAGCCAGCTGGAAAAACTGAATGCCGAGTCACTCTCAACGTCATCAAGCTCAGCCGCTCTCATAGAAACTTCAGGTTATCTCGCCCTGCGGGAATTTCAATCTGGAAGCGGGGACGACCTCCATTTATCGGTGGTCGCGTGAAAAAGCTGTTCGGTCATTTCAAGGCACTTGCAGCGAAGTTGGTCACCTTGAGGGATACACCCCATGCGATTGCGGGCGGGGTTGCGATTGGGGTGTTCATCGGATTCACGCCGCTCTTTGGGGTCAAGACGCTTCTCTCCCTTGGCGTCGCTTATCTTCTGCGCTGCAACCCGATTGCCGCCGTGATCGCGGTCTCGTTGCATGATGTCGTTACGCCGCTGTGGCCGGTGCTTCTTCGAATGGAGTACGATATCGGTTTCTGGGTGCTCAGTCATCCGCACCATCTTCCTCCCAAGATCGAGATGCATCATGTCCACCTGGGCGAGATGTTGAAATGGACGACGTTCTTCAATGTCGGGCTGCCGCTTCTGATCGGCTCGCTATTTCTTGCTGCTCCAGCAGCTTTGATCTTCTACTTCGTCATTCTCGCGATTTTAAAGGCTCGATATTCCCGCCAATGACATCGTGGCTGGGCAAACATCCTCTCGAAGGCCAGCTTTTCCCTTGCCGGATGAGGAGAACTGGCTGTTAATCCGCCTTCCGCATGTCTTCCAAAACTCTGACCCTTGGCCTGCCTTCGGGCAGTTTGATGGAGGCAACAATCAGCCTGTTCGCCAAGGCGGGGTTTTCCATATCAGGGTCCAGGCGTTCCTATCGTCCGACGATCGATGATCCCCAGTTGGAGTTGCGTTTGCTCCGGGCGCAGGAGATCAGCCGTTATGTGGAGCACGGATATCTGGACGCCGGCATTACGGGACGCGACTGGGTGGCGGAGAATGAATCCGACGTGCGCGAGGTGACCGAGTTGTCCTTCAGTAAGGCGAGCTCCCGGCCTACGCGGTGGGTGCTGGTTGTGCCCGAAGATTCGCCGGTTCGCAGTGTGCGCGATCTGGAGGGAAAGCGCGTGGCGACGGAAGCCGTCGGATTGACCAAGCGCTTCTTTGAGCGCGCCGGGGTCAATGTGGAGCTTGAATTCTCGTGGGGAGCGACCGAGGTCAAGGTCCCCGACCTGGTTGACGCCATCATTGACATTACGGAGACAGGTTCTTCCCTGCGAGAGAACAAGTTGCGCATCGTGGAGACGCTTCTGGAATCTTTTCCCGTGCTGATAGCGAATCACAAGGCGTTTGAGGACGAATGGAAGCGTGCAAAGCTCGAGACGCTGACTGTCTTGCTCAAGGGTGCCCTCAATGCCCGCGACATGGTCGGCCTGAAGATGAATCTCTCGGAATCAAACTTAAAGAATTTGCTTGAGGCATTGCCCGCGCTCCGAAATCCTACCGTTTCGCCCCTGGCCCAGTCCGGGTGGGTTGCTGTCGAGACGGTGATCGAAGAGAAGATCGTCCGCGAGATCATCCCGAGGCTCAAGGCACTGGGCGCGGAGGGGATAATCGAGTATCCCCTCAACAAGGTCGTTTACTAGTTTAGGAGTTTACACACTGCTCATGGGTTCACTGAAAAAGAAAAGAAAGGCGAAGATCGCGAAGCACAAGCGCCGAAAGCGCATGCGCGAAAATCGCCACAAGAAGCGTTTGCGCTACAAGTCGTAAGAGTTACAGTTTCGGGCATGAGCAGGAAGGGACGATTCGAGGCTGCCGGATGCAGAGCTCGGCAGGTCTTCCTCTTTTGTGCAAGCTTGGCTTTTGGAGTGGCTTACATTGCGGCCTACGGCGCCGTGGCCGACCTGCTGCCCGCGGATACCCCGGAAACGGCTCGTGCGCTTGAAGCCAAGGGGCAGCGAAAGGCAGATGCCTTGGCGTGGTTTGTTAACGGTCTCTTCGAGGAGGAGAGCGATGGACCGGAGAAGGCGCTCGAGAGCTATCGCAAGGCGCTCGCCCTGGATCCCTCCAATACCGACCTGGCCATCAAGGTGGCCTACGATTACTTGCGCCGGGGCGAGACGGCCGACGCCATTTCGGTCCTGAAGGATGCCGTCAAGGCGGCGCCAAAGGAAACCGCGCCATGCCTCGCCCTGAGTTCCACCTATTTGCGACACCTCCACAAGCCGGATCAGGCTGCAAAATATGCGCAGACCGCGATCGAGATTGCGCCGAAGACTTTCGCTCCCTACGAAGCGCTTTGGGAGGTGTATCTTTCCGGCGGCCAGAACGCCAAGGCGGAGCAGGTGCTCGAAAAAGCCGCACGTTCCAAGAGCGTGGATCCCGACTTCTGGCTCTCGCTTGCCGAGTTGAGCAGCCGAAACGTTCTCCGCGACACCAGCGCGTCACTCTCCGAAGTTGAGCTTCAGCGCGTCGGGCGTCTGCTGGAAAAAGCCGCGGCATGCGGCGATAAGGATCCCGCGGCTCTGAGCAAGATCGGTGATCTTTATGTTCTTACCCGTCAAACCGACAAGGCTCTTCCTTTTTACAGAAAGGTGGTCGATCTGAAGCCATCATATCCTCAGATCCGAGAGAAACTCGCGGGCTGTCTCATCGAGACCGGGCAAACCGATGGCGCAATTGAGGTGATCGAGGATCTGGTGAAAGTCAATCCCTTGAGCGTCGCGGCTTATGATCAGTTAACCCAGTTGTACCTCAAGGCCGGGAATCAGGCCAAAGCGCTTGCCAGCGCACGCCAGGCGCTTCTGATCGAGCCGCAAATGCTTCCACGGCACCTTCAGGTCATTGACCTGCTTTTCAAACAGAAGGACTACGTGAGCGCGGCGGCAGCGCTGGAGGATGCCCGCAATCGCTTTCCGCAGGCGGGACTGCTCACTTACTATCACGCGGTTGCGCTGAGCCAGATCAAGCACCACGACGAGGCCATGAGAGCCTTTGAGCGGGCGCTGGTCGAGGCCGGCAACAGCCAACCGGACTTGCTCAACGCCGATTTTTACTTTGACTACGGCGCAGCCGCCGAGCAGGCCGGTCGTTACGTAAAGGCGACCGAGCTTTTCCGCAAGTCCATTGAGCTTGATCCCGGCAACGCCGCACGGTCCTACAATTATCTCGGCTATATGTGGATCGAGCGAAGCGAGAATCTCGAGGAGGCCGGTCAGCTCATTCATCGTGCTTTGGAATTGGAGCCGGCCAACGGCGCGTATATCGACAGTTTGGGCTGGCTCTATTTCAAGCAGGGCAAATTCAACGAGGCTCTGACCGAATTGCTCCGGGCGGCGGAACTTCTCCCGGAACCCGATGCGGTGGTCTTCGAACACATCGGAGACGCTTGCGATAAGCTGGGCAGAAAGGCGGAAGCCGTCCTCTATTGGCAGAAGGCGCTGCAACTCGATCCTCAAAGCAAGGACGTCGGCGCGAAGCTCGACAAGGCGGCGGAAAAAGTCGCAAAGCAACCGCAGGCCAGGCCGTCGGTTAGCTCACAAACTCCAGCGCAGTGATTGGGGGGATCAGCCGTTGCTCCGCGGCTTCGCCGAGGAACCGGCAGACGGCGGCGCGTCCGTTCTCTCCATAGTTCAGGGTCAGGTCGTTCACGTACATGCCGATGAAACGGTCCGCGAGCGGAAGGTCCAATCCGCGGGCGTGGGCCATGCTGTGCGTGACTGCCGGCGCGCGGTGATCGAGTCCGTAGGTGATGCTTTCGCGGAGGATGTCGCTGAGTTCGCTTCTCACCTCGGGCGGAATGTCCTTGCGAACCACGTTTCCGCCAAGGGGGAGAGGCAGCTTTCGCGTGCGCTTCCACCATTCCCCAAGATCGAAGACTCCGGCAAAGCCTTCGCTTGCATAGGTCAGCTGGCCTTCGTGAATGATGAGGCCGGCGTCGGCCTCGCCGGAGCGCACTCGTTCGAAAATTTCGTCGAAGGGGACGACGATGTGCTCGAAATCTCTGCCCAGGAAAAGCTGGGCTGCCAGGAACGCACTGGTCATCCGGCCGGGTATGGCGATGGTCTTCGTACGAAGCCAGTCCCGCTTCGCGGAGTCGCCGGCCCCAGCGGACAGTTCATCCGTCTTTTCGGTGACGAACAAGGGTCCATAACCATCGCCCATGCTGGCGCCGCTCGGCAGAAGGGCGTATTTGTCCAGGACGTAGGCGAGTGCGTGGATGGACACGGCGGTGATGTGGAGCTCACCGCGGGTCGCGCGCTCGTTCAACGTCTGGATGTCCTGCAGGACGTGGGCAAACCGGTAGCCCTTGAGGTCGATCTTGTTTTCCGCCATCGCGTAGAACATGAAGGCATCGTCCGGATCGGGGGAATGCCCAAGCGTAAGGGTGGTCGATTTCCAGTCGGGCATTTAGGACGGATGGAGAGTTGAGTGTTGAGAGCTGAGGGAAGCGATTTCCCGAATCAATTGCGGTCCGCGATAAACAAGACCCGTATAGATCTGAACGAGGCGGGCTCCCGCGTCAAACTTCTCCTTCGCAGAGGCGGCATCCATCACTCCACCGGAAGCGATGAGGGGAAGGGGGATATTGGATTTGAGGAGCCTGACAACCTCGGTGGCCCGCGGTCCGAGCGGCCGGCCGCTCAGGCCGCCCTGTTCATCCCGATCTTTTGGCAGTGCCGAGTGGTCAAGGGTCGTGTTCGTCGCGATGAGGCCGGCGATCCCCTCGCTCTCGCAGAGTGCTGCCAGCTCGATAGCCTGCTCGTCGGAAAGATCCGGAGCGATCTTGACGAGGAGGGGCTTTCCCAGCGTTTCCTTGTGAAGCAGCCGTATGATTTCTCCCAGACGGCGGGTTTCCTGAAGATCGCGCAGCCCGGGAGTGTTGGGCGAGCTGACGTTGATCACGAAGTAGTCTCCGAACTTTCTCAGCATCCGAAAGCTGTAAAGATAATCCGCCGGTGCTTCGTCGAGCGGGGTGACCTTTGATTTTCCCAGGTTTATGCCGACAGGAATTTTTGGCCATTTGCCGGTCTTGCGCAACCCCTCGAGGCGGGCCGCAATGGCCTCCGCTCCCTCGTTGTTGAATCCCATCCGGTTGACGAGGGCGCTCTGCCGGGGATAGCGAAAAAGCCGAGGCCGCGGGTTGCCTGGCTGCGCGCGGGCCGTGATCGTACCGATCTCCACAAAGCCAAATCCGAGCGCTTCCCAGCCGGAAAGCGCGATGGCATTCTTGTCCATGCCAGCGGCGAGTCCGACCGGGTTTGGAAAATCGACGCCAAATGCGGTTTGCGAATCGCAGCGAGGGATTCCGCGAAAAATCAGGCGCAGCAAGGATGGTGGAAAGAGGGAAAGCTGACGCAGGGCCAGATGATGGGCTTGCTCGGCATCCAGCCCGAAGAAGAGCGGCCGGAGAATCGCGGTGTATATGTTCACTTCCCAATGCAGAAGGTGCTGAAGATATTCCCCAGGATTTCCTCGATATCCGCCGCGCCGACCACCTCACCCACAGCGTCAAGGGCATCGCGAAGCGGCAACGCGACAAGTTCGGGGGCGGCTTGATTTTGAAGTTTGTCCTCGGCTTCCTGGAGCCGCAATCGAGCACGCTGCAGGCAGGTTTGGTGGCGCGCGTTAATGGCGGCGCCCGTTGGGGCGTCTGGCGCCTGGTTTCCGCGGGCTTTCTTCACGATCGCGTCGACAAGCTGCTCGATGCCCTCTCCGGTCAGGCACGAAATGGCAACGAGAGGCGAATCCCAAAAACGCGAATCGAAGGTTTTCTCCGGGACAAGGTCGATCTTGTTTGCGGCGAGAATTTCCCCGTTCTTTGGTTCGGGCCCCCACGGCGCGGTGACGTCGACGATGCGCACGATCACGTCAGCCCGGCTCATGGCCTGCTTCGCCCGCTCCACCCCTTCGCGCTCGACAGCGTCCGCAGTTTCGCGCAGGCCCGCGGTATCCGTGATCTTGAAGGGAAACCCGCGCAGACTCGCGAACTCCTCGAGTGTGTCGCGGGTTGTTCCCGGCGTGGCGCTCACGATGGCGCGATCGAACCCAAGGAGCCTGTTAAGAAGGCTGGACTTGCCGGCATTCGGAGCCCCGCAGAGAACGAGGTGGACGCCCTCGCGGAGGAGCCGACCTTCATTTGCCGTTGCCAGCAGGTTTTCGATTTGCTTGCGGGTCTGGCGGATCTCGACACGGAGTTGCTCGCCTGTGCGCGGGTCGATACCCTCTTCGGGGAAATCGATGGCGGCTTCGATGTGAGCGACGATCCCGAGCAGAAGACTTCGGATCTTTTCCATCTCGCGACCGAGGCGGCCGGCGAGTTGCTCCTCGGCGGTGCGCAAGGCGAGGGAGGTGCTGGCACGGATGACGTCCATCACCGCTTCGGCTTGCGTCAGGTCCATCTTGCCATTGAGAAACGCTCTTCGTGTGAATTCTCCGGGCTCGGCGGCGCGGGCGCCGGCGCGCAGCACTGCCGCGAGGATCCGTGAGGCGACCAGCACCCCTCCATGACAATGAAATTCCGCCATATCTTCCCCCGTGTAGCTGCGCGGCGCGCGAAAGACG
Source organism: uncultured Verrucomicrobiae bacterium (assembly GCA_963763735.1). GTDB lineage: Bacteria > Verrucomicrobiota > Verrucomicrobiia > Chthoniobacterales > Terrimicrobiaceae > DASTFP01. Next base: position 114,182 of record CAVXQK010000021.1, on the reverse strand, counting down.
ACAGCCATGCCCTCATCCAGCCCGCCCTCCTCATCGCGAAAGCAGCCGAAATGCAGCATACGCTCGACGGAGTGGATCGCTCCGTTCTTTCTCGCGAAGAGCCGTTCGACGATCGCGGGAGCCTGCGATCCGGAAATGCGAATCACGGCGATGGCCCCTTCGCCGGGGGGCGTGGAGATCGCGGCGATGGTATCCTCGACAAGCACGTCAGGTGCCTGCCGTTGCGGGTGCCCGATGTTCGAGGAGTCCCTCGGAATCGAGCCGCCGCAACTCGGCGATCAAGAGCCTGTTTTGATCCATCGTTCCGACGGAAATGCGGAGCCACTCCGGCAGTTTGTAACTGCGCATGGCTCGCACGATGAGACCCCGGCGAAGCAGAGCCTGAAAGATCTTGTCGCCATCGCCCACGCGCACGAGAACGAAATTCGCCGCGCTCGGAACGAACTCGAGACCCATCGAGGAGAACTCGGACTGCAAAAACTCGCGACCTTTGTGCGTGAGTTCGCGGGTTTTGCGCATGTGCTCCTCGTCCTGGATTCCCGCCAATGCGCCGGCTTGCGCGATGCCGTTCGCGTTGAACGGCTGGCGCGTCTTCTGCAGGACATCGGCGATTTGGCGCGATGCCAGGCCGTAGCCGATTCGCAGGCTTGCCAGACCCTGGATCTTTGAAAAGGTGCGCATGACCACGACATTTCGCCCGTCCCTCACGAACTTCAAAACGTCCGGCGGGTTGTCGAGAAACTCGTAGTAGGCCTCGTCGAAGACCACCAATACCTCTTCCGGCACGCGATCCATGAAGCGGTCGATCTCCTGCTGTCCGACCATTGTGCCGGTCGGGTTGTTGGGATTTGCGATAAAGACCTGCCGGGTCCGCCAGTTGATTGAAGCAAGCATGGCGTCCAAATCATGGACGAAAGCCGCATCGGGTACCTCGACCGTCTTTGCGCCAAAGAGTTGAGCCATCAGCGTGTAAACCGCAAAAGCGTGACGCGCCGTGACCACTTCGTCCCCAGGCCGAAGGAAGGCGTGTCCGATGAATTCAATGATTTCATTCGAGCCATTGCCAAGGATGACATTTTCCCGGTCGAGGCCGAGCTTGCTTGCGATAGCGCTTCGCAACGCCCATCCTCCGCCGTCGGGATAGAAGTGCGAGCGCTCAAGCGCTTCGCGCATCGCCGTGAGGGCTTTGGGCGAGGGACCAAGCGGGTTTTCGTTGGAGGCCAGTTTGATGATATCCGCCGGGTTCAAGCCCATTTCGCGCGCCAGTTCTTCGACCGGCTTGCCGGGCTCATAGGCGACAAGTTTCAGGATATGCTGGTGTGCGGTTTTCCACATAGGAGGTTTTGTTGTCAGGTTTGCGATGCCGGTCGATTCACCGGATGGTGGCGCGACGTCGCTTTCAAGTATGTCACTTTAGACCAAGAGACTGTAAACTGAAAATTCATCATGCTCATTGCGGTAATTGCCGACACCCATGGGAAGTTTCCAGCATCCGTCGCCGGGGAACTGAAGAAGGCCGACGAGATCTGGCATTTGGGAGACTTTTGCGACCAGGCGACGCTGGACGCGGTCAAGGCGGTGGGGAGGCCATTTTTCGGTGTGCTTGGCAACAATGACTGGAGCCTCGATCTGCCGCAGCGCCTTCATCTCGAGCGCGTGCGAAGGACGTTTGTCCTGATGCACATTCCGCCATCGCGTATCGGAGGAGCCGATTTTCTGCTTCACGGACACACCCACGTGCCGCGCGATGAAACCATCGGCCTGACCCGCGTGCTGAACCCCGGCACTCTTGGCGGACCCCGCAAGGGCGCTCCGCCGAGCTGGGCGTGGATGGAGCTCGATGAAACCACCGCCGCGGTTTCCTGGCGATTGGTGCGTCTAGCCTGACGCGATGCCCTGAAAGAAGGCAAGTGCTCGGGGGGGGACTTGAACCCCCATGCCTTTCGGCATACGCCCCTCAAACGTACGTGTCTGCCATTTCACCACCCGAGCGGACTGGAAAGGGGGAAAGTTTGCCGCTGCGCGAACAGCGCGCAAGGAAAAATTTCGCTTGATGGCTGCTAACGGGTGTGAGATTCTCGCAGGTTCCGACGAAGGAGAAAATCTCATGGCATACGCAGTGATTCAAACAGGTGGCAAGCAATACCGTGTCGCGGAGGGCGACGTGATCGAGGTCGAGAAGCTCGCCGTGGAGGCGGGCACGGACGCCAGGTTCGAGGAGGTTCTCCTGGTTTCGAACGGCGAGAGCCTTTCGATCGGGGCCCCCCTGGTGGCGGGCGCTGCCGTCACTGCGGAGGTCGTCGAGCAGACCAAAGCGCCCAAGGTCATTGCTTTCAAATACAAGCGTCGCAAAGGCTATCATCGCACGGTCGGACATCGCCGGCAGTTGACCCGGCTCAAGATCAAAACCATTACTGTTTAGTCCAGGCTTATGGCTCACAAAAAAGGACAAGGAAGCGTAAAGAACGGACGCGACAGCGTTAGCAAGCGCCTTGGCGTAAAGAAGTTTGGCGGGGAGTCCGTCATTGCGGGCAACATCATCCTTCGGCAACGCGGTACAAAATTCGTCCCTGGCCGCAATGTGGGCCTTGGGCGCGACTACACCATTTTTGCCCTCATCGAGGGTCATGTGAAATTCGATCGGAACGGGCGCCGGGTAAACGTCGTGCCGGTTTCGGCGAGCTGATTTTTGATCGCGCGTGGCGGCGATGAGGACCTCGCCGCGCAAGCACGGCCTCTACGCCTTCCCGCGTTACAGCGTCTTGCAGAAGTCTTCGAGTCGATCAAGGCCTTTCTTGATGACGTCGAGACTTGTGGCGTAGCTGAGCCGGATGGTGCGATCATCGCCAAAGGCGATGCCGGGGACAACCGCGACATTGGCCTTGCTGAGGAGGCGGTCTGCGAAATTTTGCGACTTGAGGCCGAACGAGCCAATATTGACCAGGATATAGAAGGCGCCAAGCGGCTTCACGGCGCTGACGCCGGAAATCTTGCTCAGACGATCGAACATGTATTCCCTTCGGATATCGAACTCGTCGCGCATATCAGCCACGCACTGCTGGTCACCCTTGAGCGCTGCAAGCCCGCCCTTTTGGGCGAACGAACACGGGTTTGAAGTGCTGTGGCTCTGCATGGAGTCGATGGCCTTGGCGATCGCCTCGGGCGCCCCTAGATAGCCCAGGCGCCAGCCGGTCATGGCGAACGCCTTGCTGAAGCCGTTCACCGTAATCGTCAAATCGTGGGCCTCCGGCGTGAGCGAGGCAATGCTGACATGCTCGGCGCCGTCGTAAGTGAGTTTCTCATAAATTTCGTCCGAGAGAATGTAGATCTCCTCTTCTGCGGCAACCTCCGAGATCGCGCGCAGCTCCTCCTTGGTGTAAACGGAGCCTGTGGGATTGCCGGGCGAATTGATGATAATCATCTTCGTCTTGGGCGTCATCGCGTTCTCGAATTGCTCCGCCGTCATCTTCCAGGCGTTTTGCTCCGTGGTCTGAACGAACACGGGCTCCCCCCCTGCCAGGCGGACCATCTCCGGATAGCTCAGCCAATAGGGCGCGGGGATGATCACTTCATCGCCCGGGTCACACACGGCGGCGACGGCGTTGAAACAGGACTGCTTGGCGCCGTTGCTGACGATGATCTGGCTCGGCTTGTATTCGAGGTTGTTGTCGTTCTTGAATTTCTCAGAAATGGCCTGGCGCAGCTCCGGCATGCCCGAGCTCGGCGTGTATTTGGTGAAACCTGCCTGGATGGCTTCGATACAGGCTGCCTTGATGTGCTCGGGAGTGTCCATATCCGGCTCGCCAGCTCCGAAGCCGCAGACATCGACGCCTTCGGCCTTGAGCGCCTTAGCCTTGCTGTCAATGGCGAGGGTGAGGGAGGGAGTGAGTTCTTGGACGCGAGTTGCGAGTTGCATGATGGTATTTAGGAAAGGTGGGCTTGGATAAGAGGGATAAGATTGTTTTCCGCGATTCGGATAATGTCCATCTCGCGCTTGGCATTTCCAAGGGAATCCGAGGCATGCGCGGCGTTGACCATGAGGGTTTCACCAAACTCGCGCCGGATCGTCCCGAAAGGCGCCGTCGAGGGGTCGGTGGGACCAAGTACCTCGCGGATTCTGCTTACCGCATCGACGCCCTGGTAAACGATCGCGGCGCATTTCTTCGAGCCGGGCGCCGCGCGCTTCTCCCGTGAACATTGGCTGGGGCGCGAGCCGGCCATGAAATCCACGATGCGCTCCCAGCGGTCGCGTCCAGCAATCGGTCCGATCAAATCCCCAAGCTGGCGTTCCGAGGCCGCGTCCAAGGGAACGCCAAATTCCTCCTCGATAGCGAGCCGCGCACGCTTGCCGCTGGGATCCTTGAGCTTTTCCATGATGGCGCTCATCACGGGCCGGTAAAACTCCTCGGCCTCTGCCACGCTCATGGAGTGAACCTTGAAGCCGATGATCGAGAGTCCCGTGCGCGAAAAAAGGTCGATCACGCCTCCGAGCCGACCGCTGGGAAACTGAAAGTTGTCCGGTTTGGCGAGAACGAGTGTCTTTTCGACATTCACGCCCGCAGGGTAGGGGATGCAATTGTCGAGTATTCCACCATCAGCGTCTGAATATTTCGCCCAGATCGCCAGATGTTTGCGGGCCGTCTCGGCATCCTGGGCGGCAAGCACGGCCGGCTCGAAGTAGACGACCCGGCCATCCTCGACAAGATAATCCCCGTAAGTATCCCTTATCGTTTCTCCCCGTATCCGCTCGTGAACGATATGGCCGGTGACGGCACGGGTCTGCAGCACGGCATCCTTACCCTTCAGAACGAGGAGAAGCACCCGCTGTCGGATGTTCTCCGCGTTTGGGGAGAACTTCTTCAGAATATAATCATGAAGCAATTCCTGCGTGTGGCGGTGGCGCTCGTCGCATGTCGTGATCGAGGCCGCCGCAAATTCCTCAGCCAGCTCGCGACTTGGCGCGAACATGCGGGCTCCGGCCAATTCGAGGCCCGATCGCGAAAGAACGCGGGAAACAATTCCCCCGGTCCGCGATTTGCGTATCGAATAGGGCGTGATGAGAACGTAGGAAAGCTCCATGCGGCTTCGCGCCCAGACAGGGCGGGAACCGGTCATGAGCGGACCGGGAAAACTACCGGCCCGTGCAAGAGGCCGTCAACCCTGAAAGAACGCGAATTTCCGGAAGCACAGAGCGAACCGATGTAGCGGCGGTGCCCCCACCGCCGGGGCTGATTCGGGAGGTCGCCTTTTGCGCGGCGGTTGCGAAGGCCGACTTGTCAAAGAGCGAAAGGAAAGCGGTGTCTGCTGGACTGATCGTGCTCGACTCCAGCGTCCCGATAACGGGATGTTCGTTTTCGCCCCACCAGCCTTCGATGGGTTTGAACGCCGCGCGACGCGGGCAGTAGAGGTAGTCGTTCAGTAACGAAAGCGGAAGGGAGTCCGACATGACTTACCCTTTTCTTGGAATCCGTGGGAATCCTCGCGCAGCGTGCCAAATTCGGACAACTTCAACCCCTCTGTCCGAGTCCGTGATGCGGTAGATGATGCGATACGTCGGAAGATGATTTCCCGCAATTCCGGTCGTGTGAATTCGGCCACTACGCGACCGCACTGAGGAAAGTATTCAAGGAAAGAGCCACGTCGAGCAAGTGGTTCCCATTGCGGGATCCGCTCTCGGGCTTCCTCCAAAGGAATTCGTTCGCCGCGATTCAGTGAGGTCAATCCTTCCTCCACCGCCTGGCGGAATTCCAGTTCGTAAACGGCATCAACCAGCGTGGCGTCAGCCGGGAGCCTTTCGGCTACCTCCAGGAGAATCTCTCTCGTGCTCATACGTTCAATTTGTAGCCGAATTCCGAGGCTGCGTGAAGTTTTAGGGCAACGAGGTGCTCTTTCGGCAAGTTCCCGCGCACCATTTGCCGCGGGCGATGATGCGAGGGCTGGAAAATCCCAAGGCTTCGAAAGCGCCAGCGACCTCCTGCGCCTGCTTGCGGAGGACGCCGGAGAAAATCAACCAGCCGCCCGGCTTTACCGTGCGCGCGATGCGCGGGGCGGCCGCCAGGAGGACGTCGCTGAAGAGATTGGCCAGAACGACGTCGAAGGACCGGCGGAGGGTGAGTTTCAGCGCGTCACTGCAAGAAACCTTGATCGTCGGAAATCCATTAGTGGATGCGTTTTCCTTGGCGATCCGCACCGCGACCGGATCGTAGTCGATGGCCTCGACCCGACTGGCGCCAAGCGCCTTTGCGGCGACGGCGAGGATTCCTGCGCCAGTCCCGAGGTCGAGGGCGGCAAAGCCTGCGGAGAGTTCCGCAGCGGCGTCCGAGAGAAGCCGCAGGCAGGTGGCAGTCGTGGCGTGCTCGCCGGTCCCAAAAGCCATCCCTGCAGGGATGAAGATTCCGGCAGGTTTCCGGGCCGTCTTTTGCCAATCGCGCCAGGACGGCCTATCGGAGAAAATTTTGAGCTTTCCACGGATGGACAGGGGGGCGCGAGGACGGACGGGGTCGCCCGTCCAGACGTGCCCGGCCAATTTGGTGGCGCGTCCGCCGAAGCGTTTCACGAGGCGCCGCGAGGTGCGTTCGTCGCAATAGACCTCGATCTTAAGGGCGCGGGAGTCCGGCCACGTGATAAAAGCGATTGTTGCCGGATCGAGGAAGCGCAAGCGTTCGATCCAGGCGTCCTCCCACTTGGTCGAACTCAGGCGTGTCCAGCGGTGAAGAGCATTGATCACTTTCCGAGTCGAGTTTTCCCGCACGGCTTTCCTGGAGATGGGAGGACGAAGGACGGCGGAGGAAGCTGGTCGCGTCATTTTTTTGCCTCTTGTCCTAGAAATCTCGCGGCTAGTTGCAAGAAAATGTGAGACACGAGGGCCGGGCTTGCGCAAGAGTGCGGCGTTGTGAAACGAGCGAAACTGATTATCGCCGCCAGCGAAGCCTGTGCGGATATGTTGTATGGCACGCGCTTCCGTGCGCCGGATGCCTTCGTTTTTGTGGAGACGCAGGGACGAACGGCGATTTTGCTTAGCGATCTGGAGGTGGACCGCGGACGGCGTGATGCAAAAGTGGATGATGTCGTGAGTTATTCCGAAGTGGAAAATACGGTACGGGGCAGCAAGAAACGAAAGCCCGGCTACCCGAAAGTGGTGGCAGGATTTTTGAAAGGCCGCGGCGTTGAGAGTGTTTCGACGCCCGCCGATTTTCCTTTGGGTCTCGCGGTCACTTTGGAGAAGGAGAACATTCGCGTTCAGCCTGTGACGGGTCCGTTTTGGCCGACGCGCGAAATCAAGACGGCGGAGGAAGTCAAAGCCATTGAGGCGGCGTTGCGCATCGCCGAGAGCGGCATGGCGCGGGGACACGATATTCTGAAGGCTGCGAGAATTCGCAAGGATCGAAGGCTCCTTTGGAATCGAAGCATTTTGACCGCCGAGACTCTGCGAATGGAAATGGAAATAGCGGTTGTCCGGGCGGGCGGCGAAGCAAGAGGCGATACAATCGTCGCCTGCGGCGAACTTGCCTGCGATCCCCACGAGCGTGGAAGCGGTCCTCTCCTGGCCAATGAGCTGATCATTCTCGACATCTTTCCGCGCGATGCGCGCAGCGGTTATTTCGGTGACTTGACCCGCACAGTAGTGCGTGGCGCGGCAAATGAAGAGCAGCGACGGCTTTGGGAAATATGCCTGAGCGGCCAGCAACGCGTTTTCCATGCGCTTAAGCCTGGTGTCAACGGCGGGGAGATTCACGAGAGCGTGAAGGCATTTTTTGCCGAAAGCGGCTATCCCACCCAGATCAAGGAGGGACGGTGGCAAGGCTTTTTCCATGGAACGGGTCATGGGTTGGGACTTGAGATTCACGAGGAACCCCGTTTCGCCGCGGCGACTTTTCGACCGAACCAGGTATTCACAGTCGAGCCCGGGATCTATTGGCCCGGTGTCGGAGGCGTCAGGCACGAAGACGTGGTCTTGATTGCCGAAAAAGGCCATCAGATGATTAGCAACTTTCCTAAAGAGCTCGAAATCTGATCGGGAAAGGCCGCGCGAATCCCTCCATTTTCGAGCCTGTCGCGGTCGTGTCCGCACGGTCGGCGATAGGGACACCGCCCTGCAAATTTGCTCTGGTGTAAACTGGCCAGCCAGAAACCGATTCAGGTGAACGCCGGATCCAGTTGATTGTCGAAGAAATCAAACTTACATTCTCAGCATATGATGACTTGGATTTTACTCATTTTGGTGCCTCTGGTTCTTGGCCTGTGGGCCCAAATGCGCGTGTCCAGAGCTTTCGGGCACTGGAAGCAGGTGGCGGCTACATCCGGTGTAACCGGCGCGCAGGCGGCCCGTGAAATTCTTTCCGCGGCGAACATCGGCGATGTGGATGTCGTGGAAATCAACGACATGCTTGGCGATCACTACGATCCAACGAACAAGCGCCTTTGCCTTTCGACCGACGTTTACAATACGCCCTCGGTTGCGGCATTGGGGATCGCAGCGCATGAATGCGGGCACGCGATTCAGCACCAGAAGGCTTACGCGCCACTCAAATGGCGCATGGCCATTGTGCCGGTGACTCAAATCGCTTCCAACATGCTGCCATTTATTTTCCTCGGTGGCCTGCTCTTCGGAATTTTCAAGCTGGCGTTGCTGGCCGTCGGAGTCTACCTGGTTTTGACGTTGTTTCAATTGATCACCCTGCCTGTTGAGTTCGACGCATCGCGTCGTGCAAAGATTATTTTACAGCAAATGGGGATCATTCGCCCCGGTGAAGAGACCGCGGGCGTGAACCAGGTCCTCGATGCGGCAGCGCTCACGTACGTGGCGGCTTTTGTCGCTTCCCTTGGCACGCTGCTCTATTACCTGCTCATCCTTACCGGCAACCGTGGCAATGAGCGCTGAGCGATTTGCCGCGGTTTGAATGCCCGGCGCAGGCCGGTCGTCCTCACGGTCGCGGGCTCCGATAATAGCGCGGGAGCTGGCGCTCAGGCCGACCTAAAGACCTTTTCGTATTTCGGCTGCTACGGACTTACCGCCATCACGTGCGTTGTGGCCGAAGTTCCCGGCACTGTGGCTGCCATCCAAGCCGTACGGCGGAAGGTTGTTGCCGAGCAGATCGCGTTGAGCTTTAAAGCCTTTCCTGTAGCGGCGGCCAAGACGGGAATGCTCTATTCCGCGTCGATTGTCGAGACGGTGGTGCGGGAGCTCGCCGGCAGAAAAATGAAGCTGGTGGTCGATCCCGTGATGGTCGCGAGCAGTGGCGATCCGCTGCTCAAGAAATCTGCGATCGTTGCGTATAAGAAGGCGCTCTTTCCCCTTGCAACGCTCGTGACGCCAAATCTCGACGAGCTCAAGATTCTCGCGGGGCGGAACATTCGGAACCTTGACGAAATGAAGGACGCCGGAAGCTTCCTGGTGGAGAAACACGGCTGTGCATTCCTGCTCAAAGGCGGACACCTCCGCGGGAAAACGGCCGTGGACATCCTGGTCACAGCGAAGGGGGCGGAGGAATTCGCCGCGCCTTTTACGCCCGGTATCCAGACCCACGGGACGGGCTGCACGTATTCGGCGGCTGTAGCCGCAAATCTTGCACTGGGATCTTCGCTTTCCGATGCGGTATCCGTTGCGAAAGACTATATCACACGAGCAATCGAAAACGCGTTGCGCTGGCGAAAAACCCACGCCCTCGAGCATTTCCCAACTTAAGTGAACAGTGGTTCGACCGCCGCGAGGGCTTTTCTGTAGAGGGGGTGCTTACCGCCGCGGCTGAGTTCGATGAGAAGAATGTCGGAGTCCTCACTTTTTCCCGCGGGAACAAGCATTACGGCGTTGGAAACTCCTTCGCAGTCTATGCGTGCCCGGTAATACTCGGAGGCAGGCTGGCGTGCAATCTCGAGGACGGAATCCGGGCATTGAAAAGCGCACCGGCTGATGGGGAGGCCGTCTGTGACTTCAATTTCGAATTCGACAGAAGTTCCGGCAGCCGAAAGGAAACGATTGCTTCCGGGCGGCAACTGCAATTTCCAGCCGAGCTGCGCGGCGAGCCATCCGAGGAGAAGCAGGCCCGTGGTGCGGTCGGCGCAGGAAATCGAAACCCGCTCAATGTTGTTGATGCGCGCAAGCGCGCAGGAATGGTCGAAAAGTTGGGCGAGGGCGAAGCGCGCGCCGAGGAGGCGTGTCCAGTTCAGATCGCAGAGAACGGTACGGATTTCGGTGAGAGTTCTAATTTTTTGAACGATGGCGAATTGCTCGGGCGGCGCGTTCCAGTCCGCGCTGTCGTAGATCAGGCGGTCCACCCATTCCCAGAGCTTCTTATCCAGAGGTTCGCGGAAGTTTCCCTGCCACCAGAAACAGAGGGGAAGATCGGAATCGAGATGGGAAAAGACGATGTTTGGGAGGGCGGTGATCATACCGCCGTCGAGTTGGAAGGTGATTTGTTCCGAACAAATCTGCCGGTCGCCTTTACCCGCGAGATGGCAGTGGGCACTGATCCAGGCTTTTGCTCGCTCACGCGGCGAGTCGGGATTTGCAAAGATGAGCAGGGCGCGGCAGGCATGCTTGCTGGCGATTTGGGAGATCAGTTCGGTATTGGCCGAGATTGACTCCGCGTTCTCGGTATAAATGGCAAGGTTAATCAGGGACGCGCGGGTCTTGGTGTCGCCGATGTCTTCCCAGAGTTTTCCCAACTCCCTGTCGATTTTCCCGATCTCGACCGGCATGCCGGGTTCAATTTCCACAGTAGCGTTCACAGGCGTCTCCATGTTGCGCCGTAGCGCTTGATCAATTCATCGGCTTCGGAGGGACCCCAGGTTCCCGCGGAGTAGAGCGCCAGATCCTCGGAGCTCTTGTCCCATTCGGCCCGAAGGGCATCAACAAAGTTCCACGCTTCCTCGACTTCGTCGCGGCGCGCAAAGAGCGTCGCGTCCCCGCTCATGGCATCGAGCAGAAGACGCTCGTAGGCCTCCGGGGTCGCCGTGCCGAAACTTGTGCCGTAACGAAAATCCATCTTCACCGGTTCGATTCGCAGGCTTGAGCCGGGCATCTTCGCGCTCATGCGCAGCGCCACGCCCTCGTCGGGCTGGATGCGGATCACGAGCGCGTTGGAGTCAATCGTTTGCCCCTCGACGTTGAAAAGCACAGGGGGAGCGGCTTTGAATTGAATGGCGATCTCCGTGCTGGCCTTCGGCAGGCGCTTCCCGACCCGAACAAAGAATGGCACACCTGCCCATCGCCAGTTGTCGATGGTGATGTGAAGGGCAACGTAGGTTTCCGTGACGGACTCCGGATGGATGTTTTGCTCGTCGCGATAGGCGGGCACACGTTTTCCATTGACTGCGCCCGCTCCATACTGGGCGCGGACGACGTGTTCCCTCACGGCGTTGCCCGTGATGGGTCGCAGGGACTTTAGCACCTTAACCTTTTCGTCGCGTACCGCGTCGGCATCAAGGCCGGCGGGCGGTTCCATGGCGGTGAGGCACAGAAGCTGAAGCAGGTGATTTTGCACCATGTCGCGCAGGGCGCCCGCCTTGTCGTAGTAGCCCGCACGGCCCTCGACGCCGAGCGGCTCGCTCGCGGTAATCTGAACATGGTCGATATAGCGAGCGTTCCAGAGCTGTTCGAAAATGGCATTCGCGAAGCGCATCACCATGATGTTCTGCGCGGTCTCCTTGCCCAGGTAGTGGTCGATGCGAAAGGTGTCTTTTTCAGAGAAGGCTTCCTTGACGAGTTCATTGAGCCGCTGGGCGCTGGGCAAGTCGGTTCCGAAGGGCTTTTCCACGATCGCACGCGCCCAACTGCCAGGTTTAGCCCGGTTGAGTCCGCTTTTGCGCAAGTTATCCAGGATGACCGGGAACTGGTCCGGACCGGCCGAAAGATAAAAAAGGCGGTTGCCGCGCGTTCCGCGCTCCGCGTCCAGTTCGTCGAGACGTTTGGCCAGAGACTCGTAGCCTTCCAAAACGTCGAATTCGCTTCGGTGATAAAAGATCGAAGACGAAAACCCAGCCCAAAGCTGGTCGTTGATCTTCTGGCGCGAGAATTTTCGCGCAGCCTCTTCGAGTTCCTTGCGAAAGACCTCGTCGCTCTTCTCGCGGCGCGCGAAGCCGACCACACTTGCCGCCGGCGGAAGCGCGCCGTCGGCGGCAAGATTGTAGAGCGCGGGAACGAGTTTACGATGGGTCAGGTCACCGGTGGCCCCGAAGATAACCACGGTACACGGTTGCGGCATCGTGCGGCTGGAGAGACCCTCGCGGAGCGGATTGACTTCTTTCGTGTCAGGCATTGGTTATGCATAGCTCAAGGCATGACTCATGCCAACGCAGAAGGCGAATGAAACGAGCGATGCTCTCCAAAATGGCGCAGGCTGAGGTCGATGCCGCGCTCCGAGAACTCCCGGTGGAAATTCTCCCGCTTGTGCAAAGGGTTCCCGTTTTCTTCGAGTGGCGCCCGGACCCCGAGGATATCACTCAAGGCGTTGAGCCCGACACGCTGGGGCTCTATGACGAAGGGGCGCCGGAAGCGCCCACTCCCCGGATCCGGCTTTGGCTGAAAAATCTGTGGGACTACGCGGAGGATGATGCGGCCGTTTTTCGTGCGGAAGTTCGCACCACGTTGCTTCACGAAATCGGACATCTGCTGGGGTGGGACGAACAGGATGTCGAGGAGCGGGGGTTGGGCTGACGCAGAGCGTCGCACCGGGAGATCCTGGACTATCCGCCACGAGGCTTTTCCTCCGTGCGCCCGGCCCCTTGCTCATACTGTCCCGCGCGGTAGAGCTTGGCGTAAGCGCCGGCGCTTGCGAGGAGCTCCTGGCCTGTTCCCTGCTCCGCGATTGTCCCGTGCTCGAGAACGACGATGCGCCCGAGGGAATGAATGGTGGCAAGGCGATGGGTGATAATGAGGGTCGTGCGCCCGCGCATGAGGTCCGCGATGGTCAGCATGATTGCATGCTCGGTGCCCGGGTCCAGCGCGCTGGTTGGTTCGTCGAGGAGGAGAATGGGAGCGTCTTTGAGGAAAGCCCGCGCAATGCCGATACGCTGGCGCTGACCCACGCTGAGGTGGGTTCCGCGTTCTCCCACCGCGCTCTGAAATCCCTGCGGCATCTTCATGATGAAGTCATAGGCCTGCGCGCGCTTTGCGGCTTCAATGATCTCGCCATCGGTCGCGCCGGGGCGGCCGTAGGCGATGTTCTCTTTGATGTTGGTGGAAAAAAGCACGGTATCCTGGAGCACCATCCCGACCTGGGCGCGCAGGGATTTTTTGGTCAGCTCACGGAGATTGTGACCGTCAAGAAAAACCGTACCGTTTGTCGGGTCATAGAATCGAGGTACAAGGCTCAACAATGTGCTCTTGCCCGCTCCGGTGCCGCCCACAAACGCAACGCTTTCCCCGCGTGCGATCGTAAGGTTGACGTCTTTCAGGATTAGACGGTCGTTGGAATAACCAAAGCTGACATCGCGAAACTCGATATCGCCGTGCGCATTGGCGATCGGTTTTGCGCCCGGGGCGTCCGGCACGTCGTCCTCACGATCCAGCACTTCGAAGCAGCGCGCCGCGCCGGCGGCTGCGCCCTCCAGCGCCCAGGCGGTATAGCTGAGCTGCTCAAGGGGCTGGTAAAGCATCAAAAGATAGGTGGCGAAGACCGTCAGGTCGCCCAGGGTAAGCGCCCCGGCCAGCACCTGTCGCGCGCCCACGTAATACATGAGGGCGGTGCCTGCAGCCATAAGCGTCCCCACGACGAGCGAGCTGACGATGGAAGTGATGTTGAAGCGCAGGCCGGCTTCGAGGCTGCGCGCGGCTTGCTTGCGGAATTGCCGAATCTCGAAGGATTCCCGGCCAAAGGCATGAACCATCCGGATCTGGCTGATGCCCTCCTGCGTAAGGGCGAGCAAGTCACTCTCGCGCTCCTGAATGGTGGTGGATTGCCGGCGCACCCGGTCGGCGAAATAGCCAATTGTCCACGTCACGAACGGGAGGACCGCAAGCGACGAGAGCGCCAGGGGCCAGTTCATCCAGACCATGATGCCAAACGTCCAGACGAGCATGAACACCGAGCTGAGAATGGTCGCGAAGCCCTTGTTGTAAATGGTCTGGATGCTCTGCGAATCGTAGGCGACGCGAAAGCTCGAGTCCGAGCTGCGTCGCGCATCGTGATACTTGAGCGGCAGCGATTGCAGGCAGGCGTAGAGATCGGTACGCAGGCGCAAGAGGGCTTTCAGGCCGACCCGGATAAAAAGATAAAATGCGGCGAGGTTGACCAACCCGCCCAGCAGGCTGATCAGAACCAGGGCGAAACAGAGCCAAAACGCGACGTGGGCGGGAGGCGCATTGCCAAACCAATGCGCAATGAACGCCCGGGCCTCCTCGGTGCCAGGCCCCAAATCAGACGGCAGCACTCCGTCAACGATGTATTTGAACGGCCATGGCTTGAGCGAATTGACCACAATTGCCGCGAACGTGAGAATAACGCCCCCCAACGTGGGCCAGAGAAAGGGCCGAAAATAGCGTAGCGCTTTGGCGTAGATAGACACGGCCTTCCGTTGCTACTCCAAGCATCCCTGATTTTCAACGGGATTGCGAGCTGGCACAATGTCGTTACAACATATTGTCAATGTCTGCCGATCAAAGCGCTCCGATTCGGACGATGGTCGCACGAGTCTCCCTCGACGATGTCATCATCTACGCGAATGACGCTCTCGCGGCCTATCTGGGAGCTCCAAAAAAAACCCTCGTCGGCTCGTCGCTCGAGGAGGTGGCCGGACTCTGTGATGGGGAGCTTTCCTCTTGCTTTGCGCGTCCCGTGACCGAACGCACAAGCAACCGGCTTGTCACGGACGGGTCCGGGCGAATTTTCGAGGCGCAATTGTATTCCGATGGGGGAGTCTTCGACATCGTGCTGGATGAGCTTGCCACACCAGATCCTCTCGCAAGCACCTTGAGCGCGTCGTGCGGAACGCCCCTGGAATCGCTCAGCGAGGAAGAACTTCGTACCGTGCGGCATCCTGAGCGGAGGTATCTGACTGTTACATGCACACAGCTTCAGGGTCTGGCGCAATTCGCCGACCGCCTTGCTCCAATGGAAGTGAAATTGATGGTGGATTCGTTTGTGGAGGAAGCGTGCGAGGCTGTGCGTCAGACCGGCTGCACCGTGGGAGAAACATCGCGAGACGCCGTGCTCGGAATCTATGGTGCGCCCCGCTATTTCGCCGACCATCCGTTGCGTGCCATTCTCGCTGCCTGCGATCAGATTCAAAGGACGTCGCAGCTCCACGCCGGCCTTTACCGCGAAGGAAAAGAGCTGCCGCCGTGCTCCTGCGGAATCTGGACGGGAGACACCCTGGTGGGAATGCTTGGAACCTCGATCAGGCAGCGCTACACAGCTGTCGGCACGCCCGTCGATCTCGCAGCGAGGCTCTGCCAGTTGGCGCGTCCCGGAGAGACGGTGCTTCCCGAGCACACCTTGACGCACATGCTGCGGACGCTGCCCGAGGGTTGGCAGCACATTCGCGCCGAGAGCGAACACGAGCCGGATTTAAGCGGCATCGAATGGAAAGGCGAGGAGATCGCTCCGATTCCCGAGCATTTAAAGAAGGTCGTTTATCTGGTGGGTCGCGGGGTCCAGGAGAGCGCGGATCGCACAGAGCTCTATTTCGACTATCTTTGGCTGTTCCGTGTGCACGGCAAGGGCCAGGCGACACCCGTTCTGCGCGTGGTTCGGCCCGCGCTTGTGGGCGATTCCTTCGAACTGCGCGAAGATAACATTGTAACGGCTCAGGCCACGCAGGCTTTCGGCCGATACAAGCTCGTGGACGTCATTGGCACGGGGGGAATGGGAACGGTTTGGCGAGGTTTTGACCGCTTCGGAAACGTCGTCGCCATCAAAATTTTACATTCCAGTCAAACGGTGACGGAAGCACAGCTCAAGCGCTTCCGTCGCGAAGCGGAAATCATGGCGCGTCTCCCCCACCGCCATATTTGCCGGGTTTATGAAATGAACGAGTTCGATGGCATTCAATACATCGCCATGGAGTTCGTGGACGGCCTTCCGCTGTCAGACATTCTCTACGAAGGCGAAGATGCGTCGAGCGACCTCGCAGAGGGAACGGCGGCAAGAGATATCGGTTTGCACGCTCTGATTCAGTCCTTGCGCTCGACGAGGTCCGTCCAGGACGCGGTTGCCGACGGGACGGAACCTCCCCCGCGCCCGAAGAAAACCCGGGTTCTCCCTATTGAACAGACACTGAGCCTCGTCCTCAAAGTCTGTGACGCGATCCAGTTCGCGCATGAGCACGGAGTGCTGCACCGGGACCTCAAGCCGGGAAACATTCTCCTTCGCGAAGATGGAGAACCGCTCGTCGCTGATTTCGGTCTGGCAAAATTGAAGAGTGGCGAGGGGTCGCATTCCCTGTCGCTGACGGGCCATGTCGTCGGGACCCTGGAGAACATGGCGCCGGAGCAGGCCGAGTCCAGCAAGGATGTGGACGAGCGCGCGGACGTTTACAGCATCGGCACGATACTCTACCAAATGCTGACCGGACGGAGGCATTTCGAGGCAACGGGCAACATTGTGAAGGATGCCCAAGCGCTCAAGACGCATGAACCGGTCCGTCCGCGTGCTTTCAACCCGCAAATCCATCCCGACCTGGAGATTATCACCCTCAAGGCGCTGCGCAACGCTCTTGGCGACCGATATCGCAGCGTGGCCGCGCTCAAGGCCGACATCGATCATTACCAGCGCGGAGAAGTCATTAGCGCCAAGCCGGTTTCGCCACTGGATCTCGCAAAGAAGCTGGTCTTGCGCAACAAGGTGGTTTCGGCGGTGAGTGCGGTCTCCGTTCTCATCATCGCCGGCGGTGTTTTGATCTCGATCTACTTTCTCAACGCGAGGCTCAAGGAAGCGAAGGCGCAGTATTCTCTGGTCGAGCAAAAACTTCAAGTCGCCAACCAAAAGGAGCAGGAGGCAAGACTTGAGTCGTCCCTTGCAAAGGACACGAAGGCGCACGCCGAAGATGCCCTCGCTGAAGCGCGGCGGGCCCTGAACGCTTCGAACGAATCTTCGGAAAAGATGAGACAGGCAACCACGGAAATCACGGTCCCGAACGAGAGGAGCGGAGAGACCGAGCCCCCCCGGGCTCAACAGCAAATCCCAACCTTGGAAACGGAGCCGCAGATCGCTCCTCTGCCTCCAGGGGAAGGCGTTTCGACGGGCGCCATGTCCGGGACGGCCGAGGCGGACGGGGGGCCAATGCTCGAGGCCGGCCGGAGCTACGAGATTGAGGTGTCGGAAAGCGACTTGCACCGTCACGAAAAGACGCCCGATGTGATCGTTCGCCGTTTGGTGGAAGCTCTGGATCGTGTCTCTGGCGATTTGATCCAGCAACCTGATCTTGGAGTTGCGTGGATGCTCAAGGGGCGGCTCCATCTGGCGCTGATGGAGTTTGATACCGCTATCGAAAGCTTCAGCGAGGCTTTGAAATCCGAAGGAACCGTCCCAGCTTCGAACCAGGCGGATTCCGCGACGGCGATGCTCGAAGTGTCAAAGAACATCGCCCGCACGGGGCCCGACAAATCCGCAAGGGCTTTGGAGGCTCTTCGAGCGTCCCCGCCACCTCAGAACCAGGTAGTCGGAAATATTTTGGAATTTCTGAACGGGAAACCTCATCCGCACAAATCCACGTCCGCTGCTCCCGGCCCGCTGCGACGCCAGCTAACCGGGAACGAAGCCGCTCTAGCTCTCATCGAGCGGAACGGCGCCGGGACGCGCGTCTTCATCAAGACCTCCGCCGGTGGGCGCATTGATATGACGGTTTGGGGTTCACCCGAATTGACGGACCTCAAGCCCCTTCGCGACATCGATCTCTCTCGTCTTGCCGTAGTCGGAGCACGAGCAATCGATTGGCAGACGATCTTTTCATTGCCTGTCGAATCGTTGGATTTTTCGAAGTGCCCTATCGAAGGCATTCCCCAGACGCAATATGGCTTCCTTCGTGTTCGCTCGCTGAAACTGGCCGATTCGGAACTCGCCAGCGCGGAATTCGCCTGGAGCATGCCTCTGCTTGAAGCCCTCGATATTTCCTCAACGCATATCACCGATCTTTCCCCTTTACTGGCCTGTCGCAACCTGCGTGATCTCAATCTGGCGGGCCTCAATCCGATTAATCCAAACGCGTTGATGAAACTGCCCATTGAGTCGCTGACGATTAGTCCAATGCTCATGACGGACAGAAAGGGACTGGATTCGTTGCGCTTTCATCGCACCCTTAAGGTTCTCCGCTCTCCGGACGATCCGCCCGACCAAGCTGCAGCTGATTTTTGGCGCAAGCTCGACGGCGGCGCCTATAACCAGGTGCAGTAAGACGCGCAGATTCGCAGATTTCGTTCGGAAATCCTTCAGGGATTTGAACAATTCGGCACCTCGGCGCGTCTAACCCATGAAACTTACAATTCCGGACAGCCATGAAAAATCCATATCGCAAAATCAACCGGAAGCGTTACTCGTTGGGTGACTTGGTCAGTATCGTCTCTTCGTGCGCCCGTGACAGTCGGGAAACTCTTGCGGCTATGGTGGATCTCTTTGAGAGCGGTCGTGTGCGTCTGGAAAATCATGGACGCCTGAAACGTGTTCGTGTCGGCGCTTAATTGCGTTCCTTCCCGATTCTGAAGACTCGCCGATCCGGATAACCCGTGGTTCAAATCTCGGTGGAATATGAAGGCGATCTGCATTGCCTCTCCATTCATGGTCCCTCCTTGGCGGCTCTGTCCACCGATGCGCCGAAGGATAATCTCGGCAAAGGCGAAGGGTTCAGCCCGACGGATCTGACTGCGACCTCTTTGGGGGTTTGCATGCTTACGACGATGGCCATCGTGGCGGCGAAGCAATCCCTCAACGTGGAGCTATCGGGCACCAGGGCGGTGGTGAGAAAACATATGACCGCAACAGCCCCGCGCCGGATTCAGAAGATCGAGGTGGATGTCCAAATTCCCCTGCCAGATTCGCACGTCGCGCGCGGAACGCTCGAAGAGGCGGCCCTCAAGTGTCCCGTCGCATTGAGCCTTCATCCGGACGTCGAGAAGGCCGTGACTTTTGTCTGGGCACGGTAGCCAGCCGCGCTTGCGACATTTGTGCCGAAGCGGCAGGCTTAAAGGTCGGAATCTTTCGCTGTTGAACAGCGATCTGCCGAAAAACCCGAATCTTAAATCCAAGGGGCTGCGGTGCGGATTTCTATTGGCCTTCCGCGCGACTCTTTCGCTACCTTCATCGGGTGATTGACCGTTACTCCCTGCCTCAGATGCGTTCGCTTTGGAGTGAGGAGCGCAAGCTTGAAATCTGGCTTGAAATCGAAGTTCTTGCCTGCGAAGCGATGGCGGAACTCGGCTCGATTCCCAAGGAGGATGCCGCCACCATCCGCAGAAAGGCCGCGTTTGACATTGGAAATGTCCACGAGATCGAGAAGCGCACGAATCACGATGTTATTGCTTTTCTCGAAGACGTCGCATCACACGTAGGTCCTGCTTCACGTTGGATTCACCAGGGGCTCACCTCCTCCGACCTGCTCGACACAACGCTTGCCGTGCAGATGAATTCCGCATGCGCGATTCTGCTCGACGATTTGAACCATCTGCGCGACGCCATCGCACGGCGGGCAATCGAGCACAAGTTCACGCCGATGATTGGTCGCAGCCATGGCATTCACGCGGAACCGATCAGCTTCGGCTTGAAGCTCGCGCTGATGTTCGACGAGTTCTCGCGCGCCACGCAGCGCCTCGGGCAAATGCGCGAACGAATCCGCGTGGGAAAACTGAGCGGCGCAGTGGGCACTCACGCGCATCTGGATCCGCGTGTAGAGAAGTCCGTCTGCGAAAAGCTCGGCCTCAGAGCCGCGGCGTTGTCGACGCAAGTGATCCAGCGGGACCGGCACGCAGAATTTGTGAGCGTGATTGCGCTCATTGCGAGCTCTGTCGACCGGTGGGCAACGGAATTTCGCCACCTGCAACGTACCGAGGTTCTTGAAGTCGAAGAGTACTTTGCCGCCGGGCAAAAAGGGAGCTCCGCGATGCCGCACAAGCGAAATCCGATCACGGGCGAACGCCTGAGCGGTCTCGCCCGGGTCATTCGTGGAAACGCGGTGGCCGCGCTGGAGAACGTCGTTCTGTGGCACGAGCGCGACATCAGCCACAGTTCCGTTGAGCGGGTTATCCTGCCCGACTCCAGCGCCCTCCTGGACTACATGCTGGTCACGTTGCGCAAACTTGTCGAGGGACTGCAGGTGTATCCCGAAAACATGAAGCGCAACATGGAAATCACCCGGGGACTTTACGCGAGCCAGTCGGCCCTTCTGATGCTTACCGAGAAGGGGCTCGATCGGAAAGACGCCTACGAAGCGGTCCAGCGCGCCGCGATGAAAACCTGGAACGAAGGAGGCAACTTTGCCGAGAACCTCGCCGCCGAGCCGACCGTGGCGAAATATCTGACCGAACAGGATCTTGCGGACGCCTGCGCGTCCGATCGGCACTTTCGCTTCGTCGAAGACAAGTTTCGAGCTGTCGGTATCGTTGGATGATAAACGGCTATGCGTCGCCGCTCGGTGATACCGCCGAAGAGGTCCGGGCTGCCATTTCCGGCGTATCGCGCGCGGCAGTCAGCTGTTTTATGACTGTTGTCAGATAGACAGGTTCGGGATGCTTGTCGCGCCACTTTGTAATCTCGCGCTTTTCGACGACGCGGAATCCGTAGCGTTCGAGCACCTTGGCGCCTCGACGCGATTCGAAAGTGACCATCTGTCCAAACACGGCTTTTTCGCCGTTTTCCCGCAGATAGTCGAAATACGCATTCATCATGGCACCGGTTCCGGCGACGCTTTGCGCCTCGGGCAGCACGTTGAAATGGAAGTGTGCCGTGCGTCGCGGAGCGGCGGGCACTTCGCGCCAGGAGTTGCGGAGAATCCAGCCAATGAAATCGCGGGTCGTCTTGTTGTAGCCTGGATAACGGCTCATGCCCTTAATGAAGAGGCGGATGTTCTGGAAAAAGCTGTGAATTTGCTGACGGAAAGGCTTGCGCGAACCAAGAAGGTAACCCACCACCCGCCCGTGGTGCTCCAGCACGAAGCACGACTCCGGCTCAACGTCTGTATAGTAATTTGTGAGATAGTCTGCAAAGAGCTCACGGTCTTCGAAAACGGGGTCGATGGGCTTGCCAAGGAATCCTGTCTGGCAACAGAGAAAGCGCACCGCTTCGCGATCCCGGGGCTCGAATTTTCGGACAACGATTCCGGGTGGTACTGGCATACTTGTTTTTAAAGGGACAATGGCTGCCGGTAAATTGAAAAATGCCCCTTTCCGACGGGCAGCCGGAACCGACACGGGCGCTACGCCGCGCTATTTTGTGAAGCGAGAGATCACCTCCTCGTAGAGAGAAAACAGTCGCTGGAAGACGATTTTCCACGAGTAGTGCTCTCGAGCGGCCGCGCTGGCCTGTAAGCCGCTTTCGCGAAGGTTTTCGCCGAATTTTGCCTCGATGGCATACGCCAGGGAAGACGGGTTATTCTCGGCGGCCCAATGTTGTTGATTGGAAAAAATAATGCGGTCCATGTAGCTGCCCCGGATGCCAACGACCGGAGTGCCACACGCCTGGCTCTCCAGAGCGACAAGTCCAAAGGTTTCCTGGATGCCCGGATGAACGAACAGATCGGACGTGCGATAAACCGACGCGAGCTCGGCGGGCTCTCTGCAAAACTGCAACCAGGTGACGCTCTGAGTCTCTTCACGCAACCGGACGAGCGCCGGCCGCAACGCACCGTCGCCAACGGTCAGCAGGTGATATTTTTGCGGGACTTTTCGATGGAGTATTCCAAAGGCGTCGAAAAGCGTGCGAACGTTCTTTTCCGGCGCCAAACGCCCGACGTAGAGAAGAAGCCGGCGGCCGTCTGGAATTTTGAGCTCGCGACGGAGCGAAGCGGAAGGGGCGCCATTGGGACGAAAAACCTCGGCGTCGACTCCGAGGTCGATGCTCTCGACACGTTCGACGCCCCAGCGACGCAGGAGAACGGCGAGAGTGGGGCTGGGAACGAATGTGCGCTCAAAGCAGTTGTAAAGGGTTCTCACATACCGGCGGCTCGCATCCTCGGCGATCGCTATGGCGAGCTGGCCGAAGTATTTCGCCACCGACCGGATATAGGCTTCCGGGAAATGGGAATGATAAAATCCGACGACAGGGATATCCAGGCCGTGACCGGAGGCGACCGCCTTCCACGCGAGTTGATAAGGGTCACCCGACTCGATGATGTCCGGCCTTTCCTTTTCGAGGACCTCCTCGACAAGATGGAGCTTCAGCAGGGCCCGATAGCGTGAGG
The DNA here is from genome assembly GCA_963763735.1 of uncultured Verrucomicrobiae bacterium. GTDB lineage: Bacteria > Verrucomicrobiota > Verrucomicrobiia > Chthoniobacterales > Terrimicrobiaceae > DASTFP01. The sequence continues at coordinate 91,859 of CAVXQK010000021.1, read as the reverse complement.
TGCGCGAAATAAGCGGCGAGGCGATCGTGTAGACCCGAGAGACGTCGTCGCCGCGAGATCCCGTCGTCTCGCCGGGAACGACAAGGATGTGCTGGCAGTCCGGACGTGCCTTTCGCACGTAGGCCACCTTCTGCTCGACATAGCGCCGGACCCCGCCGCTGACAGGCGAATAGAACTGCGTGAGGTCGCAAATTTTCACATCAAGAGTTACGTGAGCGAACACCCAGCAGAACGCGGGATGCGGTATCAATCAACACTTTGTTTTTTTCATGCCGTCCGCCTTGGGGCCGGTCCGTCAGCCGGGGCGCAGGGTTACACCTGCTCCGCAAGCCAGCGTTCGGCATCGATCGCGGCAGCGCACCCCTCGCCGGCAGCTGTGACCGCCTGACGATAAACATGATCGGCGACATCTCCGGCGGCGAACACACCCGGAAGCTTTGTGTGGGTGCCGTTTTTCTGGACCAAGTATCCATTCTCGTCCATGTCGAGCTTGTCGCGAAAGGGGGCGGTATTCGGCACGTGGCCGATGGCGACGAAAACGCATTTGACCTCGAGTTCGCTGCGGGAACCCGAAACGATGTCCTTCAAATTCACCCCCCGGACCTCACCGGAAGCGTCAGTCAGGTACTCGGTGATAACGCTGTCCCAAACGGGCTGGATCTTCGGATTTCCCAACGCACGGTCGGCCATGATCTTCGAAGCGCGCAAAGTCTTGCGGCGATGGATGAGGTAGACCTTCGAGGCGAAGCGGGTAAGGAAAATTGCCTCTTCGCAAGCGGAATCCCCGCCTCCGACGACGCAGACGGGCACATTGCGGTAAAATGCGCCGTCACACGTTGCGCACGAGGTCAGACCATGGCCGATCAGCTCCTTCTCGCGGTCAATTCCCAGATAGCGCGGGGACGCCCCGCTGGCAACGATCAGCGCCTTCGTCTCCCTCCACTCACCGTCCACCTTGAGCCGGCTGTGCGTGCCTGCGTGTTCGAACTGCTCGACGGTTCCGTATTCGAACCGGGCGCCAAATTTTTCGGCCTGCTGGTGCATCCGCATGATGAGTTCGGGCCCATCGATTCCCTCCGGGAAGCCCGGGTAATTTTCCACGGCGGTGGTCGTTGTGAGTTGGCCGCCGGGTTGCCGACCTTCAAGGACGAGAGGCGAAAGGTTGGCGCGGGCCGCGTAAATTGCGCCTGTCAGCCCGGCACACCCCGTCCCAACGATGATCACGTTTTCCATACCGCGAGGGAATAAACACCAAGAACACGGTGTGCAAAGCAAAGATTCTCACGGGGTGTTCTTGAGGAGGATCTGTGTGCCACAGCGAGCTACGGGAGCCAGGGATGCGCCGAGGAGTTCCCGCCAGCCCGCGAGCTTGCTCTCCTCCGTGATAAAGACGGCCGGCACCGCGGAATTCCAAAACGCAACGAACTCGGAGGCCGTTAAGAATCGATCGCGACCGATTCCGAATTTGCGAACGATGAAATCTTTGTCCGGGTTCTGGTCAAGGAGGATTACGGGTGAATCGCTGTAAAAAAGCAGGCTGCTTCCGGTATCGATTCCGCCGTCGTAAACGATGGGAGCATGGATATCTCCGGCCACCGTGGCCAGCGAGAAATAAGGCGAGACCAGGGAGGTTCCGCTCACGGCGCCCAAATCCAGGCAAATCGCCGAAGCGGTAAGGGCAGCCAGCTTGATCCTTGTGCGTCGAAAAAAGAGCGCGAGCATCGCGAAGAAAAGCGCTCCGCCAAGTGCAATCCATGCCGTCGCTCGCAGGCTTGACCAAACCACGCGATCGAAATTGATAATTGTCGTCCACGCGGTGGCCCGCTCGGCCAGCGTCGCAGTCGTGGAAGCATGAGTGAAAGAGGGAGTTGCCTGGGACCATGCGAGACCGATGGCAAGCAGGACGGCCAGCGCGATGACAAAAGTTTGAACCCGTGAGCGCTCGAGCGCCCACGCGACAGCCAAGGCAAATGCCGGCCACATCGACATGGCGTAGTAGTCCTGCCTTTCTCCGACAAGGAGTACCGAGCCCATGACGACGATCATCCAGAGAAGGACAACGAGCGCCGGCAAGCTCAGGGCAACGCGACGCCGTCGGAGGAAATAATCCGCAAACAGCGGCGCACCGGCGATGATTCCCAGCGACCAGGGAAAGAGCCAAACCAACTGCAGGAGCAGGAACTGCCACCGGGGGACATCTGTGTAAGAAGTGGCTGGCGTGCTGGCTCCAAGGATGTGGCCCAACTGCTCTGCAACGAGAAGATTATGAAGATAACCGGGGAAATGAAATTCCACGTAAAAATGCCAGGGTAGATTGATTGCCGCAAAGAGCAGAGCGCCCTGCCACGACACCAACCCGCGGAGGCTGTAGCGCGCCTCCGTGCGGAAAATGGCGGCTATTCCCAGGATCATGATCGGATAGAGCAACCCATGAGAGCCCTTTGTGAAACTGGCCAGGGACGCGAAAAGCCAAAAGCCCAGAAACCACTGACGGCGATTTGCGGCGCGATCCGCTCCGCGCAGCGCGCAATAAAGCGCGCCGGCGATGAAAGCCGAAAACATCGGCTCTGGCATGACGATACGCCCAAGGGTGGACGTGCCGAGCGACGTGAGCAAGATGATGCCCGCAAGAAACCCGCGCGATTTGCCTCCCATGTGCGCCCCGATCAGGAACGTCACGGCCACCCAGGCCGTCACGGCCAGCGCGTTGGGCAGGCGCGCTGCGAATTCGTTGATGCCGAGAATCTTCATCGAGCCCGCAAGGGCCCAATAGAGAAGCGGCGGTTTGACGAGACGGGGAATTCCATCGTTTTCGGGAATCAGCCAGGAACCGCTCCGTGCCATGACTTTTGCCGCGCCCCCGTACTGGCCGTCGGTCTCGTTGTAGAGGTCACCCCACCCCGCGGTACCGAGCGTGAGCGCGGCTGCCAGCGCGATCAAGAGGGGCAACTGCCAGCGCCCTCCCAAGCTCACGAGGCGAAGGAAAAAGATTCCGGAAATCCCACCGGCAGCCGCACGGGGCGGCCTTCGGGCATCCGGATCAGGGCCAGCGCCTGGCGGCAAGTGACCAGCAAGCGATTGTCCGAAGGACGGACTATCTCGAAGCCGACCCAAAAGCGAACGCCGGAGGATTCTGTGATCCGCCCGTTGACGGTGATGATGTCGCCCAGAAGAGCAGGCTTCCTGTAGTCGATTTCGGTACGCACAACGACGGGGTGAATACTGGTCTGCGCGATTTCCTGGAAGCTCAGGCCCATTCGCAGCGCCAGCTGCGTGCGCGCGGTTTCAATAAAGCGAAGGTACGCAATATTGTGCACAACGCCGCTTGCATCGGTATCGAAATACATGACGCGAAATTCGCTGGAAATCTGCAAGCGATCGGGGCTCTCCATGCCGCGGATAATGTGCTCACGAGCCGCCTCCTCAAGCCGAATTTATTGAGTCTTGGCAGGGACAGCCACGACGTCTTGCTTGAGTTGCGCGATTTGCTGACCAACGTCCACATCGGGGATGACGGAAAAAGCTGCCTCAAACTTCGCGAGTGCCTCCGGTTTCCTGCCGGAAGCGGCCAGCAGCTTTGCTTCGCCGCGCAGGCGGGTGAATTCATCAATTTTCCCCACGGTCTGGTGCCGAAGTCCAGAGACAACACGTGCTGTTTCTGGTCCAACCACGTCCGCACGGTGCGCGAGGCTGTCCAAAATGTCCTTGGCTTCTATATAGCGCTTCTCCTGGAAAATCATCTGAAGCTTCCTGAACTCTGCTCCCACAGTGCAAACAGCTGCAACTTGGCGGACAGCGCCCGCCAGCTGGCTGGGCGGATTGGTAGCCAGAAAGTTCGTGATCGTAGCGCTCGTCGCAGAGATCTCTTCTTCGAGCTCCGGTGATATTTGGGGCGGAGAGTCTTCGGCGCTAAAACCTGCGAGTTCGCGTTCGAGAGACAGCGAGATTTTTTCGGCCTCCGTGGAGGTTGCTCGGACCGTGGTGATGCCCGAATCCCAGACCTTGACGCTGGCCGCGCTCTTCGGGTCTTCGTCGGGCTGAAGCGTTTTGAGCTCATTGAGAATGGCTTCCGCTTCGGCCAGAGACGTGCCGGATCTGCCGAGTCTGGCAAGAAGATCACCGCGCTTCTCGGCCCGGACGAGCCCTTCGAATTGCGCGGAAAGTTCCGTCACAAGCCTTTTTGCGTCGGAATTCGTTTCCGCAAGTTCCTTGAGACCAATGAATTTCGGATCGTCTGCGAGGTCGAGGCTGCTCGGCGGCGTGGCGCGGACGATGTCCGCTCTCAAGAGGCTTGCAAGCCTGATCGCCTGGCTTTTCACGAACGCTTCCTTCGGCACCCAGACCCCTTCCGTCTTAACTTTTCCCGAGTCGTATTGGGCGAGTTCCTCGTTGAGGTTCTTGATGGAAGGATTCAGGTAATTGCCTGAAGCCGGAAATCTGGCAACGACAGCTTTGATTTCCTCCACCTTCGAGACCAGCGCTTGCCGATCTTGCGGAGTGATGATTTCCCGGAACTGCCGCACGTCGGGATAGACAACAAGTTTGACAATGCGCCCAACGGACACCTGACGGCGATCGGCATTCTTTGTGCGAAACTCATAGTAGCCCGCGCCCGGCGTTCCGTCGGCCGTGCGATTGATAAAGGCCTGGAATTCGAGCACCGTTGCGTCGGAGTCCTTTGACCATGATTGCGGCTTGACGAGAACCACCCCGGCCCGCTCCTGAACGCTGAAGCCGTCTCCCGACTGGCCTTTAAGCGTTGCGGCTGCCGCACACAGGAGGATTGCCGCGAAGAGGGAAGTCATGCGCGGACGGGACGTCATAACTTCGGGCCACATTGTCGGCAATCAGGCTCCTCTGGCAACGGAACTTCTCACCTCGGGGCCGGCGTCTCAGACCGCGATCATCGAGCCGGAATTTCCTGGATGCACGATTCTCGCCTGGGACACGTGCGGGGCGAAAAGAGGCTCCGCGGTTTTTGTGAGCCTGCGGTCATTGCGGGGCCTGGTGAGCGGCTGCACGGGTCATCGGATGGGGAATGTCGCCAATCACCGTATCGAACGAAACTTCCACCTCGCGCTCCATTCCGAGGACCTCAAGGAGGATGGCGACGCGTTCGCGCGCCGGCATGAGACGACTCACCACCGCCCGCAGTCCGCGGAATGGCCCCGCAATTACGTTGACCTCCTCCCCGACTTCGATGCCGGGCTGGATGACGATCGTCTCCCGATCCTGCACGGCACTTCGAAGCTCGCTGATGATCTCCGACGGAACGCGCGCGGGGACCTCTCCGAAGCTGACAATCTTCACCACGCCCCGTGTAGCGCGGACTTGCCGGCTTTGCGAAAGATAGCGAAACCGGGTGAACACGTAGCCGGGAAACATAGCTTCAGTGACCCAGAGCTTCCCAGAACGGCGCGCGCGCTCAAAGCGGACGAAGGGACAAAACACTTCGACGCCATTTTCCACTCTCAGAAAGTTGCTCGTCAGCCTCTCGTGGCGAGGCTTCGTTCGCAGGCAGTACCATTCAAAATCGTCTGTCATGTCTTTAGCTTCACCCTAAGCCCGTTCCACCAGCGATTCGAGCGCAAAGGAAGGCGATCACTCTTAATATGGCGGAATTGTCACAAAAAGGCCATTGAATGCAAGGGAACGCTGTGAACATCTTGTGAATAAAGCCAAACCCCCATGAAGTATTATCGAACCGGCTGGATTTCGGACGTGCACCTGGGAACGCGGGGGAGCAAGGCGGTGGCGCTCCTGGAATTTCTGCGTGGAGCCGAATTTGAAACACTCTACGTTGTGGGAGATTTGATCGATATCTGGGCGTTGCGACGCGCAATCTACTGGCCGCAGGAGCACAACGATGTTCTTCAGAAACTTCTGCGCAAGGGACGCAAAGGAACTGAGATCATTTATATCATCGGAAACCACGATGAGTTTCTCAACCGCTTTGAGGGTCACTACGGGAGCATGGCACTTCAAAAGAATGCGGTTCATTTGACTGCGGATGGACGCCGCCTGCTTGTGATGCACGGGGATGAACTCGACGCCGTCGTGCAGAATATAGGATGGCTCGCCCATTTGGGGGATCTCGGATACAGGCTGCTGATGCGCTGCAACGGGTTGGTCGACTTTTTCCGTCGCCGCTTTGGTTTTGGCTACTGGTCGCTCAGCGCCTATGTGAAGGCCGAAGTGAAGAATGTCGTCAGCTTCGTCAGCTGTTTTGAGGAGGCCGTCGTGCGGTATGCCCGCGACTTTGACGTCGAGGGTGTGATCTGCGGGCACATACATACCGCGGCGATTCGCGATATTCAGGGTGTCGCCTATTACAATGCCGGAGACTGGGTCGAGAGTTGCACGGCCATCGTCGAGCGCTACGACGGAACCATGGAATTGCTTCATCTCGCAGGCGGTGCCGCACTTGGAGATTCGATTCCCGTGGAACGCGTTACAAAGGATTCGCCCCTAAATCGGTCGCTCGGACTATAAGCAACGGGACTTGCGAACAATGGCGCACCTTTTCGATGGTGCTGCCGTAAATCAAATCCCCGACGAAGCGGTGACCATGCGTCGTCAGGGCGATCAAGTCGCAGCCTTCCAATCCCGCAGCCTTGAGGATTTGGTCCGGGGGGTTGCCCATGGCCAGCAGGCAGGTCACTTGCACTCCCTGCTCGCGGAGCCTCGCGGCCACCTTTTCAAGGTAGGCTTTGTCCGCCTTCATCTCCTCGGACTCGGTAAGCTGAAGTTGCTCGAAGTTTCTGGCCGCCCAGCCGTTCGCGACGTGTACCAACAGAATCTTGGAGTCCAGCATCTTCGCGAGGCGCGTGATATGAGGAAGGAGGGAATCGTCGGCCTTGGTGTTGTCAACGGCGACGAGGATTTTTCGATACATGGGAGCTCCTGGGAAGACCTTTCACCAACCCGGCGGCGAGTCCAAGGAAATCCGTGGTTTCTCAGTGAGAAAGCCAGATCAGGCCGGGAAATTTTGGCACCCAATAAGCCGGAGCCCCTCCAGAGTAAGGGCTGGCGAAACAGCGGAAAAGAGCCCGGTAGTTCCGGCGATCAGTTTTGCATCGCCGCCGGTCGCAATGAGGTGCGCGCGGGACTTCGAAGGAATTTCCTTCAAAATTTGCCGCAGGATCTCCGCGATCAGTCCCCTGTAACCGTGAATTGCGCCGGAGCGCATGGCCTCCTCGGTCGTACGTCCTATCGCCTGACGGGGTTCACGGAGGCTAATGCGCGGCAGAAGGGCTGTCCGTTTGTGCAGATAGTCTGTCATCGCGCTGAGGCCGGGGGCGATCACACCGCCGGCATAATTACCAGCCGCCGAGACGACGTCGAAGGTGACTGCTGTCCCAAAATCGACGACAATGGCAGGGGAGCCATAGAGCACGGCGGCAGCGACCGCGTTTGCGAGCCGATCCGCGCCAATCGTTTCCGGCTTGGGATAGTCGATGCCGACCCCAAGGGCAATCTTGTGGCTCACCCAGCAAATCGGCTTGGGAAGGACTCGGGCGACGACCGGATTGCGGGAGGGGACCACCGACGCAACCACGGCGTGCCTTCCCCTTCGGTCGGCGAGGAGATCGCGCAAGGAACTCCCGCTCAGGTCCTTGGTTGGCAGGCGCATTATGCGGCCAAGGCGACCGCGGCTTGAGAGCGCGACCTTTGTGAAGGAGTTGCTGATGTCCACGAGGACGAATTCCGTGGCCGGCATCGGGCGAGAATTCCCGCTGGTCATCCCTTGGTCAAGCGGGCAGGCAGGCTTGGGCGCGCGTCGCCCTGAGAAGATTCGGCAACACGCTCAGCGCCGTATCGCGACTGGGCGTCCTTTTTCGCCCCGTCCGGGCTGATCGTCGTAGGCGCCGGCAGCGAGGGCTACGCCCGCTTCGTCGGCGGGCAAAAAGGGTTTGAAGCGGTGCTTGTCGATGGCCTTCATGTACGCTTCAAGCGGCGAGACGACGCCGGAAACCAATTGCTCCCAAATCGCGTCATCCATGAATTGCATGCCTTCACTCTTGCCCGCCACGATGACATCTTGGAGCTTCTGGGTGGCGCCTTCGCGGATAATTGCGGAGACGGCGCTGTTTGAAACAAGGATTTCATTCACTGCGACGCGGCCGGCGCCGTCGGCCCTCTTCAGAAGAAGCTGAGCGACCACACCCCGCAAGGACGAGGCCAGCATGGTGCGCACCTGCGCCTGTTGATCGGCCGGGAAGGCGTCAATCATTCGGTCGACCGTCTTGCGTGAGTTGTTCGTATGAAGGGTACCGAAGACGAGCAGGCCGGTCTCTGCAGCGGTCAATGCCAGTGAAATGGTTTCCAGATCGCGCATCTCGCCAAGCAGAACGATGTCGGCATCTTCCCGGAGTGCGGCCTTCAGGCCGGCCGGAAAGCTGACAGAGTGCTCGGGAACCTCACGTTGTGTAATGATACTCAACTTGTTACCGTGAACGAATTCGATGGGCTCTTCAACGGTGATGATGTGGCGGGAGAAATTGATGTTGATGTAGTCCATGAGCGCAGCGAGCGTCGTACTTTTGCCGGAGCCCGTGGGGCCGGTGACCAGGACGATCCCGCCGCGCATTTCGCCGAAGCTTTTGATCACCTTCGGCACCGCCAGCTCCTCAAGAGTTTTTATTCTGGTGGGGATGTTTCGAAAGACCGCTCCGTAGCCGTTGGTCTGTTTGAGGTAGTTGACGCGGAAGCGGTTCTCTTGGTCCATCTCGTAGGCAAAATCGAGATCGCCGCTCTCTTCGAATCGTTGCCAGCGGGTTGCCGAGCAGATCTCGCTGAGCATGAAAGACATCTCTTCGCCGGTGAGCGGCTCCTTGCGAATCGGGAGAATCTCGCCATGACGGCGGATTTTTGGAGGCTCGCCCTGCGCCAGATGCAAATCGGAGCCTCCAGCCTGCAGGAGAACCTGGAAAAAATCGTCGATATAGGCCACGACTAGTTGATCCCCAGTGCCTGTCTCATGAGCGTCTTGTTCTCCGCACGATACATGGCCTCTTGCGCCGTAATGAGGCCGCTTTGACAGAGCTGCAGAAGGGAATCGTCCATCAATTGCATCCCCTGCTTTTTGCCTGTTTGAATCACTCCCGGCAGCATGAACGTCTTGCCCTCGCGAATGAGGTTCCCGACAGCCGGATTGTTCATCAGAATTTCCATGGCGAGGCACCGTCCCGTCCCATCTGCCCGCGGCACGAGTTGCTGGCTGATGATTCCGCGAAGAGATTCGCTCACCATGACACGGATTTGCTCGCGCTGTTCGGTGGGAAATACATCCAAAACCCGATCCAGCGTGCGGGCTGCGTTGCTCGTGTGAAGAGTGCCCAGCACAAGGTGACCGGTCTCCGAAGCGGTGATTGCGAGAGAAATCGTCTCCAAGTCGCGCATTTCACCGACCATGATGACGTCAGGGTCCTCACGCAGTGCCCCGCGAAGCGCTGCCGAGAAGGAGACGGTGTGCGTGTGAACTTCGCGCTGCGTAACATGGCAATTTTTCGAGGAGATGATGTATTCGATCGGATCCTCGAGAGTGATGATGTGGTCGCGCCGGGTCATATTGACTTCCTCGACCAACGCGGCCAGAGTTGTGCTCTTGCCGCTCCCCACTGAGCCGGTTACCAACACCAGACCGTTATGGTACTGTGTGAGCAGCTTGAGTTGCGGAGGCAGGCCGAGCTCGGCCATCGTCTGCACCTGGCTTTTGATGATGCGAAAAGTGATGTCATAGCCAAGGCGTTGCTTTACTACGCAGGCTCGGAAGCGACCGAACGCGTTCGAGTAGGCGAAGTCAACATCCCCTCGTTCAGCCATCGTTTGCCACTGGGCGTCGGTCAGAAAACTCGCGGCGAGCCGTTCGGTGTCCGCCGCCGTCAGTACGGGTGCCTGGAGCCAGATCGGTTCGAGGGCGCCAAATCGCCTCCAGGTGGGACGAGAGCTTACGGCGAGATGGATGTCAGACGCCCCGGATTCCCTTCCGACCATAAGGTAATGGTCCACATGCTCGAGCCCCGAGGCTTCGCTGCTCTCCGGGACAACTTCCACTCCGGGTTGATCAGCGGTATTGGAACTCACGATGACCAAGCTAGCTGATTGTGCTGCTGCCCGAAAGGCAGAAACTGGAAATTGAGGAAAGACGCGGGCTTGAGCGCCCCGCTGACGCGAAGCTCGAGCTTATTTTGAGCCTTTTGTCACCATATCGGCGAAGCGCTTTCCGGCGTAGGCAGACAGGGCAGGTCTTACCACAGGGATGGCGAATCGAATGAGCCCGACGAGCAACGCGATCAATCCGAAGCGAGCCTTTCGCTTTTCCACTTTCACCGTGGAGGCGCCATTCGGTTTGGCGATCTTGGTTACGACGCGGGTCTTCGTCTTTGGCCCGGCGAGGAACCAGCCAATTGCGGCTGCGCCACTCAGCCATGGGTAGGGCTTTTGGCGCACGAGATTGTTAAATTTGGTCTTGAAGTCCAGTTCAGCGCGAAGGACCGCGCATTCCTCGACAATCGCTGTCCGGCTGGTTTTGAGCTCGGTCAAAATCTCCTCTTTGGTCATGGCTTGAAATTTTTCAACGCTTCGAAATCGCTCTGGAGTTCCGCCATCGTGGCTTTGAAGAACGGATTGCGCAGATAATGCATGGCGACAAGCGCGCAAATCGCGACGCCGACCAGGTGCAGCACGGCAAGACCAAGCGAAATCCAGATCCACGAAATTCCGAATACGAACGCCAGGAGAAATGCGACGAAAAACAGGGCCAGCACGTAGCCAAAGATCGCAAAAACAACGCTTGCAATGAGCAGGGCAACCAGACGGATACCCACCAGGGCAGCCTCCTTGGTCTCGAGTGTCGCCAGCTGGAGAAGCCCCTGAAAATGTTTCCCGGCGGAGCCTGCGCAGCGCAAGAGCTCAGGTATCACGCCATGCGGCGTCTCCCGCGCGTCGGCGGAAGGCGGTAGTAAAGTTTCCGCCATCCTCGGGAGATTTAGCGGCGGAAGATCACCCCGAGCACGAAGCCGGCGCCAAGCGCAATCCCTAAAGCCTTTAGCGGATACGCCCGGACGTAACTCTCTGCATCACCCTGAAAATTTTGCGCTTTCGCGGTCGCGTCGTTCCAAGCCGATTGGGCCCGGCCTTTGTAATCCTCGGCGACCGTCTTGGCCTGTCCGCGAATTTCTCCATACTTTGCGGCGGCGGCATCGGAAACATCCTTGGCCGCGGCTGTCAGGTGCTCGCGGCCGGTCTCGTAAACGGTCTGCGCTTGCTGCTTGACGGTTTCGCCGACTGCCTTCGTGGCTTCGCTTGCCGCGCTGAGCGCCTGTTTGGCGTGCTCGGCGCCGCTTTCCAGTTTTACCTGAGCGACGTCATTTTTCTCTTCGGTATTTGTCTCGGACATAATCCCTGTAAGGTTTGATCGCAATCTGCCAGAAGCTCACGTCTTGGCAAGCTTGATCCCGCTATTGTCGTCGGGCGGCTAATCATATAGCGAAGAGGTGCATGAAGTCTGCCTCCTCTTTCGCCCCCGGCCGCGTCGAACTTCTCGGCAACCACACGGATTACAACGGCGGAGTCGTGCTCTCCGCTGCCATCAACCTTGGAGTCTCCGCCCGCGGCCGCCAGCGCGCGGACGACGAAATTGTTCTCACCAGTGAAGGAATTTCCGGCGTGGTGGCCGCCGATCTCAATAAGCTTGTTGCCAACGACAGTTGGGCTGACTACCCCTTGGGCGTTGCAAAGATAATCAAGGAGGGAGGCCATCCCGTGTCGGGCTTTGAGGCGGATTTCTCCAGCAACCTTCCGCTTGGCGCCGGCCTCTCGAGCTCCGCGGCCATAGAAGTCTGCACGGGCGTGCTATTGACGCGGCTTTTCGACTTCCAGGTGCCGCCTCTCGATCTTGCCAGGCTTTGCCGCAAGGCAGAGAACGAATTCGTCGGGGTGAGTTGCGGCCTGCTGGATCAAGTGTCCTCCATTTTCGGCAGAAAGGAGAACGCGATCTTCCTCGATTGCCGCGCCGAGACGGTCGAAAACGTTCCCTTTCCGCCCGGCGTCGGTCTGCTCATCGTTCACTCGGGTGTCAAGCACGCACTTTCCGGCGGCGAATACAATGAACGACGCGACCAGTGCTTCGAAGCGGCGCGGATTTTGGGCGTTCCGGCTCTTCGCGACGTTACGAGCGAGCAGCTTGCCGCCGCGGCAATGCCCGAAATTGTGAAGCGGCGTGCCGCGCATATCGTTGGCGAGAACGAGCGCGTTTTCGAAGCGGTCGAGCATTTGAGGCGCCACGATGCAGCCGCTTTTGGGAAACTCATGTTTGAATCGCACCGCAGCTCAATCGAGAATTTCGAGAATAGCACCCCGGAGCTTGATGCCCTGGTCGAGATTTGCAGGGCGCAAGAAGGCATCTACGGCGCCCGGCTCACCGGCGGAGGCTTCGGGGGCGCCATTGTCGCGTTGGTCGCAATGAACTCCATTGAGAAGATCGCCAACGCTGTCGAGAAAGAATACGCCGAGAAGGCTGGCCACAAGGGCAAGGCCTATCGGTGCCAGATCGGGGACGGGGCTTTGCCGCACTGAATCCCCGTCCGCCGGCCTCGAAAAAGCGCCCGGTGAAGAATTTCTGGTCGGTCGTGGTCTACGATGCCGACAGCCGTTCGCCTTCGCGCGACAGTCAGTGGTGTCGGACGCTCCGCGCGCTGCAAGACCCGAGTTCGGGATGTCTCGCCAACAGTTTTTTGAGAAACTCAGAAACTCAGCCTCTCCAATACCTTTGTAACTAGATGAACTGATGACAACCATCGTGGGGATATTCGACAACGCGAGCGACTTGGATAAAGCCGTCGGGAGACTGGCTCGCGCAGGATTCGAAGACGCTGTTTACGATGAGGCCATCGTGGCCGGCGAGCCGGGAAGCTTCAGCGCGGTGGTTTTTTCCCCAGGCTATGGCCCGGCGGTGGCTTGGGGCAGCGACGAGCCCCGCGTGCGAACCAAGCCGGGCAGGCAGAGTGTCGCCCGGGCCTTCAAGGCCCATCTTGCAAATTACCATTTGTCGAGCGAGGTGATCGAGGGTTACGCTACGACGTTCAATCACAGCGAGTTCGTGCTGGTTAAAACAGGAGCCGCGCGTGCCGAACAAGCCATGGAGATCGTGCGGCAGTGCGGTGCCATGCGAGTGAATCGACACGACTAAGCATGTCAAGACGGCGCTGCATTTTCGCAGCTTCTGATACGGTTCGAGAAGCGTTCCTTGCTATCGAAAAGTCCTCTTTGGCCGCCGGGAAACCTTTGCTGCCGACGTCGGCCTTCACCGTACGGACGGATGAGACGACGGAAAACCACGAGAGGCTAAACATCGCTGGGACGGAGAAGCTCTGTCAAAGAAGCGGGCTCTTTGTCGATGGATGTCGTTAAAACTTAAGTCTAAGCGAAAGTGACCACAATCGGTTGAAAGTTGAAGGACGCTGCGAGCCGTCGACCATCAAGTTGGCCGGCTTCAAGTCCCGGTGGACAAGCTGCGGTTTCTCCTCACTCTCACGATGCGCCACCGTCGGGTGCTCTATCACCCCACGTTCAGCAGTCGTCTTCTCCAAAGCCCGCTCCAAGGCGCCTATGAGTCGCTCCAAATCAGCGCTGAACCGCTTGTGGCTGAGTTCAAGTGCATTGCGTGGAACCAGGAGCTTTAAGTCATTAGGAAGCTCGCGGGCCGGAGGCATCGTGGCGCCATCGACGAGAACGGGGATCACTCGAATGTTGCGTTTGAGTGCGGTTGCGATCCCTATGCGCACGAAATCGTCTGGATTGTCGAGCCGGCGTTTGCCTCCCTCATGAGAGGAGATCCAGCGTCTGCCGATAACCGCGATCAGCACATTACGACCCGACGCTTTTCAAAGTCTCCGGGCACGCAATTTTCGATTGCGGGAATCCCGCACAGCGATAATGTTCGCCGAACCGTCCGAGCGCGGCTCCTTGAGAGACGCGGCCTTCATGTCGTTTTCTTGCGGTGCACCGTTAAAGGAGAAGTGACTGTGGCACGCGGCAGGCAGCAGAGAAAATTCGAATGCATAACAGTCTGAACTAGAACAGCTTCGCCAGAGTAGCTCAGAGGTAGAGCAGGGGACTCATAAGCCCTTGGTCGGGGGTTCAAATCCCTCCTCTGGCAAGGCTTTGCAACGCTCGTCTCTCAACCTTCACCTTGTAACTCTCAACCTTCATTCTCATGGCCAATATTAAATCCGCAGCAAAACGGGCCCGCCAAGGCGCAGCACTTCGCACAAGCAATGCCAGCGTCCTCAGCGCGCTCAAATCCGGGCAGAAGAAACTCCGCGCAGCTCTTGCGGCAGGAAAGCCCGATGAGGCGAAATCTGAATACGTAAAGGTTTCGTCCGCGCTCGACAAGGCTGCGAAGCGTGGGATCATCCACAAGAACAGCGCCGATCGGCGGAAGAGTGTTCTAAACCGCGCGTTGAAGCCTTCTTAGAGGAGCTTGGCCGCATTCAAAGAGCACCGGTTTGTTGCCAAGGGGCGTGCGGGCGGATAAGGGAGTGCCGTGTGTGCCGCCTTATCTGATTCTGCTTTGCAAAATGCGGCGTTGGAGAAGCGCTTGCCCGAAGCGCTCGACTTCCTTGAACGTTTGGTAGCTGTCAACAGCTTTACCGGAAATCGTGCGGGCGTTCTGCGCAACGGGAAGATTGTAGCTGCGCAGTTTCAGGATCTCGGGTTTCGCGCCGAACTTGTGCCGGCAAATAGCGAGGCCTTTGGAGATCATCTCTTTCTCAGCCGTCCCGGCGCCGGAGAAAGCGGCCTCTTGCTGGTGACCCATCTTGACACGGTCTATCCGGCGGAGGAGGAGGCAAGAAACGGTTTCAGTTGGGTCGTCGAAAGCGAGCGAATTTTCGGACCCGGTGTCAATGACAACAAGGGCGGGACGGCGATGATCTGGTTGGTCCTCGCGACATTGCGCGACGCTGCGCCGGCTGTCTTCGAGGGGACCTCGTGGCTCATTGCTGCCAACGCAGCCGAGGAAGAACTCGCGGCGGATTTTCCGCAATCGTGCCGCATTAGAATGCCACGGAACTGCCGGGCCGCACTGATCTTTGAAGCTTGTGGCGGTTCCGGCAAAGGGCTGACTCTTGTGCGCAGCCGAAAAGGGTCGGCCAATTTCCGCGTGGCTGTCGAGGGCCGCGGAGCGCATGCGGGAAGTTATCATCACCACGGAGCCAATGCCATCGTGGAACTGGCCCGCCTCGTCGAACGCGTAGCGAGATTGACGGATTATTCGCGCGAGTTGACTGTCAATGTCGGATCGATCGCCGGGGGCGGTCCCTCAAATCGCGTGCCGCACTATGCGGGATGCCATGTCAACATTCGTGCGTTTGACGAGAAGGTCCTTCAGAGCGCAATCGACGCCATGCTTGCTCTCCGTGAGGAACCGGTTTCTGTTCGGGCGGCGAGCGACGGATTTCCTTGCCGCGTGGATATCGAGCTGGAGAGTCGCAATCGGCCCTGGCGACAAAACTCGCAGACAGATGCCCTGATCGACGTCTGGACGCGGGCGGCGGATCGACTGGGTCTTGCATTACTGGCGGAGCCGCGCGGCGGCCTGAGCGACGGCAACTTCATTTCTCAGTTTGTCCCGACCCTTGACGGGTTGGGTCCGTTTGGATTGAACGGTCACGCCTCGGAACGCAGTGCGGACGGCTCGAAATTGCCGGAGTTCGTGGTGTCCTCCTCGTTCCTGGAAATGGGCGCGATCACCGTCGCGGCGATTTGTGAGTTGGTTTCCGAATGAGGCTCGAAGCCGAGAAGTTCGCTATCCGGTTAAGGCGTCCGTTCAGGATTGCGCACGGTTCGAGCGACATTCGCGAAACGATTCTTGTGCATCTCCACGATGAGACGGAGGGGCTGATCGCGCATGGCGAGGGAGCCCTGCCTCCCTACTATCCTTCGACCTCCGAGGCTTCCCTCGCATGGTTGGGGGGTGTTGCGCAAACAGGCGACATTGTCGAATGGGAAGCGGCATGCGACACGGAGGGACCTCCCGGGGCGTCCGCGGGTCGCGCGGCTCTGGAGATCGCGCTGCAGGACTTGAAGGCGCAGAAAGCCGGGAAACCGCTTTGGCGTCTGTGGGATCTGGATCCTGCGCGGATTCCGCCATGCTGGAGGACGCTTTCCATCCCGCAAAACGAAAAGGAACTGCAGGAGATGCTGGACGAAGCCATCTCCCTCGGTTCGGAGCACATCAAATTGAAAACCGGCAGCGGCGACCTCCGTTGGGACGAGAACTGCATGCGGCTCGCCAGTACGCGGCCGGTTTTGTTCGGACTGGACGCAAACGAAGGATGGACACCCGGGGACGCTGGGAAACTCCTTTGTCGCCCCGTGTGCCAGGGCATCGCATTCGTCGAACAGCCCGTTTTGCGGGAATTTGCCAGCTGGGACGAATTGCGCTCCCGGGTTTATGGGATGAAAATTCCACCCCTTATCGCCGATGAGTCTCTGCAAACCGAAGGCGATCTCACCGCTCTGAAGGGACTGGCCGACGGCGTGAACGTCAAGCTGCTCAAAGCGGGAGGCCTGCGCGCCGCCCGAAGATGGATCGCCCTTGCCCGCTCTTTGGGAATGGGTGTGATGGTTGGCACGATGGTGGAGACGGGAATCGGCCGTACGGCCGCCGCGCAGCTCGCGCCCCTGGCTGATTGGCTTGATATCGATTCTCCGGATAGTATCCCCGCGGCTCCGATGACCGGCTTTCGGATGGAGGGGGACCATTTGATTCTCGCGGATCGTCCGGGCCTTGGATTGCAGCAGGCCTTATGAAGCCGTGCTGTCGCTTCTGTGAAAACCATGCAAAGGCGTCGCTCAGAGACGTGCCATTTGGGAGCTGCTCTTTCTCGTTTGGGCGCCAGCGGGGCGCTCCCGGTGCAGTCATCCTTCGATTTTGAGTGCGGCGATCGCTTCCATCACGCGATCACTGAGATGCTGGTAGGTTTCGCGGGTAGCCGGCGTGGCCTCCTCGCGAGTGAAGCGAAGTGGTTCACCGATGACCACGGTGATTTTCGTGAGGCGCAGTCCGCGCGAACCCTTTGGAAACGCATGGTAGGAGCCGAAAATGCGCATGGGCAGGACCGGGGCGAGAGTCTTTGCGATGACCAACCCGATACCGGGGCGGGCCGGTTGAAGGTTTCCATCCTTCGACCGCGTCCCCTCGGGGAAAAGGACGATCCCGTTTCCTTCGCGGACCTTTCTGATGACCTCGCGCAAGGCGGACATGTCATTGCCATCACGCTCGACGGGTATGACGTTCATCGCCGGAAAGAGCGGTCCGAAGAACGGCCATTCCAGCAGATTCTTGCGCGCCAGATAGTATACGGCGCGTCGTGAGCAGATGCCGGCCAGCGGCGGATCAAAGTAGCTGGAGTGATTGACCGCGAGAATAAGAGGTCCTTCCTCGATCATGCGTTCGGGATGTACGACCCGCATCGAGAAAAAGCATCGGGCGAGGAGCTTCGCCAGGTTGTAAAAGACATTATAGACGATACTCATCGCTGAGGAATCGAGAGACCCTTCGCCTTGAGATGCCGGAGAATCTCGTGCACAACGCCTTCCACGGTGAGATGCGTGCTATCGATGACAAGGGCGCCGCGTGCGATCCTGAGAGGCGCATTGGGACGCGAAGAATCGATCAGGTCGCGCTGCGCGACCTCGTCGTCCCGACCTTCGGCGTTCCGGCGCTGCTGACGCACCTTCTGCGACGCGTCAATGTAAAATTTGAAAGGCGTATCGGGAAAGACGATCGAGCCGATGTCGCGACCCTCCACGACGACGTCCCGCCGGCTGGCCAAGTCGCGCAGGTGGCTCGTCAGGCTTTCACGCACGGCGGGAACAAGGGAAACCGGCGAAACCGAGCGGTTGACTTCGTGATCGCGGAGGTGCGGCGTCGCATCAACACCATCGATGCGAAGAAAGGCATCGTTCTCTTCAAAGCCGGATTCGAGCCGGCTTTCAGCGACGAGAGCCGTCACCTCGTCGGCGGAGGTGGGATCCGCATTGCGGTCCAGAATCCACCAGGTCATTGCCCGATAGAATGCGCCGGAGTCCACATAGGAATAACCGAGTCGTGATGAAATCTCCCTGGCCACGCTGCTCTTTCCAGAGGCGGCCGGGCCATCAATGGCAACCACGGTTTTCATTCGCCAAATCGTATCTAGGTTCGACGCCGGTCAGCCAGCGAGGAAATGACCGGGGTCGAGTGCAAGAGCGTGTGGCCGCCTCTTTGAATCTGCGCCAGAACAGATTCAAATTGCGGGTAGGAAGTGCGCACACAAGCGGTGTCTTCAATAGTCGTGGAACCCGACGCGAAGAGGCCGGCGATCGCAAAGGCCATGGCGATCCGATGGTCTCCGTAACTCGGCAGTTTGGCGCCTTGGAGCTTGGCTCCCCCGTAAATGGTCATGCCATCCTCGGCTTCGTGAACCTCCACGCCCATGAGCTTGAGGTTCGACGCGATGGCGGCGATACGGTCGGTTTCCTTCACGCGGAGTTCCCTTGCGTCGCGAATGACCGTTCGACCTTCCGCGAGCGCGCCGGCGACGGCAAGCACTGGAATTTCATCAATGACGTTCGGAATTTCACCGCCTTCGATGACCGTCCCTGTAAGGCGCTCTCCCTGGATTTCGATCGCGCCGCAGGGCTCCCCCTCCTCGATGTTCTCGACGACCTCCCGGACACGCGCCCCCATTCGGACAAGGACGTCCAGGATTCCCGTGCGGGTGGGATTCAGACCAACGTCCCTGACGAGCAGCCGGGAACCAGGCTGAGCGGCGGCGGCTATGAGCCAGAACGCGGCGCTCGAAATGTCGCCGGGCACCGCAAAATCGCGGGATTCGATCTGCTGCTTGCCAAGCATCGAAATCCGGCATTCCTTCGGCCTGCGGTTGCGTTCGGTGCGTATTTCTTCCCTGCGAAGATTGACGAGAAAAAACTCGAGCATGCGCTCCGTGTGGTCCCGGCTTGGAGCGGGCTCGATGACCTGCGTGACGCCGGCGGCGTAGAGGCCGGCGAGAAGAATGGCGCTCTTGACCTGCGCGCTGGCAATCGGCGAGTGGTACGTGATCGCATGGAGCGGGGTGCCATGGATCACGAGGGGGGGCGTATCATTTGCTCCCAGCGCGCTGATCTTTGCACCCATTTGAGCCAGCGGCTCGATGATTCTGCGCATCGGGCGCTTTGAAAGTGAGGCATCGCCAACCAGGCGCGATGGGAATGGTTGCGCGGCAAGAATACCCGATAGCAGGCGCATCGTTGTGCCGGAGTTTCCGCAATCGATGTCTCGTTCGGGCGCAGTGAGCGTGCCATGGGAGCCGTAGACAACCACCAACCCGGATTCCGCAGTCTCGATGACCACGCCCAGTTGCTTGAACGCCTGCGCGGTCGACAGACAGTCCTCGCTCTCGAGAAAATTTGTGATTTTGCACACGCCGTTCGAAAGTGCGGCGAGCATAATGGCGCGATGCGAGATGCTCTTGTCTCCGGGGACTGTGATCTCGGTCTGGATTCTCGGCGCCCGCCTGACGCGAAAAACGTCCGTGCTCATGGCAGATCCTGGCGAATGGCCTTCGCACGCTCAAGGAACAACTCCAGCGCCGCGGCATCCTGGGAAAGAATCATTTTTTTCATCGAGTCGAGCGTGGTCGAAAAGTCCTCCAATCCCGCAAGCAGTCCGGCGGCATTCTCAAGAAAAATCTCCCGCCACATGGCGGGCGGTCCTGCCGCAATGCGCGTGGTGTCCCGATAGCCACCTCCGGCGAGAGCGCCGGCATCCGGCACGCGCAAACTAATGGCGTTGATGAGGGCCGCGGCGACTGCGTGCGGAAGGTGACTGACGCGGGCAATGCGTTCGTCATGCTCTTCGGGCGACATCTCGGCGAGACGGCACCCCACGCTTTCCCAAAGATTGCGAACCGTGCTCGTGGAGGCGGGCAAGGAGATCGTCGTCGTCGTCACTATGCAAATGGCCCTTTCGAAGAGGTTTGCCCTTGCCGCGCCCAGGCCGCTCTGTTCGGAGCCAGCCATGGGATGAGAGCCGATGAATCGTCCTCCCAGGATCTTTTCGAGCCGCCGGACGACCCCCGCCTTGACGCTCCCGACATCGGTGACGGTCGTCGCGCTGGAAAGCGTGGGGGCAATTTTTTCGGCCAGCGAAGGCATGGCGCCAATGGGTGTGCATAGCACGCAAAGGTCCGCTCCCCTGGCTGTTTCGGTTTCGTCGCCCGAAACGGTCGGAAAGACCCGGAGCGCCGCTTCAAGCGATTGCTGAGAACGAGCCCAAAGGCGCAGATTCCAGTCCGGTCGGACTTTCTGAAGAGCCAGCGCCAGCGAACCGCCAATCAGCCCCGGGCCGAAGATGGCGACCGTGCTCAGGGGACGAGGAAAATTTTATTCGTGTAGGGGCACTTGACCTCGGTGCCTGGAGGAAAACCGCGCACATCAACATAACCGGCGTAGGGCGCGTGCGGGCTCGTCACAAAACCGGCTTTTCCCGGGACAGGAGTGCCGTATGGGATATCACGCGGGGGAGTCGTGGAAGTGGTGGTTTCCGGAGTCGGGCTCGGAGCGGTGTCTTCTGGCGTCGCTTCCGGTGTCGGCTGGGAGCGGGGGGTGGGAGTCGGCGTGGCTCCGAACTGGGTTTGTGCGGATTGGTTGCCCTGATAGCCAAACCGGTTCTGGCCGGAAGACCGAGGCGAGCTGGTTTCGCTCCCGCTTTGGCAAGCTGCAAGCACGATCACGAGTGCGGTGGCGGTAACGATCCAAGGCGAAGATTTCATAGCAATGGTTATCCTAAAACGCATGATTGGGGGGCAACATGCAATGCAAATCTTGCCGAAACAAGAGGGGAAGACGGCTGCTTAACGTTCACTGACGTTCGGCTTTAGGAACCATGCGCCCACCGCCCCACCGACAAGGACGGCCTGGTTCATCGTAATGGGACCACTCGATTCAACGAGATAGCCTTCCGGGACGCGGATCTGGCTGTAGACGATCGGCTGGAGGTGCCTGGCGATTGTCTCGGTCTCCGGCAGTTTGGACCCATCGATGATGGCGCTTGCGCCAGGCACGACCGCGGCCCCGAAAACGATGATTTGCCGCAGCATCGGAAATCCGCGTTCGAAGATCAGCTTGCTGTTGGCGAATCCGAAAACCTCGTTTGCTGCTCCGTACGCGGGGAGCGCGGGCGCAAAGACGGGAGACTTCTCAAGCGTTTCTCCAGCCTTGAAGGATTGCAGCGCCTGGCTCAATTCCTCGGGATCGACCCCGACGACCAGGAAGCCTTCAAGCAGGGCGATGGTGGGATTTGCGAAGGCGCTCTGCAGCGACGGCAAGCTGAAATAGCGCGTGCCCCCCGATTCCGTCAGGCTGGCTTGCGGAAAAATCGCAAGCAACTCCTGCAGGAACTCCTCCGCCTTTGCCTGGTCCCTGACCTGGACGGCGATAAGCCCCGTTGGCCGCATTTGCTGCGGCGGCCACGAAAGAGATACCGCGCAGTCCGGCCCGAGCGCCTCCGGGATCAGCTGGGGAAGTCTGGAGTTTTGGATGGCAGGCACGCTCAGGAGGCCGGCGGCTCCCCCATTCGATGCCGCGGCGAAGATCTGGCGGAAATCGCTTGCGAACTCGAAGTAGGCCGCCGTTTCCGGTGAAGTAAACTTCACGGCACCGTGGTTAAGGGAGCCGATGTCCGGCGGATTCCTGCGCAGCACAAAGATGGTGTCGCGCAGATTGGCCTCGTCGAGCTTGGTGGTCGCACCGATGGCCTCAACCTTTTTGAATTGTTCAACCTGCTGAGGAATGGGTTGCGCTCCCAGGGACGATCCGACTTCGAGCAGAGTCTCCAAGGCGCTTTGTGGCTGGCAAAATAAGAGCAGGTCCGCATCTTTGGCCAGCTTGCCCAGCACCTCCTTGTAACGCGGACTTTCCGCGAGGCTTGCGTCGTTCTTTCGGCCGCCGGCGCGATCGATAGCGTCTTTGAGGACGGGGAGATTGTTGGAAAGAAACCCCCATTGGCCCTGGCTGGCGTTGTAGAGCGTGAGACCGTTGTGCACGCTCGAAGCGATCTCTACGCCATGGTAGTCCTCGCGCACAACCTCGGGTGCGGGGCTGCCGTGGGAGAGTTCGGCACGCAGGCGCGCGACCGCCAAATCGTGGCCGCTTTTTCCGCCCCAAAATTGGAAACCAACCAGCAAGGCCGCGTCTTTCGAATTGATTGAAACGACAGCTGCGAAGATCCGGCCGGGCTTGAGCATCCACAAGATTCCCGCCGCCTCACTCCCGCCGCGATCTTTCGTCAAATATTGGAAGGGCTTTTCCAGGAAGGCTTTCATTTCCGGCTCGGCGCCGATTTGAGCGAGAGTCGTTTTCGGCCAGCGCGAGGCGGTGCGCGGGAGATCCGGCAGGCTGGCGAACGCGACCGTTTCAGCCGGCAAGAGTGCTGCGGCGTCCGAAGGACCCGCCCCGCGCATGATCCAGAAAGCTGAGGCCGTTACTAAAACAAGGACAACGAGAAGAATGACGAAGATTTTTTTCATCGAAGATGACGATCCCTTCACAGGAGAGAGTCCTCCTGTGGAACGGAGAGCCTGACAGTTAGCGGCTTCGTTCTTTCGAACAGCCTCCCGTATAATGCGGATGGTTTGCCCGTGGCATCCAAGGAGCAGGAGCAATCCCGCCTAGCCGGATTTCGGGGTCGGGAAAAAGGAGGGAGGATTGGGATTGGCGGCCTCAGGCTGCAAGGGTTTGGTGGAGTTTGGCGTGTTTTGGTCGCTGTTCCCGGCATGCTCGGGCGTGGTATGCATTTCGCAGCCGAGGCCACCGAACACGGAGAGGGCCAGGACAAGGAGGTAGCGGAGGATTTTCATTCGAGAATTTCGAGGGTTGCCTTGAGCCCGCGTCTATGAGCGGAGGCGTTCAGCAGGGTGCGGATCGCTTGAATGGTGTGGCCGCCCTTGCCGATGACTCTGGGCACATCGCTCTTGCGCGTGGTCAAATGGAAAATCACTCTCTCGGGCGATTCGGTCCTCGAAAGGACAACCTCGTCTGGAAATTCAACGAGTTGACCGATGACGAAGCGAAGAAACTCCTCCACGCCTCCGAGCCCGCTCAAGCGGTGGCCTTCTTCCGGGCTTTAGAAATAATGTTGCCGACAGTCTGCGAGGGCCGGGCGCCAACGCCCACCCAATAATCGGCCCGTTCAAGTTCGATCGTGAAATTGTCGCCCTTCTTCTTTGGATCATACGTTCCGATGATCTCGATAAACTTTCCGTCGCGTGGCTTGCGCTGGTCAGCGACCACGATCTTGTAGTAGGGACTATTGCGAGCGCCTTCGCGCCGGAGTCGGATTGCCACTGCCATTTGGTTTTAGATTCTTGGTTTTAATTGAAAGCCTCCGCGCGAAGAAGCGCGATCAGCTCAGTCCTGGTATTCCGGCCCGGCGAGCGTTGGCCATTAGTTTCTTCATTTGTCCCGCCTTCTTCATCATCTTGCGCATCTGGTTGAAGCGCAGGAGGAGGTTGTTTACCTCGGTAACGGTGGAGCCGCTTCCGCGGGCGACCCGCTGGCGGCGACGCGCGTTCAGGATGTCCGGACGCGCCCGTTCCTTCGGGGTCATGGAGAGGATGATGGCCTCTACCCGTTTGAGTTGCTTCTCGTCAATCGAGGAATCTTTCAGTTTATCCATGCCCGGCAGCATGCCAAGCACATTTTCTATCGGCCCCATGCGCCGGAGAAGTTTGAACTGGTGCAGAAAGTCGTCCAGGTCGAAGGACGCTGTTCGCATTTTTTCCTCCATGCGGCGCGCGTCCTCCTCGGTAATGGCCTCGGCAGCCTTTTCGACCAGGCTGACGACGTCGCCCATGCCCAGGATGCGCCCGGCGAGACGCTCGGGATGGAAGGGTTCGAACTGATCGATTTTTTCGCCGACGCCGGCGAACTTGATGGGCTGCTTGGTCACCTCGCGGAGGGAGAGCGCGGCTCCGCCACGCGCATCGCCGTCGAGTTTGGTGAGGATGATGCCGGTGAGGCCGAGGGCGCTGTGGAAGTGCTCGGCGACGCTCACGGCTTGCTGGCCGGTGGCCGAATCGCAGACCAGGAGCACCTCCTGCGGATTCAGGAGTTCCTTCAGACGCCTGAGCTCTTCCAAAAGAGGCTCATCGATTTCCTGGCGCCCGGCAGTGTCATAAATCTGGACGTTCCCGCCTTGTTGTTCGCACCAGGTGGCTGCTTCGCGACCCACGCGAAGCACGTCGGTTTCACCGGGCTTCGGTTGAAAGACCTGGACGTCGATCTGCTCGCCCAAGGTGGCGAGCTGTTTGATAGCCGCGGGGCGTTGAAGATCGCAAGCGATCAGAAGCGGCGCTTTGCCCTGGGATTTTAGCAGGCGGGCGAGCTTGGCGGACGAGGTTGTCTTGCCCGCGCCGTTGAGACCGACGATGAGAATTCGGGCCGGCTTCGTGAGATCGAGCGGCGCGGAGTCGCCACCGAGCAACGCCGTGAGTTCATCGTGAAAGATCTTAACGATTTGCTGACCGGGGGTGACGCTGCGCAGAACATCGTCACCGAGCGCCTTGCTTTTGACGCGCGCAATGAAGTCCTTTGCGACACGGAAGTGGACGTCGGCCTCGAGAAGGGCCAACCGCACCTCGCGCAGGGCGTCCGAGATATTCTGCTCGCTGATGCGCCCATGGCCGCGAAGGTCCTTGAAAACGTCCTGAAGTTTGTCAGAAAGCCGGGAAAACATAGAAAAATGGTCGGTGGGCGGAGGGTCAGACTCCCACGCCGGATGACAAGGGCGGCTGCCTTTGAGCCGTGGTAGTTATACTCGGGATTCGCGAGGAATCAATGGAGCGTCGCCTTTTCGGCTCCGAGGCCCGTATTGGCGCGAACCAGGAGCTCCTTGAACTGCTCTTCGGAGCTGGACTCGCGAACGAGAAGAGTTCCAAGGAACGCCGCAAGAAAGCCCAGGGGAATGCTCACAATGCCGGGGTTCGTCAGCGGAAAGAGCGGCGCAGCTTGAATCAGATGGCGCTTGGCGGCGGGAACGTCCGCCGCGTCGATGCCCATGATCGAGGGACTCAGAACGATGAGCAGGATACTGGCAACGAGACCCACGCCCAACCCGCAAACCGCGCCCGCCGTGGTAAAACGGCGCCAGAAAATGCTGAACACGATCACCGGAAGATTTGCGCTGGCGGCGACGGCGAACGCCAGGCCTACCAGGAACGCCACATTGATCGTCTGAAGTTGAATCGCGAGGAAAATTGCCAGGGCGCCGACGACGAAAGCGGTAACGCGAGCCACGCGGACTTCCTCGCCCGGCGCACGCTCCCGTCCGTGATGAATGACGTTGGTATAGAAATCGTGAGCGAAGGAGGTGCTCGCTGAAATGGTCAGACCGGCAACCACCGCGAGGATGGTGGCGAACGCCACAGCGGAAATAAAGGCGAAGAAGATCTCTCCGCCGAGAGCCTGGGCCAGGAGCGGAGCGGCCATGTTGTCACTTGGCTTGCCGTCGACCACGATGTGGTCCGGTGTGAGAATGGTGGCCGCGCCGAAGCCGAGAAACGTCGTCATGATGTAGAAGGTGCCAATGATCAACATCGCCCAAACCACAGAGACGCGGGCCGTCTTGGCGTCTGGCACCGTGTAGAAGCGGACCAGGATATGCGGCAACCCAGCCGTGCCAAAGACGAGCGCGAGACCAAGCGAAACCAAATCGAGGGGCCCCCAACCCTTGGTGACGGCCGCGCCGAATTTCAGGCCCGGCTCGAGGAAGTTCTTTGTGACTTCCTCGCCCTTAACGTGATAGGTGACGTGAGAAATCGCTTCGAAGAACGCCGCGAAGCTGAATCCAAAGTGGCCCATTACCAGGACGCTGAGGAGGAGGCTGCCGGCCATGAGCAGGATCGCCTTGATGATTTGCACCCAGGTGGTGGCGAGCATTCCTCCGAAGACCACGTAGATGATCATCAATATGCCGACGCCGATCACGGCAGCGTTAAAGCTGACTCCCGGAAGGAGCAGCTTGACCAAAGTCCCTGCGCCGACCATCTGAGCGATCATGTAGAAAGTGGACACGGT
This sequence comes from uncultured Verrucomicrobiae bacterium, assembly GCA_963763735.1. Taxonomy (GTDB): domain Bacteria; phylum Verrucomicrobiota; class Verrucomicrobiia; order Chthoniobacterales; family Terrimicrobiaceae; genus DASTFP01. The sequence goes on along the minus strand of CAVXQK010000021.1, from coordinate 65,732 downwards.
AATCGTGCTCAAGGAGGCCATTGCACGCACGGGACGTTGCTTAAGGCGGTAGGCCAGCAGGTCCGCCATGGTATATTTTCCGGCATTGCGGAGCGGTTCGGCGACGATGATCAAGACCGTGAGATAAGCAACGAGCCAGCCAACCGAGTACATGAAGCCGTCATACCCAAAAAAGGCGATCATGCCTGAGATGCCCAAAAAACTTGCGGCGCTCATGTAATCGCCCGCCACCGCGAGACCGTTCTGCCAGCCTGTAATTCGGCGGCTGGCGGCGAAGTAGGCGCTGGAGCCCGAGGATTTTCGCGCGCTGAAATAGGTGATGACGAGCGTCGCCGCAACGAACCCAAGGAACATGAGGAGCGCCACGTGGCTTTGGGGGGCGGGCGCGGCGGCAAACAGGTGGAGGGAAACCATAGGGCAGAGTCGGGGGAGGAAATTTAAGGAGCGGCTTGGCGACGGATCGAGTCTTCGGTGTTCGCCGGGAGCTCAGGCGCGGCGTTTCCTGAATTTTGCAAGCAGCGCGGCGGCCTGGCGATCCCAGCCCGCAGCCGCGCTCACGTAAAGGAAGGCGACAATCCACGCCATGAAAAACTGGGAGAGTGCGAAGAGATAGGCCAAGTTCACTTCGCCGAAGACCTTCTGCTCCATAAACTTGGGAAACCAGCCCACCAAAACAGGGAGGGAGAAATAGTAGACGACGAAGAAGATCGTCGCGGGAATGATGAACCGTGCCTTCGAGACGATAAGACGTTTGAAATCCGGATCGGCGGCGATGCCATCCCAATCCGCTGCGTCCTTCTCTTCAGCAGCCGTCAATTCATGGGGCGGTTTGGCGCCGCTGCGCCCTAGCGGAGAAATATCCGTCGGCGCTGCGGACTCAGGGGTGAGGTCGGAGGAATCGGGGGCCGGCATGAACCCGCAGACTAAATAAAACTTCTGCAATGTCTAGTTTTCGGTGGTCAAATCTTCGCACGCGGACTGGCGTCCGGTACTCGACTTAGCGGTGGCTCTTCGGGCTTCCGGCCGTGAGCCTGCAGACAGCGAGGCCGGCAACAAAAGCGCCGTCTAAAAATAGAATTTCCGCACGCGCGGCCCGATTCCGGTGAAGACGTGCCAGGAGATCGTTTCGGCCTTTTCCGCCAATTCCCGCGCCAGAATGGTTTCGTCTCCCTGTTGTCCGATTAGGACCGCCTCGTCTCCTGCGGCGGCCTCGGGCACTCGCGTGAGGTCGACAAGAATCTGGTCCATCGTCACGCGTCCGAGGACCGGACAGCGGATGCCGCCGATCAATACCTGAGCCCCCCGTCCGGACGTTTGCCGGGGAAAACCATCGGCGTAACCGACAGCCAACGACCCGATCCGCATCGGGTGCGCAGTGATGAACGTTCTTCCGTAGCTTACACTCCGGTCCGGACCCACCGTGCGCACGAGCAGTACGCGGGTCTTCCATGTCAGCGAAGGGCGCAGCAGCGGCTGGAACTCGGCGGGGTACGCGCTTCCGTAGAGCATCAGGCCCGGCCGGACCAAGTCTTGCGCGTGGCCGGGAAACCCCAAGATTCCAGCGCTGTTGAGCGCATGAAACTTCACTCCAGGGGCGATCCGCCTGAATCTCACGGCCGATTCCGCGAAACGCTCGAGTTGGCGGAGCGTATAGGCGGAATCCTCATCGGGGACGGGGAGGTGGGTGGAGATGCTGTGCACTTCGACATTCCTCAAGCGCGCGATGGCGCTCAGCTCCTCCAAAGCGCTCTCCTCCGGGCAGCCGATGCGACCCATACCGGTGTCGACCTTGAAGTTCACCCGGCCCTCCGCAAATTCTGCCGCCTCTGCAGCGCTGGAGACTGTCGCTATATAGCGCCGCGCAACAACTTCGCGCCGTTCGCCGGGCGTCGACGGACTCAGGAGGATGATATCCCGGTTCAGGTCCTTCAGTTCGGCCGCCTCCTCCACGTTGGCCACCCCGAAAAGCTCCACCATTCCCGCCAGGGCTCCTGCAACTTGGATCGATCCGTGCCCATAGGCATTGGCCTTCACCACGGCGGCGATTCCCGGCCGTAATCCGATTTTCTCCCGAACGACGCCCAGGTTGTGGCGTATGGCGGACAAGTCGATTTCCGCCCAAGTCCGGACATCGGCGGGGATGATCATTGCGCGACGGAAGTTCCGCAGGGGCACGCATCGCGCCGGATGTCAGGGACGGGCGCTTTTTCGAGGATCTGCTCGCAGAGCGCAACCAGACGTTCGCGGAGAGGTGCCGCCCGAAGGGCGAACTCGCGTTGCAGCGCCTCATATTCGGCGCGCCCTTCCGGCCTTTCGATGCGGACGGGGGCATATCCCAGCGCCGTGAAATCGTAGGGGCTTGCGCGCATGTCGAGCGCCCGGACGGCGCGGGCGAGCTCAAAGCAATCAGCGACGAGTTCGGAAGCGCTGAACGGCGCCAGTTTGAATGCCCATTTGTAGAGGTCCATATTTGCGTGCAAGCAGCCAGGCTGCTCGACCGCGAGGGTCGTCGCGCGTGTGGGTTGGAGTTTGTTCAAAGGTCGGGCGGCTGGCGTAAAGAAACGGAAGGCGTCATAATGGGTGCAGCGAGGGCCGAGGGATTCAACGAGATCGGCGATCTCCTCCGGACTCACCCGCAGCGGCCATTGCGCATGGCGGATGGTGTCTGCACGGTAAACCATCGCCCATTCATGAAGTCCAAAACAACCGAAAGCGCCGGGCCGCGCGGTTGTCTGCCGCAGCATTGCCCAAATCCAGCGGATCGATTCGCTCCTTTGCCGCGACAATCCAGAAACATCAACGGCGATCCCCTCCGGGCTCTCGGAATAGCCCTTGTCGGAGAGATAGTGGCGAGCGGTCTGTCCCTGCAGGGTCACGCCGATGCCCGGATGCCATCGACGCAGCTTGGAAGGACGGTAGGCATAGTATTCAAAGAGAAAGTCTTCCACCGGATGGCGCTCGTTCCGTGACGCGCGAGCCAGTCGAGGCTCGATCCACCGCCGCACTCTGATCTCGTGCGACTCGCGCCGGGCGTGCCAATCATGTTCCGCCAGGACTTCCATGGTATCGAAACTACACGAGGGCGGCGGCATCAGGAAGGTGGAATGAGGACACGCGATACCTGCAGCGCGCGGACAGTGTGCTATTTGGGCACAACGATATTAACCAGCTTGTCCCGCACGATGACGATCTTGGAAACAGGCCTTCCCGCGATCGCTTCCCGGACTCTTGGCGCTGCCAGGGCCGACTCCTGCAATTGGGCATCCGAAGCGTCCTTCCTGGCCTGGATGCGGTCCCGCACCTTGCCATTGACCTGCACGCCGTAATCCACCTCGTCCACCGCAAGGAATTTTTCGTCGTAATGCGGCCAGCGCTGCGACGAAGCGCGGCCCTCGAATCCGGGGAACTTTTCTCGAAGCCGCGTCCAGAGCTCATCGGCCATGTGCGGAGCAAAGGGCGAAAGCAAAGGCAGCAAGATCCGCAAGCCGGCGACGGGACGGGGCCTCAAATTGACGAACTCGTTGGTGAAGATCATCATCTGCGAAATCGCGGTATTGAAAGCAAAGGAATCGAGGTCCTCGGTCACCTTCTTGATCGTCGCGTGCGCGATGCGCGATTGCTGGCTGGTGAGCTCGATCTCGGCAAGGTTGGGAGAAAGCGCCCAGCCGCCTTCCTGGGTCTCTTCCATGACGAGGCGCCAGACGCGTCCCAGAAAACGATACACGCCCTCGACGCCATTCATGCTCCAGGGCTTCATTTGTTCGAGCGGACCCATGAACATTTCATAAAGCCGAAGGGAATCCGCGCCGTACTCGGCGATGACAGTCTCCGGATTCACGACGTTGCCGCGGCTCTTCGACATCTTCTGGTTGTCCGGGCCAAGAATGACGCCCTGGTTGACGAGCCGTTGGAAAGGCTCGGGAGTGGAGAGGTATCCGAGATCGTACATTACCTTGTGCCAGAAGCGCGCGTAGAGGAGATGAAGCACGGCGTGTTCGGTGCCGCCGACATAGAGGTCCACGCCGCCAGGGTGTCTCTGATCGAAAGCGCCGGCTTCCTTGTGGCCGGTCATCCAGTACGCCTCGGCCTCCGCGCCAACAAAGCGCGCGGTGTTTCCGGGATCGCAGAACCGGAGATAGTACCAGCACGAGCCAGCCCATTGGGGCATGGTGTTTGTTTCGCGGCGTGCGTGTTCGGAATACTTCAACCACTCGCGGGCCCTGCTGAGTGGTGGGTCGGGAGTTCCGGTGGGTTTGAAGTCTTGCATTTCCGGCTGGACAACCGGCAATTCGGTGTCTGCCAGCGCGCGGTGCCTTCCCTCAGTCCAGACGATCGGGAAGGGCTCGCCCCAGTAGCGTTGGCGGGAGAATAGCCAGTCGCGCAACTTGTAGTTGATTGTTGCCCGCCCCCGGTCGTTCTGCTCAAGCGATGCGATCATCCGGATCTTTGCTTCGGCTGTAGGAAGACCATTGAGAAGGCCCGAATTGATTACGATGCCGTTGTCCGTGAAAGCGGAATCCGGCGCCGGCTCGGGGCTCCCATTTGTCTCGTCGCCTTTCCTGCCGGATTCCCGGACAACCTGCCGGATTTCCAGGCCGAACTTCTTCGCGAATTCGAAGTCCCTCTCGTCATGAGCGGGCACGGCCATGATCGCACCCGTCCCATAGCCCATAAGCACGTAGTCGGCGATCCAGATGGGGATCTTCTCGTCGTTCACCGGGTTGATCGCAAACGCGCCCGTAAAGACGCCGGTCTTCTCCTTGGCCAGCTCCGTTCGTTCCATGTCCGACTTCGCACCGACCTCCTTCTGGTAGGCCTCCACAGCGGCGCGCCTGTCGGGCCCGCAGATTTGCTTGACCAGCGGATGCTCGGGCGAGAGCACCATGTAGGTCGCGCCAAATAGCGTGTCGGGACGAGTCGTGAAAACTTCAATTTCCGATGGGGAATTTGAAATCTGGAACTTCACCATGGCGCCTTCACTGCGGCCGATCCAATTGCGCTGCAGCAATTTGATCCCTTCCGGCCAATCGAGCCCTTCGAGCTCGTCCATGAGCCGCTCTGCGTAGGCGGTAATGCGAAGCATCCATTGTTGCATCGGACGGCGCTCGACCGGATGCCCGCCAACTTCGCTCCTGCCCTCAACGACCTCTTCGTTGGCCAGCACGGTGCCGAGGGCGGGGCACCAATTGACCGGCATTTCGGCAACATATGCGAGACGGACATCGTCCGGGTCTTCGCCGGTGTAGGTCTCGATGGGTTCGGCCTTTCGGCTCGCGGGGTTGAACCAGGAATTGTAAAGCTTGAGAAAAATCCACTGCGTCCACCGGAAATACGCCGGGTCTGTGGTGCTGAACTCTCGCGCCCAGTCATAGCTGAAGCCGAGGGATTGGAGTTGCGCTCTGAAGCGCCCGATATTGTTCTCCGTCGTTACGCGTGGGTGCCGGCCGGTCTTGATTGCGAATTGCTCCGCGGGCAGCCCGAAGGCATCCCATCCCATCGGGTGCAGGACGTTGAATCCGTGCATCCGTTTGAAGCGGGCTATGATATCGGTAGCGGTGTAGCCTTCGACATGTCCCACGTGCAGGCCTTCGCCGCTTGGATAGGGAAACATGTCGAGCACGTAGTATTTAGGCTGCGTCGGATCGAAATCGCGGTCTCCCGGGTTCGGCGCTCGAAAGGCCCGCTCGGCAAGCCATCGGGATTGCCATTTGGCTTCGAAGTCGGAAAAGGGGAATTGCTTTCGTTGGGATGCCATCGCAGGCTGGTTAGTACGCAACACAAGAAGACCAATTTCTTGCCCTCCGCGCGTTCCGAGGCAACACAGGAGGAATGTCCAGTTCGCTTATTTCCCTCCTGGTGTCCACAAGAAATGCGCACAAGGTGCATGAGATCACGGCAATTCTCGGACCTTCGTTTAGGGTCTCCGACCTCTCCGCCCTGGTCTCGACGCCGGAAATCGCGGAAACGGGTGACACCTTCGAGGAGAATGCCACCCTCAAGGCGGTCGCGGTTTCTCGACTTAACGGCGGATGGGTCATCGCCGATGACTCCGGTCTGGAGGTCGATGCGCTTGGCGGTGCTCCGGGCGTCTATTCGGCCCGTTATTCCGGGAACGAGGCCACAGATTCGCGCAACAACGCATTGCTTTTGAAGAATCTGCAAAACGTGCGGGAAAAGGAACGCACGGCGCGATTTCGTTGCGTGATTGTGCTGGCGCGTGACGGCCACAAACTTGCGGCGTTCGATGGCGCTGTCGAAGGAATCATTGCCAATCAACCAAGGGGGAGCGGAGGCTTCGGTTACGATCCGTTGTTCATTCCGCAAGGCTTTTGTGAAACGTTTGGCGAGCTTCCTGCCACGACGAAGAATCGGCTGAGCCATCGCGCCATGGCGCTCAAAAGACTCCGCGAATGGGAGGGATGGCGTTGAGCCAGTTCTTGATGGCGAGACCCGAAAACCAAAAGAGCGCGAGACACATCCTGTCTCGCGCTCTTGGAGCGAATCGCGTGATTGGCGTTTCTACAGCGCTTTTTGTTTCCTAAAGAGAAGGCTTTGCTTGCGCGACATAGGAACTTCCTTGCCGTCCAGCAACACAAAGAGAAACCGCTTTGCATCAAGCATGCGCATTTGCTTTACGCGGCTGAGATTCACGATGCAGTCCCGCCTCGTGCGGAAGAACGTCGTAGGATCAAGCCGGCCTTCGCATTCTCTAAGCGGCCGCCGGATCAAGGCGGTGGCGTCGCTCAAATTCACACGGGTGTAATTGCCGCAGGCCTCGAGAGTCGAGATGTCCGAGGCGCGGACCACCCAGCATTTCACGTTGTCGCTCAGAAAAATAAAGTCATCGTACCCGAAGATCCTCACGTCGACCTGCGGGACATCTTCGTCGAGTTCGGCGATGTCGACGGGCTCGCTCAGCCCTGGCGACGTTTGACGAGGGCTTGTTGTCGAGAGTCCCTGGAGAAGGGCTCTTTGCTTGCTAAGAGATCGTTTGTTGAGATCGTTGAAGATCATATATCGGTTGGGTGACAATTTTAATTGCTTTTGATTCCGGAGTGACTATTGGCGGGTGTTACGCAAGGTGCTCAACCCTGCGAGGTATTTCGTTTCCAGGCGGGGGATCGTTTCACTCAGGACGGTCCTTTTCTCCGGCCGTTGTTCATGCGGCAAGCATTGCATAGAGTTGATGGCGCGGATAAGGTTTGGCAGATCGAGGTGGTCGACGGTGCGAGCGAATCGCTCCGTGGTCACGAAGAAGGCGCCAGGAGGTGTGTGCACCGGGTCAAGCGTGCTGGCGTCCTGGATTTCGGTTATTACTACTTTCCACATGCGGTTGGTTTTTTGGGGGAATCCCCTTCTCGGGCGGGGTTTGTGCAGGGCGGGCGATGGCGTCCGTACGATTCAGCCCGGTCATGACCGAGAGTCCTCTCCGCAGCGGGAGAACCTTCACCGGCCGAGTTAGTAAGCGGCGATTCCCAGTTGAATGTTTCGCTCGTTGGGGTCATGATTTGCGGATTGGGGACTGAGGTAACTATCGGATATTGAGAAAAATTGACTATGGTACAAACGAACCAAAAGCTTTCATTTCTCCCCCTGCAAAGAAACGGGGCTACTGAAGCGCTTCTGGTGCGACTCCATGAAGTCGACGACGTCGCCAAGTTTTCGAAGGTAATTTTTGAGCTGGTCGAGGCCTGCATTCCCTATCAGCTGCTCATTCTCCTTTTTCGCCCCCTGGAGTTTGAACTTCCCTGCCGTCTTTTTCCGCTGAGATACAAGCCGCTCGTCGACCAATATATGGCTGAGGTTCACAAGCAGGATATCTGGCTTCGGCGAAGCCCGGTGAATCCGCAGGTAACCGTTGTACGGCACTCGGATTACACGCCGACGAATATGCTGCACCGCTCCGTTTTTTACAAAAAGCTTCTGCAGCCCAGCGAATCCGAGTTCGGCGCCTCGGTGGTCGCCTGGCGAGAGAATACCTGGCTGGCCACTCTAACGGTGATGCGTAACAGGCAGCAGGGAGACTTCAGCGACGAGCATATGCAGGAGCTGCAGGCTTTGCAATCCCACTTCGCTTGTATCATTCGCCGACTGGCTGGGCATCAGGAGTCCCGGCTCATACACAGCTCGCTGCGTCACTTCGTTGCTTCGCTGCCAACGGCGACGCTTATCCTCGACTGGAACTTAAAGGTCCTCCATTACAATGCGATAGCCAGTCAGCTATGCGCCCAGTGGAAGGCTGCCTCTCGCACTTCGTTCATCAAGGCCCCCCGGCGGATTCAGGTTCCGGGGGACATCCTGGCCGAGCTCGAGCACATGCGCCCGACCATTATCAACCAGAAATGGGGCCACAGCCCCGGGGGCCGCAGATCGATGCATTTCACGTATCATCACGCGACCCTCCCTTGGCTGAGTGCTTCCATTGAGTTCCTGCCTTCCCGTTCCTTCTCCCTTTCCAAGGGAACATTTCTGGTTACCCTCAAGGAAGAGCATTCCTCGAACAACGGAACAGACTTCTCCGATAAAATCGGCGGCCTTACCCGGCGGGAGCGCGAGTGCGCGGAGTTGGCGGCGCAGGGACTGCAGAATCGAGATATCGCCAAGAAGCTGGGCAAGAGCGAGATTACTGTTCGAAACCAGTTGAGCTCAATATACAGAAAGCTTGGGATCGACACGCGTCACAAGCTCATCGCAGCCTTTGCCCGTCTCGATATCTAGCGGCGATAGCAGCCGCGCGTTAAACCGACAGCGTTCCATGAACCACGCGGTTCAGCATCTGGACGAGCGCGTTTCCGCGTTTGGGACCGTAGTGGCGATGGCAGGTGATGTTCAGCGCATCGGTCAGGTCCTCAAGCGCTCCTCCCGCGCCGGCGATTTCATCCGATCGGTCAACGACGATCAATTCGGAGCCCATTCGCTGCCATAGAGCCTCACAAAGCCGAAAGTCAAAGCGGCTGAGCACGCTTGGCGTCGCGATCACCAGGCGTGGCGTTCCCTGCTGGATCAATCGAGCGAGCTTGATCCGTTGGGGTCCGACACCCGGGGCGGTTTCCCTCACAATCTGGGTCACCGTCCATCCTCGCGCCCCGCAAAAGGATCGACACGATTCTATTTGCTCTTGCATCGCCGATTGGTCTTGATGGGGATTGGTTCTGGCGTAGATCACGGCCTGCCTTTGCTCTTGAGCGTTCGTAGAGACCCGGCGGTCCCGTACGAGGATGGTTCCCGTTGGCATTTGCTCGGCGGCGACGTCCTCCGGCAACCGGTGGTCGCGAAACCAACGCCAGGCCGTACGATATGAGATCCCGCAGCGCTTTGCCCACCGCCCAAGGCTTTCGGCACGTAACTCATTTGTCATAACTGTATTGTATATAACATACTTGTGATACAACTGAGTTATATTTGTGTATCAAAAGGGTTAAAAGCACACGTTGAGCTACAAAATATAGAGGGTGACGCAACTGCAAAGTGGCCGTTATTAGGACGAAAACCCAAACAGAAGTGAGTCGCCCTAACCCCCCAATCGAACAAGGTTTGTAACAGCTGAGGCCGGGCATGACAAGGGTCTTTTGGCGCCCGGCGGAATCCTCAGCTGACTTCGATGTTCGTACAAAAATTTATGCATGGTCCAAGAAGCATTTTTGAGAGTGAAGTTTCACGCTGGCTGGCTCCTGGCGGAATCGTTGAGTCGTTGTGCGGAAATCAACGGGATCGACACGGCGTGTTACGCCCGCAAAGCCTGGCCGATGTGCAGCGCATCCTTTATGCGGCTTCCAGGGCCGCAGGGGCGGTAAAGATACAGCCTGTTTCCTGCGGCCGAAATTGGGGCTTTGGGTCCGAATTGCCGGCGCGGGACGGGGCCTACACAATGGATTTGTCCGCGCTGAAGAGGATCCGGTCCCTGGACTTGAAAAGTCATTGCGCGGAACTGGAGCCGGGGACCACACAAGGGCAGCTAGACGACGCACTGAGGCGTCAGGGGAGCACCCACTATTTCAACGTGACCGGGGCGGGACTTGGAGCGAGCGTCATCGGTAACGCTCTGGAGCGCGGCATCGGCTACTCGGGACAACGGCATCTTGACCTGCTGGATCTCGAGGTGGTGTTGCCCACGGGAAAAGTAACGCGAACGTCCCGATTTGATCCGCTCTCCCCGAACGGCGCCTATCTCGGGGGACTGGGCCCCGATCCCACCGGTCTTTTCTGCCAGAGCAACTTCGGCATTGTCACCGCGGCGACGATTGCCCTTCATCGCCGTCCCGAAGTCATGGGAGGCGTCATCTGCCGCCTGGCAAACGCGGCGGCCTTTCCCGATTTGATCTCATTGATCTCGGATTCGATCGCCGAGGGGGCGTGCTATGGAGTGCCTCACGTCTTTAACCACGAGCGGCTTGTGACCACGCTCTCTCCCCATCTGAATCAGGCCGAAGCCGCCCAGTTGCGGTTGACCGCGGCGCCGTGGACAGCACTCATTCCCATCCGGGGATCGAAGGGAGTCTTTGCAGCCCATGCGCGGCATCTTGAAACCCTCCTGAAGCCCCTCGGGCAAATACAGATCCTGGGCGATCCTCAGGATGCCGATCGCCAGCTCAGCAATTTGGTGCAAGGAAGGCCGTCCGATTTTGCCTTGGCCAGCGTCGCGTTCAGCGTGTTCGGTCATTCGACGGCCGTCAATGCACCGATGGAAGCGAGCGGCGCGGGCCTCCTCCACGTTACGCCAGTCATGGCCCTCTGTGGTCAGACAATTGGGGATGTGGTGAAACTGACGTTGGAAACCCTTGACGGGCACGGGTGCAAAGCCGTTCCACTTTCCGTCAACGCCCTGAGCGCGCGAACGGCGGCGCTTATCGTTTCCCTTGGATTCGATCGACGGAGTCCTCAGAAGACAAAGGAAGCCCGTCGTGCTGCGGATGATCTGTTGGAGGCCTACCTTCATGCCGGACTGTTGCCCTATCGACTTGGTCTCGGCCAGGCGGAGCGACTGCCGCAGATGAAGGGACCATGGCCGGAGATATTCGGCGCGATGCAACGGGCTTTTGATCCCAGCGGATGCATGGCTCCTTCGCGCTACGAGCCGCTTTGGCAAAAAGATGCCGCCGTCGATACGGCAATTCACTCCCGGGAGGCACAGCCATGTTTTCTCTAAACACAAAACGCATCGCCGTCATTACCGCGATGGGCGTAGCGGCGCCGGGCGCGCTCGAATCAGAGGTATTCTGGAGGATGGTGCGCGACGGTGAAACGGCCATCGCCCGAATCAAGCGCGTGGATACGTCGGAATCGGGATGTTGTTTCGGGGGCGAGGTGCCTCCTCTTGATCTCGCGCTCCTTCCGGCGGAGCTCAAGCCAAAGAGGCTGGCACGGCACACCCAACTCGTGCTTTGGGCGGCACGCCAGATCAAGTCAGAGGTGCAACGGTTGCCAAGGAAGCCCTTTATACGGCTCGGCGTGGCGACGAGTTGTGCCTCGATGATCAGCGAATCGGGTGTCAATAGAAGTCAAAAGGGCTCGTCCGCGGCTTCGCGGCACATGGTTTCACAATGCCCGCCTCATGCCGCTTCGGGCGCGCTTGCCCAATATTTCGGCGGCTCGGAAAGCGTCCTGACGATATCGACCGGCTGCGCCGCCGGGATGGACGCCATCGGTCAAGCGGCGCGTGAAGTGGTTTCGGGAATGACCGACTTTGTCGTCGCCGGAGGAGCCGATTGCGCGATTGGGCTCTCTCCGCTGACGGAGTTCGTGAACAGCGGATTGTCTTCCGTCAGAAATTCCTGCCCGGAGAAGGCGAGCCGGCCCTTTGACGTATTCGCCGACAGCGGCGTGTGCGCGGAAGGCGCCTGCCTGTTCTTGATTGAGGAAAAATCAGCGGCTCAAGCTCGCGGTGCAACAATCCTGGCGGAAATCGCCGGCTATGGTTCGTGCCCCGATCCCGACAGGAGTGTGCCGGGGAGCGGATGGCCTGCCTGCATTCGAGAGGCTTTGGATAACGCTGGTTGGACGCCGGCAATGGTCGATTCTGTCTCAGCTTGGGCGCCCGGTCACCCCGTGATCGACCGCATCGAGGCCGAAGCACTGGAGCAGGTCCTCGGGCGCGACTCCTCTCATATTCCGGTCTATTCGATCAAGGGAATCATCGGCAATCCGATGGCTGCGGCGGGACCACTGCAGGTGGCCGCTTCGATTTTTTCCTTCCGCGATGGACTGGTGCCTCCGACGGCGAACCTGGATGTGCCGATTCCCGAGACCGCGCTGGATTTCGTGCGCGGAGAGGCTCGGCGCAGCTTTCCACAGACTGCCTTGCTCAATGCCCACGGCGTAGGGGGAGCCAATGTCACCTTGCTTTTGAAAGCTCCACGGACAAGCCGGCTTCGTCTGCATCAAGATAAATTCAATCTCCTGAACCTCCACCAACTGAAGCACTCCTAACATGAATACCCCACATACCGTTCTCGTTGCCTTTTCTCACGATGGCCTTCCCTCCGCCTTGAAGGTGGTGGAAACCCTGGAGCCTATCGCAGACGTTCAACTTCGCTCGTACGATCGATTGCACGAAGCTCTTCCCAAGGAACCGGACGTTGCGCTCTGCGTCGTCACGGACGATGAATCGCTCGATAGCGCGCACGAATTTCAGGTGCGTCTCGATGATGTGCCTACCTTTGTCGTAGACAGTGTCGGAGGCCTGAAAATCGAAGTTAACGGTTACGCGGGGAGAATCTCCTCCTCGCCAGACCAGGTCCTCAAAACGGTTCGCCAAATCTTGGCCGACAATGCAAAATCGGACCTTCGCGCGCCGCGAAAGACGGAGCCCCGCAGGGCGCCCCGGCGAATTACCAGCCCGTTCGACCATACGCTCGCCCGGACCGCGGGTGGAGGCCAGAGCCCGCAGGCCATTATGATTGCGGCGGCCCGCCAACTGTCCTGGGACCTTCGCGCAGATCGCGTCGAGGCGTTTGTGCGCACCGTGGAGAAGAACGCGTTCCGAAAGGTCTATGCGGAGCCTGAATCCAGCAACGGGAAAAATTCCGCGCCTTGCGCGGAGATCGTTCGCCTTATCAAGAAGCGGTGCCATCCGGTGACTTTGCAAGAACTTGAAGCCCGCTCCACGCGCCCGCTCCATCAATACCTGATAGACAGGAATCTGAACGTGCTTGTTCCTTTGGTAAAGGAGGCCCGCTTGCTCGGCTGGCTGGCTTTCGCCTTGGAGGCCGGGCAATGCACGGACGATCTGCTGGATGACCTTCAGGTGGCTGGGCATCTCCTGGCAGTCAGCGTCGCCGATGCCTACGATCACGAGGCGCAAGGTTATGATGCTAAGAGCGTGTTCGATGCCCTCTCGGCGCTTAAGTTCGGCATTATGACCATTGATCAGGAGGGTCAAATCACCAGCGTCTCGGGAGCGAGCACGCTTCTGGGTGGCGATCCTCAGAAGGGAGATCCCTTCAAAGCCATTCACAACAGCCGCGTGCGCGAGGTTGCAGCTCTCGCACTCAAGGGAGATTTCGTTCAGAAGTCGTGGATCGACTTCGACTCGCACGAAACGATCAACAGCTTTGTCACCGAAGCGGCCGGACGGGCAAATCGTGGTATTCTGGGGACCCCGTCAGACGCCAGCACGGGGCCGCTCGAAGGCAGGGCGGCCTGGATCTCAAAGAGCTCCTCGAGTCACTGCCAGTCCCTGTGCTCCTGGATAACGAGGCTCTCGCCGGGAACGGTTCCTGTGCCGCAAGGTCGGATCACCGACGAGGATGGGCCGGCCATCAGGGAATTGCGCCTCTCCAGGCTCAAGCAAGAAAAGTCAAGGCTCTCAGGCTGCGCTGGGGGAAAAAGCGGTCGGCGGACAACGCGGTGCTTTTCTATGACTCGAACACCGATGAAGGGAGCGAGAGATTCGCTGACGATATCGAACACGCTGTCCGCTTCTCCTTAGTTGCGACGTGATCCGCAATAACCCGTGAAGTGTTGCAATTGACCCTCATTGGTATATTTGATTGAAATGCATAAGAGCAACCAGTTGCGGGTTCGCCTGGAGGACGGTCAGCGCGAACGTTTGCTTGAAATTGCTGCTGCTCGAGGGAAAGGCGAACGACTTTCGGACGTTGTTCGTCAGGCGATCAGCGAGTTTATCAGTCCCGAACCGCTGGATCCTCGCGAATCCCACTACGTTAACGTCACGTCCCAGTGCAAGCGAAGAGTCGCCGAACTGGCGGAGGAACTCAACCGTAGTCAGACGCAAGTATTAGAAGCCTGCGTCGAAGGCATCGACGATATTCTTGAGAGAAAGCGAACTCCGCTGATCATTTACGAGGTGCACCTGCGCCGCAAATACAACAAGAAAGGCTCGGTGAGCAGTCCTCGATGAGGACCAAAACCCCGGGCTCCCGTCCTCTTGACAGTAGCCGGGGATTTTAGCCGGACTGGCGAAAAGGCTTTCCGTGTCAGCGCTTTTCGATAGGTAGAACGGAGCATGCCCGGATGGCGGAATTGGCAGACGCGCCAGACTTAGGATCTGGTGGAGCAATCCTTGTGGGTTCGAGTCCCTCTCCGGGCATTATAAATCAATGAATTACACAAAGCGGCGCTGTTTGAAGTCAGGCGAACGCACCGTCCAAATCAAGTCCTTGAGTCATAGCAGGCATTAGCTGTTGCGCATCCGCTTGCCGCTGCCCAAAATGCTCCACCCGCGAGCATCAAGGTAAGAATGCATATGGGCACCTTTCGTGATGCGAGGTTTTTCATCGAATTTTGCCTCGAGCTTTCGCCTTTGGGAGTCCGCCCTGCGTCCGGCTAATGAGAAATATGCATTTACTGACCGAGACGTGCTGGAGGGTCCGGTCAACGCATGGGGCTTTGATTAGCGAGAAGCGACGTAGATCATGCGTCTCTTCCATGCATCGCCGTCGCGAACATAGATCACCACTGTCTGAACCATCCCCCCTCCGACTTCCGAGTCCGCGATCTCGCATATGGCATTACCGATCGCATATAGCTCAACAAGTTTGTTAACCATCTTGCCGGGATTTGATGCGAAGTCGGCCTTAAACATCTCCTCGATCGCTTGCCGACCGGAAAACAACCCACCTCCCGCCGAAACCCACGACCGGACTTCAATAGCGTCTTGAGTGTGTAGCGCCGCAATAGCAGCCGCGTCGCGTTTATTAAACGCCTCCTGAAACATCATGAATACCGCTTCAATCTGCTGACGATCTTGTGGATCGATCGCCCTTTCCGCTTGGGCGACCGAGAAAGCAAAACCGAACGCCAACCCTGCGAGGGCAAGTAATAATCTAATCTTCATGCGCCAAACTCAAGCATCCTAACCAAGCCGTCTAAGCCGCGATTGGCAAATCCTGCACATAAATTGCGATCGGGCGGCTCGTCATGAACGCTTTGATGAATCCAAACAAAACACTTTGGGAAAAAGGTGACTTTACGCGCATTGCCGAGAGCATGCGAGAAAGCGGAGAGGCGGCAAGGATGCCACGTCCATTCCTGCGATCTTCTTGTGTGTCACTGTTTCTCAGCCCGCAGGCAATTCTCCAGATGCAATCAGCGCGGCACCGCGCGCAGCGACGAACGGCTCGATGTAATCCCGGAACAGCTCGGGCAGCGGCGTGCCCTTGAACTCCGGCAGGAAGGTTCCGTTCCAGTTTGCAAATAATGACATGCCCTCCGCGCCCTCGCTGCAGAGCACGCCGATCGCCACGCTAAACTTGAGACGACCCGGGGGCTGCTGCGCGTAGACAGCCTTCCACTGCTCCGAAGTCAGGTAGTTTCGAGCCACCTCGCGACCCAGCGCGCTTTCCCGGATTGCCAGCAACTCGTTCCACGAGCAGTAGGCAGTCGCAGCCACCGGACAGATCGCATTGCGGGAAAGCGGATGAGACAGAACGTGCGGGATGATGCGGCCGACGTCTCGGCCGGTCGACCAGGAGACCTTCCGATTGGGGTCGCCCATGACTCGCACCGGTTCGAGCATGTAGTACTCGGGCCAGAGCCCAGCCGGAATGATCGTGAAGTCGAGACCGGCGAGCTCGATCACCCGGCGTATGAACACTTTCTGGCGGGCCCAGGTGCGATGAACCGTGTCGGTCGGCCAGAACTGCTCGAACTCGTAGATCGCGCCGAATTCGGAGGGCACGAACCGTTCCACACCCGCCTCTTTGGCCGCCCAGATCAAGGGGTACTGTGATTCGGTGCTGCCTGTTGGCACGCACGAGACGAGATAGTCCGTTCCTTGCAGAGCCGGAATGAGCTCTGCATGGTTTGTGGCGTCGACCTCCTTGATCCCGACGCCGCTCTCGCGCCACCTCGCATACAGACGCTGCTTGTCGCCGCCGTCGCGCGCGACACCGGACGTGCTCTTCTCCGCTTGCCCGCTCCTGCGCGCGAGCACCTGCACGTTGAACGTCTGCAAGCCAATCATTTCTTCTACGCACGCCGTGCCGGCGGTGCCGGTGGCCGCGAAAACGGTTACGGTCTTCCTGGTCATGGGTGCGCTCCTACCTCGGCCTTTCCATGTCTTCTCCGGTCGTCTAACGGCCCGGTTCAACGACGGCGCACAGCGCCGTCCGTTGCAACCGCTTCCATGAGAAGGCAGTCAAAAGGTTTCTGAAATTCATTTCACATTTTCCTCGCGGCGGTGGGATCGTGCTTCCATCCGGACTCGGTGGTCCACGTGTTGATCCGTCTATTACCGCAAAGGGCGGAACGTTGCCATCTTCTTATCGCCGCGTGTTTGACGAACGCTGAGATGCCCGACGTGAAGGACTTGACGCGTGGCACAGCTTCTCTGCCCCTTCCCTGCTGCAGGCTACTGGGATTGTCGCCGCCCCGGGGCAGCCGAGGAACAGGCTTTGGCTCCTGCCGCGCGTGCTACTTTTGTGCTACTTGCGCGATTTTCTGCCTTTCGTTGTCGGGAAGCCCGTGAACAGGCTGTGAGGCGCATTGATGCTTGCTTCCCGTGCATCCGTGTAAACGCCCATAAATGTAAGAAAAGCCGGATCACACATTCTTAGGATCTGGTGGTGCAATCCTTGTGGGTTCGAGTCCCTCTCCGGGCCGTCTCGCTGAGACGCCGACGGCGCTCCGCCCGACCGACTTCGGCCCGTGCGCCCATCCCAACGCCCTTTGCACACCCGAGCGCAAATTCGGCCTGTTCGATTCTGCGAGTTTCGCGGCAATTCGCTAAGTGGATGCCGCTGCCCGTCGCGCACTGGTATTAGCTTTGCTTATCGGGATTGTGTCGGCAGCCCGGCAATTAACTCCGGAGAGGTTCACCAGATCGTCGAGCGTTCTGGGTGCTGTTCTTTCGCGCAGGAGAATGCACGGATCTGAAACCAACGGCAGCCGTCGCGCCGAAGTCTTCACTTAGCGATTGCATCAGGAATCGGCGTAAGCGACGGCATGAACGAAACATGATCATAGCCTCGATAGAATTTGCCGAAAGCATTCCGCGATAGTTAGAATTGCAGGGTGGGGACGCGGAAGGAACGGGATTTCAAACGGGTGAAGTTCTGACTGCACCCGGCGGGGCTCGAACCCACAACCTACAGCTCCGGAGGCTGTCGCTCTATCCAATTGAGCTACGGGTGCGCGAATTGCAAGGTTCGCTCTTTTCAGCCGTCGAATCAAGGTCGGAGCTTGATTTCGGTAAATTTCAGGGATGGAGTGTTGCTGTGAAAAGGTTCCTCCTGATATTGGCACTTTCCGCCGATGCGGCGGTCGCGCAGGACGAAGTGGCGCTTTCCTCGGCCTTCGGGGCTGGTGAGGGAGTTAATGGCGAAGTGCTTGCGGCAGCCATTCAACCCGACGGCAAAATCGTCATTGGAGGACGCTTTAGCGCTGTGAACGGGATCGCCCGCGGTAACCTTGCGCGCTTGGATGCCGACGGCACGCTTGATCGAACGTTTGCGGACCAGTCGGCGCTGGGTGTGAACGGTCAGATCAACGCGCTGGCCATCCAGCCGGATGGCGGAATTGTCGTCGGAGGCACTTTTACACAGGCTGGCCAGGTCGAGACGGCGAATCTGGCTCGATACCGAACGGACGGTAGCATCGATGAATCCTTTGGGGGCGCCGACGTCGCCGAACCGGGCACGAACGGCGCTGTTTACGCGCTCGCTGTGCAGCCCGACGGGAAAATTGTGGTCGGTGGCAACTTCAACACGGTCTTCGGCCAGCAGCGGCGCAGCATTGCACGGTTAAACGCGGATGGCACGCCCGATGTCCCGGTAGCCGTTGGCAACGCGGTTTCCGGAACGGTCAGAGCGATTGCGTCTGGTTCGGATGGGTCCTTCGTGGCCGGGGGACAGTTTGCACTTTCCCGTCACGATGCCTTGAACCTTCTCAAGGTTCCGGGGCGGTAAGCGCCGTCTGTCACACTCTTGCCGGTCCGCAGCGCCTCTTTCGCGTTTGCTCTAACAGGCTTCGATCACGAGGGCGGTCGTGTTGTCACGGCCGGCATGCTCGACGGCGGACCGCACGAGGCGCTGAGCGGGATTGGATTCCGTTCCGAAGGGCCTCGCGCTTTGGAGGATCTCGAGGATTTGCGCATCGTAAAGCCCGTCGATCAACCCGTCCGTACAAAGCAGGAACAGATCGCCCGGTTCATAAGCGACGGCGCCGACCTGCGGATCCACGAATTGGTGGCCGGCACCCAGAGCCCGCTGAAGCGCGTTTCGCCCCGGATGACGGCGGGCTTGCCATTCGTTGATCTTCGCGTTTCGGAACAGCCAGCCAACGTGCGTGTCGTCATGGCTCACCTGTTTCATCCCGCCTTCCCGTGCGGGAAAATAATAGATGCGGCTGTCTCCAATATGGCCGAAATACATCCAGTTCGGGGTAAACCAGCACATGCTCAGGGTGGCTCCCATTCCCGAGCAATCCGGATCCGTCGCGCCAAGGTACATCAACGCCCTGTGAATTTCGCCGAAAAGCGCGTCGAGCACGTCCTCGAAATCCATGGGAAGCCCCGCCGCGGATCTCCTGAAAGTGGGTGGCAAAAGCCTTGTAATCTTATCGACTGCGACTCGGCTGGCGAACTCTCCCGCCATGGCGCCGCCCATGCCGTCGCTTACGGCAAAAACCAAATCGACGCCTTCCGAGGTCGATTCCCCGATCTTTCCCAAATAACGCAGTTCCAGAGCGTCGAACTGGAGGCATAGGAAGGAATCCTCATTGTTCGGACGGACTTTGCCCCGGTCGGTCTGCCCGTACCACTGGAGGCGAGCCAGCGGGTTGCGTTGCTGATCCATTGTCCGGTTCTTCGAAACCTGGAAGGATTGTTGAAAACTCGAAATCGATCAAGCAGAAGCGACCGTCGGTTTGGCGATAGGTGACATTGCGGATTTCGGCGTCGTCGTGCCGGACGCCGTAGGGTTCCAGTTCCGCGAAGAGCTCTTTCGCGCGCTCCTCGTCGAGATGCTCGACGCGGCTCCCACAGCTGGTTGTGACGATCTTGAGCCGTTCGGGGTCGCTCTCGAGCAGCCTGGGTACAAACGGACATCCGCGGCGTTCGAGGTAGCGCAGAACCTTCACTTCGTTCGCAAACCGTTCCTCGGCCTTCGGTCCCCGAAACGTCTTGTGCACCCGACCGTCGTAACCGATGCGAACCATGGCTCTCAGGGTGTCCTTGATTTGGTTCATATCGTGAAGAACATGGCGCACAAGGGAGCGCAGGCAAGTTCGGAAGAAGCGCCGCGCGGAACCATCGAACGCTTCCTCGGATTTTTCGCAGATCGATGTCGGAAAGGTAGCCAGCTACAACGCTTTTCGCGTTCCCATTTGCGCCCTCGGCCCGGAAGCTGGCAGCCGGTAGAGCCTTCACAATCACTTCGTTGGCGGGATGGCACTGTTCCTGCTTATGTGTCCGACACGCCTCAAGGGGGTAAAGGACAAAAGAAATCAACAGTATGCGGAAAAAGCAGGCGGATCCCGCTCAAAAATAGACATCAACCAAAGACAATATGGCGAAGTACAAACTGGAATACATCTGGCTCGACGGCTATGAGCCGATAGCCAACATTCGAGGCAAGACTCTGATCAAGGAATTCGATAGCTTTCCGACTCTGGATCAAGTCCCAAACTGGGGTTTTGACGGCAGTTCGACCAAGCAGGCCGAGGGCCGCACTTCTGATTGCGTTCTTAAGCCGGTGGGAATCTATCCGGACTCGACCAAGACGAACGGCGCCATTGTGTTGTCCGAGGTGTTGTTGCCCGATGGCAGTCCCCATCCGACCAATGCGCGGGCGACAATCATTGACGACCCGGATACCTGGTTCGGCTTTGAGCAGGAGTATTTTCTCTACAAGGACGGGCGGCCGCTCGGGTTTCCCAAGGAAGGATTTCCTCCTCCGCAGGGGAAATATTACACGGGCGTAGGCTACAATGCTGTGGGAGACATTGCGCGTGAGATCGTGGACAAGCATCTCGACCTGTGTCTGGACGCCGGCGTCAATCACGAGGGCATCAACGCGGAAGTTGCCAAGGGCCAGTGGGAATTCCAAATCTTCGGCAAGGGCTCAAAGAAGGCTGCGGACGACGTTTGGGTCGCCCGGTATCTTCTGGCGCGTCTTGGCGAAAAATATGGCGTGGAGCTTGAAATTCATTGCAAACCGATCCGGGGCGATTGGAATGGCTCGGGAATGCATGCCAACTTCTCCACCAAGTACATGCGCGAAGTGGGCGGGAAGGAATACTTCGAGAACCTCATGGCTGCCTTCGACAAATACCGCAATGAACACATCGCCGTCTACGGTCCGGACAACGAATTGCGGTTGACCGGTTTGCACGAGACCCAGTCGATCGACAAATTTAACTATGGAGTGGGTAATCGAGGGGCATCGATCCGAATCCCCCATAGTTTCATCAACAACGGATATAAGGGCTACCTGGAAGATCGGCGCCCGAATTCGGCTGGCGACCCCTACAAAATCGCAAGCAGGATTCTTCAGACGATCGCCACGGTACCCAAGCCCTAGGCTTTCGGTATTTCAGAGCTTTAGCGGAGCAGAAAAACGCCGCCGCCCGTTCGGGGGGCGGCGTTTTGCTTTGCGGAATCGTGTGCGGGTTCGCGCGTCCCCTTCCGAGCCGGCGGTCCAGGGGGACGTTTCTGGAGAAACGAGCTTAGCGGGGAAGGGCGAGCGCTTCGGCTACAACTCGCTCCGGAGTGACGCCTTCGGCTTCGCCCTCGAAATTGATGATGAGGCGGTGGCGGAGCGCTGAGAGAGCCCAGGTATCGATGTCATCCTTTGCGACGTGGTAACGGCCGTCGAGAAGAGCGCTGACTTTCGCACAGAGCATAAGAGCCTGCGCTCCGCGCGGGCTTGCGCCGTAACGCACAAATTTTCGAGCCAGGGGAACGGATTCGGGCCGTTCGGGATGTGTGGCTAAAACCAGCTGAACAGCCCGGGCTTCGATCTCGCGCACCGCGGGAACGGCTCTCACCAGTTCGCGCATCTCATCAAGATTCTCAAGTGGCACGGTGGAGACGGCAGGCGAATGTTCGCGCGTCGTGCGGTTAAGAATCTCGTGAAGGTCCTCCGTCCCGGGATATCCGACGTTCAGTTTGAGAAGAAAACGGTCGAGCTGCGCCTCGGGGAGCGGGTAGGTGCCTTCCATCTCAATGGGATTTTGGGTTGCCAGAACGAGAAAGGGCCGCGGCATCGCATGTTGTTCTCCGGCAACGGTTACGTGCCGTTCCTGCATGGCTTCGAGCAGGGCGCTCTGGGTCTTTGGCGTGGCGCGATTGATCTCGTCCGCGAGGATGATGTTGGCGAAGACCGGCCCCGGCTCAAATCGGAATCTCTTCGCGCCGTGCTCGTCCTCGATGATCAGGTTCGTGCCGATGATATCCGAGGGCATCAGGTCGGGCGTGAATTGAATTCTCGAGAACCTTAGTCCTGCCGCAGCCGCCAATGTGCGAACGATGGCGGTCTTCCCAAGTCCCGGCGCGCCCTCGAGGAGCGCGTGACCTTCGACGAAAAACGCAACGAGCACGCTGCGAATAATGTCTTCCTGCCCGACGAGAACCTTGCCCATTTCGCTGCGCAGCCGCTGGAAGGCCTCGCGAAACTCTTCGGCGCGCTTTTCATAGTCTTCGCTCATCGATTCTCTTTCTGAATATTCTCGGAACAGAAGCTCCTCTATTCCTTGGGCCGGATCGCTTCAAAATACCGCCTTACGAGCAGGCGGGAACCGGCCGGAATTTGTTCCTGGCTTACCGCATCGAGCGCCGCGGGCGCCGCAGCCTGATAAGC
This sequence comes from uncultured Verrucomicrobiae bacterium, assembly GCA_963763735.1. Classification (GTDB taxonomy): domain Bacteria; phylum Verrucomicrobiota; class Verrucomicrobiia; order Chthoniobacterales; family Terrimicrobiaceae; genus DASTFP01. The sequence continues at coordinate 43,476 of CAVXQK010000021.1, read as the reverse complement.
AGAATGATAGGCGCGCCGGGCTCTCGGATCATCATTTCCCGCGGCGTGAAAAAGCTCGACCAGAGACGGGCCTTCCCCGGTTTCTCCCGCAAGGAAATCTTCGCTGCCCGGGGGTTGATCGACCGGTTCATTCTCCTGGGAGAGCTCTTCTCCCCGGCCACGATCGTTCTCCGATCCGGGAGCGCCTCCGGGTGGCGCGTTGTCGAGGGCGGACGCCGTCGATTTTTCGTCTCCTGGTTCCCGCGGCTCAGCGGCTTCCAAACCTTGAGCGCCTTCCTGGCCGGCACCTTGAATGCCACTTTTCATGTCGCGCAGCGCCGAAACGAAGCGACGGCGTCCCGTCTCATCTCCGCTCCCGCGCGAAGATCCAAGCATCATGCCGAGCTTGAGCCGTGCCGCAGAGGGCGCCTGATCCGCCAAATCTCGCAGGCGCCTGGTTTCCAGGTGGCGTGCCGCTTGTTCCAGCGCACGCGCCAGTTCCGCCGGGTCCAATTGCGCGACCGCCTTTCCCGCCTCGGCATTGTTGCCGGAGCGGAGATCGGACGCCAATTTCGGGTGGTTTTGCGCAAGGACCTCAGCAAGCGCGAGGGTCTCGGCAGCACTCAATTCGGATTGCGGCGAGAGTCGTTGCTCCAGTTCGGCAATCGTCCGCAGCGCTTCCCGCAATGGCTGGGGGGAAGTCGCCAACTCGCGCTCAATATCTCGCAGCTCCTCGGCTACCTTCTGAAACTCTTTCTCCTTTTCCGCCTCGAACTCCGCGTTGCGCCGGACTTGCTCCACCAACTTCCGAGCGATCGCGAGCTCGGGAGCGAGGGTGTTCGCGCGCCACTGCTCGAAGCCTTCCAGGAGGCCCAGCGCGACCAAGGGCGGCAGAAGCCAGAGCGCCCTCTTGCGGGGTGCTTCGAGGGGAAGGTATTTGCGGAGAGGGAGGCTGGAGACGAACGCGGAAGTCTCCCTGCGCAGCGCGTCGCAGAGCGCGCCCGTTTCTGTCGCGGGCAAGGCAAGAGCCGTCAGAAAGCGGTCTTTCGCCTTCGCACGGGCATCGATCTCACGCGCGACGGCCTTGAGTGAACGCCATCGATAGATTCCGGCCAGGGCCGCTAGAACCAGAGGAACCACAATCGCGATCGGCCACGAAATGCGGCCTTTTGGAACGCTCAAGGAAGCCGCGTGGCTGAGAGCCAAAACTGTCAGCCCGACGGCCAGGGCCCAGACTGCGTAATCGACGAACTGCTGCAACACCAGCCATCTTCGCGCCATCTTCAGCTGACGCACGACGATCCCATCCATGGGATTCAACAAGAGCAGAGCAGGGGAGGAAATCAATATAAGCGAAGAGGGTGATCAAATTTAGACACTCGCGGACTGTCGGGCCCGACCGGATCTGACCAGATTAATACAGAACTAACTCGCTTTGTAGTCCTTATAGACGCTGTCGTTTCGCGATCCCGCTTGGGGCCCAGGTTCGGGCGGGCTGGCACGGTCAATGCTTCGGGAAAGCAACAAGTGAAGAAGATCGAAGCTGTCATCAAACCCTTCAAGCTGGAGGCCGTTCAACAGGCTTTGACGGGAGTCGGCATTGGAGGGATGGCGGTTACCGAGGTCAGGGGCTTTGGACGACAAAAAGGCCGCACGGGACCGGATGATGGCCGTTCGATCGGAATTACTTTTTTACCCAAGGTGAAACTGGAAGTCGTTGTTGGCGACAGTAACGCGAGCAGAGTCATGGAACTCATCGTTTCGTCGGCCAAGACGGGCAAATACGGGGATGGAAAGGTTTTTGTTCTTCCCATCGAATCCGCCATGCGAATTCGGACGGGCGAACAGGGAGACGCAGCAGTTTAGAGACTAATCGGGGAGGAGCCGCTCGGAGGGTGTGAGGGTCTGGCGGCATCCTCCCCAGAGGTCTTCGTTTCGTAGCGTCCGCAATTTTTTCCCCGCGCTTTGTCTTTTGCTCCGCGGGTTGTTACAGTTTGCATCCAATGGACTTTGATTGGGCAAACTGGCAGCCAAAGGAGTGTGCAACGCTGCTTTTCGTAATCCGCGACGGAGAAATCCTTCTTATTCGCAAGAAGCGCGGGCTGGGGGCAGGAAAGATCAACGGGCCGGGAGGCCGAATCGAGCCCGGAGAGACACCCCGTGACGCCGCTGTGCGCGAAACGCGCGAGGAACTCGGAATAGAAGCTCTTTCCCCGGAATTACGGGGCGAACTCCACTTTCAGTTCGTCGACGGCTACAGCCTTCATTGCAGCGTCTTCGTTTCGCCGGACCTTATTGGAGAGCCGGTCGAGACGCCGGAGGCGGTACCGCTTTGGACTCCTTTGAACGCGATTCCTTACGAAGAAATGTGGGCCGACGATATCTGCTGGCTTCCGGAGGTGCTTGCGGGCCGAAGAGTTCGGGGTTTCTTTCACTTCAGACAGGAGGCATTGTTGTCCCATCAGGTGAGCGTCGAAGCTTGATTCAGATTTTTCCCGTCGTATGAGGTTTCTCGCCAGCCCGTTATGTGCTTGAATCCAAAATTATTCAAAAAGTGCTTGCGGAACGGATGACGGTGGTTAATCTTGGCGGCATTAAAGATTGTTCTGGGGGGAACAACAGCCCGTCGCAACACTCGTTGCGGCGGGCTGTATCTTTTTTGGGATTTGGCAGAAAGCGCGTTGGCTGATGGACGGCGTGCGGGTTTCCCGGTTCGGACCCAGGGCGTTGCTGATTACCTTCGCGGAAGAAGCTAACTCCGAGTCGCTCGCTCGATGCCGTGGTCTGCTTCATTGTTTGGAAGATAACCCTTTGGCGGGCTTGCAGGAGGTGACGCCGGCTTACTGCTCGCTGCTTTTGGAATTTGACGATTCTCACGCGGCTTCCAGCCAATTGGGAAGGGTGAATGAGTTGTTGAAGTCCGCCAAGGCCCGGCTGTCTGAGGAGGCGTTTCTCCATGAGATTTCTGTCTGCTATGATGGACCTGACATCGAGGAATTTGCCCGGCGCAACAGGCTTTCGGTTCCTGATGTCATCGAACTGCATTCGTTGCCCGTCTACAGCGTATTTCTCATAGGTTTCTCTCCGGGCTTTCCTTATCTGGGCCCTCTGGACTCTCGATTGCACGCGCCGCGCCTGGATACGCCGCGGCCCCGAGTAGCCGCCGGTTCGGTGGCGATTGGGGGTGAGCACACCGGAATCTACAGCATCGCGTCGCCGGGGGGATGGTGGCTGATAGGGCGGACTGACAGCGAGATTTTCTCGGTCTCCAAGGCGCGAGAGGCCGGCAGCAAAGAGGCTTTTCTGTTTCGACAAGGTGATCTCGTGAGATTTCGGGCTGTCAGCCACCTGCCGGACTTGAAAGGAAATTGAGAAGATGAGCGCTATTGCCGTTCTCGAGGTTTTGGCTCCCGGGGCCGGCGCCGCAATTCAGGACTTCGGAAGAAAGGGATGGAAGCAATTCGGGATTCCGCCTGGAGGCGCGATGGATAAAGATTCGGCCGGCAAGGCGAATCTACTGGTTGGGAATGAGGAGGGAGCTCCTGTCCTCGAGCTTCTTTTCACCGGAGCCAGATTGCGGGTTTTGAGCGCCGTCGAATTGGCCGTAACCGGGGCCGACGTGGAAACCAACTGCCCACAATGGAGGAACTTTTACGCGGAGGCAGGTCAGGAGATTGCTTTTGGTCAGCTTCGGGCCGGGGTTTGGACCTATCTTGCGGTGCAGGGAGGCTTTGCAGAATGCCGCTGGTTTGGAAGTGCAAGCGTTGACCCGCGGGCAGGCCTTGGCGATACCGTCCGGGCTGGCGCCCAATTGCATAGAGAAAGCGCTCTGCGATCGGACGGAAATTTTTCGCGTTTCGTTCCGGAAAGCGTTCGGGAGCGCTTCGACCAGGTGCCCGTTCTCCCCGTTTGGCGCGGTCCGGAGTGGGAATGCTTCGCAGAGCCCGTGCGGGCGCGTTTCCTGAGTGAGAGCTGGCTGGTTTCGGTGCAAAGCGACCGGGCGGGTTATCGATTGGAAGGCGCCGCCTTGGAGTCCGCGCGACTTCGAATGCTGAGCGCACCTGTGGCTGTGGGCACGGTGCAAGTTCCCCCGAATGGGCTTCCCATCGTTCTTCTTCGGGACGGTCCCACCGTCGGCGGCTATCCGCGGTTTGGTATCCTCGACCCGCTTGCGATATCCCGGTTCACGCAGTGCGCGCCCGGCACTGCCGTTCGTCTTAAGCTCGTGGAGTAATGGACGTCAATTGCGATCTCGGCGAGGGCGAGCCCGTCGAAAAAACGCGCCGCCTCCTGCGCTGGGTGAACTCGGCGAACATTGCGTGCGGGGGTCACGCGGGAACCGCGCGCACCATGCGTACCTGTCTGAAGCTGTGCGCCGAGCTTGGCGTGAACGCCGGCGCTCATCCGGGTTTCGTCGATCGCGAAGGTTTCGGGCGCAAAGAGACAGCTATTACTCCCTCGGGGTTGGAGTCCTTGATCGAATCCCAGGTGGGCCGCTTGGTCACGCTGGCTGGCGAGGCGAAGATTTCCATCTCGCACGTCAAACTTCACGGTGCGCTCTATCACGTTGTGGAGCGAGACCCACGGCTGTCGCGCGGCTACGCGGGAGTTGTCAAAAAGCACTTCCCGGGAATGCGGATCTTCGCCTCTCCGAACGGCCGGGTGATTCCGGCCGCGGCGCGATTCGGGGTGGAGGCATGGGGAGAGATCTTCTCTGATCGCGCATACACGGCGAGCGGCGATTTGGTGCCGCGGAGCCAGCCCGGTGCTGTGCTTGACGACATAGAGGAGATCAGGACGCGGATGAAAGTGTTTCTTTCAACGGGCCGCCTGCTTCTGAGAAGCGGGAAGACGATACAAATTGCTGCCCGGACTGTCTGCGTTCATGCCGATTCCTCTGGCGCCTTGCGCATCGCACGACTGCTTGCGGAACTTTGCTCGAGTCGTCTCTCGAAGCCATGAAGAAAAACCAATCCTGGAACTCTAGTGGCGGAGCAAGCGCTCGATGTAGTCATGGGAGGCGAGCTTCAGCGGCACGGGGCCGTCGGCTTCGCCCTTGATAAACTGCTGGACTTCGGGATCCGGGTGCCTTGAGATTTCGTCGGGTGTGCCGCTCGCGATGATTGTGCCCGCGCGCTTGCCTGCGCCGAGCATGATCATCTTCGTGGCGATGCGGAAAGCGCTGGTCATATCATGGGTGACAACGACGGCGGTCATATCGAGCTTGCGCGTCAAGTCGAGCGTGAGTTGATCAATGACGGCCGTCATGATCGGGTCGAGGCCGGAGGTTGGTTCGTCGCTGAAGAGCAACTCGGGATCGAGCGCCACGGCGCGGGCCAGCCCGACGCGTTTGCGCATTCCTCCACTGAGCTCGGCGGGCTTAAGGTGTTCGAAGCCCGTAAGTCCGACCAGTTCGAGCTTCATCTTGACGACAAGATCCACGATATTGGGATCGACGCGGCTGTTTTCAATCAACGGCAAGGAGACGTTCTCGCCGACGGTCAGGGACTGAAGTAGGGCGCCAAATTGGAAATTCATTCCGAAGCGGAGCCGGAACTGGTCGAGTTCCTTCTCCGGCATGGTGGTCGTTTCCTTTCCGAAGATCTTGATTGAACCGCTTGTCGGCCTCAGAGAGCCAATGATGTGGCGCAGCAACGTGCTCTTGCCGCAACCCGAGCCTCCCATGATGGTCACCGTGTCACCCTTTCGAACGGTGAAACTGATGCCATTGAGGACGGTTCGGCTTCCGAACTTGCGAACGAGATCGCTAACTTCAATGACGGGATCTTCCATGATATTTCTAATCCAGGACGAGCGTTTGGCCGTCCACCGCCTGCTTTGTCTTCGTCAAGCCGTTGAGCGTGTAAGTGACAGTCAGAATCCGATCACGGGTGCGCACCGCAGTTTGTCCCGTCACGGGATCGGTGAAGACGCTCGCTGTCCGGTTGAGCTTTCTCGCAGCGACGGGAGAGAGCAGGGCGTCCGAAACAAGAATTTCATAGCGCCCGGAGGCATCCGGAGCGACAAGGGATTGAACCATTCCGGCCACACTATAGGCTTGCTCGCCGGGGATCCCGTAACGGGCCGACTCGATTTTCACAACCGCCGGGGTCGCTTCGTTTCGGGAGATTTCCCTCAGGATTTTGATGTTGTCGAGCCAGAGCAGGACGGGTTGGCCGCCAACGATGGTTGTTCCGCGCTTGCCGTAATCCTGAACGGATTCGAGCACAATCTGTTGACCTTTGCGAAAGGAAGCCCCTGTGGTGCTGAAGTTGCGTGTCACCAGCGCGAGAAAGCGCCGGTCGGTTCCCGGTGCCGGCGTTGTGGAGGGAAATTGCTGCGGAGGGATGCCCAACGCCGCGGCTTCCGTGGCCGTCACTCGCAAGGGCCAGTTGGGGTCCGAAAAGATCGCCCGGTCGTAGCGATGCAGCCAGTCGATTCGGGCGAGGATTGCGTGGCTTAGAGGGGAGCCAGGTTCCGCAGACGCAGGATACAGGGCGCGTGACCGATCCAGGCTTCGCTTTATTGCCGCACCGAATTCCTCCTCCCCGGTCTGCGCAGGGAGTGGAATCGTTCCCGCCATCGCCAGGAGCCAGATCGCCGCTATGCGCATGAAAGAGAACTCCCTACTTTCCCGCGACAAGTTGCACATCGGGTTTGAGGATTTGCGGGGCCAGTTCCGCAATGAAGTCCTCGAGCATCGCGAGGGTGCCTTCGAAGTTCTTGCTCCCTGGCTCGACGCCTTCGAGCACCGGTGCGCTGACAATGACGTAGGCCCAACGATGATTGGTATTGTGGAGCAGCATGTCGAGATTGGTCCTGAGAACGCGCACAAGATTGTACGGCGTTGTCGATTCCTTGCCGACAAACCAATACAGGAACAGGCTGGTGAGTTCCCGCTGTTTCCCGTCGGCAGGCGCAATCCTCTTCGAGATCACCAGCTTCATCACCTCCAACGTCTTCCCGTTCGCCAGCGTAATCGGAACCACTTCCCCGGTCTGCAAGGTCCAGCCCTGTGCCGGAAGGCATATCTCGGGGCGGTGAATGCTCCGCTTCTCCGCGCCGGCAAGGACGATTTGACAGCTGATATTCTCTCCGGCTTCGTCCGTGTAGATCTTCTTGGCGAACTCAGTGTCCTTGGGAAGGATGACGCGTTCGGATTCCGAGACCTCCTGGTTCGCTCCCCAAAAACCCCTCACCGAGCCGGGAAGGCTCATCTGGATGCCGGCCTCGGATTTCGAAGCCGCGGGCGCGGCCCAGAGGCAGGCTCCTACCGTGACACCGGCGAGAGCGATCACCACAAGGCTCCGCCAGGCGGGGATGACGGATCGTCCCGGGTCACTGCCCATGAGCTCTTTTCTCATTGTCTCTCAGCGGAAAACTACACCGAGGTCGATTGAGTCGAAGCCGAAAGTCGAAAATCTGCAGGGAGCGGTGCTGCTAGCCGTCGGTAAACCGCTCCTCGACCTTCCCGGCCAGGCCTGCGCGACGCACGAAGCCGGCATGGGCTTTCACACAGATTCCTCTTCGCGCTGCGCGCCATACCGGAATATCCGCTCGAGCGTCACCGATGTAGTCGAAGCCGGCTTCGCCGAATGTCTCAACGAGCTTGCGGGCCTTCCTTTTCGCCTTCAAATTCAAGGCGCCATCGCTTGCCATGGAACCTGCAAAAAACCCAAGGCGCGCCGCGACGCTCCGCGAATACACGGCGTCCGCCGCGGTAACCAGATAAACTGGCCGTCCCCCGGCGGCCTCGGACCGCAACCAATCGACCAGTGATCTCCGCCAGGGCAGGCGGTCGAGATTTACGATCGATGCTTCGGAGACTGCCTTCTTGAACGGCGCGCGTCCGTTGCGCAGGAGAGGCAGGAAGCCGAGCAGCGTCAGAGGCTTGTATCTCAGCAGGAACTTGATGCCCTCCCAAAGCACGTCCGTGCGGATCAGCGTGCCGTCGAGGTCCACGCAGAGGGGGACGAGGCTTTCAGGAGAGGCACTCCCGGGATGATTTTCGGCATCTTTCAATAGGGATCCTTTCCCGGGTCCAAAGGAAGGCTTTCCGACAGCGGTTCGCCGGCTCCGAGTTTTGGCGTTCTTTCTCCTTCGACGCGCGGATCTCGCGCTGCCGTTTGCGGCCTTTTGTTGAGCAGGCTGGAAAGCAGCAGGCTGATTCCTGCCAGGCCCCCCAAAGCCACCGCGAAGACGAGGTAGCCAGCTAGCATATGGAACCACGACGGATCTGTGAGCGGATCCCTGCCGATTGCGATCTCGGGACCCAGGGTGACAATCCCGAATGTTAGCATGAGGATCCGGAAAAGGTTTCCGAGAATTGCGAGGGGAATCGAGCTCACGAAGAGGATTCCCTTCTGCCACCACGTCTTGAGAGTAAAATGCCCGTAGAGGGCGCTAATCATCATCAGGGCAAAGAGCGATCGAATTCCGCTGCAAGGATCGGCCACGTCCACCCGGAACCGCTTGCCGGATTGCAAACCGAGGATCGGCTCCGGAGCCGACAGGACACCGGTCCCCTGCAGGATGACCGGAATGCCGATCGCGTTCAGGACACCCGCGCTCGCCTTGGACATGATCATTCGGAGCGGAAAGGTGATCGTGCTTTCAAGGAAAAGCAATGGCCACATGAACACAAGGAAAGCCCACGGGAAGAGCAACGCCCGCATCCAACGCCAGCCGAGGTACCAAAGAATGAGCCCTGCGAACCAAAGTTGAAGCGACAGGTACGCAACGTAAATGTTGTCTATGCGAAATCCTATCCAATAGAGGGCCAGGGATGCGCACATCAGCGCCAGGCCGGAATGGGAACTTTGGATCGGCAACCGGCTCAGTGATCTTCTTTGCAAATACAAGATCAGAAGGACAGCGATCGGAACCAGCCAGCAGTGCTGCCATTGCTCCGCCGCCCACTGAAGTTGAAGCTGTCGAGCGATGGGCACCCGCTGAAAACCATAGCCGGTCGTGTAGGGAAAAAGAAGAATGAGCCCGGCAGACGCAGCCACGGCAGCGAAAACCGGGAGCCGTATTTTCCGTGCGCCCTCAACGAAAGCTGCACGGTTGAAAATCGGGCGATGCATTTGAGGAGGCCGCCGAGGAAGCTGATTTCTTTCGTATTGCTTCAGGGCACGGACTGGAGCGGTTCCGGCAACTCGGAAAGAGTCTTGACGGGATGAACGAACAAGGCGCCGGCGGTTTTGCATTTGTTAACGGTGGAGGCCTTCTTGGGGATCACGCTGATGAATTCATTTTGATCGGAAAACTCTACGATTCGGAATCCCAGGTGATGGGCGACCGACGGCAGGAAAAGCTCGAGATAAACCGGCTCGTATTCGTCCACCCCAGCCACGGCGTCAAATGCCGCTCGTGTCCAAAATGAGCCGCACCCAATCGCATCGAGAACCACCTCTTTTTCGGGGCGGCGGCTGAGCGAGGAAAGGAACGGCACGAAACCCGGGAAACTCTGATGATAGAGAAGATGGCACCAATTGGTTCGGTCCGCGCGATTGAGGTGATAGAAGAGAACGTCAGCATCGGTCTCACCGAGCCGCGTGAGAAGGTCCCGCGAAATTTTCGCCGAGACAGGGAAGAGATCGGACTCGGCCAGATAGACGTGCGTGTAGGGATCGCGCGTCTTCAGCCACTGGTGAGCCGCCCGGAGCACACCGGTATAGCTCTGCTTCTCCAGGACATGGGCCCTCGTTCGAAGACGGGGATCCTCGATAAACAATTTCTGGCTGTGACGGATCCCAACAAACTCTTGGCGGCTTGCTCCTCCGTAGGCGATCAGGATGTCCTCGGACGGAACATAATTCTTCCAGTATGCCAGGATTGCTTCGACAGTCATGGCGTCCTGATGGGCGATGATGAGCCATAGGATCCGGCGTTTCAGACCTCCTGACAGATCGGAAGCTGCATCGAGCCGCGGGTAATCGACGGGCGGATGAGTGGAAAATTCAATCGTCTGGTGCCAATAGAACGTCTGCCGAACCGGGGCGAACCGGGGCATCACAAATGCGTGTGAAAGCCCGACAACACGAATTGTCCCCTTCCACGGCACGAGGAGGGCTTTGCCAACGAAGTCGCCGGTTCTCGCGTCTCGTATCGGGGACCCGAAGTGCCGGACCAGGAGCGGCAGCATCGGTTTGATCAGGCCCTTCAGAATTGCCGGGAATGGATTGCTCTTGTGGATTCTCAATTTTGTGGCCTTCGCAGCCTTGAGCGGCCGCTGCGATCCGACTCGCTGCCACGGGTTAGTGTCATGAAAAGCTCATGGTATTGCCGGGCGATATGGTCCCAGCTGTAGAGCCTGCGAATGCGGTCCCGGGCGCTCGGTCCCTTGCCTTGAAAATCGACCGGTGAAGATGCCGCTCGTTGTATTTGTTCGGTCAAGGAAGGGCCGGGATTCTCGTTGGAAAACCACACAGCGGCGTCGCCAAGAATGTGGCGGTTCGCGCGCGTATCGCGCGCGATGATCGGCACGCCCATTCCCATCTGTTCGAGGAGGACGGGCCGGGTCGCCTCGATCGTGCTGGGAAAGATAAATGCGCGCGCGTGAAAACTAAGCTGCCGGTACGGTTCGCCGAATTGATAGCCTATCATCCTGATGCGTCCGTCGCTTTGCGCGGCCAGCCCGCGGAGGCGTTTCAGATAAGCAGAGACGTAGGGAGCGTCCCCCACCACGACAAGGGGCATATTGAGGCCTGAGGCCAGGTGAGCCTCCATGACGAGATCCGCGCGATTCTCAGGAGTCAGGCGTGACACGTAGAGGAAATAGCCGCCATCGGCAAGCCCGAACCTTCGAACGGCGTCCATTCCCGGGTCGGACTCGAGCACTTCAGCGCCGTACGAAATCAAAGCGCACTCGATCCCGAATTGCTTTCGATAGCGCTCCTGAATTATGGGATGATCGGCTACCACGGAGTCGGCAAAACGTGCGGCCATGCTCTCGCTCCATCTCAGCCAGGCCTTTGCGATGGCGCCCCATTTTGCACGCTCCCAGTCGGCGCCATCGACATTGACGATCGCCTTTGCGCCGCGCAGCCTGGCCGGGAGGCTGAAAACCGAACTGCCCACACCGCAATAGTAAATGGCATCGAATCGACTCAGCAAGCTGTGGGAGGTGCTCAGCGCGGAATGCACCAGCGTGTCAGTGCCTTTTGCGGGAATCGTTGGAAGGCGAATGACGCGTACGCCCGCATAGTTGCGCCCGCGGTATTTGTTGAAGGGAATTCGATTGTAGACCGTCACCTCGTGGCCAAGGCGGGTGAGCCGCACAGAGAGCTCTTCCACAAGGGTTTCGAACCCCGAGTAGCAGCGGGGAATTCCGCGGCTGCCAAGGAAGGCGATTTTCAGCTTGCAAGCGCTTGTCGATTCCATGCGGCTCTCTGAAACGGAGGATTTCTTTGAAAAGGGGCGCCTTCAAGCAAGGGCCGCTCTGAGTGCCGCTAGCGTGGTATCCCGCAGCTTCTCCAAGGTGAATTCCCGACAGCGCGTGCGGCCATGGGTGGAAAGTGCGGAGCGCCGCGGCCGGTCGTCAAGCAGTTGTTCGATTCCTTCGCTCAACGCCTCTGTCGACCTGATGTCGGCATATTGAACGGCATCGGCGCACACTTCGTGCAATCCGGTGTGTTTGCCGGTTAAGACCGGAGTTCCGCATGCCATCGACTCCAATGGCGGAAGACCGAAGCCCTCATACAGCGAGGGATAAACCATGAGTTCCGCACCGGCGTAAAGGCACGGCAGTGAACTCGCCGGGACGTAGTCTGTAAACAGGATATCCGTGCTAAAGGCGCTGGAGCGCGCGCTTTCAAAAATCGCGTGAAACCTCCACGCTTTTCTTCCGACGACCACGAGCTGGAGATCGAGATCCTTCCGGCGTTTCCGCATCAGGACCCAGGCCGCTATGAGACGTTCTATATTCTTGCGCGGTTGCAGGTTTCCGACGCACAGCAGGTAGGGCTTGGTGATCCCAAATTGAGGTGTGGACTCGAGTCCGTCGTTCCGGGTGATCCGGCGCCCATAGTCGTCTGGCAGTGCGTTGGGTGTGACATGAATCCGCCCAGGCGAGACCCGGTAAATCTCGGCGATCCGCTCCCTGCAAAATTCGCTGACAGTCAATATCACGCTGGCTTGACGGACGCTGATGGGAACCCAGGTTTTCAGCAGGAAGAGATCGCGACGCGAGAACCATTCGGGGTGCTCTTCGAAGCTCACGTCGTGGATCATCACCGCGCTGCGCGGACAAAACGGTGGGAGAAAATACTGGCAGTGGAGAATCTCGGCGCGATCCAGCCGGGCACGGAGTGGTATCTCAACGAAGCTGCGGGTAATCGGATCCCGCGCGCGAAGTACTCTCATTGTCGCGGAAAGTGGTCCGCCAGATTCGCCTGGCCGGACGTAGCAGACGACCTGTGTTTGCCCGCTGGACGCCAGTGCCTTGAGAAGTGTCCGCGTGTAGGTTTCGTTTCCGCCAACTCGGGAGCCCAGGCCATGGCCATCAATCGCGAGACGAATCTGTTCCACGGGACCCAAATTGCCAGCCCGCTAGAGGCGTGCTGCATTGCCGGGAATGCCGGAGCGGGTTTCGGGTTGAGCGACGGCCGGCGTTGCATTTCGCAGTATGCCGTCCGCTTGCGTGTCGGGAGCAAAATCGCGAGCGGCCAGCAGCCCGAGAAACCAGTAGATCATTCCATAGCTCGGTACCCCTCCGGCATGAAAAGCGGTCACCAGGGAAACGCAAAGAACGCAAAGGGAAAACTCGCACATGGCCTTCGAGAAGCTCCCGTTTGGAGAGAGGCGGCGCAGCTCCCACAGCCTGAAGACCAGAAGGAGCATGAAGCCGTAGTAGAGGATCACACCGGCACACCCAAGAATCACAAGAATGCTGCTGAATGTCCGCTCCGTTCGGCCCATCTGAATCGCCGTTTTCTTCGCGCTTTCGTACAAAGGCCCTTCGGTAAAAGTCTTGATGTCGATAGAATCGTTCCATCCCTTGTAGCCATGCCCCACCGCGATGCTAAAGGGACTTTCCATCCAGTAAGCCCATGATTCCGCCCGGAGATCCCCATGCCACTTGTCGCTGAGTTCGGTGCCACTCTGTTCGCTGGTTCTCTGGCCGGACAGAATAAATGGGGTTATCGATCGCTGAACCGTTTTCGGGAGGTCGTCGAGCAACCGGGGGTCGGCGTTGACCGTAATGAGCATGAGAAGCGCCGCGGCACCTGTCAGGGCAAGGAGGAGGAGATGGCGTCGAAGACCCATCCAGCACGCGATTCCAAGGACGCCGCTGGCAAATGCAACGCGCCCGCCTCCTAGAAATGCGCCGATGAGGGCGAGGAGGGCAACGCTGAGGCAGGCCGTCTTGAGGAAAACGGATCGAGTGGCAGTCGAAAGACAAAGACCGAACAGAAGAAGGGCCGCTGACGACCAGCGGATATACCCGAGCGCGCCCGCCCCCGCCCAATCGAAGCTGAGAAGCGGATGGGAAAGCAGAGGGACTTCGGTTTCCAAATAGACAAGCGCGCACCCGACGATAAAAGTGGGAATGGAGATCAAGAGAACTCCCCAAACGGCGGCCTTTGCGCTGGGCGGCTTTGCGTAAAGAGCAAGGAACCAGAGAAGCAGCAATGGCGCCGCGATCTGACAGTATGCCTTGATGACATTCTTAAGCTGCGTCTCGCCCGCGTAGTATTGGTACAGAATCGCGATGACTGAATGGACAAAGACGTAGACAAGGAGAGCAAAGAGAACCCCGTTGAGCCGCAGCGAGGGTTGCACGGGCTTCAAGTCGCCGATCGCGCGACGGAACGCAATAATCGCGAAGCCAAGCAATGCGGCCGCATCCACTCCGGTAAGCGTGAATCCGGGCGCGAGGGTTGAAAACCCCAGGACGCTCATGCACGGAACGAGTATCCACCAGTTGCTCCTGAGACTAAGCGTCAGGCTGGCGCCGATTGCGATGCAAAGGGTGATGCCAAGCAGAAACCAATTCTCTTCTGCGATCCAGTTGCCGAGAACGACCGCCAGAACCATGCAAGAAATCACAATGAGTCCGAGAACAATCGTGAAATCGGAAGCCAGCGGGCGATTTTTTGAAAGCATACGAAAAGTGGGCTTGCCAGAGACGATGTCGCGCGAGATATCCGGTCCCTCGAGGCGAAAAGCCCTCGGGAGGGCATGGGGAAGTGATTTTCGCGGACTCCCTTCTTAACGACGAGCGATACCCCGATGGAACTTCCGCTTCGCAGGGCCTTTCGGTCGCGACATAACTATTGGGCAGCCGTCCTTTCGGAGTTCGGCCGCCCGGTCTTGCGTTCCTGGTCCAATGCTTTGGCAAAAGGCCCGTGCTCCAAGCCGTGCGCCTGGAGGAAAGCGCTTCTCGTTGGTGCGAATCACATCGGAGATATTCTCTACTTGACGGGCTCGATCAAGGCGCTCGCACGAGGTTTGCCGGAATGCCGCCTCCATGTCGTTTCGTCCGCTCCCGCATTCGAAGTCGTCGAATGCAATTCCGAGATTGAAAGAGTCCATCGCTTTGATCTGCCCAGCAGCCGCCGGAGTCCGGAGTTCGAGATTTTGAAAGGCGAGCGCTACGACGCGGCAATCTGTTATGATTCGGGAATGTATTTTCGCCCGCTCAAGATGGCAGTGGCCTTGGGAATTCCGAACCGTATCGGCTACGTCCATAAGGGGTTCTCCGGCTGGGTCACCCATCCGATCAGGATCCAGTATCCAAAGCCTTATGCCGCCTATTTTCGGGACCTCGTGGCCCAGTTGATCGGGCGGGCGCCAAGTTGGTCCCTGCGCCCTGTGGTCGTAGCTTCCGAGGCGGATCAAAGAGAAGCTGCAGAATGCCGGCGGGCGTTGGGATTTGGGGCAAACAGCCGGATCGTTCCCTGTTTTGTCTCCACACGGCAACCGACTGGCATCTGGCCCAGAGGTTATTATGCAAAGCTCATGAGGATGCTCGAGGCCAGGGGAATCGACGTCGTTCTTTGCGGAGCCGCGAGCGACAGGGAAGTGCTCGAAGCCTTGCGGCAGGACAATCGGATTAAAGCGCCCGTTCTCGCCGGTGAACTTGGACTGCGCGCTTTGGTCGAATTCTTGCGTGGTTGTCGAGCCGTGATTTGTCCGGACTCGGGACCCCGCCATCTGGCAAACGCCGCCGGGGTTCCCGTTTTTTTCTTTCGTAATCTGCGATCATCGAGGGCGGAATCCGGCGAATACTGTGAGACCGAGCATGATTTTGCTCCAGATGCCGAATTCGTGGGGCCTGAGCGGCAAGGCCCATTTTTGAGGCAGCGAAAAGCGGAGGAAGTTATGGCCGCAATCGATGAGGTTATCCATTGAGGAACAGCGGAGCGGGGAATCCTCTTCTCGCGCCTGGCAGTGCGGAGGGCGTCAGGCTCGTCTTGAGCGGTCTTCCTCTGATGAATCCAACAGTAGGTTTGGGCGTGTATACGATCAGGCTTATTCGCGGATTAATCAGGAACCCTTCGTCGCCTCCCTTTCGGGTTCTCATACCGGCATCGCTTCGGGGCAAACTGCCTGGAATCCCTGATTCGTTTCTCGTGGCTTTCTGCGACAAAAGGACTTTCGCCCATCCGTTGATCAGGCAGGTCACTTGGTCTCGCCGGGTGGTGTCAATCGCGATTAAACACTTTCCCTGCGCAATTTTTCATTCGCCTGGGCCATTTTGGGCCATCGGTCGGCCGGCGCGTACCGTTGTCACTCTTCACGACTGTATTTATCGCCACTTTCCTCTCTACGAGGGCCGGCTCTGGGTCCGCAGGTGGCTGAATCGCGCCGCCGAACGCTACGCGGCGGACGCTTCGGCAGTTCTCACAGTCTCTCAGTTTTCCTCCGAAGACCTGACACGAACTACGGGGATCCCGGCATCCAAAATCCGTGTGATCTATAATTGGCTGGGACCTGAGTATGAGGCTGTGGACCGGATGGGGCCGCGTCCTGCACGGATTCGTGCCGAGTTCAGCCTTCCTGAGCGGTTCTGGCTCTACGTGGGGGGATTCGACTATCGGAAAAACGTCGACCGTCTGATCGAGGCGTATGCGGTTGCCTCGGAGCAGACTTCCTGCCCTCCACTCGTTCTGGCTGGACGAATACCTTCCTCCACGAGACCGCCCCATTCGGACATCATGGCGAAAATTCACGCGACCGGGCTGGCCTCGCGGATTCGCACAATCGGTTCGATCGACGAAAGCGACCTTCCCTCGCTCTACGCGGCGGCGGAGCTCTTCGTTTATCCTTCGCTTTACGAGGGATTTGGCCTTCCCCCCGCCGAGGCAATCGCCGTTGGCACCCCGGTGCTGGTTTCGGATTCGACGAGTCTGACGGAAGTCGTGCCGGTGCGCGAATGCCGGTTTGACCCCTGTTCGATCGCTGCGATTGCTCAAAAACTGGCGGCCGCCGCGACGGACGCCAGTCAATTTCGCTGCCACCGCCGGCCGGAGTTTTCCGAGCAGCACGCAATCGACCGCTATCTGGAACTCCTTGCTCAAATCGCATCGTTTTGACACGTCGGGTGATTTCGAGAGTCGTTTTGCGCTTGGAGTAAGAGCCGCTCGTGACGTCAAGACTTCGAGCCGGGGACAAAGAAGCCGTTACCGCTTTTTTCCAACTCTTTTTGGCTCACTCCGTTCAGCCTTTCCGGCTGAAAGTATCCCATGTCGTTGAGGAATTCGTTGAGATGTTCCGGCGCGATTCCTGCGAGAGCGAGGGTGAACTGATTAACCTCGACCACGATCAATCGAAACGCTCTACGCAAGAGGGCCTTGCGCATGCCGGTCAGGACCTTCAGTTCAAAGCCCTCGACGTCGATCTTTGCGATCCACTCGCCAAAGACCGGCTCCGCAAGACCTGTGCCCTCCGCCCAGCCGTCAAAGGTGACCACCGGGCCGTTCGCCACGGGCGGGGCGTTCAAATCCGGATGCTGAGCGAATGTCGAATGGCCGGAATCCTTTGTGCCGGGGTGCAAGTCCAGGCGACCGACGGAATCGGACAGACCGACCCTCTGCGGATGGAGCCGATTGAGCGAATTTTCCAATCGGGCACGCCGCATCGTTTCGAACGTTTTCGGATTCGGCTCGAAGGCATAGACTTCGATTCCCGGGAGACGATGCAGCATCCAGTAGCTGAAAAAACCATAGTTCGAGCCGATATCGAAAAAAGCTTTCGCTCCCGCTCCGAAACGCGCCAGAATCTGGGCGGTCGGCGCCTCCAAACGGCTCCCCTGCCAGAACGTGCTTCGCTGCGTGAGATCGCCAAGATTCATATTGAGGCGAATTCCCGGGAAAAGCTCACAGTCGATCGCGGACGGCATGTGACTCAGGCACCAGTTCATTCCCCTGGCTCCCAGCCGAGGAAACTGGTAGCCGAAGCGGCGCCGCAACGAGTCTGCGAAAGCTGAGGTCAGCATGTTATGGCGTGATGGTCGAGGCATTCTCCTTCAGAATGCGCGCGTGCCGGGTCGCATTGCGAACGTTCACTAGGGCCCGCACCTGTCGTACACGCTGGTTCGGGTCGAGGATTTGAGGACTTCTTCCAGAGAACGGGCATCGCCCGGGGAACGCCTCTTTCGTTCCCGGTGGACGGCGGGAAGCAACGGGAGCGCAAGGCAGAGCCCAAGCGGGAATTTTGGTTGTCCGGCGAGCACTCGCCTAGCGAGAGTCCGAAGGAGATAGTACGTGTGCGCTCGCCAAAGTGCGGCCGAGTCAATCGTCAGCCAATGCAAGAGGAACCAGTTTCGCATCGGAATGAGATAAAACGTGATAGGTTTCTTCCTGGCGCTGGTTCCAGGCCGATGAGTGACCACGCTGTTCGGGCAAACCTCGATGCGCCATCCCCGTTTTTGAGCCCGCATGCTTAGCTCGGTGTCCTCGCAGTAGAAGGGATCGAAAAGCGTGCAGAAGCCGCCCAAAGCAACGAGTTTGCTCCTCGAGAAGAGCGAGCAACCCCCGTTGGCCACGAGGACGCCTGCGTTCGCGGAGTCTTCCAGGGTCTCGGTGATGTCCCGGAGCACGAAGACACCCCGGTCGAATGTGATCAGAGCTGCCCCCTCCAGGCGCTCATGTCCGCCGTGTTGCGGAGAGCGCTGAACGGACATCACGGCAAACAGATCCGCCTCTCCGCTGAACCGGCGGGCAAGCGGAGTGAGAAAATCGCTGTCCGCTTCGATGTCATTGTTCAGGAGCAAGACAAGATCGTAGCGGGCCGCGCGAATTCCCTCGTTCACTGTCGAGGAGAATCCGCTATTTCGTTTGCGCTCGACCAGCCGGACGATTGGCACATTCTGGCGCAGCCACTCGACCGAATCGTCGGTGCTCCCATCATCGACAACGATCACCTCGCTCGATGCCGTGTAACTGTCGCAGACCGCCAGGAGTGCCGGCAGGTTCTTCTCGAGGAGAGGACGCCCATTCCAGTTCGGAATGATCACGGAAACTGCCGCGTTCGTTGTCATGGCTTTTGCGCCGAGAGAAAAAACTGGTCTCCGCTGCCGGTGAGCAGACCAATCCGTCCGGTATAATAGCAAGCGGTGGCGACGGCGAAGAGCTTCGGGTCCGCCCACTGGCCAAATGGCACACGGTGGGGCATTGAGAGAAGTTTGATGTCACCATCGGTAAATTCCACCTCCCGCAACAACCGCGACAATGTCATTGGCGTGAAATGCCAGCAGTGTCTCGCAAGGTCCCAGGCATACCACCTCCGTCCGAAAAAACGTGGCACGAGGCCTTCGTGATTTGGTTGGGCGAGAGCGACGTATCCCCCGGGCCGGAGGACTCTATGAATGGATTCCATGAGACCGGCTCCTGGATATGTTCGAGAACATGACTGAGAGCCACAATATCGAACTGGCCCTGATGGCGTCCCGCGAAGTCCGGAAAATCCTCGGATCGAACCCGCACGCCCCTCGCGCGGCACAATTCCAGGCTCGCACGATCGACTTCGATGCCTAATCCGTTGAATCCGCGGTCGACCGCGTTTGTCAGTAAAAAGCCGGCGCCACAGCCCACCTCAAGAAATTCTCCACGGTGTGTCACGCCGAGACCGCACTCCGCGCACCGGGCAACGATCTTGCCATCCTTCATGGCAACGATCGTTTGCTCCGGCTGCCCTTGGCAAATCGGACACAAAACCTTTACTTTCTCGCTTCGCCGGTCGCGGGTCGCTCGAGGAGCTTGGGGCGCGCCGCTGTGCCCTTTCAAGCTGATGTAATGGCGCGAAAGGTAGTCGACGGGTCGGAGGACCAGCTTTTTGAGGTTTGGCTTCCAACCCAGCTTTGCCATCAGCCTTGCCTCCGGGCACTTGCATGAAGAGGCAGGCATTGCCGTATGATCGACCACGCTAGCTGCCGGTCGTGTCGGAAAAGAGCCAGGTTTGCGATGAGGGCGATCAGGCAGACGCCGGCCATCGCGATGATGGCGGAACTGGTGCTGAAGTTCTGTTCATGCAGGATGCCGAGAGAGATGGCGACAACGAGTCCATTGAGGAATGCTTTCCTTAGAAAATCCCGCGCAAGATAGGAGGGAAGCGATGTCCGAATCTCAGCGAGCGCAAGGCAGTTAAAAATGAACATGCTAAGGAAAAGAACCACACCCGCACCGGTCAGCCCCAGGAAGCGCACCGCCGGATAAGCCGCGGAAATTTCAAATACGGTCATCACACCTATGGTCCGCAACGGCCACCCGCCGGAACTCCGCGCTTGAATGAGCGCCCAGGCAGGTGCCGACCAGATCTGTTGAAGCAGCCCGAAAACGAAAAGGATGAGAAAGGGACGGGCGGGAAGCCATTTCTCGCCAAAGACGATGGCGATGAGCGGATGGGAGATGGCGATGAACGATGTAACGGCCGGCCAGTAAAAGAGCCCCAGGAGTTGGAAGGAGCGTGCGAGGAAATCGCGTACGGCCGACTCGTCCTCATCGAGTCGTGAAAAGGTCGGAAAAGCAACCTTGCCATAAAGTCTGCCGAACGTGACGAACTTTGTGCCGAGGTCTCTGGCCCAGACGAAATAGCCCAGATGTGTGAGGCCAAGCGTTGTTCCGATAAAGGCGGGAAGCGCCAGATCCTTTGCGAACGATATGATCGGGATCGACTCGAAGCTGAATCCGAGAGCGACTACCCGTCTGAGGCGGGAAAGATCGATCTGCCGCGTGGGGCGCCAAGGCGAGAACACGGAGAGGAGCGCACATCCCGTGATGGCGCGGGCGAGCGTGGCGACAAGCAATGCCCATACGCCCGTCCCGGAGAATGCCAGGATAATTGCCGTAACGTTGTAAGCCAAGTTCTCAGCGAACTCAACCCACGCCAGGTTTACGAAGTCGATGCCGCGCTGAAGGCGAATGTTTGGGATCAGGCGAAGTGAGGTCAGCCATGCAGAGGCTGCAAGCACCCAGGTCGCCGCAGAGATGTTGATCGCCGCGGCAGCGGGTCTGATAAAAATCTCGATGAGCGGAGCGGAAAATCCCAGGGCCAGGCACAGGAGGGAGGAGAGGAGGATCTGGAAGCCGAAAGCGGCGTTCATTTCGCCTTCGGTTGGTTCTTCGAGCTGGCGGATAAGAACAACGCCGATCCCCAACCCTCCCCAAACTGTAAAGAACTGCGTGGCCAGCGATAGAGCGCCAAAGGCGCCGAACTGATGTGGCGTGAGATGCCGGGCGAGCACGATCGTGGTGACCGCACCCATGGCCTGGACCGACACGTGCCGGAAGGCGTTTGCCTTTAGTCCCTGCCGCGCCTTCTGGCGGACCTGAGCGACATCCATGGCCGGTCATCCGCGTTGCGCGAAAAGGTAGGTTTCCTCGAAGTGCGACTCTATGGAAATCTCGAAGTGAGCCGCGTTGAGACGGCGCGCGGACTGCTCAATAGGGATGGGGCACCAAGGATGATATTCACAGGCAATAGTCACCGACGGTGGCACCCGGTCGCCACTGGCGGCGATCCAACCGATCAGTTCTCCCTCGGCGCCTTCGCAGTCGAGCTTGATAAAGATCCTCCCCGCATTCGCGAGCGGCACGGAATCCAGGGTTACGCTGACAAACGGAACGGTTTGCCGGTCGCCCTCTCGATAGATATTGGAGGCGCCATCATTGCTCTGACGATAGAGGACGACTTCTCGCCCATCGGCTGTGACTGGAGCCTCGGTGACCACGACATTTCCGAGGTGGTTTCGCTCGATATTGTGACGGAGCAGGTTCGCTTGATCGTTCTGAGGTTCGAACGCGTAGACCTTGGCTTTCGGATGCGTCCGCGCGGCGAGGCAGGTAAAGCCGCCGAGATTGGCCCCGACATCCACGATGATGTCTGCCTCTGCCGCGGAAACGCGATAGACGTCAGCGATCGCCGACTCAAAAAACTGACCCCAGTTCGCCACAAGGGAGTCTTTGACCTGCAGTTCGAGACCGTTGCGCAGTCTAAGCATACGCCCTCCGTCCCCGATCCCGATTCGCGCCGCGGCGACCGAAGGCCAGTGACGACAGCCGGAAGAAATCGCCAGGAAGGCGCGGAGCTTTCGGAGGAGAAGCATGAAGCTGTGGGATGCTGGCGGTTTCGATCGAGCGGAAACTCCCGACTTACGGCTCAGCCAGAACGGATTCGATGACACGCCGGTACCGGGGCATGATAAGCGGCTTCGAAAACTCCCTCGCCGTCGTTTTGCCGGTCTCGCCCATTTTACGCCGCAGCGGGGGGTCTTCGATCAGTCTTATCAGGCGTTCTGCGAAGAGTTGAATGTTGCCCGGAGGAACAAGAAATCCTTCCCGGCCATCCCGGTACGAATCTCTGATCCCATCGACCCGGCTGGCCACGATTGGCTTCCCGCAGGCCATGGCCTCGAGAGCGACGTTACCGAGAGCCTCGTAAAGGCTTGTGAAAGCCACGACGTCGGAAGCCGCCACGAAACCGACGCCTCGGGGCTGCGAGCCGAGAAAGACGCAGGAATCTCCGAGCCGCAGTTCTTCGGCCAGGCGCTTCAATTCGTGCTCGAGTTCCCCGTCGCCGACAATCCAGAGCTTCGCTCTCGAGGTCTCGCGAATCACTGTGGCCCAGCTCCGCAGGAGCCAATCAAGCCGCTTTTGTGTCGACAGCCGGCCAACGGAAACGATATGGCAGACGTCGTCGGTCCACCCGTGCCGGGTGCGAATCTCTGATGCCTCTTCGGGACTGGGAAGGCTCGCAGTGTCAATCGGATTTGGTATGCTCAAAAGACGTCCCTCGGGGACGTAAGCCCTGATGAGATACTGGTAGTAATTGCTTTCACTGAGCGTAATGACCCTGCTTGCGAGGCGGCTTGGAATCGCTTCGCACAGGTAATTGCGAATCACCCGGCGAAGATCCCAATCCGTGTAAAACGCCGGCCAATGGCAGACGTAAATTATTTTCCTGATGCCGGAAAGTCGCGCCGCCGTCGCGGCAACGGGAGCGGCCCACTGTCCATGCAGCATCACCAAGTCAGGTCGGAAGCGCCGGAAGTAATAGAGCAACTGCATGAAGCCGATCGGCACGCGCGATATCCTGTCGAGACCGATGCGCCGGTGAGGGATGTTCAGCGCGTTGCACGTGCGCGCGATGCCGCCGCTGTCTCCGTGAAGGACGAACAGCTTAAAGTAATCCACGTAATAGGTGATGTGGTTGATCACGGTGACGGGTCCGCCACCCGCCCCGTCCTGATGGATAACGTGGCAGATTCGCTTTTTTGGAGCCGCCTTCGCTTCCTTTCGATCTCCCATCGAAGACGCTTGAGAATTGTCGGGCCCGACAGACCGCTCGCCATTGGTCTCGGGTGAATGAGCGGGGTATGTCATGAAAGGCTCGACGGGGAAACCAAGAAAACCAAAACACTCTCGCTTCAGACGCCGGGGGGGGCGCAGGTTCCCCTACCGATGGTTTCGCAGAAAGTCGGCAAGAGAGATCGAGGCCTCGCCAGGCATTTGGTTTCCTGAAAAGCGAAATGTGCCACGAATGGATTTCTCATCGCGCGTTTGGACGGCACTGACGCGAACGCGCGCATCCGTTCCCGCGAAGCGATTGCCTTCGACCCGGAAATCGGCGCAGTCGTTCAGCAAATAAATGGCGGGACCCGAAGCGGCGAGGGTGACCGTGTTGTTCTCGATCAAAATGTTTTCACAATTCGCGAAAACCATTCCGTAACCGCGGCACTCGAGAAAGCGGTTGTTCCGAAATGTTACCTGTGGATTTCGCACGGAATCTATATTCGAGCCATAGGAGCAGCCTTCCGCCAAATTGTCCTCGAAAATGACGCCTTTCATACCCCAGCCGCCGTAGCCAATCTGTGTGCCGACCACCCGGTTTCGACGCACAATTCCCGAAGTGTAAGTAAACGGTGGCTCGAGATTATTAACATTGTTGCTGATGGTAATCGACCCGCCGGTTCCGCCGTGCCAGTCGGTGATTGTGCAGTCCTCGATCAGGTTGTACCAGGAATTGACCGCGTTTGCCCCGATGCCGATGGGGAACCCTTCGTAACCCTTTCCGGCAACATTTCGCACGGTGACGCGACGGATTGTGTGACCTGTGCCCTGAAGGTCCACGCCGGTCTCCGAGGATTTTTCATTTCCAATGGCGCTATGATTGCAATCGACTGTGAGATCCTGAACGACAACGCCCTTCACGGAGCTGTCGTGTGTCGCGATGGCAACATTCCCCCAATTGCCTTGATACTCATATTGCTTGGTCAGCTTGAGGACGGTCTGATCCTGCCCGCTTCCGCGAATTTCCCAAGCCGACCAACAGCGCCATCCCTCGCCAAGTTCCCGCAGGCCGGCAATGTAGCCTCCGTTCCCGACGGTTTCATAAACGCCAGGTCCCAAATGGAAAACGACGCGCTCGCTGCGCTCCGACCAGAAACGCCGAAGTACGGTATCGAA
Organism: uncultured Verrucomicrobiae bacterium; assembly: GCA_963763735.1. Taxonomy (GTDB): domain Bacteria; phylum Verrucomicrobiota; class Verrucomicrobiia; order Chthoniobacterales; family Terrimicrobiaceae; genus DASTFP01. The sequence continues at coordinate 19,588 of CAVXQK010000021.1, read as the reverse complement.
TTTCGCCTGCGTTGAACCGTCGAAAGGGCTCGCTTGCGTGCCACGTCCCCGCTCGCCGTCCTTGCGACACGCGATCCAAAAATGCTGCTTTCCCTCAGCGCTGGAAGCCCTTGCCCCATCGATCGAACAAAGGACGATTCCAGCGAGGATACCGATGGAAGCAATGAAAGACTTTTGGCCCGACATGTTAATTCATTGCCAGCTCGCGTCGCTGGCAGAGGCGGTCAGACTCGGCCAGGGCGAGAGCGACGACCTGATCCATATTCAGGTAGCGGTAAGTGGCGAGCCGGCCGACGAAGCTGACCCCCGCTTCGCCGGCCGCGAGGGCGGCATACTGACGGTACTGAGCCGACGCATCGGCCGCGGGTATCGGATAGTAAGCTTCCTTGCCGGGGCTGTATGCGTCCGGATATTCACGAATGATAGTCGTGACGGCGATTTTCTGGCCCGTGGCGTGCTTGATCTCCACGATGCGGGTGAAGTCACAATCATTCGGATAATTGACTTGCACCACGGGTTGAAAAAACTCTTGCTGCAGCGTCTCGGGCTCGAAGCGCAGGGAACGATACGGAAGCGGTCCGAAGCGATAGTCGAAGTATTCATCGATCGGACCGGACCAGATGAGATGCTTCCAGCGCACGCTCTGGCGCGCTTCCGCAAAGGAGGTGTTGAGGGAGACGTCGATCCTCGGATTCGCCAACATGCGCATGATCATCGCGGCATAGCCCCCCCTGGGCATCGCCTGAAAGCTTTCCGAGAAGAGCCGGTCGTCCCGGTTGGTGCGGATTGGGATTCGGCCGCAGACGCTTGGATCGAGCTCCTTGGGCTTTCTTCGCCAGTGTTTGAGGGTGTAGTTCCTGTAAAACATCTCGTAGAGCGTCCATCCCACTTGGGAAACAATCAGCTCCTCCGAATTCGAAGGGTTGCTGATTGGGGCGCGCCATTTTTCCAAAGTCGCCTTCATCTCGTCGCTCGAAGACGGGCGACCGACAAGTTGTTCGAAAGTGTTAAGGTTGATGGGAAAATTCCAATAGCGCCCTTCGGTCCAGGACAGAATCTTGTATTGGACGGAATGCCAGTCAGTGAATTGGCTCAGGTATTTCACCACCCGGCGGGAGTTTGTCCGAAAATAGTGGGGGCCGTACGGGTGGATCAAAACGCCCGCGTTGTCGTAGCGATCATAAGCATTCCCCGCAAGATGGCTGCGCTGGTCGATGACCAGGCAGCGTTTGTCGAGCCGGCTGGCTAACCGCTCGGCAAGCACGGCTCCGGAAAAACCGGCGCCCACGATGAGAAAATCATATCCCTGCCGCATCGACCGGATTCATCGAAAAAGATTGTACTTCAATATGCACCACATGGCCCTCAAGCCGTCCGAGCTGCGAATTTTTTTCCCCTCCGCGTAGGTTCTGCCGTGGTAGGAGATCGCCACTTCGTAAATGCGCGCCTGCATGCGGGCAACTTTGGCAGTAATTTCCGGTTCAAAACCGAAGCGATCTTCCTCGATTGTCACGGCCTGAATGATCTCGCGACGAAAGGTCTTGTAGCAGGTTTCCATGTCCGTGAGGTTCAGGTTGGTGAACATATTTGAGGCAAGAGTAAGGAACCTGTTGCCAATCGAGTGCCAGAAGTAGAGGACGCGATGTTCCTCAGATCCTACGAAACGCGAGCCGAAAACAACATCGGCCCTGCCTTCCACAATCGGAGCGATCAATCTCGGGTACTCCTCCGGATCGTATTCGAGATCAGCATCCTGGATGATCACGATCGGCGCGGTTGCCTCGGCGATGCCGGTGCGTAATGCCGCGCCCTTTCCGCGATTGACAGCGTGTCGCAGGACTTTTACGCGCGGGTCGTTTGCGGCGCATTGCTCCATGACGGCGACGGCGCCATCCGCTGAGCAGTCGTCGACGCAGATCACCTCGGCGACCAGCGGCTGTTTAAGCACGATCTCCAGGATTTGGCCGATGGTTTTTTCCTCGTTGTAAACGGGTATGATAACGGACAGGCAGGGAGCGTGGAGATCGACGGTCATGGTGCAGGGTCGGACGACGGAGAACTGCGTCAGCAATAAGCTACCGCCCCTGGTCGGTCCGTTTCGGGAGACCACTGCGGGATGCGAGGTTTTGGTGTGTCCGCACGAGGCGGAACGGAATCAATCGCCCTGTAAGAGCTTTTGAGCAAGAGGCAGGAAAGTTCGGGCACGCTTGTGCCATTTTGTGATTCTTTGCAAGCGAAGGCGGGCGGTCGGGCGAAAACTCGAAGGCAGCGCGGGGACCAATTTTTCAAGGTTTCGCAGGCGGTCGGCGCCGGACGCCAGCCGAGGCGCAAGGCGCTTTTGCAGGAACCCCGTGAGGAGGGGCTTGAGCTCTATTCTCGCGACGTAGGTATGGCTGCGTCCACCGTCCTCCTTTGCGCGGCAAATTGCGCCAAACTCCTCGAGTTGACGCAGGCCCTGGCTTGCCGACCCCTTGCTGATTCCAAGCCGCGCGACGATTTGTTCCATCGAAAGGGGTCTTTCGCAAGAAAAGAGAAGACCGTAAATTGCTCCATGAGAACGAGGATTGCCGAAGAGATCCGCCAGATCAGAGAAGATGGCCACAAGCTCTTCCTCCAGGGTGGATTGCGCGGCGTCGGGCGCGCTGGCGGCACTCGTCAACTCAGGCATCAGCGAACGATGATGCCTTCGGCCGATAAGTTCAATTTAAAATGAACTGAACTCTTGCCATTTGCGTCAGCGCGAATAGAAGGACGCGATGCGGCCCTTGCATCGAGCAAGCATTCTTCTCGCGGCATGCGCCCTCCTGCTGATGTCGCGGCTCGAAGGCGTTGGCCAGTTGACTTTCTACGGCGCTCCCACGCCTTCCGACGTTGCAGCCAACGTCGGCGGCAGCGAAACCGGGCCCCCCGCGTTGCTCGGAATTTTTGACAAAAGGCCTTACAAAATGACTTTTGCAGTCCGGGAAGGCTTCGACAGCAACGTCTTCCAGACAAGGGACAATCCCGACAGCAGCTTTTACACCAACTGGGCCGCCGGGCTGAACTACAGTGCGGGGAATTCGCGGTTTCAGCTGCAAACCAGCCTTGGCGCCGGTTTGACTTACTATTATACGCGACCGGGCGACAAGCTGGACTTCAATGGCCTGCTCGACTTGAACGTCACGTACATGGCGACGCCGAGATTGACGCTCTCGTTTGACACCTCGACCGCTTATCTCTCCCAGCCCGATCAAACGATCGTGGGAGGAAACAATCAGCAGAATGGGGATTATGTCTATTCAACCAGCACTGTCGCGGCGGCATACCGATTGACCGAGAATTTCTCTTCGGTCACAAGCTACAACTTTTCGACGATCGCTTATACCCAAAGCGACACCAACGACCGGCTGGGATATATCTCTCAGACGCTGGCTCAATCCCTTCGCTGGCTATGGAAACCCCGGACCGTTCTGGTGGCGGAGTATCGAATCAATCTCATTAGCTATTTTTCCGCGGATCTTGGCTCCCTTGGAAACTACTTCCTGGTAGGTTTCGACCAGACTGTCAACCCGCGCTTGACCTGGTCGGTGCGCGGAGGCATCCAGGTGAATTTGAACGAGAATCCGGTCGACGGGAGCTCCACTTACTTTGGTCCCTATGGGCAAAGCATTTTGAGTTATCAATTTGGCCGGGGATTCGTGCTTTCGTGGTCTCTGCGCTATGGCACGGAAGCTTCCGGGTTGGCCGATGTGAGCCAGCGGCAAACCTTTAGAACCGGTCTTGTTCTCATGCGTGCCATCACGGCGCGAATTTCAGCGAATCTCGCCGCCGATTATCAAGGCAACTATTACAATCAATCGGGTGTCATCTCTTCATTCTTTGAGAACGTTTTCAATATCAGCGCGGGTGTCAAATTCACGGTCAACAGATTGGTCTCACTCGAAACGGGATATCAGTTCAGCGCCGACTACGCTCCCGATGAGACGTCCAGGGAATACAAGAGAAACGTCGTCTTCATGGGCGTCAACACGTCCTTCTGAGAGAAGAGCTGACGAACCCTCGATGGACTCTTCGTCTAATGCCGGTTGATTTGAACTCCTCTCTTCCGTACTCTCGCTCCGTGAACGGAATCTCCAGCAACCCGGCCGGCGGCGAATCGAGGGCGCATTTCCTCGACTATTGGAGGGTCGTCCGCATCCGATGGTCGCTAATTGTTCTCATCTTTTTGCTCGTTGTGGGCGCGGCTTCGGTGACCACCTATTTGATGCCGCGCAAGTATATGTCCGGCGTGAGCATGCAAATCAAGGAAAGCGACACTTCGCTTCGGCTTTTTGGCCAGGACTCCGGCGAGCGCTTCGACCCACGGTTTGTAACGACGCAGTTCGAAATCATCCAAAAGAAGGAGATCCTTTATCCCGTGATTCAGAGCCTTCAGCTGGATAAGAAGTGGCAGACGGGCTCGATGGAGGTTGCCTACTCCCTGCTTCGAAAGAGGCTGGATATGCGGGAGGTCCGAAATACGGAGCTCATTCAGATCAGCGTTCTTGACCAGGACAGGAATCAAGCGGCGGATATTGCTAATGCCATCGCCGAGGAGTATCAACGCAGGCGCATCGCCGAACAACAGCAGTGGGTGAATCGTTCGCTGGCTCAATTGCAGGACGAAGTCAGCAAGCAACGAAAAAAGGTTGAAGAACTGAGGAGCGCCGCCGCCCGCATTCGCGTCGAATATCAAATCAACGACTTGAACCCTGAGGGGGTCGAGGATCCCATGCAGGCAAGGGAGCGGGTGCTCCTCTCCGAGGAAGAGCAGGTCAACAACGAAAGGCTCAAGGTCACGGTCTTGCGGGCCAAGCAGGATCAGGTTTCCCAGATGACCGATGATCAAATTATGCGTTCGATCCGGTCTCTCGACATTGAGGATCCGACCATTCTCCATGTGTTTCCTTCGTATCAGGAGGCCGCCTCCGAAGAGGCAAAGCTTCTCAGTTCCGGACTTGGTATCAACCACCCCACGGTCAAGTCCCTGCGTGCCAAGAAAGACGCCATGGAAACCCAGCTCCAGGAGCAGATCCAGGTGCTGCGGAAGACGCTGGCGGACAACCTAAGGATCGCCGAGGAACAGCTCCGGGAGCTGGACTCGGGCTTGAAGAATTCCCGCGATCTGCAACAGCAGTCGAAAACGCGTTCGAGTTCCTATTTTGTGGCAAAGAATGACTACATCCAGGCAAAAAAGCTTCTGGAAACAGCGGAAATGAGGTTTTCGGCCGAAACAATGCAGCGCACAATGCCGCAGAGTCCTGTCACCCTTTGGGAGCGCGCGGAGCCCTCGCAGTTTCCCGCACGCCCGCGTGTGGCTCTTAACATTGGGCTCGCAGCGGTTGTCGGACTGCTGCTTGGCGTGGGTCTCGCATTTTTTGTCGAGTATCTCGACACAAGCGTGAAGACAATTGAAGACGTTGAAGCGTTCCTCGCGGCGCCGGTCCTCGCGGTGATACCAAAGAACATCCACCTCCTGATAAACGTCGAACCCGACCATCCGGACGCAGAAGCGTACCGCATCATGCGGACCAACATCGAGTTCAATAGGAAGTCCCAGCGGTCCAACACCATCGCGATTACGAGCGGCGGGCCGGGAGAAGGGAAGTCAACGACCGCCGCGAATCTGGCCTACACATTCGCCAGGGGCGGCTATCGCGCGCTCCTGGTTGACGCCGACTTGCACCGTCCCTCCCAGAGCAAGATCTTCGGTGTTTCAAACGAAAGCGGCTTGACGGATTATTTGCTCTCGGGTTCAAGCCTCGACCAGATCGTCCGGGAAACGTCCTTCGAAAACCTTCACTTGCTGCCAACCGGGAAACGGCCCGCGGAGGCCATCGGAATTCTCAATTCGCAACGCATGATGGAGTTCGTAGAGGAGGTCAAAGGACGCTTTGACATCGTCTTTTTTGATTCTCCTCCGATCCTTGGGATGAGCGACTCGGCAGTGCTTGCAAGCGCGCTGGATTCGGTGATCATCGTTGTCCAGCACAGGCGCTTTCCGCGCGCGATGCTCCAACGCATCAAGCAGGCCGTCACCAACGTGGGCGGAAGCATCCTCGGAGTGGTTCTTAACAATGTCGATACGCGCGATGATCAGTATTACGAGTACTCCGCAAACTATCAGACCTATTATGCGAAGCCACGCAAGGCCTGTCGAAGCGCAGATCCACGCGGCGTTCCAGCGCACCAGGACAGCGATTCTTATTGATGAAGAAGCTTCTTCTCTTAGTCGCCGGTCTGCTTTTCGCCGTGAGCGCGATGGGCCAGGACGTTTTGCTCCGGTCTGGTGACCAGGTCGAATTGCGTCTCGGAGGCGTTCCTCCGCAGGAAATCGAGCAAATCTCGGGTCAATACCAGGTGGATGGGCAGGGTTTTATTAATTTGCCTCACATCGGCAAGATTCGGGCGGCTGGACTGGCACAGGCGGAACTGCAGACTACGATCGAGGCTGCCTATCGAAACCAGCAGATCTACACCAATCCCACCATAACGATCAACGTGCCGACGCAGGCTCGTTTCGTGAACGTGGGGGGGGACGTGAAGACCCCAAGGCGTGTGGAATTTACGCCCGACTTGACCGTGCTGGGTGCGATCAGTGCCGCCGGAGGATTCACGGAATTTGCCGACACAACCAAGGTGCGCCTCCTGCGAGACGGACATGCTTCCCTTGTCAATATCAAGGAGATCCGAAAGGACCCGTCCAAGGATCCGCGGCTGAAGCCGGGAGACACGCTGGAAGTGCCACAAAGCTTCTGGTGAGCAGACCGCCGGATGGGGGATCAGAAATCCTGCCTGCCGAAACAGAGACCTCAAGAACCGACCGTCAAATTGCTATGGCGAGAGAAGCGCCCGGTTCTTCCACAGGTAGGCGGAGCCCGAGAAGAGGGTCAGCGCGACAGTCACGGTCACCAGGACGGCGCCCCCTTGGGACCAGAGCAGATCAGCCAGGGGGGAACCTCCAAGGCCAAGGTCACGCAGGGCAAGCAGAGCGAGAAAAAAAACGATTGTGATCATCTGCCAGGCCGTCTTGTGTTTTCCGAGCTTCTCCGCAGGGAGGATGACTCCTTTGGAACTGGCAAGAAGCCGAAGGCCTGTGATCAGGAATTCGCGGCTGATGATAATGATGACGGACCACGCAGGCAGCGCCTTGTACGGAATCAAACAGATGAAGGCCGAGGCGGTGAGGACCTTGTCTGCGAGCGGATCCATCAGTTTCCCAAAATCGGTGATCAGGTCCCATCTGCGGGCGATGACACCGTCCAGATAGTCCGTCAGGGACGCCGCCAAAAAGACCAGCAGCGCGATGACGAAATGCCCCGGATACGGCACGGAGAGGCTGACAACAAGAAGAGCCGTCAATCCGAGACGGAGCAGCGTGAGCATGTTCGGCAGGTTCATTTGCAAGTTGTCGATTGCCTTGACTCCGACTGGGCGGCTATTGTGGCCCGCACATTTCTGCACACTTCATGAATCAAAGCGATATCGGTTTAATCGGCCTTGCCGTCATGGGCGAGAATCTTGTTCTCAACATGGAAAGTAGAGGCTTTCGTGTCAGCGTCTTCAACAGAACCACCGCGGTTACCGAAAAGTTCGCCGCGGGCCGCGCCAAGGGGAAGAACATCAATGCCACCAAGACCCTTGAAGAATTTGTGCAATCCCTTGCGCGACCGCGCAAGGCCCAGATCATGGTGAAGGCCGGAGCGCCCGTGGATGCCGTCATCGGCCAGCTTTTGCCGCTCCTCGAGCCCGGAGATATCATCATCGATGGGGGCAATTCGCTTTGGACCGATACACAACGCCGGGAGAAGGCCCTCAAGGACAAGGGCATTCACTTTTTCGGCGTAGGTGTCAGCGGCGGCGAGGAAGGTGCGTTGAAAGGCCCATCCATTATGCCGGGTGGCTCCAAGGAAGGCTGGGAATCCCTTGCGCCGATTTACACCAAGATCGCGGCCGTGGCCGAGGGAGAGCCTTGCTGCCGCCACATGGGACCCGACGGGGCCGGCCACTATGTGAAGATGGTGCATAACGGCATCGAATACGGCGACATGCAACTTATCTGCGAGGCCTATGCCATTCTCAAGGCCGTCGTCAATCCAAGCGCCGAGGAGTTCGCAGAGATCTTCGGCGAGTGGAACAAGGGCCAGCTGAACTCGTTCCTGATCGAAATCACCGCCAACATCTTTACAAGGAAGGACCCCGAAACCGGCAAGCCTCTGGTGGATGTCATCCTTGACAAGGCAGGTCAAAAGGGGACCGGAAAATGGACTGTCGGTCACGCGGTGGAAATGTCCGTGCCTCTGTCGGTGATCGGCAGCGCGGTCGAGGCACGAATACTGAGTTCATTGAAGGACGAACGCATCCAGGCAAGCAAGGTGCTTCCAGCTCCCTCGCCAAAGCCGTTCTCGGGCGACCGGGCCGAGCTCATAGCTGCCGTCCGGGACGCGCTCTACGCGAGCAAGATTATCAGTTATGCGCAGGGGTTCGTTCAGTTGGGCGCCGCCGGCAAGCTTTACGACTGGGGACTCAACTTCGGCGACATTGCTTCGATCTGGCGCGGCGGATGCATCATCCGGGCGCACTTCCTTAACCACATCACAGCAGCCTACCGCCGTAACCCCGAGTTGAAGAACCTGATTCTCGATCCCTACTTTTGTGACATTATCGCCAAGTCACAGGCTCACTGGCGTTACGCCGTGCAGGCCGCCATCGAGTACGGCGTGGCTGCGCCATCCTTTACCGCCGCGCTCAGCTACTACGACAGCTATCGAGCCGAGCGCCTTCCGGCCAATCTCCTCCAGGCCCAGCGCGACTACTTCGGCGCCCACACCTACGAGCGCGTTGACAAGCCAGCCGGGCAATTTTTTCATACGGAATGGTTTGCCGATAAAGCTTGAATCGCGATTGGATGAGACTTTTCGCGAAAGGCGATTCGCTTCCCGGCTGTCAAGCGCATCAGGTGCGAAAAATTTTCACGAAAAGATCAAAAACCTCATTGACGGGGGCTCCAGGTTCAGTATTCTAACTATCCCGCACGACTTACGAGTTGGAGCGGGCAATAGTTCTCGCGGGCGTTGACCTCGCTGGTTCGCGCCGATGACCTGCCGACTCCGTCGGTCTTGTCGTCGCCGGACCGTCCGAGCAGCTCGCTGAGCGTCGTTATTTGACAGCCTGATTCTGGTTTTGCCGGCTTGGCAAAATTCAGAACGTTTTCAGCACAAACACATTCAGCAAATGCTGGATAGTGCGTTCTTTCGTCGGTTTCGAAATTTGAAATTTGACGGCCATTCCCGATACGTTGTTTTCTCACAATCATGGCGTGTCGGTGCAGTGAATGCCGGAACTTTCCCGCCTTTAGCAGGTGGGAGAAACTTTCCACGGAGAGTTTGATTCTGGCTCAGAACGAACGCTGGCGGCGTGGATAAGACATGCAAGTCGAACGGAACCAGGTTTGTAGCAATACAGGCTTGGTTTAGTGGCGAACGGGTGCGTAACACGTGAGCAATCTGCCGGGAAGTGGGGGATAGCTCGCCGAAAGGCGAATTAATACCGCATGTGGCCATTCTTCGATTGGAGGAAAAGCCAAAGCAGCAATGCGCTTCCTGATGAACTCGCGGCCTATCAGCTAGATGGCGGGGTAACGGCCCACCATGGCAATGACGGGTAGCTGGTCTGAGAGGACGACCAGCCACACTGGAACTGAGACACGGTCCAGACACCTACGGGTGGCAGCAGTCGAGAATTTTTCACAATGGGGGCAACCCTGATGGAGCGACGCCGCGTGGAGGACGAAGGCCTTCGGGTTGTAAACTCCTGTCATGCGGGAACAAGCAAGTGATAGTACCGCAAGAGGAAGAGACGGCTAACTCTGTGCCAGCAGCCGCGGTAATACAGAGGTCTCAAGCGTTGTTCGGATTCATTGGGCGTAAAGGGTGCGTAGGTGGTGACGCAAGTCTGGTGTGAAATCTCGGAGCTTAACTCCGAAAATGCACCGGATACTGCGTGACTCGAGGACTGTAGAGGAGATCGGAATTCACGGTGTAGCAGTGAAATGCGTAGATATCGTGAGGAAGACCAGTTGCGAAGGCGGATCTCTGGGCAGTTCCTGACACTGAGGCACGAAGGCCAGGGGAGCAAACGGGATTAGATACCCCGGTAGTCCTGGCAGTAAACGGTGCACGTTTGGTGTGGGCGGGTTCAGACCCCGTCCGTGCCGGAGCTAACGCGTTAAACGTGCCGCCTGGGAAGTACGGTCGCAAGATTAAAACTCAAAGAAATTGACGGGGGCCCGCACAAGCGGTGGAGTATGTGGCTTAATTCGATGCAACGCGAAGAACCTTACCTGGCCTTGACATGCATTGTGTCCCCGGTGAAAGCCGGGTAGCTGGTAGCAATATCAGCGCCTTGCACAGGTGCTGCATGGCTGTCGTCAGCTCGTGTCGTGAGATGTTGGGTTAAGTCCCGCAACGAGCGCAACCCCTGTGTCCTGTTGCCCGCAAGGGATCTCTGGACAGACTGCCCTGTGAAACGGGGAGGAAGGTGGGGACGACGTCAAGTCAGTATGGCCCTTACGGCCAGGGCTGCACACGTACTACAATGCCCAGTACAGAATGAACCGAATCCGCAAGGTGGAGGAAATCTCTAAAACTGGGCCCAGTTCGGATTGGAGGCTGCAATTCGCCTCCATGAAGCCGGAATCGCTAGTAATGGCGCATCAGCTACGGCGCCGTGAATACGTTCCCGGGCCTTGTACACACCGCCCGTCACATCATGGGAGTCGTTTGTAGCCGAAGTACGCGCGCTAACCGCAAGGAGGCAGCGTCCTACGCTATGAGCGGTAACTGGGATGAAGTCGTAACAAGGTAGCCGTAGGGGAACCTGCGGCTGGATCACCTCCTTTCTAAGGAGAAACGCCTAACCCGCGACTCTGTCGCGGCATGGTGAGTCTGATTCCGCAGTCAATTTTGACTCGGAGGCAAATCCTGTGGGCCGAAAGCTCCACAGGTCGAAATACAGAGGGAACGCACTGTCCAGTGTTTGTTGAAAGAATAACCTTCTGGTAACTGACCCCGCCTGTTGGGTGATCGTTTTGGGTTGATGGATGATGGCAGTTCGATCAACTATCAACCCCCGACCGTCAACCATCGTAACGGGGGCATAGCTCAGTTGGTAGAGCGCCAGCTTTGCAAGCTGGATGTCAGGGGTTCGAGTCCCCTTGCCTCCATTTTCCAACAGAGTTGATGGTTGAGAGTTGATGGTTGATGATAAAGTCCTAATCAACAATCAACCATGCGCCATCAACCAACCCGCGGGCCTGTAGCTCAGTTGGTTAGAGCATGCGCTTGATAAGCGCAGGGTCATAGGTTCGAGTCCTATCAGGCCCACCAAACAATGCTGAATACCTGTCGTCCAGACAGGTGAAAACGTTTTGAATTTTGTCGCCGGTTCGAAGACCGGACAGGCGTCAAGCCGCCGTGGGCCAGTCCCCCGGCAAGCTCTTTGACATCCGCATACAGGGCAAATTAAATGCAACTTCAACAATTTGCTGAGTCTGCGCAATTGCCGCCCGACGAGCGTCGGCACGGTGATTGCACAAATTAGAGATTTCCAAATATCGAAGAAATAAAGCTACTAAGAGCGCATGATGGATGCCTTGGTGCCAACAGGCGAAGAAGGACGTGATAAGCTGCGATAAGCCGCGGTGAGCCGCAAATAGGCCCCGACCCGCGGATTTCCGAATGGGGTAACCCGTTCCGGTTAATACCGGATCGTCTCCGATTGAATACATAGATCGGAGCACGCAACACCCGCTGAAGTGAAACATCTCAGTAAGCGGAGGAATAGAAATCGAATGAGATTCCGTAAGTAGCGGCGAGCGAAAGCGGAAAAGCCTAAACCTGGGAGCTTGCTCCCAGGGGTCGTAGGAGCCCGTCGTGGCAGTGCAACGGTTAGGAGAAGCGGATGGAAAGTCGCTCCATAGAAGGTGAAAGACCTGTAACCGAAAACTCGAGCACGCCTAGGGAATTCCTGAGTAACGCGTCACACGTGAAACGTCGCGTGAATCCACCCCGACCACGGGGTAAGGCTAAATACTAGTTGGCAACCGATAGTGAACAAGTACCGCGAGGGAAAGGTGAAAAGAACCGCTGTGAGCGGAGTGAAATAGTCCCTGAAATCATGTGCTTACAAGGTGTGGGAGCCCGCAAGGGTGACCGCGTGCCTTTTGCTTAATGAGTCTGCGAGTTAGTGTCAGTGCCAAGTCTAAGCCCTTCTGGGGTGTAGGCGAAGCGAAAGCGTGTCCGAAATGGGCGTTTAGGTGCTGGTGCTAGACCCGAAGCGGAGGTGATCTACCTATGGCCAGGATGAGGCCCCAGTAACATGGGGCGAAGGTCCGAACTGATGGACGTTGAAAAGTCCCCGGATGAGCTGTGGGTAGGAGCGAAAGACTAATCAAACCCCGTGATAGCTGGTTCTCTCCGAAATCTATTGAGGTAGAGCCTCTTGTGCTGACCTGCGGAGGTAGAGCACTGGATGAACTAGGGCCCATACCCGGGTACCGAATTCAATCAAACTCCGAATGCCGCAGGGTGTAACAAGGGAGGCAGTCCGTGTGGGATAAGCTGCACGGTCGAGAGGGAAACAACCCAGATCAGCAGCTAAGGTGCCTAAATGACGTTTAGTGGAAAGGATGTGAAGATACTTAGACAGTGAGGACGTTGGCTTAGAGGCAGCCATCGTTTAAACAGTGCGTAATAGCTGACTCATCGAGTGTTTTCGCGCCGAAAATGATTGGCGATAAGCGTCATACCGAAGCTCTGGATGTTCCGGCGCAAGCCGGGGCGTGGTAGGAGAGCGTTCTCAGTGCCTTGAAGCAGTGGGGTAACCCGCTGTGGAGTGCTGAGAAGTGAGGATGCAGACATGAGTAGCGATAAACCAGGTAAAATCCCTGGTCGCCGTAAACCCAAGGTTTCCTGGGGAAGGTTCGTCCTCCCAGGGTTAGCCGGATCCTAAGTCGAGGCCGAAGGGCGTAGACGATGGCAAGCAGGTCAATATTCCTGCCGCCGCCGAAATTTAAACTGAAGGGACGCTGGTTGGGAGAAGAGCCGCCGATTGAAAGTGGCGGTCCCTCGCGTGAGCGGGGGGACGTGGAGGCTTCGGCCGAAGCGGATTCTTTAAACAGCCAGCCAAGAAAAGCTTCAGCGTATACTAAGGCGTCCGTACCGTAAACCGACACAGGTGGGTGGGCATAAGTGTGCCAAGGCGCGTGAGTGAAACCTCGTTAAGGAACTCGGCAATCTAGCCCCGTAACCTCGGAAGAAGGGGTGCCCGCCTCAGGCGGGCCGCAGTGAAATGGGTCAACCGACTGTTTAACAAAAACACAGCACTCTGCTAAGTCGTAAGACGACGTATAGGGTGTGACACGTGACCAATGCCGAAAGATTACGGTAAGAGGTTAGCCGCAAGGCGAAGCTTCGAGCCCAAGTCCCGGTGAATGTCGGCCGTAACTATAACGGTCCTAAGGTAGCGAAATTCCTTGTCGGGTAAGTTCCGACCTGCACGAATCGTGTAACGAGTTGACCGCTGTCTCAACGAGGAGCTCAGCGAAGTTGTAGTGGCGGTGAAGATGCCGCCTGCCCGCAGTAGGACGGAAAGACCCTATGCACCTTTACTGTACGCTGTTACTGTTGTTTCGATTTCGATGCTTAGCGTAAGTGGGAGGCTTTGATTCATCTCTTTAGGGGGATGATGAGCCGACAATGAAACACCACCCTTTGGAATTGAGACATCTAACCGCGACCCGTGATCCGGGCGCGAGACACTGGCAGCCGGTCAGTTTCACTGGGGCGGTGTCCTCCCAAAAAGTAACGGAGGATTACGAAGGTTGGCTCAACCTGGTTGGCAATCAGGTGACGAGTACATGGATATAAGCCAGCTTAACTGCGAGACTTACACGTCGAGCAGATACGAAAGTAGGTCCAAGTGATCCGGTAGTTTAATGTGGAATTGCTATCGCTCAAAGGACAAAAGGTACGCTAGGGATAACAGGCTGATCCTGCCCAAGAGCTCATATCGACGGCAGGGTTTGGCACCTCGATGTCGGCTCATCACATCCTGGGGCTGGAGAAGGTCCCAAGGGTCCGGCTGTTCGCCGGTTAAAGTGGTACGCGAGCTGGGTTCAGAACGTCGCGAGACAGTTCGGTCCTTATCCACTGTGGGCGCAGGAGAGTTGAGGGGTTCATTCCTTAGTACGAGAGGACCGGGAATGACGAACCTCTGGTGTTCCGGTTGTTCCGTCAGGAGCAGCGCCGGGCAGCTATGTTCGGAAAGGATAAGCGCTGAAAGCATCTAAGCGCCAAGCCTATCCCAAGATGAGCTCTCCCTGAAGAACCGTGGAAGACCACCACGTTGATAGGGTCCGGGTATAAGCGCAGTAATGCGTTGAGCTTAGGACTACTAATGTTCGTTCGGCTTTTTTATTCTTCGATTTGCTTCATGCAGATTCAGATCGTTGGAATTGCGGGTTTGCCTTTGTATGCGGTTGCCAGAGAGCGGAGACGTTCTCTTGATATGGTAATGATTGGGTCATCAGAGACCTGGGAATTTGAGAGTTCAGGTTCCTATCCTCTGGTGACTTTTGCATGGTGGACCCACCCGTTCCCATCCCGAACACGGAAGTGAAACATCATAGCTCCGATGGTAGTGCTTGTCTAGCTTGCGCGAGAGTAGGTCGTTGCCAGAGTTAATGCCCAGCTTCAGTTGAAATACTGGAGCTGGGCCTCTTTTTTTGCTGAGATTTAGATTTTCTGCGGCCCAGCGGCGGTGCCGCAGTGTGGCCTTTTCGATTTTCCTCCGGGGAGTTACCCCGGGGTTCTCTGCGCTCAGCTTGCAGCTTCAGCTTGCAGCACCTCACGTCGGATGCTCTGACCTCGCAGCTTGGACCACCAGAGGACAATGGGGGAGGCGATGTAGATCGAGGAATAGGTTCCAACGAGGATTCCGATGAGAATGGCAAAGGAAAAGTCGCGCAAAACGGTGCCGCCGAAGAAGAAAAGGGCGCCAACGGAAAGCAGGGTCGTGCCGCCGGTGAGGATTGTCCGGCCCAGCGTCTCGTTGATCGAAGTGTTCATCAAGGATTGGATCGACCCGCGCTCGCCTCGTTTGAGCCCTTCGCGAATTCGGTCGAAGACGACGATGGTGTCGTTGATCGAATAACCGGCGATCGTGAGAATCGCGCCCACCATGACGAGGGATAACTCGCCGCCGATCAGCGAAAAGACACCCACCGTGATGATCACATCATGGAGGAGAGCGACGACCGCGCCGAGGGCAAAGGAGAACTCGAAGCGGAGAGTGACGTAGATGAGGATTCCGACCATGCCCAGGCCGAGAGCGAGAGCCGCCCTCTTTGCAAATTCCAAGCCGATTTGAGGACCCACATTTTCCTGCGCCACCGGAGTGATGCCGCGATCGGGAAAGACCTCCTGAAGCTTGGAAAGGATCGCCGTCGAGGTTCCCTGCGGGCTGCGGACCGAAAGCAGCGATTGCATGCCCTGGCGTTCAAACTGGATCACAACGTCTCCGTGGCCAATGCCCTCGAGGGCGCGCCGTGCTTCGGTGACCGCGATGGGCTGCTTGGAATTCACAACCAGGAGGTCGCCACCGCGGAAATCGATGCCGAAATTCTTTTCTCCGCGCGCGGCAAAGACGACGAGGGAGCCTCCGATTAGCGCGAGCGAGACGAATGCGGCCAGCCTTCTTTTGCTGAGGAAGTCGAACCTCTTCTTCGGGATCAAATCGAGCATCGAGAGCTTTTTTAGCCCGAATTTGTCGATCAGCCAGCGGAAGGCGGTGCGGGTCACGAGAAGCGCGGAAAACATCGAGGCGATGATGCCAAGGGTAAGAGTGACGGCAAAGCCCTTCACCGAACCCGTGGCCTGCCAGAAGAGGATCACGGCGGTGATAAGTGTCGTCGCATTGGCATCAAAGATCGCACTGAACGCTTTGTCATAGGCGCTCTCCAGGGCTGCGGTCAGGGATTTGCCGGCGGCGGTTTCCTCGCGCAGCCTTTCGTAGATAAGGACGTTCGCATCCACCGCCATTCCCATGGTCAGAATGATTCCCGCAATGCCCGGCAGCGTGAGCACGAAATGAAACATTGCCATCGCACCAAACAGAATGGCGATGTTTACTAGGAGGCCGAAAAACGCCACGACTCCCGCGAGGCGATAATACAGGATGACGAAGGCCAAAACGAGCACGAGACCGGTCAACCCGGCCAAAACGCCGCTGCGAATGGAGTCCGTACCCAGCGTTGGCGAGACGCTGCGCGTTTCTTCGACCTCCACCGGAACGCGCAACGGGTTTTCCAGAGCGCTGGCCAGATCTCGCGCCTCTTTGTCGGAGAAGCGCCCGGTGATCACCGCGTTGCCGCCGTAGATCGGCTCATTGACCCGGGGCGCACTTTGGATCTCCCCGTCGAGCATGATGGCGATCTGGCCGTGGCTCGGGGCGAGTGATTGTGTGAGATCCCCGAAAATCTTTGCGCCTTCCGAGTCCAGCGAGAGCGACACCCCGTAACCGTGGTTATCGAAATAGGCGTAGGCCCGCTTGACGTGTTCGCCCGAAAGCTCGGCCCGCCGCTTGACAAGGAGTTTGAAATCCACCTCTTTGCCCTCGACTTTGTCCTTGTAGGTTTTGACAACATATCCGGGCGGCATGATTTCTTCACCCGCTTCGATGCGAGCTATCCGGTCCGCTCCGCCGGCAACCGTCGCGAATTCAAGCTTGGCCACGCGTTGCAACTCGCCCTTGGTGGTTTCGATCTGCTTCGTGTCCAGGCCGGGAATCTGCACCAGGATGCGTTCGCGACCTTGAGGGGTGATGACGGGCTCGCTCACGCCGTAGGCATCCACGCGTTTCCGAATCACCTCGACCGCCTGGTCGAGAAGATCCGTCGTGATCGCCTGATCGCTTTGCGGGGTCAATCTGATCAGAAACGAGGTGCCGCCTTGAAGGTCGAGGCCCAGCTTGATCTTTTTTGCGGGTGGGATCGCTTGCTCGAGACAAAAGGCCACAAGCAGAACCGACAAGACAAGGCCAAGCCACCGCTTCCGGCCGGGGAGATCGGTGGAGAAATACCAACCGAAAAGGATGAGGAGCAGAAGCCCGACAAAAAACGTCAGCGCGGGAGACATGGCAGGGGACTTTCAGAATTCAGCGGGCCAACTCGCTTCAAGGGACGCCCAAGCGATGGCTGGCTCACTGCACACTCGATTATTTGACCTCTTCGGTGACCTCGGCGCTCTTCTCGAGCGAAGCGACGGAGGCGCGGTCGAACTCGATTTTCACGTTATCGGCGACCTTCACGAGGATGGTCTTATCCTTCACATTGGCTACGATGCCGTGGATGCCGGAGCTTGTGACGACTTTATCCCCCGTCTTGACGGAGGAGACCAGCTTTTCATGGGCCTTCTGCCGCTTCTGCTGCGGCCGAATGAGCAGAAAATAGAAGATCACAAAAAGAAATATCAGCGGCGCCATTTGGATAAGAAACGAAGGCTGAGGGCCGGCGCCTTCGGGGGCGGGACTTGCTGCTTGGGCCAGGATGAGAAGATCGATTAAATTCATGGGAACCGCGCAGAATACGGAGGCCTCGCCGTCAAGGCAAACGAGAAGTGGTGTAGGCGACGACGTAAGGAGTCGTTCTCCAAAACTGTAAGAAGCCGTTTTCCAAAACCGGGCCGCTAAACGTCGTTCGGCCGGGCGACCATGATTCCGGCATCGGTGCGGTAGCGGTTCAGATAGCTGCTCAAACGGGAGTCGACGATCACTTCGCCCGAATTTTTTGAGGCATGCATGAAACGCAGGACGCCGTTCTTGTCACGGTAGGCGAGTCCGACGTGGGAAGTGTATCCGCGCGGCCATGTGGAGACGATGCAAATGATGTCTCCGTTGCGCAGATGCTTCTCCGCGGCGGGGACCTTGGATTTGGGGACATACCAAATTCCCCGCCTGGAGAGCTGGCTCTCAATGCGGGCGAGTTCCGGAACGAGCGCCGGATTGGCCCGGAGCTGCTTGCTGCTGCGCCACGACGCGGACATCTCTTTCATATCGCGATTGAGCTTCCTCGCGCCGGGCAGGGACGGCGTGACGTCCTTGACGAGGCCCCGGCTCTGGTTGTCGTAAAGCCATTGCTCGAGGTAGTGCAGACGCGAGGTGAAGACCCCGTTGCAACGCCCGCCGCGGTACCTGTCGAGTTCGATCATGCGCAACATATCCTGAGGGGTGGGATTTTCAGAGACCTTCAACGCACGCGCTGCGGCGAGGGAAATCTCGAAGTATGTCCAGCAATCCATCCCCGCCATGTTTACGGAGGGCGCCTCGATGCGGTCGTCCAGCTCCAGCGTGTAATTCTTGTAAGGAGTTCCCACGAGCGCGAGCCCGACTTTCGTGGTCCGTTCGCCCACCGGCAACGCCCTCCAGTTCTCTGCAAGCCCGAGCTCGATCAGTGCCCGGTACTTTGTCGGGCCCACAAAGACCATGCTTTCCGGCAAGCTCGCCGCTTGCAATGACATTGAGAAGGCGACCGACAGGACGAACAGAAAGTTTCGCATGAAAAGCCAACCTAGCAGCGAAGTTTTCTGCTGCAACCGGCAGAATCGGTTTCCACGCGGAGGAAAATGTTGCAAATTATCCTCTATGGAAACTTCACCACAGCCGCCTCCGCAAGGCGCTCCGCCGCCGCTTCAGCCGGCTTCCGGTTCGGACGCCGCTGACCGCCAATGGGCCATTGGCATCCACTTAAGCGCGCTGCTGGGTTTCGCCGGGCCTCATTTGCTGAACGTGGCGGGCCCGCTGATCATTTGGCTGATAAAAAAGGGGGATAGCGCCTACCTGGACAGCGTGGGGAAGCGCGTGCTCAACTTTCAAATCTCGTATTCCATTTACGGGTTTGCCGCCGCCACCCTCGTGGGCCTGCTCTGGTGGCTGGTCGTCGGACTATTCTTCGCGCCCGTTTACGCGGTTATCGCGGTCGCCTGGTTGATATTCACCATCATCGGTGCGGTGAAGGAAGGTAACGGTGAAACGTACGAGTTTCCTTTCGTCATCAAGTTCTTTTCGTAGTCCGGGCGTGCTGCAAGGGCGACCGCCTTCTAGGGCGTTGTCTCGTAACTCGGCACGCGCACACCGGCCTCTTGATATTCGCAGAGTTCGAGTTATCCTTTTGGTTGAACTTGGGGGCGTATTGGCTTCGACATGAAGTTCGATGCAAGGCTCGCATGCCGAGGATGATTCGTTGGCCTCGTTAAAAATCGGATCAAAAAAATAAATGCAGATCACGAAGATCTCGCTCTCGCGGCCTAACGTGCCGTGACGTGTCCGGGCTGACGCCTGCTAGGAACGGATACGATGGCAGCAGGCTAACTTTCCGCCGGGGTGGCCGCGGTGTGGAGGTGAATCGATTTCGTGGCCGCTTTGGAGTGTGTGGCGTGACGGTCCGCAGCATCGCTCCGAAATTAAAGATCGCCTAAGCATGTAGAAGGTCTCGCTGACCGCTTTATGGACAGGG
>CAVXQK010000020.1:0-69784 GCA_963763735.1 uncultured Verrucomicrobiae bacterium | reverse complement strand
ACCTGGCGGCGTTTGCCCGGAAGCATTTGTCGGCGGAGGCGCGGCGGATGCAGAATTTGACAACGCACCCACCAGGAACACCGCGGCAATAAATCCTGCACTTCGTTTTCTTGTTATAAACATGAGATCGCTAATTGGTTGATTCTCGGCGTTCATGGGTTCGCATGATTAAGGCGCCGTGACGGCGATTGATTGGTTTCCGCTTTTCACGCAGCGGAATCCGAGGTGGTTGGTCCCCGTATTGACCTCGCCTTTGCCGCGTGTTCCCACCATGTAGCGGGTGCAATACTGGTCGGTACAGGAAGGAACCGCCTCTATGGACGCGCTTTTTCTCCGACGGCTCGGAGGGATCGAAGGGAGTTTCCGGACCTTGCGGATTTCGCGCCACGCCGCCAGCATCGGCAAGTTGCTGGAAATAGTCCGGGCGATACCAATCGCTGCACCACTGCCAGACGTTGCCCGCCATGTCGTAGAGGCCGTAGCCGTTTGCGGGAAACGATTTCACCGGAGCGATTCCAGTAAATCCATCTTCGCCGGTGTCCTTCACCGGAAACTGTCCCTGGTAGGTATTTGCCATGAACTTCCCGCCGGGTTGGAACTCATCGCCCCATGCATAGAGCTTGCCGCTCAACCCGCCGCGCGCGGCGTACTCCCACTCGGCTTCCGTCGGCAGCCGCTTGCCCGCCCATTTTGCATAAGCGAGAGCGTCGGGGTAGGCGACGTGTACGACGGGATAGTTTTCCCTGCCCTTGATGTCGCTCTGTGGACCTTCAGGGTGCCGCCAGTTCGCGCCTTTGACATAACTCCACCATTGGAAGTGATTATCCAGCGGAACCGGTCCCGGCGTGGGGCTGAAGACCACCGATCCTGCGACAAGATTCTCCGGCGGCGCGTCGGAAAGTCTTCTTTGGTCGGTGCACGCTCGGCGATGGTCACGTAGCCGGTGGCCTTCACGAATTTCTCAAACTCGGCGTTGGTGACATCCGTCGCGTCCATCCAAAAGCCATCGACGTACACGCGGTGTATCGGAAGCGCGTCGGCGACCGTGGCCGGCGAGCAACAGGATTTTCCGTCGGACTTTCCATCGCTACCCATCGAGAACTCACCGCCCGGAATCCAAACCATGCCCTCTGGCGCGGGGCCGGGCGGCTGGGCCGTGTTAGCAATCGTGGAAGTGAAAGCCGTGGTCGTGAGCGGATTTTCTACCCCTGGGCCAATGCGGGCACAGACCGCCATCGCAAGCAGCGCGACCCTACCAACGTTCAGGAGAGCGTAAAATTCCCGGGTCAATCCTTGTGAGGAAGACTCGAGGAGCGAACACAAACGATGGGAGTCACTCCGATTTGAGCGCGGTCCGGAGCTGGTAAATTGATATTGTGTGGGATCGTTAATCCGGACACCTGCTGCAGTTTGCCGACGCTCTCGCTGTTCATCGACGGTCCACTGCTCTGCTCTGGTAGGAGAACGCATTCCTGAACACTTCATCCACGTTGACCAACTCGCCAACAGTTGCACCGGCCCTGATCTTCTCTTGAAGAAGATGCTCCGTCGCCAGCAGACGCTCTGCCTGCTCCAGAATCACAGGAGCCTGTGCGAAATTGGTCCGACCACCGCCCCGTTGCCCATGAGCAGAACCACGACGTCCGGAGAGCTTACGCGGAGCCCCGGCGCCCTCGATGAGACGTTGAGCATGCGCAGTCACCGGGAGATCAAAGCACATTCGGAACAATTCCTTTGCAGATCACCGGGAATCTTATCTTTCTGATCTCTTCTACGTCGCGACATGCACCGTCGATCACAGCTCCGATAACCCCCCGATTGAGGGCCGACATCGTCATGTTCTCTCCCCAGAAAGCGGTGTTGATCGATTCATGAGAGTCGATGACCACAATGTCGCCGGGCTTGCAGATGTCGATTGCCTTGAAGGCCGCTGCCAGATCAGAGGCAAGGGTCTTCACGGTTACAGCGGATCCGACGAGTCTCATGCCCTCAAACAAAGGCTTCATGTCGGAGGTCATCGCATTAAAGCGGCCCATACAGTCCGAGATCGCGCACGTGATCGAGTCATGACGGAGCAGATTCCTAAACTCCTCCAAGATCTCCGAGGGTAGCCTTTCGATGGTCTCATTGATCATGATACTCCCTTTCGTTGACTCTTGCTGTGGCAATTGCTCCTCCCACGGATTTCACCCGACGAGGTCTTAATCGATTCAAAAGGTATTGTCGGCGAGAAGTGCATCTCATCTGGAGCAACCACTCGAACCACGCCACCGCCCTGATTCCTGGAGTCTCTGCTCCCGCTTGTCCGGCGGCACGTCCGTTCCCGCGTCCGTGACGGCGAACTCCAAAAGGCCCTCCTCGCGTGCAACCGCCGTCACCGCAACATGCCGCCCGGTGGTCGGACTGTCCTTCATGGCCTGGATGCTGTTGAGGATGAGGTTCAGCAACACCTGCTGCAACTGAACGTGCTGGCCACGGATCCTGGGCAGGCCGGCGGGCAGTTGGAAATCGAGCGTCGTGTGGTGAAGGATGGCGTCCGGGCCGACCAGCTTCTTCAATTCCTCGATCAGCGCCGGCAGATCGACCGGTTCGAATTCCACGTCGTGGCGCAGGAAGGATCTCATGCCGTGGACGATTCCGCCGGCCCGGATGCTCTCGCCGCGGATGTCGGCGAGGATGGCGACGGACTTCCTCCAGATTGGGCGCAGCTTTTGCGAGGTGCAATTCAGCCGCCTCGGCATTCGCCAGCACGGCGCCGAGCGGCTGGCCCAGCTCGTGCGCGAGCGAACCGGAAAGCTCGCCGAGCATGTACGTACGGGTGACGTGCGCCAATTCCACATGTTGGCGGTGCAACTCCTCCTCCGCGTGCTTGCGCTCGGTAATATCGATGGACGCGCCCATCAGCCTCGCCGGTTTGCCATTCGAGCCAGGGTGCGGAGCTGCGCACGACGCGACCCGTCGCGTCGTGCCATCGGGCTGCACCACGCGCAACTCCACGACATACGGTCGGCCAGTGCGCAACGCCTCCTCGGCGGCGCTCCGCGCCCGCTCGCGATCCTCGGGATGGATCGCCCGCAGGCGGCGATCCCAGTCGATCTCTTCGTCCGCTCCAAAGCCAAACAACTGCCGTGTGCGGTCCGTCACCCACATGCGTCGTGTCGCGAGATCCACCGCCCACAGCCCCGCTCCGGCGGAGGCCGTCGCCAGGTTCACCCGCTCTCGCTCTCCCGCATGGCCTCCTCGGCAAGCCGCCGCCGGCGAAGCTGCACCAGCAGGATCGTAATCAATGCTGTCTGTAAAGCGACCAAGGTCGCCGCCGCCAGGATCAGCCGGCGATGTTTCTCCGAATACGTTGGCTCCCGGAACTGGACGACGCTGCCGGGCGGCAACTGCTTCTCGTCGATCTTCCAGCGTTGCACCTGCTTCCAATCGAACATCGGCACGGCCTCGTGCGCCTCGGACCGGGCGGCGCTCTGCGGATCCTCCCCGGCGAGGATGCGCATGCCTAATTGCGCGGCCTTCCGGCCGATTTCGTCAAACGTGACCATGCTCCCGCCCACGATGCCGTGCCCGAGGTAAGTATTGTCAGCAGCCGTAGATCGGCACACGGCTCGCGGGGGCAAATTCGCCCAGGGCCTGCCGCGGAGTATAGTTCCGTCCCGTCGCATCCCGAAACATCGTCAGGCAGAGGACGATGGTATGGTCAGGAAGGTGCGCCACCGCTTTGCGCAACTCCTCCATGGAAAGATCGCGAAAGATGGTGAACAAAGCGATTCGCGAATGCGCTCATGTCTTGCCGAAAGAGATCGAGCGCCAAATGATCCTCAATCCACTCCCTGAAACCACCGCCACTTGCTGCGTGTTCGGATGCACGCGCAACGCCAGCTCCAATTCCAGGACGAACTGGCCGGCAACCGGGGATGCCCGCGATCTCCGCGCCCGGTGGACTCTTTGGAACTCGATCGCTGGGCACAGAACAATAAATAATCGGCACTTGGGTGAAGAGATCCGCCCGGTATTTCAGCAGAAAGTTCAGCGCCGGCATGCAGCCAGCAGTAGCACGCCCGCGGTTAAAGGCGGCGGTCACGCCAGCCCACGGGGCGGCGCGAAACTGGGGCCGACGAGAAGTTCGCCTCCGGGATCCCCTTGGGCAGCGTGCACTGTAGGTCTGGGCGCCGTCGAAGGGTTCTGGTCCCGCTCGAGAACCTTGAAAATGCAGCTACAGGCATATGGTTTTCCGTATGAAAACCACGGTGGACTTGCCCGAAGATATGGTTCATGGAGGCAAGACCGTGGCGCTCTCGCGAAAGACGACTCTTAAGAACATGGTGATGCGGGAATTGCGAAGATTCCAGATCCCTCTCCGGAAGAAGGGGGACCGCTACGGCCTGCTCGAGCTGGAGTCCGGGTTACTGGAAGGGAACCGACCCCGATGCTTATGCTAAAAGCCCTCCGGGAGGATTGGAAGTGAAGGTCTTCTGGGACACCAACCTTTTCATCTACCTTTGGGAGCAAAGTTCCCGTTCCGAGGAAATGCGGGCGTTGACGGCTTTTATGCAGTCCGGGGGAAACACCAGAATCACCAGCACTGTCACCGCGGCCTAGGCGGCGGCGGTCACCATCGTCTTGCGGGGCGGCGTCTCCTCGACCCGCAGGAAGATCGCCGCGCACATGGCCGGATTGATCAATGCCAGCAGTGTGACAATGGCTTGTAGTCTGATGTCCCATCGTGCATCTCGCGGGTTATCGGGGAAAAAGGAATTGGCACTGGAGGCGGAAGGACCAGTCGGAGCCGAACTCCGGCGAGGCGGCGTTCACGAAGACCTGGGCGGAGAGGTTCACCGTGTCATGAGTGCGCCGGCCACAATTTTCTGCCGATGTAAGGCCACGAGCGAGTGCCGATGCCCGATTCCGCCCTGACCGAGGCCGCGCCGCCGCGGTCGAAGGTGAACGCCGCCGATGCCCCAGACGAAACCTTTGGCATTTGCCGGTGAGGAAGGCGGTGAAGGTGGTGTCCCCGATGCCGGCAATCTGGTTGTCCGAGGAGCAGGTAACGATCGGCGTCCACCAGGAACGATGCGAGGGCCCCGATGCGCAGGTCGCCGGCGACCATGCCGGGGCGCACCTGAAGGCTCACAACCATCCCGTCCTCCGGGGCGCGCAGGAGGGTGTTGTCGAGGTAGAGCGAGCCTCGACCAACTGGGCCTGGATCGAGGCGACCGTCGTGTTGACGCCACCGACCGTGGAGTCGAATTTCAATTTGGCCTTCTCGGCTTCACTCGCAGCCGCGTCGTAGGCGGCTTCAGCCATGCGTTGTATCGAGAGCGCCAGTTCGTATTGTCCACCGAGATGCTCCTTGTCTCGTAGAGTTTCGTTCGCGACTTGAGGTTGATGTTCTGGAATTCGAGTTCCGCCATTGCCTGGTTGGCCTTGCTGCGGGTAAGGCCCACGTTGGCCTCGATCACCTTCGCCTCTTGCATCGTCACCGAAGGCAGCAACTGGGACGAGTTGCGTACCAACGTGCGCGAAGCAGTGCGAGGTTATTACTTCGATCAACCAGAAAAGCTCGCCCTTCGCATCCGCCTCCGTCTGGTGCGTGATGGTTCTTCCCGCGTGAAAATTCCGCACGACCTCTCCGGGCGCGCGCTTGTTAAGGCGCTGCTGCAAACATTGGGACTACCGGCAAGTCCATCAGAAGGGCAGCCATATCATTTTGCAGACAGATAAACCATCCCCTCAACGCGTCCCGATTCCAGATCATACCGCCCTGCGCATTGGCACCCTCAACAGCATCCTACGCTTTGTGGCCATGTCGCCGGTCACTGAAAGTGAAGCACGAAAAGTCGAAATAGAGGGCTTCAAAATCCAGCACTTCTTGGACGCTAATCGACCTGCATCTCCTCTCCAGGCTGGCATTCCATGCGCCAAGTCTCGGCCTCATCTTCCTCTGGGAATGAACCCGGGAACACCGGTCTCCACAACGGCATTGAACCTTACCCGCGACTTGATTCCTTCGCTGATATCCCGCATGGGGTTTTCAGGAAGAGTGGAGACGTCAAAGTTCTCCTTGATCCGACTGGGGGTCTTCGAGGTGGTCAGGAGGGCCGTCCCGCGTTGGATAGCCCACGCGAGCACGACTTGGGCTGGAGTCTTGCCGACCCGCTTGGCGATAGCGGTGATGATAGATCACATTGCCGTTCGCGTCCCTCGGGTCTTGCACGTCTCCCGGTTGGAAGGCGAAAGGGGTGTGGATGAGATCGAGATCGAGGTAGTCGAGCTGGAGTTTCTTGAGGCTTGCCTCGAAGGCCGGTTTGACGCGCTCAGGACGATGATTGGTGTTCCAGAGCTTCGTGTAGCGAAGGAATCACACCGTTTTTTTCTCTACCCCGCTCGCGGTTTCGCGACAGTAGTAGATCCAATCTCCCGTGCAGCGCGTCGGCGGGAGCCTGGAATGCCGGTCGGCTCTGGAATCAACAATGCGAAGAACGAATCGACCTGGTCGCTGAGAGAACGGAAGCTTGCTACCAAAACGAAAAGCATCCCGCCCAAGACGACGTATGTCACTCCAAAGGCCACCGCCATTTCAATTGTTGTCGCTTGCTCCCCTATCCGGCCAATAAGGCCAGCATGACCTACTACGTACGTGCTCGCGATTAGTCCACAGGTCTCAAGCCAGCGCGATTGGGATAGTGAATATTCTCGCGAATAGTCCATAGGTCTCAAGCCAACGCGATTGAGCACCCTACAGGCACATCGGGAACGAAATGGTGTCTTGAGCGACATTACTGGCGAATATACGACGCATGTAGGGGCCACACAAGGGAAGCTGCGATAATACCCGATACGGAGGGCTGAGTGAAATGAAAAACCCGATCAATACCCTAATTCCCGCTATCGGTAAACTCTTCGCGGAGCGGCTCTTGTCCGACCAGACCATCGTTGGAATATTCGACAGCGCTCGACACCTCGACAAGGCGGTTGACCGACTGGCTCGCGAGGGATTTGAGCACACTGTTTACAATGAGGCCATCGTGGCCGAAGAGCCAGGCAGCTTCGGTCCGGCAGTCTTTTCGTCGGGCTATGGTCCGGCGGTGTCCTGGGCCAGCGCCGAGCCCGCTCTGCCAACCAAGCCGGGGAGGCACCGTGTCGTCCGAGCCTTTAAAGCCCATCTTGCACATTGTCACTTGCCGAAAAAAGTGATCGAGGCTTATGCCGCGACGTTCTCTCAAAATGGCGAGTTCGTTTTGGTCAGAACCGACGCAGCGCGTGCCGAGCAAGTCATGGAGATCCTGCGGGAGTGCGGCGCCAGGCAGGCGGATCGCCTTGATAACTCAGCTTCGCAAGACGTCGACCCAAACGTCATCTTCGACTTCCTGCTCGAGAACACGCCGGACCAGGTTTACTTTAAGGACCGGCGCGGAAGGTTTCTTCGCGCGAGTCGTGCGGTTGCTGAATTCATGGGCGCCGCAAGTGCGAAGGATCTCATCGGGAAAAGCGACTTCGACTTTTGGTCGATGGAGACAGCAAGAGAAACTGCGGCAGACGAGCAGAGGATCATGAAAACGAGAGAACCGCTCGTGGGAAAAATCGAAAGGCTTGTTCACCCCGATGGCAGAATCTCTTGGGACTACACGACCAAAATGCCGCTTTTGGATACCCGCGGAGAGGTCATCGGAATCTGCGGAATAAATAAAGATTTCACAGCGATGAAGTGCATGCAGGATGCCCTGGAAGAGGAACGCGATCGGCTCAAAGCCACGATTGCTGAGCTTGAGTCGAAAAACGCCCTACTCCGAGCCGACCTTCAATTGGCTCGAGAGATTGGAGTTCTGACAGCGAGTGGACCAGAAACAACGCTAGCCTCCGCGACCGGCAGGAGAGCAACACACGTGCCGGACTCAGAGCCGGGAAGACGCGTTCCGGAGGCTGGGCTGGGCACGAGGAGCTGCTCGTGAGGCTTCTCGTTCATCACCCGAGGTAAGAGCGGGTGCGTGAATCACGCTCGCCAGGGATCTGTAACCAGGCCTAAAATGAGCGAGAAACAGGGAGCGGAGCACGCCGAACGCCATATGGTGAGAGCGGCCAATGCTGCATAAATCAATGGGTGGTCATGTATTCCCAATGCTCCTTACTTGCCGGTCGGTTGGCAGGTTTCAGCTACGCGGAGGTTGCTCAAAAGCTGAGCAAATCTTGCGTTGTCCGAATCGGCTCAAAGGGGCCATGCGCCGCGCTAGATCCATACAGGAGGGACCGGCGTCTGCGATTTTGTAACTGAAGGCTCCGCTGGTGTAATCCACGTAGTAATACCGATGGCCAGCCTGCACGAAAAAATTGCGCGTGAAATTGATGCCGAGGGTGCCAGGGACCGACTTAACTCGCACGGGATGTATTTTGCGGACAGGCACTATAGAACCGTTTAAGACCGAACGCATGGCACAGCAGACTCCATACGATCAATTCAACATCGAAATCCCGCAGAATTTCCCCAAGGAGGGTATTTCTGCGGCCGCAGCGAACGCAATCGTGAACTCCGAAACATGGACCGACGCCAACCCCATGTTGAACCTCTCTTCCTTCGTCACTACCTTTTGTGAGCGTGAGGCGAAGGATATTTATGATCGGCACATGTATCGGAATTTTGCCGATCCCGATATGTATCCGCATACGCGGGAGACCGAGTCTAAGTGCGTTCGATGGCTGCACGACCTGTGGAATGGCCCGAAGGATGCCGAGCCCTATGGAGCTGCGACCATCGGTTCATCGGAGGCTTGTATGCTGGGCGGTCTGGCGCATAAGTGGAATTGGCGCCAGGCTCGACAGAGGGCGGGAAAAGACGCCAGTCGGCCGAACATGGTGACGGGCGGCAACGTCCAGATTGTCTGGAAGAAGTTCTTGCGCTATTTCGATGTCGAGCCGCGGATTGTGCCCCTGAAGGTTGGCAACTACCGTCTTACCGCTGAGTATCTTGACAAGCATGTAGACGAAAACACGATCTGCGTAGTGGCCATCGCCGGTCAGACATTCACGGGCGAAGACGATGATTTCCAGGAGATTCACGACTGGCTTGACGAGTATGAAAAAAGGACCGGCGTTTCCATTCCGATGCATATCGACGGCGCTTCAGGCGCCTTCGTGAACCCGTTTCTCTACCCCGACTACCAATGGGACTTCCGGCTTCCGAGGGTTAAATCGATCAACGCCTCGGGCCACAAGTACGGCCTGGTGCCGCCCGGTCTGGGCTGGGTCGTTTTCAGAGATCGCAAGGTATTTAGCGAAGATCTGGTATTCTACGTCAATTACCTGGGCGGCGAGGCTCCGACCGCAACGTTAAATTTCAGCAAAGGATCTTCCACTGTTCTCATGCAGTACTACATGTTTCTCCGGCTCGGCCGCGACGGGTACGCACGGGTTATGAGATACGCATTGGATCACGCCACGTACCTGCGGGATCGGCTGACACAAACAGGAAAGTTCCAGATCATGAACAAGACCCAACGGATCCCAGTGGTCGCGCTCACGCTGGACAAGTCTGTCAAGCGTTACAACGAATTCGATGTCTCTAACAAGGTGCGCGAACGCGGATGGATACTTTCGGCCTATTCGATGCCTCCCGATGCCCAAGAGATCAACAGTCTGCGCATCGTCGTGCGCCCGCATCTGAATCGGGACGTGACCGAGATCCTCGCATGCGATATCGAGGCCGCGTGCGAATACCTCGAGCAACACGGCGGCACCGCGACCCCGCCGAAACTCCACGCTGCACATAAGATATCGGCGAAATGTTGATCCCCGGTCTTAAGCCCATCATTTATCGCTGCTTTGCATGTCGGCAGATTTCCGGTGAATTTCCATTCGTCGTCAGAGCCGAAACGTTGTTCGAGACCACCAGCGATGCTCCATAGAACGTTTGCCTTCCAATCCAACCTCAAGGCCAGGCCATGATCCTCGAGTGCTTTTTTGCGCTGGCCGGATTCCCTAAGTGGATTGTACTGGAAATCGGTCCGCGAGGAGCGCGACGAGTTCGCCGGGACTGTTGAAAACGAAGTCCGGCTTCATCGCCTCAAGCGATCTCCGGGTATTGTAGCCCCATGTCACCGCGGCGATTCGAATTCCCGCCTTTTTTGCCGCTTCGATGTCCCGGGTCTCGTCGCCCACGAAGAGGATGTCTGCCGCGCGAACGTGCCGACGTCTGATGACGCTGCGAATCATGCGCGCCTTTCCAAGAAGTTTCGAGGAACACCGGACGAAGTCGAACAATTCCAGATCGTGACCGCGTAAAAAGATCTGAACATTGAGCTCGGTATTCGATGTGATTATGCCGAGAGAAAATCCGAGCGCGTGCAATTCACGCAAGGCCTCCGGCATGCCAGGCAAAGGTTGAATCGAGTGAATGCAGGCATGGAGTTCCTCGCTTCCGCGCCTGGCGATGCGGCTCATTTTGCGCGTTGGGATGTCCAGAAACTTCATGAGCTGGCGGGTGCGCATCTCCCGCACCTTCTCCAGGTCTTTGGGATGCAAGGCCCGAAATCCAAATTCGGCGGCCAGCTTGTTTAGGATCACCACACCGGCATCGAAGGTGTCGGCAATCGTTCCATCAAAGTCGAAAATGACCAGCTTGGGCCGCCCAGGCGGTTCCGGGGGACGCTTCCGGCGTCGCAGGACGAAGCGGGCGAGCCGTCTCACACCGTGACAAGTTCTTCGGGCAGCTCCATGGTTCCCTTGAATTTTGGCTCCTCGGCCTCGAGACCGAAATTGGCGGAAACGAGCTCCGCTACGCGGTCCATTTCCTCCCCGGACAAGCGGGGTTTTTCCGAGGCATCGACAAACTCCCGAAGCTGAGTCGAATCGTAAATATTCGGGAGCACGGAAGCCACGCGATCATCCGCAAGAAGCCAAAGAATCGCGGCCTGTCCCAGCGTCCGCTCTCCGCCTCTTTCAAGAAACCTCAATTGCTCAACCTTCTTCACGCCATTGAGAAGCCAGGAACGCGGGCGATGGTTGCGG
The DNA here is from genome assembly GCA_963763735.1 of uncultured Verrucomicrobiae bacterium. Lineage (GTDB taxonomy): Bacteria > Verrucomicrobiota > Verrucomicrobiia > Chthoniobacterales > Terrimicrobiaceae > DASTFP01. The sequence continues at coordinate 58,780 of CAVXQK010000020.1, read as the reverse complement.
TGATCATTCGGTGGAAAAACCGTTTCGGCCGTATACCTGCCCTCCAGTAGCCCGGAGGAGTGCGGCACGCGGACGAGAAACATCGTCTTCGCGCCGCGATCCCGTGCGGATTTCTGTATGGCCTTGCCGGGATGCTGTTCGAGGAGATTGTATATGTGCTGGACGACAGCCGGGTTCCGTTTCCGGATCGTCCCGACCCCTTCGCCGAGCCAGCCAATGGCCGGCCCCAGCGCGACGCCATACTGGCCGACCTTGCCCTCCGCGCGGAGTTCTTCCAGCGTCTCCCAGACGCTCTCATCCTCGACTTGTTCCATCCGGATATTGTGCAACTGCAGAAGATCGATGCGATCAGTTGCAAGTCGCTTCAGCGCGGCATCCGTCGCCTGCCGAATGGCCTCCGGCCGGAAATTCTGCGGAATTTCGCGCTGGCCGCGCCGTTCCTCCCCGTGGGTCACGAAATCGTAGCCAACCTTCGTGGCGATCACGATCTGGTCGCGCTTCCCGCGGAAGGCCTTGGCGATGAGTTCTTCGCTGCGCCCGTTTCCATAAGTGTCTGCGGCATCGAAGAGCGTGACACCAAGATCAGATGCCTGGCGCATCAGCGCGACCGCCTCTTCGTCCGTGTAATTTCCCCACCAGCCGGTCGAAACCGTCCACAGACCGAACCCGACTTCACTCACACGCAGATCCGTTCCCGAAAAGTTGCGATACTTCATAACGTCCATAGGATGCCACCTGCGCCGGACCTTTGCCAAGGTTTTCGGAAAGCAAACACCCCACGCGAATCTCTTGCTGGCGGCAGACGGGCAATCCCCCTATCTTATGCCTCCATGACAGACGCTTTTGGCACCGGCGGGCACAAATTCAATCGCGGAGGAACTCTCGCCCTGCCGGCTTGGCCGGCGAGCAGCCGCTAGATGCTGTCGTTTTCGACAAACTGGAACTCGGCGCGCGGCAAACCCGGGAAGCAGATCGTACAAGAGATTCTTGATCTTGGATTTGATGCCATCGAACTCGGCCACGGTTTGAACGCGCCGGTGGTTCACGAGATCCTTGAATTACGCAAGAAGATCCCCTTCGTTGTTTCGAGCTTGCACAACTTCTGCCCGCTGCCTCCCGAGGTGCTGGTTGATCAACCGGACTGCTACGAGTTTACCTCACCCCGCCCTGGCGACAGGGAACGGGCCGTGCGCCTGACCTTTCAGACGATCGACATGGCCGAGAGATTCGAGGCGCCCGTTGTTGTGGTGCACACGGGCAGAATCCGCAGCTTGCACCTGACGACCCGTCTTCGTGAACTGGTCGAGGCGGGGAAATTTCTTAGCAAGGAGTTTGTCCGCGCGAAGCTGGAAGCCGTAAAAAGCCGGGAGGGCATAGGCGGAGGCCACACACGGCGGGCATACGACTGCCTGGTCGAGGTTCTCGAGTATGCCTCGAAGAAAGGCATACGGATCGGCGTTGAGAACCGGGAGCACTATGAAGCGGTGCCTTCGGAGCGCGACTTCCTGGATTTTCTAAGACTTCTCGACAAGCCGAATGCGGGATATTGGCACGATTTCGGGCACGCGCAGATCAAGGAGAATCTGGCTCTGCTCGACCATGCCGACTGGCTTGACCGCATGGGATCCCGCGCCTTTGGCTGCCACGTGCACGACGTGAAATGGCCGTTCAAAGATCACTGCCCGCCCTTCACCGGCGAAGTCAATTTCGCCAAACTCATCCCGAAACTTCCGCAGGGCTGCCTTTTCGTCTTTGAACTTCGTCCGGGCTTCTCGCGAGAGGAAATCGTCGCGGCCGGTGCTCGCTGGAAAGAACTCTGCCCATGAAACGCACCCTGCTGACCTGCCTGCAATTCGCCATCACCTTTCTCCTGCTGTGGTGGATTTTCCGGGAGCCCGAGAAACGGACGCAAATGGCAAGCGCCCTGCGCACCGCCGACTTTCTCTGGCTCATTCCCGGCTTGCTGAGCCTTAGTTGCGCATTTCTTTTCCAGACGGAGCGCTGGCGCCTTCTGCTTGGCGCTCAGGGGATCGACCTGGGATGGTGGAGAACCCTTAGGGTTTATTTGATTGGCGCTTTCTTCAATCTTTTCCTCCTTGGCGCAACCGGCGGAGACATAGTGAAAATCTATTATGCGATGCGAGAGACGTCTTCAAAAAAGGCGGCCGCGCTGCTCAGCGTGCTCGTCGATCGCATGGTGGGCTTGATGGCCTTGGTTGCCGTCACTGCCGTCCTTTGTTCGCTGCGGCTGGATCGCCTCCTCGCGGATCCGCTGAGCCGGGCGCTTCTGGCGGCGCTTACCCTTATCATGGGAGGATCGCTCGCGGTGATTGTCGTCGGCTTCTGCGTGGAGCGTTTCCACCTCGCGCATAAACTGCCTCATTGGCTGCCCCTGCGCGGAAGAATCGTGGAGCTTTCCACCGCCTTTTCCACCTACGCACGCAACCCCCGGGTACTCATCGCCGCATTCGCGCTCTCCGTTCCGGCGCATTTACTCATCTTCCTTTCGTTCTACTTCACGGCGCGGGCCTTCGGTGTCTTTTCTGGTGTCGCGGGATTGATCGATATGCTTGCCGTCTTGCCCGTGATCCTGACCATAGCCTCCCTTCCCATCAGCCTTTCCGGGATTGGGGTCCGCGAGCAGTTGTTCCAAACGGTGCTCTCCGCGCTCTTTGGAACGCCGCAAAGCGTGGCGGTGATGATATCGATCACCGGTTTTCTCATGGTCGTGCTCTGGGGCATTGTCGGGGGATGCGTTTACCTGGTCTACCGTCCCAGCGGGGGACTGCACCTTAAGGAAATGCAGGAGCAGGTTGATGCCGTCGAGGAATCCCTTGAGAACAAGACGTGAACAAGAAGGCAGGACGCCCGCGCGTAATCGCTAACTTTGCCCTCACTGCGGATGGGAAGGTTTCGACTCGGAAGTTCACTCCCACCGGGTTCACGAGCAAGGCAGATAAGCGAAGACTCCTGGAAATCCGCTGCCTCGGCGATGCTTTACTGGCCGGCGCGCAGACCATCTCGATCGACCGAATGAGCATGGGAATCTCAGCGGGCGATCTACGGGAACGGCGGGCAGCGATGGGGCTCGCGCCTGAACCCTTGCGCGTGATCGTGAGCAATAGAGGCGAAATTGATCCCGAGTGGAAAGTTTTCCAGACGCCTGGCTCGCCAGTACTCGCCTTTTCCACGCAAAAGATGCCGCAGAATCGTCGCGCATCGATCGCGCGGCTCGCCGATTTGTGGGTTTTCAATTCTCCTAAGGTGGATCTCGCAGCCATGCTGCGCATCCTTCGGAGCCACTACCGGGTGCGAACGGTTGTCTGCGAAGGGGGACCGAGCCTGTTCCGCGCGCTCCTGGAGATCGAAGCCGTCGACGAATTGCACCTGACGTGGGCACCCCTCCTATTCGGCGGAGCCTCCGCGCCGACACTCACCGGGATACCGGGCGAGTTCCTGCCTCGCACAATCCGGTGCCGGCTCAAGGCGATGGAGGTCAAGGATGGCGAGTGCTTCCTGACTTACACGTTATAAAGCGCCTTCCTTCCAGGGAACGAGCCATTCCCCGGGGAGGCCGTTCGACCATCATTTGTTGTCGAGCTGCACCGCATGGTTAAAGGCGTCCAGAAAGTCCGGCAGCGCGGCCTCGATCCGGTTCCAGTTGGGAATCATCGGGTCGCCGAGAGGGTCGTTGAGATAGTCGCGAGAGGCGCCGCGAATGCTGCGCACAAAAGTGGCCACGGCCAGTTCTTCCTCGTGCCGGTCGTATCTCAACCCGTTGATCTCGGCGTCGGCGGCGTAAAACCGCATCGTATCCTCGGCCTTGCGGACATAAGCGCTCAGGAGCGTGTCGAAGGTGCCCTTGTCCAATTTGACGCCATGTCCCGCCAGGGTGAGGAAGACGCTTCTCACGATATCCATCGCCATCTTGTTGAGCCCCCTTGCGGCATCCCGCGGCGAGAGTTCCTGGTGCTTGTGGTCGTAACATTCCGCGATGTCCACCTGGCAAATGCTCTTGGGCGAGGATACGCGGAACACCTCCGCCAGGATGCCGACCTCGATCCCCCAGTCCGAGGGAATGCGTGCGCGCCGAATGATATCGTGGTCGAGGCTCATCTCGCCGCTGAGCGGATAGCGAAAGGTGTCGAGGTACACCAGAAAGTCATGCGGACCGATGATGCTCTGGAGCGAACGAATCAGCGGAGTGACCAGCAGGCGCATGACCCGCCCGTTGAGTTTATCCGTAAACCGGGCGCTGTATCCCTTGCAGAAATCGAAACCAAGGTTCGGATGGGCCACTGGGTAGCAAAGCCTTGCGAGCAGTTCGCGGCTGTAGGTGAGGATATCGCAATCATGCAGGGCGACCATGTGTGACTTGTCACTGGCGAGCACGTACCCGAAACACAGCCATAGGTTGCGCCCCTTGCCCGTCGGGCCGGGGTCGAGGTCTGATTCGATGAGTTGCTCGATCATTCGCCGAATGCGGGGTCCGTCGTTCCAGAGGAGGATGGGCTTTTGCGGGAGCTGGCTGAAAATGCGTTTTGCGCGCTGCCAGGTCGTCGCATTGGCGCCGTCGATGCCAACAACGATCTGCCGGATGTATTGGACATTTTTAAGTTCCTTGATGATTCCGCGGAGCGCGGGTGTGCCAAGCTCTTTGACATGGCATGGGAGGACGAGGGCAATGGGCGTTTGGTTGGAAAATTCGAGCAGATCGTGCTCGAGTTGCTCGAGGTTGGGTTTGCCCAGCCGATGCAAGGTGGCCATCGATCCATCCTGGAAAAAGTCCGCCATGACGTCCGGCATACTCCGTTGACTGTTGCGATTGAGCAACCCAAGAAATCTGGTAGGCTGATTGCCTTGTCGGACTACTCTTCGATTTATCGCAAGCTGGTGGTGGTTCACTATCATTTGCGGCCGGGCGGCGTGCGTCGAATCATTGAACTTGCCCTTCCACATATCGCTTCCACAGCTCCCTCGCCGGTCGAGTCTGTGACTCTCGCCTCGGGGGAGATGCCTGACGCCGCCTGGCGTGAGCACCTGGTGCGGACTTTGCCGGGCACGCGCCTTCGCTTTCTCTGCGAGCCGGCCTTTCGATATTTGTCCGAGCAACGAACGCGGCCCGAGACGATTCGCCTCCGAATCTGCTCCGCGCTGAAGAGTTTGACGGAGACAGCTGCGTCCGGTGAGATTCTCATCTGGGCGCATAACATGGGCCTTGCGCGCAATCTGATTCTTTCGGACGAACTCGCTGCGTTCTCGGCAAGCCACGGCTTCTCGCTTCTTTCCCACCATCACGACCTCTGGTTCGAAAATCGTTGGGCACGCTGGGGCGAAATGCAAGCTTACGGGTTTCGTTCGCTGTCCTCGGTAGCCCGGGCCTCCTTTGCCGCCGGCGCCCGCGTTTGCCACGTCACCATTAACCGGCTGGACAATGCCGTTCTGAGCAAACATCTGGGGTCCCGGGCAAGATGCATACCGAATCTCGCTCAACGCGAGCGGGCGCCATCGCGCGCGCGGCTCCGTGCCGCGCGCCACTGGCTGAGCTCCCAACTCGGGGACGATGCTCCCGTTTGGATTTTTCCGACGCGATTGCTTCGCAGGAAGAATCTTGCCGAGGCTATCCTGCTCACGCGATGGCTGCGCCCCGAAGGCTGGTTCATTACGACAGCCGGCGTGAGCTCAAAGGGCGAGCAGGGTTATGCCCGAAGGCTCGAAGCAGCTTCGCGCCGGGGAAAATGGAGAGTGCGTTTTCAACTTCTGGCCGAGGCGAATGAACCGGCGCCTACGATTGGAGAACTCGCCATCGCGTCGGAAACGATGATGCTCACTTCGGCCCAGGAGGGGTTCGGTCTCCCGTATCTCGAGGCGGCCGCCTTGGGCAAACCTCTCATCGCCAGGCACCTGCCCAACGTGATTCCCGACCTGCTCGAGCTTGGGTTTTCCTTTCCGTATCTCTATGAGGAGATCCTTATCGCGCCGGATCTGCTGGATCTGAAAGCAGAGCGCGCCCGGCAACAAAAACTCTGGCGAGCCTGGAAATCAGCAATGCCTTCGATATGCCGACGCCTCGCCAATCGTCCAATAATTCTCGAACTGCCGCGCGGCGAGCCGGTTCCCTTCAGCCGGCTGACGCTCTCGGGTCAATTGGAGGTTCTGGCGATCGCACCCGCGGACTCCTGGGCGGCATGCCATGAGTGGAATCCCTTTCTGAAAAACTGGCGCAGGCTGACGCAAGCCGGACGGCTCGACGCGATGCAGTGGCCGGAAAGCGCTGAAGCGGTCATCGGTGGCGGAGCGTACGCCGGGCAGTTTTGGCGGGCGGTTGCGGGCATTCCGAGCCGCCCGCTTGGCGCCCGCCCCGTCGAGCGCGCCCAGCATGACTCCATCGCGCAACGACTCGGCGCCAGCTTTCTCTACCCAATTCTTTTCGGCGAGGAATGAGAGGTGTGAAGGCCATCATTTGCGACGTCTATCGCACCGTCCTCGACGTCCGCGAACCGCCGGCGAACCCCGAGCAACTCTGGGGAGTTCTCTTTCAGCGCGTGTTCGGCAAAGGTCCTGCGCTTACCCTCGAGCAGCTTGAATTTCGATGCCGTCATTTCGTCTCCGAAGCTCATCAGGAGGCTCGCGAACGCGGGATCGGTTATCCGGAGGTCAACTGGCCATCGATCATGAGCCGCGCGCTGCCGGGTTTCAGCGCGCTTCCACGCGCGGATGCCGACGCGTTCCTGTTTGATCAGGCACAACTCTTTCGCTCGCTTCGCATCATGCCGGGTTGCGCGACGGTCCTTCGCGAATGCGCCGCGCGTGGAATTCTTCTGGGTATCGCCTCAAATGCGCAGGCTTACACGCTCAGAGAACTCGAACTGGCTCTAAACGAAGCGGGATTGGATTCAACGGTTTTTCAGTCCGATCTCACCTTCTGGTCGTTCGAGCACGGCTTCAGCAAACCCGATCCTTACGTCTTTCAGATTCTCCGCGCCAGGCTGCAGGATCGCAGACTCTCGGAGTCGGAGACGCTCATGGTCGGCGATCGCGAGGATAACGACATCCTGCCGGCGCAGGCGGCCGGCTGGAGGACGTGGCTGTTTTCGGACACGCGGAAAGACAGGGAACAAGGAGACTGGAGCACGCTCGCTCGCGCCCTCTTCGAATCGGACGAAGAATAAGCAGCAGCGCGCTCCTCGCGTCCTTCCAGAAACCGAAGAGAGTGAAGTCTCCCTTTCACGCCGCGGCGAGCCATGACACGCCATAGGGAGGCAATCGAACGGACTTGCCGCCGGACGTTGCTCCCTGGAATTCGGCAAGCGGCTTCCACTCGCCGAAATCGGGCAGAGAATAGGAAATCGGGACCGGCGTCACATTCGTCATGCAAAGCACGTCCCTTCCGTCGGAAGCCTTTCTGAAAATCAGGAACAATCCCGGCGGAGCCTCGGGAATCTCCTGTCTGGCATAAGGGCTGAAAGCCGGATGCCCGGCACGCGCCTCGAGCATCCGGCGGACACCGGCGAAAACGCGGGCACGAAGACTCTCCGGCTTGTCCAGTTCGGCCTCGAGTTCAGCGAGCCCAAGCTTTTTCCGATTGATTCGGCGCGGGATGCCGCTTTCCTCCGCTCCCCTTCGATCGCCGCGCGATCCGAAAAGGGAATGAAAATAAATTCCCGGCAGCCCCCGCAGGGCGAGCATGATGGAATGCGCGGCGAGAAAGCGGGCGATCTGGGTGTCCTCGGATTCTCCGCCGAGCGGATTCGAAAGCGCGTCAAAATAGCTGATGTTCAGTTCGTAAGGGCTCTTCGTTCCATCCGGGTTGTTTTTGTAGGACACGAAGCCGTTGTGGCGCACAGCGGTTTGCACCAGCGCGTCGATCTCAGGTTGGTCCAGGATGCCACGTGCCGGGTTCATGCCGATGCCGTCGTGAGAGGCAAGAAAATTGAAGAAAGTGACGCGATCCGAAGGAAGTTCGAGCGCTTGCGCCCAGCGGCGAAGCCGGCTGGCGTCCCCACTGCGGAGCGTGTGAAAAACCAGCGGAGGCAGCGCGAAGTTGTAGACCAACTGCGCCTCGTCGGAGCCATTGCCGAAATAGGAAATGTTGTCGGCATGCGGAACATTCGTTTCGGTGATGAGCTGGATATCGGGAGCGACTCCGTCGAGCACGGTCCGCATGAGCCGGATTACGCGGTGCGTTTGTTCGAGATGGAGGCAGGATGTTCCGGGAATCTTCCAAAGAAACGCGATCGCATCGAGCCGGATATAGCGGGCTCCTTTGTTCACGTAGAAGAGCAAAGCCTCGAGAATCCTGAGCAGCATCCGCGGATCCGAGAAATTGATGTCCGCCTGGTCTGCGCTAAAGGTGGTCCAGACCCGCTTTGTTCCGGCGGCAGTTTCAAACTCCGTGAGCAATGGGAGGGCGCGCGGACGCACCACCTGCGAAAGGTCAGGATCGCCCGAAACGGTGAAGAAGGCCGTCTCCCATCCCGGTTCCTGCCGGAGAAACTTGCCGAACCAGACGCCTTGCGCCGAGGCATGATTGAACACGGCGTCGAACATGAGTTCGAAGCGCCGTCCCAGTGCCTCGACCTCACCCCAAGTCCCCAAATCCGGATCGACCGCATAATAGTCCATCACGGAAAACCCGTCATCCGATGAGCTCGGGTAAAAGGGAAGAATGTGCACCGCGCTGATGGCCCCCGTCGCTCGGGCGGAGAGAAATTCCGTCAGCGTTTGCAAGGGAAGTTTATTCGCGGCACGCACCTGATCACCGTAAGTGATCAAAAGGCAGTCCGCCTCGGTCAGCGCGCTTTTGCCGGAAAGCGCCTCGGAATGACGGTCTTCGCGCGCTTTCCGCATGAGGATCTTCACGGCTTCCTCGAGTCCGCCCGCGGCAGACTCTCCGTAGAGAAAGGCGAGATGTTCCTTTACAGTTGCATTCATACACACATTTTAACATGGAAAATTCAACTGCAGAAACCCATGAATCTCCGTTCGTCCCAGGCCCATTTTCCCAAGCGCATCGGGTTCATTTCGACGCGCTTTCATGGCACCGACGGAGTAACTCTCGAGGCTGCGAAATGGGCGTCCATCTTCCAGGAAGTGGGCGCGAACTGTTTTTGGATGGCCGGGTTGCTGGACAAGCCGGAGTCGGTCAGCCACCTCGATCCGGTTGCCTTTTTCAATCATCCCTCCATCGTTGATGTGCAAGGAGACCTCTTCGGTCGAACCACGCGCCCGCGCGCGACCACCGGCCGCATTCACGAGATCAAGGAGGCGCTGAAAGCAAGCATCTATAAGTTTATCGAACGCTTTGATCTCGAGCTTCTCATCCCGCAAAACATCCTCGCGATCCCCATGCACGTGCCCCTTGGTCTGGCCATGACCGAAGTGATCGCGGAGACGGGAATGCCCGCGATCGCGCATCATCATGACTTCGCGTGGGAGCGCGAACGCTTCACCGTGACGTCCGGCGCCGACTACCTGGCGGCCGCGTTTCCTCCCACTTTTCCGTCCCTCGTGCATGTGGTCATCAACTCGATGCAGCAAAAGGAACTGGCCCGTCGATTTGGCCAGTCATCCACAATCATCCCCAACGTGATTGATTTCGAAAGCCCGCCGCCGGGAATAGACGATTATTCGAGCGACTTCCGTCGCGAAATCGGACTCTCCGAGGACGATATCCTCGTGTTGCAACCCACTCGCCTGGTCCCGCGGAAAGGCATCGAGCACGCCATTGAACTTCTGCGCCGGCTGAAAGAACCCCGTCTGAAACTTGTCCTGTCCCATCCGGGTGGCGACGAAGGCGACGCCTATGCGAAGTTGCTCCACGAACGAATTGCCGACGCGGGCATTCAAGCGCTGTTTGTCGCGGACCGCATCGGCGAAATGCGGGGCCTCAATGCCGATGGCAAAAAGGTTTACACGCTGTTCGATATATATCCCCACGCCGACCTCGTCACCTATCCCAGCTATTACGAAGGCTTCGGAAACGCATTTCTGGAAGCCGTTTATTTCGGCAAGCCCGTCGTGGTAAACACGTACGCCGTCTACGCGCGCGACATCGATCCTCTAGGATTCAAGACCATCGAGATGTCAATGCTCGTGACCAATGAAGTCGTTGATAAGACCCGCGAAATTCTTCACAACCAGTCCCTGCGCGAAGAGTGGGCCGCGGTCAACTTCGACCTCGGGATGAAATTTTTCTCCTATTCTGTGGCTCGTCGCAAACTTGCTGGACGAATCGCAGTGCTCTTCGGCGAGGCGTGAGGATGTCCTCACCGTCGGCGATGGGAGATCGCTGCAGCATCGAGGACGGCGTTGGGGACGTCGCCGCTACACGGTCCAACGCGCGGCCGTGATCAAGTCCCTGGCTCGAGGATCTTTGCCAGAAGCTCCTTGACCCGTTCGATACCCTCGCCTTCCTTCGCGCAAACGGGAATCACGGTGGCCTTTCGAACTTTCGCCTTGAGCTGCCGCAAGTGACCGGCGGCGTCCGGGAGATCCATCTTGTTGGCGACAAGGGCGAACGGCCTTGCCGTCAGCCTGGGATCATACAGCTTAAGTTCCTTCCGCAAGGTTCGAAAATCTTCAACCGGGTCGCGCCCTTCGCTGCCGGCCATGTCGAGCACGAAGAGCAGAAGTTTGCAGCGCTCGATATGCCGCAGAAATTCGTGCCCGAGGCCCTTGTTATCATGAGCCCCATCGATGAGGCCCGGAATGTCCGCAACGGTCGCTCGCTGATAACCGCCCAAATCCACAACGCCAACGACGGGATTCAGCGTGGTGAACGGATACGGCGCCACCTTCGGATGTGCGGCGGAAATTTTCCCAAGCAAAGTGCTCTTGCCCGCATTGGGATAGCCCACCAGCCCCACATCGGCGATCGTCTGGAGCTCCAAGGCAAACCATGCCTCTTCGCCCGGTGCGCCTTCTGTGGTACGGCGCGGAACCCGGTTGGTCGAGCTTTTGAAATGGGTGTTGCCCTTTCCTCCACTTCCTCCGCGGCAGAGAACGAACTCCGCGCCGGGCTCGTTGAGGTCGGCAAGCGGTTCGAGCTTGCGCAAATCAAGCGGAGCTCTCTGGCCGGTATTTTCAGGCCCGGGATCGGCCATGTGGGGATGAAACTGATCCGGGAGACGGAAAATGATCGTCCCTACGGGCACTTTCAGAGTGTGGGACTCGCCGTTGCGGCCATGCTTGTCCTTGCCTTGCCCGTGCGCACCGCGCTTCGCCCGCAGGTTGGGCTCGTAGTACAGGCTCACAAGATTGTCCGTGTGAACGTCAGCCTTGAGAATGATGCTCCCCCCGTCGCCGCCATCGCCGCCGTCCGGCCCGCCACGGGGAACGAACTTTTCCCGGCGGAAGCTGCAGCAACCATCCCCCCCATCCCCGGCCTTCGCATGAATACGAACATGATCGACGAATTTCATTCCGCCATCAAACCGCAAGAACGCTACGGGCGCAAATTTTGAGCTCCGCGCCCGAACAGCTACCCGTCACTTCTTGCGAAGACTCTCGTAGAGCCTGGCGGTCTGCTGCGCGATTGCCGGCCAGCCGAAGACTTCTTCGGCCCGGCGACGGCCTGCCTCGCCGAACGCCTTGCGCTTTCCGGGATCCGCCATGAGTTCGTTGATGCGTGCGGCGAGATCACGCGAGAAACGATCCGGAGCGACCGGCTCGAAGGGACTTTCCTGCATCTGATCGATTGAAACCAGATACCCCGTCTCGCCATGCACAACGACCTCCTTGATGCCGCCTACGGCTGCCGCGACGACAGGAGTCCCGCATGCCATCGCCTCCAGATTGATAATGCCGAACGGTTCGTAAATCGATGGACAGACGAACGCAGAGGCGTTGCTATACAGCTCGATCTTCGTCTTGACGTCCACCATTTCCTCAATCCAGATCACCCCGGAATGCTTCCGCTGCGCGGCACTGACCGCAGTTTTCATCTCCGCAGCGATCTCCTGGGTGTCCGGAGCGCCCGCGCACAAAACGATCTGAAAGCCCTGGTCGAGGTATTTGATGGCGTTGACGAGGTGGACAATCCCCTTCTGACGCGTGATGCGGCCAACGAAGAGCACGTACGGCTCGACAGGATTGATTCCGAATCGCTTGAGAGCGGCTTTCGAATCCACGTGCCTGTATTCCTCGAGGTCAATCCCGTTGTAGATGACGTGCAACCTTTCAGGACGCACCTCGAACAGATTCTCGACATCGCGCTTCGTCTCGCGCGAGACCGCGATAACCGCGTCTGCCATCTCAATGGCGGTCTTCTCGAGCCAGCAGGTGAAGTCGTATCCGCCGCCCAACTGCTCGCGTTTCCAGGGGCGCAGCGGCTCCAGGGAGTGCACGGTGACGACCAGGGGAATGCCGTAGTTCAACTTCGCAAGGATCCCGGCCCAATGAACGTACCACGTGTGGCAATGCACCAGTTCCGCCTTGAATTCGAGCGTGTTGAAATCCAGACAACGCTGAAGCGCGCCAAAGACGGATCTCAATGGCTTGGGACACGTATAGGAATCCGAATTCAGGCTGAAACCGAGCGCCGAAAGATTTCCCGATGCGACATTCTGATCGCCGAAGCAACGCACATGGACCGGCATGAGCTTGGCAAGCTCGCGGCTCAAATATTGCACGTGAATACCGGCCCCCCCATAGATGTGCGGGGGGAATTCGTTTGTGAGGAGTAGTACATTCATATTCCAAGAAACCAAGTGAGGCTGCCTTCGGTCGGGCGAACCGCTGCGCACGGATAGTCCGACTTGCCGCTAAATACCTCGGCCAGAATGGCGTCTTTACCTTTGCTGTTGACAAGAAAGCAGACATGCCGGGCGGCGTTGAGAATCGGGTAAGTGAGGGTGATACGATGGGTATTGAACTTGGGGACGAAGTTCGCCACCACCCACCGGTCGGTCACCTTCAGGGCTTCAGTACCCGGGAAAAGGGAAGCCGTGTGGCCGTCCTCACCCATGCCAAGCAGGAGCAGATCGTGGCGATACAGGTCGCGACCTCCCGTGCGCTTGCGCAATTCGTCTTCATATTCTCGCGCGGCCTGCGCAGGATCCGCCTCACCTCGAATCCGGAGGATGTTCTCGGGCGGGATCGGCGCATGGTCGAAAAGAGCCTCTTTCGCCATTCGATAGTTGCTTTGGTCGCTTTCAGGAGGCACGCAGCGCTCATCGCCAAAGGTGAAAATCCATTCGCGCCAGGGATCGCTCCGCCTGGCCAGTTCTTGAAAAACCGGGCGCGGCGTATTGCCTCCGCTCAGGCCAATCCGGAACCCGCCGCGCTGCGAAATGGCGATGCCCGCCTCCCGCTCGATCAGCGAAACCGCGTCATTGACGAAATTTGAGGAATGAATGATCTCTGGTGTCATAATCTTCTACATGAGCCTGGCGGGCACGAGAAAGTGCAGTTGCCCTTGCCCCGCCTGAAAGTCCAGCAATTCGACACCCGTGAGAGAAGCTTTCCGGACCTTGATCGCCGCAGCATCTTCGAGCCCAACCATCGTGGCGATGGTGTCGCTGAAATCCGGCTCGTGGCCAACCAACAAGACCGAAGCTTTTTCCTGACGGGCCTTCAATTCCATCAGGCATGTTTCGGCCGTCATTCCGCATGCAAGCCAGGCCGCTTCGGAGAACTCGGCCTTCTCCAGGTTTTCCGCCACGATCTTTGCCGTCTGGAGGGCCCGCACAATGGGGCTCGTGAGGATGAGCTGAGGCAGGAGGCCACAGCGAACGAAGAACTTTCCCACCTTATCCGCCTGCTCCAGGCCCTTTGGCGTCAATCGGCGTTGATAATCGCTGTCGGCACGGAGCTCGGCGTCAGCGTGGCGGAGAAAATAGGCTACCATAACCTCTGGGAGGGTTCCCATTGTGCCCGTTGCATCGCAGGAGTCAAACTCAAGGAGTCAAACTCAGTGAAAACCTTCGCAAAAAGACAACTTCTTGGCATTGGCTGTGCTTCGATTTCTCCGTGAACGACAAACCACCGCAAAACCAGAGCAATTTGCCGCTAATAAATAGCTGGCGCAGGCTCCTGTTTTTTCGTCAATAATTATCTATGATCGATACATTGCGCACCTTTGACGCCGGCAGAGGCAAGACCGGCCTGTACTACTCCTTGCCAGCTTTGGAAGAGAAGGGGCTCGGTAAGATTTCCCGGCTGCCCGTCAGCATCCGCATCGTCCTCGAATCGGTCCTCCGCAATTGCGATGGTATTAAGGTTGCCGAGAGGGATGTTGAAACTTTGGCGGCCTGGAATGCCAAGGCGCCCGCTCCGGAAGAGATTCCCTTCGTCGTCGCGCGCATCGTGCTGCAGGACTTCACCGGTGTTCCCCTCCTCGTGGATCTCGCTGCCATGCGCTCCGCCGTCGCAAGCTTAAAGAAGGATCCCAAGATCATCGAGCCGCTGGTGCCGGTGGATCTCGTTGTCGATCACTCGGTGCAGGTGGATTTCTTCGGCTCGGCCCAGGCTTTGCGGTTGAATCTCGAAATGGAATTCAAGCGCAATCGCGAGCGGTATAAATTTCTGAAGTGGGGCCAGCAGGCCTTCGAGACCTTCGGCGTGGTTCCGCCGGGAATCGGAATCGTTCACCAGGTCAATCTGGAATACCTTGCCAAGGGCGTCCTCAGCGCCGAAACGCCCGAAGGCACCCTGTATTATCCCGACACCCTGGTTGGCACCGATTCCCACACGACCATGATCAATGGACTCGGTGTGGTGGGATGGGGTGTTGGCGGTATCGAGGCTGAAGCGGGCATGCTTGGACAGCCCGTGTATTTTCTGACGCCGGAGGTCGTGGGAGTCAACCTCACTGGCGTTCTCAAAGAAGGCGTCACCGCGACTGACCTCGTCCTCCGCGTCACAGAAATGCTGCGCAAACAGAAGGTTGTCGGAAAGTTTGTCGAGTTCTTCGGCGAAGGCGCGGCCGCGCTATCCGTCACCGACCGGGCCACCATTGGGAACATGGCTCCCGAATACGGCGCCACGATGGGGTTCTTTGGAGTTGACGAGGAAACTCTCGCCTACCTCCGCGGCACCGGCCGCAGTGAGGAACTCTGCGAATCCTTCGAGAATTATTACAAGACCCAGGGTCTCTGGGGAATCCCACGCAAAGGCGAGGTCGACTATACCGTGGAACTTGCGCTGGATCTTGGCACCATCGTGCCGGGGGTGGCCGGTCCAAAGCGTCCCCAGGACCGCATTAATCTTCCGGAGCTCAAGCAGACCTTTGAGGCGCTTTTCGAGAAACCGGTTGCAGAAGGCGGTTACGGTAAGAAGACCGGGGACCTCTTGCTGAGAGTTCCGGTGCATATCAATGGCTCCAAGGCGACCGCGGATGTCGACATGCCTTCCACCGACACGACCTCCAATCATGCCGAAGAGGGCTTGCCGCTGGACGAGGCGGAAATGATTCAAAATCGGCCGACGCCCGACAGACCGGTCTTTCCGCATGAAGCCCACCGTCAGGCGGACACCGAAATCGGGCACGGCAGTGTTCTTATTGCCGCCATCACGAGCTGCACGAATACGAGCAATCCCAGCGTTATGCTCGGCGCGGCTCTGCTTGCCAAGAAAGCTGTCGAACGGGGTTTGAAAGTGAATCCCGCCGTAAAGACCTCCCTCGGTCCCGGCTCGCGCGTGGTCACCGACTACCTCGACAAGACCGGTCTCCAACCTTACTTCGACAAACTCGGCTTTCAGACCGTCGGATACGGCTGCACAACCTGTATCGGAAATTCGGGCCCGCTGCATCCCGCGCTCGAGGAAGCCATCGCGAAAAACGATCTCGTGGCTGCCAGCGTCCTGTCCGGCAACCGCAACTTCGAGGCCCGCGTGCACCAGAACATCCGCGCCAATTTTCTGATGTCCCCCCCGCTCGTCGTCGCCTTTGCGCTCGCCGGCACGGTGGACATTGACCTGAGTTCCGAACCCCTTGGGAAAGGGAGCGACGGCAGGGATGTCTATCTCAAGGAAATCTGGCCGACGCTGGAGGAGATCCGCCTGGCGATGACCTCCGCGCTCAAACCGGAAGTCTATCGCAAGCTTTACTCCGACTTCGCAGAGCAAAATCCCAAGTGGAACGAAATTCCCTCCTCCAGCGGAGAAGTTTATGAGTGGGACCGACAGAGCACTTACATCCAGGAACCGCCATTCTTCGTGGGATTCGGAATGGAGCCGGGCCATATCAACGGAATCAGTGGCGCGCGTCCGCTAGGCATTTTCGGCGATTCAGTGACTACCGATCACATCAGTCCCGCAGGCGCCATCAAGAAGACCAGCCCGGCCGGAAAATTTCTCCTCGAGCACGGCGTGCCCGTGGAGGATTTTAACAGTTACGGCTCGCGCCGAGGCAACGATCGGGTCATGACCCGGGGTACGTTCGCAAACGTGCGAATCAAGAACCTGATGGTTCCCGGCGTGGAAGGCGGCTATACCCTCTACTTTGGGGATAGGGAGGTCCCTGCGCCCGACAAGGAAATCAAGGCCAAGGGCGGAAAGCCCACGTTTATCTACGACGCCTGCATGGCCTACAAGGCTGACGGAGTTCCTCTCATCATCTTCGCCGGTCAGGAATATGGAACAGGCTCGAGCCGTGACTGGGCCGCCAAGGGCACCAACCTTCTTGGCGTGAAAGCCGTAGTCGCCCAGAGTTTCGAGCGGATCCACCGCTCAAACCTCGTTGGAATGGGCGTCCTGCCACTTCAATTCCCGGATGGAGTCACGGCTCAGACCCTGGGCCTTGACGGCACGGAGGTTTCCGACGTGCTCGGCCTATCCGACGATATCGTGCCGCGTCAGGACGTGAGCTTGCGCATCACTCGCAAGGACGGTTCCGTTTTCGAACAGCCCGTCAGACTCCGCATCGACACGCCCATCGAGGTGGACTACTACCGCCATGGTGGCATTCTGCCGTTCGTACTTCGTCAATTGCTAAGCACCTAAACACCCCAACAGACGGTCGCTTTGTCGCTCACGATCTGCGGCTCGTCGCTTCGTCGTGATTTCGTCCTCGGGCCTGGAAAATTCCAGCGAGAAGGACGAGAAGACGGGGCTGTGCCGTCCAGCGCGCGTGGGGACTGCGCTGGAGTGACCCGAGGATAGGAATTCTTATCCGCAATAGACATTGCGACCGCTCGCCAGAGCCATCTTTACCAAAAGAGGTCGCGGAGTCCGCGTAATCACAGAGAGGGGAAAAACGAATACGTCAATTTCGCTCCATTCAGGCCTCGTGCGAATCATTCTCACGGCCGCGCTTTCGATCAGATGCGCCTCGGAATCATCCGGAACGATGACTATGAGGTTGATAGGACTGTCCAGCTCGCACTCGTTCGCCGCTTTCGCTTCAAGAAGCCAGACGTCCTCAATCGGAAAAGCCTTCGCCAGCGCGGCCACACAATCCTCCGCGTAATCCTGCATCGTACTCATGCAACTGACTCCGGAGGAATCATACACCAGGACGGAATCCTCCGTCAACGAGAGCAAATTGACGATCGCCCTGACCCGGTCACCGTCCCGGATCCTCGCCGGATGCGAAAAACGCGTCAACGGCCTGAATGGCCTCGCGCTCGTCCGGACCCGACGCCTCGATTTCGAGCGTCGCGCCAAGGCTCGCGCACAGAATCAGAATGCTAATGACGCTACGACCATCGGCCACCTTTTCCCCCAGCCGGCACAGAATGCTCGCCCGAAACCGCGTCGCGAGTCTGGCAAGGTTTCCTGCCCTTCGAAGGTGGATGCCCTCTTTCCAGCGCACGGTGACGGTCGTCGTTTTCATCTCGATTCAACGTTGATGATACCCTAAAAGTTCACGATGTGCGTCGAGAACTTCTGCACTTCGAAAAATGTGGCACCTGCCCGGAGCCAGCTGCTCGGTTATCCCGGCTGAACCGAGCCTTGAGATACCGCAAAGTCAACCTGGCGCATCTCCGTTCCTGACGGTTTGAGACCATTGTCACCGCGAAGGCCGCGAGAGGACAAACATGCTGGTCGAAGCCAGCACGCTGGTGGTCAAGGCGAACCACACCTGCAAGGAACGCAAGGCGCGGCATCATTCGATGCTTTTCGAACTTTGTAAACGTGCTACGATCGGAGTGAATGAAGGTTTACAGCCATCCGTCCCTGGATCTGATCCCGCTCTCCACGGTGATGCAGGCCCTTTCGGATCCTTGTCGCATCGCGATCGTGCGAACCCTTTTGGACAACGCGGGGTTCGAACTTGCGTGCAACGAGATCCCCTTGGATGTTTCGAAAGCGACGCGCTCCTATCATTTTGACGTCCTGCGGGATGCGGGAGTCATCTTCACACGAAGCGAGGGAACAAAATGCATGACGTCGTTGCGCAGGAAGGAGCTTAACAAATGCTTTCCCGGGCTCCTGAAGCTCATATCAATGCGAAGCTAGAGGGCCCGGCTTTGGCACGCCGATGTTCGGAAGTGCCTCGATGAGCATGGCGCTCAGTTCGGTGGAGGCGCGGGCGAACTGGGTGAAAACCCAGGAATCGTGATCGCCGCCGGGACTCGGGCAATCGAACTCGACCCCCTCGAGGCGAGATAACGCCAGGCGAAGCGCCTGCTCGTCGTTTTCTTCCCGGGTCGCGGCAAGACTTTCCAAGGCTGGGCCGGCGGCCCCCTCCCACTCTGCCAATGCCGCTTTGGTCACGGGCGGAGGCTTGTTCGCAAGGTGCAGCAGGATCACATTGAGAACGCGAGTGAGCCGAAGATTGCCATTGGCCAAAGCCGCGGCGTCCTGGAGGATGTCCGCCCGGTTTTTTGGTTCGCCATACATTCGCCGCAGCGACGCAAAGACCTCGCTGTTGGCCGTCTCAAGACGCCTTTTCGCGGGGATTAACTCCGGGATGCGGCCGGCTCCTTCGCGCAGGCAACGGCAGAGCAACTTGATGTAATCACGGCACGCCAGGAACGCCTCGCTCATGAGCGGTTGGAAGCGATCTTTCTCCCAGGACGGCCAAAAGATATGCGCCGCCAGCAGCGCCAGGCCGCCCCCGGCCAGGGTGCACGCCAGTCTTTCGAAGGTTAACTCCCAGCTTACCGGACCGCCAATTTCTGTGAGGAGCACGACCATCACCGTCAAGAACACCACCGCGACGTCGTACCGGCGCTTGAGGAAAAGGGCGAAGAAAAATGCCATGATCGCCGCCGCCGCGAGAAGCGCGGCATGCGGAGGGTGGAGGAACAGCAGCCCGCTTGCCAGCACGCTTCCGAGAAGGGTGCCCAGCACGCGTTCCGCAACGCGCTGTCGCGTCGAGCCATAGTCCGGCTGCATCACGACGACGAGGGTCAATCCCAGCCAGTACCCATGCGGGATCGCAAACCATTTGTACACGAACACACTCAGGACCAGAAGCGTCCCCAATCGGAGGATGAAGCGCAGCAACGCCCGGTCCATGCGGGGGCTCAGGTTGAGCGCGCCCGGCAGCGAACCGAGCCGCCAGGTATGCAAATCCAAAAGCTCCAGCGAAAAGGCACCGCGTTCGCTGGCGCGATCGGTCGTTTCGCGCACGGCGGCTTTGATCTCGGGCAGGACACCCTCGATCTGCCCGAGGATACCCACCAAATGTCTTCCGAGCGGCAGCCTGGCCGATCGGGCGATGACTCCTGTGCGAGCGGCCGCGAGCAGATTGGTCAACCGGCGAAGCCGCACATCGAGCGCGGTGAGATGCGAAGGCTGACGCGAGACAATGGTGATTGCCACGGAGCGCGCCATGTTTTCGAGCGACTGAAAGACCGGCTGAAAAGCCCCCGCCGCCTCCGCCAACCCGTGATCCATTCCGCGTGTCTCCATGGCCGTATCCAGCGCCAGAGCCTGTGTGGCGAATCGCGCGGAGAGCAAATGGAGGTCCTTCAGCCGCGTCACAATCGGGCGCATGCGCTTGGACTCCGCCGCCTTCAGCGTGACGAGTGTCCGGTCAAGCGCTTCGCGAAGCCGCGTCTGCTGCGCCGCGATCGCATCGTTCTTGAGATCGGCGCTCGACCATTCACCTTCGTTGAATATCGCGACGAGGTTGGCGGTTTCCTGCCAGCATTCGGCTGTCGCCCTGCGCATCGGATGCTGCGGGCGAAACGGCCAGAGCGCCATTTGCAGAAGAATCCCAAGGGCGCCGCCAGCCCATGTGGACAGAAGATGCGAGAGAACTTCCGCGTGGCCCGGAGGCTCTGCCAAACCCATCAGGAAAAGAAAAACGGTGGGCGCCGCGAGCGGGGGACCATAGTCGGCGCTCAGATGCCGCAAACCTCCCGCAACGGCAGCCATTAGCGCCGCAAACAAAAGCGCCATCCACAAATGCTGGGAACTCATCGAGCCGAGCGCGGCGGCCAGGCCGAGCAACAGTCCGCCGGCGGACAGGATTGCCAATCTGAGCGAATACGACCCGCGCACGTCCGCCATGGCCACGTTCTGCGCGGCGATCGCCGCAAAAATGACGTGCAAGGGGATCCGGCCCGTCTCCGCCAGCACCAGAGGCAGGATGATCCCCACCGTCGCCCGCGTGGCCCGGGCGATATCCGGATGCCACTCCTTTAAAAGCGCCGCAACGCCCGCAAATGGCTGCCGGCTTACGAGCATACGCGGTCAGCAACCGGCGAACTCATCTTACATGATTCTATCGCGAAGCGGTAAATCGCCGAGAAAGCGATTGAAGTTCTCCAGAAAATGGCGAACCAGCGTTTCCGATTCGTTTCGATGGCCTCCCGCGGTGTGGGGCGTAATGTAGCAATTGGGCGTGGCCCAAAGCGGATGGTCATCGGGCAGCGGCTCCGGATCCGTCACGTCGAGCCATGCGGCTCTCAGATGACCCGATAGCAAGGAATCGCGAAGCGCCTGCTGATCGACGGTCGTGCCACGGCCGATATTATAGAAAATCGCTCCGGGCTTCATCCATCCCAAGCGCTCGGAAGAGATAAAGTGAAGGGACTCCGCGTTGTCTGGCAGGATGCTGATCACGTGGTCGGCAGTGGAAAATGCCTGCCGCAAATTTTCGGGCGTAACGGTCGGAATCCCTTCGTCTCCCCTCGGATTCCGGCGCATCGCGGTGACCTTCATAGCAAAGGGGGCAAGCAATTCCAAAAGCCTTGATGCAATGGTCCCAAACCCCAGGATGACAGCCCGCTGATTCTGCAAGAGCGTCGAGCCCTCCCGAAGCGCGATCCACTCGGGTGCTCCGCCCGCACAGCGGGTTCGAAGCCCCTGAGGAAGAAGCCGCGCCTCGGCCAGCATGAAGGAAAACACGTGTTCAGCGCAGGCCTGGACATACACCGTCGAGCTGTTGGTGACAAGGAGCCCGCGGGTCCTGGCAAAAGACCGAAATTCCGGTGTGTCGTAGCGCGTGTAGCCGGCGCTCGTAAGATGGACCCAACGCAAACGCTCCGATCTCAAAATGCTCGCCACGTCCGGCTGGCCGAAGGCGATGTCCGCGTCTGCAAGCGCCGGGTCGGGCTCCGTGCGGACAAGGACCGATTCGGAAGCCTTTCGGGGAAAGACAAGTTCGTGCGGCGCGGCTCCCTTCTTGAGAATTTCCAAGGCAGAGCCATTCAGCGGAGCATCGGAGAATATTCGCAACCTGGTTACCATATCGTCTGGGGCTGTGTGAGTCACGGATTGCTCTTGGCGGGATTTGCGAGTTTGTCCTTGATCACCGGGTACAGGTCATACGTGGGGTAGAAACTCCGTGCGAAACGCTTTCCAAGCCGTCTTCTCCAACGCGACATTCACGTCGCGCAGTTTCGACGCCGGAACTTCGAGGGTGACGACGTGGCCGATGCCTCATCATGACATACCAGCTTACCACGGTAGTGCCTTCGGGTGGAAACGCTTTCCAAAAACCCTGCTCTTCCTGCAATTTTTGAATTTCCGCCAGCGTCAAGCCCTGGTCGTGTCTGAGAAAAATCGTGGCAGAATCGCGTCAGACGCCAGCTTGCGCGAACTCTCCTGCGCCCAAAGAAGAGAAGGAAAGAGGAAGGCGAGAAGCAATAGGTTTTTCATAGGGGGATGAGCGCCAGTTTGGCTTTGCAGGAATATATCGAGGAAGTTGCGATCACGGATTGAAAATCGTTATGGACTTGCTCGCGAGAAGGTGGAAGGAAATCGCCGAAAAACCGAAGACGGGACTTCCCTTGAAAGGGCAATCGGAGATCAATGAGGGCTGGGACGTTCACAGCGACAGGCTGGTCCTTGAGGACCACGCTTTCCGGGGAGCATCCGGTCCTCTCTGAGTGGCGCCTATCGAAATGAAAAAGTCTAACTTGCTGATGGCCGCCCTCGGGCTTGCGGTGTTCTTTTTTACAGCTTCGCAGCTCGGCTGGCAGAATATCTGGGAGCAACTGCGGCGAATGGGTTGGGCGATTCTGCTGGTCACCGTCATGCGGACGGGGAGTCAACTCCTCTTCGCCGTCGCGTGGGCGTGGACCATCCCGGCCTCTGCACGACGCGTTCCCTTTTATGACCTTTTCCGCATCCGCCTCGCCGGCGAGGCCATCAACTACCTCATTCCCTCCGGCACATTTGGTGGGGAACCGCTCAAGGCGAAGCTGCTGAGTCCATCGATCGGTCTCGCAAACGGACTGGCCGGGGTTGCAGTGGGAAAATTCTCCCAGATCCTGGCCCAACTCATTGTCATGGCGGCGGGATGTTTGTTTGCATCCTTCACGTTGAATGTTCCATCGGACGTGAAGATCGCGATGTTTGCCGTCCTTGCAGTGATCGGCGTTGGACTCGCCGTGATTTACGCTGGTCAACGGCGCGGAATGTTCGGGTGGCTTGCACAACATCTTGTCCGGCTGCGCGTGGGCCGCCGCTTCATTGAACCAAGGCTCGACAAGCTCCGAAAGCTCGATCGCATCATCGGCGAGATCCATTCCGGTCAGCCCGGAAAGTTCGCCGCTTCGGTAGCCTTCAATGCGCTCGGCTGGCTGGGTGGCGCTGTCGAGATGTTTGTGGTTCTTTGGCTTCTGGGCACGCCCCGAAGCGCCGGAACCGCTTTCGTGATCGAAACGATGTCACTCATCATCTCCGCTGCTCTGTTCCTCGTTCCCTGGCAGGCCGGGACGCAGGAAGCTGGCAAGGCCCTCATCTTCGGCCTTTGTGGACTTTCACCCGCCAGCGGGTTCGCTGTCGGTTTCATCCAGCGACTGCGCGATATGGCCTGGGCGGGCATTGGTCTGCTCTTCCTGGCGAACTTTCGCGACGACGATTCCCGGCCTGACGTTCCGTCGAAATCACAGCTTCGTTCTCTTTGATTCGACCGCGTTTCGTCATCGAGCGGCCTTCCTTGCGCGATAGAGCTCCGAAGCAGCGATGATAGGCGAGTGGCCACGGTCGCGACTCGCGCGAGCCAACGCCACAATGGGGATCTCGGAATTTATTTGTGCAGAAGCCTGGTCAATACCCTTCCTCCGCTGACCCGAATCGCAGCAAAATTGCGTCCGCGAGCCGCCTAAATCAGGGTTTCGCTTTCCTTGATTTACGGGGGCTTGCTGCTCTTGCGCGAGGAGGGAGGTCGTCGTTCGAGCCGTTGGCTTGCGGCTCGTAATAATCCAACCCGGAATGATCCAAAACTTCTTCGCCCATCAGAATGCGAAGCGTGTTCTGCAATTTGAGATGCTGAATGAACAAGTCATGCTCCGGCTTCAGATCCGGCCGGGACATCGGCGCCTTAAAGTAAAACGACAACCACTCCTGAATGCCGCTCAGGCCCGCGCGCTGGGCCAAATCCATGAAGAGCACCAGGTCCAACACGATTGGCGCGGCAAGGATCGAGTCACGACAAAGAAAGTTGATCTTGATTTGCATCGGCATGCCGCACCAACCAAAAATGTCGATATTGTCCCATCCCTCCTTTTCATCGCCGCGCGGCGGATAATATTCGATTCGAACCTTGTGAAAGATTCGGCTATAAAGATCCGGATAGAGGGAAGGTTGCAAGATGGCGTCCAGCGCGCTGGACTTGCTCACTTCCTTCGTACGAAATGAGTCCGGATCGTCCAGAACCTCGCCGTCGCGGTTGCCCAGAATATTGGTCGAAAACCAGCCGTTTACGCCCAGCACGCGCGCTTTCAAACCCGGCGCTATTATGGTCTTCATGAACGTCTGACCGGTCTTGAAATCCTTGCCCGTGATCGGGACCTTCTTCTTCTGCGCCAGATCCATCAAAGCAGTAAAGTCCGCCGAAAGGTTTGGCGCTCCATTTGCATAGGCCGTGCCGGTCTGCAACGCCGCGTACGCGTAAATCATCGACGAGGAAATTTGCGGCGAATTGGCCTTCAGCCCCTTCTCGAAAGCTTCGAGGGATTCGTGAACCTTCCCCGGCTCCATGTACACTTCAGTGGAGCCGCACCACACCATGACCGCGCGCTTCAATCGATTCTTCCTCTTGAAATTTTCGATATCGCGAATCACGGCCTCCGCAAGCTCCATTTTGTTGGCGGCCTTCTTTACCTTCACGCCGTCGAGCCTTCGAACATATCGCTGGTCGAAGACGGCGGGAAACGAGCGGATGGCCTGCAATTCCTTTTTCACCGGCTCCAGTGTGTTCGCCGACAGGACGCCGGACCTGATCGCCGTTTGATAGGCGTTCTCGCGGGAAATATCCCATCCGCCAAATACAAGCTGCCCCAAGTCCGCCAGGGGGACGAATTCCTTGATCAGGGGAAATCGCGCACTCGTTCGCTTGCCCAGGCGGATCCTCTGCATCTGCGTAATGGAGCCGAAGGGCTGCGCGAGGCCCTTGCGCGCGAGAAGGGTGCCGGCGATGAAAGTCGTGGCGACCGCGCCCAACCCAGGCAGCAAGACGCCTAGATTTCCTTCGGCAGGTAGAATTTCCTTGGCCAGTTCTGGATAATAAGAAGTTTGTTCACTCATTCTAAAATTTCGCGGGACACGTTTTGTTGCCGTGCCGCGGGAGAATTCTTCAGGCTGAAAGCCGCCAACGCGAGAAAATAGAGCGGAGCCCCCGCCGCACCCATCCACAGGAACCAGTCCACCTTCCCCACGATCGCCAGCGCCACCACCAAATAAATGAAATCGCGCCGGGCCAATTGATCCGCGATTCGTTCCGCGGGCCCTGGTATTTCGCCGTCTGGGGAACGAGATCCGACCACCGAGGTGAACAAAGGTCCGCCGGACGGCTTGCGCCTCATCGTTGTCCAGTAAACAAGGCCCGCCGAGAGAAGCGTTCCACTCACCGCGAGAGTCGCCAGGACGAACGGGGTCGTTCCGGGCTGCGCCCGGCAAATGCCGAGGGCAATCGAAACGAAAACCGCGGAGTGCACGACATTATCGCCCCAAAAGTCGAGCAGACCACCCCAGCGGGATTCCGCGAATTTCAGCCGCGCCAATTCTCCATCGCAGCCATCGAGGACCGAATGAAGCCAGAAAAGAACGGCGCCCAAAACATGAGTCGACCGATGCGGGAACGCGAAAAAGACCGAACCGGCGAGCCCGATGCCCACGCTGATGAGGGTCATCGCGTTCGGAGTGACGCGCGTGTTCACCAAATTGCGGGTCACCGCGAGCGAAATCCTGCGCTCAAAATGCCGGGACATGAAGCCCTCGGTGTCCTTGATCAGCCCGTGAAGCAACCACTTTTCGACGCGCGGGCGGTCCGCTTCATTCTGGAATGCGATCCAGTCCCGTTCTCCAAAGTCGACGAATTCCGGTTTCAGGCGCGCACGCAGGCTCGCCAGAAGCTCGAAGTAGGACGAGGAATCCCGAAAGGCGCTGGCGACAGACCCTGCGTCCTTGCAGCGAACGACGGCGAAAGAGTCTGTTTCGCCGGCCACCGTCAGGCTATCGCACCCGGGCTCCAGGGCGTTCAGTCGCCTCCATGCGTCGGCTGAAATCAAGAGATTGGGAAAGAGCAGCAGAAATTGCTCAGGCAGTGTTTCGATTTCATCGGATCCGCGCGGAAGCTGGAGTTTCCTGAAACCGGATTTGCGGGCCTGCAGCGCGATACGGTCTTCGAACTCCACGCCCAACAAACGCAAGCGGGGCGAAGGACAGGACTGCCAAAAGGGAATGACCAGGGTATCCGTCATGCGACTAGACCGGCACGAATCCCCTCACCTGGTCCGCGGCCTTCGACCGCTCAACCAAACGAAGGCACAACTGCGCCACGTTCAGATTGGCGCCCCGGCGCGAAACGTCCTTCAGCTCTTCGCCAAATTCCTGGGCGACAAACTCGAACCAATCCGGATGATGCGAGCCCTCCGACAGCAGGGAGCTGAAGGGGAATTCCTCTTTGCTTCCGTCCCTGCCCTCCAGGCGCAACGAGTCGTCCTCGATCCTCAACCGTGCCAAACTTCCCTCGATGACTCCCCAATTGCGGCGCGAAGGCGAGGCCCAGGTCAGAAAAATATCGGCCGCCGGCGAGTGGCCGTTGGCGCTTTCAAATTGAACGGTGATCACGGCGGTATCCTCCACCTCCAACTCCGCATACCAGCGCTTTTCCAGCGAGGCTCGCACGCTGATTGGCCGCAATCCAATCCAATCCGTTACCAGGTAAAATGCGTGCCATCCATGATCCATCAAGATGCCTCCCCCCGCTTTGCGAGGATCCAGCCGCCAGTTTTCTGCGTTGGCTGTGACGGACGGCCCGTTTCGGAGCACATGCCAGGCGCAATGACGAATCTCGCCAAGAGCCCCGCCGCGGAGGAGTTCCGCGATCTTGCGACAAATCGGGGCAAATTTCCAATTGTGGACCGTGAACAGGACACGCTCCCTATCCGTCGCAAGCTGGCGGATTTTCTCGAACTGCCTTCCCGTGAGCACCAGCGGCTTCTCGCACAAAACGTTCCATCCGCGCTCGAGCGCAGAAACGGCTATCTCGAAATGCGTGTGCGGAGGCGTGCAAATATCGACGAAATCCAAATCCTGCGGCAAATCCGCAATGGAAGCGGCATGGGCCGCTTCCGGTAAGCCCCTGACCAGAAGGTCGCACCGGTCTGCCAAAGGGTCAACACCCGCGACGATTTTGAACTCGGAACTTTTGCGCCAGCCCGGCAAATGTCCGTTCAATGCCACGTTTCCCAATCCGATAAGCGCGCCTGTATACATTCGGACGTCGGGTCGCAAGTCAGTCCTCTCCCGACCCGGAATGAAATCTCTGAGACTATTGTTTGTACGAGCCATCCAGCTGAACTCCCATAAAAACTTCTTCAAGAATTGCCGCCGCCTGCATCGCCGACGTTTCAGAAATGGTCAACGGAGGAATGATACGGATGGGATTCGAGTAACTCATCGAAAGCAGCCCCCGCTTCAAGCAGTCGTGAAAGATCCGGTGGCAGACTTTCTTGTCGATGCGCTCCTTGGTCGTTTTGTCCTTTACCAACTCAATGCCAATCATGAGGCCGCGCCCGCGCGCTTCGCCCACGAACTCAAACCGATCTTCAAAGCTCTTGAACTTTCTCAACAGGAGACTACCCACCGTGCGCGAATTCTCGGCGAGCTTCTCCTTCAAGATGATCTCAAGGGACGCCAGCCCTGCCGCTGCCGCGAGCGGATTGCCTCCGTAGCTGGACGAACTTCCGGAAGGCAGGGCGTAGGGACGCGCGTTACAGTAGGTCTCCGTCGAAATCACCCCGCTCAAAGGGAATCCTCCCCCGATGCCTTTGCCCACCGTCAGGATATCGGGTGAAAGTTTGTCGTGCTCGAACCCCCACATCGCGCCCGAGCGCGCGAAACCGGTTTGCATTTCATCCGAAATAAGCAGCGCGTCAAATTCCTTCGCGATGGATTGAACGGCGGGCAAAAATTCGCTGGGGGGGACGATATTCCCGGCGGTTCCTTGGATCGGCTCGGCGATGATTGCAGCCACCTGCTGTTGACTCTGCAACTTGATCACTTGACGAAGATGATCGGCGCAGGCCAGGCCGCACGAGGGATACTGAAGTTTAAGCGGGCACCGGTAGCAATAAGCGAAGGGCGAAAGATAGAGCCCCGGCATGAAGGGTCCCAAATCCTTCTTGAATTCATCGCCCAGCAGACCCAGAACCCCGCCGGTCTTGCCGTGAAAGCCACCCCAGAATCCGATGAACTCGAACTTCTTCGTCACCGACTTGGCCAGCCGGAAGGCCGCCTCAATGGCCTCTGCGCCACCTGAAAAAAGCTGAATGCGACTCAGCGGCTTCGGCAAAAGCGAAGCCAGCAGACGCAAAAACTTCATGCGAACCTCCGTTGTGAAGCTCGAGTAGGTAAGCTGCCCGGCTTGTTTCCTGAGGGCCTTGACGTAGTGGGGGTGACAATGCCCGACACTTCCCACACCGATGCCGGAAACGAAGTCGATGTAATCGTTTCCATCTTCATCAGTGACAACGTCATTGTGACCGCAGGCCAGCGCGATGCGGGAGTGGAGCGCGATTCCCTGAAAACCCGGCGAAATGTACTTCTGCTCCTCTTCAAAAATCTCCGCGGACTTCAAAGTCCCCTTGCGCGCTCTGCTCAGCTCCTTGGATCCGTTTCCGTTTCCCCGGAGCGCCGGTGTCTTTTTCATGGGCTACGAGACGGGGTCGGAAATCTTCGAAAGGATATGGCGGGCTATCGCCTCGGAAGCCTCTTCCCGGAAAAGCGCGAAGCTTGGCCAGGCATTAATATCGATGAGATGGACCGAACCATCAGGAGCAACCACGGCATCGCCTCCAAAAACCTCCAGATCCAATACCTTGGCCGCGCAAAAAAACGTATCCCTCAAAACCTGCTCCGAAAAAGCATGGTGTTTCAACCTCTGTTCCTTGTGATAGAACCATCGAAACCACGCGTCTCCCGACTGGCCGATCCCGTAGAGTTTGATCAGGTCGCCCTCGATGTGTTCTTGAAGCGCGGCCTGTGCCACGCCTCGCGACTGAAAGGCCAGGATCAGCCCGCGGACCTCTTCGGGAGATCGTGCCAGCGTGACATCGCCCTTCTGAGTGTTGTGGACGTCCCCGCGCTTGACCCAAAGCGGCCCCATACCGTTCCGAAAAAAGGACTGCAATTGCTTTTCCCAGAGGGACGTGACAGTCGCAATCAGTTCGCTCCGCGGAAAGAGCACCGCGCTTGCGGACAACAAGGGAATCATGCGATTTCGGTACGTATTCCGAATGGCTCCCACTGAATTGATCAGGATCGACCCGCGCTTTTCCCATTCAGCCAGGCGCCTCAGCAACCGCTCCTGCTCACACATGAGGAAGACGATCTCCGGGCGGTTCTCGTTCCACCAGGCCGCAGACGAGGCGATCTGCTCCGGCCTGACGAACTCCACCTCAACGCCTTCAGAACGGAGCACTTCGCCGGTTAAGCGCAGGATCTCGAAGTCGTCGAAAACCCGCTGGGGAGAGTGCAGAGTCTCTCGGTAAATTGCAATCAGTGAATGTGCCGTCAAACACCACTTCTTATCTCGGATAGGAAACGTTCGGCAAGATCAATGTCTTCAGCCGTATCGACATCGATGACGTCCGCAAGCGGGACCGCCCTCGTCGGAAATCCCTCGTGAAGGAGTTCCTTGAGAAAAACGCGCAGGGAGGAGATATCGTCCTTCAATTCCCTGTCAAAAATCGCATCGCTGACATTGTAAAAGCCGGCGGTGGCGTATTTGCCAACCGATCCGCCAATCTCGACGATTCTCAAACTGCCCGGGTCAGTGCCGACCCACAGCGGTTTCTCGTCGTGGACGAAAGAGGTTACGCCCAGGAGAATCTCGTGGGCCGAGCCAGCCTTCGAGGTGATCATCTTGCGCCAGTCGGCGGGCGAGCAAATCGAATCGACTGTGCAGATGAGGTGTCTTCCCGGACCCAAAGCGCGTCCCACCCGCCAGAAACTCTCAAAAGAGGATTTCGTCGATTTGACCAAAATCTCGAACGCGAGCTCGGGAAAATGCGTTCGCACCCAGTCCGCGCACTCTTGCTCCGCCTCGTTGAAAATGATCACCGCGCGTCGAATTCCCGCGTTGAGGATTTGTCGCAGCGTGTGGCCGATCAGTGGAAAGCCCGCAATGGGAACGAGCGGCTTGTGAACCTCAAGGCCGCTCAGCTTCAGGCGGCTGCCCTCGCCTGCCGCAAGGATTCCCGCGGAATTAATCATGGAAGAATTTTCTCGAGCTCTGTCAGCGATCGAATCACCGGATCGCCGTCGCAGCAGGGCTTGCGTTCCGGATGAATCGTATTCAGCCAGATGTGGGGCATGGCAAGCGCGCGGGCGCCGGCCATATCGCGCACGGGATGATCGCCCACGAAGATCGCCTCTTCGGGCGCGCAGCCCAGACGATCGAGTGCAGCCTGAAAGATTCCCGAACTCGGTTTGGAAATACCGATCCGGGCCGAATCGATCACCGTGGTGAAGATTTCATCGTAGCCGATCTCTTCGCAAAGAAATCGAAGATTTCCATAGAAATTCGAAACGATTCCGAGTCGATAGCGTTTTGAAAGCCGCTGAAGAATGGGCCGGTTTCTGTTCAGGCAACTCATCGAATCCGAATAAAACCGGTCCGAGATGCGGCTGGCGAGAGGTTCATCATACCGGTCTCCGTTTCGCAGAACCCGGCTTACTTGTTCAAGAAGCATCGCTTCGTAACCGACCTCGTCCAATCTCTCCGCGGTGAGCGAATCATCGGATGCGTGGAAAAATCTTTCGAACCTGGGAAGATCCCATTCGATCCCCGCCTCGCGATAAATCGGATAGAAACGCTCTTTCCAGGGCATGCCATCAGAATCCAAGGTTCCACCGAAATCAAACAATAGGGCTTTCGGCGCAAGTCGCTCCGGGAGGGCGAGCCTCCCGGAGAGCCGTTGAATCTCCGGATCCCGCCGGCCCCTCGCACTATCAGACCCCTCCCGTTCCCTTGTGATCATGCGTTTGGCGCCAAGGCTAAGGCTTTTGAAGCAGGACGACGCGGTTCGTGTTCGTTCCCTTGCTCATGTTACTTACGCCCCAGCAATTGGAGGTCTTGGTAAACTCCTGCTGGTTCACAAGAACCAGGACCGGTTTCAGTCCCGCCTCTTCGGCTGCCGAAATAACGAAATCCTCAAGTTTCAACTTCCCGCTGCGTACCTCTCCGACTTCGAAGGCCACGAATCCCTCGTGTTTCAAGATGCGGTTCAGCTCGCTGAAAACCATGGTCATTCGCCGGGACCACTCCTCAACGCGTTTGAACATCCACAGCTTGATCGATTGGGGGTCGATGTGATTAAACCAGCAACGAAGCCAGTTGTCGGTTTCGTAGTCCACCACATCCAGGAACGGCGGCGAGGTCACGACCAGGGTGACGCTCGCGTCAGGGATCGCCGGAGTTTCATCGCACGAACCGGTCAACAGGAACGATTTTGGGCCCCATGTGGCCAACGTGCTCCGATCATCTGAAGAGAGCTTGGACAAGAGAGATCTGCTCTTGCGCAGGATCAGCGCCGCCACGTCGCGAGAGTCAGGCACCTGCTTCCGTTGCTCATTGATCCGACGCTGGCTCTGGATGGAAACGGCTTGGTTGGGTGGGAGCGTGTAAACGGAGAAAAATCCTTTCGAATGCCCGGTGAGGCGATTTGTCGCCACCATGCGAATCCATGCGTCGACAGACGACCGGCTTTCGCACAACGCCTCGCGAAGGGCGCAGATCTGTCGAAGAGTCTGCGGATGGTAGAACACCAGAAAATCCTCCGGGAGGGCCTCGTCGTAGTTCCATCCGATAGCCTCCAGGCGCCGCTGAATCTCCTCAATACGGGGCGCCTCCAACCGCGGCCGGACAAGGAGGGCGCTCAGCGGGTTGATATCACAACCGGCAGCCTGCCTTCCAAGAAGAACGGCTTCGAGCACCGTGGTCCCCCGTCCCATGAAAGGGTCATAAACGAGATCT
Organism: uncultured Verrucomicrobiae bacterium; assembly: GCA_963763735.1. Lineage (GTDB taxonomy): Bacteria > Verrucomicrobiota > Verrucomicrobiia > Chthoniobacterales > Terrimicrobiaceae > DASTFP01. Next base: position 26,952 of record CAVXQK010000020.1, on the reverse strand, counting down.
CCCGGTTGGGTGAGTCTCTCGATGAAGAAGCGCGGCAATTGCGGCTTGAAGCACGCGCGGTAAGATATCTCGTGCAGAGAGCTCGCGGCTCTTTGCTTGGACGTCCAGAACTCGTTCGTAAAAACCGGGATCATCTCCCCGGAACCCGCGGCCAGGTGGCTCACACTGGTCGGCGTGCCGAACGCATGAAAGTGTTCGAGTTCAAAACGGAAGCGCTCCGCCGAAGTGTGATAGGCTGGGACAGGGTTTAATCCCTTCAATTCCAATTGCATGACATTTTTAAAATTGCGCGTGAGCAATGATTCCGCCGGCTCACGAGCCGGTGATTTAGCGAGCTCCCGAACCGACATTAATCGAGGGATCCGCCTCGAAAAAGTCCAGAGCAAAAAGCTTTGCCGGATAATTCCGCCGGCAAAGAAATCCCAATCTCCGCCTCCCCACTGCGCAGAACGTGATAACTTCCCTCATGAATCATCTAAACGTTCTCATGTCATTGGCGGTTGCTGCCGCCCTGTCAACGTCACCCGTTCTCGCTCACGAAGGTGCCGCAAGCGAAGAGGTCACTGTCACGGGAGAGGTGGTTGATATGGTCTGCTACGTCGACCACGAGGCCTCAGGCACCGAGCACGCCGACTGCGCTCAAAAGTGCATCGAAATGGGTCTGCCCGTCGGCATCAAGACGAAAGACGGCAAGCTATACCTCCTCATTGGCGAGCACGAACCGATCAACGCCGCGCTGGCGCCGCTAGCTGCAAAGACGATCACGGTTAAAGGCAACGCCGTCTCACGGGACGGCATTAACATGATCGAAAACGTCGAGATCGTGACGAACTAAAGGCACCGCGGATGCCCAGTCCGCAACGATTTTTCGGAAGGTTTACGGCCTCGTTCCCATTTTAGGTTTTCGCCGATGCGCGCTCGAGCCATTTGACGCCGGCCGAATGCGGACCCTTTGTCATCCGCCGCTTATTTGTTAGATTCCCACGGTGGACAGAGGGGACAATGAACGGCTTGCAATCTGAGATCGACAGGATCGGCGGGGAGATCTTCACACGGATGGCCGGGGCGAGACCAAGTGTATTCTCTCGCTCCAGCGTAACAGGCCTGCTCTTGGGATGGTCGATGAGGCATGAACGGCTGAAAACGCAGCTCTTTCGTCTTGTCGATGTATTGCCCACGCTTGGCTCGAACAAGGAAATCGCGCGCCATATCGAGGAATACCTTGGAGATGAGTCGGCGGGATTGCCGTCCGGCGTGCGGAGTCTGCTCGGTTGGGCTCCGAACGTTCCGTCGCTGGCGGGACCGCTCGCGGGTGTTGCTGTGAAACGGATGGCTCACGCGTTCATTCTCGCGGAGAGACCCGAGAGCGCTCTCGCTGCGCTCCGGGCGATGCGGGATCGTTCCCTGGCGTTTACGGTCGACCTGCTGGGAGAGGCGGCGGTGAGCGAGCGCGAGGCCGGAGCCTATGCGGCCCGCTATCTCGAGCTGATCGAAATCCTCGCGAGTTCCTCGGCAGCCTGGCCGCGCTCCGAGCACCTCGACGCGGACGACCGCGGCCCGATTCCAGCCGTAAACGTCTCCGTGAAGATCTCGGCATTGTACTCCCAGATCAAAGCCGAGGCCCCTGGTGACAGCATCGAGAAGCTCGGCGATCGGCTGCGCCCGCTGCTGCGATGCGCAAAGGCGCGAAACGTCTTTATCAATTTCGACATGGAGATGCATTGGTTGAAGGACCTTACGTTCAGCTTGTTCGAGACTTTGCTGGATGAAAAGGAGTTCCGCGATTATCGCCACTGCGGAATTGCCATGCAGGCGTATCTGCGGGATACGCCCGAAGATCTGGAACGGCTGATCGAATGGGCCGCAAAGCGCCGCACCCGCGTGACTGTGCGCCTGGTCAAGGGAGCCTATTGGGACACCGAGACCATCCTCGCGCGTCAGCGCCGCTGGCCGGTGCCCGTCTACGAGCAAAAGCACGAGACGGATGGCGCTTATGAACGGCTTGCTCGCCGATTGCTGGAGAGTTCCGAGGTCATTGATTGCGCGTTCGGCACCCACAACGTCCGGACGATCGCGGCCTGCATCGCCGAAGCCCGGCGCCTCGCCCTGTTGCCTCGACGGCTCGAGTTTCAGATGCTTTACGGGATGGCGGAGCCCATCAAGGAGGCTCTCACCGCGATGGGATATCGCGTGCGGCAATACTGTCCTCTCGGCGAGACGCTGCCGGGCATGGCCTACCTTGTGCGGCGGTTGCTCGAGAATACTGCCAACGAGGGATTTCTGCGGGCGAAATTCGGCGAGAACGCGGCTTCACAGACCCTGCTCCGCGACCCGGCGACTGTCTCACGCGTTACACCCGAGAAGTTTGACGCGGGATTCATCAACGAACCGCAGGCCGATTTTTCGCGCTCCGAACTCCGGGAGCGGATGGCTAACGCCCTGCGAGACCTGCGCGCGAGGCCGGGAGGGTTTTATCCGCTGTTCATCGGGGAGTCCGAATTGCGTGCTGGGAAGGAGATCCTTTCACGAAATCCCGCAAAGCCCGACGAAATCGTCGGGCGCGTGGAGGAGGCAGGCCGGGCAGAGGTTGACAGGGCCGTCACCGTGGCTGCCACGGCATTTTTGTCCTGGCGTACCTCGCCCGTCGAAACGCGGGCCGGGATCCTCGAGCGCACCGCGGCCCTGCTCAGCGAACGACGCTTTGACCTGGCAGCGCTCGAGGTGTTGGAAGCCGGCAAAACCTGGCCCGAAGCGGACGCGGACCTTTGTGAAGCGATCGATTTCTGTCGCTACTACGCTCGCGAAATGCGCAGGCTGTCCTGCGGAAGGCTTGATGTCCCTGGCGAAGAAATCCGGCACGAATACATCGCGCGCGGGGTCGCTGCGGTGATTGCACCCTGGAACTTTCCGCTGGCTATTCTCTGCGGAATGACGACGGCGGCCCTTGTGGCGGGGAATGCCGTCATCATGAAGCCCTCGGGCCAGTCGGCGGTGATCGCCGCTGTGTTTGGGCGCATCCTGCGTGAAGCGGGCGTGCCACCCGGCGTGATTCACTGTCTCCCCGGTTCCGGCTCGGAAATCGGATCGGCGCTCGTGGAGCATCCTGGCGTGGCGATCATCGCCTTCACAGGATCCCGCGAGGTGGGATTGAAGATCTGGGAGACCGCGGGGCGGACACCGCCGGGCCAGTCACAGTTAAAGAAAGTCCTTTGCGAAATGGGGGGAAAGAACGCGTTGATCGTGGACGATGACGCGGATCTGGACGAAGCGGTGCCGGGGATTGTGGCATCCGCCTTCGGGTATCAAGGACAGAAATGCTCCGCCTTGTCGCGGCTGATCGTGCTTCCTCAAGTTCGTGAGCGCTTGATTCGACGAGTGATCGAGGCGACGGAGAGCCTGCGGATGGGCGATCCGTCTGATCCCGCGGTGAGCATCGGCCCGTTGATCGACAGGGCGGCTCATGATCGCGTGCGGGGAATCATCGAGAACGGAAAGCGGGAGGCCACGCTGGCGTTCGCCGCTCCTGTGAAAGAGAAGACCGGATGGTTTGTCGGGCCGACGATATTCACGGGTGTCGCGCCAAACTCACGACTGGCCCAGGAAGAGATCTTCGGGCCGGTGCTTTCGATCATTGAGGCGACGGACCTCGACGAGGCGTTGCGCATCGCAAATGGAACGGCCTACGCGTTGACAGGAGGTTTTTACTCGCGCAGCCCGTCCCGGATTGAGCATGTGAAAGCCGCGTTTCGGGTTGGAAATCTCTACATCAACCGTGCGATCACAGGCGCTCTCGTGGCGAGACATCCCTTCGGCGGATTCGGCATGTCCGGGGGCGGAACCAAAGCCGGCGGTCCGGATTACCTCCTCAATTTCCTTTATCCGAAGGTTACTGCGGAGAATGTGATGCGACGCGGCTCTGCTCCGTAGAGCTTTAACTTTCAGTTGGCCGTCCTCCAGCTAGCGTCACTTGATGAAGTTTCTGCTCAGCAACGACGACGGCATAGACGCGCCCGGCCTCCAGGCCCTCCTGATTGCGGCGCGGAGGCTCGGCGATCCGGTGGTGGTCGCACCCGCAGGGCCGCAGTCTGGCGTTAGCCACGCCGTCACCTCGCATGGACCGGTGCGCATCGAGCCGCGTGGGGACAAGCGGTTCGCGGTCTATGGAACGCCCGCGGACTGCGCCCGCGTTGGGCTCCTCAAGCTTGTGCCGGACGCGACCTGGGTTCTCAGCGGCATTAACCAGGGCGGAAACCTGGGGGCGGACGTCTACTACTCGGGAACGGTGGCCGCCGTCCGCGAGGCGGTGCTGCACGGCTGGCCGGGCGTGGCGGTCTCACACTATCACCGCAAAGGAACGGAGTTCGATTGGGGGCGCGCGGCGAATTGGGTCGCCCGCTTGCTCGCCGATCTGCTCGCCAGGCCAACGGAGCCAGGGCTATTCTACAACGTGAACCTACCGCATCTTGGACCGGCCGAGAGCGATCCCGAGGTAGTGTTCTGCCCGCTCGATCCCCATGCCCTGCCGTTGAGCTACAGGCACGAGGACGACAGGGGGATGTACTACAACGGAGACTACCACGCCCGGCGGCGCGCGGCCGGAACGGACGTCGATGTCTGCTTCCGGGGCCGCATTGCTGTAACGGCGATCCGGCTTTTCTAGACGTGGTTGCCGCCTTCTAAGAAGCATGGGAGGGCGAGGCTCCTGCCGAGCCGTAAATGAAATAGTCGGCTCGGCGGGAGCCTCGCCTTCCCTTCAGCAAAAAAGCCGCTCCGAGTTTCCTCGGAGCGGCTTGATTTGGTTAGCGACAGGTAATTCCGACGCGTCGGGATTAGTAGTCCATTCCGCCCATTCCGCCGCCCGGAGGCATCGGAGGGGTCTTTTCCTTCTCCGGGATCTCGGTCACGAGAGCCTCGGTGGTCAGCAGCAGGCCACTAATGGAAGCCGCGTTCTGCAACGCGCTGCGGGTGACCTTGGTCGGATCAACAACGCCCGCCTTTACGAGGTCTTCGTATTGGTCGGTGGCTACGTTGTAGCCTTCATTGCCTTTGCGCTTCTTGACTTCCTGCACGATGAGGGCGCCTTCCTTGCCGGCGTTGTCTGCCAGCGTCCGGAGAGGCTGTTCAATCGCACGACGCACGATCTCGAGCCCGATCTTTTCGTCACCTTCGATGGCAACGGAATCGAGCGCTTTCTGCGCGCGGATGAACGCAACGCCACCGCCGGGAACGATCCCTTCCTCAACGGCCGCACGAGTCGCGTGGAGCGCGTCTTCGACGCGAGCCTTTTTTTCCTTCATTTCGGTTTCGGTCGCAGCGCCGACGTTGATGACGGCGACACCGCCCGCGAGTTTCGCCAGGCGTTCCTGGAGCTTCTCACGATCGTAATCGCTGGTCGTCTCCTCGATCTGGCGGCGGATCTGATTCACGCGGCCCTGGATGTCCGCGCCCTTGCCTTCGCCTTCGATGATGGTGGTATTTTCCTTGTCGATGACAATGCGCTTGGCCCGTCCGAGATCATCAAGATTGATGCTCTCGAGCTTGATGCCAAGGTCCTCGGTGATCAAACGTCCCCCGGTGAGAACCGCGATGTCCTCGAGCATGGCTTTGCGGCGGTCGCCGAAGCCGGGAGCCTTGACGGCTGCAACCTGCAGCGTGCCGCGGAGCTTGTTGACAACAAGCGTCGCGAGCGCCTCGCCCTCGACATCTTCAGCGATGATCAGGAGCGGTTTGCCGGCCTTTGCCACCTTCTCGAGAAGGGGCAGCATGTCTTTCAGACTGCTGATTTTCTTCTCGTGGATCAGGATGTAGGCGTTCTCGAGAAGCGCTTCGAGGTTTTCGGCGTTCGTCACGAAGTAGGGCGAGAGGTAGCCCTTGTCGAACTGCATTCCCTCCACAACGTCGAGGGTCGTCTCGATGCTCTTGGCTTCCTCAACGGTGATTGTGCCGTCCTTCCCTACCTTGTCCATCGCGTCGGCGATGATTTGGCCGATGGTGGTGTCCCAGTTGGCGGAAACCGTGGCGACCTGCGCGATCTCGGAGCTGTCCTTGACCTTCTTGCTGATCTTGGCCAGTTCGGCGACGATGGCTTCAACGGCCTTGCCGATGCCGCGCTGCAGACTGGTGGGGTTGGCGCCCGCGGTCACGTTCTTTAGGCCTTCGCGATAAATCGCTTCGGCGAGCACGGTGGCCGTGGTGGTTCCGTCACCGGCTATATCACTGGTCTTGCTCGCGACTTCGCGGACAAGCTGAGCGCCCATGTTTTCATAGGAGTCTTCGAGCTCGATTTCCTTGGCGACGGTCACGCCGTCCTTGGTAATGGTGGGGCTGCCGAATTTTTTGTCGAGAATGACGTTGCGACCGGAAGGCCCAAGAGTGGCCTTTACGGCTTTCGCAAGTTTCTCGATCCCGCGGAGCAAGGAATGCCGCGCGGATTCGTCAAACGAGAGTTGTTTGGCTGCCATAGTATTTTAGTTTATGAATGAGTTAGTATTGGAGAGTGCGACTTAGCCGATGATGCCGAGGATGTCGTCCTCGCGCATGATCAGGTAGCTCTCGCCGTCGATTTTCACTTCTGTGCCGCCGTATTTGGAGATGAGGACCTTGTCCCCTTTTTTCACGGTAAACTCGACGAGTTTTCCGTCTTCATCGCGTTTGCCCGTTCCGAGAGCGACGACTTCCCCTTCCTGGGGCTTTTCCTTAGCGGTATCGGGAATGATGATACCGCCCTTTTTTACTTCCTTCTCTTCGAGCGGGTGCACGAGCACACGGTCACCGAGAGGCTTGATGTTCACATTGGCCATAGGGCTGTTGGTGTATTTATTGGTGTTGGTTGGTTTTTAACTTTATCCCGGCCTCCGCATAAGCGGGACCCGGACGGTTGTTAAAGGGTTTGTTCAATTCTTTTTCTTGTCCTCGTCGACCATCTCGAACTCCGCGTCCACGACATCGGAGTCCTTCTTTTCGCCCCCGGTTCCCGCCTGGTCGGACGGACCTGCCGAGGGGCCTGACTGAGGAGCAGTCTGCGCGGCGGCTTTCTTGTAAAGCTCCGAACTGACCTCCTGGAATTTGACTTGCAGGTCGTCGAACGCCTTCTTTACGGCATCGTTATCGTTGCCCTTGAGCGCCTCGCGCACCGCGGCAATCGCGTCCTCGATGGACTTTTTCGTTGCGCCATCGAGCTTGTCACCGAGCTCAGCGAGCTGTTTCTCGCACTGATAAGCGAGGTTGTCCGCGTTGTTGCGAAGTTCGATCGCCTCCTTGGCCTTGCGATCATCCTCGGCGTGAGCCTCGGCCTCCCTCTGCATCTTGTCAATTTCTTCCTTGGTCAAGCCACTGGAACCCGTGATCGAAATCTTTTGCTCCTTGCTGGTCCCGAGATCCTTCGCGCTGACGTTGAGAATGCCGTTGGCATCGATGTCAAAGGTTACCTCGATCTGGGGCACGCCGCGCGGCGCGGGAGGAATACCGTCAAGGTGAAAGGTGCCCAGCTGTTTATTATCACGGCTGAGCGGACGCTCGCCTTGCAAGACCTTGATCTCCACGCCCGGCTGGCTGTCGCTGTAGGTCGAGAAGATCTGCGACTTGCGAGTCGGAATGGTTGTATTGCGCGGAATCATCGCCGTGGCAATCCCGCCAGCCGTTTCGATTGCAAGCGTGAGCGGAGTGACATCCAGCAACAGAACATCCTTCACGTCGCCCTTGAGGACGCCGCCCTGGATGGAGGCGCCAACGGCCACAACCTCGTCGGGATTCACACCCTTGTGGGGCTCCTTGCCGATGAGAGAACGGGCCGTATCGATCACCTTGGGCATACGCGTCATGCCGCCGACAAGCACCAGTTCGTCAATCGTGCTGGCGCTCCATTTGGCATCGCTCAAGCAGTCCTTGACCGGCTTGATGGTGCGCTCAAAGAGATCATCCGTCAGCTGTTCAAGCTTGGAGCGGGTCAATTTTTTCTGGATGTGTTTCGGACCCGTCTGATCCGCGGTGACAAAGGGCAGGTTGATTTCGTATTCCTGCGTCGAGGAAAGCGCGATCTTGGCCTTCTCGGTTTCCTCCTTGATGCGCTGAACCGCGTCGGGCTGCTTCGAGAGATCTATGCCCGTGTCTTTCTTAAATTCGCCAATGACCCAATCCATCAGGCGATTGTCCCAGTCGTCCCCGCCGAGATGCGTGTCGCCGTTGGTCGCCGCGACCTGAAAGACACCGTCGCCAATCTCAAGCGCGGAAATGTCGAACGTGCCACCGCCGAGGTCATACACGGCAATTTTTTCGTCTTTCTTTTTGTCCAGGCCGTACGCAAGGGAAGCGGCCGTCGGCTCATTGATGATCCGCAGAACCTCCAGGCCGGCGATCTTGCCGGCATCTTTTGTCGCGTTGCGCTGAGAGTCGTTGAAATAGGCGGGAACAGTGATCACCGCTTGGGTTATCTTCTCTCCAAGCTTTGCTTCCGCATCCGACTTGAGTTTCGCGAGGATCATCGCTGAAATCTCCGGAGGGCTGAAGCGCTTCCTTTCGCCACTCACCTCGACTTCTATATGAGCGTCACCGTTCGAGGCCTCCACGACCTTGTACGGCACCCGCTTGAGCTCGTCCTGGACTTCAGAATACTTGCGACCCATGAAGCGCTTGACGGAAAAGACAGTGTTCTGTGAATTCGTTACAGCCTGGCGCTTGGCCGCCTGACCAACGAGCCGCTCGCCGCTCTTCGAAAATGCCACCACGGACGGTGTCGTGCGCGCGCCCTCGGAATTCTCCAAGACAACGGGCTCTCCACCCTCCATCACCGCCATGCAGGAGTTTGTGGTGCCCAAATCAATTCCCAAAATTTTAGACATAATGTTGAAACTCCCTTCAGCCGAGCAATGACCGTTCCCAATTGGGGCTTAACTTCGCAACATATTTGTGTGACACGCTTTATAATATTTGACGTCTCTGCTGAGGACTCCCGTATGCGACATTATGTCGCTCAAACGCACCGGAGATACGCCACAATGGCGCTTACGGTGTCTCAGCAAGTATCTCAGGGACTCGCGCTTCGAAATGCCGCGCTCCGAGAGCCCGGGACCGGAGCCGTTCCAAGGCCAGATAGACGACTGGAGTCGTAAAGAGGGTAAGAACCTGGGAGACGATCAAGCCTCCGACAATGGCGATTCCGAGAGGGCGGCGAAGTTCGGAGCCGACACCGAGGCCGATGGCTAAAGGCAACGCCCCGAACAAAGCGGCCAGGGTCGTCATCATGATCGGCCGGAAGCGAACGAGGCACGCCTGATAGATGGCTTCCTCCGGATTCAGACGATCGTTCCGTTGGGCTTCGAGGGCGAAGTCAACCATCATGATCGCGTTTTTCTTTACAATTCCGATGAGCAGGATGATCCCGATCATCGCGACGATCGAGAGTTCGAAACCGAAGAACTGAAGGGCCAGCAAAGCGCCCAGCCCGGCGCTCGGAAGAGTCGAAAGGATGGTAATCGGATGGACCAAGCTCTCATAGAGCATGCCGAGCACAATATAGACAGCGACCAGGGCGGCCAGGATGAGGATCGGCTGATTTCCGACTGATTCCTGAAAAACCTGGGCGTTCCCTGCGAAGCCGTGGCTGATGGTGGCCGGAAGCTTCAACTCGCGCACGGCCTCGTCGATGACTTGTGTGGCGCGCTCGAGCGTTACGCCCGGCGCAAGATTAAAGGAGATGGTGACCGCCGCGAACTGGCCCTGGTGATTGACCGCCAGCGGAACGTTGGAAAGCTCGTAGTGAGCAATGCTGCTCAACGGAACCATTTTACCGTCCGCGGCATGAACAAACACCTTGTCGAGCGCACGGGGATCGTCCTGAAACTTCGGGTCGACCTCGAGAACCACGCGGTATTGATTTTGCGGCCCGTACATGATCGAGACCTGGCGTTGTCCAAAGGAACTGTAGAGCGTGGAGTCAATGGCTTCGAGTTGAATGCCCAGCCGCCCCGCGGCATCGCGGTCGATCACCACGTTTGCCTGCAAGCCCTGAAACTGCTGGTCGCTATTGACGTCAGCGAGTTCCGGAGATTTTCTCAGTCGCTCGACCAGGCGGGGCGCCCAGGTGTTCAATTCGTCCAGATCGATGTCCCTGAGAGTGTATTGATAGAGGGCCTTGGTCATCCGGCCTCCGACCCGGATATCCTGCACCGGCTGCAGAAAAAGGGAGATGCCAGGCACCTTGGCTGTTTGAGCGCGCAGTCTTGCGATGACCGCATCGACCGGAGGGCGCTGGTTTGGAGGCTTCAAGGCGATGAACATTCGGCCGTTGTTTTGCGCATTGCCTCCGCCGCCCGAACCGACAAACGAGCCCACGGTCGCAATCGCGGGATCCGCGAGCAGGACACTGACAATCTGCTGCTGCTTTTTCGCCATGTCGGCAAACGAAACGTCCTGCGCGGCCTCGGTCGTGCCATACATCAAGCCGGTATCCTGCTGCGGGAAGAAGCCCTTGGGTGTCACGCCGTAGAGCCAGACGGTGGCCACCAGGGTGCAGAGGGTCAGTATTTGCGTGAAGAATCGATGCCGCAAGACCCACCGCAGAGCGCGCGCGTAGCCGTCCTGCAATTTCGAGGAAAATGTGGAAACCTTTTCCGATTCCTTGGGACGCCCGCGCAGAAATTGCGCGCACAGTGTCGGCGTCAATGTGAGAGAAACGACCGCCGAAACCAGAATCGAGGCGCTCAAGGTCACGGCGAACTCGCGAAAGAGGCGGCCGATCAATCCCCCCATGAGCAATATCGGAATAAACACAGCCACCAGGGAGAGGCTGATGGAAATCACCGTGAAGCCGACTTGCTTTGCTCCGGCCAGAGCGGCTTCGTGAGGTTCCTCCCCTTGCTCGATGTGCCGCACGATATTTTCAATCACCACGATGGCGTCGTCGACCAGAAATCCGACCGCCACCGTGAGGGCCATCAGCGAAATGTTATCGAGGCTGAAACCGCAAAGCCACATCACGGCGAACGTTCCGGCCAGGGCCAGGGGCACCGTCACACCGGCTATGAAGGTCGGCCAGAATCGCCGCAGGAAGAGCGCCATGACGACGACGACCAGCGCAATGGTGAGAACCAGGGTAAATTGCACATCGTGCACCGAAGCGCGGATAGTCTGCGTGCGATCGCTCAGTATGCTGACCTCGACTCCGGGCGGCAGCCACTTTCGAATCTGCGGCAGCAGGCTATGGATCTCATCCACCACCGAAATGACGTTGGCGTCGGACTGCTTCATCACGGGAAGCAGGACGGCCCGATCGGTGTTGAACCATCCGGCCTGGCGCGTGTTCTCGGTTCCGTCCATTACCTTCGCGATGGCTCCAAGCTGGACAGGACGGCCATTGCGTTCGGCCATGACGAGCGGTCGATAGTTGTCCGCGCCGAAAATCTGGTCGTTCGCGGAAACCATGAGATTTTTCCCCGCGTCTTCGATCGCTCCCTTCGCCATGGAACGGTTGGTGGTTTCAAGAAAGGCGCGAACGTCCTCCATGCTCATTCCCATTGCAGCGAGAGCCGAAGGGTTCACCTGTACACGCACGGCAGTTTTGGCGCCTCCGAACACTCCGACCTGGCTGATTCCCGGCAGTTGGGCCAGTCGTTGCGAAACGATCTGATCGGCCAGATTGTAGACTTCCGAGAGACGCATCGTTTTCGAAGTCATCGCAAGAACGACCACCGGAGAGTCTGCGGGATTGTACTTGCGGTAGGTGGGCGGGCTCGGGAGGTTGGCTGGCAGGTCATGCGCCGCGGCATTGATGGCGGCTTGAACGTCACGCGCCGCGTCGTTGACGTTTCGGCTCAAATCGAATTGCACGGTGATGTTGCTCCCGCCCAGCGAGCTCACCGAGGTCATTTCCGTCACTCCCGCGATCTGGCCCAGACGCCGCTCGAGGGGCGCCGCAAGCGAGCTCGCGGCCGTGGCCGGATCCACGCCGGGCAGCGATGCGCTGACCCCAATCGTCGGGAAGTCGACCTGCGGCAGCGGAGCCACGGGCAGGAAGAAGTACGCAGTCGCCCCGAGCAGCAGCAGGCCGATGGCCAGCAGGGACGTGCCGATCGGGCGCCGGATGAAAGGACCCGACACATTCATGGCGCGACCGGCTGGGGCGCGACCGGGACCTGCCTCGCCGTCCGGCGCAATGCCCAACTTTCAAAGCGGCAGAGGGCAAGATAGATCACAGGCGTCGTGTAGAGCGTGAGAAATTGAGACAGCAGCAGGCCTCCGACGATGGCAATCCCCAGCGGCTTGCGGAGCTCCGAGCCTGTTCCGGTTTCCAGTGCCATGGGCAATGCTCCGAGCAGGGCGGCTGCGGTCGTCATCATGATGGGGCGGAAGCGAAGCAGGCAGGCCTCGTAAATCGCGTCGCCTGGCGCCATGCCGCGTTCGCGCTGCGCTTCGAGCGCGAAGTCGATCATCATGATCGCGTTCTTCTTCACGATACCGATGAGCAGGACAACGCCAATCAAGGCCACCAGGGAGAAATCCAGCCCGCTGAGCTGCAGAGCCAGAAGGGCGCCCACCCCTGCGCTGGGGAGCGTGGAGAGAATGGTCAATGGATGAATGTAGCTCTCGTAGAGAACCCCGAGAACGATATAGATCACCACAATGGCAGCCAGAATCAGGTAGGGTTCGCTCGTGAGCGACGCGCGGAACTCCGCCACGCTGCCTGCGAATTCCGCGGTAATGGTGTCCGACATGCCGATGTCCCGTCGCGCCTGTTCAATCGCTTGGACGGCCTGGCCGAGCGAGTAGCCCGCTCCCAGATTAAACGACACGGTGAGCGAGGGAAACTGCCCCTGGTGCGCAACCACGAGGGGCGTTGTCTGAATGCGCGCCGTCGCAATCGAGCTGAGCGGCACCAGGCTGCCTGTGGTGGACTTGACGTAAATCTTGTCCAGATCACTGGTCGAACTGCGAAACTCCGGGGGCACTTCCAGCACAACCCTGTACTGGTTGAGCTGGGTGAAGATCACAGAAATCTGCCTCTGACCGAAGGCGTCATAAAGCGTGTTGTCGATGGCCTCAATCGGGACACTCAGGCGGGAAGCGCGCGTTCGATCAATCTCGACATGAAGCTGGAGACCGCTCATCTGCTGGTCGCTCGCCACGTCCGCGAGCTCCGGCAGCGTCCTCAGCTTTTCGACCAGCTTCTGTCCCGACTCTGCGAGCTTAGCGGCATCGGAATCCTCAAGAATGTATTGATACTGTGTACGACTTGTCCGCGTATCGATCTGTAGATCCTGCGCAGCCTGGAAGAATACGTTGACGCCTTCAATTCCGCGAACGGCTTCCCGCAGGCGGCTTATGATTTGACCCGCGCTCGACCTTCCAGACTCTCGCGGCTTAAGGACAACGTAAATTCGGCCCGTATTGGGTGTTGCGTTGACCGTGCCGGCGCCGACAAAAGCCGCCACGCGTTCGACGTCCGGATCCTGGCGCACGGCGTCGGTGACGGCTCGTTGCACTGCAAGCATGGCCTCGAAGGAAATATCCTGCGCGGCGTCGGTAACGCCGATGAGCAGCCCGGTATCCTGTTGAGGCAGCAGGCCCTTTGGCACATACACGTAAAGGACGGCTGTCGCCACGAGGGTGGCGGCGGCCACGAGCAGCGTGGCGTTTTGATGGCGCAAGACCCAGGTCAAAGATCGGTCATACCAGCGAAGCACTCTGGCAAAACCCCGCTCGAAGAATCGCTGAAGGGCATTTTCGCGCTGTTCGTCCTCCCGCCGCAGCATTTTCGCGCACATCATCGGCGTCAGCGTCAGCGAGACGAACGCCGAGACCGCCACCGCCGTGCTCAGTGTGATCGCAAACTCCCGGAAGAGGCGGCCCACGATCCCAGACATGAATAAGAGGGGAATAAAGACCGCGATGAGCGAAATGCTGAGCGAAATAACCGTGAACCCGATCTGCTTTGAGCCCTTCAAGGCCGCCTCGAAGGGATTGTCACCCTCCTCAATATACCGGAAAATGTTCTCGATCATTACGATCGCATCATCGACCACGAAGCCGGTCGAGATCGTCAGCGCCATGAGCGAGAGATTGTCGAGGCTGAAACCCGCGATATACATTACCGCGAAGGTTCCAAGCAGCGAGAGCGGCAGCGCCACACTGGGAATGATAGTCGCGCGCAGCCGGCGCAGAAACATCAGGAGCACGAGAATCACGAGCCCGATGGTCAGGACGAGCGTGAACTGCACATCGCGCACGGACGCGCGGATCGTCTCCGTGCGATCGGAAAAGATCGCGAGATGAATGCCGGCAGGCAGCGAGGCCGTAAGCCGTGGAAGGATCTTCTTCACGCGCTCGACCGTCTCGATGATATTCGCCCCGGGTTGGCGTTGGATGTCGAGCAGGACGGCAGGCTGGTAGCTCTGCTTGGGGGTGGAAATCCATGCGGCGAGCCGGCTGTTCTCCACGCCGTCCTCGACGTTTGCGACATCCTGCAGTCGAACGGGCGCCCCATTGCGATAAGCGAGAATGATGGGTTTAAAGTCCTCCGCCTTGAGAATTTGATCGTTTGAGCCCAGGGTGAATGCCTGTTGCGTGCCGTCGAAGCTGCCCTTGGGGGCGTTAACGTTTGCCTGGGAAACAGCGGTCCGAACATCCTCCAGGCTCAATCCCTGCGCCGCCAGCGCCGAGGGATTCACTTGCACGCGAACCGCCGGCTTCTGGTTGCCCTGAATTGTCACCAGCCCAACCCCGGTCACCTCGCTGAGTTTCTGCGCCAGAATCGAGTCCGCGTAGTCGTTGACCTTCGCAAGCGAGAGATTGTCCGAGGTAATCGCAAGCGTGAGGATTGGCGTATCGGCCGGATTGACCTTGTTGAAAGTCGGGGGATTCGGCATGTCTCGAGGCAGCAGCCCGCCTGCGGCATTGATGGCTGCCTGCACGTCTTGCGCGGCCTCGTCGATCTTGCGTCCAAGAACAAACTGAAGAGTGATGACCGACGTGCCGAACGAACTCACCGACGTCATCGAAGACAGGCCGCTTATCTGGCCAAACTGCTTTTCCAGCGGGGCCGTCACAAGCGAGGTCATGACCTCCGGGTCCGCTCCAGGATATTGTGAAACAACCTGGATCGTCGGAAAATCGACCGTCGGCAGCGCCGACACCGGAAGGAATCGGTATCCCAGAAGACCGACGAGCACGACGCCGAACATGAGGAGCGACGTCGCAACCGGCCGCCTGATGAAAGGCTCCGAAATATTCACGGCTTGGCAGGCTTGGCAGAGTCGCCACCGCTCTCGCCGGCATCCTTGGCTGCCTGGACCTTGGAGCCGGGTTGAAGACGGTATTGGCCGTCGACGACCACTTTGTCACCGGCTTGCAATCCCGATTCCACCAGCGTCCAGTCGTCCTCTGTCGCCCCGACCTTCACAGGCCGCATGGCGACTTTGTCGTCCGCGCCAATCACATAAACGTACGAGCCGCTCGGGCCGCGCTGAATCGATTTCGCAGGGGCTGTCACGGCCCCATCCTTTGTGCCCAAAAGCAGGCGCACATTCACAAACTGGCCCGGCCACAGATCGTATTTGGTGTTGGCGAAGACCGCCTTCAATTTCAACGTCGCGGTTGTGGAGTCGATCTGGTTATCGAGGACCTCCAGCGTTCCTTCGGTGAGAACCGAGAGGTTATCGCGATCCAAGGCAATGACCTTGAGCGTCTTTTTCTGCTCCATGGCGTCACGCACACCCCCCAAATCCTGCTGCGGCAGCGTGAAAACCACCGAGATCGGCTGGACCTGGTTGATTGTGAGCATCCCGGACGTATCGGTGCTACGCACAATGTTCCCCGCATCCACCAACCGAATGCCAATGCGTCCGGAGATCGGCGCCGTGATGCGCGTGTAATCGAGCTGGGTCTGCGCATTGTCGATGGACGCCTGGTCCGCCGCAACCAGCGCCGTCAGTTGCTCCACGGAATACTTCTGCGCGTCGTAAGTCTGCTGATCAATGACGCTGCTCTTGATCAAGGCCGCGTTCCTCCCGAGGACAATCTTCGCATTCGCAAGCTGAGCCTCATCCTGCGCCTTCCTGGCCTTGGCCTGGTCGACTTGAGCCTGGTAGGTGCGAGGGTCGATCTGCGCCAGGAGATCGCCCTTCTGCACGGTCTGACCCTCCTGAAAATAAACCTGCTGCAGTTCGCCGTCGACACGCGCGCGAACCGTCACGCTATTATAAGCCTGCACCGTTCCCAGCGCGTTAAGGTAGATGGGAAAATCACGGCTCTCAGCCTGGCCGGCCACCACGGGCACGGGTCCACGCGCCGCCTCGCGGGCCTGGTGACCTTCCCTCGCGCCAGCTTCCGTCGAGCGGATCTTCCAAAACGCGAGACCTCCTCCCAGGAGCCCGAGCAAGATCACCCAACGCACAATTCGCAAGAAAGGACTCATTCGAGAGGGGCGAACGCTTTCCATCGGAACATCCCGAGCAAGAGCCTGCGAAGACCGGACCTCATTCTGAGCAATCATACCCGATTCAATGGCGCTGACGCGCTTTTGTTCCCGGATTTCTTCGCCCCCGTGCAAACTCGCCCTCTCCGCGCCTCGCTTTTTGGCCCCGCAATTGACTTCCCCGCAGAAATGAATACCTATTCATAATATGAGCCATCGTTCATCCAAACCGGACTCGCAACGATTTTCTTATCGAAGCAAGGAGCGTGACGCCCGGCGAAGGCGGATTCTTGAAGCCGCCGAGGTTGTTTTCAGCGCGCGGGGGTATCACGACGCATCGATTACGGAGATTGCCATGCGTGCGGGAATTGCTGCAGGGACGATCTATTTGTACTTCGGCGATAAAGCGGACCTCTACGGAAGCGTGATTGTGGAAAAGATGAGTGAAGTGGTTAGGCGGCTGGAAACAGCCCTGAGTTCGGAGGTTTCCGCCAGCGCATGCCTTCGTGCAGCGGTGCACTCCCTGTTCGCTTATCATGATTCAAATCGTCAGTTTTTCGAAATCTTCCTGCACCAGGATCAATTGGCTGCGTCTCCTTTGAACGAGCGCCACTGGAAGGAAATGGAGGATTTGAAGCGACGGAATCTGGGACTTATCGAGGATTGCGTTACGCGCGGCCAGACCGGCGGAGAGTTCAGGCCGGGCAATCCGCGCCTTTACGCACTCGCCTTTCTTGGCGTGACGCTCCAAATGATCCGGCAGTGGATTCGAGAGCGCGGCGAGAGGGCTCTCACGGACTCGGCGGACTTTGCCGCCGATTGCTTCTTGATTGGAGCGGCAACGCTTCGATCTTCAAAAAGAGAACAATCGCCGATCCCATGAAGATTTCCCCCATCCTGCCGCTCCTTGCTGCGGTCCTGGCGATGCCCGCCTGCCAGAAAGCAGCTTCGCGAAAGACGCCTGAGGCGCCGCCGGTGCCTGTGGAGGTGGCTGCGGTCGAGATGCGAACGATGCCGATTGAAATGCAGGCGATCGGAACGGTTGAACCGCTGGCCAGCGTGCAGCTCAAGGCCAAAGTCCAGGGGGAGATTCTGCGCGTTCACTTTGCGGATGGAGCGGATGTGCGGGCAGACGATCCGTTGTTCGACATTGATGCGCGTCCTTTTGAGGCCGCGTTGAAGCGCGCGCAAGCAAACCTCGCAATGGCCAGATCCACCGCCGCCAATGCCAGCGAGCAGGCCGAGCGCTACACCACGTTGATCAAGCGCGGCGTGGCCTCGAAGGAACAATTCTCGCAGTACCTTTCGGCAGCCGAGTCGCAGAAGTCCGTGCTTGACGCCCGCCAGGCAGATGTGGACGAAGCGCAGCTTTCCCTGGATTGGGCCCAGGTGCGGGCCCCGATTTCCGGCCGCGCAGGAGCCGCGCTTCTCAAGGCCGGCAATATCGTCAACGCCAACACCGATGTGCTCACGGTTATCAATCAAGTGCAACCGATCTATGTCGTGTTTTCCCTGCACGAAGGCGCCCTCGCGGACGTCCGTCAGTGGATGGCCAAGGGCAAGCCCATCGTCAGCGCCCGCGATCCGGATAGTGGACGCCTCCTCGCCGTCGGCGAACTGACGTTCATAGACAACACCGTGGACCGGGTCTCCGGAATGATCGCCTTCAAGGCGACGTTTCCGAATGCGGACAACAGCCTTTGGCCGGGGCAGTTCGTGGACGTGACCGTCAAGCTCGCAGAGGAGCCCGATGCGCTTGTCGTGCCAACCACCGCGATGATGGAAGGCCAGCAGGGCCAGCAGGTCTTCGTCGTCTCCGACAATACCGCGACTCTTCGCAAAGTTCAGGTCAGCCGCACGCTGGGAGACCGAACCATCGTCAAGCAGGGGCTCAAGGCGGGCGAACTCGTGATCACCAGCGGCCAACTCCGTGTCTCCCCGGGCGGGAAGGTTGCCATTAGCGGGCCCGCAAAGCCCGAGGTCGCCGAAACCAGCGAGCCTCCCAAACAATGAACCTGACCGATCTCTTCGTGAGGCGTCCGATCATGACGACGCTCGTCATGGTCTCGATCCTCGGAGCAGGCCTGCTCGCCTATTTCCGCCTGCCGGTCAGTGATCTGCCGAATGTGGACTTTCCGACCATCAACGTTTCCGCCAGGCTGCCGGGAGCGGATCCGGAAACGATGGCGTCGTCGGTGGCCACGCCTCTGGAAAAGGAGTTTTCCACAATCGCGGGCATCGAGTCGATGACCTCGACGAGCTCGATGGGCGCCACCAGCATCACGATTCAGTTCGATCTTGCCCGGAACATCGACGCCGCCGCGCAGGACGTGCAGGCCGCGATCTCGCAGGCGCAGCAGGATCTCCCGACGGAGATGCCCTCGCCGCCCTCCTTCCGCAAGGTCAATCCCGCCGAGCAGCCCATTCTGATGCTTGCGGCCTATTCCGAATCGCTGCCATTAAGCAAGGTGGACGAATATGCCGAGACGCTGATCGGCCAGCGGCTCTCCACGGTGAGCGGCGTCGCGCAAGTGGATATCTTCGGCTCGCAGAAATTCGCGGTTCGCGTAAAGGTCGACCCTCGCGAGCTCGCCGCGCGCAGCATCGGCTTCGACGACGTCGAAAATGCCATTCGCGAGGCAAACTCCAACGAGGCGACCGGCGAGCTCGATGCCGGCGCCAAGTCGCGCACGATCAAGACCACTGGCAGGCTCAAGCGCGCGGAGGACTTTCGTGAGCTCATTGTCTCCTACCGCGACGGATTCCCCGTCCGCCTGAGGCAGATCGCCACCGTCCTCAACAGCATAGAGGACGACAAGAATGTCGGTTGGTACAACCAGACCCGGGGGATCGTCCTGGCAATTCAGCGCCAGCCTGGAGCCAACACGGTCCAGGTCATCGATCGCATTCGTGAACTCCTGCCGACCTTCAAGGCCCAGCTGCCCGGAGGCGTGAAGCTCGACATTCTCTATGACCGCTCGAAATCCATCCGCGAGTCGCTGCACGACGTGCAATTCACCCTGGTGCTTGCGATCGCGCTGGTCGTGCTGGTGATTTTCCTGTTCCTGCGCAACGTCCGCGCGACCCTTATCCCCAGCGCCGCCATCCCTCTGTCAATCATTGGCACGTTCGGCGTGATGTATCTGCTCGGATTCAGCGTGAATAATTTCTCCCTCATGGCGCTCATCCTTGCGGTGGGCTTCGTCGTCGATGACGCCATCGTCGTCCTCGAGAACATTGTTCGCCACATCGAGAAGGGCGAATCACCCATGGATGCGGCCCTGAAAGGCGGACGCGAGATAGGATTTACCATTCTCTCGATGACGCTCTCGCTGGCGGCGGTGTTCATTCCCGTGCTTTTCATGGGAGGCATTCTGGGCCGCCTGCTCAACGAATTTGCCGTGACGATCGCGGTGGCCATTCTGATCTCGGGATTCATTTCCCTTTCGCTCACCCCGATGCTCTGCAGCCGCTTTCTGAAGGAAGCCCGCAACTCGAGCCATAACGCCCTCTTCCGCTGGTCGGAGTCCGTCTTTGACAATCTGCTCGCCAGTTACCGAAAGACGCTGGAGTTCGCGCTGCGCCATCATGTTGTGGTCTCGCTTTCCGCCCTCGCGATGGCTCTGGTGACCGTCTGGATGTTCCTCAAGGCTCCCAAGGGGTTTCTGCCCAATGAAGATACGGGCCGCATCGCGATCTCTACGGAAGCCGAGCAGGGCATCGCGTTTGACAAGATGATCGAACTGCAACAAACGGCCGCGGACATTGTCTCGCGAAACCCGGCCGTCGAGGCTTTCATGTCCCGTATTGGAGGAAGCAGCACCGCCAGTTCGGCGAATGCCGGACGGCTTTTCCTGACGCTCAAACCGCGCACCGAACGTCCGCCCATTGATGAGATCATCCGCCAGCTTCGCAAGGATCTTGCCGGTATTCCCGGCCTCAAAGTCTTTCCTCAGAATCCCCCAGCTATCCGCATTGGCGGAACTCTGACAAAAAGCCTCTATCAGTTCACCCTTTTTGGACCCGATTTGGACCTGCTCTACGATGCCGCCGGTAAAATGGAGCGCCGCATGAGGCAAATCCCGGGCATTGTGGATGTCACCACGGACCTCCAGATCACGAGCCCGCAGGTCCTCGTCGACATCAACCGCGACAAGGCCTCCAGCCTCGGCATCAGCGCCGGTCAGATCGAGCGCGCTCTCGGCAACGCCTATGGCGCGAGGCAAATCTCCACGATCTACACGCCGACCGATCAATACCGGGTGATTTTGGAAGCGGAGGAGGACTTCAAGCGCGAGTCCGCCGACCTTTCCCGCCTCTACGTGAGGTCGTCCGGAGGCCGCCTGGTCCCGCTGAGCGCCGTCGCGCAATTCAAATCGCAAGTTGGTCCCCTCACCGTCCAGCACCTGGGCCAGCTTCCCGCTGTGACGCTTTCCTTCGACCTCGCCAAGGGCACATCCTTGAGCGACGTCGTTCCCGTCATCGAACGTACGGCAAAGGCCGAACTCGGCGAACAGATCAGCACGCAGTTTCAGGGCACTGCCCAGGCATTTCAGGCGTCTCTTGGAAATCTCGGCCTGCTTCTGCTGACGGCCGTCCTCGTCATCTACATCATCCTGGGCATTCTTTATGAGAGCTTCATCCACCCGCTTACAATTCTCTCCGGGCTCCCGTCCGCCGGGTTTGGAGCGCTGCTGACGCTGGCGGTCTTCGGACAGGAACTGAATGTCTATGGCTTTGTGGGCCTGCTCATGCTCATCGGGATCGTCAAGAAGAACGCCATCATGATGATCGACTTCGCCCTCGATGCGCAGCGAAACGACCGGAAGCCACCGGCCACCGCGATCTTCGACGCCTGTATCGTCCGTTTCCGCCCCATCATGATGACCACGCTGGCGGCCATGATGGGAACTTTGCCAATCGCCCTTGGGCTTGGCGCGGGGGGCGACGTGCGGCGTCCCCTCGGCCTTGCCGTGGTCGGGGGTCTGGTCATCTCCCAGGTCGTCACCCTCTACATCACGCCGATCATCTATCTCTATCTCGAGGCGCTGCAGCAACGCCTTCACGGGAAGCCCTCAACGTCGCGCAGGCCAGGTGATTCGCCCACTCCTTCTCCCCCTCAACTTGCTTCCGTCGACTGATCGTAATCGCTCGCGGGAAAATGCCGCGGAGACTTCCCTCGTGGCCGACGGTGAGGACACCGCCGCTACAGTTCCATCTTTAGCGAGCAACTACTCCGCACCTGCGGAGCGCTCCTCCGCCTCGTCGACGACCCAAAGATCGTCTGCGCCAAATTCCGGACAACACGAGCCGGCTTCGACGTAGCAGCTTTCGCAGATCCAACGGGCGCCGATCTTGAGAGCAGGAATTGCTCCACACCGTTCGCAACGATTACCCGCCGCCGCATCGCCGGGGGTGGTTGGAGCGACACCCCTTTCTTGCGGTAGAGACGGGTCCATAAGAGCAAACGTCGCACAGCTCGCGTCAACCGCAAATTCGTTGGAAAAGGGCGGATCACTGACGGCAGCCACGGGCCATTCCCCTTCCTTTCGCCGCCACCCGGCGCTTGCGAACGGCCGCAAATGGGCTTCCTTTCTTATTACTATGACTTCAGACGAACGCGCCCTTATTTCCTCTCTCTTCGACCGGTTGAAGCAGGCTGCGACCCAGCCGAAGGACTCCGAGGCCGACGATTACATTCGCGGCAAGGTCTTGGAGCAGCCCTCGGCTCCCTACCTCCTCGTTCAAAGCACACTGGTCATGCAGCAGGCACTGGCCGCGGCCCAAAGCCGGATCGCAGGTCTCGAGAAGAAACTGTCCGAGGCGGCCAGCCCCGCCCAGGAACCGGGCGGGAGCTTCCTATCGGGTGTGGCCAGTCTTTTTGGAGTGGGCCAACCTTCTCCACAACCCCCTCTGCGCCCCGTGCAAACGCCGCCGCCCCTTCCTCCGCAGCCAGCAGCGGCGCCCGGTTACGCTCCGCAGCCCATCCAGCAAGCCCCAAGTCGCGGCGGCGGCTTTCTGCAAAGCGCGCTATCCACTGCCGCCGGAGTCGCCGGGGGAGCGCTCCTTTTCCAAGGTATTGAGAATCTGATTGGCCATAGTCCGGGACCATTTGCGGGATTAAGCGGCTCCTCGGGCGGACTCCTCGGCGGCAGCCAGCCCGTGGTCGAGAATACCGAGATCGTGAATAACTACATTGAGGATCCGGCTTCGGCAGCAGACCAGTCGGCGACTGCGCAGGACGATACGCCAGGCGACTTTGACGCAACCGCAGACAATGACGCGTTGCCTGACCCTGGCTTGGAGGATCCGCTTGCCTCGGACGATGGAGGCGATTTTCTTGGCGGTGACGACTCGTACGTCTAGCGTCTCGTCGGTTAGGATGCGGAGCAATTTTGGGATTGGAGAAGCCTCCGACTCCTATGGAGCCGATCGAGCTTTTCGAAGAAATTCGGCCGGGAGGAATGGGAAATTCTTTGCCAGAATCGCGGTTCCATTCATTTCTCGCGGACGATCTGGCGGCCTGCCAACTGCTCGCGAGAAGGTTTTGGAACGACACTATAAGTCGGCCGATGGTGCAACCGAGCAGGAGCCGCTTTTCCAAAACAGGGAGGGCGAGGCTCCCGCCGAGTCCACTTTTTACAGGCGCGGCGGACCAGGGATTGACGCAGCCGTCATCCAATTTCGAGTTCATCCTGCGATGGTTGAGCTGAATCCTTCTTCAAAAATTCAAGCAACGCCGCCTTAAGCTGCTCGGCGCCTAACGTCTTCTTAACCTTTTCAATCTCCGCATTCGCCAGTTGGTCGCATCTCTCGTTGCCAGGGTGGCCAGCGTGTCCCTTCAGCCAGCACCATTTCACTCGATGCTTTGAAGCCTGGGAATCCAGCGCACGCCAGAGGTCATCGTTCTTCACCGGCCTTTTGGACTTCGTTCTCCAACCGTTGCGCTTCCAATTTGGCAACCAGGCGGACACTCCATTTTTCAAGTACGCGGAGTCGGTATAGAACTCGACTTCGCAAGGTTCTTTGAGGACGCTCAAGGCTTCGATCGCAGCGTGCAACTCCATCCGATTGCTCGTCGTCGCCGGGGTGCCGCCGCACACTTCTCGATTGTGCGGTCCATAAGCCAGTATCGCGGCCCAGCCACCCGGCCCAGGGTTTCCATGACAAGCGCCGTCAGAATGAATGACCACCTTCTTCATCGCTCGCGCTTGTGTCCTTCGGCTGCCGACGCCTTGATTTCCTGAAGACAGACGAACTCGGGCCGGTCGCGTTCGACGAAGTCGCGCACCTGCGACTCCCGTGCTCGAATACCGTTCACGTTCCAGGTCGCGATCTTCATTTTCTCGCTGACTTTTTACCAATAGCAGGAGGTGTGCGAGCCACGGATTATCACGAATTTTCACGGATCGGTCCGGCCTCAGATCCGTGCGAATCCGCGTGCATCTGTGGCTGAAATGTCAGCAGCCCCGTCACCGCGCACCCAAATGTCGGAGGCCGCGCTCAGCTGCTCCACGCGCGCCGGTAGAGGGCGATAATTTCTTCCGCGCTTGGCGCCAGCGGGTTGTTGGCGGGGCTGCCTGAGGCGAGCGCCTGTTCGGTCATGGTGGGCAAGAGTTCTTCCCAGCGCCGCGGGTCGATGCCGAAGGCAGGCGGGGTCGGGACCGCGAGGTCGCGGTTCAGCGAGGCGAGCTCTTCGAGGAGCTTCGCGCCGGCGCTCGAGTCACTGTCCTCGGCTCGGGCGATGCCCATGGCGCGCGCCGCCGTTGCGTAGCGCTCGAGGGCAGCGTTCAGCGAGTATTCCGTCACGGTCGGCAGCAGCATGGCGTTAGAGAGGCCGTGTGGCACATGAAAATGGGCGCCGATCGGACGGCTCATGCCGTGCACCAAGGCAACGCTGCTATTGGAGAATGCGAGGCCGGCCAGGGTGGCGCCCTTCATCATCGCGGCGCGCGCGGCCTCGTTCTGCGGCTCGCGATAAACGGTGCGCAGATTGGGGGCGATCAACTGCATGGCGCGCAGCGCGCAGGCGTCGGATTCCGGGTTGGCGCGCTTGCTGACAAACGCTTCGAGCGCGTGCGTGAGGCTGTCGATGGCGCTATCCGCCGTGATGCGCGGCGGGAGGGTTAAGGTGAGTTCGTGATCCACAACCGCCGCGATCGGCAGGGCGCCGAGGCCCGCAATCAACATCTTCTCGTCGTGCTCGGTGTCGGTGATGACGGTAAAGCGGGTCGCCTCACTGCCCGTTCCGGCGGTGGTCGGCACGCCGATCACCGGCAGAGCGGCCCGGTTGGCCTGCGCGGGCACCTTGAACTCGCGCATCTTGGCGCCGGCTGGCGCCGCCGCGAGGATGGCCATGGCTTTCGCCGTGTCCATCGGGCTGCCCCCGCCAAAACCGATGAGACAGTCATACTGGCCCGCACGGAGAAGGGCGACGCCCGCCTCGACCACTGTGTCGGTGGGATCGGGCACCGTCTCGGAAAACACCTCAGGCGCGAAGCCGGCAGCGCGGAGCGGCCCCAGCGCCTTATCCACCATTCCGGATGACACCATCCAAGAGTCGGTGACAACCATGGGACGCGACAGCCCAAACTGGGCGAGCACCTCGTTGAGCTTGGCGACGGTCCCACCGCCAATCAAAAGCAGGCGCGGACTGACAAAGGAAATGATCATGCGACCTGTCCCCCCGGGTTCGAAGTTTTGGAAGACGTGCTGGGGTTCTTACGCATTGACGGTCTCTCCTCCGGAGGAACACAGCCATCGTATTTTCCTGCGATTCAAAGCGCAAGCGCCGACTCACTGAGCTCGCCTTTGGGTCGACCGTCAATAGAGCGCCTCCGCCCCGGCTGCTCTGGCCAATAACGCTCAAGATCAAAGAGCGCCAACGTCGCGCTTTCAATCACCAGCCTGAGGCAACACCGGGACATGCGGTCCGCGTGTCCACCGACGGCAGGAGGATTTCGATGCGGAATGGCTATTGCACGTCCATCTTGTCAATGTTAACGGCGCCAGTACTGGCGGAGTCATTCACGATGGCGACGGTGTTCGCGCCGCTGTTGAGGGTCACGTTGACCGACTGCGTCGAGTAGATGGTGAACGCACCCGTTGCGGGCAAGCTGACGGACGCCACCTTGACGCCGTTCACGTAGAGACCCTTGACGACGTTCGTGATGTGCGTGCCATATCGGATGGTCAACACAGCCGCCCCGCCGACGCCGGTTACATTGTTCCAGGTGATGCTGGCGTTGGTATTACTCATGCTGCCCCCGTATTGACCGCCAGAGGCGCCGCTGTCGTTGCCTGCGGACGCGCCATTGGCAAGCACCCCGCTTTCCGCTTCGTAGCTCGCCGTCTGGCTGCCGGTGCCCGAATACGTCGCCGTGATTGTCGCGTTCGACGCGGGCATGGTCGCCGTGGTGGAGGCCGCGGACGGGCTCGCCAAGATCGACGTGTTGCCAGTCCAGCCCACGAACTGCTGGCCTGCAGGCGGCGAGTCGGCGCTCACAGTCACCTGCGTTCCAGCGGCGTAGGTCCCATCGCCGCTGCCGCCGTCGACTGTCAGCGTGTAACCCCCTGCGGGCGGGAAGAGCTGACTTTGCGGGATGGCCTGCTTGGCCTGCCCCGGATAGCTCCATTGCAACCTGCACTCCGCGCCGCCAGCATTCTCGTAGAAGTGCAGATCGACGTCATAGAGCGTGCCGGCCGCGAGATTCATCGTGTAGGTGAAGTCGGTGGCTCCGTGGTCGGACCAGCCGTCGATGACCTTCGTGCCGTTGATGAACAACCGCACTCCGTCGTCAGCGCGCATGGTGAACGTGTAACTTCCCGTCACGGGCGCCTTCACCTTCCCGGTCCATTTCGCCGAGAAGTTGTTAGCGGTCACCGCCAAGCCGGGCGAACCCTCGCCCCAGCCGAAGTCCACCGTGGCGTCCGTACGCGTGAGCACCGGCGCGCCCGTGAACGGATTGGCCAGCGGGTAGCTCACGCCGCTGTCGTTGTAATACTGCCCACGCAGGCCCGTGCCGGCTTCACCGCCGGTGCCGGAATAGGTCGCCGTGATCGTCGCGTTCACCGAAGGCATGGTCGCCGTGGTGGAGGCCGCGGACGGGGTGGCCAGGATCGAGGTGTCGCCTATCCAGCCCGCGAACTGCTGGCCCGCAGGCGACGTGTTCGCGCTGACGTTCACCGTCCTCCCGGCGGTGTAGCTGCCGCCGCCCGAGCCACTGTTCACCGTCAGGGTGTAGGTCGGAGTGGCTGACGGATAGAGCCGGCCTTGGGGGATGGCCTGCTTGGCCTGGCCCGGATAGCTCCATTGCAGCTTGCACTCCGCTCCGCCGCCGTGCTCGTAGAAGTGCAGCTCGATATCATACTTAGTGCCGGCCGTCAGGTTCGTCGTGTAGTCGAAGTCCGTGGCTCCGTGGTCGGACCAACCGTCGAGGACCTTCGTGCCGTTGATTAACAGTCGCACGCCATCGTCGCCTCGAGCGGTGAAGGTGTAGGATCCCGTCGCCGGCGCCTCCACCTGCCCGGTCCATTTCACGGAAAAA
>CAVXQK010000019.1:0-125721 GCA_963763735.1 uncultured Verrucomicrobiae bacterium | reverse complement strand
ATGGACAAAGAACCAATGCTTCCTTGTCCGTCCAATCCGGCCAAACACGTGGATTCCGGTGCCGATTCGGGACGCGCTTTTCGCATAGCAAACCTCATCAACGATCACCTCGTATTCGCCGATGGGCATGTTCTTGGCGTAGTCATCCAGCGGAAATCCGCTTTGCTTTAACTGGTTCCACGAGGACGGCATACCAAGAGGAGACACCCGTTTCGCGACCAGCGTTCAATCGTTCCAGGGCATACCGGCACCCTGCTCACCCCCACCCCTACTCACCGACCAAGCTCGTATCTCAGATGTAAAACAGGATAGCGATTTCCGTACGGAAATCGCCTCGCTGAAAAAACCGTGTTTTTCCGCCGTCCCTCAGTGCGTCGAGGCGCACCGACGAGAACTGCGCAACTTCATCATTTTCACATCCGTCAGCCAAATACTTAACCTCATTAAACATCATGGCATACCCCAGGAAAACTCCGGCCGCGCAGTACCACCAGCCCCGTTTTTGATAGAGTCCCTTTATCGCTACCATGATTTCAGGGTAGCAAATCGGGTAGCAAACCGTCAATAGGACATGGAGGGATATGGAGTCACATCAGAGTAAAACTGGAGCGGGTGACGAGACTCGAACTCGCGACATCAACCTTGGCAAGGTTGCACTCTACCAACTGAGTTACACCCGCGTGCAGAAAAACGGAGCGTAGCAGCGACACGGGAAAGGTCAATGCGTGATTTTGGCGGGCGGCGGGCCCCCCAGGGCTGTCGACCTCGGTTCAAATCGTCAACCCAGGTGCCGGGACGCGCAACGCCCCGCTGCCGTTCATTGTGGGGTGAGGGAATCGACACGGCCTTCGAAATGGCTTTGAGCAACCGATTTGCCTGGCGTTGTTTTTCGTGGCATTGCTGATCTCATACCGCGACCATTGGCCATGCAAATCATTTCAGACAACTGCGCAGCGCCCGGCGGCAGCTTGTGCTCGCAAGCCCGCATTGAGGAAACGCGCCCGCGTTGCGTTCGGTCTCCTTACGCCGGGCTTGCCGTGCCGCCCCATTCCCCATAAGCAAGAAGGCTTTCGATGAAATCAGCCTTATTCGTAGTAGGTGGGTGGGATGGCCACGAGCCAAAGTTGACGGCCGAGATATTCGCAAGCTGCCTCCGGGCGGAGGGCTACCGCACGGAGCTGTCGGAGACACTGGACGTCTTTCTGGACGCGGAAAAGCTTGGCAGATTTGACCTGATTGTGCCCGTCTGGACAATGGGTACGATTACCAATGATCAGGAAAAAGGGCTGCTGGATGCGGTCAGAAGCGGGATCGGGCTGGGGGGTTGGCACGGTTGCATGGGAGATTCTTTCCGCAACAATACCGAATACCAGTTCATGGTCGGCGGGCAGTGGGTGGCGCATCCCGGTAATATCATCGACTATCGCGTGAATATCGTAAGCCATCACGACCCGATCACGGCCAATATCCCGGATTTTGATATGAACTCCGAGCAGTATTATATGCACGTCGATCCTTCGAACGAGGTGCTGGCCACGACGACGTTCAAGGGAGACATTGTTTCATGGATCGACGGCGTCGTGATGCCGGTCGTGTGGAAACGCAAATGGGGAAAAGCCAACGTCTTTTATTGCTCACTCGGGCACGTCGCCAAGGACTTTGACGTGCCGGAGGCTCGTGAGATCGTGCGGCGCGGATTGCTGTGGGCGACACGCGGAGGAGTCTCATGAGCGGTAAGGTGGGAATTGTAGGCTGTGGAAATATCTGCGAAATCTACCTGAAAAACAGCCGGCTGCTCGCCGACGTTGAGGTCCTCGCCGTTTCCGATATTGACATAAAACGAGCCCAGTCGCGGGCGGGCCAATTTGAGATTCCGAAAGCCCTCTCCGTTCCGGAGTTGCTGGCGGAGGAAGAGATCGAGATCGTCCTCAACCTGACCATTCCGAAGGCACACGCGGAGGTCGGGTTGGCGGCGCTGGAGGCGGGCAAGAGTGTGTACAATGAGAAGCCGCTTGCGATCAGGCGGAAGGATGCGCGCAAGATGCTGGACCTGGCGCGCGCGAAAGGACTGAGGGTCGGGTGTGCGCCGGACACCTTTCTCGGCGCAGGCGCGCAAACATGCCGCCAATTGATTGATACGGGGGCGATTGGCACGCCGATTGGGGCGACAGCCTTCATGACGTGCCGTGGCCATGAAAGTTGGCATCCTGATCCCGGCTTCTATTACCAGCCCGGCGGCGGGCCGATGTTCGACATGGGTCCCTACTACCTGACAACGCTCGTGGCGTTGCTTGGACAGGCCCGGCGCGTGACCGGATCGGCGCGGATCAGTTTTCCCGAAAGGACAATCACCAGCGAGCCAAAGTTCGGCACGAAGATTCCGGTTGAAGTGCCCACACATATCGCGGCTGTCATCGATTTCGCCTGCGGAGCGGTTGCCTCGGTGATCATGAGCTTCGACGTGTGGGATGCGAATCTTCCGCGGATCGAAATCTACGGCTCGGAGGGTTCGCTGAGCGTGCCGGATCCCAATGTGTTCGGGGGGCCCGTGAATCTGTGGCGGCACGATGCGCGCGAATGGCGCGAAGTGCCACTGGCGAGCGAGT
Organism: uncultured Verrucomicrobiae bacterium; assembly: GCA_963763735.1. Taxonomy (GTDB): domain Bacteria; phylum Verrucomicrobiota; class Verrucomicrobiia; order Chthoniobacterales; family Terrimicrobiaceae; genus DASTFP01. Next base: position 123,115 of record CAVXQK010000019.1, on the reverse strand, counting down.
TCGTGGACAACTGGCGCGGTCTCGGCCTGGCCGATATGGCGCTGGCTCTGCGTGACGGGCGCCCTCACCGTGCAAACGGCGCTCTGGCCTATCACGTGCTGGACATCATGCATGCCATCCATGACGCCTCGCGCGACGGGCGGCACGTCGAATTGACGAGCAAATGCGACCGTCCCGAGCAACTTCCCGCAGGCCGGATCACCTTGAGGCAGGCTGCAGGGCGGTGAGGGGTTTTAAACCCCTACCTATCAAGCCAATGGCCCCTGCAAGAATCTTGCCAAGCGTGCGCGCCACCCTCCTGGCCGGAGCGTTGTGTTTGGCGCCTGTCGCCGGAATCCGGGCGGACGAGAACATCATGATCCAGGACGCCAACATGAAGGAGTTGAAATGCTCGCTCCCCAATGACCGCTTCCGTCTCGTGGAGAGCAACTCCCCGGGCCAGCTTTTTTTGAGGGACGAAGCGGTTGATCTAAAACTTGCCTTCAAGAAGGGCGATCTGAACGGAAAAGTTACCTTTTCGCTGGAGATTCAAGAGGTTGGCACCCGGACTCCGGGCAAAGTTGCCGGCGGAATGGCGGGGTTCACCGATACAAGCGGCAAGGCGCCACTCTTCGACCTCATCGGCACTCCGGTGAACCACCATTTCACGGTGGATTTCGGGTCTGCGGGCGAAATTCCGGTCGAACTCAAGAACCTTCCTGTGCCCAAACGCTTCGGGACGTACGCGTTGATCCTTTGCCATGGCAGCGAGCGCCAGTTCGTTGGCACTGTGGCCCGCGTGCCCGCTCCGCGGGCTGACGGCACGATCGACAATGTCCCGATCTTCGGCGAGGGCGCCTTTATCGATAAGCCGTGGAAAGCCAAAGTCTACGCGCGCATGGGTATTCGGGGATGGCGGGCGGAGGGAAGCTGGAATGGGAGGAAAGACGGCAGCTTCGATTGGGCAAAATACGATAGCATGTACGAAGCGGCCAAAGCGGCAGGTTGCAAGATCATGTCCACACCGGGGGCGACTCCCGAGTGGACCTGGCCGTTCGCTCCGCATCAGACGCCGGCAGCGGTTGGCCCCGACTGGGACGGCAACCCGTATGGCGGCAGAGCGGACTGGGTATGCGATCCCAAATATTACCCGGAATACGAGAAATGGATGAAAGCATTCGTCAAGCGTTACTGGGATAACGGCAACGGTGCGCTTTGGGGGGTGGAAAACTACAACGAACCGTGGGAAGGCGGCGGAATTTCCGGCTGGGCGCGGGACTGCCTCCAATATCGTGAGATCCAGAAGCTCATCTATCGCGCCGCGAAATCGATCGATCCCAAGGTGCGCGTGCTGGGAACTTCTTCGATCACGAATACGGAGGACAAGCTGTATTCAGACGGCTCGGACGAATTCAATCAATACATCGACGTCTTTACCGATCACTACGTTGTGCCGCGGGCGTGCTACGGGCCGATGGTTGCCCGGGCGCACGGCAAAGAGTCGATGGAGACGGAGACGTGGTTTGTGGGCACCGAGTACCAATTGCCCCAGGGCGTGGCGCAGATTTTGGCCTGCGGCCAGAATCATGTGTCGCCGTGGCATCCGCGAGTGCTCTACGAAAATGTCCCCGGCGGTAACGAGAAATCCATCATCCCCAGTCCCGTGGTGGCCGCAACAGCCGCGTTCAATTATTTCGTCACGGGTCGGACGTTCGAAAGAATCGTCTTCCAGAATCATCTGCCCTGGGTCTTTCAGTTCGGGAAAGACACCGATCCCAACGCCCTGCTCGTGGTCTTTGGTCAGCTTGTCAGCATGGGCTCGACGGATGTGAAGGACCGGCTTTGGGCGCAAGTCGATGGTTCGCCGGGTGGCGAAATGATTATCGACAACGCTGACGGGTTGCTTCGATTCTATGACCTGAGCGGCAATCCCTGCCACGTCGGCGAGAAGGAGGTAAAGCTGCCAATGAGCGTCTTCCCCACGTACATCACGTGCGCGAAAGGACCCAAGGCCGCCGCGGAGCGTTTGGCACGCGTGCGCATCAGCGGGAAACGTCCGGTGGAGATATTGCCGCGCGATTTTGCGACTCGGATCACGGACAAGGAAGCCGCGCTGGCCGTGGGCTTGCACAATTGCCTGAACCGCCCCATCAAGGGCAAGCTGACGGTCGAGTCTCCGCCGGAGATCACGCTTGCGTCGGGCAGCCAGGAGATCGAACTCGCCGCAGGTGAAACCAAGACGGTTACCTTCCCCGTAAAGGAAGCCAAGTCCCAGGAGTCCAACGCCTATCCCTTCAAGTTCAACTTTGCCTCCGATGCGGGCAATGCCGACTATCAGGAAGCGCTCAATTGCGCCGTGGCGCCCAAGGCGACGATCACCGTCGATGGCAATCTCGACGAATGGAAGGACATTCCCGGCGTCACCATCTTTGGCAAGGACGACAGCGTGGACAGCATTGAGGTTCTTCGCCGTCCCTGGCTGGCGCTCAAAGAGTCGCATCCGGGTCTTGTGTCGGGCCGGCTGAAGATGGCCTGGGACGAGGACAATCTCTACATCTGTGCGGAGGTGAACGATCCGACAAATCAAAAGAATGCGCTGCCGATGGAAGGTCGCGACGAGAACGAGTATTTTCACAGCAAGGCTTCCGACGAGCGCGCGCCGTACAAGAGCTGGCTGGCAAAGAACGCGCCCGGCCGAAGCTTTGCCGAGGTGCCGTATGTCTATGCCGACAACCCCGAAAACCCGCGCCAGCCTGACCTCCCGACCCTGCCGTTCCGCCGGGATCGATTGCAGGTCGGCTTGGACGTGACGGAAGGCTGGCACGACATGGACGGGGACTCGGACCGGGTGCCCTATGGGTTCCATGCCGTGCCGGACACGGACTATGAATACAGCCTCTATGGCTGCGATGGAGGCAAGAGCGAGCTCTGGCGTCATTTGGCGCCGGGTGTGCCGCGCATACACGACTTCCCGCGCCAGCCCCGCGGGAATAACACTACGGGAGTCGTGAAAGAGGCGCGACACGTGGTCCGGCGCAACGGAAGCGTGTACCTCTACGAAATGGCGATCCCAAAATCTGAACTCGCGGATCTCAAGCTCCAGGCTGGGACCAACTTTGGCTTCGTGTTCAAGATCGGCAACGGAGAGGGTGCAAGCGTGGAATACGGAAAAGACAAGTCGGTCACCAAAAACAACGGCCTCAGCCTGCATCCCTACTGGGAAACCCACTCCAATTGCGGTGTGCGCTGGACGTTGGTGGATTGAAGCCGGGGCGGCCATCTCAAGGGTGAAATTCGTTTCCCGGCCCGTTGATTTATGACCACGCGCCGTGTGCTTTCGTCTTTCAATCGCTGCCCTTCTTGAAATCCAGCGCGCAAATGGGCACGCTCCGACGAGAGCGCCTGCAAGCGGATCAGAACTTCCCGAGATAGATCACCGGACCTCGCGGGGTGATTGAGCCTCCTTTGGGCTCGAGGGAGATCGCAAGTGCCGCGACCTGGGTGACGGGCTGTGTGGCACTGAAGGAAAGGCACTGCGAGGCCGGGGGAATGATCCCGGCATCCACGGGTTTCTTTGATTCGGGGGTGATGATCCAAAGCTGATAGTCCTTGCCGGGTGCCGGATCCGGAAGATTGGCAAGATGCAGGGCACCCGATTTCCGCTGCGGATCCCACAAAGCCACGATCTGGGCGCCTGCCGGAGCTCCTCGCTGGGCCGCTAGCATGACGGGCTGAATATCCCTAAGAGGGTCCCGCGCCTCGAGGGAAGCGACCCGCACCTGAAGTTGATCCCTTTCACTCTCGAGCGCGCTGATGCGCGTCTCGAGGCGTACGCGCTGAGCGTCAAGGTCGTCAACGCGCACCAACAAGGAGTGGTTTTCCTTCTCAAGACTGCCGATTGCTTCCGACAGACGGGATTTTTCGCTCCAGAGCAGTGCGCAGCAAATCGCCAAGCCCGCGGCGATGGCCCAGGGCACCCAGCCGAAGGAGAGGGCGGAGGGAGTCCCTGACTTCCGGACCGGGCGGGAGACCCTTTTCGTTTGCTGAAGGACGGAATGCCGCAAGACGTCGGGAGCCGGGTGTTGCGGGACGGCCGTGGCAAGCAGCGTTGAGGCCTTCTCCAATTCCGAGACCAAAGTCGCCAGCTCGGGGTGAGCCACCAGTTCCCGCTCAAACGCCGCGAGCTCGTCCCCCTCCAGCACGCCGAGGACATAAAGTGAAGCGAGTTCCTCTCTTTCCTCAGCACTCATGCGTATTGCTTTAAGGATTGCCGCAGTTGCATCATGGCGCGACGGATTCGGCTCTTAACTGTCGTGACGGGAAGCGCGAGCCTTTCGGCGATCTGACTATGCGAGAGCCCGCCGAAGAAAGCCAACTCGATGGATTCACGCACTTCCTGTGGAAGCATTTCGAGCGACTCCCTGAGGGCTTTGGCGTTCTCAGACTGCTCCGCGTTTTGGGCGGGCTGGGAGACCACGGGCAGGCTGCTTTTCGCCTCCGCTTCCGCGGCTTCGTAGAGGCGCAGACGTCTTGTCGCGGCGCGGATTCTGTCAATCGCCTTATGGCGGGTGATTGTGATCGCCCAGGCCAGCGGAGCACCGCGGCGCGGGTCATAGTCGGCGGCATCCCGCCAAATCTTTGTAAAGACCTCCTGCAGAATCTCCTCAGTATCCTCCGGCCGCCCAAGGATACGCAGCGCGAGCGAATAGAGGATCCCCGAGAAGGCGTCATAGACGCGCTCGAATGCCGCGGGGTCGCCTTCGGCCACGCGCCGTATTACGGCGGGATCGATTTCATCCTTGCTGGCGAAGGGCGGAATCATTTTAAGGATCCGAGGCAAGCCTCGTTCAGCCTGCTTAGTTTCCGGATTTGCGAAGGCAAGAAAAATAGCAGGAGAGACGGTGGCATCTGGCGCGCGATCGAACACTCCACAATACTTTGCGCCCGTCGGGATCAATTGGATCCCTATTGGGAGGTTTATTCAGCCTTTCGGTCGCAAATGCAGTGAACTGCCACGTACTCGGTGTCGGGCAGGACAAACTTGCGCACTTCCACTTCCGCGCGGCGAGCCTGAAATTCGGCGACCAGCATCCCTGCGATCTCGCTGGCAAGCGTCTCAATAAGCCGCCGCGGCCGTGAGGCTGCGACGCTGACGATGCGCCGGGCGGCCGCGTGGTAGTCCACGGTGCGATTAATATCGTCCGCGAGTGCCGCAAACTCCGTCAGCGGGGTCAGGATGGCGTCGATCTCGAGTCGCTGGGAGTTCTTTCGCTCCTCTTCCGAGACGCCGATCCACGCGTTGACTTCGAGCCCCTTGATGATGATCACATTCATGACGGCAGGCGGGGAGGCATGCCCGGACCCTGCGCGACATTTTTTGACTGGCTGCCGCCGGCATTGCGAACCGTCAATTCGCTTCGTCTGTCTCGGAACACGGGCCCTGCTTTAAGGACGAGTTGAAAGGCGGGCACCAGCGTGTCGGTCCAGGGATTACCCGCGGAAGCGCACTTCGCGCACATTCTTTGCAAACCGCGCTTGAAGCTTGCGCAGGATGGTGCGTCTCCACGAGCGATCCAGTTCGTAGCGCACCGCGGGCTGGGTCACCTGAACGATGAGCACGCCGTCCCGCATGGAAACGGGCTGCGAATGCGCTGCGAGGAAATCACCCACGATCTCGCGCCATGCGGTCTGAATCTCCTGTTCGTTAAGGCGCTCGGTCAGCCCGAGCTTGTTAAGCAATTTCTTAAGGGCGTCGGCGGCGAGGACGCAGCGTTCGGGGCGCGGAGCTTTCGCAGGCAAGCCACGCCATTCTTCCAGAACCCGTTTCCGGATTTCCTCGACGCGCATCAACGAAAAGGCCTCCGCGAGCGCGGAGGCCTCGAGAAACGGATTTTGAAAGCCGCCAAGCTATTCGCCGTCGTCACCGATAGCCTCGACTGGACAGCCTTCTTTCGCCTCCTTGCAGAGAGCCTCCTCTTCGGGAGACTCCGGCTGTTTGTAGACATAGCTGTGGCCGCCGTCGTCGTCGCGCTTGAAATTCGCGGGAGCCGTCTCACGGCACAGGTCGCAGTCGATGCATTGATCGTCCACGAAATAACTGCCGGTGACATTCTGCGGATACTTGTTTGCAATATCTGCCATAGGTGTTTTCTCCTCCGTTGCCGCAAGCTACGGTCCCGCCTGCGGATTGCAATCGTTTTTTCAGCAATTTGGCTGCAGGCAAAGCGTGCCTCCGAAGCTCAAATATTGCGTGCGCGCAAAGAGGGCATGCCGGCGGTTAATTTGAGATGGCTTCGCTTTGCCAGGGAACTCCCGAATGCGTCGACGGGATCCGTTTTCGCGGTCCCAGGGCGAGTGAGCATATTTTGGCTTTCTTCAGCGCGAGGCACGATGCAGTTTGTCGGAAAGAGACCTGTTGCTTCGCAGCTCCAATCATTCTCCGGATACAACAGTCGCGATTCAAAGCCAGACATGCCCATGGAAACATCCTTGCTCGATCCCGTTCTACCGATTGAAGGCCGGCATGTTTTGCATCTTTTTTTTCGCGTCGACTACAGCGCGTGGGATCTGCTCGAGGGCTCGCAGCGAATCGCGGCCAAGACCGCTCTGGCCTCATTGGTTCAAGAGATCCGCGCCACTCCCGCCACGCAGCTCCTGACCTTCAGCATTGTTTCGCCCAAATCGGATTTGGGTTTCATGTTGCTGACTCCCGACCTGCATACGGCCGACTCCTTTGGCAAACAGCTCGGCCTCGCGCTGGGACCGGGAATCCTCACGCCGGAATTTTCCTGGCTTTCGATGACAGAGCGCAGCGAATACACAATGAGCGAGAGCGAGTATGCCCGAACGCTCGAAACAGAGGAGAAGGTCGTGCCCGGCTCGCCCGAGTTCGAGGAGAAGATGTCAAGCTTTCGGGCGCGCATGGCAAAGTATCTTTCGGACAGGCTCCAGCCGACCCTGCCGGACTGGCCTGTCGTGTGTTTCTATCCAATGTCCAAGCGGCGGGCCGGACCCGGACAAAACTGGTATGCGCTGGATTTTCCGAGCCGCAAGAAGCTTATGGGTGGTCACGCGCGCGTGGGAAGGACCTACGCGGGACGCGTTCTCCAACTCATCACGGGCTCCACGGGTCTCGACGACATGGAGTGGGCGGTGACGCTCTTTGCTAAGACAACCTCCGAGATTAAGGCCATCGTTTATGAAATGCGCTTCGATGAGGTGAGCGCGCAATACGCGGAGTTTGGCGAGTTCTTCATCGGTTTGCAGATGCCTCTTGATTCGCTCTTCGCCCGGCTGAATTTATAGGCGCGCACACGCGTAACCAATGGAGGAAAAGATTCGTCGGCTGGAAGAGTTGCTTCGTGTGCATGCACCGCTCCTGGTGGCGTATTCAGGCGGTGTGGATAGCACGTGCCTGCTGGCGGTGGCGCGTCGAGTGCTCGGTGATTCTGTACTGGGAGTCATCGCCGATAGCCCAAGTCTTCCGCGACGGTCATTGGCCGATGCGCTCGCCGTGGCGGGCTCGCTTGGCGCTGCGGTGGAAGTGATAGAGACGCAAGAGTTCGACATCGAGCAGTACGCGAGCAACCCCCCGAACCGCTGTTACTTTTGCAAGGCGGAGCTGTTTTCGAAGATGGATGCGCTGGCGCGCGCGCGCGGATTCTCTGCCATTGCGTATGGAGAGAACGCCGATGATCCCGCGCACCTGCGCCCCGGCTCAAAAGCAGCTGAGGAGTTCGCGGTCCTCGCGCCGCTCAAGGAGGCAGGTTTGACCAAGGCGGACGTGCGCGCGCTGTCGGCCACCTACGACCTGCCAACCGCCGATGCGCCGGCGCAACCTTGCTTGTCCTCGCGCATTCCGCACGGCACCGCTGTGACGCGCGAGGCTCTGGGGTTGATTGAGCGCGGCGAGGAGGCGGTGCGCGCGCTGGGATTTCGTGTTTTCCGCGTTCGTTATCTGGCGCCGTCGGGGGCGCGCGTTCAGATTGCCCCGGACGAGATGCATTCTTTGGCGGGCCTGCGCGAACAAGTCTGCGACGGCCTACGGAGAGTGGGGTTTGGTCTCGTCGAGATCGATCCGAAAGGGTATCGCTCCCCGTCGAATTGACGATCACCCGTGAGAGGGTGGGGGCAGCCGTGTTGCTTACGAGACGAGTTGAGGCCTCGAGCTTTGCGGCGGGGTGGATGGATGGCGGCCGGAACGGGCTTTTCGAATCAGGGCGAGCAAGACAAAGCCGATTTCGGCCGCGACGAAGAGCAACGCCCAGCGGAAGCCTCCGGTTCCAAAGCCATAGCTGTGCAAACCGACACCAAGGACGAAATTGACACCGTACCACGCCATGAGCACGCTTTGGAAGGCCAGTATGGCGCCCACGCACATGCCAAAGCCCCCCCACTTTCCGGCGATTCGCCCATGCAGGACGAACAGATAACCAAGCAGCGTGATGAGAGCCCAAGTCTCCTTGGGGTCCCAGTCCCAAAATCTTCCCCACGAATAATTGGCCCACACTCCGCCGAGGATTGTTCCGGTTGCCAGAAGCAGAACGCCGACCTGCAAGGTCCTGTAAAGGTACTTATACAATGCCGCCTCCGGATTCCGCCCAACGATGACCTTGCCCAACGCTATGTGCCCGATCCCGAGGGCAAGGGCGAACGCGGCGTAACTCAAGGTGATCGAGAGCACATGCGTTGTGAGCCAAAAGTTATCACGTAGAACGGGAACAAGAGGATTAATCGCGCGATTGAGCGCCAGAGTTTGGGTGTCCGCCAGGATCAGCGAGGCCACGGCCACCGGAACAGCCCCGAGCAGGAAGTACCTGCTTCGATAAATCGCCTCGAAGATCAAGGCGAAAAGAATCGTGCCGAAGGCCACCCAAACGACGGATTCGTACATGTTGGTAACCGGGGCGCGGCCAGCGACGAGCACTCGCGTGGCGAAACCCGCAACCTGCAAGAGAAAGCCGGCGCCGGCGAAGCCCCAAGCCGCCACGTAGCCAACCCGTCCCAGATTGAAGAGCAAAAGAATGAGCCCCGCAGCCGCGTAGCAGATCCATGCCCAGCGGAAAGGATGCGCCTTCTGATAGAACGTCTCGAGCTGGATCTTCCAGGCGGGAGGTTGAAACTGCGGCTCGATGCCGGACCATTGTGCTTGAAGAGCTTTGGCCTCCCTCGCGAAGGCGGCATCGTTATTCGCTTCGAAAGCCTCGCGCAGAGGATGGAGAGTCTCGGAGGTGCCGGGGACGGAAAGCCATTGGGCATCCGCTGCCCGGGGATTTGCCACGAAGCGAAAGGCGGATCCATTGACAAGCGATTCAAACTCCGCAATTCGCAATCCGACTTCGGCGGCTTCCTTGGGCAAACCGGTCAGCCTTTGATTTCCGGGCCGCGCTCGCAAGGCCTGCGCTTCATTGAGCAGTTTCACAAGTTGCCTGTTTGAGGCGAGCTCCCGGTAGGAAAACAGCTTCCGCGCGGTGTCCAAGCCGGCAGCTTCCTTCAGAGGCTTGTGATTAATCAGGAGGACAGCCTTGTCGTCCCAGCCCTGCGGATTCAGCCAGAGCGTCGTCACGACTTCCATCGCGCTCATGTTCCGGCCGTCGATTGTCAACGTTGTCCTTCCTGAAAGCCCCATCAGCGATTCCTCGGCAAAGACCAGGAAGGGTTTCTTTCGTCCGCCTTCCTGCACGGATATTTGCTCCAGAGGCGAGAGATCAACGGCGCAGGCCGCTTGCAGCGCGACAAAAAGGGCGAGGAAACAGCGGATCATTTTGGGTCAACTTTGCCGCTTCAGCCAGCTTGTGCAAGCTGGAAGGCGGGCCCGTCACCCTGAAGAAACCCGAACCCGTGCCTTCACACGCTCTCTCTCTTTGGGGCGAACGCGAGCCTGCAAGATTACGCCGAGCGCCAGGCCGCGTGGGGTGAAGACCCCATAAAAGCGGGCGCAATTGCAAGTTATTGAAATATAACATGAAGAGACTCGCCAATTCTCAACCTTCGGGCGTCTGAGCCAGGGAGCCTGGAGCCTGTTTGACATACTTGGCCCGCTACTTGCTACCGAACAGGGACTGCAAAAAAGTTTATCTAAAAATACGTAATGAATTATTGACTATATCAGTTCACCTAATATTTATCCGACGGAGCAAAAGGGAAAGGCAGACCATGTCACAGAGAATTGAACAGAGCATACCGACAGACGTAATCACGGCGTCCGTGCGGGATTCGAGCCGGCCAGTCTTCGAGATTCGCCGCCGAACGGCGGCTGTTGAGAAGCAACCTGCCATGCGAAATCGGGATCAAAGGAGGGGGGGGTTCTTTTTCGGCTTCTCCGGGAATCGAGAGACAAATGCCAACGGCCTGGAGTGGTCTGAGGAACGCCTTCGGCCGTGCCATTCCCCTCTTTCAAAGACGCTTGCGATCAGTTTCTTTCCCGGGGGCGGGTGCTTTTCTATTGCGGGAACGGCGGCGCTCCCGCTAAAAGGAAGAATGCGGCCGAGAAGAAGAATCGCCCCTTTCTTTGTTGGAAGCACCCGGTCTTTGCGAGCCGATCGAACGATCGCTGGAGGGAGCCGATGACGGGACGCCTCGTTCTCTGGGGAGCTTGTGTGGTCGCCGCCTTGGTTGTGGCGATCGCCCAGTCCAATGTCAACCAGGCTGAGAATCCGCCGGCCGCCGATCAGTCGAGACCGGCCGCCGTGACAACTCCGACTTCCGATACCGAGGCCAATCAAGCGGGGCAGCCCTTGGTTCCGCAGGCGCCGGGTGACATGCGGCAGACAGGACCGGGGGCGACGATGCAGACGGAAACGATTGCGCCGGCCGAGGAAGCCGTGGCCGCCGATCAAACGCTGATTCCCGCGGAACCAAGTCGAAAACTTTGGAGACTTAGCCCGCTCTTTTCGGCCGGCGTCATGTACGACGACAACATTTTCCTCACAAATAAGAATCGTGTGGCGGATGTGATTTGGACAATCTCAGCCGGATTGGCCTTCGAGTTGGGCGATTTTCGCAGCTCAACGGAAAACTACCTGACCATTCAGTGGCTCGGCATCCCTGTCTTTTACACCAACAACCCGGAAGAGAATAAGTTCAACCAGAGCTTCTTCTTGCGCGGACAGTATCGCTGGGCCAGGCTCGTCGGACAACTCGAGAGCAACTTCAGTGTAAACACAGGAGGCAATCGCGAGGTGAATACGATCACCACGACGACAACGTTTTCGAACGCCTTGCGGTTCAAATACGACCTACAGCGGCAAGACGAGCTTTGACGCGCAATTCTCGCAGAGTTACACCAGTTCCTCATCCACGAGTGACACGCCTCTTCAGACCAACAATCAGTATGAGGCCAAGGTCGGTATGAACTACCAGATCTTCCCGAAGACGAGCATTGGCGTCGAAGGTGTCGGTGGCATTCTCGATCAGGCTTCCAACCCGCTACAGTACTACCAGCAGGCGCGCATGCGCTTAAACTACGTTGCAAGCGGCAAGCTGAGTTTCAAACTTAGCGCGGGCGTCGAAGCCCGGGAGTTTGTGGGAAACAGCGATATCAGGATCAATCCCGTTTTTAGCCTGGGCTTGGACTACAACCCCTTCGACGGAACCAACATTAGTTTGGTAGGCTATCGGAATATAATCGGCTCCTCCGCCGTGGCCGGACAGGATATTACTGCCACCGGCTTTGAAATCTCTGCATCGCAGCGATTTTTGCAGAAATTTATTGCCGGAATCAGTTTCGGATATGAAAATGACGCATATTTCAATGCCAGCGTAGAAACCCCCACCACTGAAGATTCCAATCGCGTGGATAATTACGTTTACGTGCGTCCGAGACTAAGCTATTCATTTGCCAGGTGGTTTACCACAAGTGTGTTTTACTCCTATAGGAGACAAGTTTCCACCCAAGCTACCAATAGCTTCTATGACAATCAAGTTGGCATGGAGGTTGCTGCAAAATTCTAATTCTGATCATATTGGATTGAGTTTATGATAAGTTGTTCTCTCTCGGACGAAAAAGGCAGCGGATTGGCCAGTAAAGCGCCAAGTCCAAGGGGTTCATTTGCTGCCGGACAGGGCCGTGTTCGCGCACTGCCCAGGAGACTGATGGGTATTGCTCGCAGGCTTGTCGCGATGGCGGCTCTCATTGTATCAGGGGCTCTGATGGCGCAGAACGATGCGAACTATCGTTTTGCACCGAACGATCTTGGTGGACTTCCGGGTTTTTCAGGAACCGGAGCTGGACGCCGTGATTCGCGTGTCCGGGGATGGCAATGCCATATTTCCCTTGGTGGGGTCGGTTCCGATCGCAGGCAAGACGGTCGGTGAGGCAACCGAGCTGCTTAGTCAGCGTTACAGGGATGGCTACCTGGTTAATCCCCAGGTCACCCTTACGGTTCGAACGTATGGACGCAAAGTCTTTACAATTTTGGGGCAGGTTCTCAAGCCGGGTTCCTACCCGATCGAGGGAAGCGAATCCGTAAGTCTTCTCGACGCCATCGGCATGGCTGGCGGCTACACCCGAATTGCCAATCCGGGCAAGGTTACTGTAAAACGGCGCGAGGGCGGGCAGGAGACGATCATCCGTGTTGATGCGCGCAAGATGGCAAGGTCGAGTTCCGAAGCGAGCTTTCTCATTCAGCCCGGGGACGTTATCACTGTGGCGGAATCCATTTTTTAATCATGCCTGAAAATCCTTCCGACAATCAGTTCTCCGAGCTTCTCGGCGAGAAAGAGTCCTCTGCGGGCCTGGACATTGGCTACTATTTTCATCTCTTAAAGCGGTACCTTTGGCTTTTTCTCACGATCGTCATTCTCGCGGGACTCATCTCGTTCTTCGTGGCGATTCGCCAGCCGAAAAAGTACGTCGCGGTCGCTGTTTTGCAGGTTGAATCGCAGGAACAGAAAGTTCTCAAGTCGGACGATCTCCAAACCGTTAAGCTGGATTCAGGAGATTACATGACGACGGTCGCTGAGTCCATAACCAGCGATACGTTCCTCGTGCGCGTTGCGAAGGCAACGGGTCTCTTGAGCGATCCGGGCTTCATGGGTCGCCCGACCAGACGGGCAGCCCTACTCGGATGCCGAGATCGCCAACCACATGCGGGGATTGGTCACGGCCATGGTGCGCAAGGGGACGCGATTCATAGATATTACAGTAACAACAGGCAACCCGGAGCATTCGAAGCTCATCGCCGAGACGGTGGTCAAGGAATTCATACGCCAGACTCTCGAACAGCAGATGAATATCGGGCGCACGGCTAACGACTTCCTGCGCGACGAGGCCGACAAGCTGAAGGCGAAACTGGAGGAATCCCAAGGAAAGCTTCAACGCTACAGGGAAGAACACAACGCCGTCTCGCTCGAAGACAGCCAGAACATTACCGTTGCAAAGCTTAAGGATCTCAACACACAGGTCACCGCGGCGAAGGGGGAACGAATCAAGCTTGAGTCCGACATTCAGCTCTTGCGTTCGACCCCTCCCACCGACATCAACCGCATGCTGCAAATCCCCAGCGTCAGCGCGATCCCCCAAGTCCAGGCGGTTCGTGCTCAGATTGTCACTTCGGAAGCTGATCTCGCGGGGATTCAGAAGCGTTACCTCGCCAAGCACCCGAAGAACATCCAGGCCGTAACGCAGATCAAGCAATTGAAGGATTCTCTCAAGGATACCTTGAAGAACGCCGGCGAGATTCTCGGGACACAGTATGAATCCGCACTGGATACGGAAAAGAAGTTGACCGTGGCGCTCGAGGAGCAGGAAAAGGCGGCGCTCGAGCTCAATAAGATCGCCATTCCTTATAGTGTTCTCCAGCACGAGGTGGAATCCGATCGTGCCATGTATGATTCCGTCAATAACCGCTTGAGAGAAACGACCGTATCTCTTGGGATCGAGAAAAATCCTTTTCGAATCGTTGAGGAACCGATGGCCGCCAGCGAGGTTGCGCCATCGATTCCAAAAATCGTGGGTGTCGGCTTGTTTCTTGGTCTCGCGCTCGCGGCGGGTCTCATATTTGGTCTCGACCTTCTCGACAGCAGTTTGCGTTACGTCGATCAGGCGGAGAGCTTCCTTGGCCTGCCGGTTCTTGCCGTAATTTCCCAAGTCGAGGGGAAGAGTGGCGATACGATCCCGAATGTCTTTGCCGACGGGGCCCAATCCCAGGCGGCGGAGGCCTTCCGCAGTATGCGGACCTCGCTCTCCCTGCTTGGCGGTGACGCACAGCGTCGCATATTCCTGGTAACAAGCGCCGTTCCTGGAGAGGGCAAGACATTCTGCGCCTACAACGTCGCGATGGCCTTTGCCTTGGAAGGGCAAAAGACAGTGCTTGTGGATGCCGATTTGCGCCTGCCCGCGGTCCATAAGATCTTTCCTGATCCCGAAGTCGCCCGCAGGCACCTGGGGTTGACGGACTATCTCGCCGGGAACACCGATATCGACAAGATCCTGATGGTTGGTCCTCAGGAAGATCTTACTGCTATTTGCGCGGGAAAGAAGAGTCCCAATCCCGGAGAGTTGCTCGGCGCGGATTCCTTCGCCACGCTTATTCGGACTTTGGCTGAGAAATATGATCGCGTGATCATCGATTCCGCCCCGGTGAACGCGGTGAGCGATACGCTGCGCATTACGCCGCTCGTCAGTTACGTCTGCCTGGTGATCCGCGCGGCCAAGACTCCGAAGAAGGCGATTGCCCGCGCCGTCAAGTTGATCGAGAACGCCAAAGGAAAGCTTGCGGGCTTTGCGCTCAACCGCGTTCGCCTTGGCCGCGATTCAGCCTATTACTTTTATAACTACGCCTACGGAGATACGGAAGGCGATACGGCACGAGATTCCAAGAAAGCATCTCGGAGCTAAGCCCCGCGCGTCTTCAAGACAAAGTCATGGCAGTCCTATTCGACGGTCCCGTGTTCGCTTGATTTGGAGATTTTCGCAACAATTAGCAGAAGGAGATGGTCTCGAAGCGCAAACGCTGAGAATGACCAAGGGCGGCAGCTTGTTTGGCGATTTGAGGCTCGTTGGGCCGGCTAACAACCGACTCTAATGAAGACCGCCGTTAAGCTATTCCGAGCGCCACGGAGTTCAGCCAGTTTGACGCCGCCTTCACGCGAGGCGTTCCCCAACGTATTTTTTTGAGTTGCGGCGCGAGGCCGCTTTGAGCACCATTTAAATCCACACTTATGCGTATCCTCATCACCGGCGGAGCGGGCTTCCTCGGCTCGCACTTATGCGATCGGCTCCTTAACGAAGGCCATGAAATCTTATGTCTCGACAATTTCTTTACCGGCCGCAAACAGAACATTGCTCATCTGCTCAATAACGGCAAATTCGAATTGATCAGGCACGATGTGACCGAGCCCTTCCGTGTGGAGGTGGACCAGATTTACAATCTCGCCTGTCCGGCGTCCCCGCCGCATTACCAATATAACCCGATAAAAACCACGAAGACTTCGGTGATGGGCGCCATCAACTGCCTGGGCCTCGCAAAGCGGGTCAAGGCCCGTGTCTTCCAGGCATCCACCTCGGAGGTTTATGGCGATCCGACCGTTCATCCCCAGGATGAATCGTATTGGGGAAACGTAAATCCCATCGGCCGGCGGTCCTGCTACGACGAGGGCAAGCGTTGTGCGGAGACCTTGTTTTTCGATTATCACCGGGAAAACGGGGTCGATATTCGGGTCGTGAGAATTTTTAACACTTACGGGCCTCGTATGCTGGCTGATGACGGCCGTGTCGTATCCAATTTCATCGTGCAGGCGCTCAAGGGAGAGAACCTGACTGTTTACGGGGACGGCTCGCAAACCCGTTCGTTTTGCTACGTGGATGATCTTATCGAGGGTTTCGTGCGCCTGATGAATCAGGACAAGACCGTGGGTCCGGTGAACATCGGAAACCCCGGCGAGTTCACCATGTTGCAACTGGCGGAGCTGGTCCTCAAGAAGGTCGGGGGCAAATCCACCATCACGAATCTCCCGCTTCCCGCGGATGACCCGAAGCAACGGCGCCCGGACATTTCTCTGGCGAAGGAGACGCTTGGCTGGGAGCCCAAGGTTCCCCTTGAGGAGGGTCTCAACCGCACAATCGAATATTTTCGTCAGGCCATCTGACGCTGTCCACACGAACCCCAGCTTATTTATTTTATGTCGCAAGAAACGTCACAAACAGCCGATTTCGTAATTAACATTTGCTGCATCGGCGCCGGCTATGTCGGCGGCCCGACCATGGCAATGATCGCCGCCAAGTGTCCCGATATTCGGGTGGAAGTCGTCGATCTCAACCAGGCGAGAATCGACGCATGGAATTCCGATTCTCTCCCGGTGTATGAGCCGGGTCTCGATGAAGTGGTAAAATCCGCCCGAGGCAAGAACTTGTTTTTCTCGACGGGTGTGGAGAACGCCGTTCGCGCTGCGGATATCATCTTTGTGAGCGTCAACACGCCGACCAAGACCTATGGTCTGGGCGCCGGCCGTGCAGCGGACCTCCGCTACATTGAGGCCGTTGCTCGCATGATCGCTTCGGTAGTGGATGAACCCAAAATCATCGTCGAGAAGAGCACGATCCCGGTGAAAACCGCGGAGACGATTTTAACGATTCTCAGCGCGAGCGGAAAGAAGCTTAACCATCAGGTTCTCTCCAATCCGGAGTTTCTCGCCGAGGGCACGGCTGTCGAGGATTTGAAGAGTCCGGATCGCATTTTGATTGGGGGTGAACAAACGCCCGAAGGCCTCGCGGCAATCGAGAAGCTCGTGTCGGTCTACGCGAGGTGGGTGCCTCGCGAGCGCATTTTGACGACGAATCTTTGGTCATCCGAGCTCGCCAAGCTCGTGGCAAACGCGTTTCTCGCCCAGCGCATTTCTTCGATCAACGCGATTTCCGCGCTTTGCGAAACGACCGGTGCCGACGTTGAGGAGGTGGGGCGCGCGATCGGAACCGATTCCCGCATCGGGCCGAAGTTCCTAAAGGCTTCGGTGGGCTTTGGCGGATCGTGCTTCCAAAAGGACATCCTTAATCTTGTCTATCTTTGTGGCGCTTTCGGCATTCCGGAAGTTGCGGACTATTGGGAGCATGTGGTGCGCCTGAATGACTGGCAGAAGAGCCGCTACGTTGCGCGGGTCATCAAGACCCTTTTCAATTCGGTGGCAGGGAAGCGCCTGGCGATTCTTGGATTCGCGTTCAAGAAGGATACCAATGACACGCGCGAGTCTCCGGCGATCTCAATTTGCAAGGCCTTGCTCGAGGAGCAGGCCCGGCTGGCCATCTACGATCCGAAAGTCCAAAGCGCTCAGATTTTTGCGGATCTCGAAATCAAATCCGACGACTCCCGGATCGAGATATGCTCGAATGCTGAGGAAGCCTGCCATGGCGCGCACGCGCTGCTGGTTCTGACGGAATGGAACGAGTTTCGCGACCTCGATTTCGTCAAAATCCTCGCGGGGATGCACAAGCCGGCATGGATCTTTGACGGTCGCAACGTCCTCGACATGGCGAAGCTGAAGGAGTTGGGCTTTTACGTTTACAGCATCGGAAAGCCCCATGCAATCTAGCCAGGAATCGCGACCGCAGGGTTAGGAACGTCCTTGCTTAGGTCCGGTCCGAAGTGCCGGGCAGGCAGCCCGGAGCGGAAAGTGTCATTCTCCAATGGTGTCGTCGATAACTAGACCTGTTGCATTTCTCGGCAGGATCCTGAAGGTCGTTCTCCCGTTCGGGAGGCGCAAGTTCGTCATCGTCGTGGCGAGCATGATCATTACCGCGATCCTGCAGTTGGGCGGAGTCGCCTCGGTCCTGCCGTTTCTGTCTGTGGCGGCGAATCCGGAGAATTTCGCGTCTTCAAAGTTAGGCTCCTTCCTGGTTTCAACGTTTCATATCAGCGATCCAAGGCAGTTGGTCTACGTGACGGGAATTCTTTCGATTGTATCGCTGGTGGTCGCGAGTGCTTCCACCATTTTCAGTCAGATTGTCGTGGCGCGTTATGTTGGGGCTCTCGGGCACTGGCTCAGAATGCAACTCCTCTCAAAGTATTACAGTCAGCCGTATTTGTACTTTGTCTCTCGGAACTCTGCGGTCCTCACGAAGAAGGCGAACTCGGACGTCTTTTTCTTCACCTCCTTCCTTCTCGCGCCGCTCTGCGACTTTATGGCGCGGCTTTTTATCACCGTGGTGATTGTTGGCGGCCTTCTCATCGTTGAGCCTGTCGTGACCCTCGTTGCGGCGGCCTGTTTCGGGCTTTTCTATGGAGGCTTTATGCGGATCACGCGCCGGCGGGTCCGCTCGATCAACGAGACGCTCAAGGAGTCCAGTCAGGGTCTTAGCCGTCTCGTCCAGCAATTCATTGCTGGCATGAGAGACATCAAACTGAGGGGTGCGGGACCCTTCTTTTTGAACAAGGTGAGCGAGCTTTCCTCCAATGGCGTGAAGGCAGGAGTGATGAGCGCTTGGATCGCCGGATTGCCCCGTAACTTGATCGAGCCGATCGCCTTTGCGGGTACAATTATGTGGGCAATGGCGGCTTTGTCGGCGGGCAAGCTGGGGGCGGTGCTCCCTACCCTCGGCGTAATGGCGATGGCCGGCTACCGGCTCTTGCCGAATGTTCAGCAGCTCTACAACAGCCTCCATTTGGTCGCGACCAGCCGATATTCGATGGACGAACTCGCGGAGGAATTGGACTTTTCATCGCCTTCCTATCCTGTCCCGATTCTGAAATGGATTCCCTCGCAAGACGATCTCACTGATGATAAGCCGTTGTTTACCGAAGCCGTCGAGCTTCGGGACATCACCTTCAACTATCCCGGCGTCGAAAAGCCCACGTTGGACGGCATCAATCTTCGCATTGCGAGAGGCTCATCCATTGGCTTTGTCGGGCAAACAGGATCGGGAAAATCCACTCTGATCAACGTTCTGCTTGGCCTCTATGAGCCGACCAAGGGCGAGATTGTTGCCGACGGGAAGGTTTTGGGCAGGCCGGCTCCTCTCAGATGGCAGATGCGGATCGGATACGTTCCGCAGGAGATCTTGCTGCTCGATGAAAGCCTCGTTCGCAACATCGCTCTGGGGGTTCCTGACGACAAGATTGATCACCAGCGCCTCGAAAAGGCGATCGCTTCGGCGCAGCTCCAGGAGGTGATCGCCAAGATGCCCAAGGGGCTGGAGACACAGGTCGGCGAGCGCGGGGTGATGCTCAGCGGTGGTCAGCGCCAGAGAGTCGGGCTTGCAAGGGCGCTCTATTTTGACCCTGAAATGCTGATCTTGGACGAGGGTACCAGCGCCCTGGACAACGAGACGGAAGCCAAGTTCATGCGCGCGGTTGAATCCCTGCAAGGTGAAATTACGATTATCTCGATCGCCCATCGATTGACCACAGTCCGCGGTTGTGATGCCATTTATGTTCTTATAAGTGGCAAGATCGCAGAAGCGGGCACGTACGACGAACTGATGGAATCCAGGTCGGAATTTTTCCGCCTGGCGAGTGCTTCAGCGGGCTGAGTCTTCCCCAGCCTTCCGCTCCATGAAAGTGCTCAGTCCCATAATTACGCGGACGAGATCATAGCGGGTTGTACCTTGCGACTTTATGCGCGAAAGTTTCTACAAGACGGCTTCCGTGTTGAGCGACTTCGCGATCGCCTATTCTGAGTCTCCATGAAAATTGACAAGATCATTACCCTTGCAAATCGTAAGGTGCGCTTGCCGTTTCAGGTTATGGAGCGGTCCCTGCGCGCGGTTGGATGCGATCTTCCCATGCTGGTGATCCCTTACGATGACGATCGTTTTAAGCTGCCTCCGAACGCAGAGTGGTGGGAGAGCCCGAAGTTCTCTGATTGGTTGAAGAGGAATCAGGCCCATCGGACAATGGCGAAGTATCGCTGTCTCTCTCAGGAAAACTACACCTACTTCGATACCGATTTGTTGCTCCTGGATGACTTCCGGAGGGTCCTGGATCATCATCAGAACTTCGTGGTCGCCGACACCGAGTGGAGCAAGCCGTGGTGCAACACCACTCCGGATTCCGCCTTGATCCTTTCGCAGCGCTCGAGCTTGTTCAGATTAAAGATCTTCAATTCGGGGCATTTTTCGTGTGACCGGCGCTTGTATACGGAGGAGGAAATCATGGAGACCTCCGAAAAGCCGCAAAATCGATCGACCTGTTTGGAGTATACCCTGCATGAGCAGCCGGGTATCAATTTGCTTGTGGCACTTACCAACATTGAAATTACAAATCTCTGTTTGCCCCCATACGACATGGAATCCACGATGGCTGTCGACTATCCGGGAGAGTGGAAATCCCTTTTGCAGAGCGAAAAGCGCCCGTATTTCATGCATTATGCGGGTTCGGTGCTTCTTGAAAACCTGCCGATCAATCGCCTGTTCTATGATTTTCTTACCAGCGCGGAACGAACCGAGTGGGATGCAACCATCGCCAAGCAAATGAGACAGTCCGCCTGGCGGGATAGCTGGCCCCTGCCAGTTCGTATCGTGAGCAAGGCGCTTCGCGCGGTGGACTCGCGGTTTCACGTGCAGCCCAACTGATAGGCGCCACTCTATCACACGGGGAGTTCGAGTCGACGTCGAAGGGTCTGTCGGGCGGGTTGGAACGAACTCCAAACCGGATTAGGAAGACAAATATCAATTAAGGCATTCAAGGGGCCGGCAGGGTGAGGGTATGACGATCGACAGGATAATCACGATGGCCAGCAGGAACGTCGCGTTGCAGATGCGCGTGATGGTCCGATCTCTCCGAAGCGTCAATTGCAACCTGCCTGTCTACGTGATCCCCTATGGAGAGCCGGATTTTGATCTCCCCGAGGGATGTGAGTGGCTGTCCGATGACGAAATTTTCGAATGGCTGGACAGCAAGGGGTCGACCAGGTTGCTACGAAAATATCTCACCCTTTTAACGAAGGACTATCAGTTTGTTGATTCGGACGTCGTCTTCCTGCGCAATCCTGTCTCGGCTTTGGAGCCCTTTGAAGGATTCGTCGTCTATTGCACCGAGTGGAACAAGCCGGGCAGGACCTACAGACCCGGCACGCGCAAGATAATGTCTGGTCAGGCCTCGACCTGGCAGTCAAAGGTCTTTAACAGCGGCCAACATGCATCGTCGGAAGCCCTGTTCAGTTCGTGGGATGAACTGAAAGGCTTCATCGAGCGCCCGGAACTGGCGCCGTACTGCATCCATGAAACGGAAAATCATGACCAGACGGCGCTCAACATCCTTTCTTTCCTCCGGCGTAAGCAGTTCGTCAATTTGACTCTTCCACCCCACGAGTGGGAATCGTCCTGGGCCGGTGACTACGAGGGGGAATTTGAGCATTTATGGAAAGATGAGTCGCGAAAGCCTCTGTTGATTCATTATGCCGGGGAGACCATTCCCTACCTCAACCGGCCGATTAATCGGCTCTTCGAAAACTTCCTGACGCCGGAGGAAGCGGTCGAGTGGAACGCGATTTGCTGTAAACGGCTCGAGTTTTTCAAAAGGAAATATGCTCCGATCCCACTGCGGAGGCGAGCAGTGGGCAGGGCAAAACGGAGACTTTCCTCACTGGCCGTGCTATTGAGGCAGCGATGGAGCCGGTTTTTTCGTGGCGATGGGAGTTTGCGCTGGGTTGACCCTCGTGATCGCTAGGCAGCGCGGTGCTCTTCAGATTTGGCCGGTTCAGACATGATTCGAGTTGCGTACGATGTTTCCTCAGTTGCTCCGCGTCCCGGGGGTACCAGGGTCGTCACGGGGATCGGCCGCGTCATCGAAGAGCAACTGGCGTGTCTTAGAAACGATTCCCGGCTGGACGTTAAGGTGATCGGGGGTTTCGGGGGAGACTGGAATCCGCTCATAACAAGCATCTCCGCCGAGCGGTGGGCGGCTTCGATTTGCGAGCCACCCATCCGGAGCTTGCGGGGGTTCAAGACGAAGTCCAGGATCGGAGAGGCGGCAACGAGTTTGCTTTATCGCTTTGAAGAGCAAGCGAGTCGATATCAGGGAAAGGAGTCGCAGAGGATCCGGCGGATCTGGCTTCTCGCGACCGCCGTTCTGCGACGACTGGCTCATGCCAGCGTGACGGTTGGATTGAGCCGGAGCGAAGTGGACTTGTTTCATGCGACATTCTGTCCCCCTCCCGAGTGGCTTCCTCCCTCGCTTCCGCGAGTTGTCACCGTTCATGATGTGATTCCCTTGAGGCATCCGGAGGAATCCGGTCCGGATGCGTCGGGAATGCTTAGGTCCCTTCTCGCGTCCCTTGTTCCGGCAAGAGATATTGTGGTCGCCGTTTCGAAGTTCACGAAGGACGATTTTTGCGCTCTCTCAGGCTTTCCGCCCGACCGGGTTGTCGTCGCTCACCTCTCTGCCGGAGAGCGCTTCCGCCCTGTCCAGGATCCAGAGCGTCTTGCCAAGGTTCGCGCCCGGTGGGGCCTTCAGGACCATCCCTTCCTCTTGTCAGTCGCCAATCCCCAGCCTCGCAAAAACATTCCGCTGCTCGTGAGAAGCTTCTTCGGCGTCGCCGCCAGGCTGCCCTCATGGACGGGACGTTTGGTTCTAGTTGGCAACCCGAAGGCGGGATTTGGAGTCGAAGCGATTGATCAGGAAGTCGCCCGGAAGCCGGAATTCGCGGACCGCGTTGTTCGCGCCAGCGGCGTGTCGGACGAGGACCTCGCAGGCCTCTATTCCGCCTGCGAGGGGTTCGTTTTTCCGTCGACATATGAAGGCTTCGGGCTTCCGGTTTTGGAAGCGCTTCAATGCGGAGCGCCAGTCATATGCTCCAACCGGAGTTCGCTGCCGGAGGTTGTTGGCAATGCCGCCATCCTGGTGGATCCGAGTGACGAGGCGGCGCTTGTGGAAGCGATCGTCGGTCTTGTCTCCAGTCCCGATCGGCACGAGCAGTTGAGGGTTCTTGGAATCGAGCACGCCGGGAAATTTTCATGGCAGGCCTCGGCTGACAGTGTGGCAAAAGCCTATTTCATGGCCCTCGATCTTCCGGCGAAGCGTGAGGGGGACGGTGGTAAGACCGTCGCAAAGTGAGCGGTCCGAACTCTTGACAACCAGCTTCGGCGGCAAACGATTTCGTTCCAGATTGTCATGCTGTGGTGATTCCGTGAGACGGGACTGATCGAGTGACTAGCGAAAAAAGAAAGGCAATTATCGCGTCCGGCATAGCGCCAAGCTACATCGGCGGGTTGGGCTCTTATCAGCGGTTCCTTGCCGGTGCTCTGGAAGAATATTTCGGAATCGAAGGCTCTTTCCTGGCTGTCATGGCGGAGCACCCGGTCCTGGGAAAGTCCGAGGAAAAGCTGCCTTGGCCGGTTGAGATCCTCGGAACTCGGCGATCCTGGACGAAGGCGCAGAGAGTCCTCCGGTCGATGGCATCGCGTCCTGCGCTTCACCCCGTTTTGGAAGTTTTGGTTTCCTGGCTGGTTCCGCCGGGCTCGTTGAGAAGAATTGATGAGTCGGCCAATTGGATGCATTTCGTCGGGACCGGCTGGGACTTCTTTGGTTTTACTCTTTTGCGTTTCGCGCGTCGCCGGGGCTTGCCCTTCACGATCTGGCCTGCGGTTCATCCGCGATCGTGGGGTGACGATGTCATAGACGTTCGCCTCTACGCTCGAGCCGATGCCGTTTTCTGCCAAAGCGATTATGAGCGAAGGCATCTGGGCGCCCTTGGCGTGCCCGAACGCAAGTTGATATTTTGCGGCCTGCCGCCGATGTGCCGAACGGATGGGGATCCCCGACGGTTTCACGAGACCCAGGGAATTTCCGAAGAAAGTTTAACAGTGCTCTTTCTCGGTCGCAGGGATGAGGGAAAGGGGTATCCTGCGCTGCTGAAAGCCTGGCCCCTTGTTCTGCAGGATTGCGCGCGAGCAGTGCTGCTCCTTGCCGGCCCCGGAGGATCGGAATACGAGAACTTGAAGGCGGCGTTGCCGGCCGAGTCGGTGCGCGATCTCGGGGTTCCGGATGAATTTGGAAAAGCCGACGCATTGGCAGCCTGCGATGTCTTTTGTCTTCCTTCCTCGCACGAAGCTTTTGGAATTGCCTATGTCGAGGCCTGGTCGTACAGCAAACCGGTCATTTGCGGACTGGCACCTGCGTGCCGCGAGTTGATAGAAGACGGCGTGACAGGGGTCTGGGCGGACCAAGATCCCCCCTCGCTGGCGAAGCGGATCGTGTCGCTGCTTCAGCAGCCCGAGCTTCGAGGGCGCCTGGGTCAAGAGGGCCGGGCGCGGCAGCAGCGTGACTTTACCGCAGAGAATGTGGCAAGAATTCACCTCCGGGCGCTCGGCGACGTTCCCAACTAACGGCGTGTCCCGTCGCTTCGCCGGGCAAAGAGACATTCATTCGACAAACCCTACCATTTCCCATAGCTCAAATGACGATTTCTGCGATAATCTTGACTTATAACGAGCAGGCCCGCCTGCGGGAGTGTTTGGCCAGCGCCACCTGGTGCGATGAGGTGGTGGTCGTGGATGGTTACAGCACCGACGACACGGTGGCCGTGGCGCGCGAGTTCACCGACAAAGTGTTTCTGAGCGACCGCCTGGGACCGTCGAAGCCGGGAGGCTTTGCTGATCAGCGCAATTTTGGGCTGGAAAAGGCGTCGTGTGATTGGGCCTTCTTTCTCGACGCGGACGAGCGATTTACACCGGAGATTGCCAAGGAGGTTCGACAGCGCCTTCAGAAAGGCATCAGCCCGGAGATCACGATCTTTCGCGTTCGTCGGCGCGAGCATTTCTTTGGAGTTTATACCCCGCACACCCATGGAGAAGCGTGGCAGACGCGAATGCTTCGCAGGGGCGCTGCGAAATGGGACGCACGACTCGTGCATGAAGGCCTGAGCACGGAAGGGAAGACGGCTAGCCTGGACGGCTATCTGCTCCATTTCTCGAAGGATTCGATTAGTGACTATCTTGCCACTCAAAACCGGTATACCAGCCTCGAAGCGGAACAGGCTGTCGCCGATGGCTTGCCACTGGCGAAATCTCCCTTTCCGGGAATAATTCGCACATTCCTCAATCTCTATGTTTATAAGCAGAGCTATCGCGAAGGCGCCTTTGGACTCATAATGTCCCTGTTTTTCGCTCAGTACAATTTTCTCTGCTGGGCAAAGCGCTGGGAGATCGAGATGAAAGCGGGACGCATCAAGCCGGATCAGCCTCGCGACGCCTTGATCGAGAAAGTCGCGGCCCTCTTGTCCTTCGTCTGGCAGAAGATTTCACCGCCCCGGTCGTAAGCCCCGGGGCCTGTGCTCCGAACTCCGGCACATTGTCGGCGCCGGAGCTGCGTTGAGCGAACCGAGAATCATTAACGTTGGATAGACCATTTATAAGCGTTTGCCTGCTGGCTCATAATAGCGCCAGCTACATCACGACCGCCCTGGAGAGCATACGTGCTCAATCCTTCGAGGATTGGGAGTTGCTCATTTCGGACGATGCCTCGACCGACGGAACAGAAAGTCTGATCGAGCCGCACCTTAAGGACTCCCGGATTCGCTACGTTCTCCATCGCGAGAACATCAAGCAGGCAAAAAACTGGGCCTACGCCATCGAGAGCACCTTGGCGCCCCTCATTACCACGCTCCACGCGGACGACGCGTGGGAGCCGGATGCCCTTCAGACCTTCGCGAATGCCTTTCGACAGCAGACTGACCTGGACCTGGCCTGGTCAAACTGGGACTACTACGATCCCGGCCTGAAAATTCGGGAGCGTTCAGCCCCGGTAACGATTTCGAAGGAGATGAACGGGAATGACGCCTGTTCCTGGCTGTTGGACAACAATCATGCGCTGCCGTCCGCCGCCGCGTTTACCCGGGAAGTTGCGCGACGCGCAGGGTCTCCCGATCCGCGCTTCGGAATGCTTTGCGATCGGCGCTATTTCCTGCAGCTTGCCCTGGCGGCGCGCCGTTGTCGGGCGATCCCCAAGGTGCTTGTGCGTTACCGGCAGAATGAAGGGGGAGTGACTTCCACCTTTACGAGTTCGGGCCGCCTTCAGGAGGAGATGATCCTTTTCGCGAATGACGCTGAGAATCTCTTCCAGCGGCATCCGCACGGGAGCGCCCTGGCAAAGAGGCTTCGAATCGGTCTCGGAAAGGACCTGTTTCTGCACGGCCTTGGCGCTTTGCTCGCGGGGGACCGCCCGCGGGGAACAAGATGGGTGAAGAAGGCGGCGGAGCTCGCGCGTTGGAGACTCTTGGAGCCCTCGTCGCTCAGGGGCGTAGCCCGCACCTTAAAACGGAGGATCGTTGGCGCGATATGAGCCTTGCCGCAGTTGGATTCGATGCTTTGCTGTATGTTTGCAACATCGTGATAGCGAACGTGCCGAGCGTTCGCTTGCGTCACCTCTTTTACCGGCGTGTGATGCAGGTCGAAATGGCGCCGGGAAGCTTTATTCACTCGGGGCTTTGGCTCGATTGCAGGAGGCACCTTGTCATCGGTGAGAACTCGGTCATTAACCAGCGATGCCGTCTCGACGCGAGAGGCACCTTGACGATCGGGGCGAATGTCTCGATTTCCCCCGAGGTCCATCTCATTACGGCGGACCATGACATTGCGGCGGACGATCTCGGAGGACGGACCAAACCCATTACCATTGGAGACTACGTTTTCATTGGCAGCCGCGCGATGGTCCTTCCCGGAGTTGTAATCGGAGAAGGCGCTGTAGTTGCCGCGGGCGCGGTTGTCACAAAGTCAGTCGGGCCGCGAGAAGTGGTCGCGGGAATTCCCGCTCGAAAAATCGCAACGCGCACCGCCAAGTTTAACTACAACACGAAAGTGGAGCGCCATTTCTTTTAGGGGCCAGGGATTGGACATGGCGTTGCGAGTCACCACTTTTCAAGGCTTTGAGCGGGCACGCGCCGGCCGGACCGGCGCCCGGTTCCCGAGCCCATGAAGCTCGCGGTCTCTGGTTTTGTCTCCGAACAGGCTGGGAGCGTCGCATCGGCCAACGCGCTCCTTTTGCGCGAGCTGCTCGCGCGCGGACACGGAATCCACTTCTTTTCGAAGGCCTCATTTGTCGATCCGAGACCAGCGATTGGGGAACATCCGGGATTTCGCTTCTTCGATGTAACGAATACGGGACCCGACCGACTGCGCAGGCGCGTCGAACGTCTGCCCGTCGCGGGATTTTTGGCCGGTCTCTTCGATTCGTGGACGTACAATCGCTTTCTCGTCAGTGAAATGGCCCGCCGCCACGCCGCCGAAAAATATAATTTGTCCCTGTGGCTCGGGGAATTCTCTCAAGGACGGATGCCCGGCGCGCCCGCTGTCAGTTTTCTTCAAGGTCCTCCCGGCACCGATGCGAGATCCATTCTCCAGCGATTCGACGAAATCAAGGGACTCGCGGGACCAAAAGTTGCCGCGAAGCTGGCCGCGCTGGCGAAGCTCCGGCTGTCAAGAATCGGGCTGCCTGCTTTTGCGAACTCTGATCATTTTCTGGTCGGTAGCGTCCAATCCAAAAGGACACTGCATGCCGTGTACGGAATTTCCGAGAATAGGGTCCATTCATTGCCCTATCCGATCGACCTCGATCTGTTCCGTTTGGGCGAGGCAAACGCGGGCGAGGGAGGCGGGGCATTGCGGGTACTCTCGCTCGGGCGAATCATTCCCCGCAAGAGGCTGGATCTCCTTCTCGATGGGGCTGTACGGGCCATCGGCAACGGCGTGGACCTTCAGTTGACGATCGTTGGCGGCATTGGCTTCGTGCCCGGATACGAGAAGCTGATTGACGCCTTTCCTCATCCCGAGCGCTTGCGCTGGATAAAGTCGGTGCCGCGACAGGAGGTTCCCGCGCTGATGCGCGCTCACGATGTGCTCGCCCAGCCGAGCGACGAGGAGAACTTTGGATCTTCCGTCGCCGAAGCTCAGGCTTGCGGGCTTCCGGTGATCGTGGGACGAACAAATGGAAACGCCGACTATCTTTGTTTGCGGGATATCCATCTGACCGACGATCGTCCGGAGACAATGGCGATCGCCTTGCGCGAAATGGCTCAACGCAAGATTGTGGGCGAGTGGGGTGATCCCGGCGTTTCGCGCCGCTGCGCGGAGCAATACTTTTCCCTGGACAAGGTCACCACGCAGCTGCTCGACGTTTTGCAGAGCGTTGAGTTGGCCCGGCAGCGATGACACGCTGACCTTCGTTTCTCCCCGAAATTCCGTCAAACCCTTGCGTATCGGACTTCTAAGCGCGGCCTTTCCTCCCGACAAGGACGGGATTGGCGATTATACATTCCGGCTGGCGCGCGAATTGTCCGGGAGCGGCAACAAGGTTACTGTTCTCACATCGTTTGGAAAGGCACGCTTGGAATGTCCGCGCGTTGACGTCGTTCCTTTCTTTGATCCGGCTCGTCCTGCTTCAATCGGGGGTCTCGCCGAGACCTTGCTGAAACGCCCGCCGTTGGAATGGCTGGTTTTGCAGTATAACCCGTTCGGCTTCGGGCCCCGGGGATTTTGTCCGAGTCTTCCCGTCGCCCTTCGCAAGCTGAAGAAGGTGATTCCCGGGACCAGGATCGCAATCATGTGCCATGAGACCTACTACACGCCATGGCACCCGATAAGGTTGGGAATCATGAGGGTCTGGCAATGCCCGATTCTGGCCGCCTTGGCGTGGGTTGGCGACAAGCTCATGGCCAGTACGGAGCGCTGGGTGAGGCAGGTCGAACTTTTCAGCTTTGGAAAGCCGGCGCGGTTTGCTCCTGTCGGCTCAAATTTGCCGGATTCCCTCGAAGACCCGGGTGCTGTGCGGGAAGAATTTGGGGTGGCTAAAAAGTTCGTGGCAGGGCTTTTTGGCTCCGCGCATATCAGCCGCCACGTCGACTGGGTGGCGGCGGCCGCACGAGAACTCAGCCGTACGAGGCCCGGAGAAGTCGCGGTTTTCTACATTGGAGGCGACGGCCGGGTGATCGCGCCGCGATTTGAGGGAATTCAATTCCTGGACTTTGGGTTCCTGGAGGCGGACAAGGCAGCCGCGCGAATCAAGGCCATGGACGCTCTGCTCTCGCCGTTCGCGGATGGCATATCGGCGAGGAGAGGCTCCGCGATTTGCGGCCTGCAGCAGGGAATTCCTGTCGTTTCAAATATTGGCCCGTCCACCGATCAGATCTTCAAGGATTGGAACCGCAAAGGAGTTTGCCTCAGTGAAGGGGGGCTCGAGGGGTTTGTTTCGACCTTTCAGGAGGTCGCTGCAAATTCCGATCTTCGCTCGTCGGTTTCACGCGGAGCGCGCGCTCTTTATGAGAAGACCTTTTCATGGTCCAAGATTGCTTCCAACTACGTCGAAATACTTACAGCCTAACTGCCGGAGAGATCGTGACGCGGCGGGCCTTATGCTGAGTGATTAGCCGTGTCTCTCGGATCAAAAGGGGAGAATTGACTCGACAGGTGAAAGACAGCTTGTTACCATAATGATATGGACTGGATAGTTGCCGGAATCCTTGTCCTGATTGGAGCGGGCCTGGCTCTCTCGCGGTCGGGCTACATGATTGATTACGTGCTCGTGGTCTATGTGTTCAATCGCGGATTGCGGCGCGTATTGGACTACTATGCGGGTGCGTTCAATCCTCTCTCTCCCGTGAGCCTGGCGCCGTTGATCATTACCGGTCTCATGATGCTCCCGCTCTTGCAGAGCATCGGGACATTGCCAAAGTCGTCGAAAACGATTCTTTACTGCCTCTTTGGTGCGATCGGATATGGCTTCCTGATAGGATTCGTTCGTGTGAAGTTCGCCGCGATTTATTCGCTGGGCGAGGTTCTCGCGCCGATTGCCATGTTTGGCTATATTTTGATTCTGGGCGCCAATCAGCAGACCAAGGACCGCTGGCTCCGCACGGCGGCGTGGTGTGCGATCGGAGCGAGTGCCTATGGCTGGTATCAATATCTCACCATCCCGCCGTGGGATGCGTTTTGGGTCCGAGCCGTAGGTATGGAAGGCTATCTGGGAATCCTTGAGCCGATGAAGATCTCGGTATTTTCGACCATGGCGGAAAGGGGCGTGCTGGGAGGCTTCCTGGGTTTTGCCGTCGTGCCGATGATCCTTTCACCCAAGTGGCGGACATCACTGGGCTGGATTGGCGTGCTGCTCGTCATTTCCAATATCCTGCTCGCTCAGACGCGCACAGGCATGATCCTCGCAGGTTTGTCCGTCATGATTTATGTAATGGTGAATAAGGGCACGGGATTCGTGCAGATGGCCATCGCCTTTGTCGTCATCACGGCGGCGGCATGGTTTGGAATGTCACGCATGCCCGGGGCCGATAAGCTCGCGGATCGATTTTCGACAATCGGCAATATCCAGGAGGATGGATCCTTTAAGGGCAGAATGGACATCTATGCCTACAGCATGACTTCCATTCTTTTGAACCCGATAGGCTATGGCTTGGGTGCCACCGGAATCTCCAGCCGTATCAACGCAGGAGGCAGCGAAGGCGGAGCGGTGATTACAGACGCTGGCTACGTGGAGATCGTCGCCGCTTATGGCTGGATCGGGGCCGGCTTGATCCTTTATGCGCTCTGGTGCATGTGGAAGCAACTGGCTCTGAGGAATCGCATGGGATACAGGCCCTCCGAGGTGATGCTTGGCCGCGCCTTCATGATCGCCTTGATACCGGCATGTTTTGTTGGGAATGTGATTACGTCCTTTTCGATCCTCTGGATCGTCTTTGGCGCGGCACTGTGCCCCAAGGCGTTGCGCACGTTTGTTCTGAGGATGCAGTTGATGCAGAAGGCGCGGGCCGCCGCCGCCGCGCCGGCCGCCGGACAACCCATTTGATGACGCCGCAGGGCATCTTTGCCGGTGGAGGTTGCCGGCGATAGTGAAACGCAGACTTCCCGAGGAGCTTTGGGCCCGTTCGCGTCAACTGCACGCGAGAGGCTTCCCGCGTCTGGCCCTCGTGGTTAAGACCGTGAACTGGATGATTCACAAGTGCCTGCTGCCGGCGGAGGCCACAGTCGGAGAGGGTGTGATCCTTGAGCACTACGCGCTGGGTATCGTCATTCATCCGCAGGTGGAGATGGGGTCCAATTGCCGGATCTATCACCACGTGACTCTTGCAGCCGAAACGTATATCGGGTCACCTTTCAAAATTCGGCTGGGCAACAATGTAACGATCGGGGCGCACTCGATCGTTGTGGCGAGATCGAATACCGATCTGACGATTGGTGACGGCAGTGTTCTGGGCGCGGGCTCGGTTTTGACGAAGAGCATCCCGGCAGGAGAAGTCTGGATAGGCAACCCGGCCAGGAAGCTGCGAACGACTTGATGACTGGAACCTATATCCTTGCTTAAGGGCAGGGCCTCAGCGACGAAAACAACAATGTTAAAGATTGCATTCTCAATGATCAATTGCAACCGCCGGGACGGAAGCGCCCGTGCGGTCAACGAGGTGGCTGAAAGGCTTGTGGATCGGGGCAACGAGGTTCATCTTTACGCGCGCAAAGCGGAGGATCTGGACCTTGACAAGATCCGCTGGCATCGGGTGCCGGGTCCGGGCTGGCCCGAAGTGGTCGACTTCTGGACTTACCACGTCCAAGTGAACCGTTCCATCCCGCCGAAAGAGTATCACATCATTCATAGCATCGGCTGCAACACTCTGCGGGCAAACGTCATTACCATTCAGAACATTCAGCCGGCCAAAAAGCTGATCCTCGACCGGTTGGGAAGCCTCGAAAAGGTTTCGGCGCTCCGGCGCATGACGAGGGCGCAGTATCTGAATGTAACCAGCAACGCGGAACACAAGCTCTACACCCATCGGCCGGGCAGGCGGCCGCCCCTCTTTCTCCCGGTCTCGCGCGGCGTGGAGCGCGAGCTTCGGGACAACTACGATATCGGACCCGCTCCGGTCAGGATTGTGCCGAATGCGGCGGATCTGAATATTTTCAAACCGATTCCCGAAGAGCAGCGGCTTGCATGGAGGGGAGCAAACGGACTTGCGGGCGACGATATCGTTCTGATTTTTGCGGGAGGCGAATGGGTCCGCAAGGGATTGGATCTTGCCATTCGCGCCCTGCCGCTGATCCCCGATCGGCGCGCGAAGTTGTTTATTGCCGGCGACGATGCGGCCAAAGACACTCTCAAAGGGCTTGCCGCCGAGAGCGGTGTGGCTGACCGCGTGATTTTTGGGGGCTTTCGAAAAGATGTGCCAATCGCTTTGGCGAGCTCCGACATTTTTCTTTTTCCCAGTTGGTATGAAGCCTTCAGTCTGGCGACCATTGAGGCGGCTGCGTGTGGATTGCCCGTGGTGGCAACTTCAATCAATGGAACCGAGGATTTCATCCAGCCCGGGGTCAATGGAGCGTTTGTCAAAAGCGATCCGAAGAATATCGCGGAAGTTCTCGATCCCTTGATTCGCGATCCGGAACATCGCAAGGAGATGGGTCGAAACGCGAAGCAGCTCGTCGAGCAAAACTACACGTGGGATCGTGTCACGGAGCAAACGGAAAAGGCTTATATCGACTACCTCACCTCCAAGGTGGTCAAAGCGGATTGAAGATGCATCTTCTTGTCGTTAGTCACCCGTGCACGACGCCAATCAACCAGCAGATCTATGCCGAATTGGAACAACAGACCGGCTGGAAAATCTCGTTGATTATTCCTGACCAGTGGAAGGATGAGTTCGGCAACACGTTGGAAGGGGGAACCTGGCCCGGGTTAAAAGCGAAGATCGACAAGGTGCCGGTGTGGAAGAACGGTCACATCGTGCTTCACGTTTACAAGAGAAACTGGAGCAACTTCCTGAGGAAAAATCGCTTTGACGCGATCTATGTCCACAATGAGCCTTACGCTCTGGCTGCGGCTCAGATTTGCCGAGCGAACGCGCGGACAATAAGAGCGCCCTTCGGTTTTTACTCCGCTCAAAACATCTTCAAGCAGTATCCTCCGCCATTCCGCTGGCTTGAGCGCATGGTGTATAAGGAAAGCGCTTACGCGTTTCCAATCACAGAGGCCGTCGAGGAAGTTCTCCTCGCGAAGCGGTTCCGGGGTGTTTCGACGGTTTGTCCGCTGCCGCTCGATCCGGCCATTTACCGCCCCCGTGGCACTGAAGAGGATCGGCGTTTGATCCCCAGGGCCGAGGGTGAGGTGGTCATCGGTTATGTGGGCAGGATCGTTGAACCCAAGGGCCTTCGAACGCTGGCCGCCGCGCTGCCTTCCTTGCGCGATTTGCCCTGGAAGCTCGTTGTCATTGGCAAGGGGGACTTCGAGGAAACCTTTCGCCAGCTATTGGCCGACGGCGGAGTGAGCGACCGCGTGGCCTTTTTGGG
Organism: uncultured Verrucomicrobiae bacterium; assembly: GCA_963763735.1. Lineage (GTDB taxonomy): Bacteria > Verrucomicrobiota > Verrucomicrobiia > Chthoniobacterales > Terrimicrobiaceae > DASTFP01. The sequence continues at coordinate 89,931 of CAVXQK010000019.1, read as the reverse complement.
TTTCGTTCCGCACGAGGAGACTCCGCGTTATCTGAGTGCGTTCGACACCCTGGTCGTTCCTTCGGAGACCCAGCCGAACTGGAAGGAACAGTTCGGACGTGTGATCACCGAGGCCATGGCCTGCGAAACGCCAGTGGTTGGATCGTCTTCGGGAGAAATACCCAACCTTATTGGCAAAAGTAACGGCGGTTTGGTCTTTCCAGAAAGAGATCCCGTCGAATTCGCGAAAGCTCTCCGGCAAATCCTGACGGACAAGGACCTGCGCCAAAAACTCGGCGAGGACGGTCGAAAATGGGTTGAGAGAGAGGTTTCGCTCTCGGCTGTCGCCAAAAAGATGGCCGACACTTTTGAGAATGTCACCGGCTCCGAGGCGAAACAGTCTGACTCCTGATCGCCAACGATCCAAATGGCAGGATCCGACTTTTCGTATCCGGGGCTGCGCGTCGTCATCTAACGAAACATCGGGCGGGCGTGCTCTCACTCCTTGTCCCATCTTCATTTCCCTGGCAAGCTCCGACACACTGCGAGGTGCTCGCAACGTAAAAATCCGCGATGCGAATCATTGAAGTCGGCATGCATTGGTTTCCGGAGGGCGGCGGCGGGGCGGATCGCTACTTTCACGGTCTTGTCCTGGAACTCGTCAAGCACGATACCTCCGTCAGGGCGTACGTTTTTGGAGACGGCCAAAAGGGTCAAGCAGGCAGCCAGATCCGCTTTCTGGGCAGCCGGAAGCAATCCCTGCCGCGGCGGTTTCGAGAGTTGCGCAAGGAGGTGGCGGGAGAGATCTCACGCGGGTCGCGACCCGTCCTCATTGCCTCGCATTTTGCGCTCTACGGCTTTCCCCTGCTTGACGTTCTTTGGCGGAACGCGCATGTCGTTCACTTTCACGGTCCTTGGGCCGATGAAGCGGCGGCCGAGGGGGAAAGCGGGCGTGCGGTCTTTTTCAAGCATGGGATCGAGCGGGCGATTTACGCATCGGCCCGCCGGTTCGTCGTGCTTTCGCGAGCGTTTCGCGACGTACTGGTCCGCCGCTACGGCGTGCAGCAGAATCGCATAGATGTTGTGCCCGGAGGAGTTCAGGCGGACTCCTTCAATACGGGCCTCTCGCGGGCGGAGGCGAGGGAAAGGCTCGGCTGGCCGAAGGATCGGGTCATTCTGGTCACCGTCCGGCGCCTCGCACGCCGAATGGGTTTGGAAAATTTCATCGACGCCGTGGACAGGCTCCGCAAGCAAGAACCTGCCATCCTCGCTGTGCTTGCAGGCACCGGACCTTTGGCTGCCGAACTGGCGGTTTTGATAGAGCAGAAAAATCTAAAGGACCATGTGAAGCTGGCGGGATTCGTTCCGGATGCCGATTTGCCGCTGGCCTACAGGTCGGCTGATCTCAGCGTGGTTCCTTCGATCGCGCTCGAGGGGTTCGGCTTGGTGGTTTTGGAATCTCTCGCGGCGGGAACTCCGGTCGCCGTCACGCCTATCGGAGGGCTTCCCGAAGTGGTGGGCGGTCTCTCCAAGGACCTCATTCTGGAAGGTTCTTCCTCGGATCACCTTGCAGAGGGACTGGCCGCGCGTCTCAACGCGCTTGGCAAGCTCCCCTCAGACACAGCCTGCCAAGCCTATGCCAAAGACAACTTCGATTGGCCGGTAATTGCCAAGAAGGTTGTCGGCGTCTACAATAATGCCTTCAGAAATTCCTAGCCGAACTGCACCCTCTCGTCCCCGCCACCCCGTGCCGGTGGTCTTTTTCGATCAAAGCGGCCAGCTTGGGGGTGCGGAGCTGTTTCTCGCGGACCTCGCCCAGGCTTGCGCGCGATGGTCCCGCGTCGTGCTTCTTGAAGAGGGACCCTTTGTCAACCTCCTGCGGGATCGGGGTGTTTTTGTGGAGACGGTTGCGCTTCCGGCTGATGCGAAACAGTTGAGCAAGAGCGCGGGAATTTCCTCGATGCTGCAAGTCGCTCCCCAGATGCTCGCCACCTATCGGGAAGTTCGCAGGCGTTTGGAGGGCGCGAGTCTGATCTATTGCAACACGCCCAAAGCGATTGTGCTTGGCGGGCTGGTCGCCTGGCTAACCAGGCGACACCTCGTTGTTCATCTTCATGATCTGCTTACCGACGAGCATTTCAGCAAAATGAACTTGAAGCTCCTCGGGTTCTTTGCGCGCCGTGCGGGGCTTGTCATCGCCAATTCCAAAGCAACGGCGGAAACCTTCACAGCAACGGGCGGGAAACCCTCCGTGGTGGAAGTGGTCTACAACGGCTTCGAAGCGTCCCATTTCGCGCGCCCGGCAAACTTCTCGCAGGAGGCGTTGCGCGCCAAACTTGGCCTTCCCAGCGGACCCATGTTCGGAATTTTCGGACGTTTGACCCGGTGGAAGGGGCAGCACGTAGCGATCGAGGCCTTGCGCTCGCTTCCGGGTGTTCATCTTGCGGTGATAGGCGAAGCGCTTTTTACGGAAGACGATCGCGAGTACCGCGATGAACTTCATCGCACGGCGGAGGAACCCGGCTTGCAAGGGCGGGTCCATTTTCTGGGATTCCAATCTGACGTCACGCCTCTTCTGCAGGCGATGGACGTCGTCGCCCATTGCTCGGTCGCCGCGGAGCCCTTTGGACGCGTCATTGTCGAAGCGATGCTTGCCGGCACGCCCGTCGTCGCAACTCAAGGAGGCGGAGTCGATGAAATCATCACGGACGGTCAGGACGGATTTCTGGTTCCCCCGGCCGATCCGGCGGCGCTGGCTTTGGCGGTGGGCCGGATCATGCAGGACCGGGAGCTGGCCTCGAAAGTGACCATTGCCGCGCTGGAGAGCGCGCGAGAAAGATTTAGCATGGAGAAGACCGTCGGTTGCATCCACCAACTCCTCAAGGACGTCGCAAACATAAAATGACTGACACGCTTGCTGCCCGAAAAATCGCGATCGTGCATGACTGGCTGCCGCTCTACGGCGGAGCCGAACGCGTCTTGGAACAGATCCTCCTGGTCTTTCCGCAGGCGGACGTCTTCAGCATGATCGACGCGATCCCGCCGGAGCAGCGCGGCTTTCTTCAGAACAAGGAGGTCACGACGTCCTTTGTGCAAAAGCTCCCCGGTGGGAAGACGCGTTACCGGTCCTATTTCCCCCTGATGCCTCTTGCTGTAGAGCAGTTCGATCTTTCCCCTTACGATCTGGTCATTTCGAGCAGTTACTCGTTCGCAAAGGGAGTTTTGACTGGTCCGGATCAGCGCCATCTCTGCTACTGTCATTCGCCGATCCGCTACGCCTGGGATATGCAGCATCAATATCTCCAGCAAGCCGGTCTGACAAAAGGATTGAAGAGTTGGATGGTGCGGATCTTGTTGCACTATATCCGTATCTGGGACTACCGGACTGCCGGGGGCGTGGATGCCTTCGCCGCGAATTCAGCCTATATCGCGCGCAGGGTCATGAAGGTTTACCGGCGTGAGTCGGAAGTCATTTTTCCTCCGGTCGCCGTGCAGGATTTTGAGGTCGGAGAGAAGAAGGAGGATTTCTATCTAACGGCGTCCCGGATGGTTCCTTACAAGAGAATCGATCTGATAGCCGAGGCGTTCAGCCGGATTCCGGAAAAGAAGCTGATCATTATCGGAGATGGCCCTGAAATGGACAGGGTTCGTGCGAAGGCCGGGCCCAATGTGAACCTGCTTGGTTATAAGGACAACGCGACCCTTCGTTCGCATCTGCAGCGCGCCAAGGCGTTTGTTTTCGCCGCCGAAGAGGATTTCGGAATTCTCCCGGTGGAAGCCCAGGCCTGCGGAACACCGGTGATTGCTTTCGGCCGGGGCGGCGTCGCGGAAACAGTAAAGTCGGGCGAAACCGGCGTCTTGTTTGCCGAGCAGTCTGCGGAGTCTCTTGTCGATGCGGTGCACCGGTTCGAGAAGATGAGCTTTACACCCGCCGCCATTCGCCGCCAGGCGGAAAGTTTCAGCGCGGAGGTCTTCCGAACGCATTTTGCCGATTTTGTCAGAAGGAATTGCCAGGGATGGGAGCCTTCCCTGGGCCTTTGATGCTCTCAAAGCGCAAAAGTTAAAGCTTTCGTTTCAAGGATGCGATCGCATCATTTGAAAGGTGGCAACCTACCTCCGGCGCTTTGTCATTCTTTTCTGTTTGGGGGTCATCCTGTTCTTTGCTCTTAAGCCCGGTCCTGAAGTCCCGCGCGCGCTGGCGCCGCTCGACGTGAGAATCTACCTGAACAGCAACGACGCGATGCGGAATCAACTCGCATTCGCCCTGTTTGGCATCGCTGCGCTCCTCATGTTGATGACGAAGAGCTTTTTGAATCGGGGGCAAATAGTGGCGGTGGTCTTGATTGCGTTGCTGATTCCAGCCCTTGAACTGGCTCAGATTTGGATGCCGGACCGCTCCGCGGATCTGGACGACGTTCTCAATGGATGGCTGGGTCTGGGATTGGCTTGCGTTCTCTACGCGGTTGTGCGGTGGATCTGGCAAATTGTGAGGCCACGCAGCTGGAAAAACTGACCTTGCAACGCGAATTTCGGGACACTAGAAGCAAGCGTGTCGCGAAATCAGAGCCCCGATCCGTTATGACTTTTTCTGTTTATGCCAACGAGTATCACGCCCTGCAACCCAGAGCGGCTTCAATGGACTTATCTCATCTTGTACCGGGCCAAACGCGGTGAATAACTCGCCTTGGTCAGCGTGACGGCGGCAACAAACCTGCTCAATAGCTAATGCTTTGGCATCGCATCAGAGGATTGTGGAATACCTACCACGGTATTCTCGCGGTCATTCTTACGGTTGTCTTTTGGATCTACCTGCCCGTCATCTCGATGGTCCTCAAGGACAGCGCGACCCCCAATTTTCAGCGATTCGTCCTGTACAATCTTGCCGCTGTTGTCGGCCTGGTCATCGCTGCGATTCGCGGACGATCGGCCGCGGCGACCCTGCTCGCCGGCGGGTTCGTGGAGTGTCACACCCTGGCCCTCAAGCAAACTGTGTATGTCGGTGTGACGATGCTTGTTGTGTTGTTGGCCGCGATGGACACCCTCGTGTCGCGGCCTCTGGTATTGCTTATTCAAGGCGGCTTCCTGCTCGTCCTGTATGTCGTCTTTTTGGTCTGTCATCTCTTTCTGCCGAAGAGGCTGGCTGACCAACTTTTCTCGGACGAGCACGAGCAGAGAACATTGCTGATCGGCCCGGTGGACAAGGCGCGGGATATCGCCAAATGGATTGAAGAGACCGCGGCTGTTGGATTCGGCATGAGCGGTTCCGTCACTGACGATGACGGTGAGGAATCCCGGATATTGCATGTCACACGTGTGTCGGACGTCGGAATGCTTGAGCGCATCATCAAGAATGAGGGCATCAAGCAGATCCTTCTGCTGGAGATTCCCCTCGACCCGGAAGCGCTCGGTCTGGTCGTCAACGTCGCGAACAGGTCCGGCGTTCGCCTCCTTGTCGTGAATAACCTCACTGAAATCTTCAATCACGATATCACGCTCTTCAATCTGCATAATCAGGCATTCATCAGTTTGAGGGATGAACCGCTCGAGGACCCGGTAAGCCGCATCCTCAAACGTACCATGGATCTTGTTGTGAGCGTTCCAGTTGTGGTTTTTGTTCTGCCGCCACTGTGCCTTTTGGTGAAGATCTTTCAGAGCATGCAATCTCCCGGCCCGCTGTTCTACAGGCAGACCCGCGCCGGCTTGGCCAACCTTCCGTTCCGTATCTTTAAGTTCCGGACCATGCGAGTCGACAAGGGCGATGATGCTTCCAAGCAGGCGACTGCCGGTGATCCGCGCATCTATCCGATGGGACGGCTTTTGCGAAAGACCAGCCTTGATGAAATGCCCCAGTTTCTCAACGTCTTCCTGGGCCATATGAGCCTTGTCGGTCCCCGTCCGCATATGATCATCCACAATAGGAGATTCAGCGAGATCATGGACAAGTATCACGTGCGAACCTTCGCCAAGCCTGGAATTACCGGTCTGGCGCAAATGAGCGGATACCGGGGTGAGGCGAAAGATGAAAAGGATGTCGAGGAACGCGCGAAGCTGGACATCAAGTATATCGAGAACTGGTCGTTGCCTCTCGATTTCTGGATAATTTTCAAAACCATGCTTCAAGTCGTGAAGCCTCCGAAGACAGCCTATTGAGGCAAGCGCGCGCGGTTGCGAATCCGTGCGCGGAAAGCGAGGCAACGAGACGTTATCAATTCGAAAATGCGAGAAGGCCCTTTCAGGGCCTTTTTTCATTTCTGAGGGTCTTTTTGTTTGCTCAGTGGTGATCCGTGCGTGCACTTTGCGGTTGCACGCATATTGATGACCGCATGCCTGAGATTTGGCGTCTGTTGTTATTGGTTGGGAGCTTGAGCTTGCTGTTGGTGGGCTGTGCGAGCGCTCCCCAGGTGAAAGTTGTGGCGGAGGTGTCCGATGCGGAGAAGGCGAAGAGCCGTTCGGTCGCGGTGGTTGCAGACCTTTACATGGACGATCAAGCCGAAGCCGACAGGGTTGCCGAGATGCTGCGCACCCAGCTTACCGCAAGCGGATTCAAAGTTCAGGAAACCGAGAACGAAGCGGAACTTGTTATCGTCCCAACGATGGAGCTCTCCAAAGCGAGCAGTAGCGGGCCGACGCGTCTTCCAAGGGTATGGCGTTCGTTCGACCTTTCTTACGGTTTGGGACAGGCCAACATGCAGGAGTCGCAGAATGCCCTGCGGAATCTGGGATTCGGATTCGAGGCTGAGCCCGCGCCCGAGCAGGTAAAGGCGGGGTTAATGGTCACCGCGGTTACCCGCGAGGCCTGGTTTAAAGCCCTTTTGGATGAGAAGACCGAGATCCCAAGAGTGTGGAGAATCATCGCGGTGAGCCCGGTCAAAAAGGATGATGTGGCACCGAAACTCGTGGAGGCGGTTGGGTCCAAACTCAATGAAGTCGCCGGCGCGACAGCAGCGCCGGCGAAGCCGCAGCCGCGGTCAAGGGCTGCCAGTCCGCAGCCGCAGCCAACGGCCACTCCCCCACAGGCACAGTCAGCGGCCGCCCCTCCAGGCAAGCCGAAGCCCGCGCCGTAGCCGTTCGCGCCAATGGCGCAATCCCGAACGAGGCGTCCTTCAACCCGGGTAAACCGTCACCCGGGGCTCGCCTGGCAAACCCTTCACGCTGAGTTCGTGACCATCCCAGGTAGCGGTGAACGATTTTTCGCCGTCCTGGTAGTCCAGCTCTCCAGGGGCGCCAGCGTAAACTTCCAGCTCCACGATGGGACCGATGCGATTGTGCGTGCACAAGCGTTCCTCCCCATACGGCAGGATAGCGCCCCCTTTCACGAACATCGGCATGGTGGCCAGGCTCGCCGAGCGACTGATCCACTCCCCGTGCGAGTCAATGGCTTGCCGCGTCCAGTAGTCGATCCAGCGACCTGCGGGCAAGTAGATGACCCGATCGGGAGATTCCGCCAGGGGGCGCAGTATAGGCGCGATGAGGATGGCATCGCCGAAGAGATATTGATCCTGAATCCGCCACACATTGCGGTCTTCGGGATAGTCGATGAGGAGGGCTCGAACCATCGGCTTGGCGCTACGCGAACAGCGTCGCGCCTGGTCGTAGAGATAGGGCAACAGCCGGTAGCGAAGAGTGGCGTAGCTCTTGAAGATTTCGTTTGCCTGTTCGCCAAATGTCCAGGGTTCCCTGGAGTTTTCATTCCCGCAACCATGGCATCGCGCGTGGCTGGAAAAGAGACCGAACTGCGCCCAGCGGATAAAGAGCTCGGAAGTCGGCCGCCCGATAAAGCCGCCGATGTCATGGGAAAAGAATGGGAAACCGGAAAGCCCGAGACTCAAGGCCGCGCGCAGGGTGCCCGCCAGGCCAGCGAAACTGCATTGGCTGTCTCCGCCCCAATGGAGAGGAAAGCGCTGGCTGCCCGCGGTGCCGCTGCGCGCCCATACGATGTCCTCTCCGGTGACGCGTTTGATGGCTCTGGCGACCACGCTATTGTAGACGAGGCTGTACAAATTGTGAAAGCGCCGGCCGTCGATGCTCTTGTAGACGGCCTCTTCGGGAATTCCCTCACCGAAATCGGTCTTGATGCTGGACGCGCCGAGGCGCATGAGCGCTTCGATCTGCGCGGCATACCACGCGGAGGCTTCCGGGTTGGAGAAATCAATTATCGCGTCGTCCATCCACGAGCCCTTTCGGTCCGGTGGATGCGCGAAGACCTCGCCCGTTTGATCTTTGGCGAAGTAGCCTTTCGCCCGGCCTTCGTGGTAGTTGGAGTTATTGTCGCGGGGCGGCACGAAGTTGTACTGCCATAGGCTGACGCGGAAACCCTGTTCGCGCAATTGAGCCAGGTGGCGTTCGGGATCCGCAAAACGATCCGTGGAGAATCGCAAATCGCAGTTCCAGTCTTCCTGAAACCATGCGGTATCCAGGTGCAGCACATCGGTCGGAATCCTGCGCTGGCGCAATTCGGCGGCCACTTGGTGCACCACGTCCCACGAGAGGTAGCTGTTGCGGCTCATCCAGAGGCCGAAGCTCCAAATCGGTGGGGTAGGGGAGAAGCCGGTCAGTTCGGCATAACGCTGAAGGATCTCCGCGGGCTTGGGGCCATGGATCACGAAATAATCCATGGCGGTGTCTTCCACTGCGAAACCCAGGCTGAAGGCGTTGAGCGTCCCAATTTCCCACTCCATGCGACACGATGTATTAACGAAAAGCCCGTATCCTTGTGTGGAGAGCAGAAAAGGCACGTTCACGTAGGTGCGCGGACTGCTGGTGCCGATGGCGTCTTTATTCCAGAAATCGACGGGTTTGCCGGTTCGCGGCACGTGGTCGAACCGTTCCCCGAGGCCGAAGATCTCTTCCTGCCCATCCAGCCCAAAACTCTCGAAGCACGCGACCTGGCCTTGGTGCTCCACAACCGCCATGTCAAAGATGTCCGAGGTAAACAAATCCGAGGGACATTGACGGAAAAAGACCCGACCTTGCGCGTCGGTGGCCCACAAACGGAAGGGAGTCTTGTCCACATGCAAGACAACCGATTCCGTGCGAGCGGTCCAGGCGTCTTCCGTCTCGGTCACCTCGAGGTCGAAGGAGGTCCGGGGTTCGCCAACCAGCATTCGCGCTTCGGGCGGCGGAAATTGCGGGGTGGACGGAATGGGACTGCGGCTGAACTGGACGCGGAAGACGTGTTTCGACCAGAACGAGATCTCGACATTCAACGTGCCCGGAGGGCTATCGGCGTCCTCGGCAAATTGATGCATGCTCGTTTCATGCGTCCAGCACGTGCGATTGATGTAGGGACTGGTCTGGCAGACCAGCCGCAACGTGTTCCCGCTCGACGCGAGGGAAAGCAGCGTGGAAACCCGCTGGAAGGCGATATTCTCGCCCCATTTCAATGCCCCGAGTCCATGCAGAACGGACTGCGCGGCTACGGATTTGGACGCGATCTTTTGCGGATAGGCCTCACTGGTAATCTCAGACATAAGGAAATTATAACAAGCGTTTTACGCATAGAACGCCTCGCTCCGACTGGCTGTGGCAAAAACGACAGCCTCGAAAGGACGCCTCGTCCCGGCTCCCGGTTCTAATCCTTGACCGGAGGCGCCAGGCCGCGAATTTTGCGGTAACGGCCATGAAATTCCCTGGCCAGCGCCTGGAGGAACGCATCGCCCCCGGCATCGGCGCCGTAGGCCACCGTGTAGATCTTCGGCATTTTCTTCGGGTCCCCGTAAATCTCCACGGCAAGGCCGTGAATGTAGTCAATGACCTGCGGGGGAGTTAGGGTCGGCCGCCCCACATCGAAGCCGACTCCGCCCGGCCCTCCGTTTTCGAAGACCTTTGGCGGCAATCCACGGCGCGCTCTTTTGGCATTCTCAGCATCGAGGTCCTTCCAATATTTGTCCGCGCTCTCCTTGTTGATCTTCTCGATCCTCTCCAGCTCTTTCGAACTGAGCTTCGCCTTTTTGTCCGCGGCCTCCGATACTCTCCTTTGATATTCTTCGAGTTCCTTGCCAAAAAGGGCCCGGTCAAAAGTCGGGTATCCATCGCTGATGATGAAAATGGTATCGGCTTGCATTTGGAAGGCCGCCGCAAGGGGAGTATCAATCTGGGTGTTACCCCCTCCCGGACTCACGAATTTGGCCGTGGCCTCGAACATCGGCAGGTTGTAGTTGTGCAACCGTGTTGCCGATGGCCAGCTCCTGTCATCCTGCGAGTATTTTTTAAGCACTTCGGCGCCAAAATCCGAATAATAGGGGGATATGAAATCTGCGGCTTCCTTCTTGGTGCCAGGCTTGGCAACGACAAGCTTCGGCTTGAAGATGTCAACGCTGCTATCGAAGAAAATCAGGTTGAAGAACGTGCCATCGTTCAGTTTTTCAACCATGCCCGTCAGCTCCTTCTTGAGCACATTGATACCGTTCAGACCGCCCTTGTCGTCCTCAACCATGCTACGCGAAAGGTCGACGACGAAGGCGATGCGTTCGCCGGCGGCCTGGATGCCGAAAAAGCTCACCGTGGACGTGCCGAGCCCGAGCCCGCCTGAGCCTGTTCCGCTGCCGAGACCGGTGCCCAGACCCCCCATCGAAAAGTTCTTGCCAATATTTTTCTGAATATTGGACTTTACCGGCGCGGCCATCGGATCGACGTCGATTTCAGGCAGGGAGATTCCGGAGACGCGATTTGCGGTGAGCCGGGGCGACACACGCGGCCGCCCGCTGTTTTGCTGTTGCTCGCGGATCTTGATGCGGTGCTGGAGCTTTCGGGGCTCAATTTTGGTGACTTTTGCGGGAGGCGGCGGCGGTTTGAACTGCGCCGGAGGTCTCTCGAAAACCTTGAAGACGACCACTCCTCCAAGAACAGCGATGATCGCCGCATGGATAAGGACGCTTATGGAAAACGTCCCCAAGAGGGGTTGCCTGCGCTTGGTGGCAAGCTCTGCAAGATCAGCGGTGGTCTCGCTCATTGTGCGGCCAGTTTCTTTTCGTCCGGCTGGGTCATGAACGTAACCGACTCAATCTTAGCCACCGCGCATTCGTTGAGGACGTCAATGATCCTCTGGTACTTCGTGTTTTTAGCGGTGAGGATGGTGATCACGGTGGAGGATTTGCTATCGTCAGAGATCGCCTTGTAGCGCTGGAGCGTCGCGCCCAAGGCTGAAGCCTCCATCTGCTGGTTGTTCAGGATAATCTGACCACTTTCCTCGATCTCGATGATCTGCTCGTCCAGCATTCTCAGGGGTTGATCTTGCGAAAGTCTCCCGGGCAGCTTCAGGCTGAGTTCGTTCTCCACCCGGGTGGCGCCGGCTGAGCACATGAAAAACAAAATGAGGATGAAGATCACGTCCACCATCGGAGCGATCTGAAATTCCAGATTTCCTTCGGGTTCCGAGTGAATGCGCATGGGAGTTATTCGTGGTTCAGGACGGAGAAGGCGACGTCCGTGATTCCCGCCTCGGCGCAGGCGCCCATGACTTTTTCGACATAATGCGCGGGCGTTTTGCGATCCGCGCGGATGACCACGCGATAGTTGGGGTCGGCCTTTGAACGAGGCGCGAGAAGTGCGGTCACTTCCGGCAGCTCCGTTATTATCTTGCTCTCAATGCCGACGACCCCCGCGGACTTTTCGGGAACCCATTTGACATTGATGAGAGCCTCCGAGCGCGCGGTTGCCTTTTTCGTTGCGTCCGGCCCAATGGGCAGTTCGATGGCGCGGTCGGAACGCAGCGCGCTCGTGGCCGTGATCGAGATGAAAAAGACCAGCAGGACCAGGAGGACATCGCACATGGGCGCGATCTGGAACCCCAGGTCCTCTACGTGTTGCTGTCTGATCTTCATGCCGGCTTGGGCGACTTCGGTTCGCTATTGCTGCTCGGCGTATTCCGCCGGCCGTTCCGCGTTGAGATATTCCTTGGGGATCGCGGCATACACCGGGTCGTCGCCAATGTTCATTCCGGCAAAATAGGCATAGGGCATGCCGCGAAAGAGGTTGTTGATGACCTCCTCCGTATAGCTCGACACAGCTTGGATGCGGTTGCGGAAAAAGTAGTAGGAAGCGAATCCCGGGATGGCCACGAACAGACCGGTGGCTGTGGCCACGAGAACCTCGCCGATTGCGCCAGCCAGCGCCGAGGGATCGCCAATGCCGCTGGTTCCCAGGGTTTTGAACGCGTTCATCATGCCCAGCACCGTTCCAGTCAGACCGATCATCGGGGTGACGACGCCGATAAGGTTCAGGTAATAGATTCGCGTGTTCATCGCCGCGATTTCCTTCGCCATCACATCCTCCATCGCTTTTTCTGTGACCTCTTTTCCCTGGCCAAGCATGCTCAGGCCGGCCCTTACAACGTTTGTCAGGAAGCACGCTTTCGAGCGGCAGGTTTGAAAGGCCGCGTTGTAGTCGCCGGCAGTAAACTGGGATCGGAGCAGATTCACAATATCCGCCGGACACACCACCTTGTTTTGGATGCGCCGAACGCTGTCGATGATGAGCGTGAGCATGTATACCGAGACCGCGGCGAGCGGAAACATGACAATCCCGCCGTCCCTAAGGACCTCGAGGAACGTCTTGTCTTTTCGGTGAGCCGGAGGCTGCTGGGCCTGGGGTGCGGCGGACTGCTCCGTCGAAGCGGGAGCCTCCTCTGCCCGCGCGTCGAGGACGAGGGGAAGAAATCCCACAAGGACCGCAAGAACGACGAGGCGAAAGGCGCCGGCAAAGGATTTAGAGTTTACTGTCGATGTCTTCATTTTCTGGTTTGGCTTCTGGTTTTTTAAGAAAGTTGTCCCAAACGGGCTTTTCCTCTTTCTTCTCGGACGGCTTCGCGCCGTCGGGCGATTGTGACGTGTTCTTTGTTTCGCCTTCGGGCTTTTTACCGGTCTTGAGTGTGATTGAAGCGGCCGCGGCAAGGAGTTCGTCAACTTTGGCCGGCTCCTTCTTAGCCCAATAATTCTTTGAAAACAGGAGGCAGAGTTCCTGGCGTACCGACTGGCTGACTGCGGCATAATCAATCGTGTCGTCCATGATCTTTTCGCTTTCGGCACGACCCGTGCCAGCTTTCTGAGTCACCAGGACTTCCCCCATTTTCTCGTAACAGGCGGCCGCGAGATAGAGGGATTCAGGATAGATCGGGGCTTCGATCCGCGTCACGGCGACGGCCTCGCCCGCCTCGAGGGCAGCTTCATGGTATTTTCCCCTGGCGAGAAAGATCCGGGTGCGGACGATGCGGTCCAGGGGAAAATTAAAATCGTCCGAATTCGTGTGGGGAAAGTCTTTCATCAACTCCTCCGCCTTGTCGATCTGGTTCTTGTCGCAGAGAATGAAGGCGCGGATCAGCCGTGCGCGCAATTCGGCCTCCTTGTTGTCGCCGAACCTCAGAGAGTCCAGCAAAGTCTCGGCCTCCGCGTATTTGCGAATCTGGCGGTAGCTGTCGGCGAAATTGAGGAATTCCTCCGTGACGTTGCAATGTGGCAGGCTGGCCAGGCTGCGCATCGGCGAGAGTGCGGGATAGAGAGCGACGGCTTTGTCGACATCGCCCGCCCGGTAGGCTTCCGAGGCCTGTTTGACCGGCGCGGGAAGATCGAATTCCGCGGCGGAAACGGTGCTCGCAGGGACTGCGACGCTGCCGTTCCCCGCGACCAGATACAAAAGTCCTCCCGCGAGCCTGGTGACATTTGCGGCGCTGGCCCTTCCCGTCTTGCTGTCCGTGATCATCGCCGGAAATCCGCTGGCCTCCGTGGTCGCCTCAGGACTTGCCTGACCGTGGGACAGCGCAAGGCTTCCAAGCAAGAGGAGTGTGGCAAGAGAGCTTCTCATGGCAGCTATTGAAGTTCCTTGAGCCTTTGCTCGGCCGACACGTATTCCGAAGTGGAGCGAAGGGATTGATTGGCGAGCATTTCTCCCAGCGTGCGTACGGCGTCGTCTTTCAGGCCCAGTTTCTCGGAGATTTCGGCGCAGCGCAGATAAGCTTTGGCGGTCCACTCCTTATAGTGGGGATAAAGAACGTAAATCCGTTGGTAGTATGCATACGCTTCCTTTTCCTTGCCCTGACTTTTGAGGCTCTCGCCGACCTTGTAAAGGGCTTCCGGCCACAATTCTCCCTTCCATTCCTTGACCTGCAGCACTTGCTCGTAGCTCTTGATCGCTTCGTCGTAGTGTGCCTGGGCAAACTGAACGTCGCCGAGTCGTATTGTCGCGCGGGCTGCGGTCGCGTTCATCGGAGAGTTTCTGACTGTCTTGTTGAACGCGGATTCCGCCTGTTTCCATTCTCTCTTTTCGAAAGCGAGGTCCCCGAGCCTCAGGAAAGCCTCTGCGGTCCACTGGGTAGGACCAAACTTGTCGATGGTGGCGCGCGCGGCGCTCTCTGCAAGCGCCGGGTCGGTCTTTGCCGAGACCTCCGCGATCCAGAGCAGGACGGCCGGACTGGCTGCATCGATGTCGGCCGGCGTTAGCGCGGAGGGGGCATCGGGAGCCTTCATTTGAGCGAGGGCCCGCTCAAATCGGAGGGCGCGGGTGCGCTCTTTTTGCTGCGCTGCGGTGAGCTCCGCCGAGCGAATGACATCCAGCGGCAGAGTGCCGTTGAGCGCGCGAGACTCTTCGCAGTAGGCATCGATGATGATATCGATGCCCATCGCCTTGGGGTCATTGCCGAATTTCTCGATCGCCTGCCAGTAGGTATCCAAAGCTTCTTTGGATTTTCCCTGCGCTTGCTGAGCGAAGCCTTTCCGGTAGATCGCCTGCGTGTAATCTCCGCGGATGCCGTATTTTTCGAGGTAGGCGCCAAACCACTCCTCCATTTCCTTGAACTGCTCCAACTGCTCGTAGACTCGTCCGACTTGGAGGGCCGCGTAATCGATCTGGCTCTGCTTGACGGCACAATCCTCCACCTGCTTGTAGTGATCGAGAGCCTTTTCCAGCTCCCCGGTCGCGCCGTAGCTGTCCCCAAGCAGCGTATGCGCCTCGGGCGTGAGAGTATCCACAGGGAACTCTTTGAGGAATTCCTCGAGCTTTTCCGCGGCAAGGGGATAGTTCTCGAGTCCGAAGAGGCAAACGGACTTTCGGAAGCTGGCATCCTCATAGAGTTTGCCGTCCGTGGTTTTTTCGGTGAACCGATTGAAGGCCTCGAGAGCATCCTTGTAGTTGTCCTCGAAAAGATAGGTCATGCCGACCCAGTAGAGCGCAGCTGACGCCTTGTCGCTGGCTGGAAAGTCTCTGCCGAGGGTCTGAAAGGTCTGCCGGGAATCCGCGAGGCGGGCTTCCTGAAACTGGGAGAAGCCGAGCATGTAAAGAATCTGATCCTTGTAAGGGTGCTCGGGCCTGGCTTTGAGGATCTCCGTATAGTAATCAATGGCCGTCGCATACTCCTTGTCCCGGACAAAGACTTGACCAAGCTGAAGGCTGACATCCTCCCAGTGTTTGCCTTCGGGAAAGGATCCCATGTACTTGAGCCCCGCTTCCTTCGCTTTCGCGTCCTGCTCAAGCTGGGCGGCCAGGGCGAACGCGCCGTAGCAGGAGTCTTCCGCGAGCTTCCCGTTCGGATAGTCCGTGTAGATCTTCCAGAACGTCCAAAATGCCTCGTAGAACCTGTTCGAGCTAAAGTAGGCCTGCGCGATGCGCATGAGGAGTTCCTCGGAAAAGTCCGGCGTCTGCTCCAGAAGGGTCCGCTCGTTTTGCAAGTCCTGAATCCGGCGATTGATATCCACGACGAACTCCACCTGGCCGGCTTTAATGACCTGGCTTCGCTGACGCATCAGGTCGGCTTCCAATTTTTGATTGGCTTCAAGCAGGCGCGCCGGAGGAAGCACCAGATTGTAGAAAAGCAGGGCGAGAAGATCCTGCTGCGCAGCGAACATCTTGTCGCCTCCGTTGAGGAGGGCCAAATTGAAATCGATGCTCAGCCTGGCCTTGGGCGCCTTGGTCAGCATGTCGGGCAGGAGTTCGATCACCTTGTTCCCCTGGTCGGATTCGATGTAGGATTGCGCGAGCCATACGACGGCCTGTTCCCGCTGAGCCTCGGTTCGGCTTTTTTGCAGCATGGTCAGAAGAACGGGCACGGCGTCGCTCCATTTCTGGTCGCGCATGTAGCACGATGCGAGCTTCTCCCAGATCGGAAGGCTCTCGAGGTCGGTCAACTTCAGTTCGAGCAGCTTCTTATACTGCTCGGCGGCTTCCGGATAGCGCTTGGCCTGCGCAAGGGTGTCTCCGTAGAGTTCCAGCACTTTTCGATAACGATTGCTCTTGGGATGATATTTCAGGAAATTCTCGAAGGCTGTCGCCGCGTTCTGCCAATCGTTGTTGAACACGTACCCCAGACCCAGGAAGTAGCGAAAACCTTCCACCTTGGCCTGAGTTTGGGGATCCTTGGATTCTCCCAGGCGCGTCACCATCTCGCTAAGCAGGGGGATCGCTTCGACATATTTCTGCGCCCCAACCATAAAGACCGCCTGCTTCTCGAGCTCTCCGGTCGGCAACTGTGCGATATCCGTCGGCGCCTGTTCCTGGGCACGCAGAGTCGCAATCGGCAGTAGTAGCAACAAGAGGCAAAGCGTTGCGTGGTACGAACTTCGCAACAAAGCTCTCTTGCGCTTGCCGAGGAAACAGACAAACGTCCCGATGGGATCTATAATGTGCAATGGAACGGGGAAGAAAAAGGGTCCTGAGTCAATTCTACTCAATAGAGACAACTTTGATATTTTTTCAACAAGAAAGTGGCGTTCGGCAGGGCGCGGGTTTTTGCGGGGCGAGGGGGCTTGGAACAGCATTTTGTCTTGGTCCGGGAGCAAATCCGGATTGTCGCTGAAGGCCGGGCCGTAGCTTCCAAAGGGTTTTGCGGGAAGGGCTTTTAATCGACTATTCCGGCAAAGGCGCGCCGGGGTCCGCGAGATGCAGCCACACGCTGCGGATTGTCGGTTTTCTGCGGTCATCGACCCGGTGCCAGAGAAATCGGTTTCCCACACAATCCTCCACGAACACGTCCAGAATTCCATCCGTTGGATTCCGGCTGATGCCAAGCGAAGCCGTGTTATCGGGGATACCGCCATTGCCCCGAAACGCGGGGGACGGTTGAGTGATGCCAATCAACGATCCCTCCTCGCTGTAATGGTAGATGTTACTGCCTTGATTTCCCCACTTGATGCTGACGAGCATCACTCCCCCGCCGGGAACGGCATCCATTCCGGTGCAGGCTTCGGGGAGTCGCCGATGCCAGAGCATTTTCCCCGCCTGGTCAAATCGCGCGAGCACCCACCCCGCCATCCATCCGGCATCGGCTTCCGGGGGTTTGGGATAGCGCTTGCTGCGGCAATGAACGTAAATGCTGCCGTCGTCCGAGCGCACTGCCATCACAGGATTGGCAAAGACAGGATTTTCCGAGGTGTCGCGCGGCACGATCACGCGGCTCTTGGAGAGGTCGTAGACCGGATTGCCTCGGGCGTCGAAGCCGGTCATGGGAACTTCGGTGACAGCGTCATTGCACAGGAGCGCATTTCCGAACCGGTCGATGTTGATACCGGCATTGTAGAACGTAGAGACCGCCTGAGGATCTCTGACCCAGGCAATTTCGTCGTCGTCCACTTTGGCATTCCCGTTGACATCACTCCATGACCAGATATCCCCTTTTGGACGGCGCTGGCCTTCTTTCATCGCATCGTGATAGGTCCCATCGGGAAAGGGATTGCCACGGCCGAACATGGAGGCGAGGCGGTAGAGATCGCCCTCCCGCCGGTAAACCTGCAAGCCGTCGCCATAACCCTGGAACAGAAATTCATTTTTCCCGAGTTTCTGAAGCCGCATCACTCCGTGCATCCAGCGGATATATTTCGGGTCGCCGTCGAGAACACAGCCGCGGAAAGCCCAGGCGCCGGTGGTTTTGTCCACCTTGTATCGATGCAGAACCTGCGAGATCACCTCGTCGGGATGTTCCTTGGAGCTGTTTCCTGTATTGCAAAACTCGGCCCCCAATTGGTCCCAGATCACCTTCCCGTCGGGTCCAAAACGGGTGAGCCGCGCTCCCACAACCTGAAGACCCTGCGCGACAGTGAGGTTTCCGCGGGCGTCCACCGCCAGTCCGGCCAGCCTGTAAAAGCGGTCCGGCGCGTAGTCCCCGGGTTTTGCCTTCTGGCCGAAGCTGCGCAGGAAAGTTGCGGTCTTCTTCTTTGTGTCGGCGCGATAGATAAGCACCTGGGTGGCGCCGCTGTCCGCCACGTAGAGCGTGTCGTTCGGCCCGAAGGCCAGGGCGCGAACGTGTCCCAGGTCTTTCAGCACTTCGGCGGATTGCTTGCCATCCTGGCTGAAGACCGTGACTTTTCCATCCTCATGTCCCACCCAAAGCTGACCAGCGGAGTCAATCGCCAGGGCATGGGGAAGCTTCACGTTGAATGAGCCAAGTGGCGCGCCCGTTTCCCTGTCGAAGCTCAGCACCCTGCCGTCCAGAGCGTCCGTGACAAATAGCTTGCCGCCCGACACAGCGATCCCCCGGAGTGGGAGTTTCAAGATCTCTTCCAAGGCGGCAGGGGTCCCGGCGGGGATTTTCTCCTCCGGCCGATCCTGGACGAGGATATGCCCCGCAGTTGCCGCGGCGGCGGGGAATGGCGCGGCTTGCCCGTCAGCGAGGCGAAACCGCCGGATATGCTGCTGGCCATGGGCCGTGTGAGAGGAGGTGGAGCAGTAGAGATATTTGTCGTCCACTGCGATCGCATAAGGCAGCGCATTCGGATCTCCATTGCGTATGCGGCCCTGGGCATCGTAGACGTGCCGGCCGTCGTCGCGGTTCCACTTGCGAAAATCCTGGGCGGCTTCTTCCCAAAGATTCGCCGTATAGATGTTGCCCTGGGCATCCGCGGCGACGGATTGGATCTCGGTGGGATTCTGATTTATGGTGGACGGCAGAGCCGTGTTCCCGATGGCGCCGGCGGTCGTATAAACCGTGGGATTCAAAATCACGCGGCATTCATAGTCCCCGGCCGGCATTCGGACACCCTGGTCGTCAAGGCCGTCCCATTCCATCTTGTAGTTCCCTGCCTTCACGGTCCCGTTGGGTCCCAGGGAGCGGATCACGTTGCCCTGTTGGTCAAGAATCTGACCGCTGACCTGGCAATCCCCCATGGCCGTCACCTGGATCGAGGGACCGCTTTCAGGGCGGGCCTCGTCGGCTTCGGCTTTTGCCCCGGCCAGCCAGAGCGCGCCGAGGCAGGAAACTGCGGCAAAAGGATGTTTCAAGCCAAAGAGCAGCTTTCCGTTGATCTCCCTATCGGTCTCCCTTGAAAACGGAATGGTCCCGTCTAATTCTCCCCTGCAAGATTCGGAAAAACCGCCGGCGCCGGCGCGAAAAGCCGGAACGCCGCGACATCGTTATGGACGACCTCGGGACGGTTTCTTGAGTTTGGCGCGATGGTCAGCGAGCCTTGATCCAGGAGTTTTTTGCTGTCTTCGGTGATGATCCGGAAGGAACATGTGGAAACCAGGTCCGCCTCCTCGCCCGTCTTGATCGAGCCGGTTCCCGGCTTGAAGAAAACCTTCAGCGTCACGGTTCCGTCCTCCGTCGTTTGAAACCAGACCGCAAGATGCTGGAATTTTTCAGGATCGAATTCCGCGGGATTCACCAAAGCGGAATCCACCCGTGCCGCGTCGCCGGTGCCGTCGAGATCCGTGTCGAAAATAAGCTCGCCCTCAGGGTCATTCAAAAACGCAATGACGGTCCCCTGATGCGCGTAAACAGTAAAATGCAGGCCGGGGCCACGTGAGCTAAAAATATCGGGCTGGAGATTCGCCTGGGCGGGCGGTTCCTCCGCGTAGCGCAAGAACAGATCGATGCCGCCGTCGAGGAAGACTTTTCCGTCCTTGAAGGAGGAGAGTGCCGCCAGCGAAGTCTCCACGCCTTGCGGAGTGATCCGTGCGATGCCGCTCGTTCCGGGAACGAGCTTGTTGCCGTTGAGGCGCAGAGCCGACTTGATTCCCTCCTCGGGATCGGACAGGAGCAGGAAGGATTTTGGCGGTTCTTCGCCCCCTTCCCCAAAGTCGCCGTCGCCGAACTCCAGTTTCGCCGAACCGCCCACGCCCGTGGCGATCTCCTGGTTTTTGATCTCCGCGTTGGTCTGCGCATCGGAAAGGGATATGCCTTCGGGATAGGCCGCCAAACACGCCGTTCGGATCATCAAAAACCAGGCTGAGGATGGGCGCAGCCGGCGGGCCTTGCTCTTGCACCTTGGGAGCAGCGGCCGGCTGATTGGTTTGGGAGCCGCCTGCCTTGTGGGCGTCCGCGGCCCGCGCGTCCGGCGCAAGCAGCCAGCAAACGACCCAGAGAAGGCCGAGCGATGAACCCTGCTGCAAAAAATGAAAGATCGTTCTCTTCATAGGACTATTGTGTTTCGCTTGGGGGACCATTCTCACAATTTCACCCGCGAGGCATGGATTTCCTTGATTTCGTTGCCTTGATATTGAGTCTGACCGCCCACGCTATATGTCTCCGGTTTCGCGTCTTGAGGAATCTGGACGGTAAAGACAAAACGTTGCCAGGCGCCGGGCTCCAGGGAATAGGAAGCAGGCCCTTGCGCCGCTTTCCAGCCATCCGGCAAACGAGGCATCACGCTGCCAGCGATCTTGTGCCGGTAGTAGTTGTACACGGTGAGCTCCAGATCAAACGTCTCTCCGGCCTTTCGGTCGATTTGGAACCGGAATTTGTCATCGATGGACGTCGAGGGGTCGGACGGCGCGGGCACGGTGGCGCGGATCTTCTGGATTTCGCCGGGCTCGCCGATGAAGGCATTCACGACGACGCCGGGATATGCCGGCTTCTCGACTGCCGCCAGACCTTGCGTGGCTTGGGCGGCCAGCAAGGCGGGCTTGGCCATCCTTTGGTCTCGTCCGGCCTGTTGGGTTAGCCGTTCCGTCCAGTCGAGCGCCAGGCGCGCCTGGCGCAGATAGCCGTCCGCTCCTTCGCGCCTTTCCACGGCCTGGCGCGCCGCTTTGGCCACGGCGCCAACGTCCACCCTGGCTTCCGGCCCGGCACTTGCCGCCGCGGCGGCCTCCGCCGCTTTGACGAGATGATAAAGCCGATTCATCATGGCAGGATCGGTCGCTGCGGTTCTCGCCGCTTCGGCGATTTGTGCGGGCAATTCCGCGGCCGTTCTCACCTGCAAGGCATCGAGCCGTTTTTTGAGTTCTGCGCTGGCAATTCTCAGAGCCCCGATGCTGGTGCGGGGCAGCAACACATACTGCATCTGCGGTGACAGGGTGAGATTCAGCCTGCCTCCCTGCGTAGCGACCTCCTTGGAGCGGCCCATCAGGTCCACGATCGTCACCTTCGGGACTCCCGCGTCCACGACCACCTCCCGCGTTCCGGAAATGGTATTTGCGGCCAGCACGAAATCCTGGCCGCGAGCAAACAGATACCCGTAAGCCCCTGTTCCGAAATCCGCCTGCCCGGCATAGATGCTCCCGTCGATGAGCCGCGACGCGGTTGCATAGCTCACGAACGTCGGGAAGGGATCTCCATTCTCATCCAGGCAACTGGCGACGTCATGCCGGCTGCTGTTGATGCCGGTCTGGGGAAACAGGTAAATCCTGTCCACGCCCGCCGCGATTTGAGAGATATACATGCGGGGCAGATTGGCGGCCGCAATTTCGGCCGTCTTCGGATTGGCGGGAACGCCGTCCTCCGTGTTCCAAACTTCCTTGCCGGGAAACGATTTGTCACGGATTTGCACCAGCTTCTCGATAACGGGCACCTTCATCTCCGGCAGGTCCGGGAATTTCATATTATCCCAGGCATACACCGTGGCGGCAGGGTAGTGCATCTGCACGGTGTCGTTCCAACCGGCGGCGTCGAAAGCGGCAAATTCCTCCATCATTTTGACATTGCCCGCATCGCCGTCGGCGATCGCCAGCGCGTTCTTGTCACGCGCCTTGACCATGCTCCAGACGTGCTTCTGAACCATGGCAAAGTGCTCACGGGAAAACGGACCCGGCGTCCGCCAGAAGTTGTCGGGCTCGTTCCAGAATTGGTAGAACGCCTCGCCCTTGCCTGCAAATCGATCCAGAACGAGCAGGCAATAGCCGTAGAAGCGATCGTAGCTGTAGAGAAAGTGGGTTGGCCGGCCGACCCAATCGCCACCCAGCCAGCCTTCGCCATAATTCAAGCCATTGAGCAGCAAAAAGCCCTCGCGTCTTGCATAGGCGCGCAGGCTCTCGGCGCCTCCCCGCGGAAACTGAAGCGCCTGCTGGCCGGTCCTGATAGAATACGCCGTCCAGCGGCTCGACCTGCCGGGCCCACGAAGCGGAATCTCCGCGGTGGCTCTTGACGCCAGCGAGCTTCATCACCTCAAATTCGCCGACGGCGCACATGGCAAAGGGCGAATAACGGTTCTCCTTCATATCCCTCGACGGGATGCGCGCCAGTTGAGCCTCCAGCGTCTCGACCAGCTTCTTGCCTTGGAGCACATCCACCGTCAGGCGGTAGTGACCCATTGCCGGGGCATTGACACTAAAAGGCAGCGCCTGACGGGACAGCGGCCTCGCCACCAGAGTGGAGGTTCCTGTCGTTTTCTTTCCATCGAAGTCGGTCAGCGTCCAATTCACGGTGAGCGGCTGCTCCTCTTCGGAGAGGTTTGTGACAAGCAGATCAAAGGCCGCCGGCGCGCCGTCGAGATAGACGTTTCCCGGCACGCGCTGGCCAAGGCTGGCCTGGATATTCGCCGGCTCATAGCCGCCTCCCTTCGAATAGCTGAGCACTTCGGTCTTTGCGAGCGCATCATTGGATTCGAGCCCCTCGGAAATTGAGAAACTGCCATCGGCGGCAATCGCGTAGCCCTTGGCGCTTGCCGGAAAACCGGGTGACTGTTTGGGCAGCCCAAATTCATGCGGCGCAAAACGGATCTCATTGTCGCGGACATTGACCACGGCGGGATCGAATGGCAAAGGGTCGCCCGTCCTCGTATAGCGCCGGACGATGGTTCCGTCGTGACCGGTGATGAACGAACCATCGGGCCCCGCCCAGAGATGGATGGGGCTGTTGTCTTCGATGCGCTTCTTTACCTCTCCCGTCGTGGCATCGATGAGGAGAACCACACCTTCGGGGTCCGATCCGATCGCCGTCACCGCAAGGACTCCCTTCCCCAGCCAGCGGATCTTCGCCGGTCGCCGGCCTTCAGGCAGCGTCAGGCTCCGGAGAAATTTGCCCTTGTTGTCGAAGACCTGGATGCAGGGATCCGGCCGCAGGCGGCCCAAATAGATGTTGTCCTGATCGTCGATGGCGAATCCCGTGAACTGATCCGCAAACCCCGGCTTTTTTCCCAGTTCGGGATCGTTCGTTTTCATCCCAAGCACATGGCCGAGGTTATGAGCTTTCGTATAATCCGACTGCTCAGGCCATGGTGTGGGTTCCCCGCCGCCTTCGACGCCGTAGCGATAAACTCCCGAGGCATTCATGGCGAAGACATTTCCCTGGCTGTCCACGGCCGCTTCCTGACATTCAATCGGCTCGTAACCTTGTCCCCGGCTATGGTCCTTTGGCCATTGCGCGAGCCGCACCCATTCCGGGGAGTAGCGCACGACGCTTGCCGCCTGAAAGTCCGGGACGACATAATTACCGTCGCGATCCAGCGCGCTCATGCTGAACGGCCGGACTTTGCGGTTCGGTCGGAGAGTCTCCACGGCGCGCTCGAAGTTGGCAAACAACCGCTCCTTGCCCGCCGTCACCGTCACCTGGAGAAGATTGACAGGAAGCGTCTTGGTCAGTTGCTCCGGGGTCGCCGTCGTCAGATTGAGCCGAGCCAGTTCATCGGGCCTCGTATTCTGCTCTTCGACAATCGGCTGTCCCTTTTCGTCAAATCCGTCCCAATCCACCGTGTGCGGCCCGGCCTCCAGCTTGCCCAGCTTGAGCGTGCGCACGGGAAAGGGTTCAGCGAGGTAGGGCCACTTGAACTCCTCGTATCCGGCCAGATGCCGGGCGATGGTCACCGTCACATCCGAAGGCTCCGCCAGCGTAAAGGAGATACTTAACGCAGGCGCCACACTGTAAACGTGGTCGCCTTTTTCGATCTTCTGTTCCACGCGCAGTTGCGAGAGCAGCGGCGCGGCGCTCCAAGCCCTTCCGCCGCCAACGACGGTCAGGAGCGAGCAAAACGCGAGAAGAGCGGAACGCCTGCTGAATCGCTGGCACGGAAAGGCAGGGGAGCGCCCGCGGCACGATCCAAATCTCATCGTGAGAATGGGGCGTGTCCCGCCGGTTCGCTGGCGCGCAAATGGTAATGGTAATGGTGCTTCACCCTTTGCTTTTCCGGAAACGTTGAAGACAGCCTGTTACGCCATTTCGCGAATGAGCGCAATGGCCCAAGGCGAAAGCGTCAGTTCCAGGCGCAAAACTCCCTCGTCATCCACCCTGACGATTTCACGACGGGTGTCCCAGCCAAGATCTCGCAGCAGTGCGACCTGGTCGGGAGAGGGGGACTGGGGTTCACCCATGGCCTGCCACGCGCGAACGGCAAACCCGTGTACCGCATCCACCGTTTCGATAAGGTAGGGAGAGCCCGGCGGAAGATCGTGAATCTCGAGGCTTCGATGAACCGGCTTGCCGATCGCAAGAATCTTTTCGGCGTCCTCGATGGACACCGCGAAGGGCGGGCTGCCAGGATACTGCTCCGGATAGTGGCAGGTCACAGCGCGCACATGGCCCGTGTTCTTCGAGCGGGTGGCCAGAAATCCGTCGGCACGGAAAATTTCCTCCGTCCCAAGTTGGTGGAGAAAGCGGTAGGCGTGGAACGCGGGCTTGACGATTCCCTGATAGTTGATGAGTCCGAATCCGCCATGGAAGGCCGAGTCCCCCGCGCCATGCTCCTCAAAGACGTCTGTAAACGTCCAGTAAGCCAGCGAATCCACCAATCCCGCGCCCGCAATGTTTGTTTTAAGGATATAGGCGGCCGACTGGGGATAGTCGTGGGTGAAATCGCGCGCGGACGGGCTCGTGCTCCATTCCGTAAGGTGAATTTCCGCCGACGGAAAGGAGCTTTGGCCGATTGTCTTTCGGAGCCATTGCATGTCAGTCAGGGTAGCGTCCGATGCCCGCGTGCGTATTGCGGTGACATCATGTCCGAAGGGAATGTCGGTGGGATAGGGATGCGTTGAGACGAAATCGACGGGCACCTTTTCGCGGGCGCAGAACTCAAGAAATTCTTCGATCCAAACCCCCCGCCATTCCACCTCCCCGAGGTTCTTGAGTTGGTGGGTGATCGCCTTGTCGCCTTCCTGTTTTTCCCCCTTGAACCGGTCATCGGGGACAAAGTTGCTGGTCGCCGGGCCGCCTATCTTGAGCGCGGGATCCACCGCCTTGACCGCCAGGGCCGTGGCTCGATAGAGCTCAAAGTATTTGCTCTTGGTCGAATTGAAGAAAAACCACAGGTTCGGCTCGTTCCAAACCTCAAAGTACCACTTGAGAACCTCCTCGCGGCCATAGCGTTGAATGAAATGCCGAACCACACTTTCGACCAGCTTCGCCCATTCGCGGAAGTCCTCCGGCGGAGTCACGTGAGCCTGCCACCAGAAGCACCGGATGTCCGATTCCGTTGCCAGGTCCTTGGGGAAGAAGCCAAACTCGACGAACGGGACGCACATTGGCTTCCAGCAAGGCGTCAAAAAGATCGTCAATGTATTGGAAGTTGAAAGCCAGGCTGCCGTCTTTACGACGCTGGCAGGCAAACATGTCGTCATGGAACAGTCCGTGAAAGCGGAGATTGCGAATCCCGCAATGCTTGGCGGTCATCCGCAGGTGCTCACGCCATCCCTCGCGCAGACCCTCGTTGGCGCGTCCCGCCGCGGAGCAAAAGTTCCAATAGTGCTTCAGGGGGATCGAATCGCGCCGGGCGGAAAACTGGATCTTCTCCGGGGATGAGGTCGGACGAACCGGCCGCCAATTGCTTCGCGAGTTCGGGTTGGCTGCGGCGCTTTGTTCCGAAATTTCCAGGACAGAGGGAGTTGGCATGTGCAGCGATTAATCACGAAACAATTTGCATACCTGTCAAACAAAAAAGAGCGTTTTACGACATAAACCGCCGGCGTGCTGCTAGAAATTAGTGGTCCCTGTTTTGATCGGCCGTACGCGTTTGCCGTTCATCGGAAGCGATGAGGACTGTGTAGGGAATGATCAGGGTGCGTGGAAACGGGAGCCTTTTCTGAAAGATCTTGCCTCAGCGCCCGGTTTGCAGTATAGGGGCTTTGCCATGGTATTCGATGTTCGCTATTTGCAGAGAGTGCGAAGTTTTCGTTTAGTCGTGCAGAATAGGTAGACGAAGACCGAGCAGGCACGCGGAGTGTGCTTGCCCCAGCGAAACTTGGTAACCCCCCAAAAACTATGCCCCTCGAGTTACGACGTTCCCATTTCACCATGCGGCGTGCCGGTCGCTAGCCGATTGAATTCCCAATAGCCATGGCCTTGGAAAAGACTGATACACTGGGAATTATAAACAACAGTCCTCGCGCGAGGGCCATACGTCACATTCAGGAATGGATCACGGACGGTCGCTTGACCGCCGGGTCCCGTTTACCCTCCGAAATGCGGCTCGCGTCGAAGCTCAACGTGTCTCGAACGACGGTTCGGCTGGCCTTGGAGGATCTGGAGAGGCAGGGAATGATCCATTCGGAAAGCAGGCGCCGGATCGTGAACGGGGCGATCAAGGCGCAGAAGACTTTCTTATCCGATGCGATCGCTTTGATCATGGAGCCGCCAGCTCAGCATGAGTTTTCCGAGAAGATGCACAATACGTGGCATATCAATTTTATTCATGCTGGCGCAGTCCACGCCGTCCGCCTCGCGGGCCACGATGCCTTGACCGTGCATCCGAAACGCACGGCCGGCGATTTGCTCCAACGCTTGATCATGGAGCGCCCGGGCGGGGCGATTGTTTTATGCGGCGTGGTGCAGGATAAATCCGGCGAGCATATTGGGAGAGCGCTCCGTGAGGGCAACATTCCTTTCGTCATCTATGGGGACATGGGACTCGCGCGGGATAATCCCGGTTTCGCCTCCGAGATCGACGCGGTGACCTCCGATCATGAAGCGGGCTCCTACGCGCTCACCAAGTGGCTGATCGGGCAGGGGCGCAAGCGGATTCTGCGTTTCTGGCAGCTTGCCTTGAGCGGCCCCTCCGAAGTGCAGCCGTGGCTCATCCAGCGCAATGCCGGCTACGAACGGGCGATGCGCGAGTGCGGCGTCGAGCCACTGCCCGCGGTCGAAGTCTTCGATCCGGGATACC
Organism: uncultured Verrucomicrobiae bacterium; assembly: GCA_963763735.1. Lineage (GTDB taxonomy): Bacteria > Verrucomicrobiota > Verrucomicrobiia > Chthoniobacterales > Terrimicrobiaceae > DASTFP01. The sequence continues at coordinate 62,731 of CAVXQK010000019.1, read as the reverse complement.
ACAATTTCAACAATACGGAGGAGGACTTTAAGCTTCAGTCGCGCCTGATGGCGGGCTATCTGGTCGAGCACCTCCACGGGCCGAATGCCGTCGACGCCATCATGGCACCCAGCGACGCCATCGTCGGGCACCTTTCCGCCGCCCTGCGTGTGCATGGCAAGCAGCCCAATCGCGACGTTCTCCTGGTGGGATATGATAACATGTGGGATGACATGGAAACCCGGCAATGGGAGCCGCTCGGTCCCGTCGCTACCGTGGACAAGAAGAATCTCGCCATTGGCGCGGAACTCATGGCGCTGCTGAAAGCGCGAATGAATGGGGAGTTATTCGAGAAGGGTCAACGGCGCATGGTGGCTCCGGAATTGATCATTCGCCCCTCTGCCTATCCCGATTCCGCGGTCAGGCCACCCGTCGCAAGGCTTGTCAGCGTCGAAGCGACGGCTTAGCCAGCAAGAGTCCGTGTGCGGATGCCTCTCCGGCTGTGCGCCGGGAGTGTAGGGGGGATCGTTGATCACGGACTTGGTATCGTTGACCTGCGAATTAGGCTCGCTCATCCCGGAACCCGGGGCAATAGCCGCGGCGTGGATGGCCTCTGTTGCCAGGAAGAAACCGTGCTCCCGCGTTCCAGCGAGAGACAGCCCCCCACACAGGGGCGAAGCCTGGATGGGATGTTAGAGAGGCGGTGAGTGCCAAACGCCGGCCAACAGGTCCTTGACACGATGCCTCTCCAGCTTAGTCGAAAGCGCTCCTGAGACCCCGTGACGGGAACGATCAGGTCCTCCTCTCGCTATCGACACCGTCTACGGTATTCCCTACCGGATTGCTGATCCCATAATTAAGATCGTTTGTCCGAAAATTAGGATCGTTGATCCCGGAAGCTCAGCTTCAGAGCCGCTCGATCTTCGCCTGGCCGGTCTCTCGCAGAATCACGATGTCGTAATAGTTTGCGGGCTGGCCTCCCGCTTTTCGGCCCGTGTAGAGGATGCCGGTTCCGGTGTCCTCGGCCCCCTCCACCAGACGAAGCCGCACGGGAGAGCCTTTTGTGAGCGTGCCGTCCGGTGCAAAAATTTGATAAGCGACGCCATTTGCAACATCAACGGGCGTTCCATGGAACGGAATGGTCCCGGGGAGGTTTGAAGGGGAAGAGGGTTTCGGGTTGCTCAGAAAATTGACCACCGGGGCGGCGACGGGAGCGTCCGGATCAAATCGCACTCCCTCAGGCAGAGAGCGCCAGGGAGCGATCATCGTCCAAGCCCCGAAGGCGCCGTTGTCATTGCGCGTCAACTCGAAAAGGCAGGAGGCCGAGTACCTGGCGTCACCCGTGGACTTGATTACGACAGCCGTGAAGGCGTGCCGCGAAATCGAATTCTGCCGCGCGCTCGCTAACAGGTCTGCGATTTGATTGCCGCCCGCGGTCAGTGCGTTCGCTCTCACGGGTGAGAGAGAGCCCACTGTCAGGCCTGCGAGCGCCGACAGGATTGCCATCACGGCCAGAAGCTCGATAAGGGAATAGCCACGGCGAGCCGCGTGTAACCGGGAACGAGAAGGAGGAGTGAGCATACCAGGGAACGGGGGTGTATTAATCTGATTTGATTCTATGTAAAACGCAAGAAAAGTTTCGCGTGTATCCTTTTTGTTTTCCGATGACAGTTGCCCGTCGACTCTGCATCCCCGTACCCCGCTTCCGCTTGATTCTGTCTTGATCGGCGGGCCGCCGCCATCAGATCGCTGACACAGTTGCCCTCCCGTTGCACGAGAGCAGGGCAGCGCCCGAAGCCGGAGTTGGAACGCCTTTGTCCCGCTGGCTAATTTATCCGAGAGGATCGTGCAGGCTATTAGCGTTATTTGAATTGCGGTTCGCACACGGCGCGCGCGAGCGTGAAGGACGTTATTTTCATAACATTTGCATGGCGATGGCTTAGCTTATGGACCGCTCGGTCTGGTATTCAGGTAGAAGTTTCAAAACCGCACAGAGTAAGCGCCAAAAGGACAACGCGTCCCAGTCTGGTATAATTCCCGCTTTACAAGAGGGTCCCGGGACTTACATTCTGGTTCTTGAATTCGGTTGTGAACGGAACCACCCCCCCAGTTGTTTCCGAAGCGGAGCGATCTTGCCATGCGAGGAGGCGCTCGGTGATTCGGGCAACCGTGAGCATTTTGAGGTTTTCAGGCTCGCGGCGCGCTCTGACGCGCGTGGGAAGGTCTTGCCGGCGGCAGGCATTCACGCTCGTGGAGGTAGTTATTGCCGTGGGGCTCGTGGCTTTCGTTCTGACGGCGATTCTCGGATTGGCGACGATGGCTGCGAACGAAACAAAGAACGGGGACCTCAAAGCCCGCCTTGCCTGGATCACGGAGAGTGTCACTTCCGAATGCCAAAGCCAGCGATTTGCCACGGTCCTGGAAAGCATGCCGAAGACTAATTATTGGGACTATTCCGGGACGCCGGTCACCAATATTCAGGACGCCTACTTCGTTTGTGCGTTATCAAAAGTGACGCCGTCTCCGATGCCCACGAATTTCACCACGAATAATTTCGCTTTGCTTCAAGTCAGCATCCGCTGGCCGAACCCGCAGCTGACCTCGACAAATGTGTCCCTTATCTCGCTCTTCAACTACCAATAGGAGGCTGGGCCGCCCGCCGGGAGGTTTTTCGCTCCTGGAGCTTCTTGTCGCCACGGCGGTCTTCGTGGGGCTCGCTCTTATTCTGGTCTCGATCGCGGCTTCGCTCTCGTCTTTCTGGCAGATGGGAATTGCCCACAACGAGCGCCGCTCGTCGGCCCTTTCCGCGTTCTCGCGCATGGCGCGTGACTTGCGCTTTGCCACGCTTCCTCCCGATCCGTCGGCAACCAATTTCCAACTCGTCATCAATCCGCCCAACGTGGGGACCAACTATTCGCTTCCGCAAGCCGTGTTTTGGCAGGCGCCCGTGGCGAGCGACCGTTCCAACGGGAACATGGCGCTGGTGGGTTACTTCGTGCAATGGGTAACCGAGACGAATGGCCCGGCTCCCAAGCTCTGCCGCCTTGTGGTTGATTCCAACTATTCGATGCAAAAGCCGTCAGATTTTGTCTCCGACAAGCTCATCGCCAGCATCGCGCCTGCGACGAAGGACTCGGGCTATGCCGGTCAACTGGCTGAGAACGTCCTTGGCTTGTGGCTGCAACCGCTTGATCAAAGGAAAAATCCCATCCTTACCAACGCGAAGGCGCAGGCGTTTCCCAGCGGCCAGTTCGACTCCACCAAGGGCTACACAGTGACACTTACCAATGCCCCCGGGACGCTGGTCTTTCCGTCGGCGCTGCCCGCAAGTCTCGAGGTGGCCCTTGTCGCGGTGGACGCTCGCACGGCAAAACGCCTTTTGGGCCGCCCTGCCGAAAAGCCCGGCGCGGCTACCTCCGACATGTGGAACGACGTGAATACGTTTTATAGCAACCTCCCGCAGGAGATCAAACAGGGCGCGCGGATCTATAGCACCGTTATCGATCTGCAAAGCGCTCCACGCTAATCGCAATGATACCCCCTCGAAGCAAGCGTCTGCCGAAACGGCTGGGTTCCGCCCTGGTGATGACTCTGGTAATCATCGTCCTGATTACTGTCGTGACCGTGGGCTATCTGGCCAGCGTCATGTTGGAGACAAAGACGGCCGGCGCGGGTCTTGATCAGGAGCGAGCCTACGGAATCGCCATGATCGGCGCCCATCAGGCAATGTCACGCGTGCGCGAGGCCCTCGGCCCGTGGGATGATCCCTACAAAAACTTCGCCACGAATCCGCCGGCTTTTTACTGGTCCGTGTCGCCCGGGCGAATCACCCGCTGGCAATATTCAAGCCTGGATCACACAAACTATGGCCTCTTTTCCGAATCGGACACGCCCGATCTCGTGAATCTGAATCGCCAGCTTGCGGACGGTTCCTATCCGATTATTGGCGCAGGCACAAATCCGCCCGACGTCTCAGTCAAATGGGTGAACTTGCTGCGGGATCCCTCCCTTGCCGCTGGCACGACGAATACGATCATCGGCCGGTATGCCTTCTGGGTCGATGACGAGGGCGCGAAAATTAACGTCAACACCGCCGACGGCACGGAAAAATACACGACGAACTCCCTGGGAATCGGCTCGCCGAGCGAGGTGAGCCTCGAAGTGCTTCCGCAGGGCGGTTCGACCAATTCGTTGACTCTCGGATCGACCAACGCGCAAAACATCGTTCAGATCGCACGCACATCCCACTTTAGTTCCCCGCGTGAAATCCTCCGAGCGCCCGGAGTCACGCCCGACGTGTTTACAAACAACGTGTTTTCTCTCACCGCCTATAGCCGCAGTCCCGAGCTGAACGTCTTTGGTCAGCCAAGAGTGGCGCTGACCCCTCTTCTTGGGCGATGCCGGATGGCAGGTCGGCAACATGGTGCTGAACAGCCTCACACTGCTGCCCGCCAGGGAGATTTATCCGACCCCTTCGCAGTTGCCGCCTTACGTGATTTCCAGCCCATATGATCCTGACAAGAAGCCTCGCGACCAACCGTGGCCTCTGTCTCTGCGGGGTGAAATGGGGGCCTATTCAACGGGAAAGGGAGATGCCGACTATCGAACCATTATGACATAGGCTCCGCAGACTTCACCAAATTACTCCCACAACCAGGGTTACCTGCTCGCGAATTATCTTGCGGGAACCAATGCTGCAGGCCAGCCGGTAACCTGGCCGGTTTTTCCCAGGCATCATCGACGACAGGGATTTGCCGGCAAATACACGAAGAGGCAACTCGACAGCATCGTGGCCCAAATTCTCAGCATTGGTTCGAAGGCCATTTCGTCCGATTATCCTTACACTTCGGGCGAAGTGGGGGAGCAGATCGGGCATCGCTTTATGGTCGCGCCCTACGTGTTCCCGGGCTGGTTAAGCCGCCAATGGGTGACCGGCGTTGGACGCTCCATGAAGGTTACCCAAATGTACATGGAAATCGCGGCGTTTCCTTCGGTGGGAACTTGGGACCCGGCAAATCCCGAACTATACACCCCGCCAGAAGCCACTTTCGATATCTGGCTCGAGTGGTGGTTGCCGGCGGGCTATTTCGGTGGAACAAAGGTGCTTCCATCTCGAAAATTCCCGCTTTGTTGTCGGACACCGCTACAGTCCGGGTCTGAACGCCATCGATCTCCCTCGGTTTCTGACGGAACCGTCAAGGCCAAATCCGTTTGCGGCGCCCCTTCCCCGGGTGCCTGACGCCGACAGTTCCGAGATTTACTGTTTTTGGGCCAATCAACTTCTAAGGAACAACCAAGGCATCGACTTTGCCGGAAATCCCGGCGGCGACGCAGGAACTCCCGTGCTCGATCACGACCAGCAACTGGCGAAGACGTATCACGATCCTTTCGCACGGATCAACCCAGCCTCGGCGGGCCCTTGGAAATATAAGGGCTCCACGCCGACACCAATGGTGCATGGTCAATGGATATGCAAGTCCCTTCTTTGTGACATATCCCGAGCCGAACCTTTCGCCGGCGCAGGAATGGCAGCCGGGAGAGATGCGCGGCCTTCGCTCCTTGCTTGGTCCTTCGTATCGACTGCACATGCAAACAAATGCGACAACGCTTTCCGTCAGGGGAGGGATAGCGGTAAAGACCCAGTTCAAGGACGGACATTTTACTGATCCCGACCCCGTTCCGCTCGAAGCTGTCCGCGGTGCTTTCATAGAGGATGGCCTATGCACGCAAGAGCCTTTTAGTCTGGGACCAGACCGATGCTGGAATGAACGCGGCATGGGCCTCCGTTCCAGCCGTCCCGGGGGACCCCAGCAAGGGAAGTTTGCGCGACCGCGTTAAGGCGTCGGTCATTCCCGTGAGTGCGGATATCCCTCTCTCGGGGGTGAGGTATGTGTTGGCCAAGGTAGAGGATCCGCTGGTCAACAAGTTTCCCGGCGACTGGAACGTTACAGTAGGCATAACGCCTGACCACGATCCTGCCGCCGCAGACAAATGCAGCGGTTCCAAGTGTCTACCCGGATACCACCTTTCGTGGCACCCTGACTGATCCCGATTCTTATTGGATGCCGCAGGCGGATGCGGGGCTCATGCAAGACGATCAATGACGTCGCGAAGCAAACGCAAATCCCGCGAAGTGCGCGAATGCCCAATATCGGCTACCTCCAGTATTTGCGGACTGGCATTATCCCCGACGATGAAAGCGGCCTTACGCCTACGATCTCCAACCCCCAGGAAATCCAGCACGGAACCCCGTTCCGTCTTCTTAGTTTCGCGCCCTCGTACGAGCCGAGTTCGATTGATCCCCTCGTAGGGCAGAAGACCACACTTTGCCGGCAGCCAGTCCTATCCCGATTGGGCGTTGCTCGATTTGCTTTATATCCCCTCAACACTCGCTCCATTCGGCAGCACGTACAATCCTGCTACCGCAAATCCGAGCACGAACAGCGCGGTAACGAACCTCCTCTACTATGGGACCTATGGCGGGGCGACCGCAGGGAAAATAAATCCGAATGGAGCGGTCATCTACACGACAAACGCGGAGGTCGCGCAAACCAATGTTTCGCGCACGCTGCCGCTGGAGGCTGTATTGAACGGGGTGAAGGTAAACCAGACGATCATGGATGGGACGAACGCCTTCACCAACGGTTCGATCGTGCCCGCAGCCACCATCGCTGAAGCAATAGAAAACTACGTCCGCACCAACGGTCCGCTGCGCATGCCCGCGGAAATCTGCAATGTTCCTGAAATCGCCGACCTTCGCGCGACGAATAATCCAACCCGCAACGATCTCGTCCGACAGATCGTTGGAACGCTCACGACTCAGGGCAACGTCTTTTCCGTCTGGACGGTCGGTCAGGCTATTCAAAAGAAACGTGGCAATCCTACACCCGGCAAATTCGAGGCCGGGGACACCGTACTGGCCGAAGTGCGGCTCCGTTTGATCGTCGAACGCTATCTTGATCCCGGCGCGGACGGCGTTTATGGAAACACCGGCAACGCCGGCCCTGACGGAATTGTCGGAACGTATGACGATCCTGTGGATGCCAACAAACATCCGTTCCAGCCCCGCTACCTCTATCGCGTAATCGCCTCCGAGGAGGTTAGGTAACTGGATCGAGCCGGAAGCGAAATTTGCGGAATGCCATTCCGCTCCACTTGCTAATTTAGGGCTCACTTGTATTTTTTCGGACTTGCGCATGAAACTCTTCTCTTTGCTCGCGGTTGTCACCAGCCTAACTCTTGCCATCGGCCTTCGTGCGGAGGAACAGGGTGCAAGCTCGGCGAAATTGGAAGTGGAGACCAATTGGCCCGGCGTTCTTTTTTCGATTTACCGGTTGGAACGCATCCAGGACAATCGCTTGCTGGTTTTCGTGCGTGTCACAGCCACCTCCAAGTCTCCGCCCTCAGGGACGCTCCTTGGCACAAGGCCGCCGATTCCCCCCGGTGCGACCAAAGCCGACATTGCGACGGGCCTCTACAATGCCCAGACCGTTTTCCCTCGCTTCCGCGGTGATGACTGATGATCAAACACAGCAGACGTATCCTGTCCTGCCGCCCGTTGCGCCTCCGGGGAAGAAGTATTTCCCGGGAGAACTCGCCAACGGCTTGCTTCCGGGCCAAGGCGAGACGCTCACGATCCAGTTCGCCGCGCCCGCCGCGCCCGCGCCAGTCGAAGGAGGAAGACCCGCGAAGCAGACGGTTACCTTTTTGCTTCCCGGGGCCAAGGGGCCCATTGCCAATGTGCAGGTTCCCGCACCGTCTCCTGAACATTAGGGTTTCGCCGGGTCCCGCTTTGCAGCTTCGAAAGACTCCTCACGATCAAGTGGTCGCTGGAGCTTGGTATCAAGTGATTGTCCTGGAACCACTATGAGCGTTCGTACGCCGCCAAGAGCAGGCCGTGATGACGCGGTTTCCGTGGATTCCTTGCCCTCCCGTTTGAGTCTTGGAGGGGATCTTGGCGTTGAGTTGCTTGGGCGGAGGAATGCCTTTCTCGGATTGGGCGCGGTCTCGCACGGCGATGTGGTGTTGAGGAGCGGACAACGGCCAATGTTCGTTGAAATCCGCAATCCTTCCGGCGTGGAGTTGGTCAACTATTGCGTGACGCGCTGCGAAGCGTCTTCCCAGCGGGGCTCTCGTTTCCTTCTCGATGGACCGGCGGGAGGGAGGGCCGATGGAGTGGATGGTGCACGAGGTGCGCCCGCGCCACAATACGGCGGATTGGTCGAGGGCGCCCCGGCGCGCCGAGGACACCGTGCTCGAGCTCGAGCTGCGCGCGGTGGAGCGAACCTTCGGGGGCCGCGCCTATCAGGGCTTCTCCTATCGCTACCACTATCGCAGCGAAAGCATTCCCATTTACAAGATTCTCGACCGGGGCACTTGGGAGATAGGCGGCAGCGCCATTTTCAACGAGTTCTGGATGCGGAATTGCTTTGTGCCCTCCATCACGCGGATCGAGTCCGAATCGCAGTTCTACTCAACCGAATGGTACATCCCGGATTGCGCCAATCCCAGCGCGGTCCAGTTCCTGCCCTTGCAGACCGAGCTTCAGGGTTTCACCTTCACCGCGTCGAGCGCGGGCGTGCTCGTGACGTGGGTCTCTGAGGTCGCGCATGTGCGCTCATTGTTCGAGAAGCCTCGCGGCGAAACGGTTATCGCGCATTTTCACGAGCACTGCGGGGATCTGGGCTGCCGATTATCGACCGCACCTGTCGAAGTGCTTTGGTCTCCGGGACGGCGCTCCCGGGTCGAACTCGCCAACGACTACGAGGCTGCGCGCGAATTCATTCACGAAACGCTGCACCGCCAGATCGGAATGCGCCGCGAGCGCGTGACGACGTATGGCCAGATCGAGGAGTGGACTCCCGCGGACCTTGAGCGCTACCGGAGTCTCGGGTTGCCCAAGTTGCTGGAAGCCGGAGCCAGGACGGTCTATCTGGCCAACCATTTCCAGAACAACATGAACACCTGGGGCGTGAGCAATTTTTGCGTCACGGTGGATCACAAGGTTTCGGAGGCGGTGGGCGAGGGGAAACTCCGCGACTTCTGCCGCGATGCGAAGGCGGGCGGCGCCACGGTGCAGATGTGGGGGAATACGGCGATCTCCACCCTGACCTTGATGTTTGACAGCCGCAACGGAGACAGCGACCGGATTCATTTCCTGCCCCGGGAGGACTCGATCATGGAAGCGCTGGATCGAAACACGAGCTTTGTGCGCAATCCGTCCAACGCCATCGAGGCGGACCACTACACGCCTGTTTTCGCCGTGCTGAATTTGCGCGATCCAGCCGTCCGCGCCTACTGGCTGCGGCGATGGCGGGCGGCGCACGACGAGATCGGATTGGGCGGAATTTTTCTCGACAGCTCGTTCAATCTCTCCAGCGACAAGTTTCACTACGTGCAAAACGCGGAGGCGCACCTTTTCAGCGCGACCGCCGACCAGAAGGATCTGCTGGGAGTTTTTCGCCCCGCCCAGGAGCCGCCCGCGGCGATTCTTTCGCAATATCGCGCGCATCTCGACTTGATGATCGAAATGCAAAAGATCGGCTATGTTTATGGAAACGAGGATCTTGGCGTTTTTGGCGTCCATCGCCACGGGCCCGCGCTCGCCGGGCGGCTGCAGTGCTTGTTTCTCTGGGCGGACTGCATCGCCGACTTCGATGCGGCGTTCATCCGGTCAGGCGGGCGGCGACCCCGACGATGTGTTTTTCCGCGGCCTGGCCTACCGAATGATGTGGACACTGCATTGGGATGTCGCGGGAGACGTTCTCAGCTATCGCTACGGAGGCCCGCAAGGCGATGACGATCGACCCGCTCCGTGGCATCTGGATTTGCTTCGCGTTTACAATCGCGTACAAGAGACGATGCGCGAGCGAACCATTCTGCCCGGAGAAGCCGGCGTGCTGTATCGCTCCAAGGGCGAGAGGGTGCTGTGGGCCTTCGAGGACTTGAGGCTGCCGCTGCGGGAAGAAGAGCGCGTGTTGGACGTTCTGAGCGGAGAGACGGTCAGTGTCCGCGACGAACTTCATGCCGCGCGGCATCGCGTCTATCTCATGATCGGCGAGCCCGTGCCGGGCGCCGACGGCAAGTAAATTTTTTTTAGCTCCTGCTGCTTGGCACATTCATCGACCAACACGAGTTTTGACATCCTCCGATGAAGAGGGATTCCGCCATGAGCGCACGTTTCGTTCCAAGTCACCGGTGTCTTATCAGGCTGGCTGGCGCGATGTTGCTCTTGCTGTTCCATGGGTGCGGACACAAGGGAGCGGTTGCATCTCCGGAGGAGCAGATGCGCGAAGGCTGGAAACGATATCGATTGGGCGAGTTCAACGCGGCGGTGCGCATTTTTAAGTCCGTGGAAGCGTCTCAACCGCCCGGCTCGGAGGCCCACCTTCAAGGCCTTTATGGCGAGGCCTCGTGCTGGAATCACCGGCGCGATGGACGGGACAGCGCGAAAGCGATCTCCGGCTATCGGGCGATCATCGACCAGGCGCCGGCGAGTCCTTTGGCGGCATGGGCCGCACTGGACATCGTCCGGGCGAAGCACCTGGCGCCGGCGGATCAGGATCTCGATTACGCGCAACTCGCCCGCGAGTATGGGGAGGTTTATCGGAAATATCCGGACACCCCGGCAGGGGAGGAAGCTTTTCTCTATCGAATCCGGCTTTCGCTGCCGACGGCGGACGCGGACCAGGCCCGGAAGGACCTTGAAGAAATCGAGGCCTTTCTGCAGGCCCATCCGAAGACACCGTTCCTTTCTCCGCTCTACACGTTGATGGCCGAAAGCTGCCACCATTTGAACGAGGAGGACAAGCGTCTCGAGTACCTCATCAAGGCGCTCCAAACGAGGGAAGTTGATCCGACGACCCCTTTCTTTGAGCTTTCCACGGCCTATTGGAACATTGCCTACGCCGCCGAATTCGAGGCGGGCAACTTTGCCATCGCCCGTGAATACTACAACCGCCTGATGACTGAATTTCCGCGCGAGAGCCGCGTCTTTCTCGTCCGCAAAGCGCTGGCGCGCATGGATGCCGTGGAAGCCGCGCTCCGGGAAGGCCGCGCGCTTCCTGCTGAATACGTTGGGGGCTCCCTCCAATGAAACAAATCCTTTCCTCTCTGAAATCAAAGTCGCCCTGGATCGTCATCGGCCTTGTCTTGCTTTGGGCGCTCGTTTCCATCGGCATGCGCAGGCGAGAGACCGTCGCGGCGGATACGGTCAGTATCCGTATCGCCCACTGGCAACTGGAAGCGGGAGCCCGCGAGGGGCTGGCCGAGGCCGCCGCCGAATACGAAAAGCTGCATCCGAATGTGCGCATCGTTCAGGAAGCCATTCCCGAAAGCACCTACGGGCAATGGATGAGCACGCAATTGATGGGGGGAACCGCGCCGGATATTCTTCAGGCCGGGATGGTGGACGCTCCCTTGATGACCGCCTTCTATACCCGCTACTTACTTCCCCTCACTTCCTACGTGACCCGGCCGAACCCCTACAATGCGGGAACCGATCTGGAGAAAACTCCGCTCCTTCTCACCTTCAAGGACGGAATGCGGCGTTCGTTCATCGATGAGACCCAGGAATTCATGACCATCCCGCTCGCGATGGTGAGTCTGCGCCTGTTCTACAACAAAACGCTGTTGAAGGAGCTGACAGGCTCGGACGAAGTGCCCAAGGATTATCGAGCTTTCATGAAAGTCTGCGAAAAAATACGCTCCCAAAAGCAACCCAACGGCCAGCCTTACGTGGCAATCGCGGGTTCGCGCTACCATTTTGCACGCTGGGAGGACAGCATGGCGAAGCCGTTGACCTCCGGTGCCCTCCGCGAGATCGACTTCAACCGTGACGGTCGGTTCAGCAAGGACGAAATGTTCATGGGCTTTGCAAGCGGGAAGATCGACTTTTCCGACCCCTCCTATCGGGCCAGCTTCAAAATGGTGGACGAGCTCACCAAGGAGTTCCCCAGCGGCTGGTCGGGTCTCGGGCGGGACGAGGCCCTGTTCAACTTTGCGCAGCAGAAAGCTGTCTTCACGGCCGCCGGCATCTACGAGACCGGAGGGATGCAGGAACAGGCCGGGGGAAAATTCGAGTTGGGCGTCGTCGATTTTCCCGTTCCGGCCCCATCGGATCCCGAATTTGGATCCATCATCCAGGGGCCGCGTTACGAGCAGCCCGATGGCAGCATGCCGATGGCGGTTACCCGCACCTCCAGGCATCCCGACGTCGCCGTCGATTTCCTCCTCTTTATGACGAGCCGAAAGCAAAATGAGAAATTCAACAAGAGGCTGAAATGGATCCCAATGATTATCGACGCCGATATCGATCCCTTCCTTAGGATTTTTGAGCCGAACCTGGACGGGGTGCTCCCTGCTTTCGATCCCACCATCGGCGCGGAAAGTTTTGTCAGATGGAGTCAACTCTATTCCCTTTTTCAGATCCACCAAATGAGCTACAAGGATATGGCGGACCAGTTTACGAGCTTCTACTCGACCACGGGACGGGAAGACTTCCGGGAATTCCTGCGCAACCGCCGTCGCGCCCAGCTCCAGGATGAGCAACTGGCCGTTGGGTTGCGCGAAGCCGCGCAGTCGAAATCCGGAGTCGCAAGCCAGGTGGACTGGATCAAGTACCGTAACATCGTCTTCATGCGTCAGATGGAGGGGGACAAAACCCTCATCACGCAGGGATTCGTCTTCACCGATCCAGAGGCCTTGAAGCGGCAAACCTTTTACAAATACACCCCAAAGGCTCTTGAGAACATCCGCAAATCCGTGGGAGCGGAACCCTCCAAGGCTTCGGAAGGACGCCCATGAGCGCGAAGAAAATCCGCTGGAAGCAGGTCAGGCATCATTGGGAGATTTACCTCTTCATCGTTCCGGCACTGGTTCTCATCGTCCTGTTCCAATATTATCCGGCGGCGAGCGGAATAATTCACAGTTTCTATCGCTGGAACGGTGCGGATATTTCCGAATTTGTCGGATTCAGGAACTATGTGGATCTCCTGAAGTCCTCGGACTTCTGGCAGTCTTTTCGCGTCGCCCTGCTTCTGGGCCTTTGGAATGTGGTCAAGATGATTCCGGCCATCGCGGTGGCGGTCTGGATTCATCGTTGCAGCAGCGAACGCATGCAATACATCTACCGGCTGCTTTTCGTTGTTCCAATGGTCATACCCGCGCTGGTGGTCGCTTTGATCTGGCGCTCGTTTTTCTTCGAAGCAACTCAGGGTTACCTCAACCAGGTTCTCGAAGCGTCCGGGCTTTTCACGCTTCTTTGCAAGCTGGACGCTTTTCTGGGCTGGGGGGGGATCTTTCTTGAGGGCACGCGGCCGGCATGGCTCGGCGACCCGCGCCTCATTCTTGTTTCCTGCGTCATTTGGGGATTTCCCTGGGTTGGGTCCTTCGCCGTGCTGACGCACCTCGCCAAGCTGCAAAACATTCCGAAGGAAATCTATGAAGCCGCGAGCATCGACGGCGCCACCTGGTGGACGAAGTTCACGCGCATAGAGGTCCCGCTCATCATGAGTTCGATCTACCTGATGCTTGTTTTCGTCATCATCGGCACCATAAAGGACGCCGGGATGATCATCGCGCTGACCGGCGGGATGGACGGCGGGCCTGGAGGAAGGGCGACAGTGCCCGCCCTTTTCATGCTCCGCAAGGCATTCATCAACCAGGAGATGGGCGCGGCCTGCGCGGTCGGAATCATCCTTACCCTGGTGATCATGGCATTGCAGAAACTCAGCTCTCTCGTGCTGGAGGAAAATCCGAGCGCAATGCGGATCAGGAAGATGCTTCCTCCCGTGCTCATCGCGGCGAGCGTCTTTCTCCTTTTTCAACCCGGCTGGCGCGCCATCGGCGCTTTCCTGCTTCCGGTGGTCTTCCCCTATGGTGCGGTCCGCGATGTCCTGCGCAAGTGGTTCTCAAGGTCCGAGCAGCAGCCCATCCGCCCGGTCTTTCGCCCTCGCAGCCGGCCATTCGGTCCACGGGACAAAGCTGGCGAGTGGTTCCTTCGCGGCTTCAAGCATGCCGCGATTTGGGCTGTGCTCGGCTTCGCCCTTCTTCCCGTCTACCTGATCCTTATCGTCAGCCTGAAGACGAATCAGCAATTCTACGAAGCGCCGGGCCGATTGACGGAGCCTATGCACTGGCACAACTGGGTCGATGCCTGGAACCTCATTTCGCCCAGTGTGGCCAACAGTATTTTCATCTCGACGACGGGAACCGCGCTGACATTGATCTTCGCCCTTTGCGGAGCGTATTTTTTCGCCAGGCTGCGCATGCCGCTTTCAAACTTCTTCTGGAACGCGCTGCTGGTGCTTCTGATGATGCCGTCGGTGGCAAACCTCGTCCCGTTGTTCCGCCTGCTCGCCGATCTCAATCTCCTCAACACCCTCTCCGCCCTGATCCTTGTCGGAACATCTGCCGGACAGATTTTTGCCATCTTTGTGCTGCGCAATTTTGTCGCCGATATTCCCCCGGACCTCTTCGAGGCGGCCGAAATCGACGGCGCAAATCACTTCCAGCAAATGCGGATGGTCGTCCTGCCGCTTTGCGGACCGATCCTTGGCACGGTGGGTGTGATGCATTTCATCTCGGAATGGAACGAATTTGTTCTGCCGCTCATCGTCATTCGCGATTCCGCTTCGCTGCCGGTCATGGTTCAGCTTCAGCGGCTCGCCGGAGAATACATCAAATTCTTTGGTCCCCTCATGGCCGGCTACGCGATTGCAAGCATTCCGGTCGTCGTCCTCTTCATTTTTTCCATGCGCCTCTTCGTAAAGGGCATGACTGAGGGCTCCGTCAAGGGTTGAACTGAAGGGAGCGAGCGCGCTCACGCGTCCAGTGTTTGAGGCTCGCGCAGCAGGGATGCATCACGGCGCGGCGGCTTCCCCTGCGACTGTTATTGATTTTTTCAAAATGAAGGGAAGAGGCTAAATTTAGTTGGAAGAGGAATCGGTTCACCTAAGGTATCTGACATGAATGGACTCATGAGTTCCTACCCCGTGCGGCAGCTTAAGGCTTTTCGCAGGTGGATCTTGGAAAACTCTGCTTCAGCAAGAGATGCCATAGTCGACGGATGGTGGAATGGCTTCGTCGCGGCACGCTTCCTTCCAGACACCCTGCGCATGGCTTTGTATCGCCGCAACAAGCGGATGCACCTCTCCGACTCTTGTCACATCAAGGCGGGGTGCGAGCTCGATAGCAACGAAATATCAATTGGACGCGAGAGTTTTATCAACCGAAGCGTCGGTTTTTTTGGAAACGGCAAAATCTCCATTGGTGACGACTGTGCGATCGGTTGCCAGACCATGTTTGTAACCATTGGCCACGATATCAACTACTTCGATCGTCGCGCTGGCGACGGGGAGAACCAGTCGATTTCAATAGGTAACGGTGTTTGGATTGCCTCCCGTGTTACGGTGTTGCCCGGTACCGTCGTCGAAAATGGGTGCATTCTGGCAGCGGGAGCGGTTGTGCGCGGTCATTGCCCGGCGCATGGGCTCTACGGGGGTGTTCCTGCGAAACGCCTCAAGGAGCTGCCGACGGAGCGTTCTTTCTATGACGAGCAGCTCCAACTTGCAGAAACCGGGAAACAGGACTGATCTCATTTCGACGGATTCAGGTCCCCGCCGGGGAGTGGTTTGGCGTTGGTCTGCGGTAGCTCACGCAGCCTGACGTTTCAAGAACTGGCCTCGCCCGACCGTGCCAACGAATTGTCCATCACGCACGGCGACTTCGCCGCGGACGGTGACGACGGAGGGCCTGCCTTCGATTGGCCAGCCTTCGAAGGCGTTATAGTCGATGTTCATTAGCTGGGTTTTGGCGGACAGTTTGCCGCGGTAGTCCGGATCGTAAACGACGAGGTCGGCGTCGCTGCCGGGCTGGATCGCGCCTTTCCGCGGGAAGAGATGGAAGATCTTCGCCGCATTGGTGCTGGCGACATTCACAAGTGTGTGGAGGTCGAGCCGGCCCGTTCGCACGCCGTAAGTGTAGAGAAGATTGATCCGATCTTCCAGGGAAGGGATCCCGTTGGGGATTTTCGTGAAGTCGTCCCGGCCCATCGGTTTTTGTCCCGCGAAATCGAACGGCGCGTGGTCTGTGCCAACCGTGTTGACAAGTCCCTGCCGCAAGCCGTTCCAAAGCACCTCCTGATTTCTTTTGTCGCGCAGGGGCGGCGACATCACGTACTTGGAGCCCTCAAAATCGGGAAGCTCCGCGTGCGTCTTGTCGAGCAGCAGGTATTGAATCAGCGTCTCCACCCACACCTGGACGCCGCGCAGGCGCGCACGGATGGCTTCTTCAAGCGCTTCGAGGCAGCTCAGGTGGACGATGTAGACGGAAGCCCCCGTCATCTCGGCAAACGTCATGAGATGGTGCACGCCTTCGGCTTCGACACGCGGCGGGCGGCTTTCGTGATGACCTTCAGGGCCCCTGACGCCTTGGGCCAGGAGGTTTTTCTGCGTCTCGGCGATGAGAGTTTCATTTTCGCAGTGCGCGGTGGTCACGACGCCAAGCTCTTTTGCGAGCTTAAGGGTTTGATACAGTTCTCCATCGTCGATTCCGAAGGCGCCCTTGTAAGCGAGGAAGATTTTGAACGACTGGATGCCTGCGGCGACGATTTTGCGGAGTTGCGAGGCAGAACTTTCGTCGAATTTCGTCACGCCCATGTGGAAGGAATAATCGCAGGCCGCCTTACCGGCGGCCTGGGCTTTCCATGTTTCGAATCCCTCGCCGGGCTCCATGGTGCGTGATGGGCAGCACATGTCGAAGATCGTCGTTGTCCCGCCAACAAGAGCGGCCTTCGTCCCCGTTTCGTAATCGTCCTTCGAATACGTGCCCATGAAGGGAAGATAGATATGCGTGTGCGGGTCAACGAATCCCGGGAAGACGTATTTGCCGGAGGCATCGACGATCTGCGCGCCGGCCGGGGGATCTATTTTGCGGTCAATCCGGGTGATGGTTTCGCTCTCACACCAGATGTCGGCGACGCAGCGCGAGTCGCCGGTTACGATCTCACCATTCTTGATCAAGAGGCCCATGAGGTTTTCCGTTTACAGAAGATAATGAAGGAAACAAAGGCCTGTTTTAATTTTAGCCACGGATGGTCACGGATGAAACACGGATCGTGAAATCATTCGCCTGTACTCAACCCGTTCGAGACAGAAGTTGGGAAGCAAGCAACCCCTCGCCGTGCTGCCGACAAGGCATGAGGTTCCTCTCCATGTTCAGCCATCCATCCGTGTTTGATCCGTGTCCCATCCGTGGCTAAGAATCCGTATCTGCTTCGCGCAGGATTGATTCGATCTCCGCAAAATCCTCGGCGGAAAATTCCAGCGTGTCGAGAGCGCGAAGGTTTTCCTCGAGTTGCGCGACCGAGCTCGCACCGAGCAGTGCGGAGGTAACGACCGGCAGGCGCAAGACCCATGCGATGGCCATCTGCGCCAACGACTGGCCGCGTCTCTGTGCGATTTTGTTGAGCGCCTGGATTTTAGGAAGGTTGTTGCGGACCTGGTCGGTTTTGAGAAAGCCTTCCCTCGCCGCGCGCGAGTCGGCTGGAATATCCCTAAGATAACGGCTCGTGAGCTGTCCCTGGGCGAGCGGTGAAAAGACGATGCAGCCAATGCCTTCCTCGTCGAGGACTCCGGTGAGCCCTTGCTCGATCCATCGATTCAACATGCTGTACGATGGCTGATGGATCAGACACGGAGTGCCCAAGCCGCGGAGGATTGCGGCGGCTCTGCGTGTGCCATCGGGCTGATAGTTCGAAATTCCCGCGTAGAGCGCCTTCCCGGAACGCACCGCCTGTTCCAGCGCGCTCATCGTCTCTTCCAGGGGCGTGTTGGGATCGGGCCGGTGTGAGTAGAAGATATCCACGTAGTCCAACCTCATGCGCTTCAGACTCTGGTCTAGGCTTGCGAGCAGGTTCTTGCGCGAGCCCCATTCGCCGTACGGACCCGGCCACATAAGATAACCTGCCTTCGTCGAAACGATGATCTCATCACGATAGCCGGCGAGGTCCTCCCGGAGGATCCGCCCGAAGTTTATTTCGGCCGAGCCAGGCGGCGGACCGTAGTTGTTGGCGAGATCGAAATGACTGATGCCCAGGTCGAAAGCGCGCAGCACGACATCGCGGCCATTGGCGTGGCGATCCACGTCGCCGAAGTTATGCCACAGGCCCAGCGAGACGCGTGGCAACATCAGACCGCTGCGGCCGCAGCGCGCGTATTTCATCGTGTCGTAACGAGCGGGGGAAGCGGAGTAGCTCATCGTTGAATTAAGAACCATGGCCTTTCCACGGACAAGGGAAGTCTCCGTGAGGATCTCCCGTTTCGCCTGCCGGCTTTTGGCCGAGGCGGCGGCCGGGTGGTCCTATTTTTAGCGGCTCAGCGCGGCGGATTGTTCGACGAACTTGTCCCCGCTCCAGTCGCCGTCGGCCTTGACGGTTCGCTCTTGCCCGGCGGCCTTCTTTGCGGCCTTGCGTTCCTGTTGAATGCGCACGAGTTCCGCGTGCGTTGTGAAATACTCGAGGCTGTGCCCGCAGAAGTCGTCGAGGCTTTCAAACTTGTGTCTCTCCATGAAGGCGAGAAGGCTTTCGCAAAGCGGCTTGACCAATTCGTAACCAAACTTCATCACCCCGGTGCACACCTGGACCGTAGTGGCGCCCAAAAGGATGAACTGAGCGGCGTCTTCACCTGTTTCCACACCGCCGATGCCCGAAAGCGATCGGCCCGGGAATTCCTTTCTCATCATCGTCGCCAGCTCCATGCACATGCGCAGGGCGACGGGCTTGATAGCTTTCGAGGAGTATCCGCCAGGAGTCGTGCGGCCCTCCACGTTTGGCTCCGGACGAAGCGTCTCGAGATTGATGCCGATGACGCAGCGGATGGTGTTGATCGCACTGATTCCCTGACACCCGGCTTTCAATGCGGCGCGCGCGGGCTCTTCAATGTGAGTGATATTCGGGGTCATTTTTGCCCAGACGGGCTTCTTCGCCGCAGCCATGACCCAGCCGCAGACCTCGTAGAGAATTTCGGGTTCCTCGCCCATGGCGGAACCCATTTTTCGCTCGGGGAGGCCGTGCGGACAGGAGAAGTTCAGCTCGAAACCATCGACACCCGCATCCTGGCAGCGTTCCACGATCTCAAACCAGGCGTCCTTATTGTATTCCTCCATGATGGACGCAATCAAAACTCCGTCCGGATTTTGATCCTTGCACCTCTTGAACTCTTCGAGCCAGATCTCAATGGGCCGGTCACTGATGAGTTCGATGTTCTCCCAACCGATAATTTCCTTTTTGTCCTTGGCGAGAAGCTTGCCGTAGCGCGGAGTCACATTGACGACCTTTGATGCGTCGAGGCTGATTGTCTTTGCGATGACAGCTCCCCAGCCTTCGCGGAAGGCGCGGTGGATGACGTTGAGGTTCGTCCCAGGAGGGCCGGAAGCGGTGACGAAAGGGTTCGGGAGCTTGAGGCCGTCAACGGTGGTAGTTAGCGTGGGCATGGAGTGACTCGGAAGCTTGAATAGTTTGCCGCGCTTACAAAGTAGCATGTTCATTGCCAAACCCACGCAATCTTTCGTTGGGCCGGCCCAGCGGAGGACTCGCGGGGATTGGAATGATGGCGACGGGCCATTTGAGGGGCGTCCCGCGTGGGACAAGCTTGCGCATCCCGCCATATCGCGCGAAGCTGTGCCGGCACCTCTCACCATTGGCGCGACCAGGGCACCGTCATCTCCGCGGGGCGCGTCCCCGGAAATAGCCGTGAAAAAAACCAAGCAGGATCCGAGAAAAACGCGCGTCTTGATCGTTGATGATCATCCGATGACCCGCAGCGGGCTTGCCTACCTGGTCAATCACCAGCCGGATATGGCGACGTGCTGTGAGGCGCAGGACGCGGCCCAGGCGCTCGCGGGCATCATGAGGACCTAGCCCGATCTCGTGCTGACAGATTATAGTCACCTGACGTCTCCTGACAAAAACGGGTTGGAACTGATCAAGGATATCAGGGCGGTTCATCCGCAATTGCCCGTATTGGTCATCTCAATGCACGAGGAATCATTGTACGCGGAACGCGTGTTGCGCGCGGGGGCGCGCGGCTACATTACCAAGGAAGAGCTGATTTCCTACGCAGCGCGCTGGAGTGCTTCGCGCGGTCGCCGCTCCCCGGCAGGCGGGAGAGCCGGCACGTAACCGCCTTCCGTCTAATGGCGGTCGCGGTTCGCGAGCAAGCGTAACGTTTCCCGGATCGCTCTCGCGTCGACGGCGAGGGCCAGGGGAAAGGGACTTCGGCGTCCGAAGCCAAGGCGCTCTACGACCATGCCGACCACACTCGGCCTGCCGGTTTGGGACGCACGGAACACAGGCGCGCCGCTATCCCCAGGGTAAACGTCCCCGTTGACGAGGAAGCTCCGCAGATCGACGAGGGTTTGGTCAAAGGATGCGATCTTTCCCGCGCGCAGCACCGGGAACATACCTAACGAGGTGCCCTGGCCCTCAGGGAATCCGACAAAGTTGACTTCTTCGCCCGCGCGTGGCTCCTCCTTGCTTTCCAGGTTTTTCTCCTCCAGAAGCGTGAGCAGGAGCGGTGTGGGAAGGGATTGAGGAAAACGCACCTTGAATGCAGCGACGTCCAATTGGGGATGCCTTACATAGAAGGGCGTGCCATTTTTTGCGGGGACAACTTCCAGGAGGGTCACAGAGATATTTCCCTCGGCATCAAACCCTCGCAATGGCATATAAATCGCGCCTCCGCGACCCGCCGTTTTGACCAGATGCGTGGAAGTGACCATTACCGGCACCAAACCACCTGGCGCGCTGGGGTCTTTCATCGCGATGAGAAAGCCCGTTCCAAACGCCTTTTGGGAAGCGAGGGGATAAGTCGACAAGATCATGGTCTCCGCCGGCTTCATGCGTCCGTTTCGCAGGCTCGTGCACGCGCCGGAACTTAGAGTCGTGATCAGAAGGACTGCGAATCCCGCGAAACGCGTTATCGCACGCGGTTTCAATTCCCTGCCCTTTCGAAATGCTTCGGTTGTTCGACGATTCTGCGTCATCGTAATGGTCTGCGGCTGGTACCAGTCTTTGCGCCCGAAAGGAAGCGCTCAGTTTTTCTCCGGGTCGTCCGGCGCCTCCGCCAGGAGCTTCATCAACGGTCCCGAATTGCGCATGATGCGCCGCCAGGCGCCTTCGGGTTCTTTCATCTCGATGAGCTCACGGGCTGGCGGGAGAACGAGCCAGGCCTTCTGGCTGATTTCTCCCTCGAGTTGTCCCTGGCTCCAGCCCGCATAGCCGACGAACGCGCGCAGACCGGGCCTCCATTGAGGCTCAATATGAACGTCCTCAATGTTTCCCATGAAACTCTGAAAGGCCACTGTGGCGGGATTCGTCCTCCATTGGAGGCTGGCCAGCGACAGGTGATCGGGTGCGACCGGTCCACCGAAGTAGAGCTCGATATTATTGAAACTTCCTGAGACCGGTTTCACGGCGACTTCGCCGAAAGTCTTCCTGAGCGGACGGTTCAGGATCAGGCCGATGGCCCCGTCCTCCGCGCTGTGGTGCGAGAGGAACAGAATGGTTCGGCGAAAGTTAGGATCGAGCAGGCGGGGATGAGCGACGAGCATCGACCCCGTCAAATTTTCCGGAGTCGATCCTTCCCAGCTCATGAATGATACTATTTACCGTTGTGAACAATTAGCGCAAGCCGGGGCTGAGGGTGAAAACGCATGCGGTCCGGGACCGAACGTTAAGCAGGTTCAAGAACCTCCGATGCCATGAGCAGCGTGACGTCGCGCAG
Organism: uncultured Verrucomicrobiae bacterium; assembly: GCA_963763735.1. Taxonomy (GTDB): domain Bacteria; phylum Verrucomicrobiota; class Verrucomicrobiia; order Chthoniobacterales; family Terrimicrobiaceae; genus DASTFP01. Next base: position 40,970 of record CAVXQK010000019.1, on the reverse strand, counting down.
AAATTCCGATTTGGAGCCCGCGCAACGGATGGAAGGAAAAAACCGCCCGGCGCCGCGATGTTCGCGGCGGAGCATTACCAGTCTTGTGGTTCGAGGAAACCTTCGAGTTGGCGAATGCGGGTCGGGTGGCGCATTTTGCGCAGCGCCTTCGCCTCGATTTGCCGGATCCGCTCGCGAGTGACTTTGAATTGCCGTCCGACTTCCTCAAGCGTGCGGCTGTAGCCGTCCACCAAGCCAAAGCGCTGCTCGAGCACCTGGCGCTCGCGTTCGGTCAGTGTATCGAGCACGTCCTTGATCTTGTCCTTGAGCAGTACGATGGCGGCCTGATCGGCGGGATTTTCCGCGCCTTTGTCCTCGATGAAGTCGCCGAAGCTGGTGTCGTCGGAGTCGCCGACGGGCGCCTGCAGCGAAATCGGCTGCTGAGCCATCTTGAGAACGGCGCGGACGCGTTCCACCGGAAGCTGGATCTCCTCTGAGATTTCCTCGGGGCTTGGCTCGCGCCCGTACTCCTGCACGAGCTGCTTCTGCACGCGAATCAGTTTGTTGATCGTTTCGATCATGTGCACCGGGATTCGGATGGTGCGCGCCTGATCGGCTATTGAGCGAGTAATCGCCTGCCGAATCCACCACGTGGCATACGTCGAGAATTTATATCCGCGGCGGTACTCGAATTTCTCCACCGCCTTCATCAGGCCCATGTTGCCTTCCTGGATGAGGTCCAGAAAAGAAAGGCCGCGATTCGTGTATTTTTTTGCGATCGAAATGACCAGGCGCAGGTTGGCTTCGACCATTTCAGTCTTCGCCTTGAGGGCCTTTCTGTGCCAGCTCTTCAGCCCCCGATGCCTCTCGATCAATTCGTCGGTCGTCATCCAGTTCCGGAGCTGCATTTCGTGGATTTGCTGGCTCAGGTTGCGCTGCACCTTGGAGTCCGCGGCCTTTGAGGGCCGGTCGTGCTCGTGAGCCAGCGTATTGAGGACCCGGAGATTCTCGTCGGCCAAGGTCACGAAATCCTCCACAACCTTCTGCTTAAAATAAAATTTCGGATAGAGCTTTTGCAGAGTGGCAAGGGCTCTTTTGTACGTCCTGAGACACTGCGGCGCGGGGTTTTTGTGTCCGGAGATCTTGTCGCGGTAGAGCGAAGCGACGGTCTCCGCCTGCCTCTTAACCTGCTGACAGAGACGCGGCAGGTTCTTCATGTAGCGTTCGCGGCTTTCGATCTTCTTGTCGAGGATCACGCGGTCGAAACGCTCGCGCATGTCGATGAGCTTCTGAGCAAGGTCGAGGTGGGCGCGTCCAATAAAGCCAAACTGGTACAAGATCTCCTGCACTTTGAACTCGGCTTCTTCGATGCGCTTGGAAATCTCGACCTCCTGTTCCCGGGTCAGCAGAGGTACCTGACCCATCTGCTTGAGATACATGCGAACCGGATCATCGAGAATGTCGAGTTTGCTGTCGGGCTTTTCCTCCTTTTCCTCCTCTTCCTCCCCGTCCTTGCGGACTTCCTTGACACGGTCAACGTCCGACGAATCGATGATCTCGATCTCCACGGCCCGCAGCTGCGTAATGACCGACTCCATGCTATCTGGATCGTTAACGCTTTCCGGCAGAGCCTCGTCGAGATCATCGTAGGTGACATACCCTTGCTCCTTTGCCAGCTTGATGAGATCGCGCACCTTCTCCTGCAAGGCCTTCTGCAAATCCTGCGGAGAGGCCGGTGTCCATCCGACCGAAATGGCACCGGGCTCACCATCGGCACCGGGCCCGGACGATTGCCGTGCGAACGGCTCGGACTTGGGCGAAGAGAGCCTGATCGTGGTCCTTTTGGCCAATTCCGCAGATTTCGCTTTCGGAACGGGTCGTTTGTGGAGGTTGACTGTCTTCAGGTGGGGAGAGGCCGTATGCGGCTTCGACTTGGTGGGTTTGTATGAAGTTTTCAACGCAGCCTAGTTGCTTCGACAAGAGCCGTTAAAGCTCGTTCAGTCAGCTTTGCAGGTCAAGAATTTGTTTGGACAGGTTTGTGACAACCTCTTCAAGTCCTTTGCGCTCAAGGGTTTCAAGTGTGGTGTCGCGCAGCCGCGATTTGGCGCTTTCGAGCTTCTCTTCGAGGACTCGCAGATGGATCGCACTTTGCTGGCGATAGGGTTGTTTGCGATCTTCGAACAGGGATTTGGCCTGTTTGTTCCGCTCCTGGAGGTGCTGCGCAGAGAGGCCGCTCCATTGATCCTTGGCCAGCCGCAGCGGATCGTCAGGCATCCGATCCAGATCGAGTCGCGCGATCGTCATTTCCTCCCGGGGATCCAGGTTCGAAATAAAAGCCACGCGGGCTGCCGGCTTTTCGAGCGGGAGGGAGGAGCCGAGGATCTTTTCAAGCAGTTTTCCGCCTTCGCCCAGGATCTCGTATGGCAGAGGCGGCTGGTCGTTGAGCCAGGCGCGGGATTCGGCATGCATGAGTCCAAGACGACAGAGTTGGCGCAAACCCTCGCCGAGTGGCAGTGGGGCGGCCTGAGGCGGTTTGTTTGCATCCGCGGGGACGGCGGGGGCCGCGGGTTTAAGATAAGAGGCGAAGGCCGCTTCGCTGATACCAAGTCGCGCACAAATCTTGGCCGCCGTGGCTTCGAGGAGGACGGGATCCCGAATTGCCGCGACAAGCGGCCCGAGCCGTCTCGCGGCGGACGACTTTCCCGCGGGATCGTCGAGGGCGCCGGTTTGCGCCAGGCGCTCGAGGGCATGATCGAAGAAGCCCGGCGCCGCGTCGATCACCTCCCGAAAGCGGCTCACGCCGCTGTTGCGAATCAGGGAATCCGGATCTTCCCCTGCCGGGAGCGAGGCGACCCGGATTTGCATGCCGCATTCGAGAAGCGCCGGAAGCGAGCGGCCGATCGCCTCCTGTCCCGCCTGATCGGAGTCGAAGCAGAGGACGGCCGTTTCCACGAACCGGCGAAGAAGGCGCGCCTGCTCCGGGGTGAACGCGGTGCCCTGGGGCGCGATCACGTTCTGCACGCCGGCCTCGAAGGCGCGGATCAGGTCGAGCTGGCCTTCGCACACAATGGCGGTGCCCGCCTCGATGAGCGCGCGTTTGGATTTGTCCAGTCCGTAGAGCACGCGTCCCTTGGTGAAGAGCGGTGTTTCGGGAGAGTTGACGTACTTGGCAGCCTTGGCGGCCGGATCAAGGACGCGACCGCTGAAGGCGATGACCTCTCCATAGTCATTGCGGATCGGAAACATGATACGGCCGCGGAAGCGGGCGTAGAACGACGGACTCCGGGCCTTCGCCCCGGCGTCTCTTCCCTCCTCCCTTGCTGCGACCAGCCCGCTCTGAACGATTTCGTCGGTTGAAAACTGCTTCTCGTGGAGAAGGTCGATCAGTGCGTCTCGGGAATCCGGAGCAAATCCCAGCAGCCAGGATCGGGCGATTTCCGCGGAGATGTCGCGCGATTTCAAGTATTTGCGAGCCTCCTGGGCCGCCGCCGTCTTCAGCAGGTTGTCGTGAAACCAGGCGGCGGCTTCGGCGTGCAATGCGAGCAGGCGTTTGCGCAGGGCGTGAATGCGATCGTCGTCAACACTCCCGGCGTCCTCGACAACGGGGACGCCCGCGCGCTGGGCGAGCCGGCGCACCGCCGAAGGGAAATCGAGGTGTTCATAGTCCATGACGAAGCGGAAAACCGTCCCGCCCGCGCCGCAGCCGAAGCAATGAAAGGATTGGCGCTGCGGATTCACGTGGAAGGAGGGCGTTTTCTCGCGATGAAACGGGCACAGGGCCCGCCAGCTCGTCCCGGCACGCTTCAGCGGGAAATAGGCACCCACGACCTCGACGATGTCGTTGGCTTCAGCGACGCGCTGGATGGTTTCCTCGGAGATGCGGGACACGGCAATCAAAATACCTTGCGGCCCAATTTGGCGCGAGGGAGATTCAGTCGTGATCCGATTTCTTTTGACGCTGGTCTTGCTGGCATCGACGCTGGCCTGCGCGCGGGCCAAAGAGGTCGATATCCGCAAGGGATCGGTCGTTGTGATTCCCCTGTCCGGCGAGGTTACCGAAGCTCAGTTCTACTTCCTTCGTCGCATCCTCAAGAGGTCTGAAGCCGCAGAGGCCTCCGCTCTAATCATCGACATGGACACCTATGGCGGAAATCTCAAGGCCGCTGTGGAAATGCTCGGCGCCCTCATGAAGTCCACCGTACCCACCTTGACCTACGTCAACACCAACGCCGGTTCCGCCGGCGCATTGATTGCTCTTTCGACCAAGCGCGTTTACATGGCCCCCGTGAGTGCCATCGGCGCCGCGGCGCCGGTCAGCGGAGGAGGAGAAGATTTGCAAGAGACCATGAATGCGAAAGTGGTTTCCTATTTTTCGGGCTACTTCCGCAGCGCGGCGGAAAAAAATGGCTACAATCCGGAACTTGCCGAGGCATTCATCAATAAGGAGAAGGAAGTAAAAATCGGGGATAAGGTGATCAATCCCAAGGGCGTGCTCCTTACGTTAAGCGCGCAGGAAGCCGTGAAGGAGTACGACGGGAAGCCGCTTCTCGCACAGGGAATCGCTTCCAATCTCAACGACCTCTGTGAGAAAGCCGGACTGCGAGCCAAAGACATCGTGCGCATCGAGCCAAGCGGTTTCGAGCGAATCGCGCAATGGATCACGGTCCTTGCGCCGCTCTTCCTGCTGGGGGGAATGATCGGCGCATATCTCGAGTTCAAGTCGCCTGGATTCGGAGTCGCCGGAATCCTCTCGGCGGTCTGTTTCCTGTTGTTTTTTGCAGGACACTATATTGCGGGACTGACCGGTTTTGAGGTCGTCGCGGTGTTTGTTCTCGGAGTGCTCTTGGTGCTTACCGAGTTGCTCTTTTTTCCGGGGGTGACTGTTCTTGCTTTGCTCGGGACGGCGCTTATGACGGGTGCCCTGCTTTTCGCAATGGTCGATTTCTATCCAAGCCAGCCCTTTGATTTCTCACTGGATATTCTGATGCGGCCTCTGTTGAATTTAGGAATCGCGGTGGTGCTTTTCGTCTTCGCGGTTTCCGCGCTGGCTCGTTTTCTGCCCAACCTTCCGTTCTTCAACAGACTCATTCTTGCGACCCAAAGTCCCGCGGGACCTTCCATGGAAAACAGCACTCCCGCTTTTTTTGAGCCCCGCGTCAGGGTGGGTGAGGAGGGAGTGGCGCGAACGATCTTGCGACCGGCCGGCAAGGCCGAATTTGGGGCTGCGCTGGTTGACGTGGTGACCGACGGGGAGTTCCTTGAACGCGGCGCAAAAGTGCGGGTCACGGTGGTCGAAGGAGATCGCGTTGTGGTCGAGGCGCTCAACGGGTCGGCCGGCACTCCTTCCGCGGCGTAGCCTGATCCCCTGGCCGGCAAGCTACGAAAGAATGAGGCGTAACGCTCCGAGCAGGGAGAATACGATCATGAGCCATTCGAAGACGGCCTGATTGATCTTACCAAGCAGCCAGCGCCCGGCGCATATTCCCGCGATCACACCGGGCGCGAGCAGGAGATTCAACTTGAGGCTTGCGCCATTGATCAGTCCCAGGGAGGCGCTGAAAGGCACCTTCAGAAGGTTGATGGCGAAGAAGAACCACGCCGCGGTGCCGACAAATTGGAGTTTGGGAAGCCGGCAGGCCAGAAGATAGATGGTCATGACCGGGCCCGCCGCGTTGGCGATCATCGTTGTCGACCCCGCAAGCCACCCAAATGGCCAGGCTATTCCGGGATGCTCAACGGCAAGAGCCATGAGTCGCGGAGCAAACTTCTGCACGAGCACGAGGGCGATCAACACAATTGTGAGCCAGCCGATGAGCAGCCCGAACTTCTGCACGGGGATGTACGGCATGAGCAACCACCCGCTGACGATGCCGGCGAGCGCGGGAGGAATCATTCGAAGGACAAGGCGACCCTTGGCGTGCTGGCGGTAGATGCGTACGGCGAAGACATCCGCAAGGACCAGCATCGGAAGAATCGCGCCGGTGGACTCCCGGGGCGGAAGCACGCGGGCCATCACGAGGATTGCAAGCATTCCCAATCCGCCGAAGCCCGCCTTCGCCATGCCGATGCAAATGGCGGCGAGTGCCGAAAGAATCCAATCGACCGGGGTGAGGTCGTACATTGCCTTGTTTAGTAGATCAGGTATGTCGCGAAGGCGAAGATTCGTTTCACGAAAATCCTTTGCGTCCCTTCCATCCTTTGCGCCACACTTCGCCTTCCATGAAAATCGTCGTCGCTTATTCCGGTGGGCTCGATACCTCCGTGATATTGAACTGGCTCAAGGAAACGTATTCGGCCGAGGTGGTGGCTTTTTGCGCGGACATCGGCCAGGAGGAGGAACTGGATGGCTTGGAAGAAAAGGCGCTCAAGACCGGAGCAAGCCGATGTTACGTGGACGATCTGTGCGACGAGTTTGCAAGGGACTTCATTTTTCCGATGATGCAGGCGGCAGCGATTTACGAAGGGCAATACTTTCTTGGTACAAGCATCGCCCGCCCCCTCATCGCCAAGCGCATGGTCGAGATCGCCAATGCCGAAGGCGCCCATGCCGTGGCCCACGGAGCGACCGGCAAGGGAAACGACCAGGTGCGCTTTGAGCTGACAGCCGCGGCGCTCGCCCCGCAACTGGAGGTGATCGCTCCGTGGAGGGACGAACGCTTTCGCAGCGAGTTTCCAGGCCGGTCGGAGATGATCGCCTATTGCGAGGCAAAGAAAATTCCCGTCCAGGCCTCGGCGAAGAAGCCCTATTCGATGGATCGCAATCTGCTCCATATCAGCTTTGAAAGCGGAATGCTCGAGGATCCGTGGCTCGACGCCTCCGCGCGCGGGCATAGCGACATGTACAAGCTCAGTGTGTCGCCGGAAGATGCGCCGGATCAGCCCGAGTATGTCGAACTGGTGTTTGAAAAGGGAAACTGTGTTGGCTTGGTCCATCCGGAACTTTGGGAACTCCTCGGTGCTCTCGGCTACGACGGGAACGGCGACGACCGTCTGAGCCCCGTCTGGGTCATGCGCGTGTTGAACCGCCTGGGAGGTCGCAACGGAATCGGGCGCGTCGACATGGTCGAGAACCGATTCGTGGGAATGAAGAGCCGCGGCGTCTACGAGACACCGGGTGGCGCAATCCTTCACTTTGCGCATCGGCAAATGGAATCTCTTACGATGGATCGCGAAGTCATGCACTTGCGCGACTCGCTCATCCCTAAATACAGCGCTCTGGTTTACAACGGTTTTTGGTTCGCTCCCGAGCGGGAGGCCCTGCAGGCGCTTGTCACGGAATCGCAGAAGAACGTGACGGGGACTGTTCGTCTCAAGCTCTACAAAGGCAATACCATCGCTGCCGGCCGAAAGAGCCCGGTCAGCCTTTACAATCCGCACATCGCCACCATGGAGGCCGATCCCACGAAAGCCTACAACCAGAGCGACGCGACCGGCTTTATCCGGCTAAGCGCGCTGCGCCTGAAAGTCGAGGCGGAAGTTTCAGCCAGCCAAAGCAAAAAGCCCGCGGCTCGCTAGACCGGCTACAGCCCGTCACAGGCCGGAGCCTCTTGATATACGGGCTGTAAACCCATGTCCTGGCGCGTGGTGCAAAGTCATGGATCCGATTACCACGTGCGTCTGCTTGTCCTTTCTCCGTCTCCGTCCCTCTTCGGATTCAGACTGCTCGGGGATACTGTGGCCACTCAATACAAACGAGAGGGCTATCCGCAGATGAAGCAGACGGACGCAGATTAAAATCCAGAGCTTTTAATCGAAGAGTGGGCGCAAGAAATTCAGTAACAGAGTTTGGCGTGCTTGTTGTCGTTGGAAGCGGATGTGATCCGGCCGATCACGCCGCAGCTTGCGTGGCCGGGGCTTTGGCGGCCGGCTTCTTCGCGGCAGCCTTGCGCTTCTCGAACTCGAAGCCGACCCTGTCGCCTTCCAGCTTGAGAAAGGCGGAAAAAGGTTTGCCCTTCTTGGAAATAAAACGCGTGAGGAGGTCCGTCTTCCCGGTTTCGATGAGCTTGATCGCCTGTTCGCGCGGAACTTCGCGCTGGCAGATGGTCTTGCCCATGCGGAATTTGCATTTTCCGGTGTTGCTGCACTGGTAGGCCGTGCCCGTGTCGTGGACGTTGCCGGCCTTGCAGGCCGGGCAGGGGGCAATCACGGGGAGCGTGGAAAAATCAAGCGTCTGCCCGCTGCCAGTGGTCGAATCGCCAAAGTCAAAGACCTGCTTGAACTCGGCATCGAGCTTGACGCCCGCAGAGAACGGACGCCCCAGCTTGCTGCGAAAGCCTTCCAGAGGTCCAACGGTTCCCGTTTCCAGGAGAGCCTTGACTTCCTCGCGCTCGAGTTCGCGTCCGGCCATGTTTTTCCAGACAATGATCCCGCAGCTTTTGCACTCGTAGGCTTTGTAGGATTCCTTGAAACCGGTGGAGCCGCATTTGGGGCAGGTCACTTCGAGATCTGTAAACTGGCCGTCGACGCTGTCTCCGGAAAAATTTTTGGTCTTGACGACAATGTCTTCGGCAAAGCGGCGGATTCCCTGCATGAATTCCGGGCGCGGCATCGCGCCACGCTCCATCTGCTTGAGCTTGAACTCCCATTCGCCCGTCATCTCCGGCGATGTCAGCGCCTGGACGCCAATTCCGCGGAGGAGGTTGATGAGCGAGAGTCCCTTTTGCGTAACGATGAGATCGCGGCCCTGCCGGTTGAGATAACCGTCCAAAAGCAGTCCCTCGATGATCTGCGCGCGCGTGGCAGGGGTGCCCAGACCGCGCTGGCTCATCGCCTCGCGCAGTTCCTCGTCTTCGACGAGTTTGCCCGCGCCTTCCATCGCGGAAAGCAATGTGCCTTCGGAGAAGCGGGCGGGAGGCTTTGTTTGGTTCTCGGTAATTTCGATGTTCCGGGTCTCTGCGGATTCATCTTTTCCGACCGGGCAAAGTGTCTGTTCGCCTTCGCCGGCGGCCTGTTTGCCATAGACGGCGAGCCAGCCGGGATCGGTGATGATCTTGCCTTCGCTTTTGAAGGTCTCGCCTTCGACGCGTGTGATCCGCGTGGTGATCTCGAATTGCGCCGCGGGGTAGAAGACGGCGACGAACCGCCGGGCCACCATGTCGAAAATTTTCATCTCGAACTCGTCGAGACTCTTGGTGGAGACGCCCGTGGGGATGATGGCGTGGTGATCGGTCACCTTGCCATCGTTGAAGATGCGTTTGTTCGGCCGCACCCATCCCTGTGCAAGCGCCTTCTGCGCGTGCGCGCGGAGGTCGGGATCTTCAAACTTCGTGAGCGCCGCTTTGGCATTGCCAAGGTAATCCTCGGGAAGATATCGCGAATCCGTCCGCGGATACGTCAGGACCTTGTGCCTCTCGTAGAGGGCCTGGGCAATTTGCAACGTGCGGCGCGCGCTCAACGAAAAGCGGGAATTGGCTTCGCGTTGAAGCGTCGTGAGGTCGTAAAGAAGAGGCGAAACCTGGGTGGTCGGCTTCTTTTCCTCTTCGATCACGCCGCGCTTTCCGGCGCACTTGGCCGAAATGGCGTCGGCGTGCTGCCTTTCCCAAATGCGTTCGGGCCGCGCGTCTTCGGCGCCGTTCTTCTTGAAATTCTCGTCAAACCAACGCCCGCGATACTCGCTGTCCGCGCGCGGTGAGGGGGACCCGGCCGCTGTCAAAACGCCGAAGTCACCGAAGACCTCGAAATACGTGCGGGGTTTGAAGTTGCGAATATTGATCTCGCGTTCGGCGAGGATCGCAAGAGTCGGCGTCTGAACGCGCCCCACGGGCGTGAGCTGGAAGCCTCCGCCTTTGGAATTGAATGCCGTCATGGCTCGCGTGGCGTTGATGCCCACCAGCCAGTCGCTCTCGCTGCGGCACACGGCGGCGTCAGCTAGCGGAGCCATTTCGGCGCCGGCGCGAAGGGAGGCGAATCCATCGCGAATGGCTTCGGATGTCATGCTTTGCAGCCAGAGGCGCCGGGTCGGTTTCTTGCTGTCCGCCAGCTTGAGCAGGTAGTGAAAGATCAATTCGCCTTCGCGGCCGGCATCGCAGGCATTGATGACCTCGCTGACATCGTTCCGCGTGAGCAGCCGCTTGATAAGGTTGAAACGGGCCTGCGTCTTTTCGATGGGCTTGAGCTCGAAGTGGTCGGGGATGATCGGCAGATTCGTGAAACTCCACTTGCCGCGCTTCTTGTCCATCTCGCCCGGAAGGCAGAGCTCAACGAGATGGCCGATGGCAGAAGTGATGACAAATTCGTCGTTCTCAAAAAGGTCGTTCTTCTTTGGAACTTTGCCGAGAGCACGGGCCAAATCGGCTGCGACGCTCGGCTTTTCGGCGATGACGAGAGCTTTTGGCATGTTATTGAATTTTCACAAAGCGGCTGCCGGGAAGTTGTTTGACCAGCTTCCGCATCTCAAGGGCGAGCAACGTAGAAGAGACCTCGTGGGTTGGCAACCCGCATTTGGAAATGATTGCGTCGATCGGGGTTTCGTCGTCACCGATGGAGTCGCGTATGGACTGCTCGGCGGGCGTGAGGTTCAGCTCCGCTTGGGGACGCAGGAGTTCCGGCGTTTTTGGAAAGAGCAGCCCGAAGTCATCGAGAATATCCTGCGCACTCGTGACGAGCTTGGCGCCCTGTTGAATCAGACGGTTCGAGCCGATGGCCCCCGGTTGGTCGATTCGACCCGGCACGGCATAGATCGAGCGCCCCTGCTCCGCGGCTTGAGCTGCGCTGATCAACGCCCCGCTGGAGGCGCCAGCCTCGACAACGAGCAGGCCGGCGGAGAGTCCGCTGATGATGCGATTGCGCATCGGGAACGTCTGCCGGTCCGCGGCGGTCGTCATGGGGAATTCCGTGATCACCGCGCCGGTGGCCGCAATCTTCCCGGCGAGTTCGCGATTCTCGGGAGGATACAGAAGATCCAGACCGCTGCCCAACACGCCTATTGTTCTGCCCTTCGCCGCGAGGGCCGCTTGATGCGCCGCGGTGTCGATGCCCCTCGCGAGACCGCTGACAACTGTGAGGCCCGAGTAGGCAAGCTGGTAAGCGAGTTTCTTCGCGCACTCCGCGGCGTAGTGTGACGGTTTGCGTGTGCCAACAATGCCGATGGCGTGGGAATGCGTGAGCGCGCCCCAGACATAGAGGACGATCGGGGGATCATGGATCTCCTTGAGCGGCCCCGGATAGGACGGATCGTTTTGGGTGACGATCGTGGCGCCGAACTTCCTTGCGCGATCAATTTCGACGGCGGGATCCGCCTGGGTCTCCCACGTAGCGAGTGATTCCGCGACCTGGATTCCGATTCCTTGAATGCGTCGCAGTTCCTCCTGTTTCGCGCGCAGGATGCCCTGCGGTGAACCGAAAACCTCCAGCAGCCTTCTCACCCGGACGGGGCCGATTTTCGGCAGCATGTTCAGGGCGACAAAAGCCTCGGTTTCCGTCATAGGCGGGCCATACCTCCAAGCGAGAGCGGATGCAATAAGGGTTTTGCCGAAGGCAAAGAGCGTTCTTCTCCATCGCGCGGTGGAGCGATGGGCGCAAGCGCCTCCAAAAGAACGAAAAAAGCGCAAGCCTCACTCCTTCTTCTTCGCGATCTTTCCGTCGCCAAGAAGGTGGACGACGGCCTCTTCGTTCGACTCCAGCCAATGGAGAGTGGTGGCCGTGACGAGCTTTTGGGCGGTGGCTGGCAGGGCAGCCAGGAGATTGTTGCGGCGGTCGGGGTCGAGTTCGCCAAAGACGTCGTCTATGAGGTAGAGCGGACTCCCTCCTGCCGAGGCCTCCAGCCTGCGAGCCTGACCCAGCTTCATCGCGAGGGCAATTGAGCGTTGCTGGCCCTCGGAGGCGAAGGAGACGGCCTGGCGCCCTTCCAGCAAGATCTCGATGTCGTCGCGATGAGGGCCGATGATCGTCGTGCGCAAGCGAATCTCCTCATCGCGGCTCGCGCGAAGGGCGGCGGACAAGTCGGGCGGGCTTCCGGCTTTATAAGAAATTTCCAGCATCTCGGAACCGTTTGCTATCAGTCGGAGCGCCCCGGCCACCCGCGGTCGAAGGTCCGCGCAAATTTCGCCGCGGGCGGAGAGCAGTGCTTCGCCGGCGTCGATGAGAGGCCGCTCGAACGCATCGATCTCCCTGCGAAACCGGCCTTCCCTGAGCAGCGCGTTGCGCGAGCGGAGTGCGCGCTCATACGCTCGAAGGTGGGAGAGGTAGTTCGGCACGACCTGCGCGCCGAGAAAATCGAGATACCGGCGGCGATGGGATCCGGGGCCGCGAACGAGTTGCATATCGTCATTGGAAATCCAGGACACTCGCGCGACGGCCAGATAGTCCGCGGAGCGGGATTGCGGTTTGGAATCCAGGGCGAATGCCTTGAGCGAGTCTGTAAATTTCAGGCGCAGATGGTGATCGTTCCAGTGGCCGTCCAGACCGAAGCCCGGCTGATTGAACCGCACCGCATCGATCAGGGAACTCGAGCGCGGAGACTGCAATCGGAGCAAAACGCAGGCGGCTTCGAGGAGGGACGTTTTTCCCTGAGCGTTCGGGCCAATGATGAGATTCAAACCCGGCGAGGGCTCAAAGACGAGCTGATCGAAGCAGCGAAAATCGCGCAACTGGAGATCGCGGAGCATTCCTTCGGATAGCTCTCCGAGTTTGTCCCGGCCAACAAATACGCGCGACGCAATCAATGATTGACCCGGGAACCGCGAGTTTTTACATGAGTTCTCCTTGTGTCGAAACTGCCAGCCACACCAGAGATTTCACACCGGCGCGCCAGCTTGTGCGAGATGGCCAGGCGCGGCACGCGCCACGAGCGAGACGTCGCCGCGGCCAAGTTGGCGAAGCTCGAGGCACGGTACGATTTCAGCGCGGTGCCTCACCAATCGCACGACGATTTGTTCCAAATGTGCGGCAGCATTAACACGGACGCCGAGGATTCGGTGCCCGTGCTTTCGGTGCCCGTGGAGGACGAGGAGATCGGCAGCTATGTGAAATGGGCCTTTCTGCACAAGTTTGGAGTCGACTCGCATTGGAAAAAGACCCCGCCTGGCGCGTCGACGCTGCGGGCCAATGTGGACGAGACCGCTGCTCAGTCTCTGCGTCCCGTGGCCCGGATCATCCTCTCACGCTTCAAACAACTCTGGACCCAATACAGTGAGCGCAACACGTTGCGCGCCGAGCAACGGAAGCCGTTTTACTGTGGTCTTTATGATGGCATGATGCAGAGTCCGCGCGGTGCAGGCGAAAAGATCCCGATGTTTTCGGGGCCGCGGAGGAAGAAGAAGAAAAAGACAGCCGCAACAGTCGCCTCCTCCGTCGAAACCCATCCTTACGAGATCGGCATGGTCCTCGGTGAAATGATTCGCGTGAACGCGCCGCTGCGGGCGCTTTCCTCGCAACTCCGGATCATGATGCAACCTCAATCCGGGTCTTGACGGCTCGCGCGTCGCGGACCGCGGCGGTTTTCTGCACAAGCGCAAGGCTCGCCCTTCGGCAACCGGAGAGGGCTATTGGCCGTAGTAAGCGCCGGGGCCGTGCTTGCGCAGAAAATGCTTGTCGAGCAGCGCCTGGGAAATCGGAGGCGCTGCGGGATTGAGCAGAAGCGCTTTCATCGTCATTTCGGCGATGATTTCCAGGGCGAGGGCGTTCTCGACGGCCTTGGCTCCGGAGGGTCCCCAGGCAAAGGGCCCGTGGCCATGCACCAGAACCGCACTGATCTGTTCCGGGTCGAGGTCGTGGAATCTCTCAACGATGACATTGCCGGTTTCCCATTCGTAGGCGCTCTGGATTTCCTCAGGTGTCATTGGTCGCGTGACCGGCACCGCGCCGTAAAAATAGTCGGCATGCGTCGTTCCCAGGCAGGGAATCGCCTTTCCCGCCTGGGCAAACGATACCGCATTGCGCGAATGCGTGTGCACGACGGCGCGGATGCCCGCGAACGCCTGAAACAAACGCCGATGGGTCGGCGTGTCCGAGGATGGCCGCATCGCGCCGCCCACTTGATTGCCTTCCAGATCGACCAGCACGATGTCGCCTGGCACCAGCTTTGCATAGTCGACCCCGCTTGGTTTGATGCCGAAAACGCCGCTCGCACGATCGATGACGCTCACGTTGCCAAACGTGAGGTCCACCAAGCCAAATTGCGGCAGCTGAAGGTTTGCCTCGTAGCACTCTTCCTGGATGGCCTGATAGCTCATAGTGTTTGGAGAAGGGCGTTCCGCGCCAATTTTGGATTTGCCTATAATCGTCCCAATCCTGGGGCAAGGTGGTAGTAGACTTCGTTCTGGCGCAGTTCTTGTTTGAAGCCGCGGATTTCGGTTTTCGCGTCGATGACGACCATCTCGATGCCGGCCATCTCCGCAAGATCCTCCATGTGCTCGGTCGTGACGGAATAGCTAAACCCGGTGTGATGCGCCCCGCCCGCGTAGATCCATGCCGCGCAGGCCGTCTTGAAATCGGGCAGGCACTCCCAGACCGCGCGTGCGACTGGAAGTTTCGGGAGTGGCTTTTGGGGCTTTACGACGTTGACTTCGTTGACGATCAGCCGGAAGCGATTGCCAAGATCGACGATCGAGGCGTTGATTGCGTTTCCGGGCGGCGTGTCGAAAACCAGGCGCACGGGGTCTTCCTTCCCGCCGATGCCGAGGGCATGAATTTCCAGCTTTGGCTTGCCGGCGGCGATGGTCTCGCAGACCTCCAGCATGTGGGAACCTAGCACTTGGTGGCCCTTCGGAGCCAGATGGTAGGTGTAGTCCTCCATGAAGGAGGTGCCGCCTTTGAGATCGGCCGCGATGACCTTCATCGCGCGAACCAGCGCGCTTGTCTTCCAGTCCCCTTCGCCACCGAAGCCGTAGCCATCGGCCATGAGGCGCTGAACGGCGAGGCCGGGGAGCTGCTTGAGACCGTGCAGGTCTTGAAAGTTCGTCGTGAACCCTTTGAAATTGCCCTCTTCGAGGAACGAGCGCAGGCCCAGCTCGATCCGTGCTCCGTCGCGCAACGATTCATGCCGCGCGCCGTTCTTGCGAAGCGCCGGTACAACCGAATAGAGCTCCTCGTATTCCGCGCAAAGTTTCGTGACCGCGGCGTCGCTCACCGCGTTGACGTGCTGGACGAGATCGCCGACGGCGTAGTGATTGACGGAGTAGCCGAGGCGCGCCTCGGCACTCACCTTGTCGCCCTCCGTGACTCCCACGTAACGCATGTTGTCCGCGAAGCGCGCGAACTCCGCGCCCTGCCAGTCATTCCAGGCCCGTGTCACGCGCATCCAGGCCCCGATGCGGTCCTGCACCTCGGCGTCCGACCAGTGCCCGACGACCACTTTGCGGTCAAGGCGCAATCGGGTGTGCATAAATCCCGCTTCGCGGTCGCCGTGCGCGGCCTGGTTGAGATTCATGAAGTCCATATCAATGGTGCTCCAGGGCAGATCGCGGTTGAACTGGGTATGCAAGTGCAGGAAGGGCTTCCGCAAAGCGTTCAATCCGCCGATCCACATTTTCGAGGGAGAAAATGTGTGCATCCAAAGAATGAGACCCGCGCAATTCGGGTCGCTGCTCGCTTCCTGGCAAACCCGACGGATCTCCTCCGGTCTGGTGACAAGGGCTTTGAAAACGAGGGGAAGGGCCATCTTTTTCGAGCGCTTCAAAGCTTCGACGATTTCCTGTGAGTTGGCGGCAACCTCCTTGAGCGGGCCTTCCCCGTAGAGGTGTTGCGAGCCGGTGACGAACCAGATTTCAGGGCTGGGGATTTTCATAAAATTGGCAGATTGGAGGGTTTGAGAGACGAGACGGACCTGTTGGGTTTCTTACTTGTTCGGGATCGCTCTGGTAAAGCCGCAAGTTACTTTGTGGCAATGTTCTTTCCGCGCCGAGGGCAGGTGCGCTATCCTCAAAGGCAAAAGCTATGAGCCCGAATTCATCACGCAAGCCCCCCAGGAGAAAAGTTGCCGCAAGCGGTCCCGCATTTCTGTTTGATTTGGACGGGACTCTCATGGACACGGTCTATCAGCATGTTTTGGCCTGGCGCGAGGCCTTGGAGGAAGCGGGAATCGAGTTGTCGGTATGGCGCATTCACCGGCGGATAGGAATGAGCGGCGGCCTTTTTGTGAACGCCCTGATGCGGGAAACGGGCCATAAGCTTACCAAGGAGGAGATCGAACAATTGCAGCGCCTCCATGCCGAGGCCTACAAGCGTTTGGTGGCGCAAGTTCGTCCGCTGCCCGGAGCACGCGAGTTGCTCGACTATTTAACGGGGGCAAGGGTTCCCTGGGCGATCGCCACGAGCGGGCGAATGGAAAGCGCCGGGCCCGCGTTAAAGATCCTCGGCGTGGATCCTAACAAAGTCACCGTGATCACGAGGGACCAGGTCCAGTATGCCAAGCCGAATCCCGACCTCTTCCTGGCGGCCGCGGAGCAGCTGGGTGTGGAGATCGGCTCGTCAGTGGTTGTCGGCGATAGCGTCTGGGACCTGCTGGCCGCTCAGCGCGCAAGCGCGCTTGGTGTGGGATTGCTTTCGGGAGGCTATGGCGAGGAGGAACTTGAGAAGGCCGGTGCCTACCGGGTTTATCAAGATCCAGCCGACATGTTGCAGCACCTCGATGAGGTGGGCGTCCGTACCGGCCAATAAGCCCGGCGGCCAGACGCGTCCGACTGCTCGCGAGACGAAAGTCAGATCGTCTGGGAAAGGAATCCTCCGTCGACGCGGATATCCGCGCCCGTCACGAAGCCGCTTGCCGCGTCGCTTGCCAGAAAAACAACCGTACCCGCCAGTTCTTGCGCCTCGCCGAACCTTCCGATCGGCGTGTGGTCCAGTATGGTGACCGCCCGTGGAGTGTAAGAGCCGTCCTCCTGGAAAAGCAGGCGGCGATTTTGGACGGCTGGGAAGAATCCGGGAGTGATTGAGTTCACGCGAACGCCGTAGCGTCCCCATTCACGGGCCAGAAATTTGGTCAGATTCAAAGCCGCCGCTTTTGCAGCCGAATAGGCCGCAACACGCGACAACGGCAAATGCCCCGCCACGCTTGCGATGTTGATGATGCTTCCCCTGCCCGCCGCGCACATCGCCGGTCCGAATTCCTGACAGGGGAACAGGATGCCTCCCGTAACATTAAGCTCGAAACAGGAGGACCAACTCTCCGAAGAAATCCCTTCGAAAGGATTTTCCGGTGTCACGGTCGCGCGCGGATCATTGCCTCCCGCCGCGTTGACGAGCACGGTTGCCGTTCCAAGTTTGGAAGTCACTTTCTTTCGCAAGTCACGCAGGCTCTCCCGCGACGAGGCGTCGGCCTTGAAAAATTCTGCTGTTGCGCCGGTGCTGCGAATCCTGACGCACCGGGCGTTGCCGCGCTCTTCGTTGCGGCCGGCGATCGCCACCGCCGCTCCCGCCGCCGCGAGCGCCTCGGCTAGCGCCCCGCCCAGAACTCCTGTTCCCCCGATCACCAGCGCGATGATTCCGGAAAGATCGAAGAGCCTGTCTGTCATGTGCTGTGGTTATCCAAGAGGCCGGCGGGAGGATCGGAACTCAATCTGGCAGTGCGGGCACGCGCGGGGCACGGAGCCGATGGGGTTCGGGAATGCTTGAGCCGATGAGCGGCCGGCAATAATTGTCGAACGCGGCTGTCACGCCATCGCCCCCGGTATTGATGAATTCATCCGGCATGACACGAGTTTTGCCCGCCACACTTTCCAGAGACACAAGATCATACGACACACTGTAGTTTAAAATCGGCCGGCGAAGGACTACAGAGCCGTCGACATTGTCCCACATTGCGAACTGCACGGCAATCTCGCCCACCTCGCGTGATTCGTGCGCATCCCGGTCGGAGACAACTCCGAGAAAAGATCGCTGCAGATAGCCAAAGGTGTCGGCACGCACGCGTTTGATCTTGAGTTTTGACTTTACCTGCTCCGCCAGCAAGTCCCCGACCACCCCGGTTCCGGAAAGCTGCACATTGCCGTGCGCGTCCTGTTCGGCGGCGCCTGAAAGGCTCAGAGCCATGGGAATTCCCTTTTCGTCCTGAATTCCTTCCGACACCGCCACCGTGCAGAGCCCATGCTCCCTGTAAACCCGATCAACGTCGGCGATGAACCGGTCTATCGAAAAGGGGCGCTCGGGCAGGTAGATGAGATGCGGGCCCTCATCAAGATACTTTCGTGCCAGGCTGGACGATGCGGTGAGGAATCCCGCGTGACGGCCCATGACAACTCCGATTAGCACCCCGGAAAGGGCGCGATTGTCCAGGTTCAGCCCGATGAACGCCTGGGTCACAAATCGCGCCGCGGAACCGAATCCGGGGCAGTGATCATTGAGCAGAAGGTCGTTGTCGATCGTTTTCGGAATATGAATGGCGCGGAATTCGTAGCCGGCTTCCTCCGCGCGCTGGTTGACAATCCGCACGGTGTCGGAGGAGTCGTTTCCTCCCACATAGAAGAAGTAGCGGATGTCATGCTTCTGCATGACCTTGAACATCCGCGCGCAATACTCCTCGTCGGGCTTGTCGCGCGTGGACAGAAGCGCAGAAGAGGGCGTCTGAGCCACCTGCTCAAGGTTGTGTGTCGTCTCGCGCGTCAGGTCCAAAAAGTCTTCCTTGACGATCCCTTGGACGCCGTGAATGGCGCCGTAGACCGCCTTTACCTGCGTGAACTTCCGAGCCTCCAGCGTGACTCCGACGACGCTCTGGTTGATTACCGCGGTGGGGCCACCGCCTTGCGCGACGAGCACCTTGCCTTCTAATCTACTCATAGGCCGGGAGATGTGTAACGAATCTGGCGCAGGGCGCAAGACAGCGCTTCAAGGAAATGGAAAAAACAATTGAGACTTGCAACGGTCAACTCTTTTGAGTTTAGTATCTGCCGCTGCCGGACTCCCCCAACCGATAGCCTATGGCCTCAAAACCAATCATCATGGAAAACTGGATGCTCCAGCACAGCAATGACGGAATTCGATGTGTGGGAGCGATCCGAAATCACCAAAAGTTCCCCGATGGATCGTTCGTACGCACCTCGGTCGTCGTGGCGAGATTTCCGGGCGGTATCATCACCGAGAACGGCTCGTCCTATACGCTCAGCAACAAGCATCCCCAGAACAGCGCTCAATCTCAGGGCCTCTATCTTTCCTTGCCAAATGCCTTGTCCGCTCAGCAAGGGACGTTGAGCCCCAGGCTCGCTGGATCCTGACTTGTCCGCAGCGCCAGGGTTACGGCCCGCGCCTGGCTCCGAGTGATCTGCCGAAGATCGACAGCAATGCGGCGCCGGCGGACTTTTCAACGGTCTCGTGGGTTGCGGGAAAATCAAGGATCAGCGGTTGAGCGCCGCAGATGCCCATCACCTTGGTTCCGTCGACCGTGCAGGAGTAACGCCGGCTGAGGTGGCCGTGCAACCAATAGCGCGGCCGGGCGCTGTGCAGATAGGTGTCGAAGGCAGCAAACCCGCGATGAATATAGTCGCTAGGCTGAACCATGCCGCCGTTCAAAGCCGCGCTCGGCGGCGGCGCATGCGAGACGAACAAGTCGACAGGCGGCATCTTTCGAAGGAATTTGGCGACCTGTCGCTCGGTGTAATGGTTTGGCGTATCCTTTTTGTAGCAGGGTCCGCCTCCGCAACCGCCCAATCGCAAGCCCCGGAATGCGACAGAGCGCGCATGCAAGCTCTCGAACGCGACTCCTTCTTCCGGATCGTGGTTTCCGAGCACGCCGAGCCAGGGAATGCCATGTGTCTGAAAGGCGATGTAATCCAGGGTGTCCTCATTGATATCGCCGAGCGTGAGCACGAGATCGTAGGACTCGGGGGAAAGTTGCGCCATGCGGAAAACGTCAGGCGAATGAATATCAGCTATCGCGTAAATGCGAAGTTGCTGCGCGTTCATGGGCGTACGGCAGCATCCGTCCATACGAAAATAATTGCCAGAAATTTTTGAGCTTGACCCGCCGGCATGGAAGGCCCCGAGGCGCAGGAAATTCCAGTTGCGGACAGGCCGGCTTTATCCTAGCCTTTTCTCAACAAGCATTCGCGCTACCACAGGCTTTTGTGACAGCAAGCAGGCGAAGCTGAGCGTGACTCTTCACCAGGTGCGCCCGGACTTGAATCGCGATCCAGGCTGTGTGGCGCATTACGAATGACGCTCAATCACCATGCCACGAACGCAGGAATCGGCTAAAGAGGACTTTGCCCGGGCGCGCCGACGCGCGGACCTCGAAAAGGTCGTCGCCTCGTTGACCGGCAAGTCCGCGGATCTTCTCTCGTTTGAGGAGGTGCGTCAAAAGGTGCACGGCGTCCGCGGAAATCGGCGCGTATTGAAGGATGTGCCCCTGGATTCGATTGTGGGAAGCGTTGGACGATATGACGACTTTACGCGCGATTTTCTGCCGCGCCGCGACAGCGATAAGGAGCGGTGGGCCCGGGTCGAGATGCTCGCCAACGAGAGCGCGGGCTTGCCGCCTGTCGAGCTTTTTCAGATTGGAGATGCCTACTTCGTAAGCGACGGCAATCACCGCGTGTCGGTGGCGCGGCAAAGTGGCCATACGCATATCGAGGCCTACGTCACGAACGTTCACACCAGGGTGCCGCTTTCCCCCGAGGTTCAACCTAAGGACCTCATCCTGAAATCCGAACTCGCTGATTTTCTCGAATGCACCCGGCTGGATTTTCTCCGGCCGGGGGGAGACGTCACCGTAACCTCGCCGGGGGCGTACGCCGATTTGTTGAAGCACATCGAAGTGCATCATTATTTTATGGGGCTCGATCAAAAACGCGAAGTGCCGTTCGACGAAGCTGTCGCCCACTGGTACGACACCGTTTTTTTCCCCGTTGTCGAGGTCATCCGCAAGGGGGACATTCTCTCCGAGTTTCCGGGTCGCACGCACGCGGACCTCTACTTATGGATCTTGCGACACCGGGCGGAACTCGAGAAAGAGCTCGACTGGGAGATCCGAACCGAGACTGCCGCTGCAGATTTTGCGGCCCTGCGCAGTCGCGCGCCCGATCGAATTTTCAACCGATTCGGAAAGCGATTGCTTGAGAAGGTTGTACCACCCGCGTTGGATGCCGGACCGCCGGTGGGCGACTGGCGGCGTCAGCGCCTCGCGACTCGGGATGGCGCTTCGATGTTCATCGATCTTCTGGTCGCAGTCGACGAGGCCGCGCCGAATTTGCAGGGTCTGGAACTGGCCCTCCATATTGCCAGGTCCGAAGGCGCAATCATTCACGGTCTGCACCTGGTTTCCTCGGAAGAGGAAGTCGATTGCGAGCGAGTCACCGCGCTGAGAGTGAGGTTTAACCGCGCGTGCCACGCCGTCGGGATTCCGGGGCGGCTGGCGGTTGAGATCGGAGACTTCGCCGAAAGCGTCTGTGATCGCGCCCGATGGAGTGATCTCGTTGTGCTTGACCGTACGCAGTCGAACGAAACGAGCCTGCACGATATCATTCAGCATTGCTCTCGCCCGATCCTGCTCGTTCCCGGACCTGCCCGGGAACTCAAGCGGGCGTTGCTTGTCTATGACGGGACTCCGAAGGCCAGGGAGGCACTCTATGTCGCGACATACCTCGCAAGCCGCCGCAAGGTGTCCCTGGTGATATTCGCAACGAAAGAGGGCGACCAAAGGGCCATGCACAAAACAGTGACCGTCGCCAGCCGCCATTTGCGCAAGCACGGGGTTGAGGCCGAGGTATTCGAGGCCCACGGGTCGATCGCCGCGGCTATACGCGAGAGCGCGTTGAAAGCTGAATGCGATCTCATAGTCACCGGAGGCTACAGCCAGCATCCTCTGCTGTCGCCGAAGAGTTCCCTGGACGAGCTCCTGCGTTTGACGAGTCTCCCGGTGTTGATATGCCGCTGAGAGTGGCGACCGCCTATCGCAAGATCTCGCAGCGGGTAGAAAAATCCGTTGAGGCGCTTTAGATAGCCGACGACCCGCCGCTCAAGTTCCGCCAAAGTCCGCCGGTAATCTTCGACCACTCCGAATTGCTATATCTTGGGGTAGGTTGAGTCAAGTGAATAGCCCTATTGCGTATTGACACCGACATACGCCCCGTCGGGAACCTGGGAGTCGAAGAACGTTGTCACGTTTCCGTCGAGCGCCTTGTCAAAGGTGTTTCCGCTATTGTTCCATGAACCGGGCGTCCCGTAGCCGGTTCCAGTCAATTTTACCCCATTCCGGTAAAACTCGATCTCTGCCACGTTTCCGAACGGAGTTGCTTGGTGCGCGATAGCGCAGGTAGCGATAATTTCCCAGACTCACGCTTGCCTCGCTCCAAAGCAATTGGGGCGGAGCGGAATTGATTGTATAAATCGTCGTGTAGGTTCCTGTCATGGGGTCCCCATTGGTTCCCTCAAAAACTCCTCCCACCATGCGGTCGCTGTGATCCGTTCGCGGATAGTACCGGATCTTGTCCCCTGAAGGACTAGTCGATGCCTTGTAGGTGGCAGTAATTGTCGCGTTGACGGATGGCATCGTTGCCGTCGTGGTCGAGCTGGAGGGATTGGCAAGAATTTGATAGTCTCCTGTCCAGCGGTCGAACTGCTGGCTTGTTGCCGGCGCGTTGGCGCTTTACTTGGACGTGGTGCCAGTGGTGTAGCTTCCGTCACCGGTTCCACGGCGGACCGTTAGAGTGTACGTAGGTTGCTGACTTGGAGTAGGCGTTGGCGTGGGCGCCGGAGCAGGCGTCGTGTAAGAAATCTCATTCGACGGCTGGCTTTCGAGCCTCGCGCTATTGTAGGCGGTCACCGTAAAGAAATAGGTGGTTGCGTCGTTCAGGTTCGAAACCGTTCTCGTTGTCGTATTGCCGACGTCGATAGGTTGACCCGGATTTCCGCTGGTCGTTCCGTAACGCAGGTTGTAGCCGGCGACGTCAGGACCAGAGCTTGCGTTCCAAGTCAAAGTGCAGCTTGCCGCATGACACAGCGAAAGCGAGATGATGAGTAGTAAGGCAATTGGCGCCAGGAGTCCGCCCAACGAAGGTGCATCGAGGTTCCGAAACCTGCTGCCGAACGCAGGCGGTGCTGTAAGAGAGGGGGTTCTTGTTCATGATCAGGTCTTTGCGGGACTGTGAACTTTGAACGAGAAGCAGGCCAGCGCAACTGCAAAGTGGTAAGCGGCGGAATGCGCCTGCCTGCGTGCGTCTAAAGAGGTTGGAAGGTAGAAAAGCTTCAGTTTCTATTTCCCACTACCGATGACGTTGTATTAGTTTGGTGCGCGCCGATCCCCTTTTGTAACGCTTGCATTTCAAACAAAGCCCGTCCATGAAGTCCTACCGTCTAAACCGTCTATTCAACGCAAAATCCAACCGATGCTTCGATGTGGCCGTCGATCATGGATTTTTCAACGAGCATGGCTTTCTTGCCGGTATCGAAAACCTAGCGCGTGCGGTTGACACGCTGGTGGCGGCGGCGCCCGACGCCATTCAACTGACGGTTGGCCAAGCCCGGCTCTTGCAGTCGCTGCCGGGGCGTCATAAGCCCTCTCTCGTGCTTCGCACGGACGTGGCGAATGTTTACGGCAGGGAACTTCCGCGAACGCTCTTCAGCCGCATGATTGAACGCCCCGTCGAGCAGGCGCTTCGCCTGGATGCCGCCTGCGTCGTGGTGAACCTCTTTCGCATCCCCAACGAGCCTGAAGTCAATGACCAATGCATCCAGAATATTCTGAAGATCAAACCGGAGTGCGATCGCTATGCCATGCCGCTGATGATCGAGCCTCTGGTTTTTCAGACCAATGCGACTGCCGGGGGGTATATGGTGGACGGAGATCCGCTCAAGATTCTTCCTCTCGTTCGGCAAGCGGTCGAGTTGGGGGCGGATATCATCAAAGCGGACCCAACCGACGACGTGAAAGAATATCACAAGGTGATCGAAATCGCCGGGCAGATTCCCGTGCTGGTGCGCGGTGGTGGCAAGGCGCCGGACAAGGAAATTCTGGAACGAACGGAAGCACTTATCGTGCAAGGAGCGGCGGGCATCGTCTATGGTCGCAACGTGATCCAGCATGAGAACCCGGCGGGGATGACCAAGGCCCTGATGGCTATCGTGCATGACGGGGCTAGCGCTGCGGCTGCCGCGAAACTTTTGGACTAGTGCCCGCCGTCATGAGCACGCGAGCGAGAATCGGCATCATAGGCGGCGGTTTGATGGGTCGCGAAGTCGCCAGCGCCCTTGGCCGCTGGTTCGTTTTGGAAAGCTTTCCCGTCAAAGCGGAGTTGGTGGCGGTTTGCGATTTGGTCGAGAAGCAGCGTGAGTGGTTTCGGCAGGTTTCGACGGTCGAATTGGTCACAGCCGACTATCGCGAATTGCTGGCAAGTCCCGAGGTGGATGTTGTGTATGTCGCTGTCCCGCACAATTTCCACGAGAAGATCTATCTCGATGTACTGGAAGCGGGGAAAGACCTGCTTGCGGAGAAACCCTTTGGCATTGATCTCAAGGCTGCCCGGACTATTGCCAACGCAGTCAAATCCACGGGTCGCTTCGTGCGCTGCAGCTCGGAATTTCCCTTTCTCCCGGGAGCGCAACGCGCGTACCGGATTGCGATCGAGGGGGACCTTGGCAAGCTGCTCGAGATCCGTTCCGGTTTCCACCATAGCAGCGATCTCGATCCTACCAAGCCGGTGAATTGGAAACGTCAGGTGAGAACATGCGGCGAAATTGGCGTCATGGGGGATCTGGGCATGCACACGGTGCATATTCCCTTCCGGCTCGGTTGGAAACCCAGCCGCGTCTATGCGCAGCTTCAAAAGATTTATCACGAACGCCCCGACGGCAAAGGCGGGATGGCTCCCTGCGACACGTGGGATAACGCCCTGCTGCATGCCGACGTGCCAAGGGAAGGAATTGACGTTCCGCTCCGCTTTGAAATGAAGCGTCTGGCTCCCGGCGAGACAAATACGTGGTTCATCGAGGTCTTCGGCACTGAGGGCGGCGTGAAATTCAGCACGAAAGAGCCCAAGACGCTGTGGACGTTTCAACGCGGCAAGGAACAATCCTGGCAGCGCACCGACCTGGGGTTTCATGGGCCGTTTCCGACCATCACCGGAGGAATTTTCGAAGCGGGCTTTCCGGATTGCTTTCTCCAAATGTGGGCGTCTTTCCTGGCGGAGCGGGCGGGAAAACTGGACGGGAAATTCGGATGTGTCACACCGGATGAGGCCGTGCTCAGTCACGAGCTCTTTGCGGCCGCGCTGGAGTCTCACGCGGCGAAGCGAGCCGTCGATTTGAATGTGTGAAAACTCAACCAAACACCCTCGATGAAGCGTAGCGAAATCAATTCACTCATCCGATCCGCCACTCGTTGCTATGGCGCCCACGGCTGGGCTTTGCCTCCCAATCCGCGCTGGGATATCACCGATTTTGGCCTGGGAGATTGGCGGCGGTTTGGGCTCATTCTCGTAAATCTCGCGGAGGAGCCGGAGTATTGCGAGAAGCTCATGTACGCTCAAAAGGGAATGACCACTCCCGCGCATGCGCACAAAAAGAAAAAGGAGGATATCATTTGCCGTTGGGGGAGGCTGGCCGTGCAAGTATGGGCGGGGGAACCGGCGAAAAGCGCCAACAGAATTCTGACCATTCCCGTGAATCACGAGGCGCAGGAGATCTTATCCGGCGCGATCATCGAACTCGAAGCCGGTTCCCGTGTGACACTCGTGCCTGGCATTTACCACGAGTTTTGCCCGCTTTCCGAAGAATGCATCATCGGAGAGGTCTCGACCGCCAACGACGACCTGAACGACAACTTTTTCGTCAACCCCGAAATTGGGCGTTACCCAGGCATCGAGGAAGACGAGACACCGGTCCTGCGCCTCATTAGCGAGAGGAGGGAATGAGCGCTGGTGCCGCGGACAGCTCGCTCTAGGCGAGGGCTTCGGCCATCGTGCGCATTTGAACCTGAATGATGCGCGATTTTGCGGACTGTGTGCAAGCCAGGAGGACTGCAGATGCGACGTCTTCAGGTTCCAGCATGTCGGACTGGGCTACGCTCTCCTCGGTGCGCCCTTTTCCCAAGGCGAATTCCGTCTTGACTCCTCCCGGGCAGATCGCTCCGACCTTGATGCCGCTCGGGCGCAGTTCCTTGTCCAGGGCTTGAGCGAATCCGACTTGAGCGAACTTTGTCATGCAATAAACGGCTTCTCCACCGAAGCCGTAGATGCCGGCCATGGAGGAAATCATCAAGATGGTGCCGGCAGATTGCGACAACATGACCGGTACGGCGTGACGGGTGAACAGAAAGGTTGAGCGCACGTTGACATCCATCATCTCGTCGTATTCGTCGGCACTGGTATCGACGAGATTCTTGTAATTGCCGACACCCGTGTTGTTGATGAGAATGTCGAGCCGCCCAAACGTGTCCTTTGCCGCGGCAATGGCCTGGCGCGCGGTTTCCTCGTCACGCGCATCGCCGGTGACGATGGCAGCCTCGCTTCCCATCGCGCGAACTTCCGCGGCGAGAGCGTCCAGGCGCTCCCGGCGGCGCGCCGTGAGCACGAACCTCGCTCCTTCCGCAGCCAGTGCCCGCGCACAAGCCTGCCCAATTCCCGCGCTCGCACCGGTAATCAACGCCACTTTTCCGCTAAGCTTTCCCTGCATGTCATTCATAGATTTCCTGGCCTCTTTTAAGTGAGTGTTTTGCGCCCGAGAGGGTAAAGCCCGCCTTTTCTGTTCCGACCGTGTCACTAGCCGTCGGAGCCCGAATCGCCAGCGCTCCAAGCGTGATGCGATGCGACTTGTCCACGGAAGAAACACCCTGGGGGGATTTGCTCCATTGCGCTTTTTTCAAAGTCTCAAGCGCGGCCGCGAAGTCAATAGTTTTCGATCAAGCCGCGATTTGCAATTGGTTCTCTCTACGGCTTGCGGCTCTCCCCTGCCTTGCACTACCGTGGGCCAACCCCTGATTTACCATGAAAGCCCTTGTCCTTGAAGAGAAACACAAATTGTCACTGCGGGATTATGCCATCGACGAGCCGCTCGGGCCCCACGACGTGCGGATCGGCATGCGCGCGGTCGGCGTCTGCGGAAGCGACGTTCACTACTACCAGCACGGCGCGATCGGGCCATTCGTCGTCCGCGAGCCGATGATACTGGGTCACGAGGCTGCGGGCGTTGTCCTGGAAGTCGGAGGCGAAGTTCGCAATCTGAAGCCGGGCGATCGCGTCTGCATGGAGCCTGGGATCCCGGATCCGAACGGCCGCGCGACGCGGCTGGGAATTTACAATCTTGATCCCGCTGTGCGCTTTTGGGCAACGCCGCCAGTGCATGGCATTTTACGCCCAACCGCCGTCCATCCGGCCGCGTTCACTTTCAAGCTTCCCGACAACGTTTCCTTTGCCGAAGGGGCAATGGTCGAACCGCTGGCCGTGGGCATGCACGGGGTGAACAAGGCGCGCGTCCGGGCGGGCGATGTTGCCGTGGTGGTGGGCGCGGGACCGATCGGCATGGTGACCGCGCTGGCCGCGCTGGCCGGCGGCTGCAGCAGGGTGTTTGTCACGGACGTGCAGCCGCAGAAACTCGAGCTCGCCGGAAAATACAACGGTATTACGCCGATCGATGTGCGGGAGAAAAAAATCACTGAGGTCGTGGCCGAGGCGACCGAGGGCTGGGGAGCCGACATTGTCTTCGAAGCCAGCGGGAACGCGCGCGCCTTGCAAGGGGTGTTCGAACCGCTGGCGCCGGGCGGCTGCGTGGTGTTTATCGGAATGCCGGGTGGACCGGTTCCACTCGACATCGTGGCCGCCCAGGTGAAGGAGGCACGCATCGAAAGTGTGTTTCGATATGCGCACGTCTTTCCGAGGGCGCTGGCGCTCATGGGCGCTGGAAAGATCGACGTCAAACCCTTGATAACCGATCGCTTCGGTTTTGAGGACTCCATTGCAGCCTTCGACTTCGCCTCGAACATGCCTCCGCAAAGTGTAAAGGTGCAGATCGAGTTGCCAGCCTGATGCAGGGCCTCGGGCTGCGAAATCCAGTTCGAACCTCGACAACGAAAGGCGGCGCGGCCGAATCAGACCGTAAATCAATGCCTGCCCCGTCGAGAAGAAACAAACCGCCAGGGGAACCTGGCGGAAAGACCGGTCGCACTGGGACTTCTTCGGAGGCCCCGCCGTCCTCGAAATTCGTCGCCCTGAACGAGGACGTTTATCAATACATCGCGGCTCATCGGAGCAAGTCCGGCGATCCGGTCCTCGATGATCTGAGGGCCGAAACCGAAAAGCTTGGTTCCGTCAGCGAGATGCTCATCAGCCGCGAACAGGGTTCGTTTTTGACCCTGCTTGCCGCCGCCCTGGGAGTGCGTTCTGCCGTGGAGATCGGAACGTTCACCGGCTACAGCGCCATCTGCATCGCAAGGGGCCTTTCGCCAAAGGGACGCCTTCTTTGCATCGACATCAACGCCGAGTGGACGGCGATAGCCCGCCGCTACTGGAAAAGCGCCGGCACGGAGGACCGGATCGAATTGCGCCTCGGAGGCGGGCGGGCGGAACTCGAGGCGCTTCCGGCGAAGCCTACGTTCGATTTCGCATTTATCGATGCGGACAAGCCCGGCTACGACCTCTACTACGAGCTTGTTCTGCCCCGTTTGCGATCCAACGGCTTGATCGTCTTTGACAACATGCTCCAGCGGGGCCGGGTGGTGGATCCGAAGGAGGAATCCGCTCAGGCCATCGATAGGCTGAATAAGAAGCTCTCCGCCGATTCGCGGGTGGAATGCGTTCTCCTCCCCGTCGCAGACGGTCTCATGATCTGTCGAAAAATTTGACGATTCAGTCTTGAAACCCTTCAGCCCACGATGGTCGGCCCGTGTACATTGCGAATGTCATCAAGCGTTCTATCAACGCGCCCGTGTTGATGTCGAAGAGTTCGACGGCGGCAGGCCCCTCGTCGCTCGTGCGCGACTTGATAACAATGGCGGTGTCGTTCTGCACGATTTTCCACTGTTCGACCCTCGAAAGCCTGGGGTGGACTATGCATAGGGTCTGTCCGTTGCGGAGCACGCGGACGCCGCCTTGTTCGACCCAGACTTGAACGACGCCCGCGGGCTTGGGGGGCGGTGCGATCGCTATGCATCCCGTCAACAGGGTAGAGGCAAGCAGGACGAGCGCGATCAGGGAGACGAGGGAGGAGGGGAAATTCATGGGACGTTCGAAGACTCTAGGGCAATTGTGCAGAACTTTTGAAGAGCGAATCTTCTCATGTGCACCGAATGTTCACATTCGGGAAATCTTGTCCTTATCGCAGTGAGAATTCAGGCTTCTCAGGTGTGCCGTATTCGACAAGTATCGCTCTCGGAGTGAACCGCAATGAAATGGCTTGAGAACTACGCGACGGCCAGTCCGGTCGCGTATTCCATCCTTTTGATTTCTCTGGTCGCGGTGGTTGGGCTGGCTTTCGCCAGCGTGAAAATTCGCGGAGTGGGGCTCGGGGTGACCGGCGTTTTGTTCGCAGGATTGATCTTTGGCCACTTCGGGTTTCACTTGGAGCATCACACGCTGGAGTTTCTTCGGGAGTTTGGACTCATCCTTTTCGTGTTCACAATCGGCCTGCAGATTGGTCCAGGCTTCCTCGCGTCGCTAAAGGATCAGGGACTGGTGTTGAATAGCCTCGCGGCGGCAATCGTGATCGGCGGAGGAGTTCTCACGGCAATTCTCGCCAAGTTCTTTGGAATCGCTTTTGGCGCGGCGGCGGGCCTGTTCTCTGGAGCAACGACCAATACGCCCTCGCTGGGAGCGGCCCAGCAGACCTTGATTGGGCTGCAGGTGGACGAGGCCCTTTCGGGCATTCCTGCCCTCTCTTACGCTGTCGCTTACCCGCTGGGTATCGTGGGGATCATTGTCAGCATGGTCCTCGTGCGCGTCTTTTTTCGCATCGACGTGAAGGACGAGGTGGCGCAGTTCGAAAAGTCGCAACGCGCGGGCGGCCAGCCAATCGAGAGGTTGAACCTGCGGATCGACAACCCAAATCTCGACGGTTTGCGGATCGACGCAATCCCTGGCCTCCACGAAACCGGGGTAACCGTCTCCCGCTTGAAACGGCGGGGCGAGTCGGAGGCACATGTTGCGACGGGCGCATCGGTGATCCATACCGGAGACACAATCCTTGCGGTCGGCACCGCGCCTCACTTGGAGAGCTTCCAGCGCATCGTTGGAGCCCGCAGCGATGAAGATCTGATGCGGGCGCCAGGCCAGGTTACTTTCAAACGCGTGGTGGTGACCAATAAGCCGGTGCTCGGCAAAACGGTGCGCCAGTTGGGATTCGAGCAAAAGTACGGCGTGTCAGTCACGCGTCTGCAGCGGGGAGGCGTCGAGGTGATAGCCACCTCGGATGTACATCTGCAGTTCGGCGACGTGCTCATTATTGTTGGTGACGCGCCCTCGCTCGATCCTGTTGCCGCCGAGCTCGGAAACTCGCCGAAGCAGCTCAACGAAACGAATTTCATTCCCCTCTTTTTTGGCATCGTGCTGGGCATCATTGCCGGTTCACTTCCCATCGCCTTGCCCGGGCTGCCGGTGCCCGTGCGGCTCGGCCTTGCCGGGGGACCGCTTGTGCTCGCCATCCTGCTTGCACGCGCCGGCAATATCGGGGGGCTTGTGTGGTATATGCCGGGCAACGTGAATTACGCGTTTCGGGAACTCGGCATTATCCTCTTCCTGGCGTGCGTCGGGCTCAAATCGGGCTCGCAGTTCGTCAGCACGCTTTTATCGCCGAGCGGCCTGCTCTGGTTGGTGTGCGGCGTGGCGATCACAATCGTGCCGATTCTCGCAGCAGGCATCTTCGGCAGGGCGGTACTCAAGCTGAATTACGTGACCATACTTGGTTTGCAGGCAGGCAGCATGACGGATCCCCCGGCACTCGCCTTCGCCAATACGATCGCAGGATCCCATGCGCCGTCGATTTCCTACGCCTCCGTCTATCCGCTGACCATGCTTCTTCGCATCACCGTGGCACAGGTTCTGGTCATCCTGCTTGCGTAGTAGTCGCCGTCTGGAATCCTACTTCTTCCATTTTCTCTGTGTTCCCGGTGTCCTCTGTGGTTGAAGAACGCGTCGAACCATGCTTCCCGCCCTGCACGGCGGCTTGCGACCACGGTGGAGGCGGCGTGGGCGTATCGGCGGGGAGTCTGCTCGCGATTGCCTCGCTCATCCCGATGTCGTCGACAAGGAGACGGATTCGGTCCTCGTGAGTGATCGGCTTCCGGCTCACGCTTCCGCGGCGTAGAGCGTCCAAAGCGCGTCCGGTGTCGGCTCGGGACGGCGGCTCAATCCCAGCCCGGCAAGTATTCGCTCCACGAGCTCCTCCGGCAAATCTGAATCAGATGTTTCCATTCAATCCGTGCGCGATTTGTTGCCGGCGATTGTAGGATATTTGACGCCAAAAATGCAAAGAAACTGCTTTCAATTCGTGAGGAGAAAAATCACCTCAATAAATTCGGCTGCACTGGCGAGCAGGCCCGCGCGATCCTGGGCACGGCCCCTGTCGAGGGGCGCATAAGCGGCATTGTTGATATCCCTAATTCTTGCGCGCGCCTTACCTGCCGGCGGAGATCCCTCGTTTCCAGATTACAGACTTAGATACGTTCTTGAAGTTGCTGTCGCTCGTGCGTCGCGCGGCTTTCCTGAAGCGCATTTGCGATTTCCCTGCCCGTCAGGCTTTGATATTTGAGCAGTGCTTTGGCGAGGTCCTCGATTGTGCGCCAGTGATGGTCAACAAGATTGCGCGCCCTCGCCTCCAGGTATTTGAGCGCACAGTTGCATTCCCTTTCTTCTCCGTGGAGGCGAAGCAGGAGGTCCGTCACAAGATCGGCGTCTCTGGCAGGATGCTTGTTTCTGATCCCCTGGGGATTGAAACGCCGCCGTGCTTGCTGTCCGGCGAGAGTACAAACAATCCGGTCATGGTACCGTCCAACGCTTCTTCTGGTTAAGCCGCTATTGCAGGAAAAACGCAAGGCTCTAAGCCAGGTGACGAACCCTGAGACTTCGCCTTTCGGAGCGATCGTGATTTGCTTGATTCTAAAACCGAGGCTCCAGCAGGCGACGGCCCGCCCCGCTTGATCGTAGGCGGTCGCCTGCTCGGGCAACCCATCGATCTTGTCTTGGTGCTTGTGGCGAGGTCTGGCGGCCGCGCCGCTTTTCATTTGATCGGTTCGATTTCGACTGCCAGGCGATAGATGCGGTCTACGAGTTCGCTCCACGTCATCTTGCCGCGAACCTGGAAACGCAAGCTCCCGCCATCGATGTCGCCAGGGGTTTCCGAACCCCTGGGGGACGCCGCTTCCCTGCCGGGATTCCTGCGCACCAGTTTCCGATGGGGAACGTTGGCATACTCGCCAGCGCGCTGGTAAAAGATCCCCGCAAGCCCCGTCGCGATCCTTCGTCCGTATTCTTCGGCCTCCGCCCTCGTCTTAAAGATCTCCTCGCAATCATCCCCCAAACTCCAAAACGTCTGCCGGACCCTGTAGCGAAAGTGATTCTTGTCGCTCATTTCTCTTCGTCCTTGCCGTTGTCCCCGTTCATTTCGCCGGACGTCCTCCTCCTCCGGATGCCGGTAATATGAACGCCCGCTGTCTCCCATCGCACTTGCTCTCTCGTGATTTCACCCTCTCCGTAAGCAAAGGCCGCGATCCCTTGGGGCAATGGATCGCCATGGTAAAAGCTGCGCAGCGCAACTCGCGGCTTTCCTGTAAACGGCAGGGGCTCCCGGCGGCCGTTCATGAAATTAACTTCGCAAATGGAAAATTTGCGCGGGCTCATGTGTTATGTTTGATGACGATCTGTAGCGAGTTTTCTGGATACAAAGGTCCCAGCAAGCGCTCGAACCAACGCCTGAGCCTTGGGGGACCGAAATTGGAAAAGCCAGGTGGAGTCTATTCCACTGCGAAAAGCACCCGGCGCCTTAGCTCCAAGCTATCGATACGTCCGAGTGGACGTGTGCAAGGCGTCGAAAGGTCGAGGAGAAGCATTTTGGCTTTTCAAGAGATACGAACGAACGCTGGAAATTTGCAGCCTTGCTGCAAAATGATGCAAGGATGGCGGGATGGGAAGGGGCCAATCACCGTTGCGGGGTGAGAGGTTGCACGGCGAACAGAAAATGGGCTAACGAAGAAACCTTGGGAGTGATCGACCGGCAGTGCGGCGCGGAGCGTAGTCTTAGAGCGGATCGATCCGGCGCTGAACCTTCGAGTTCAAAGGGGGCACCGGCTCGCCGGGAATCAGGCCGTGTAATTCTCTTCGTTAACTGTGATGGGCATTCTGTATGCGTTGTTACTCATAGTACTGCAAGGGCTGGGGTGTCTCCGAGACTATTACGTGAGTTCGTGCGAGATATTGCAGGCTGTTCTCTTATCACTCGCGCCTTCCACCCGCAATCAGGGCCGTCCTTCGAGCTGCTCCGCCAGGCTCGTCTTTGCAAAGAGTCGCAAGTTGGCCGGGTGCGCGCGTATATGGTGAAAAGCCAAAATGCATCCCCACAACATTTCGACTTCCTACACGCGTCCGCCCGGACGCGTCGATGGTGTCTGGCTCATGCTCTGGGCCCTCTTTGCGGTGGAATAGATTCCGACCGTAGCCCCCCGTAGTCGCCGAAGCTCCGACCTTAGATGGCGCGCTGGCTGAGAACTCGTATTCGGAAAAGATCTTCCATTCATTTTCAATGTTTATTTTCACCAATGAAAATCGAGCCCTAGGTGTCGCAACCGGCATGGCTGCGCGGCGCGTCCCGGTGACCGCACAACCGCCGGCGCTCGTGGAATGCTCGTTTCGTTCAAGAATTGGAATCGAACGGATTAACAAAACGATGGCACGATGTGCTGTGAGGGAGCTGAGGGTGGCGCTTTGCGAGTCCGACCAGGCGCTGCTGATGCTATGAGCACGCCCAATCTCTCTTCGCATCATTTTGCCGCCGTTCGGACTTCCCTGGCGCATTACGCCACCAGGGGGCGCCGGGAAACGTCATCCACCCAGGTAGCAGCCGATCTCTGCCGCGCACTAAACGTTTCCCCGTTCGGGAGCGACAATGCCGCGCCGAGATCTGCGATCGATGCTCTTGTTTTCGATTTGCAGCGTCTGAACGCCGTCGCCTATAGCAGACGACACTTTGCAAAGCTTCCAGCCGTCTCTCCTACCAAGCGTGGCGCGCTTCTGTCCCTTCCCGCGCTTTTGAAGGCCTTGCGCTGTGTCAGGCACGGTTGCGATGGGGGAAATGAGGTGGCGGAAAGCCTGCGCGAATCCTTGCTGGTTCTTGATCGACTTATCGACGTCATCACGGACGCGATTATCGGTGGTCTTCCTGAATACGCGTGCGCCAAGTGGTTCATCTAGTTCCGTTCGAAGCAATTTCTTTCTTTTGCCGGCCCGTCCGGGAAGATCGCGGTTAACAGTTTCGAAGTCGGACGCGACGCGACGGCGATTTCGACGAATAAATCGATGAATAGCGGTGACGTAGCTGAGGCTCGGACAAGCACAATTCGTCGTAGGGATCGCGGTATTTGTGCTTACGTATGCCATGTCCTTTCCGCCGCCTGCCCGTTACTACGTGCCATTGCTCGTCATGGTCTTTGGGCTCGCCACCACATGGCTCGACTACGAACTCAACCTTGCAAACGACCTCGCCCGCAACCTCAAGGATGTGGTTGCAGAGATGGACGCGACCGGCGAACGAATGGCCAGGCGAAGCACGAGGCAAATGGAGCGCGGCGAGCCGGCAGTCCTGGCCGAGGATCTCGCGGTGTGGGCGCACGAGCCGTGGTTGAAGCAGGCCGCGCTGGTGGATGAAAACGGAGTCGTCATCGACGACTCGGAGAAACGCTGGTCGGGCCATGCGGCGCTCAAGACTCCGCTGGCCCCAGCCATGAAGCTCGCGCTGAAGGGTGGCCGGGACGGGGACGCGGAGAATCGCAGCAAGGATGGAACGCTCCTCTTCGGCGCATATCCGTTCCCAATGGGGGCCCGCGGAACCGGTTGGGCGTTGGTCGTCTTTGATCGTGCGGATGCGGTGGCACAGGCGCGGGCGGACGCGCTCCGGCAACTTCAGTGGGTGGCGTCCGCGATCACGCTGCTCTGCGTCTGCCTGTGGGCGGCTTTGCACTTCGGCTTCGCGGCGCGGTTGGCCCGCCTGACACAGGCGGTGCGGGATTTCGGTGACGGACGTGCGAACAGCCTGTCGGCGATACCGGGCGGCGATGAGGTGCATGAATTGTCGATGGCTTTCGCGGCGCTGGGGGCGCGTCTCTCCGAGCGGGAAGCGGAGCAGGTGCGCCTCGAGCGCGTGATCCTGGAAACCGCGGATCGCGAGCAGCGGCGAATCGGGGAGGATTTGCACGACGGACCCGGCCAGCAGCTCACCGCTGCATCACTGGCAACAAACGGGCTCATCACCGCGCTCGAGGCCGTCGCGCCCGCGCTGGTGCCGCAAGCGGAGAGTCTGAGTCGCCAGCTTCGTGACAGCATCGCCGAGGTGCGCGCCCTTTCGCACGGCCTCGCACCGGTGGAGCTGGCGGACGAAGGCCTTATACACGCGTTGCACGAACTCGCCGAGGCGACCACTCGCAACACGGACGCGCGCTGTATCTTCGATTGCATGCTGCCGGTGAGCGTGCCAGACGTAGCGCTGGCCGGGCACCTCTACCGCATCGCGCAGGAAGCGGTGAACAACGCTCTCAAGCACGCCGCGCCGCGCGAGATCCGCATCGGCCTTGAACGGCGAGGGGACACCCTCGTGCTCGAGGTGGACGACGACGGCGACGGTCTGCCGGAAACCCTTGCGGCGGGCGGCGGCATCGGCCTGCGCGTGATGCGCCATCGCGCAAAACTCATCGGCGGCTCCTTGGAAATCAGCTCGGCACCCGCGGGCGGCACCCGTATTACCTGCTATATTTCTTGCTCCCCATGAGCCGCCCAAAGCCCACCAAACGCGTTGTGCCCGGAGCCAAATTCCGCCTCCTCATCGTGGACGACCATCCTGTGGTGCTGGACGGCTATAAACTGATGCTCAATGCGCAGCCCGATCTTGAAGTTTGCGCCACCGCGTTGAACGCCGCCGACGTGTTCGACACGGTGGAGCGCGAGCAGCCGGATCTGATCCTTACCGACTTGAACATGCCCGGCCGAAGCGGCCTCGAGCTTATCAAGGACCTTGTTGCCCTTCATCCTGGCGTGAAGGTGCTCGTCTGCTCCATGCACGACGAGATGCTTTACGCCGAGCGTGCCCTCCACGCGGGCGCAAAGGGCTTTCTTACCAAGGATAGCCCTGGACCGGTGATGATTGCGGCCATCCGCCGCGTGCTCGACGGCGGCATCTACGTAAGCGCGCGTCTCGCCGCCAGGGTGCTAGATGCCTTCGCCGAAGCTCGGCCGCGCGGCTCCCGTTCGCCGTTGGAAAAGCTCAGCGACCGTGAATTCGAGGTCTTCCGGCTCTTTGGCGAGGGCCGGACGGCAAAGGAAATCGCCGCGCAACTCAACCTCAGCCCGAAGACGGTTTCGGTGCATCGCGATCATATCAAGGAGAAGATGGAATTCGCCACGAGCGCGGAGATGATCAGGCAGGCCGTGCGCTGGGTGGAGACGCAACGCCTCGACAACTAAAGGCGTGGAATCAAAAGAAAGCGACGGCTCGGCGGGAGCCTCGCCCTCCCCTTATCGATATCGGCATTCGGAGTTTTAACTGCCTCGATGTTTTGCAAGGGAACCCCGAAAGCCCCGGCATGTTGCCCTAGGCGCCGCGCCTATTGAAGAACGGTTGCGTGCCCAATAGCGGTCGCGCGCGCCGTGTGGGATTCTGTCGCCGCAAGACCAACAACAAACCAAAAATGCCACACCCAATGCACCGCTTCACCATGGACGTCACGACCCTCGTCGAAGAATCACCGCGCGCCCGCCTGCTCATCGTGAACGACGATCTGCTCATCCGTGAACTCCACGCCGTCGTGCTCCGCATGGATGGTTACGAAGTCGCCACCGTGGCCGATGGCGTGGCTGCGCTCGAGTTGCTTGCGGAAAAGCATTTCGATCTCGTCTTGACCGAGCGACACATGCCCAAGTTCGACGGAGCGAGTATCCTTCTCGCGCTGCGTTCCGCAGGCAGCCGAATCCCGGTGATCATGATTTCAGGCTCGCTCGCGGACAATCCACTGCCGCCTGGGATCGTTCGTGAAATATCGGCAGCACTTCCGAAACGCGCCCGCACAGCGGAAGTGCTCTCAGCCGTCGCCCGAGCCCTGTCGCCTGCTCCGTCGCACGAAAGTCCGCGTCGCCCTCCAAGAGCCCACCTTGTGACCGCCTGAACAATCAAATGCAAGTCGACCAAATTTCATCAAAAGGCAGCGGGCGCCTCGACCACGGTCACTTCTGAGTCCGGGTCGGTTTGCCGGACAGTCGCACGACACTGGAATGCGCGCGGTTTGAAATAGCGGTCCAGCGATTCCTCGCTGGCAAGATACCGGAAGGACGCCGAGAGAATGCTCTTCATGAAACGCTAAGAGTTGCGACTCGCTGTGCAGCCTCCCTTCGGTAATTTCCGCCGCACCATGCGCTTGCAAGGGGCCGACCGAATCCTGCCTGCAAAATCTGCGGCGAATCGGGCCGAAAAGGCCGCTTCGGCGCCGATCGCGAAAGTTCGCGCCTTGAGCCAAGCACGAAAATCATCGGGAAGTTGTTTCGTTTTCATTTTCGCCGGTCTGAAAAAATCAAGAGAACGACCGCGTGTGGCCGATGCAATTCTATTTCCGGCCATTCGTCTTGACCGGACTATCCATTGAGATCGATGGAGCACGAGGCGTGCCAACCGCGGAGCATGTCGTGAGAATCGTCTCGAAGGGGACAAGTTTGGAGTTCCCGGTGCGCGCCAAGTGCTCTCCGAAAAGCCGGGTAGGATTACGATTCCACATGCGGTGTTGTTGCTAGGTCGTAGCCGGGTAGGCGACTGTACGCGACGCGCATCGGCGTGAAATTCTGAGTCCGCGACTCCGTCTTGTAGGCGACGACGTGAGGAGTCGTGATCCTCCCTGGCGCCCCCCTTTTTCTCCCTCGGCGTCAGCATTTCGGGATTCAGGAGGACTTTCGGGAAACGGCCAATGCCAACTCTGGCGGATGCGCCAATGTCTGGTAGACCACGCAGTAGCGTTCGGTGAGCCGGACGAGGGTCGCGATCTGTTCCTCCGACACATCCGTATCGAGAGTGAGCCGCAATCGGATCTTTTGAAGCCCCACGGGCACTTCCTTCGAAAGGCCGAGAGTTCCGCGAAAGTCGAGATCGCCTTCGGCCTCGACAACAGCGTCGCGCAATTCGATGGAAAGAGCGGTGGCGACGGCATTGAGCGTTACACCCGCGCACGCTACAAGGGCCTCCAAAAGCATGTCACCCGAGCAGGCGCCGTGTCCGGCGCCCCCTGTGCCGGGATGGAGACCCGCGGTAACGAGTGCCTTTCCCGTTTCGACCTTGCAGCTGAGGTTTTCCCCGAGGCGCCCGCGCGCGTGCAGGGTGATCAGCGCGGTCTCCGGTGCTTCGCGGTAGCGCTCCTTCTGTGGCGCCTGGACGGCGCGCAAGCGACAGGATTTTACATCCGGCCGGAGATGTTCTTTTTCGCTTTTGCCTTGGCTGAGACTTTTGGAAGATCCCTGTTCAACGTCGTCTTCGACTTTCCCATCCCGCTCAGCAACGCCTCTGAGGTGGCTTGAGTGAAATCGAGAACCTGCCTCGAGGTATAGGGCAGGTTCCCACCGATCGCCAGCTTTGCGATACCATGCACCATGGACCACGCCATCAGCGCCAGGGGATACGGATCTCCCTCGGGCAGAGCCCCCTCCTTTTGCGATTCGATGATGAATCCGAGGAGCGTCTGGAAGGCATTTTTTCCCGCCGTGTCCTGCCCGGGAAGCCTGGGGGGAGGCCGATCAAACATCACCAGGAAGTGCTGCGGCCAGCGCATTGCAAAATCCACATAACCGCATCCGCACAGCCGCAAACGGTCCGCCGCCGTCGCGCCCGCGGCCGACCGCTTCTTCATCGCGGCCGTCAGGCGTTCAAAGCCTTCGCCTGCGATCGCTTCAAGCAGCTCGTCCTTGTCCCGAAAATGACGATACGGCGCATTGTGAGAAACCCCGGCCCTGCGAGCCACTTCGCGAATCGTGAATCCCTTGGGGCCAGCTTCTCCAATAAGCGCCACGCCAGCCTCAAGCAGGGCTTGCCTAAGGTTGCCGTGATGGTAAGAGCGCTTGACCGGCACAGCGTGCTTTTTAATCAAAATTGTTGACAGTAGCAACATATTTGCCAATTAATGTTGCCAGCGCCCACATGGACGCGGGGCGGCATGGAACGACAACTGCAACAAAGCTTTCAAGGAGACAATCATGGTTATACCCAGACGCATGACGGCAAAGATGGATGAATCATTCTGCGTTTTTCTGATTGGTATGCGAATCAATCGCGCATGGAAATTTCATAAGTGGCTGCCGGTGTTTGTGGCGATGCCCCGGATGCTGACCGAGCTTCGGCGCCAGCCCGACCTTGGTTTTTTGGGTGGCCACGTGTGGTTCGGCAGAACGATGTTCCTTCTTCAATACTGGAAATCGTTTGAGGCTCTCACCCAGTACGCGAAGCGTTCTGATTTGGCGCATTTGCCGGCATGGGCGCGTTTTCGCCAGAGTGTCGGCAACAGCGGCGATGTAGGCATTTGGCATGAAACCTATCTGATCTCGGAAGGACAGTATGAAAATATTTATCACAATATGCCTGCTTTCGGACTTGGAAGGGTCGGCCAACTGGTCGAAGCGACGGGGCCTCGGGAGTCCGCTTCCAACAGAGTTCATTACAAACCGTAATCGGATCGAATCCGAACCCAAGGCCGATGACGTTGGGCCCTCGGTTTATTCCTGGAAGTCGAAGGTGCGGACGGGCAGCGAACGTTGATCAGGGCAGAGGAGTAGAAGGGGTTTATTCTGGATGCTCAGTCCATCGGACGACGAGCCCCTTGGAGCGGCTTACGGGGATATCGGCGGCCAATCGGCCGCTGACCTCGTCGTACGAAAACTCGATAGGACGTTCATTGCATAGCAGGCTCGATGCTTTTTCGGCCGCCCACCCCAGAAAAGGGGCGAAGGCCGCATAATCGCCGCGCGGAAGGATCGGGACATCCGATGCGCCGACGGAGCCACTGATGGATGCACCGGCCAAATTTGGCAACCTGGATTGCGGGGAAATTACGATCGACGAGTATCAGGTCCTCGCCGTGAGCCATGGAAGCCAGCAGCCACAGAAGATCAGGGCTGATGACGGAGGAGATATTTTTAAGCATGCGGTGCCTCTTGGTTAACGTGTGATAAATTTTCAGAGAGAAAGCGCGCCACCCGGTCGAATGTGACTGATGTCTTCTGGTCGGCCGGTGTGCTGACAAAAAGCGATGCCGCGGCATTGGCAAAGCGAGTGGCTTCGAGAAGCGAGGAGCCTTCGACCAACCGGGCAGCGAGCGCCCCTATGAACGCATCTCCTGCGCCGTGTGTGTCGACTAAAGTGACGGCATGAGCTGCCTGGACCTGAGACGGTTGCCCGCGTTCTGCAACCGCCAGGCCCATGCCACCTGCCGTGACGATCACATTGGTGACCTGGGTTGATAGCCGCGCGGCCGCTTCCGCGGCCGCAGCGAGGCTCGCCACCGCGACGCCACACATCATCTCCGCCTCAATGGCGTTGACGACCAGGATATCGACGTTCTCAAGCAACTTGGGGTCAAGAGGTCGGGTCGGCGCCGCGTTTAGAACGACCCGGACGCCGTGAGCTTTGGCAAACTGCGCAGCGAAAAGGTTCATCGCGTCGAGAATCTCGTTCTGAAGCACAAGAACACCGGCAGATTGGATGACGTCCAGGGCCTCACGGACGTCTTGTTCAGAAATCTGCAGGTTCGCACCAGAAACGATGACGGCGCCATAATCGCCTTCGGCGTCAATGATGGCAACACTCATGCCCGAACCGGCCGCCGGGTCGATTCGCACGTGCTTTGTATCGACTTTGGCACTCTGCAGATAACTCAGCAGGCGTTTGCCAAAATCGTCATCGCCCACGCGACC
>CAVXQK010000018.1:0-111393 GCA_963763735.1 uncultured Verrucomicrobiae bacterium | reverse complement strand
CGAACGCAACGCGGGCGCGTTTCCTCAATGCGGGCTTGCGAGCACAAGCTGCCGCCGGGCGCTGCGTAGTTGTCTGAAATGATTTGCATGGCCAATGGTCGCGGTATGAGATCAGCAATGCCACGAAAAACAACGCCAGGCAAATCGGTTGCTCAAAGCCATTTCGAAGGCCGTGTCGATTCCCTCACCCCACAATGAACGGCAGCGGGGCGTTGCGCGTCCCGGCACCTGGGTTGACGATTTGAACCGAGGTCGACAGCCCTGGGGGGCCCGCCGCCCGCCAAAATCACGCATTGACCTTTCCCGTGTCGCTGCTACGCTCCGTTTTTCTGCACGCGGGTGTAACTCAGTTGGTAGAGTGCAACCTTGCCAAGGTTGATGTCGCGAGTTCGAGTCTCGTCACCCGCTCCAGTAGCTGATTTTGAGTAACTTACCTAAATTGCATCTTTCTAGCCGTGGGTAGTCATAACAACC
Organism: uncultured Verrucomicrobiae bacterium; assembly: GCA_963763735.1. Classification (GTDB taxonomy): domain Bacteria; phylum Verrucomicrobiota; class Verrucomicrobiia; order Chthoniobacterales; family Terrimicrobiaceae; genus DASTFP01. Next base: position 110,919 of record CAVXQK010000018.1, on the reverse strand, counting down.
ATTTCCGCCAATGTTTGCGGATGTCTTGCGAGCCGTGATTGCCTACATTTCAGAGAACAAGTCACAGACCAACTTACCCCCGCGCGCGCATGGATCGTTCAAAAAACCGTTAAATGGCATTGAGGGCCCATCCCATCCAGGAGGGGATAGGTCAAGCCGTCGTCAAGCTTGACGAGACGCAGATCAAGAAGGGCGACCAGCGAGGCTCCGTCAAAAAAATAGCGTCGTTGCCAAATTGTCCTTCTTCGAGGGAGTGAGCCAAAGCTTGATCGGCCAACGATATCGTGATATTACACGATTCCATGAACCGTTCGGTCCTGATTGACAAGATAAAGCAGACAAGAACTACCCTTGAGCAGCTTCTGGCTATGCTACAATCCGCGCCGGTGGAGCGGGACAAATTCGTCTCCCACGTCGAATTTGACCCATCATTCGCAAACCTCGTACTGCGGCTCTGTGCGATTCGGTGGCAAAATTCGGAACGCCATGCGCATGCCTTTTCGCTTATTTTGGGCCTAGCCCTAGTGTAGTGTCCAAGAATTAACTGGACAGGGGTTTCTTGGGTTTTCTTTTGCGCGGCTGAGTGCAGCCGGGCTGGATCTGCTCGAGGGTTTGTCGGCAATGAGCCAACTTCTGCTGAATCGATTCCACTGTGGCCGTCCAGACAAAGGGTTTTGGATTTTCATTCCAAGCCGCCAGAAACTCGCCGATAGCCTTTTGCAGGTCTTTCACGCTGCTGAAGGATCCGCGGCGGACTCGTTTGGAAGTGAGTTCTCCAAACCACCGTTCCACCAGATTCAACCAACTGGAACTTGTCGGCACAAAGTGCGGGAGAAAACGAGGATGTCCTTTGAGCCAGGCTTGCACCTTGGGATGCTTGTGTGTGCCGTAGTTATCCATCACGAGGTGCAGGGGGGTCTGGCCGGGAAACTCCTGGTCCAGCCGTCGCAGAAACTTTAAGAATTCCTGGTGCCGGTGCCGTTTGTAACATTGACCAACGACCTTGCCTTGGAGGACTTCCAACGCGGCAAAGAGCGTGGTCGTGCCGTTGCGTTTGTAGTCGTGAGTCATAGTGCCGCAACGGCCTCTTTTGAGCGGCAGGCCCGGCTGCGTTCGATCCAAAGCCTGAATCTGGCTCTTCTCATCCACACAGAGCACCAGGGCTTGCTGCGGAGGATTCAAATACAGTCCGACCACGTCGGTTAACTTCTCCAGAAAGCGAGCGTCCCGCGACAATTTGAAGCTCTTCACCCGGTGCGGCTTGAGATTGTGACTGCGCCAGATGTTACTGACGGTGGACTTGCTGACGTTCTGGTTTTTGGCCATCAAACGGCAACTCCATTGCGTCATCCCTTTTGGCTTGGCCTGAAGGGTCGCATTGACAATGGCCTCGATCTTCTCCGGCCCAAAGGTGGGCTTGCGTCCTCGGCCCGGCGCCACATCCCACAAGCTGTCGATACCCTCTTGCGCAAAGCGCCCTCGCCACAAGATGACTGTCTTTCGATTGATCTCCAGCTCTCGAGCGACGGCACTGTCGGATCGACCCGCGGCCGCGGCCAGCACGATCCGGCTGCGCAAGGCCACCTGCTGGGGAGTTCCGTGTAAGGTCAGCCAGCGTCCGATTTCTTCCTGGTCTCTCGTGCTCAATTCAATCACCGGCAGTTGGGATGGCATGCCCCAGTCTGTAACTCTACCAGCCAAAAACTGTCCAGTTATTTGTTGGACACTACACTAGCCTTTCCCGCGACTTTCGCATCTGACATTTGGCTCATGGTTGTAGGGTTGCGTATAACGACCAGTTCGATTTGGTACTAGACGGATTAGTTGAGAATTTTGATGGTAGTGGGCCATAGGGAAGCGAGTAAAGCCACCCTCCCGCACCATTTGGATTCTTCACAAAAGCAAGCGAATTGCTACTCGGGTGATATGCGAGCCAATAAGTTCCGGCCGCCAGCACTGTGGGAGATGTGGCCGCTGTGTTCCACCCATTTACGGGGCTAATCTCCGCTGTCTCCGCTACTTTGTTGCCAGGCCCTCCTCCGGGACCGCTGGCATCATACACTCCAAGCCGCAGTTTGCCCGCAGCATTCGTGACGTAGAACGACATGCTTTGTAGCACGGAAGTAACTGGCAGCGTGGCTTTCTGCGTGACCAAGAGATTGCCGTTGTTGTTGTCGGCGGTCGACAAGACAGCTGTTTCACCGATATTTATCAGTCCAGGCGTAGGTGCGGGTGACGCACCAGGCGTCCTGTAAGAAATCTCATTCGATGGCTGGCTTTCGATCGGCGTCGTCGCGGCGTTGTAGGCAGTTACCGTAAAGAAATAAGTGGTCGCCTCGTTAAGGTTCGAGACCGTTCTAGTCGTCGCCGTGCCGACATCGACGGTCGTAGTTGGCTTCCCGCTGGTCGTTCCATAACGCAGCTTGTAGCCCGCCGCCCCGGGGCTTGCATTCCAAGCCAACGTGCAACTCTGAATCGCATGACACAGGGAAATCGAGGTAATGAGCAGTGTGATTATCGCGGCCGGGTAGTTATTCCAAGAAGGAGCGTGGAGATTTCGAAATCTAGGGCCGGGTAAGGGCGTCGCTAAAGAGAAGGGGTTCTTGTTCATGATCAGGTTCTTATCGAGTCGACGACCCTTGAACAGAAAGCGAGGTAGCGCAACCTAAAGTTGCGAGGGGGACTCTATCTGGGACCACTCGGAACTGTGCGAAGATATGCGTTAGTGGGACTATCTTACCGAAAAAGGCAGCAGAGCGATATTGCGGTAGTGGTATGGCCCGGCAGTGGACGCGAGGAGTCTGTTTTGCGTACCAGGATCAGGCCAAACTCCGTGTCTGGCGGTTTGGAGGGTCGGCAATTGTCGCCTTGATTTCGTCTGGTATCATTGCGAGATGTGACTTTTCATCGGCTAACGGGAACAGCGCGGCGAACGGGGGGTGGGTGTGGGAAGCCCGGGGGAATATCAGAATATGATGATGATGCCGCAGCTTGAGTTGCCGGAGGCTGTGAGTTGACAGTGCCTGTTGCGATAGCGGGCGAGGGACCCTCCGCAACGCTTTTCCAATCGAAGCCGTCCAGACTTGTCGAGGGTGTTTTGGGGACGCCGCGCCTTTGCTGATAAGCTTGAACGATCACCACCGCAACTAGCCCCACTAGGTGGCGATGGTTTGCTGCAGAGCGGCACCGCTCTTGCCAGAGGAGGCTAAAGACCACATCGGAGAAAGCGCTAGTGTGCGCGGACTTGTTGAAGAGGTCAGTTTTTCTAAGAAATGATCCAAATATCAGGATCTCAGAAACTTAAGTCGTCTAAAGAATTCCAACTGGGATGGAAGCCGCTGCCACTGATGTCGGGGGATTTCGGCTCTATCAATGTCTTTTCGATCGTCTGACCGCAGCGCTGGTGCGATTGCAGCAGCCGCATCGGCGCGCGACGGATTTGCTCAAGGAGGGAGCGGCGGGGAAAGTCCCATTGATCAGTCTCCCTCCCCACGAGCTGCTGCCCCGGTTATTCCAGAAGGAAATGGTACGCCGGAACATCGTATTCGTCGATGGCTGCTTCTGGCACGGCTGCCCGCACCACGGACGAAAGCCCGACAGCAACCGCAACTATTGGCTGCCGAAATTGATGCGCAACAGAGCGCGTGATCGCGCCGTTGGACGGGAACTGCGACGCCGGGGATGGACCATCTTGCGTCTCTGGGAGCACGATCTGAAAAGCGCGGCGCGGATTGCTGCGCGCTGCCAGCGGGCATTGAATCGGGGCCGGAAGTGGGTTTCGGAAAAGCGCTCCTGTGAGACGCCTCAGCTTGCGCTCCATCTTCGCACTCATGAGTTTCTTCGCCCTCGAACTTTGTGCTGGTGGCGGCGGTCAAGCGCTCGGCTTGGAAATGGCCGGATTCCACCACGCCGCCGCCGTTGAATACGAGCCGCAATTCTGCACGACACTTCGCACGAACCGCCCGCATTGGAGCGTGATCCGGCAGGATATACGAAACCTTCGCTCCGCGGATTTTACAGGAGTGGACCTTTTGGCGGCTGGCGTGCCATGCCCGCCTTTCAGCATTGCTGGAAAGTAACTTGGCTCAGATCAGACGACGAGCGGGATATGTTCCCCGCCGCGTTGGCAATGGTTGAAGGCCTTCGGCCGCGTGGCGTTTTGTTCGAGAACGTGCCGTGATCGCCGACGATGCGCATCGCAGCCAATACGGCGCGAAGGGCCGGCTGAATACGAAGACGGGCGCGTATGTCTTCGGCCATGCGAAGCACATGCGCGACGCGCTGCCGCAGGCGTCGTTCATCGGCTTCACCGGCACGCCGATCGCGCTGGAGGATCGCGACACGCGCGGCGTCTTCGGCGATTACGTCTCGATCTACGACATCCAGGACGCCGTGGACGACAAGGCGACGGTGCCGATCTACTACGAGAGCCGGCTGGCGAAGCTGGACATCAATCGGGAGGAGATCGACGCACTGAACCAGGACGTCGAGGAAGTCATCGAGGACGAGGAGGATGTGGCCGCACGGGAAACCGTGAAGAGCAAATGGGCGCAGCTCACGAAGCTGGTCGGCGCGCAACCGCGCCTCGCGAAAGTGGCGCGGGATTTCGCGACGCACTTCGAGACACGCACCGGCACGCTGGAGGGCAAGGCGATGTTCGTGGCGATGAGCCGGGACATCTGCGTGGCGCTTTTCGACGAAATCCTAAAGCTGAGGCCGGAGTGGGCCGGGACGAAGCTGCCGGCGGTCAAAGGCGGCGGCTGGAATCCCGAGCACGGGGTCATTCGGATCATCATGACCGGCACTGCACCGATCACGCCGGCCTGCAGGCGCACGTTTACACCAAGGCGGAGAAGAAGCGGCTGGAGCGGCGGTTCAAGGACCCGAACGACCCGCTCGAGATCGTGATCGTGCACGACATGTGGCTCACCGGCTTCGACTCGCCGTGTTGCCACACGATGTATATGGACAAGCCGATGCACGGCCACAACCTCATGCAGGCTATCGCCCGTGTGAACCGCGTCTTCAAGGACAAGCCGGGCGGGTTGGTGGTGGATTACATCGGCATCGCCGCCGAGCTGAAAAACGCGCTGCGCACCTACACCGATGCGAAGGGCAAGGGCCAGCCGACCGTGAAGGCCGAGGACGCGCTGACGATTCTCAAGGAGAAGCTGGATGTCCTGCGCGGCATGATGCACGGGTTTGATTATTCGGGCTTCGAAACAAAGCCGCTCGAACTGCTCGCTCCGGCGGCGAATCACATTCTCGGTCTCGACGACGGCAAGAAACGCTTTCTCGACGTGATGGCGTCGGTGACGAAGGCGTATTCGCTCTGCGGCACGCTGGACGAAGCGGCCACACTACGAAAAGAGATCGCGTTTTTCTCCGCGATCCGCGCCACGCTCGCGAAGCATGGCAACGTCGGCCGAAAATTCTCCGAAACGAAAAGAATTCCGCGCTCAAGCAGAGGCCCGACCGGTACGATGGAACTGCTAGTGAAGCTTTTAGTAGCTCATTGCCCGAGGGGGGGTCTGAACCCGGGTCGGGACCCCCATGTCCGCTCATCGCGGCGGCGATAGTGCATTTAATTCTGGATAAGCTTTATCTTTGATTGTTCGTATGTGCTGCTTTCACCGCAAGATTTTTCATGGATTTTATCATCTATATAGATGAGAGCCGCCACGGCGGCCCCTTCAGCGGTCCTTACATGGGGATTGGCGGCCTTTCGGTTCCACGAGATCAAAAGGAGGCCGTTACAAAGCGGCTAAAGTTGTTACGAAAGGAAATCGGACTTACGGGCGAAATCAAATGGACGAAAGTAAGTGCTTCAAAATTGACCTCCTACCAAAGGCTAATCGATTTCTTTTTAGAGAATGACGCGCTTCGCTTCCAGGTGATCCAAGTGGAAAAAGCCAGGCTGGACCATGCCATAGACATTGACGGAAACGCGGAGCTTGGTTTTTACAAGTTCTACTATGAGATGCTGATCGAGTTGATGGTGCCTCCCCATCGCTATCTGGTCTTGCTGGATTTCAAAACAGACAAAGGTGCGGATCGGTTTGGAGACTTGCGGCGCGTGTTGAAGAACAACCTGCCCTCTGGTGCGAGTTTGTCAGATCTCACAATCAATGATTCTTTCCAGTCTCCCTTGGCTCAGCTAGCCGATCTGCTGACTGGCTGTGTCACCGCAGCTTGGTGCGGTCTGAAGCCGCATTCGGCTAAGGCGGCGTTGGCTCGCTATCTCGAAAACCGAGGTCGAATACGCCTAACGCAGCCGTCGCTTTCCCAGGAGCCCGAGAAAATCAATATCGTCAAGATCTCGGCGTGAGCAGGTCAACGTCATGGCGTCCCTTGACCTCAACGCGCTTTTGGTTCAGCTCGATGGTTTTTCCGATGAGCTGGCGTTGGAAGAGGGGCGGAGGCTTTATACGCAGCTTTTCAACGTCAAAGGGGCTCGTGGTAGCATTCATAGCTGGCGTGGCGAGGAGATTCGCTTCTTCGCCGATCGCTACGACCATGCGTTTAAAACGTCATCGAATCGGGCGCGGCTGACCTTTTCAAAGGCGAAAGTGGCTTTGCCGCGAATCGAAAGGATCCTATGGATCAAAGAAATTTTGGAAAGTCGTGTCCCGAACACCGAATGCCGTCACGTTCCAAACGATTCGCAACAATGGGGACCGCCAAAACATCTCGTGCTTGCGTGGGATTACAGTTACGTCATCTGGCTCAATGGCCTACGAGATGGAGCCTGGAGATTTTCGTCAGCCTATCCGACCACTACGACTGATATGTGCCGCTATATCAAGATCAGCAAGCTGGTCTGGAAAATTTGAGCAAAGAAATGCCCCGTGATTTACTGGTTCACGGGGCCAGAAACCTTGTCCTCTGCACTAAGGCGAGGAGTCATTTTTGCTTTTTCTTTGTACCCTTTCGGGCACGGGCAAATGTCGCGTGCTTTTGTGGGGAATTCAACATAAATGTTGGATCCCGGGTCTGACTTCGGTTCACCGCGCTTCAGCGCCGTCGTCTGCCGTCCTCAAGCTTCATAGCCTCGTAGGTCTTCAAAATGCGGTCATCGAAGGACACCGTCCGACAGGCAAGTCGCAAGCCCTCCGAATCGGAAAGGTATAGGCTTCCTTGCGGCCGGTCCGGTGAGCCTGAAAGATGATGCACGCTATGCAGTTGATGACGGACTCGGGCACCGCCCGCGCGATCTCAGCCGGCAGTATTCCGAAATATTCACGAGTTTCCGTGCCGAACGAAACCGATCCATAGCGGTTTCCCTTCATAGGGTCTTCATCCTCGAGAATGTCTTTTAGATCATTTTACCCCTCCGGCTGGGCGGTAGTGGAAGAGGGGTCAACTTCGATCTCCTTCGGCCCGGAACAGCGCGTTTGCTTGAACAATCTGGCTTTGGCGGAGAACAACGAAGTCTGTCCGCGGCCGCGCTAGCTCTATCATAACTTTCGACATCGGTGGTGCTTTCACTGCATTACTGCATTTTCGACTTTCCTCTACGAATTTCGCCATTGCTTATGCCATAGTCACTTTCGACAGTGTAGTACATATTATGGCTATTTTCGACAGCGCTAAAGGATTTTCGACCCATGAAGCTTGACCTGGCTTCGATCGCGATCTTCCAGGAGAAGACCGTCCCCGAGGGCGCCAGACTGGCCGGGTGGGCGGCGCTCTTCCACGCGCTGGCAATTTCGGCGCCGATACGGCGGCCGAGTTGCGTCTCCGAGCAGCATATTCGCGGCAGCCACCGGAAAGAAGGAGCGTGGACCGTCTTTGATAAACGCTACTGGCCTGGCGATAGTCTTGCCGACCATCTTACATTCGCCCTCCGCCACGAAGAAATCGATCTGCTGGTGCTGAAGCGGGTCTTTGAAGCCGTACCGCCGGGAGAGATCGAGGGCCTTATCCACGCCGCGCCGACCGGCACCCTGGCGCGCCGCGTCTGGTATTTCTACGAAATCCTGACGGGACGTGCCCTTGACATGGACGATGCGCCCGCAGCGACGGCTATCGATCTTCTCGACCCCAAGGCATACTTCACCGGGGAACCGCGCCTTTCGAAACGGCACCGCGTGCGCGACAATCTCTTGGGCACCGGCCGGTTTTGTCCGGTCATCCGGCGTACCGGAGCTCTACGGAGTTCCTGGCGCTCGACGTCTCGGCCAGAGCGCGGGAAACCGTGGGGCGCACGAGCGCCCATCTGGTAGCGCGCGCGGCCAGCTTCATGCTGCTGGCCGACAGCCAGGCCAGTTTCGAGATCGAGGGCGAGCGTCCGCCGCGCAACCGCCTCGAGCGATGGGGTCGCGCTGTCCTGCAGGCAGGAAGAAACTGCTCACGCTCGAGGAAATCGTCCGCCTTCACCGCGTCCTTATCGAGGACACGCGATTCGTGCTTGTGGGCCTGCGTCCCGACGGCGTCTTTGCTGGGCGAACGGGATCAGCATGGCGATCCGCTCCCGGAATTCATCGGCGCGAGGCCGGACGATCTCAGCGATCTCATGAGCGGCTTGCTGGAGGCGAACGACCGCATGCGCGACGACGGCGTCGACCCGGTGCTGATCGCCGCGGCCACAGCCTTCGGATTTGTCTATATCCATCCGTTTCAGGACGGCAACGGCCGCATGCATCGCTGCCTGATCCATCATGTCCTCGCGGAACGGAAGTTCACGCCGCCGGGGATGGTGTTCCCGGTTTCGTCGGTAATGCTGGACCGCATCGACGATTACCGCGCAACCTTGCAGGCCCACTCCGAACCGCTGATGCCCTTCATCGAGTGGCGGCCGACAGCCGAGCGCAACGTCGACGTGCTCAACCAGACCGCCGATCTCTATCGCTATTTCGACTGCACGGCTGAGGCTGAGTTTCTGTACGCATGCGTCAGGCGCACCGTCGAGCACGACCTGCCGCGCGAGATCGACTATCTGCGCCGCCATGACGACGCGATGGGCCGCATCATGGAAACGATCGATATGCCGGACCGTCTCGCTGAAAATCTCATTATGTTCATCCGGCAGAACAAGGGATCTCTGCCCAGGAAACGGCGTGAAGGCGAATTTCAAGAAACTGCAGGACGATGAAGTCGCCTTGATCGAAGGCATTGTGAACGATGCGTTCGACGGCTTCTAATACGGAGGCAAAGTTGAATATTGTTAGGTATGATAACGGAGCTCATAGGGTCATCATTCACAACATGAGGGTCGAAGTAAGGCGTTGATCACCTAACAACCCCTCGCGGCGGACGGACGCGACGGTTAAATCTCCTGCGTCCGTGGCAACGGCGGAGGAGTCATTTTCCGCAGGTCGTTCATCGGATAGTGTGGTCAGTGTGGGTTTGATCCCCTCAACCGGCATCTTTCTGGAAAGCGCGCCAATAAGATGCTAACGAGGCGGGCCTCAGACCAGGCGAGATGTATTGTCAGAGCGGGAGTGTTGCGTGAAATTGGCGCTGGAGGCCCCCGCCTCGTTAGAAAATTTCGGCTCGTTGTTCAGGCAACTGCTTCGGTCTTTTGGGAAAGGGTGGTGTCCGGCTGGAGCAGCTGAGCGGCATCCCGCGAGGGATGCCGGATTGAGCCGTCAAGCGGCTGGTGTTCTCCAGTGATGGAGGGTAACAAATGCTCAACCAGACACCGCCATGACTGTGCCAAAAAACGTCGCGGAACTCCAGGGTAAAAATGTCGTCTTTGAGTTGGAATGCATCGACCGCATGTATCTGAACCTCTATGTGCCGCAGTTGGCGAGCGCACAGGGAGTGGCAGCCTATTTCCGCGGCTACAAGGGCCACCGGTTCGCTTCGACCAAGGAAGCGGTGGCCATGAGCGAAGGGTTTCGCTGCCAGGTGCTCGACTTCGCCGAGCGAAAGGCGACCCCGATCATCCGCTTTGAGAAAGGGATGCGCAAAGACGATGTCATGCACAAGCGTCTGCGGAAGTTCAAAGCGCGGGAGGGTGTCCTCTTTATCGGCATCGCCCAGGAGAAGGCTCGCGTGCCGCGCACCATCCGCAAGCGCTTCGGGGAGGGCGGGGGCACCATCCCGTGGATTGACTACACCACGGCCATGGTAAACCACTATTATTTTTACTGCGTGGACGAAGACTTCGGACCCTTCTTCATCAAGTTCTGCTCCTACTTTCCCTACACGGGCAAGCTCTGCCTCAACGGGCACGAGTATCTCAAGGGGCAACTGGCCCGGCGGGGCATCGAATTCGAAGCGCTCGACAACGGGCTCTTGCGCTGTGCGAACCCGGCGGCGGCGCAGCGCATCGCGGAGGCTTTCGATGAAAAGAAGATCGAGAGATTTTTCCGCAAGTGGCTCTCCATACTGCCGCAGCCCTATCCAGCGGCAGACCGAAAGGCCGGCTTTCGCTACCGACTCTCGGTGTTGCAGGCGGAGTTTTCCCTCACTCAGATTTGGGATCACCCGCGGCACGGGAGGGAGTTTTTCGAGGAAGTCATCCGGGAGAACATCGATTTGGGCCGACCAGAAACGGTGCAGTTGATCTTTGGGCGCAAAATGCGCAAGTCGACTGTCGCCGGCGGCCGATGCAGGACGCGCATAGTTACCGAGGGGGTCATCCCCTCGCTGCACGTCTATTACAAGAACACGCACCTCAAGCAGTATCACAAGACGGGCGGGCGCGGTGCGGGCCTGCGTACCGAAACCACCATTAACAATAGCTACGACTTCGGCGTAGGCCGCCTGTCCGGGAGCGGGACCATGAGCGACGAGCTTCAAGAGGCGATCTATGCGCTGCAGGGTGACGACGAGGGCCGTGCACAGCGGGCCTTCGCAACCATCGCGGAGATCGCGCGGCGCGATCCCGGTGAATCTGCGGTCGGGCTGTCGCGCGCGGTAGTGGCGGAGCATGCCGCCGGCGCACTTCGCACGCCGCGCCTGCTGACACTGCTTGGCCTGACGCGCGTGCCTGTACCGGAATGCCTGCCGGTGTGTCTTGACTTGCTGCGGGCGCTGGCGTCCACGGAGACACAGCCACCGGCCGATGCCGCACTCGGCGCAGCGGTGATCGTCGCGCGCACGCAACCGCGCGCGTTGCTGCCCGATATCGCTTCGATACAGAGCGATCCCCAGGCGGCGCAGGTGATGGACCGCCAGATCCCGCAGGCCCCAATACGGTTGCTGTCGATCACGAGCAAATTCCTGCGTGCCCTGCCGGACAACGCGGTCACTGAGATGGCGCGCTGGCTATGGTGCGATTGCGCCACACTTGACCTAATGACGCTGGCAGACTTCGTCGGCCTGCACCTGGAGAAGTCTGGCGCCGACGACCCGATCGTTGCGCTCATGATCGACCTCGCCGAACGCGTGCCCGCGACCGCGGACGAGAAGCGTTACACCGGCCAGCGACTGCAGGAAGCCGGCGTGAATGCCGCGGCGAGCGAGCAGCTACGGACCGTTTGGCGCGCTATCCGGGTGGCGCCGGCGCTCGATTCCGCTACCATCGGGCAGCCCTCGGTCCTGGACCCCGAGCCACCTCAGCCCGAGCCGCGCGTCGATGAATGGCTGGCCGCCTTTGATGAAGGCGATGACGCTGGCATCGAACTGGCGCGCGCTGCGCTCGACGAGATGTTCGAGGAGGTGCATCCGCCAGCCGCGCTCACCTGGTGGACGGCAGTTACGGTCGATGCGTTACCGCTGTGGCGGCGCCGGGCCGACATCGACTGGGCACTGGTCCGATTTGGCAATACGTTGCGCAAGCGCCGCGAACAAATACCAACGGTTCCGCCATCGCTGCTTCGGCAGTGGCTCGACACGCCTCAGCTCCTGGATCCGAACGGCACGCGGATCGCGCTCGATCTGCTGAGTCGGCAGCAACCGAGCCTGGTCGTGCAGCGCTTCCTGCACCGCGCTGTCGCAGCCACCGGCGAGCGCCATCCGAAAATCCTAATGGGCGGAATGTGGCGCGCGCTCGCGGCGGCCGAACCGTCCGCCGTCCTGCGTGTTGCCAGCCGCTGGATCGCGTTCGGCTTCGGACGGAGCGCGTTCCTCGATCTGCTGCTGGAAGTGCTGATCGAGCGCGCGCGGGACGAGCCGGCGCTGATCGACACGCTGGCGAACGCGCTGACGCCGGATATGCCGGTCGACCTGATCAACATCGCGCGCGAGCTGCTCAACGAGTTGCGCAACACGCCACCGGAGGACCTGCAGCCGTGAGCACGATTTACGTCTCGTCCACCTTTGCCGACTTACGTGAACACCGCAAAGCGCTGTCGTTGGCGATCCGCCGGCTCGGGCACGTGGACGTGGCGATGGAGTACTACCTCGCCGAAGACGCGCGCCCGCTTGACCGTTGCGTGCGCGACGCCGGTGATTGCGACCTGTACGTCGGTCTGTTTGCGCGGCGCTATGGTTTCTGCCCGCCGGGCGAGCAGCGTTCGGTCACCGAACTCGAGTTCCGCGCCGCCCGCGCCGCAAACATCGATTGCCTGTGCTTCCTGCTGGCCGAGGACGCGCCCTGGCCCGACGAACACGTGGAGCGCATCGCTGGCACCAACAAGCTCGCCGCGCTGCGCGCCGAGCTGAGCGAGCGCTACTTGTGTGGTCTTTTCAGCACGCCGGACGAACTGGCGGCGATCGCGTCGGCGGCGATCGTTCGCAACCTTGACCTCGGTCGCGCTCCGTTCGACGCCCAGCGGGAGCACCGGCTAATCAAGAGCTGGCGCGCCACCAACACGCTGCCGGCGGAGCGCATGCGCGCTGCGCAGGCGCTGGTGAATATGGGTAGTCCGCGTTACTTGGCGGCGATCAAGGACCGGCTGCTCGACGCCAGCGCGCAACAGGACGTTGCCGGTATCGCCCGCTATCTGGACGAGCTGCAGCGGTTGGCGGCCAGCCGGCGCGAGCTGATGCCGATCTTCATCGACCTGTTGGAGCACGACGACAGAGACAGGCGCTACTTCGCGGTGTTCCAGCTTGGCGAACTCGCGCTGCGCGGTGCGACATTGGCACCCGTTGTCATCGACGCGCTGCTGGCGCGCGCATCCGACCCCGACACTGCCGTGCGCGCCCAGTTGGCGCACACGCTAGAAAAGCTGACTCCGGGCGACCGGGCGCATGCGGGTGTGCAGCCGACGCTCGAACAGCTGGTGAAGGACGATTCTGCGGAAGTGCGTGAACGGGCGGACGCGGCGTTGCGGGCAAAGCGTGGCTGACTCGGGACGTGCGTGCTCGTGGGGACATTGGAGAGCATAAGAAAGTGGGTGCAACCCGCGTTTGGGCGCGCGTCGATCCCGAGTCAAAGAACCTTGCATTCCGAGGAGTGGCGACAAGTTCCCCATTCGCCGGGCTGAGTCCGCACCCGGATTTTTATGCTCTTGATGCCGGGCACCTGCGGCACTGCAGCTTCCTCGCTCTACGCGATGATAGAAAACCCTGTCGGGTAGAGAGCGCCGAAGACCCGTCGGCACCGAGTCTGTTCGGAACGGACCCTGTCCGCGTCGTAGCAGAGCCGAACCACGAACTCGGAATACCTCAGCCCGCAGGCAATTCTCCAGATGCAATCAGCGCGGCACGGCGCGCAGCGACGATCGGCTCGATGTAATCCCGGAACAGCTCAGGCAGCGGCGTGCCCTTGAACTCCGGCAGAAAGGTTCCGTTCCAGTTTGCAAAATAATGACATGCCCTCCGCGCCCTCGCTGCAGAGCACGCCGATCGCCACGCTAAACTTCAGACGACCCGGGGGCTGCTGCGCCTAGACAGCCTTCCACGGCTCCGAAGTCAGGTAGTTTCGAGCCACCTCGCGACCCAGCGCGCTTTCCCGGATTGCCAGCAACTCGTTCCACGAGCAGTAGGCGGTCGCGCCACCGGACAGATCGCATTGCGGGAAAGCGGATGAGACAGAACGTGCGGGATGATGCGGCCGACGTCTCGGCCGGTTGACCAGGAGACCTTCCTATCAGGGTCGCCCATGACTCGCACCGGTTCGAGCAGGTATTACTCGGGCCAGAGCCCAGCCGGAATGATCGTGAAGTCGAGACCGGCGAGCTCGATCACCCGGCGTATGAACACTTTCTGGCGGGCCCAGGTGCGGTGAACCGTGTGGTCGGCCAGAACTGCTCGAACTCGTAGATCGCGCCGAATTCGGAGGGCACGAACCGTTCCACACCCGCCTCTTCGGCCGCCCAGATCAAGGAGTACTGTGATTCGGTGCTGCCTGTTGGCACGCACGAGACGAGATAGTCCGTTCCTTGCAGATGGCGTTCCGCGCGACGCGTAACGGCATTTGACGGGGAAAAACGCCTCGAGTGAGAGGCCATCTTTCGTTAGGTTGGAAAGGCAGGTCGACAAACGCCTTTACCTCGATATGAAGATGAGACCATGTCTTCTGGCGGTACTCGCGGCTGTTTCCACGTTCGCGCTGTTAGCCACTCCGGCCCAGGCAGGTGGCAGACACCATCATCACGGGTGGAACAACTGCGGTCGGGGCTACTATTACCGGGGCTGGAACAATTGTGGTTATGGATATTACCGGCCCTATTATCGCCCCGTCTACTACTACTATCCGGCTCCTCGTTACCGGCCGGTTTTCTATGCTCCGGCCCCGGTGGTCGTGTTTGGGTTCGGATTTCGCTGATCCGGGACCCTGCTGCCGGCTGCGGTTCGTAATGCACGACCCCGTCAACACGCAGGCCCGTGGCATCGATCGTGACGATTTCCTTGCCGTCGATGAAGACCCGCACCGCATGGCCTTTTCGACGGTAACGATTTCCGTCTTGCCGCCACTGGTCCCCTGCCCTCACGAGGCCGCGCTTTCTGGTGACCTCAGGATTGCATTTAGGGGTTGTAAGCCCAATAACGGCTCATTATCGTAACGCTGGAAGGTCAATCAAGGTCCAGGTTTTTCTTGACTTCTTCCCAACGGATCAAGGGTTTGCCAGCGTTCTCCGCGATGGCCTCGCCAAGATCGCGAAGGTCTTCCAAGTCCTCGACACGCTCACGCAATACTTGCACCTCGCGGTAGACCTTTTCCAAGGCGCGTACTGTTGGCGCGCCTTTTCGCTATGAAGAGCCGGTAATGCACGAATGAATTCTGGCCGAAGCGGCTATGCCTGGCGAGCGGCCTCATGCGCCATGCCAGTGCTTGTTCTGGCGGAATCCACACCACGTCTCCCGATCGGATTTCCTCGACGGGATCGCCCCAGCGCTGCACTCGGCCCGTGCCGGGCCGACACGATCAGGATTTGGCCGTTCGGATGCGTGTGCCAGGCGGAACGCGCGCCCGGTCGAAAGGTCACATAAGCGGGCTGACTTTTTCGTCTTTTCCCGTCTCAAATAGAGGATCGACGCGCACGGAGCCGGTGAAGTATTCCGCCGGACCCTCGCGTCTAATCCTGATCCGGCCAGGACAAGCGATGTCTAGGCCGGTTCAACGATCCAACGATCACATATGTGTTGGTGCCACTGTAGGAACTCTGAAAGATGGGGATCCCGCGTCGGAATTTCTTACAGAACTTCAGTTTCAATTTTGACGCAAAGCAAGTCCATGTTTCACATCGGCTTATGGCGGTCACCTGTCGAGAATCAGGATCTAAGGCGTATGACGGCGTGTCGGAATTTCTTACAGAATTCCGGATTGATGCCGGCAAGATTGACAAGAGATCAGAAATCTTCACATGTCGGATGTTGCTTAAGAGAAATGACTTGCGCGATATTCATCCGTTAGATCCCGCGTCTTGGCGTAAATCATGCTCCGTTTGTAGATTCTCGGATCGGGCAGACTCAATCCGGAAGAAATTACCTGAAAAATGAGAAAATACGCGCTTTTCGCTCTGCTGGCAATCGCACTGGTGTCTGGTGCCAACGCCCAAACAGCTGTCTCAACTGTCACAGTTGACCCAACCCTCCTCCGATCACCTGCTCCAGTCCCAATGAGAAATGTTCCAGACTCCGGGACCACGGTTGCTCTGCTAGGCTTGTCGTTTGCCCTTCTCGCATTAGCACAACGCAAGTTTGCAAAGGGATCTTAGCGCCCCCCTAGCGTAGCTGAATCCTGCGCATCGCGGCGGCAAAGTCCTCTTCATCGATATTCGTCCGGTCGTGCAATTGCCCGACGCCCGATTGCGGTGCGGCGATGCTGTGCGTCTATCTTGGCGGGAGCCCGTGCAGGCCAGTCAGCCAAGGTGAATTTCATGACGACTCAGCAAGAACACGTTGAACTGATCTGTTGCGCGGGCCCGAGGGCCAAGTGCACGCGGTTGCCCTCGCGCCCGAGAACCTGGCTCGTTGGTCTCCTGCTCCTGCTGTGCGCGGCTGGCGCCCGGGCCGCGCCAGCGTTTCCGGTCAAGTACAGTGCGGATGAACGCTATTTGGTCGACCAGGCCGGCACGCCATTCCCGATCCTCGGCCGTACCGCGTGGTTTGTCGTCTCCCTGCCGGTGATCGATTACAAGACCTTTATCGACGACACGGTTGCCCGGGGCTACACGGCCATCGAGCTCCACGTCCTCAATCACGATCCTCGCGGAAATCGTCCGCCATTCAATGGAAATGGCGACGCGCCCTTCCTGAAGCGGCTCGACGGAACGGCCTGGGACGGGACGCTCTCGGGGTATGCGCCCGACTTTACCACGCCCAACGAAGCATATTGGAGCTTCGTGGACGGACTGCTCGCCTATTGCGAGTCGAAGGGCGTTCTCGTCTTCATGTTCCCCGCTTATGTCGGGCTACTCGGGTGGTGACCAGGGCTGGATGCAGGAGATGGTCGCGAACGGCTCTGCCAGAATGCGTTCGTATGGCGCCTGGATCGCTGCGCGGTACGCGAATCAGAAGAATCTGGTCTGGATGATGGGCGGGGATATGGGTTCTTTCAACAGCGCTCAGCAGAGCGCTGAGGACGGGCTGTTGGCGGGACTCAAGAGCGTAGCGGGCCAGCAATCGACGCTCTTCAGCGCGGAGTGGAGCTCGGAGATGATCGCCACCGATCAGGCGACCTTCGGGAGCAGCATGACCCTCAACGGCGTGTACTCCTTCTCCGGCGATGTGAACACCCATGGTCGCCGCGCGTATGGACATAGCCCGGTTGAACCGGCGTTCCTGCTGGAGGAGCCCTACGATCAAGAGGGTCCCGATGGTAATGGCGTCAATGGAAACGCCACGCAACCCGTGCGCCGTTTCCAGTGGTGGGGCTGGCTCTCGACGATTGGGGGCTATATCTCGGGTAACGGGTACGTCTGGCCGTTCAATGCACCCGATTGGCGCAATCACCTCGATACGCAGGGTTCACGCGATATGGCCCGGCTCAATGCGTTCATTGTCTCCATTCCATGGTATTCGCTCGTCCCGTCCGGCCTCGGCGGGGTGCGCACGCTGATCACCGCGGGCGGCTCGACAGACAATGAGTATGCGAGCGACTATGTGGCTGCGTCGGCAACGCCGCAGGGGACCCTTCTCGTCGCCTATATCCCGCCGGATCACAGCGGATCGATTACCGTGGACATGGGCGCGATGGGTGGTCCGAGCCGGGCCCGATGGTTCGATCCCACGAGTGGGACCTACACCAGCATCGGCAGCGGTCTTGTGAATTCAGGGACACGCGCGTTCACGCCACCGGGAAACAACAGCGTCGGACAAACAGACTGGACGCTCGTACTGGATACCGCAGGCACCGCAGGAAGTCCGTCGGATACCGCAGGCGCTCCTTCTCCACCGTCAGATCTGAGGATCGTCGCTCCGAGCCAGCCGTCGAACGAGATTTCTTATACGGCGCCTGCGCCGACGCCCACTTCAACACCTACGCCCACTCCTGGGGTGATAGCTATCGGCGAAACAGCCGTCTTGTCTACTGCCGACGATGGCAACGGCAATCTCTTAGTCGCTCAGCAAGCCACGCTGCCAGTTACTTCCGTGCTACAAAGCATGTCGTTCTACGTCACGAATGCTGCGGGCAAACTGCGGCTTGGAGTGTATGATGCCAGCGGTCCAGGAGGAGGGCCTGGCAACAAAGTAGCAGAGACGGACGAAATCACCCCTACCGTGGGTTGGAACGAGGCAAATGTGATTGCTCCCGTGTATCTGCCTAGTGGGGCATACTGGCTTGCATACCTCGCGAGCGACAACAATCTGGAATTTGTCAAAACACTCTCCGGAAAGGCCAATTACTATACGTACTCCTATGGACCGATGCCGGAAAGATTTTCCTCATCGTCTGAAAGCGAAGTTGTCCACTGGTCTTTGTTCGCGAATCTCAGTACATTAGGGATTGAGTTCCCCACGCACGCGCTGACGGTCATCAACGGAACTGGGACTGGAAATTACACTGAGGGCACGCGGGTCACAGTGAGCGCCAACGCACCAGCGGCAGTCCAGCAGTTTGACCGGTGGACAGGGGACTGGCAGATTCTTGACAATCCCCTAAGCCCGACGACGACGGCACTGACGCTATTCAGGGATTTGGAGATCAGCGCGAGTTATCGCTCAAACGACACTATCCGATCAAACGACACTATCCGATATCTCCCGCTGGCCGGTTTCGGCGCGAGAATGGTGGGCGGAGTCTTTGAAGGAACGAACGGGGATCCTGTGGAGGGACCTTATATTCCGATTTACACGATTGCAGCAACTCCCCCGGATGGGTGGTCTGAGGTGTCCGTGAGTTTGGGGAGCTATCGGTATTTGCGCTATCGAGGGGCTCCTGGTTCCTATTGCACGGTGGTGGAGATCCAGTTTTACAGAGACGGAGTCATGTTGGAAGGAACCGGATACGGCAGTCCGGGATCGTGGGTAAACAGCGGGTCCACGTTTGATAAGGCGCTTGATGGAGATTCGAATACGTTCTTTAACGGGCCGGCACCTGACGGAAACTACGTGGGCATCGATACAAGCGGGGCTGTTTCGAACGGCAAGATCAGGTTTTATCCGAGGAGAGATCATACGGATCGAATGATTGGAGGAGTTTTTGAAGGCACCAACGGGGATCCGATGAATGGACCGTACGATGCTATTTACACCATTGCGAGCAACCCGCCGCTGGACTGGAACGAAGTCAGCGTGGACCTCAAAGACTACCGATATCTGCGTTATCGCGGGTCGACTGATTCTTTCGGCAACGTTGCGGAGATCGAGTTTTACCGCAACGGGGTTAAGCTGAGTGGCATCGGTTTTGGAACGCCCGGTTCGTGGAGCAATCAAGGGAGCACTTTTGACAAGGCTTTTGATGGAAACCCTGGCACCTTTTTCGATGCCTCAATTAATAGCGGAGCTTATGTAGGCATCGATACAAGATGAAAGTCCTCGCCTCGCATAACGCTCAGCAGTCCCACTCCTATAGGATTTCTGGTCTCAGGCACTTGAGCAGGAAAAGACGTGCGGCGGAGTTGTTGGTAACGGAGATAATAAAGTGACATAAACTAGCTTTTCTACCGGCCAGATCCATCAAGCTTTTGGACTCTGGGCGGATCGGATTGACACGTGCAGTCACTTTGCAGGTCCGCTAACACCCTCTTTGTCACTAAGCGCTTCTCTGAACGCCGCTTTTAAACAAATATCGGACAATCCCGATTTCGCCAAAATGGCGGAGGCCATCGGCATTCGCGGTATCCGCGTCGAGGATCCGTCTGAAGTTCAGTGGGCGCGGATGGATACGGGTGCGGACGTGGACTACGGTGCCCTCCCCCTCGATTCCCGACCCATGGCGGCGACACCTTTGCGACACATGCCAGCGGACCTGCTGTTCGCGCTGGATACGACCGATTCCGGCCACAAATGGCGTCTCATTGACGACCAACCGTGGAAGCGCGCCTACCGGCCGTCCTGCTGTAGGACTGCGAAGAGTTCCAACTACGCGCCAGTCGCGACGTAGGGCTTTACCATTTTCGCCGGATCGACAATGCGGTTGAACTCTTCTTCCGTGACGAAGCCGAGCTTGAGCGCCGCCACCTTCAGGGTGAGATCGTTATCCATCGCATAATGCGCAATCTTGGAGGCTTTGTCGTAGCCGATGACAGGCGCCAGCGCGGTCACCAGCATCAGCGAGCGTTCCACGTTCTCCTGGATCTTCTTGAGATTGGGCTTGGTTCCCTCCACCAGGAACTTGCGAAAGTTCGCGCATCCGTCGGTCAGTAGCGTGACGGAATGCGCGATATTGAAGATCATCAGCGGCTTGTAGACGTTCATTTCGAGGTATCCGCTGGCGCCGCCGAAACCCACCGCCACGTCATTTGCCATCACCTGGACGCCAATCATCGTCAGCGCCTCGGCCTGCGTTGGGTTCACCTTTCCGGGCATGATTGAGGAGCCCGGTTCGTTCTCCGGGATCAGAAGCTCGGCAAAACCGGCGCGCGGACCGCAAGACATGAGACGGATATCGTTGCCGATCTTGTAAAGCGAAACTCCCAGGGTCCGCAATGTACCGGAAAGCTGGACCAGGGAATCGTGAGAGCCCTGAACAGTGAACTTGTTTGGAGCGCTGACAAAAGACAGTCCCGTGAGTTGGGCGATCTCAGCCGCCGCCGCCTCGGCAAACCCTGGGGCGGAATTAATGCCGGTCCCGACCGCCGTTCCGCCGAGGGCAAGCTGATAGACCCCCTTCAACGCATCGTCGAGCCTTGCGAGGTTGTCAGATAGCATTCCCGCATAGCCGGACCACTCCTGTCCAAGGGTAAGGGGAGTCGCATCCTGCATGTGGGTGCGGCCGATCTTCACAATGTCCTTCCACTCGTCGGCTTTGGCCGCGATCGCGTCGCGCAGAGCCTTGACGGAAGGGACCAACCGGTCCGTCACGTTCACAGCCGCCGTGATATACATGGCAGAGGGGAAGGAATCGTTGGAAGACTGGGCCATGTTAACATGGTCGTTCGGGTGGACAGGCGCTTTGCTCCCCAGCGGCGTGCCGGCGAGCTGGCAGCAGCGATTGGAAACCACCTCGTTCACGTTCATGTTGAACTGGGTGCCGCTGCCGGTCATCCACACGTGAAGGGGAAACATGTCGTGATGCTGTCCGGCGAGAATTTCGTCGCAGACCTTCACGATGAGGTCGCAAGGCTGGTCAGCGAGACGCTTGCCGGCGTGGTTGGCAAGGGCGGCGGCTTTCTTCAGAATGGCATACGCCGTGATCATCTCTCTCGGGATGAGATCCTTCCCGATGCTGAAATGCTCCAATGAGCGTTGCGTTTGCGCACCCCAAAGCTTGTCCGCGGGGACTTTGACTTCGCCAAGACTGTCAGTTTCAATCCGATATTCGGGCATGCGATTACCCGATGTTCCGAAGCGCTGAATGCAGGGAGAAAATGACGGACGCGCTAGAAATAGTGATGGGGTGCCCCTTTTCTCGACTGCCGGTCCAAGACCATGAGATGGTTTCCGCCACCAGCGCAGGAGACGTCCGTGGCAAAGCAAGCCGGCCTGTGCAATTTAGGGTCGGTGCCATAACCTGCCAATGGCGATTGCCGCCTTCAACACAAGGCCGCGTTTCCGCGCGACGGATTCAGGGAAGACTCGTATCGGATATTCCACGTTATCCCAAAATCCTTTGTCAGACAAATTCGGCGGCTTTCCATGCAAGGCAAACTTCAGATAATCTCTGGCCCACGGTTTAGGCGCATTTACGGCGTGTGCCATCACATAGCCGCCAGGGCGAAAATCCATACCGTCGGGTCCCAGCGTGCTCAGCGGAACGTCGACCGTCATCACAACGATATTTAAGACGTCCTGGTCCGATGCCTGCCAGGGCGAGGTGCGGTCCGCGTTGGTAAACTGCGTGGGGTCGTATCCGAAGGTCTTCGCGGCCGTATCCAGCAACGACTCCCAAATGGGAAGCACGTGCTTCAAGCTTCCGGACACGCCGACGAAGCCGCTATTATAGTAACGACTTGGCGACCGCGTTTGGGTCAATCCCGCGCTCTTCGCCACTTTCAGCCACAGATAGCGCAGCGGATGATCGCTTGGCAAATAGGGAAAGGTACAGTCTTCCACCAAGGCCAGCCCGTTTTCCACCCATTCCTCGAAAAAACTCCACCTGCACTTGATCGTAATGTCCGGGTCGAAGTAACACAAGATGTCATCGGGCTGCAAAAACTGCTCGAACAGTTGCCGCATAAAAGTCGGTTTGTAACTGGCGAGATGGCGCGAAGTATCCAGGCGGACAAATCGTATTTTGCCTCCATCCGCTGCAGCGAAATCCGTCGTACCATTCGCGGTTGAACGGGGCGTCGCCCACGGCGGCAACTCACCGCGATAGCCCGCAAAAAGGGTTCCCCGGAATCCGTTACGATAAAGGGAATTAAATAGTGCGCCCAAACCGAGGTGGTAATTCCCCTCGAAAAGCGTGCATGCGTAGGCCGTCATGCCGCAAGCGTAGCCGCCAATCCCGATCCAGTCAAATTTGGCTTCGGCGAAACGACCCCCGACTTTGGCGCGCTTACGGGAAGCCAGTCTTGCAACGGGCAAATCAGCGCGTTGTTCAAACGCTTTCGTCCGTCGAGAACAATCGCGCTGAGAGAATTAAAAAATTGTGACGCTTCAGCCGGGAGAGCGCCGCGCATTGAGAGAGTGCGAGCGCTTAGAATTCGATTCGCGAGACTATTCCGCGAGCGACTTAACCGCCGCCGGACCGGTCGCGACCCCTCACCCGAAAGTGGAATGCTTAGCCCCAACACTACTACGAAACAAAAAGCCGACACAATTGCGTCCGTCGCTAAGGTCTCCCGCAACAGAATTCAAAATTAACGAGAGACGGGGCGTCGGATCGGGGCTGGCCCGCGAGCCTCGTCACAATTTCTAACGATAGCCCTGGCTCCTTGGGTCAAACTCGATCTCAGGTTATCCGCAGTTAGGAGATTTCGCGCTGGAATTTGAGCGGCGAGTCGTCCGCTCTTAATTCCCGAAATCCGCACGCGAAAGTGATACGCCAGACTTGACTGGCAAATCCTGCCTGCCCGATTCTGGCGCCTCATGGCCGGTGCCAAATTCTGCCAACAGCGATAGCAGCCTTCAACGCGAGGTTCCGTTTTCGCACCAGGCCTTCCGGGAAGAGACGTATCGGGTTTTCGGCGTTCGCCCAAAATCCTTTGTCGGCTAAACTCGGCGGATTTCCTCTGAAGGCGTAGTTCAGATAGTCCCTCGTCCAAGGCTTGGGCGAGTTCACCGCATGCGACATCACGTAGCCGCCCGGGCGAAAATCCATGCCCTCCGGTCCCAGAGTGACGATCGGAAGATCGGTCGTCATCACCACGATATTCAAGAGATCCTGGTCTGCAGCCTGCCAGGGCGAAGTGCGGTCCGTGCTGGCGAGTTGCTTGGTGTCATACCCAAACGCCTGCGCAGCGTTCAGCAGGGATTCCCAGACCGAAAGCGCCTCCCGCACCTTTCCGGGTACACCAACGAAGCCCCCATTGTAGTACCGACTCGGAGCCCGCTTTTCGGTCAATCCGGCCGTCGCTGCAATTTCCAGCCATCTGTAGCGCAGCGGATGAGTGCTCGGCAGATAGGGGAAAGTGCAATCTTCCACCAAAGCCAGGCCATTTTTCACCCATTCCTCGAAGAAACTCCACCGGCACTTGATTGTAATGTCCGGGTCGAAGTAACACACCATGTCCTCAGGCCCTGCAAACTGCTCGAACACTCGCTGCATGAAGAGTGGCTTGTAGCTGGTGAGATGCAACGGGGTGTCAAGCAACACGAATCGTATTTGACATCCCTCCCCCACGACAAAGTCCGTGATGCCTTCCTTTGTCGACGCCGGTTTGGCCCAGGCTGGCAACTCCCCACGATAGCCCGCAATGATTGTCCCCCGGAACCCGTTTCGAAAGAGCGAGTTGGTTAATGCGCCCAAACCAAAATGGTAGTTCCCTTCGAAGAGGGTGCACACGTACGCAGTCATCGCGGAAGCTTTTAGCCGCCAAACAGAACGCCGTCAATATGCCATCGACGAACTGTTTGCAACGGCGATTCGGCGCGCTGGGCGGTCTCGGATCGGGCTAGGCGGGTAGCCCGCGACTCCAAAGCAGAAGCCAGACAGTGATAAAAATCGGCGGCAGAAGGAACGGTGATGCGAATCCCATATACCGCTCGAGCTTTCGTCCTCGAAGAGGCGGAAACCCGGCGGCGGCGCCCTCGCAAAGTTTCCGCGCAAGCTGGTGAATATTAAACATCGCGAGAACTCCCGCGATAATGCTCACGTAGATTAACGCGGCGCTGAGCAAACCGACTGCCGGCAGGGTTCCCAGGAGATAGTCTTGAAGCGAGCCAATCAGCGCATTTTTTGGGCGCTCCGGCCCGTTGAGAACGATCGCGTAGGCGGTGAACAAAAAAGCCTGTGACCCCATCAGCCAGGAAAGCCGCTGCGTAATGAGGTTGTCTTCATGGTGAAGCTGGTCGCGGAGAACGTTATAGCACTCGGCCGCGGACAGGTGAGAATCCGGCGCGGGTCGATGTTCGGGGGACACACCCTCGAAAGCTAGCCTTGGCTTTGAACAATGCCAACGTCGAAGTCACTGCGAAAGCAGCCTGTTGGACCTTTCCCACTGGAGTTCTTCGGTCGCAACTGCTTAATAGGACCATGCGTCGTACCAAAATCGTAGCCACCCTCGGGCCCGCCAGCAGTTCACGGGAGGTCATTCGCCAACTCGTCCAGGCCGGTATGGACGTCGCGCGTCTCAATTTTTCTCACGGAACTTATGAGCACCATGCGCAGACCATTGCGAACCTGCGCGAAATTTCCCGCGAACTCGATACTCCCGTGACGATTCTGCAAGATTTGCAGGGGCCCAAGATTCGCGTCGGAAAATTGCCAGGGGGTGAGACTGTGCTTGCCCCAGGCGCGGTGATCTCGCTGATCCCGGACGCTGATTTTACCGGACAACCCGGGACGATCCCACTCGATTATCCGCACGCTGCGGAAGAGGCCAGGCCCGGGATGCGCGTCCTTCTCGATGATGGCCTCATGCAACTCGAAGTGCTTGACACGGCCGGTCAAGCGCTGCGCTGCCGCGTCATTGATGGCGGCGCCCTCAAAAGCCGCAAAGGCGTCAACTTTCCCGAACTCAACCTGCGCCTCCTGCCTTCGCTCACCGAAAAGGACAAGCTGGATATCAAATTTGGCATCTCCCAGGACGTTGATTGGATTTCGTTGAGCTTCATCCGCAGTGGAGAGGACGTGCGAAGTTTAAAGGATTTGATCGCCGCGCAAGGGGTTTTCAAGCCTGTCGTCGCAAAGATCGAAAAGCCGCAGGCGATTGAAAACCTTGAGGGAATTCTGCAGGAGACCAACGGTGTGATGGTCGCCAGGGGAGATCTTGGCGTGGAGTTGAAGCCCGAGCAGGTGCCGATGATACAAAAGCAGATCATCGAAAGCTGCAATCGCAAAGGGCTTCCCGTCATTACCGCCACGCAGATGCTGGAAAGCATGATCCGCGATCCGCGTCCCACCCGTGCGGAGGCCAGCGACGTTGCCAATGCCATCATCGACGGAACCGATGCCGTCATGCTCTCCGGAGAGTCGGCTGTCGGAGCCCACCCGGTGCGTGCTGTCGAGATGATGGCTCGGATCGCCAGCGAGGTGGAGGCGGCGATTAATTTCAAGACCTATCCTGCCGAGGGACGCGGGAGCGCCTACGCCTTGTGCGAAGCGGCCAAAGTCATCGCAAGAACGATCGAGCCGACCTGTATCGTGGTGTTAACGACGACGGGGCAAACGGCGCATTCGATCGCCGCGGAGCGGCCGAAAACCAGCGTGATAGCCATCTCGAGAAGCAAAAAGATCTATCATGCGCTCAATTTGTTCTGGGGACTCAAGCCCCTCCTGGTCGATGAGGGGCCTTCCGACTTTGAGGGATTGGTGAAACAGGCGGAATCGACCGTCCTCGCGCACGGTTTCGCCGCGCCCGGCAATAAAATACTGGTGATCGGCGGGGTGCCGTCCCCTTCACCTCTGGGCGCCAACTTTCTCAAGATTCATTCCATTCCGAAAAGTTGAGGGAGGCGATCTTTGCGAACTGTCACAGGCCAGAAAGAACCTCCTGAGCCGCTGTACTCGATGCGAAGAATCCGATTCCACCCCTTCGATGCGTGGCAAGAACGCGGAGATGAAACTCCAATAAAAATTCCGCTTGAGATTCTCCGCAAGAGGGTACATCTTAGGAACTGTTCTGGGGGGAACAGCAGGCCATCGCGGCGCTCGTCGCGGTGGCCTGCATCTTTTCAGGAACCGGAAAGGAGATCGGAAAAGAACCCATCATGAGCAACAAGGTGCACTCCGTTGGGATCGCAGTCGTTGGCTGTGGAAACATCAGCGACCAGTACCTGGCAAACCTTATCCGCTTCCCCGACCTCACCGTGCTGGCTTGCGCCGACCTGGACTTGGAGCGCGCCGCGATCCAAGCCGCCAAGTACGGTGTCCCCCGCTCTGGTGACCTGGCCACTATCCTCGCAATGGCCGACGTGGAGCTCGTGGTAAATCTTACCATTCCCGCGGTCCACGCCCGCGTGGCTCTCGAGGCCATCCAAGCCGGAAAGCATGTCTACGGAGAAAAGCCATTCGCGCTGTCCGTGCAAGAGGCCCAGACCGTGATGGCGACTGCGACGCGGTGCGGGGTCCAGTTGGGCAATGCTCCCGACACGTTCCTCGGCGCCGGGTTACAGACCGGCCGGCGGCTGATCGAGGAGGGCCGCATCGGCACGCCGATCTCGGCCAGGGTCGTCTTCGGCAACCCCGGCCCCGACGCCTGGCACCCCAACCCGGAGTTTCTCTTTCAAAAGGGCGGAGGTCCCCTGCTCGACATGGGTCCTTACTACCTGACCGCGCTGGTCCAGATGCTTGGCCCCATCAAGACCGTCTCCGGCTTCGGTCGCCGAGCCCAGGAAAAGCGCCTCATTGGAAGTGGCCCGCGCGCCGGAGAAGGCTTCGACGTCACGGTGGACACGCACGTCTCGGCGTTGCTGGAGTTCGCCTCGGGCCCGGTTGCCACCGCGACGTTCAGCTTCGACGCTCCGGTCAGCTTCGACGAACTGGAGGTTCAAGGCACCGCCGGGCTCATTCGGTTGCCGGATCCCAACAACTTCAAAGGGTCCGTTTTCCTGCGCAAAAAGGAAACGCGCGAGTCCAGATCGAAGAACTCACTGGAGTCCGCGCCTGAGCGCGACTGGACCGAGATCGCGCCCCACGGCAGTGCCGAGGGCCGGGGCATGGGCGCTCTGGATATGGCCCGGGCCTTGCGCTCCGGCAATAAACCAAGGGCGGCTGCCGATTTGGCAATCCACGTGCTGGACATCATGGAGTCCATCGCGGCATCCGCCGCATCCGGACAGACCACTTCCGTGTCCACAAGCTGCTCGTGGACCGAACTGCTGCCCGTGGGATGGGACCCGCTTCAGCGCTCGGCCTGAGATCAGCTCGGAAGACCTGCGCGCGCCGAGGCGTCGCACTTACGGCCTGACAGTTGCATTCTCGATGCGCCTGAGGCTGGGCAGTTGACGGCGCGACTCTCGCTTTCTATTTTTCTTTCATGACCGTATTCTGTCTGAAGGTGCTTCTTGCGATCGGGGCGGGGCTGGTAATGACCGCCCTTTTGTGAAGGCCTTCCGTTACGGGGTCGATCCTCTGTGCTTCACGGCCTGCCTGCTCTACGCCGTCAATCGCTGGCTGATTGAACCCGTTTGCTCGTGGCCCTTTCTTCACGAGCACTTCAACGATTTTCTTCTCATTCCCGCTGCGTTGCCGCTTGTTCTCGGGCTCCAGCGGTGGCTTGGACTGCGAAACCGCGACCTTGCGCCAACTCCGTCGGAAATTTTCGGCCATCTCGTTGTGTGGTCACTCGTTTCCGAATTACTGGGGCCAATGATCTTCCCCTGGGCGGTCGGCGACCTGCTTGATGTCCTCGCCTATGCACTCGGCGGCCTCGTCGCCGGTGTGTGGTGGAATCGTGGAGCGCTCGCTGGCTGGGTGAAGGAAGCCCTGCGACCCTCGCAAACTGCACGATTCGATCACATTGCCGGGCACTACGACTGGATGGAAACACTGCTCGCGGGCGGCAAGCTTGAGAAATGTCGCAACGCGTTTTGGGACGATCTGCCTCTCTTCGAAAATGCGCTGCTGGTCGGCGAAGGTCATGGCAGGTTTCTTGTCTCCCTCTTGCAGCGCAATCCTGGTGTCCGGGTCACCTGCGTGGATGCCAGCTCCAGAATGCTCGAGATTGCACGGAAGCGGCTACTCGGCGCAGCACTGCCGGCCAGTCGCGTGGAATTCATCCGCGCCGAACTGCCTGCGTGGAACCCTCCAGCAGAATGCTATGATCTGGTCGCAACGCACTTTTTTCTGGATTGTTTTCCGCGCGAAGAGCTCGCCGCGGTCGTCAATTCTTTGCAGAAAGCCGCACGCCCCGGTGCATGGTGGCTCGTTTCTGACTTTCAAATACCGCGAACTGGTTTAAGGCGCCTGCGCGCGGAAGTGATTCATCGTCTCATGTACGCCTTCTTCCGCGTCGTGACCAAACTCCCCGCGTCCGCCCTTGTCGCCCCGCAGCCCTTCCTGCTGCAGAGCGGTTTCGTGCGTGTGCGCCACGCAGAATTCGACTGGGGACTGCTCTGCGCAGAGGTGTGGAAACGCACGTAAATAACGGGGCGCCAACAAACCCGATCGCGTTTTGGAGTGCGCCAGTCCCCTGGCGCTTTGGCGGTAGTGTAAGCGGCGGACTCCCTGGAAACGAGTCCGAAAAGCGTCAGAGGGCGGTGCACTCCAAAATGCTGCCACGCCTTTGTTTGCGAATGCGCGGAACTGGAATTCGCGAACCTCTTCCTGTGATGGAGGTCCGCACAAGAGTTGAAGGAAAAAAACAACGCGTTGTGGATTCCCTTCACCAGGTGTGGTAAAATTATTTCAGGCAATGGAGTTTGCCGCCTCGCCAATCGGGGAAACTGCGAAAGCTGATAACTCCTACCAACCAAAGAGGAGGTAGTGAGTATGGAGACGAATACAGGTTATCCACGTAAGCTCGGTTCGATTTCTGAAGTGCCAGAACGGTTTTCTGAAGCATTGAGAAGTCATCTTTCTGCAATCGGTGCCGTTCGGCTGCTTCTTTACGCACCATCCACCTCCGTCGGTGATGAGGAGGTCCCCGCGACGGTCCTCGTCGTAACTGACGATGGCTGGCTAGTAGCTTCCGAGAATCAGGATGGCGGGAGCAGCGTCGAGCAATGCAAGTTCATCGACACGCTGTTTCTCGAGTTGACGTCGATCGTTCTGTGGGGCGAGCTGAAGATCGATTTTGCCTCGGCAGGCACTTCGTACACCGCCGTAACGCGGTTCAGTACGGTCGAAGAGAGGCTCTATCGTGAGGCGGTCGACCTCATGCTTGACGGCATTGATCGAACGCACGCCCCCGAGAGTCGAAGGAAACGCGGTGCTGTAGAAGAGCTCAAGGACTGGCCGGCCAAATTCCGCAATGAAGCATTGCATTATCTGCCTAAGGATCAGCGTTTGCTCGCTGCCACCCAATGGCCGGCGATCCTTGGCGGGTTCCGGCGCGAACTTGCTCCCGCCGGCGCACTCTTGGTAACCGAACGTGAACTCGTTTTGATTGCGGATGAGAAAGCGCCTGACTGGTATCACGGAGTGTGGGCAAAGCACGGAGGCATCATCACCTATTTCCCACTGGCGAGGCTGGACGATTTCCATGTGGGCCGGCAGGATCGCTTCGGTGTTCTTGCCCTCCACGTGCATGCGAGCCATGGTGGAGAGAGGCTGGAGATCCTTTTCCCCTCCGATCACGAACGGACCGTCTCGGAAGCAATGGAGCTAACGCGGTCGACCAAAGTCGGTCAGGAGACTGGTGCGACAGTCGCCGCATAATAGTTTCCCCGGAAGGGCGCGACGCCGGGCAATCATCCGGTTCGTCAGCGCTGGTTGATGGGTTGATGCCGCAGCATCCCGCGAAGTCCAGAATCTACCTCACTAAGTACACGCCTCTCATGACTCCTGCGACGATTGGAGAAAAAGCGTCGAAATCCCGATGGCTCAACCGCAGCGTGCTTGGCATTGGGCTGCCTCACTTTGCTCCGACGTCGGCCATGAAATGGCAACCACGGCAATGCCGGCTTTGCTGGCCTCGCTCGGCGCCAGTTCCGCCACCCTGGGCTTGATCGAAGGCCTTGCTGACGGTCTTTCAAGCTTTGCGAAACTGCTCTCCGGCGTCTATAGCGACCGGCTCCGTCACAGGAAGCCGTTGGCAGTGGCCGGCTATTTCGTGACGGCCTCGGCGATGGCGAGTTTTGCCATCGCCACCCAGTCGTGGCATGTCCTGACGGGGCGGGCGGCCGGGTGGATCGGACGGGGCGCACGCTCTCCCGTGCGTGCGGTGCTTCTCACCGAGGCAACAAGCCCTGATACTTACGGCCGCGCGTTCGGCTTCGAGCGAGCGATGGACAGCGCGGGCGCAGTGATAGGTCCCGCTTTGTCGCTTGTGCTCGTCACGGCGGTGGGAATGCGCGCGACATTTCTGCTGACGCTCATTCCCGGTCTGATTGCTGTGGCGCTGATTGCCTTCGTGGTGCGGGAAAAGCCGCACACTCCGGATTTGCGGCACGGATTCTGGCACGGAATGAACCGCTTGCCCCGCGCCTCTCACAGGTACCTGGTCGGTGTCGGAATTGCTGGCCTTGGAGACTTTTCCAATACGCTCCTGATCCTCGGCGTTCTTGCCACAGTGAACGGAATCGGCGATTTCATCGCGAGTGTATCCGTTGGGGCGCTCTGGGTCGTCTCGCCTGTCTATGCACTGATCTTTGTGATTGTGACATCTTTGTGCGGCGCCGTCATTATCGGCAGCACCCGCCCGGTTCCCATCGACAATCGCCCGGGAACGACTGGGCCGTGAGAATCGTGGAAAATCGCTCTCCCGCGTTCTTTGAAGACGCTGCGGGGCGCGACAGCTCCTGGCGAACTATCCGGATCTCGACCTCATGCTCGCAGCGCAGGCCTCGGACCCTGAATCAGCTATTCTGGCGTGCGATCTGGCCGGGGTCATCGGCGCGGCGGTCGCGCGGAATTTGCTTTTTCGCCTTCCGCTTGCGTTGGGCAACATTGTCACCGCGGCCGATGTGCTAATCATTCTCTTCCAGCGGAACAAGGCATTCCGCTACGTCGAAGCGCTCGTGGGCGAAGACCTCCGTCACCTTCGACTGGGTTGACAACATTGATCGGCTTGCCCGCGAAAAAGGCCCGGATGTTCGCTACCGTCACTTCGTTGATGCGTTCGACGGCTTCGACGCTGTTAAACGCGACATGTGGCGTGAACACGACGTTAGGCCGCGCGAGGAGCCTTTGATTTTGCATCAAGCTCTGGAGTTCCTTGATCCTCTGTGGGTGCTTAATGCGTGCTTCCTCCGGCGCGGCGGAGCCTTGCACGTGGTCAATGATCTGGTCGGTAATGAGTCGCGCGGCTTCTTTTCGCATGACGCTCTCGTCTTCGAGCACATCAAGGCCTGCTCCCACGATGATCCCCTGGTCGAGCGCCTCAATGAGCGCACAAGTATCGACAAGGCCGCCACGCGCCGTATTGATAACGATAATGCCTTTCTGGCATCGCGTGAATGCTTCTCGATCCAGGAGGTGATGCGTTTCCGGCGTCAGGGGTGCGTGGAGCGTAATCACATCGGCGCTGCGAAGTATATCGTCAAGATCGACGTAGCGCACTCCAAGCAGTTCTGCCATCAGCGAACGGCTGTAAGGATCATACGCCAGCACCTGCATCCCGAACGCGAGTCCGATGTGAATGACGCGCAGCCCGACACGACCGGTTCCGATGACTCCGAGCGTCTTTCCTCGAAGGTCCCAGGCGCGCAAGGTCTCATAGCGAAAATGGGGCTGTTTGTTCGCCTCGCGCACTTCCTGCAATCGACGCGCAACCGCCAATATCAGAGCAAAAGTGTGCTCGGCGACAGTGTTTTCGTCGACGCTGGAAACGTTGCACACCGTGACGCCGCGACGCGTGCATTCAGACCGATCGATGTGATCGTGGCCCGTCGAACGCGTCGTGACGAGCTTCACGCCGGGATGCGCCTGGAGAAAAGCTTCGTCCACACGCGAATGAACAAAAACCGAAACCGCTTTCGCGTCAGCCTCGACGTCTTCGAGTTCGTCGACGCATCGCAAGGAAAAATCCGCCAGATTCTCCCGAAAGAAATCCCACTCGGAAACCTGCGTCTCCACCAGATAGACCATATTCTTCATGACTCGCTACCTTTCCCGTTAGAGGTTAGGTAGGAGTCATCAGCACTCTTGCCGAGGCGATTCTCCGCAAAGCGGGGCGGCAGACTCCATTGCCACCCGCAAGGTAACAAACTTTGTTCGCAAGTCAATGATTTCGCCGGATTCGCGCCTTCGGCTTCGGGGCCTCGCGGTTGCCAATGACTTCTTCGGAACGGGTTTCGAGAATTCCCCGTTGTGCTTTTCGCTGTTGCGTGCTTCGTTAGTCATAGGCAATGGAGTTTGCCGCCTCGCCAAGTCGGGGAAACTGCGAAAAAGCTGATAACTCCTACTGAACCAAACTGGAATTGGAAGGTAGAGAGTTATGAATATCAACAAAAGTTTTGCGGGCAAGGCGAAGAATGTTGACCAAGCGCCTGAACCGTTTCGCCAGAACCTTCGGGAGCTAATCAAGTCCGACGAGGTGGTTTCTCTCCTGGTCTACTCGCCAGTTTTCAAGAGCGCTGGCCGACGATTTGACGCGACTGTAGTGGCCGTCACCAACGAGCGATGGCTGATGCTCGCGGAGGAGGAAAATGGGCGCGTCAAAGTGAGCGGCTCTTCCTTCGACGACACTCTGCTCGTCGAGTTGACGGAGATCCTGCTGTTTGGTCAGTTGAAAATCGACTTCGTGTCCAACGGGAAGCCGTGCTCAAGCGAGCTTCAATTCGACGTTGTCGATGAGGAAATGTATCGCGAGGCCGCTGACCTCGTTCTCGATGCAATCGAAGAAGCAACACCCCTGACCAACGGGGATTCGTTCCCAGGCGCGGTTCAGCGCGTTTCCGACTGGCCTCTTAAATTCCGGCACGGCGTCCTGAAATTCCTGCCGAAGGGCCGGCAACTCCTATTCGCGACCCATTGGCCCGCACTGGTCGGAGGTTTTCGACGCGAGTTGGCACCCGCCGCCGCCCTGGCGCTGACTGATCACGAGCTTTTCCTGGTCAGCGAGGACAAGGCGTCCGGCTGGTTCCAGCGCCGAAAGGATCCGAAATACGGGTATATTGTGACATATTTCCCTCGGGTTCGGCTGGCGCAGCATCGCCTAACCCGCCAGGCGAAATTTGCTCTTCTTGAGCTGGAAACTCGCGGGAGCCACGGCGGCGAAGCGCTCCAAATCGTTTTGCCCCTGCAGTATGAATCCGACGTTGTTGAATGCATGGACCAGGCCTCAGCTGTTGCAGCCTAAAGCCGAGAAGCCCTCGCATGAAGATCGATAGTCGATTTGCCAGCAAGGCGGAGAGCATAGACGAAACCCCGGAGCCGTTTCGCGAACAGCTGAAAAACCATCTTAAGCCTGGCGAGAAGATTTTTCTTCTTGTCTGTGCGCCAGCGTTTCGATCTTCGAGGGAGAAGTTTCCTGCGACTGCGCTGGCTGTCACCGACCAACGATGGGTCATCGTTGCAGAAAAGCAACCGGGCGTCGCCAGCGTCAGCGGTGCCGCCTTCGACGAAACGCTTCTCGCTGAGTTTACCGAGATTCTTTTGTTCGGTGAACTCAAGATCCACTTTGCGTTAGACGGAAAGCCGCACTCTGGCGCTGCTCACTTCAATACCGTTACGGATGGATATTATCGTGAGGCCACCCAGTTCTTGCTCGACGGTATCGAAGCCGGTTCGCCAATGGTGAGCGGGGAAGCGTCGAGCTATGCGGCTCAGTTACTATCCGACTTGCCGATGAAATTCAGAAACGCCGTGCTGGAGTATGTGCCTCAAGGCCGGCAAATCCTCTTCACAACGCACTGGCCGACGCTCGTCGGAGGCTTCCGGCGTGAATTGGCTCCCGCGGCGGTATTGGCTCTCACAGAACGCGAGCTCATTCTAATCACCGAGGACAAGCCGCGACGTTGGTTTGAATCCAAAAGCGGTCCGAAATACGCAAACATTGCGACATATCTTCCGCTCGCCCGGTTGGCCACACATCGCATCGGCCGTCACCCTAAATTTTGTCTGCTGGAGCTCGAAACCCACGTGAGCCGCGGTGCTGAAGTGCTCGAAATCATGTTTCCGTTAGAGAACGAATCGAAAGTCGCTGAATGTATGGAACGCGTTACGGCCGTGAGGGCCGCTGATCAAGATCCCCACAATCCTATCGCTTCCGCTTACGCCCTTTCGCCAGGCTCGTGACCCTTGTCTCCGCGACCCGACCTCATGTTGAGTTGCTTGGAATCGCGACGCCTGCGTTGCGACCGGTGCGCAGAATTTCGGCGAGCCTTTCGACCGCATCAACCGGCAACGTGCTCTGCCGAAGCTTACTTACCATTTTCTCGACGTCGTATTTGGCGCGCCGCAGTTTGATTGCGCCGTCGTGAAAGACCGCATAACTGGCCTGGGGATTTCCATCGAGCGGCAAGCCTACGCTACCGGGATTCACGAAAATTCTTCCGTCGATCTCGCGCACCATTGGCAGATGCGTATGGCCGCAAAGGATGAAGTCGGCGTCGATGTTCGCGATCTCCGCAGCTAGCGACGCATCACTGATATCCGGCTGCAGATGATTATTGTAAAGGTCACCGTCAGGGGACGCGTGCGAGAGATGAAAGCGGAAGCCATCAAGCCTCAGTGTCTTAAATACAGGCAATGCGAGCAGATATTCGATTTGCTCCACGTGCAAGAGTTCGCGGTTCATCGCGCGCGACAACGCCGACAAATCGTGAAAGCTTTCGCTGCTGCCGCAATCGACGTCGAAGGCAAGCGCGTGATCATGAGGCGGAGGCATGCAGTGGTTTTCGCGCCCCGCCTCTTGCGCTGCGCCCTGCTGGCCAAGAAAAGGGCGCGCCTATTCCGCCACGCTGCTCCGAGCGGAGGCCTTGCCATCCGGCCCATTTCTCTCGTAATCCCGTCCGTTTTGCACAGAAGACAATAAGACACCGACGTTCGGACCAATCACTTTCGCGATCCTTCGTTCGTTTGCGTCTTTGAATTGCTGGCCTCCGTCCGGAGCGATCCCGACACCAAAGATGCTCTTATATAAGTCTTCACCGAAACTCGTCTGCAACGGTTCTCCCTCGATCAATTTGAATGTTCGGACGCCGTCCGCCTGCCTTTCAGCCCGCAGGAACAGGACGTTTCCTATGTCCCTCTCATAGAAGCCGCGCGCCAATTCATAAAGGTGGGTCACGCATACCATTTTGACCCGCTTTTCCAAAAGTGCGGATAGAATCTGCCTCGCGATCTCCGAACCCTCGCGCTCGTTGGTCGCGGCGAAGGACTCATTGAAGAGCATCATGGCATGCGGCGTAATATGATTGATGATGTCGCTCATCCGGCCTAGCTCCTCGTCGAGTTTCCCGCTTTTCATTGTGGTATCCTCTTCCCGCTTGTAATGGGTGAAAAGGCCGTCGCAGACACTGGAATCGAACGAATCGGCCGGCACGAACATCCCGCACTGCATCATCAATTGAGCCAGGCCGACGCTTCGCAGGAATGTCGATTTTCCCCCTTGGTTGGCTCCCGTGACAATCACGAGGTCTTGCTTGTCAGCGTCCACGTCGTTGCCGACCACGAGTTGATCCAAGCTCAAGGCCAGCGAGGCGTCGTAGAGTCCTCGAAAGGAAAGCCGGCGCTCTTCGGCGGCTGCGGGCGAGGGAAAGCACGTCCTGGCTCCCTTCTGGAGGAGATCCTCGTGCAGGTTCACGCAACCCACGTAGAATGCCAGTTCGGTCCGCAACATGCTAAAGAAACTGCTCACATGATCCGCGGCCTGGGCGAGCGCGTTGGCCGCAGACCTGATCCCCCGGTTTTGCAGCTCCCCAAGCGCTCTGGCGCCGCTCTCATCGCGCGGATGGATCGAAAAACTGTAAGACAGGGGTTGCTCCGCGAAGAGCCGCGTCAGCCAGTTCCCTTCCGGTGAGGGCGGCAGGCGAAGGACATAGTGACTTCCCTTGTTGCCTTTGCCCAATTGGGCGCTGAGCAAAGCGCCTTTGCGGAATTTCAATTGCTCCAAGTGATATTCGACGCCGGCCAGGTAGTCGTCGCTGAGTTCCCGTTTCACCATCGCAAAGAACTCTGTCCACCCCTCCGAGAGAAACGCATCGGCATGCAAATCGGTAATCTCTCTCAATTTCTTGATCATGCCGAGGAACGTCTCCATCAGTTCGATCGATAGCCGCAAAACCCATTCGGGGTCACGAGCAAGGGCGCCGAGGTAGTGCTTCTTTGCCCTTGCCACCGCCTCCACGCCGACAGCGTAAAGCTCCCGGATGACGGCAGACTGGCTGAGGCAATCCTGCAGAATAGCCTGCCGATGCCGGATCGTCTCAAGATCATTATCGAGCCCGAAGAAGATCACTTTCTGGGCGACTTCGAAGACGAATTGGTCGTCCCGCGTCATCGCGGACAAGAGGGTTTTCAACGCCAGGTCCTGGGTGAGCGCTTCCTCGTTCCACGGCAACTTTCGTTGCAGGTCGAAATCCTGATCGCGATACAGAAGATGCGCCTTCATAAGCCAATGCGTCCCTTGATCATTTCGTAAGTGAGGCTGTATTTCTCGGCAATCGACAGCGCATACGAGAGACCGTCCGCGGGCCGCCTGATAACCTTGAAAGTTCGCAGCGCCGGATTGTCAGGCACAACCGCGCTGACCATGCTCACGGTCTGCTCACCAAAAGACGCCAACTCATCGACGAAGCTCACCCACGCGCACAACAGGTCCAATTCAACGATCTTCGTCGCGATCTCCTTGCTGAGTACAATAGCGTCCCGCAACGTGGTGGACGTGAACATTTCATTCATGATGAGGAGACTGTTCGGCGTAGCGCGCTCCAGAATATGGTGAACCCTGACGAGATCGTCCTGCAGCTTGCCGCGAAGATTGTTGCTGTTCTCCTCTCTCTCGAAATGCGTGAAGAGCTGGTCGAAAAGGAAGAGCTGGGCTCGCGTGCCCGGCGAACGGGACAGCCCAGGCTCGCGAGATAATGCAGCTGTCCGAATGTGCGGGCAAAGGTCGTCTTGCCACCCTGGTTCGGACCGGAGATGACGAAGATGCGTTCCCGATCCTTAAGGTGAAAGTCATTGCAAACAGGGGTGGTTTGGTCGCTCCGAAGCTTGCCGGCCAAGGCCAGATCGAAACCCTGATAATTGTAAACCTCTTTGGATGCCTGGGAGATGCGCGGATAACAAAACTTCAATCCCGCTTCCTTGAAGAGGGCGATATACTCGAGATAGGCAATATAGAATTGCACCTCCCTGTCGAATGTGGCGACCGTGGAGTCCAGATAGTCTTGGTTTACCGTGCAGTAATTTTCCAATGTTGAGAAGATGTCTGCGTACAACTTGGTCACCAGATCGAGGACTCCAGCCTCCACGTGGTTCATGTCCGCTGAGTTGATGAAGTCAAAAGCATAATGCTTAACGGCACCCTGCTTGAAACCTCTCGAATGTCGCCTCTACCTCCGCACTGTAGTCGGACTCACTTTCGTATTTGCGGACTTGAATCCGGAGGCCTCTTATGAACACGCAGTAATGAATCGAAGAGATATCGGCTTTCAGCTTTTTCGTTTCCTCCGTAAGTGAGACGAAGGGATCCGATTCGGCATACTGAGTCAAATATTCCCGAAAGGCCAGCAGGCCGCGCGATGTGAATTCCGCGAGGGACAAGTCGAAGACCAGGCGGCTTACCGCATCGCAATAGATTTCCACGGCATCCAGGAACCAGCGCTCCTTCTGCTGTCTGTAGTGGACCTTCCCGCCTTGCGCGAGATGCTCGCGCATCGCGTGCATGCCTTCGGCGAAGGCTTTGAGGCTGGCGAAAATGCGGATATTCTCGAGATCCTGCATGATCTCGTGGCGAAAGCTGATCGCGTCAACATCGTGCAGGGGCATGTGAAAAAAAGGCTTCAGATCATATTCCTCCTTGCCGGTTGTGATGGCCGCCACGATCTGATCGAGGTTGAGATCGACAAAGAAATCGGGCGCGGCGAGCCGCTCGTCGCTAACACGATCGACGGCTCTTGGAAAAAGTATGCTGTGGAAGGTCGTCGACCAAGACCGGTCGTGATTCTCTCCCTCAGTGAGGTCCGGCGAAGCCACTGACGGGCTAAGAAGCCCGATATCCCTTTCACCTCGCA
The DNA here is from genome assembly GCA_963763735.1 of uncultured Verrucomicrobiae bacterium. Lineage (GTDB taxonomy): Bacteria > Verrucomicrobiota > Verrucomicrobiia > Chthoniobacterales > Terrimicrobiaceae > DASTFP01. The sequence goes on along the minus strand of CAVXQK010000018.1, from coordinate 72,648 downwards.
AAAATGCAGAACTGTAATTCATAACTCGCTACCTTTTGATTGTTGCAAAGGTAGGAGTTATCAGCCGCTGAGGCACTTTACCCGACTCCCGGGATGGCAAACTCCATTGCCAAGTTAAAAATACGAAAGGCGCGTGCCTTGTCAAGGGATCAGGTCGTTGGCGAACCGAGACACAGCACGTTCCCACAGTCGGGCTCGGCGGCGAGAACCGCCTGCGGCACAGGCCAATTGTCATGAACGCCGGAAACGATGAGAAGCTTCACGCTCCCGCAAGAAGCGCGTTCATAGTTTTAAGATTCCGGACTTGGAACTCCTGTTAAATGGAACCCTTGGCACTTGGTCTCCAGGAGAAATCCCGACCCCCGTATTTTGCGTTTGTGCCCAACTCCTTTTCGATGACGAGCAGGCGATTGTACTTGGCGATCCGTTCGGAGCGACTCAACGAACCAGTTTTGATCTGCCCAGCGGCAGTTCCTACGGCAAGATCCGCTATGAAGGAGTCCTCGGTTTCTCCCGAGCGATGAGAAATTACCGTGCCATAGCCAGCTTTCTTCGCCATTGCGATGCAGTCGAGGGTTTCCGTGACGGTGCCGATTTGGTTGAGCTTGATGAGGATTGCATTCCCAATGCCCTTTTTGATGCCTTCGGCGAAAATGGCAGGATTCGTTACGAAGTTGTCGTCGCCGACGAGTTGAATGCGTTTGCCGAGTTTCTGCGTGATCAAATACCAGCCGAGTTCATCGTTCTCGGCCACGCCGTCTTCGAGGGAGACGACGGGATAGCTATCCAGGATGTTCATATAGAGTTCCAGCATGTTCTCGCGCGAACGGACTTCGCCGCTGGATTTGCGAAAGACATAGGACTCGTCTTCGTAGAATTCGCTTGCGGCGGGGTCCATAGCCACGCAGATGTCGGCTCCAGGTTTGTAGCCAGCCTTCTCGATGGCTTCTACCACGAGCGCTACCGCCTCGATATTGCTCTTCGCGTCCGGCGCAAAGCCTCCTTCGTCCCCGACAGCTGTGCTCATTCCACGAGCATGCAGAATGCTTTTGAGGGAGTGGAAGGTCTCGGCGCCGTAGCGCAACGCTTCGGTAAATGTCGGCGCGCCGAGGGGAAAGATCATATATTCCTGGAAATCGATATTGTTAGCGGCGTGTTGCCCGCCATTGACAACGTTCATCATGGGAGCCGGGAGAGTGAAGCTACCGGTCGTCGACAAACCAGCCAGGCCGGCAATGTGTTTATAGAGAGGCATGCCCAGCGCTGAAGCTGCAGCGCGAGTCAGCGCGATCGACACACCTAGAATCGCATTGGCGCCGAGCTTCGACTTATTCGGCGTTCCATCCTGCTCGCACATCAGGTTATCGGCCTTTCGCTGTTCGCTGGCGTCCTTGCCGAGCAAGGCGGGAGCGATAGCGGTTTCGACGTTTTTTACGGCGTTGAGCACTCCCTTGCCTCCGTACCGCTTTGGATCGCCATCACGAAGTTCCAGTGCCTCGCGGCTGCCGGTCGAGGCGCCGGAAGGCACCCCGGCGGTGCCCGAAGCTCCTCCCTCGAGGGTGACGGTGACCGATACGGTGGGATTCCCTCGAGAATCAAGAACTTCAAGGGCGTTAATGGATGCGATTGATGTTTTCATAGAATTTGCTTCGGCCAACTGGCCTATTGAATAGGCTTTTGATTGATGACGGTCAAGGAAGGTGGTTGCTTTTCCGGTGTGTCGATCGGGCTCACTCGCTCGGCTTCCGCTTTGAGTTAGCCGCTATGGGCCTGCGGACGATGAGAACGTTGCAATCGGCGTGCTCGCTTACCCGGTCGGCGGTATGGCCGAGCACGCGACCCCAAAGTCGAGAATGGCCCGAGTGACCGAGAACAATGAGATCGTATTTTCCGGTCTCCGCAAACTTGAGGAGCGTGCTTGCAGGATGCCCGACCTGATGCTTGCACGCGATAGGGTATTTCATTTCCCTTTCAATGGCTGCGACGTCACGCGTGATTTTGCTGAGAAATGCGGTCGCAGAGTGCTGCTCCTCCTCGATTTCGCCAACGGTTTCCGGATAATGCGGCAGGGCGTGCTGCACCCACAGCGCGGTCACCTTGGCTCCGAACAATTTTCCGAATTCAGCAGCTTCCTTCAGAGCCACTTTGGCCCCCTCCGAGCCGTCGAATCCGGCAAGAATTGTGCGATACATGAGTTTTTTTCTCCTAGTTGATGCGTGGTTCAGAAACTTCCACGGGTAGTTGCCGGGATTGTCTGTGCGTCCAACTCCGCATTCTTTCAAAGGTAGGGCGGCAAAGGCGCTCCGCGATAAGTGTCGGAACAAAGGCGCTCAGGATCACGACCGTGACAAGGATGGTATATTGCGTTTGGTCGATGATTTTGTGCTGGAGACCGAACAACGCCGAGATGGTGCCGAAGGTCAGCCCCGTGGACATGAGCAAAGTCGTGTAGTTGGATTCACGCACCGTCATGTTGAACGTGCGGCACAGCGGCCAAACCGAAACCCCCTTCGTTAGCAGTTTAAGAAGGAGCAGGACCAAGATGACGCCCACCATTCCCGCGATCGACGGAAGCGAAACGTAGAGTCCGGCTTTCAAGAAATAGAAAGGCGTGAGCAATGTGAAAGCGATCGTGCGCATGCGGTGAACAAGCGTCTTGTCGCGAAGAAAGACGCCCGCGACGACCAGACCGACCAAGTAGGCGGGTAACACAGCCTCGCTTTTTGCGGTGGAGGCAAGACCACCCAGAAAGAAAAGCACAAGGAAGATGAATTTCACCTCCGGCTCGCTGACGCGCGTGGCGCCGAGCTTCGAGATGATGAATCGCGTCCATGTTGGCATGAACCATAGAAAAAGCGACATGACCGCCACAAAAACGACAAGCCAGACGTTGAAGTCAGCGAAAAGTACTCCGAGCGCCAGCACCGTCCCAAAGTCCGTAATGAAACAGGCGGCGAGAATCATTTTGCCCATCGAAGTATCGCTCAGACCACCCTCGATCATAACGGCATAGACGACAGCGACGGATGTCGTCGAAAGAGCGATTCCCGCGATCTGCGATTGTTGCAAACTCCATCCCAGGACGTGTTGCGCGAACATCCAGACACCGATAAATGGCGTGGCAAATGATACCGCGCCGATGAGAGCGCTCGCCTTGAGGTTGGTCCGCAGCGATTTGGGATCAATCTCCGCACCTGCCAGGAATGTCAGAATGCCACTGCCGAGCATCGCGAGGAAGTTGATCCACTCTGTGGTCTGGTGAATGCCCAGGAAATTGCCTGCTGCCACACCCACTAAAATTTCCACCAATGCAACGGAGATTCCGGCCCGGATGGAAATAAGACTGGCGATGAACGCCAGACCCATCCAAATGGCCGCAATGAACCAGATGTTCTCAGGCATGGCGTTTGTCCTTGCTGGGCTCGTAGTGAATCACCCTCGCCTTTTCGAGGGTTACGAGCCCGCCGTTCATCATCTCGTCGAGAACCGGCAGAAACGCATTAATCTTTTCCTCGGTGTCCACGATTTCCACGACCAATGGCAGATCCGAGGAAAGCTGTATGATCTTGGCGATGTGAATTCGGCTGCTCGCTCCGTAGCCCATCGGTCCACGGAGAACGGTGGCCCCGGCCAGGTGAAGTTCGCGAGCCTTTAGGACAATCGCCTCATAAAGGGGTCGATGGCGATGCCGGTCGCTCGCGCCAATAAAGATTCTTAACAATAGTGCGTCTTCGGGGAGGTGCATATTAACTGGGGTTTCGTGCTTGGCATGGCAGCCAAGGGAATTTTTCTCATCCGCGGACGACTTGCAGCGCCATCACCTGACCGATCCAGACGGCCACCAGGCAGAGCACTACGGACAGCGCGATATTCAGTGTCGCGTAGCCCTGTTCTCCGTCGGTGAAGAGAGCAATGGTTTGAAGACCAAAGGACGAAAACGTCGTAAACCCGCCAAGAAATCCGATCATTACGGCTTGGCGAATCACCGGATGCACCAAAAGGCCACCGTCCGGGCGGGTAATCCCAGCGAAAGCTCCAATAATGAAGCAGCCGAGAATATTGACTGCCAAGGTCCCGATCGGAAATGCGAAGCCGTATTTTTCGGCGAGAAAATTAGAAAGCCACATTCGGGCCGCACACCCGAAGGCACCCACAACCATAACGGCCAGGTAGCCGTTCAGCATCCGAGCCTCCCCACCGAGGAGATCGTTTGGCTTGCGCTGTATTGATCGGGATCTCTTTTCGTCATGATTCCTCCTTTTCAGGTAGGAATCATCGGCCCGAAGGCGGTTCGACCGGTAAAACCCCGATCAGGCAGAATCCATTGCCGAATCAACTTCAACTACATGAGGGGTTGGAAGTTGTCAAAAACTAACTCCACCCTGGAGAAATTCGACTGGCTTTTCGGTGAGCAGAATGCAAGAAAGTTTTTGCGGCGAGATCTCCATACCCGGCGCAAATCGTGAAAACGGTCAGCGTGTGTGCGCGTGATTGGGGTCGTCCTGTGCGCCAATCCCGGAGGATGAGAGTGCTGAAGGTAGGGGCGCCGCGAATTGCGCGTGCGCCGCGCGGCAGCGCATCCTGTGGAACGAAGGCCGTCCGACGGGTCTGCTTCAAACCTAACGCTTCGCGGTAAACTCCCGCGTTTTCGATCTCAAGTCGACCGGGCGGTAATGAGACTGCGGCCGGTCATTTCGACGGGCTGCTCGAGGCCGAGCAGAAAAAGCAGGGTCGGCGCGACGTCCGCTAGGATGCCGCTCCTGATGTCGAATTTCCCGGCCTGCTCAGCGACGTAAAGAACGTGAACAAGGTTGGTCGTGTGGGCGGTGTTGGGCGATCCGTCGCGATTGCGCATTTGTTCGCAATTGCCATGATCGGCTGTAATAAGAAGATGTCCGCCAAGCGACAGTGTCTTTTCCACGACGGCCTTCACGCAGTCATCAATCGTTTCCACAGCCTTGATTCCCGCCTCGACCACGCCGGTATGGCCGACCATGTCGGGATTTGCAAAGTTCAGGATGACAAGATCGTATTTCGGCAGCGCCTCGACCACTTTTGCCGACACTTCCGGCGCGCTCATCTCCGGCTTGTAGTCGTAGGTCGGCACGTCTTTCGGCGACGGCACAATGATCCGATCCTCCCCGGGATACTGCTTTTCAAGACCGCCGTTGAAGAAATACGTGACGTGCGGGTATTTTTCTGTTTCCGCGATGCGGAGCTGGGCAAGGCCTGCCTTGCTCACCACTTCGCCGAGAATGTTTGCCAGTGATTGGGGCCCGAAAACTACCGGACATCCATAGGTCTTGTCGTATTCGGTAAGCGTCACATAGTGCACGATGGGCAAAACCTCCCGATCAAACCCTTTAAAATCCTTGTCAAGAAAAGCGATGGACAGCTGGCGCGCCCTATCGGCGCGAAAGTTGAACCAAATCACCACGTCGCCATCGCGCACACGCTGCTCGTTGGCGTGGGAAAAAATGATCGGCTCCAGGAATTCATCCCCTCGGGGCTCGTGCGTGTAGGCCTCGGCCACGGCGGCAGCCGGGGCCAGGTTGGATTGAGCCCCCCGTCCGAGAACAATGGCGTCCCAAGCGAGCTTGTTTCTCTCCCAGCGCTGGTCGCGGTCCATCGCGTAGTAGCGGCCAATCACGGTTGCAATGCGCGCACCGATTCTGCTGGTCTGAGCCGAGACCATCGCAAGGTAATCCGCACAGCCGGTGGGCGACGTATCGCGGCCATCAGAGATCGCGTGAATCATAATGTCGTCCACACCGGATTCCTTTGCGACTTTCGTAAGAGCGATGAGGTGGTTCTGGTGGCTGTGGACACCGCCGTCAGAGAGGAGCCCGAGAAAATGCAGACGGTGGCCGCGAGCTTTCGCGAAGGCTTCCTGCAGGACCGGGTTCGTCTTGAGCTCTCCGTCGATGATCGCCTTGTTGATGCGAGTGAGATCCTGATAAACGATGCGGCCCGCGCCGAGGTTGAGATGACCGACCTCCGAATTTCCCATCTGGCCGTCGGGCAGCCCGACATCCATGCCGCTCGCACTGAGCGTCGCCAGCGGATAGCTCGCGTAAAGTGAATCATGAAACGGCGTCTTGGCGAGCAATGTGGCGTCCCCGTTCTCGGTCGCCTTCTCTCTGCCGCCCGGATTAATTCCCCAACCATCGCGAATTATCAGAACAATCGGTTTCTTTGTCATGGCTCCCTATTCGACTCAATTATCGCATCCTACGCCATAAAAATGAGTCCGAAACGTTGATCTCCCGGCGTCGATCGTCTTCAAAAAGGCAGGTCCGGGAAGGGCTCATCGTGATATGGGGAATTGCTCCCTCGCGAGCGGTCTTACGAGGAAAACCGGACACGGCGCATGGTCCAGGACGAATCGGGCGACATGCCCGACCGATCGAGGGCCAATCGCCACTTTTCCTCCGTACACGGCGCGTGAGCAAATGAGCACCAAGTCTGCGTTCCATTCGGCCGCCACATTGACAATCTCCCGCTCCGGCCTCCCTTCGCGTTCGATGGTCTCCGCATCGGCCAGATAACCCCGCCCCGCGTCCAAAATTTCCTGCGCAGACTTTTTTTCGGTTTCCAACATCTCCTCTTCATGCGGCAAATGCCGCGCTTTAGATCGAAAGAAACGATCGCGGATGCGGTCCATATCCCTGCGAGGTCCCGTATCAATCACATGGAGAATGGCGATGGCGCGGGATTGAGTAGCGGCGAGCATTTCGGTCGCCTTCGCAATCTGTGCGGCGTTGGTACCGTCCAGACAACATAGAACGCGCATGGTTCGAACCTCCGGACGTTACTACTACAGAAGGAGCCAGATCGTCAATGCTCCGGCGAGCAACATGAGCGGGGTCACCATCAGGCCAACCTTGAAATAGTCGAGCCCCGAAACGTCAACGTTTCGCTGCCGCAAGATGAGGAGCCAGAGAACCGTAGCCAGCGAGCCAACGGTGGTCAGATTCGGACCCAGGTCGCAACCCAGTATCGTGGCAGCGACGAAGGCATTCTGGATATCCGGCGACGCGTGTTGGAGACTGCCCAAAGCGGAGTTCATCACCACGGCCATGGGGACGTTGTTTATCAGGTTCGTACCCAGCGCAGCTCCCGCTGTCCCAACCATTACCGCGCCGAAGGTCGTGCCGCCCGAAAGGTGCATCAGCCATCTGCCAAAAATCGCTGTGAGCCCCGTATCCTCGATTGCTCGAACCAGGATGAACATCCCGGCGATAAAACCAAAAATCGACCAGGAAATGCTCTTGCCGAGTTCACGCAGGGTGATCTGCCGCCAGGAAAGGGCTCCGACCAGCAATGCTGCGGAACCCGTCATCGCCACGAGGGATAAGGGAAGCTGGACCGCCGAGGCTGCCACATAGCCAACAGCCACGAGCGCCAGAACAGCACAGGTGTACGAGAAATACGCCTTGTGCTTCACCGCACTCGCTGCGGCAGGCAAAAGACCAATATCGAAAGATCCCTTGAGTTGATTGCGATAGAGAAGGAAGAAGACCGCGATGTTAATCGCTATCACGATCAGGCTCGGTAAAAGCAAAAGGCGCAGGAACGTGAAAAGGTCGAGCGGGAATCGGGAAAGGATGATGATGTTGATCGGATTGGAGATCGGCAGGAGGAAGGAAGCGGTATCGGCGATGAACGTGCAGGCAAACAAATAGGGAAGAACTGGCAGCCGCAGCTTCGTGACAAAGAGATAGACGATCGGCGTGAGAATCAATGCCGTAGCGTCATTCGACAGAAACATCGATATCAGAGTTCCCAAGAGAAAGACATTCAGGAAGAGCCGCGCCGCACTCTGTCCGGCAAGCCGCGCCGCCTGCACAGCCAGCCAGTCGAACAGGCCCGCCGCTTCCGCAAGGGCCGAAAGACCCATCATACCCAAAAAGAACAAAAACGTGTTCCAATCGCGGGCCAGCGTCAGGCACGCATCCCCGGGGCCGATAAGGCCAAGAAGAAGGAGCACCGCGGCTCCGCCCATGGCAACGACCGCCTCGTTCCAGCCAAACGGGCGCGTCATGATCCCCCCGAGCGTCAGCAATCCGACCAGGGAGGCGATAATCGTTCTCCAAATTTCTGGTATGGGGAAGACAGAGAACATGACGGTTGTGTGCGCTAGGAAATCCTTCGTTCCTTCAAGAATTGCGTGTCGAATTTAATTGGGCACTGGAGTTCGCCACTCCGCCTGGCAGGGATAAACCGCCGCGCGAAAAGTTCAGAATTGCGGCCGTTCTTGGGCTTGGCGAGTCCAGGGCGCGCCATCGAGAAATGCGGTGACCTTTTTTGCTACCGCGGGGCAGCGGAAACGCCCCTCTCGTTCTGAGCCGGCTGCGGTGCGGGTTTGTCCATCGCGATCAGTTCGGAAACTGTGACGAATTTATAGCCCTTGGCGAGCAGGCTATCAAAAACGTCCGGCATCGCCGCCACCGTCGTGGCATGGATATCATGCGAGAGAATGATCGCACCCGGACGCGCCCCGGCAAGGATCTGGTTCTCAACGCGGGCCGAGTTGCGATATTTCCAGTCGAGCGGGTCCACAGACCAAAGGATAACCTTCATCCCGAACTCCTGGTTGATCCAATGGTTGATGTAGGCGCTGGTCGCACCATAAGGCGGCCGCATCACCACGAGCGGCTTTCCGATAATCTCGGCGATGGTCGAGGATGTCCTGCCAACCTCTTCACGCAGCGCCGCGGGATTGAGCTTTGTCAGCTGCGGATGGCTCCAACTGTGATTGCCAATTTCGTGTCCCTCCGCGGCGATCCGCCGCACGATATCGGGATACTCCGCGGCGTTCTGACCAATGAGGAAGAAAGTGGCTTTGAGACCCCGTGCCTTGAGCATGTCCAGCAGCTTGGGCGTAAGAACCGGATGCGGACCGTCATCGAAAGTCATGGCGATGCAGCGGCCATCCACTCTGCACGAGCTATAGCTCGACTTCTCCGGAGCATCGGACGGCGCCGCGGACGGCGTCGCCGTCGGTTCCGGCATTGCAGGCTGGCTTGCGTCCGCCGGCGAGGCGGAAGCCGCAACCACCTGGCACAAGACTGCCAGCAAAAGAATTGCCATCCCGAGCAGTCGTTGCCGATTCATCCGTGCCGTGAAGATGCCACGAATTCCCCGCAACGATACCGATTTTTTTCTGGGATCGGAGTGTCGTCGACCAGACCAAGCTGGTTTTCGACGCCTGCGTGTAAAGGAGACAGCCCCTGACAAACGACTGGACAAGGAAATGCTCGCGGCTGGCCGGCCGAAAATATCACAATAGCTCTTCGATGAAGGTTTCTATCGCTTCCGCCGGGTTGAGATCTCCTCGTTCCTGAATATGAACTGGCTCTATTGGGCACTCGGTTCCGCGCTCTTCGCCGGCCTGACGGCGATCCTTGCGAAGGTCGGAGTCGAGAAAATCGACTCAAATCTCGCCACGGCGTTGAGAACCACTGTAGTCGTCAGTTTCGCGTGGGCCATTGTGATCTTCTCGGGAGCGGCAGGCAGCTTGCCACGGATTGGTTCGCGGTCTGTGCTCTTTCTTGTCCTCTCCGGGCTCGCCACAGGCGCCTCGTGGCTGTGCTATTTTCGCGCCCTCCAACTCGGTCAGGCCTCGCAGGTTGCTCCCGTTGACAAGCTCAGCGTGGTTTTCGTGCTTCTGTTCGCCGCCCTCTTTCTGGGTGAGAAGGTACACTGGCAGACCATCCTGGGCGCTGCGCTCATCGTCGCCGGCGTAGTGATTCTGAGCCGGCAGGGTGATTGACAATCCCCAAAACCTGGCGCCCTTGAAGGGATATCAGGAGCCTAATCGGCCTTGGAATCAGGCTGTCGAACGAGCGCCTTCACCTCGCGGGCGCTGACGGCTTCATGGAGAACCATCCATGTCGCGCTCAAATGCTCCCTCTTCGAATGCGTGCCCTCTTCGTCGTCCTGGAGGGCAAGAATCGCGCTCACAAGCCCGACGGCATTCCCGTATTCGTCAATGACCGCCGCTCCACTCGATCCCGGCGCCCAGTCAGTGCTTACGTCGAGCAGGAGCGGGGGGACGCCACCGTTCTTCTGCTTCGCCGGTTCGACCAGACGGTTCACTATGCCGGCCGAAAAGTAGCTTCGCTCTCCCATCGGATCGCTAAAGCAAAACACGCGGTCCCCCGGGCGCACATCCTCGCTCAGTGGCAAGGGGTTCGTCTTTCCTGCTGCCCTGACACGCAAGATACAAACGTCGGACGTCTTGTTTGCGGCGATGATCTCCGCCACGGGGTAAACGGTTCCTTCATCGTCGACCACGACGAGACATCCTTTACTCACGGCCCTGTCCAGTTCCAGTACGTGATAAGCAGTCGCGACGGCGCCATCCTCGGTCAGGAAAAAGCCGCATGAGAGATCCAGGCGCCATCGTTGGCCGCCTTTGGTGAGATAGCAATATCCGACGCGCACGAAGCTCTTGCGAGACGACGCCCAGAGATCGCGCCCGTCCATCCGCATTCCATGCGGCAGAGGAAGATCCAACTGGCAGGAACTGCGGCTCAATTGTTCCTTAACGACCGAGAGGGGCAATGAAAGACCCTGTGCATAGAGCTCCTCCGCCTTCTTTCGCAGCACAGGATCCTCGCTGACATCCTCGTCCGTCCGATAAACGGGAACACTCTGCGCCTCGGTGCCCCGCGAGGCAATGACCACCAGAATCGCAACGAACACGAGAAAGCGCTCCATGGATGCGACTATATTCAAACTATCCCTCATGGCGAATGCGCTCTCTGAGCGATCTATCGAGAGCCGGGCCCGCGGAAAGGGCGGCGAACACCATGAACGACAACCGCATTTCAGCTTTCGCATGCGATCTTGGCGTCTCGCAGCCTGTTATCCGCAGATGACCCAGATGGACGCAGATTCGAGACAAAAGCCTCCCCGAAATTCAGTAACAGAGCCCTGGTGAAGCGAGAGGCCTTGGGATAGTTGATGACTTGAGCCTCAGCCATGGCGCATGAGTCTGCTTGTGCTTTTCTCCCGTCATCTGCGGATAGCCTGAAGAGCTGGCATCGGCGACGCCACACGTAAGACAATGCGCCGACCCGCTAAGGGCCGGCGCATTTCGTTGATGCCTTTGCAATTTGATTTTACCGAGTAGGGCACGTTCGCTAAAGAGCGGAAACGGCACTAACGGAGGCGGCCAAAAGTTGCCGGCGGGTCCCTGACCCCGGATCTTCAGGCGACCTTGCGAAATGGACTCGCGAGTTCGAGATCAATCGACCCCCTGAATCGGGGAGACTGAGAGCAGGGAGAACCAGCGATATAATACATCGACGCCACCGGGCCTTGGACATCGATTTCCGTGTAGCTGACCGTGCAGGCATCGCTTCGATGCATGCATATTGAGAATGGCCCCGCTTTGGGTGCGTGGCTGCGATGAAGCCTTCTTAGCACTGGCACGTCCACGGAATCGCCTGGAACCCGGGCGCATATCGCCCGTCTCACCTGATTTACCCTGGCCTCGTCAAAACCGGATGAGAACCAGTGGTGCCGCCTCCAGGGTAAAGCAATTGACTCCAGCGAATCCCCGTTGGAGCGCCATTCGACAAGCGCATGTTCTGAGAGGCTAATGATCATCAACCGGAAGGGATTGATTCGCCTGAGAGGCAGTTGACGCAACAACGAGGCGGACCGTTTGCCGTTGCGCGCCACGAGGAGGGCGCGAACAACTTCGCCACGGCTCACCGGGGTTGCATACGCACAGTCGGGCTGGGAATGCCAGTTAACGAGCGAGAAAGCCATGCCTGCGCTATTCACTCCCATCCATGTTCCTCCGCTCAGCTCACGTGGATAGAGCATCGCCAGTCCCTCACGCGCGCGCGTTTCAGGCGGCAAGGCAGACCCGCGCGAAAGCCTCTCATCGCGATTCATCGCAAGAACAAAGCCATCGTCTCGGGGCAAAAAGCTTACACTGCACATTGGTCAATCTGCAAGGGGGTGGCACAGGCTGCGTTCCTGATAGCGCCGCCATTCGGAAAAAATCGTTGCCAGCGGGTCCGCGCGATGCCCGCGCTTCCTGTTCTCGTCGGCGATGGCGAACACCAACTCCCACTGCTGGAAGAGAATTGCGTAAGCCTCGCGCAGCGATTTGCCGGCGTCATAAGCACTCGTAGCCTCCGAGGCGGCTCCGTTCAACTCAAGAATGGCGAATCCTTCTCCCATCCGGAGTTCCTCGACCGAGCGAAAGCGGACGTCATACCGGCCAATGTAGAAACCCGGGAGATCCTTCGAAATGGCGTCGATTCGCGCTTCGAGCCGGCTGCTCCAGAGATGCATCCCGTCCCGAAAGATGCACCCCTGCGCATGATTCCCAGCCTCGACAAGGCGCAGCGTTTCGCCGGGCGCCAGCACGCTGGTGCGCTTGCGATCAAACCTTCGCAGATAGGTTTCCGCCAGAATTGATGCGCGGGCATCTGCCCGGATCAGTTCTTCAATACTCCGAACACCATCGCCGGATATCACAGGGAAGATCTTCTCGGTTATTGCAAAAATCTTCCCCTTTCCGCCGGTGGGAAAACGATGGAAGAAAATCCCGGCCTCCAGCGGGCCGGGGATGTATTTTTGAGCGATGACGGGCACATCCACAGCGCGAAAGTAGGATTCTGCATCGGCGGCGCTTCTAACGACTTTGAATCCACTGCCCCTCTGGGCGACATCCGGTTTGAGGACGATGGGAAAAACGGAGCCGATCGATTGCATCCACTCCCCAAGGTCCGTCATGCGCTTGCTGATCTCGCCTCTCTCTGATCAGCGTGCTCGATGCGACCCACTGCGGGTGGGCCGCTGCGAGAGCGCTCAGTGTCTCCTGCTTGGATTCGCCAATCATCCCGCCGGTAAACATTCCGGGATTGGCGCACGTCGGCAGGCTCAAGCTGCGGTATTTAATCGAAAGCCGCAGATAGTTAAGACCGATCGGGAGATAGAAGAGCCACGCCGGCCAGAATTCCCATCGCGTCAAGCGTTGAACGGCTGGCGAGCCGAGAAATTTGCCTGCCAGGGACAACAAGTGATCTCGCGAGAGAATGAGCACCAGTGCAAGCGCGGCGGCAACCACGAAAGGGACCCCGCTTCGAGAGTCCAAAACGCTCCTTCCCGTCTCCCGACCGAGCCGGTGAAGAACCGCGAAGAACAATCCGACCCAGCTTGCGGCGAGAATCCCTGTAATCGCCGCGAAGCGTGCCGCGGGCATTCGCAGGATTCCCGCGGCGAGGAAGGTGGGGAGTCTTGTGCCCGGGACAAACCGGCAAATGACGAGAGCCAACGAGCCGTGCCGCGCAAACCACGCTTCACTTTGATTGAGCTTTTCCGTCGCCTTGCGCAATCCAAACCGCCCGAGCACAGGCCGGCCAAAATATCGGGCGAGCCCGTAGAGGCCAAGGTCGCCAAGCCAGATACCAAGAAAGCATGAGGCAAAGGCCAGCGACCACGAGAGCCGGCCCAAGCTGCCTAACACAGCGCCGGAGAGCGTCGCCGAATCCTCGGAAAGAAACGCCAGGAGGAATACTCCGGCGCCGCTCGCCGCGTGAACCCAATGTTCGGGGTTCATCGCCTCTTCAAGCAGCTCGATCAAGCTGCTGCACTGGCGCCCCCTCGGGGTCTTGAGAGCCCGCGCAACGCCCGCGGAGCAACACCGCCGACTTCTGGTGTTTGATCGTCGAGGGTGCCACGCCGAATCCCTCCGGAACCGCGGCATTCAGCATACCGCACATCACGCGGATAAGGGCGTAGTGATGGATGGCATGAACGACGCAAAACATGATCTCGCGGGCAACAGTCGAATGCGCCGACGGCGATTCATCAACCGCATACGAAACCTTGCTCCGGGCATGGATTGGAAAATCCAAAATCCATGCACCCAGACCGTCGCTCGCACGGAGAAGTTGCCTTGTCTGATTCAACGCGACTTCGCGAACCGTTTCAATTCGCGGGTCGCGCTTTCGGTCGTCGTAGTCGATCTCCGCCGCGTCCAGTCCATCGAACACGCTCTGGAAATGATCGAGGCAATGCCGGTAATGGCCGCCCACGGAAGCGTTGAAGGCCGCCGGGACTCGCGACGTATAGGCCGCGTCATCGAGTGCGCCAAGCAGTGCCTCTCCCTGGCTCAGCACCTCTTTCATCGAGTCGAGAATGGCGCGCTTGTTCATTTCACCAGAAGGTTGCCGACAAGGGGAATCGTGCGGCGATAGAGAAAAAGCAGGATGACCGAGCAGGCCGCAACGACCAGCGCCAGCCCAAAGAGCAAGCCATGATCGCCCTGCACTTCGATGCCAAGCAAAGTGAGGTGGCTCAGGATGGCGCCGCCCATGACGCCAAGGGCAAGCCCCGCACCCAGCCAGCCCAACCCCGGCGCAAACAATAGTATCGCCGCAATGAGCTCCGCGATCCCGGAGCCGATTCGACCCCAAGGCTCAATGCCGACTTTGGTGAAAATATAGACGGATTCCGGCGCCGCCGTGAACTTGAAGAAAAGCGTCTGCAGCAAGATTGCGGCTGCGACGATTCGGCAAATCCACGCGACGACCACTTCGGTTTTGGTAAATTCATTCATAGGCTTGGCGATTTGTCGGCGCGCCGCCGAATTCCTTACAGCGCGCGACATGGTCTTTGGACGCCCCCCCCGATCCCGGTTGCCACGGCGCAAAGACGGAGAGATGCAAAGTCTTTGCGCACGAATTGCTCCTATCTCAAGTCGTGGACAGCGAAAACCCGCAACATCCTGTTGTTAGGTGCTAAGCCAGGCTGCTATGTGCCTCTTCGTCCGGAGGCTCCAACGCTCCGGTTCAGGGAAGGCCGAATGATCCCGGGAACAATGACATCAGCAGCGACTGCTCGCCCGAACAATAGGACTCCCTTTCAACGAAAGTCAATGTGCAGGTCCGCATGGACAGCCGCGAAGCCCGCCGGAACGATATCGATGAGGAAATCGTCGGAGTGGAACGGCACGACTACCTGGTCGATCTGTCCTGATGATAGTAGAAAACGAGCACGTGCTCTACGAGTCAGAAGGCGATCTGAGCAAGCGGCCAAAAAGGCCTACTCGGGGTATGGCCTGGTGAGCGAGTCCATCTTGCTGTCATTGAGGGCAACGAGCCCAATAAAGGCGGCGCAGATGATTACGAAAACCAGGATGATCGAGCCGGCGACAACTACGGGTTTATTCATATTGGAAGCGAGTATGGCCAAAGTCTCAATCGCTGCAAAGCTTTGAGAGAGTCATTGTTTCGATCCTATCGACCGCTTACTGATCCATCCTCCTGCGGCCTGAATCGGAACTGCGCTGTTCGCGGGCCTTACCCACGCAGCAATCGACGCGATGGGCGCAGAAGTTGCGGCGGGCAGGGACAATCGCGCGCTGTAAATTCTGTCGCTGGACGGAACCAGGGTTGTCGTAACGAGCGCAAGGGCCACAAAATCATGTTGAAGCCTCTTCCCGGCGTTTTCGCCACGCTGGACACTTGTGTTAACCCCTTGGGCCAGAGGGACGATTTCGACAACAAGTGGTTCCGTCCTGCCAACGCTGGAAAAAAACGAGACTTCCAGCTTACCGCCATTTTCGACGGTTACGCGAAGCTTGCCAGGTCTCTCTTCCGAAGGCGGCGGAAGATTGCCCGCTCGCAACCATTCCTCACCGTTGAACACAAACTCCGGCGTGTAAATCGTTGTCACGTTCCACCCTGCGGCATAGTTCCGTTGCCGACGAGTGAACTCCACGGAGGAAAAACGGTCCGGCCACCCCAGGTGATTCCAGTAGTCAACGTGAAAGGCGACCGGTACGAACTCCTTCCAAAGGCCGGATTCATCGGTCAGCGTCCGAAGCCACGCGTCGGCGCGCGGGCAGCTGCTGCATCCTTCCGATGTGAAGAGTTCGATGACAGCGACCCTCGTATCCGGGCTCTCGATGGTCACCGTCGGATCCATGGCGAAAAGGCAAGGATGCACGGTCAGAGCAGCAGCGACGAATAGACAGAGTCCCTTCAGGCGTGGAAGTGCAATGCGACCCATGTTCAAAGATATCCCTGAGTCCGAATCCCCGCCACACCGAGACCGCGCCTGGAGGGACGCTCGAAAAACGCGGCAGGCGACTTTCGTTCTGGAGCTCATGTTCGTAACGCGGGCAATTCCCAAGCCCGCCAGCCGCGACGGCGAGGCCTAGTTGCCTTTCTTCTCCACGATCGAGGGCCAATTGGCATCAGCCTTCTTCAAATTGCCCTCAACGTCTTTGGCGAAGTCTTTGCGAACACTTGGACTATATTGGAGCAAGAGCCGCCCGTTCACGATCTGGAACGCATCTGGATCGACAGGGGCCGTATAGCCGCGCGAGACAGCCCAGGCACAAAACCCTCCGAATTGAGGTTCGTACTTGGCGGGATCGGCGTCAAAAGCGGCCTTGTTCTGAGCGGATGCGAAATAGTAGATGATTCCCTTCGAACTGCTCTGAAATTGCGCCTCGCCCTTGACGGCTTTGTTGTCGGTGAAATAAGCGACCGGATCGTAGCCCTTTATTCCCACACCATTCTTGTCAACATTCACGAGGGTTTTTGCGGATGCCGTTGAAATGAAGACGAGGGCAAGAAGGGCGATAAGCGGGATGTTTTTCATGATGCTGTAACGGATTGTTTCTGAGTCGCACGGCATGCAAATTCCTTACGAATAAAATCTGGAGTACCCAAATGCCGCCGATCGCTACATCCCATCGCGCTCGCCCATCGCAAGCTGGGCTCGCAGCAAATCGTGCAACGTGACCACCGCCAGCGGTCTGCCACCCTCTCGATCGGCCACCACGACCATGCCGTCATTCGATTCGATGAGAAGATGCTGAACGTCACGAACGATCTGACCGGGACGCACCGCGCTTGCGGGACCAGGCCGGGGAGTTCTCCCCTCCTCCAGTGCGGCATGGATTTCCGCACGGGTCAGGATTCCGATCAACCCGCCCTCCTTTGTCACTGGAAAGCGAAGGTAGGAGTGTTCAACCGCCTCTCGAAGCGTCTGCGGCTCCAGACTTTCGACCACTACGGGATCGAAATGCGCAATCGCGGAAATCGGAAGGTTCTGCCAGGCGCGCAAATCGCGCGGGGGAACGATGTGCTCCATGCGGTGGCCGTCCTGAAGCAGTGCGGCTTCATAGAAGTTCGCAGGGACAATCCTGCGAGCTACCACCTGGCTGAAAAGCCCGGCCAGCATCAGGCCTGGAAGCAGGGAAAACTGATGCGTCATTTCAAAAATGATGAGAATCGCTGTCACCGGAGCCTGGACGACCGCGCCGAGACAGGCGCTCATGCCTCCGACGGCCAGCAGCACCCGATCGGAGGCGCTGAGTTCCAGCGGGTCCCCGAACCAACCCGTGAGCACCGTCCCGCACATCGCGCCGAAAAACAGGCATGGTGAAAAAATTCCGCCGCATCCGCCTGAGCTGTAGCACGCGACAGTGGCCAGCCATTTCGCGAACAAGAGAAGTCCGGCAACTTGCCAGACAATGCCGTTGTTTAAGCGCCAGCGAAAGATCATTGTAGCCAATCCCGAAGACCCCGAGCTTCCCCGTGGCGGAAAAGGCCGCCATGCCAAGGGTCCAGGTGACCAGCGCTCCCAGCACAGGACGCGTCGTGGCGGGCACGATATCCGCATTTCTGAGCCGTCCGCGCAGCGCGAGCGTCGTCCTTTGAAATCCCACACCGATCAACGCGGCCAGCGCGGCCACCACCGGCATTAACACATACGCGCGCCAGGTCGGTTCCTCGATTCTTGGCAGCTTGAAAGCGGGATCGGGCCCGATGATCGCGTGGACCGTAAATGCGCCGATTACCGCCGCAACCAACACGGGTCCCAGGAAGCGGCTGTTCAGATCCTCGAGGATTTCCTCCAGCACGAACGCCACGCCTGCGAGCGGCGCGTTGAAGGCCGCCGCCAACGCGGCAGCAGCCCCCGCCGCGGCCGCGGCGCGCTTGCCCTGCTTGGAGACCCCGAGCATCCCGGCAACCGTTGAGCCAAGATTTCCGCCAATTTGTACACTGGGGCCTTCGCGACCCAGACTGAGCCCGCCGCCGATGCCAACGACCCCCGCGACGAACTTTACCAGGACGATGTGCGGCGGCGAGTGTCCAAAATCCTTCCAGAAGGCCAGCTTCAGCTGCGGGATCCCACTGCCAGCCGCTTCGGGGCAGAGCTTGTTCAGCAGGAATCCCGTGAACAGCGCCGCCCCGCAGATAATTGCCAACGTTCCAAGAAGAAACGCCGAATGCGATGACCAATGCGCCTCGTTGTAGATCAGGCTGCCCAGCCAGTCTATTCCCGCCTGGAAGGCAACCGCTGCCAGCCCCGCACTCAACCCAACCACGCAAGTCTCGATCAGTGTTCGGGTTCCCCGAGGCACCCTGCCCAACAGGCCCGCAACCTTTTCCCACATTCTTCGCACTCTGAACCGAGTGATCATGGGGAACAACCCATAAGATCCAATCAACCAACTTCGTCGGGTCGTAACCAACGACGGCAAGTCTCCAAAGCCAACGACTAGGCCTCGGAAGACGGAATTTCAGCCAACGATGCGCCGCCAGGCATGCGACTCTTGCGCCAGCCTTGGAAATCCTGCGCACCCGCGAGCGCGAGGGCTAACGGAGAAAGATTCGGCCGTCCGCCATTCCGGTCGCCTTGCGTTCTTCCTCCATAAGAGGCGGGGCCCCGCGTCCGCTCTGAATCAAGATACGGAAGACCAGGTAATGAGTAACCAGAAGACTCGGAACCCAAAAGGCAGGGATCCAATAGGCCGCTCCCATGTGAATCGGCGCCCCGTAGATATTCGCCAGGGCGATGGCCGCGATCAAATTTGCAACCAAAATCTATTTACTTGCAATATGCAAGTAATAATTAGGGAATGGGCACTCCAAAGCTTTTTCCACGCCACCCACCATTGTGTTTGGCGACGGCGTTTTCCCGAGTATTGCTCTTTGGGTATGGATTCACCTACCCCTGACAAAATTATGCAAGTCGGCTTGGGATTCTGGGCCTCGAAAACGCTCCTCAGCGCTGTGGAAATGGAGGTCTTTACTGAATTGGCCGGACGTTCCGAAGACATTGACACCCTGCAAGGGCGGCTTGGGCTGCACCCCCGCGCGGCGCGGGATTTTTTCGACGCGCTCGTGGCGCTGGGGTTCCTGCGCCGCGAGGACGGCCGATACTCAAACACAACGGAAACGGATTACTTCCTCGATAGAAGAAAGCCCTCCTACATAGGAGGCTTGCTTGAGATGGCGGGTCATCGGCTCTTCGGCTTTTGGAATGATCTCACCCCTGCCCTGCGGACCGGCTTGCCGCAGAATGAAACAAAGAGCGGTGGCGAGCCCTTCGCGACCCTCTACGCCGATCCCAGGCGCTTGAAGGAATTCCTGCGCGCGATGTCAGGAATCAGCCGTCCGGCAAACATAACGATTGCCAAGAGATTTCCGTGGGCGACTTACAAGTCGTATGTGGACGTTGGAACCGCCCAGGGCGATCTCGCCGCGCAGATTGCGCTGGCCAATCCCCACCTGAAGGGAATCGGTTTCGATCTGCCGGAGGTTGGACCAATCTTCGAAGACTATATCGCCGAGAACCGACTGGCGGACCGCGTGACGTTTATCGGCGGGAGCTTTTTCACTGATCCGCTTCCGAAAACCGATGTGGTCCTCATGGGGCATATCCTGCACGACTGGAACCTCGATGAGAAATTGATGCTTTTGGGAAAGGCCTATGAAGCTGTGCCACCGGGTGGTGCGGTAGTGATTTACGATTCGATTATTGATGACGACCGTTCGAAAAATGCGTTTGGGCTGCTTATGAGCCTGAACATGCTCATTGAAACGCCTGGCGGCTTTGACTACACGGGTGCCGATTGTCAGGCGTGGATGCGGAAGGCCGGGTTCCGTGAGACGCGTGTCGAGCATTTGGTAGGACCAGATTCGATGGCGATCGGCATAAAGTAGATCTCATTCGCTCAGCGAAATTTCCTTCTCCAGCGCCCCTTTGATGCGAGAGGCGGAAGCCGCCGGCAACTCGGAGCGAACAGCCGAGGCGTTCGGGTCGCTCATGCGCCGCACGCATTTTCGCACGAAACGAAGCTGACGCCTGTAGTTCCGGCAATAGCTGCAGAGCACACCGTGCATGGCCAGCTTGACCCGCTCGCGAGCGGTCAACGAGCGGTCCATCGCGTTGGCCGCAAGACGCGTCGCTTCGCGACACGTCAAACCTTGCAAGTTCCAAAGCCAGTCAAGGAGGCGCTGCAACATCCCGGTCACCTTGCCTTTCTGTGGGATCGGGTCGCCAGCCCACCCCGCCGCGATTCCCCAACAACGGCGCCGCCGGGGATTTCTGGGAACAACTCATCAAGAGTGTAGTCGTCTCCCTGGGTCGAAACCTTACAAGAAGGACGGTCAACGTCTTCGTTGGGACAGGCATGATGTGCCGACTTCTCTCAGATTCCAAACGAACAACGAGAGGAGGAAACTGATGTGAACGAGGCCCTTGTCTGGAAGAGTCTTAAGCGCCAACGAGAAGTTCTGAAATCATCGATGCAGCAGTCGCTCTGTTCTCGAGCTCCAGACAATGATAAATGCTCTTCAGATGAGCCTTCACGGTCTCAGTTGCCATTGCCAAGATGACTCCGATTTGCTTGTTTGTCTTGCCCTTGGCCAGCCAATAAAGGACTTCGGTCGGGCGGGCTCCAAGCCCAAGGAAACTTAATTTCGCCAATTCCAGCGCCGGATCCTCGGCCCGCAGCAGGAGGACGTAGCCGCTTCCTTCTCGTGTATTTGCTATCCGGATACGAAGCGTCCTTTCGCCAATCCGAACAATCAAGGGCTGTGGCGGACGAACGGATAATTCGCAAGTCCCGAAACTTACGATCTCCCGGCGTGTCCACCTCCTGACCGTTGCAGGGAGACCATTGAGAAACGGTTTCTCTTGCGAGAAGAAGCTCTCAAAATACTGCCGGGCTAGATCGGATGAGAATTGAACGTTCCCCTCAGAGTCCAGTGCGACGATGCTCCCGCCGACCAGCGATTCAAGGGCCTCTATTATTGAAGCAAAAGGAGGGACGAAACGCACTTTAGCCGTTGCACAAGCCTGCGAAACGTGAGGTCGAAGCAGATTTAACACGGAACGGTCCCGTTCATTAAAGGGGCGGCGGCCGCGATGCGCGATGACTCCGACGATATCAGGGCGAGAGAAGGATAGACTCAGACTCAGCCGCTCCCGCATCGCCAGCTTTGAATAGAATTCGTTAAATATCGCCGTCCTCGTCCATTCAGACATCGGAAGCAACTCTCTGATCATCAGAGCTGGCCCCTCGGGATGTGACGTATGATATGTGATCGCAGGATTTTCGTGACGGAGAGCGACAGAGTCCTGGCCACAATTTGTGCAGCTCGGGCCCTACGTTGTCCGCTAAGAGAGACACCATATTCCTCTTCGGGTCGGCTCTCGCCACGAACACACTCTCCGAACCTATGAGATCTCCAAGACCTTCAACTACCCGCTCTAAAATCCGTTGGACAGAATCGAGACAATAAAGCTCCCTTGCGAAATTGGACAACTTTCGTTGATCTGCAGAAGTGACTTTTTGCATCCTCCTCTACCGCAGGCTGTAATTGCTATCCGTTTAGAGTGCCGAAAACGCCGTCCGCCATCAAGCGCAAAGGTTTCACAAATTCCCCCATTTGGGGGAGTGACAGCAGAAGCCGAATTCCGTCATAACCCGCCGCGTCACGTTGATCCTTGTAGCAAAGGACCACTAGGAACCGAATGATTATGAAGACACACTGTAAGGTATTTTTCGGTGCGATGGCATTTGTTGTAGCGTCATTCTCCGGATCGATAGCGGGATTGACCGTGAACAACGGAACTGCCAGCGGCGATGAGAATGGCACGCTGGTCACCGTCACCGCCGCCGCTGCACCGGCTGGCACGCACTTTGTCGGCTGGTCGGGCGACGTAGTGATCCTGGCGAACCCATCTTTACCCACGACGACCGCGACGATTCCGTTCATGGCGGTAACGATCACCGCGACTTACACTGCGCCAGCGACGAATTCGCTCCGACCTGGCCCCGCGACGCCTGCTGCACCAGCAGCGAAATCCATTTCGGAACTTGGCCGCTCGCTGGGAGGGGTAGCGCTCCAATGCACTAATCAGTTCGCCCATCCTTGCGAGGAATCACGCACTCCGCATACGGGTTTCGCAAATCCGCAAAACAACCGAAAAGAAGACGCAAACATGGACATCACCCGAACATCAGGAAAACGAGTCAGTGCCGGCCAGCGAGATCTTGTCACCGCAGAAAGCAATCAGACCCCTGTCCGCAAGTTATGGAAAGCGCTTGCGGCTGTCGTGTTTGGCCTGCTTCTGAGTGTCCCGGGACTGGCGCAGGCGCAGTATCACTTTACCACGATTGACGTGCCCGGTGCGACCGGAGACGGCAGCCAACGGGAATAGCACGCACGAGATCGCAGGACAGTTTGCTGATGCGGATGGGAACACGCCATGGCTTCGTGTTGAACAAAGGCGTCTTTAGAGACGTCTTCACCACGATTGACGTGCCCGGCGCGGCTGGTACTTTCCTCAACGGAATCAACGCGTCTGGCCAGCTCGTGGGAACTTACGTCGATGCCGACCCGGATACGACTCACGCCTTTGTCAGAGGTAACGAACGGCAATTTTACGACGCTCGACCCTCCCGGCGCGATCCGATCGCAAGGCGGCTTCATCAACGCGAAAGGCCAGGTCGTGGGAACCTACAGGGATACAAGACCAAAAACGTCATGGCTTCATCTGGCGCAACGGCGTCTTCACCCCATTCAACGTGCCGGGCGACCACCCAGTGTTCGGGACGGTGGCCTTCGGGATCAACGACATCGGTGAGGTGGTGGGAAATTATGTGGATGGCAAACCGACGACAACGGCCATCGCCACGGTTTCCTGCGGAGCAGCAAAGGCGACTTCACGACGTTCGATGTGCCCGGCGCGGATTCACGGTCGCGAAGGAATCAACAACGCCGGCACGATTGTGGGAATTTATGTTGATGACGACGTCAACTTTCATGGGTTCGTCTTAAGTAGCGGATTGGCGATTCTCAAGGGAAAGGAGGGCGACTACACGACGGTTGACGTGCCGGACGCGGTTGAGACGGAGATCAACTCCGATCAACTCGAAAGGCGAAATCGTGGGATTTTATGTAGATGCCGACGGCGTGCAGCACGGCTTTCGCGGGACCCCGATCCCCGGCGGTCAGCGCACATTAGGCGCAGGGCTAGAGTAGGGGCGTAGAAATGGGGGAAAGTACGCCGCTCCCCCGGCAAACCGGAGAAATAGGTCGTGTAAGTTTCCCCATTTGGGGGATGTGACAGCAAAAGTGGGATTCCATCATAATTCACAGCGTCACGTTGATCCTTCCAGCAAGGAACGCTGTAAGAAGCCAATGACTATGAAAATTACCAGTAAACTGCTTTTCGTCGCGATGACAGTTGCGACAGCGACAATTTCTCTTCCGGGTGAGGAGGCAAGGACCGCTGGGGGTTGGACGGGCGCTTCAAATGCACGTGGACGCCACGCCAACCATCAGGTAAACACGATCGGTGAATGGTCGGTAAAATGGTGGCAATGGGC
Source organism: uncultured Verrucomicrobiae bacterium (assembly GCA_963763735.1). GTDB lineage: Bacteria > Verrucomicrobiota > Verrucomicrobiia > Chthoniobacterales > Terrimicrobiaceae > DASTFP01. The sequence continues at coordinate 48,974 of CAVXQK010000018.1, read as the reverse complement.
TTTCGCAATCCCCGCCTCAACAAACCCCATGTTGGACAATACCGGAGCGTTTTCTCACCTAGGTCAGCAGGGACCGGTTTGGTTTCTAGCGGGAGTTGGAACGGGAGGCACACGCTCCTCACTGTTTCCAAGAGGAAAGCATATCATTGTTTTCACTCGCTAACGCTTATCTGGATTAATACCCCGCCCAACGATCGCGCTAATATACGGAAACTGATTTTCGTCAGCTCGCGAACGATGATCTACCTCCCATTTGGGGAGGAGCTTATTGCCACCCTCGATGGAAACCCGATCGTCTTTAATCCCAAAACTCCTATAATAAGAAGCCAATCACCCGTGCTTCACGGCCTTGTTCCCTCCTGACCTATCGCCCCCTTTTGATAACGTCTTTGATTGGATCCAAACTACCCTCACGGGTTATCCAATTGTTTCTGACGGCTTCTGGGTGATGCTACCGCCTCTTAGTCGAGGAGAGCATAACGGTCCTGAGCCGGAGATCATCAGTTGGTTCAAGGCCGGCGACGCGCAGAACATCACATATTATTTGACGGTTGGGAATCGGTAGCCGCTTAATCCTCCGGTCAGGCGCTAAGCCGCGGCTGCTCAGTTGTTCATTACACCTGCGGCGGCTGCGTCAAAGTCAAACCCTTGAACTGTATCGTTCTCGGCCCCGGGCCTTTACGTGGCTATTTCCGGGCGTTGACAGACGTATGTTGCGCTCGAATAACAATAGGAATCATGAAACATGTGTTGGCAATGTTGTTGGCCACTGCAGCTGTCGCTCTTGGCCTCGGAGGTGGCTCCTCGGGTGTTCAGAATGCGCCGCCGCAGCCCAGAGCCCTCCGCAACCGCTTAGCCCCACAGCCTCCGCCCGCGCAGCCTGCGCCTGCCGCCGACAGGATCGGCGGAGGCGCAGCCAACTCAGGGCGCTCAAAACAAACCCCAACGCCGGCGGATCAAGCTTTCTTGGCAAGGACGTCCCCTTCTTCGATCCGGGCAGCAATATCGCCACCTGGGACGGAAAGAGCTGGAACATCAACAACAACGCGCTCTTTCAGGCCCGCTTCGAGAAGTACCTCAACGCGCCGCCCGCCATGACGCCGCCGGAAACCGAATATCAGGCGCTCCTTCAAGCAGATCATGGAAAAGCTCTCACCTGGGAAGATCACGCCCCGATCCACCGATGAAGCGTTCCAGCTTCTGGCGAAAGCTTCGCAGTATCAGGACGATGCCAACCTCTGCGACTCCATTGCCAACCAAGTTTACTCCGCTTGGCTTGCGCGCAGGAACAACGACCGGCTGAACGCCGCCAGCAAAACCCTCGAAGACGAAAGGAAACGCCTCGAATGGAACGCCAGACTGACGGCGGAAGGCACCCAACTCGACAGCAGCAGCGGAAGATCCTCCTCCTCGAAAGGAAAAGATGCGGCTGCCAGCCAGCCTCAGGGGCAGCAGCAGCAACAACTCAGTCGCGACATGCAAATGCAGCCAATTCTAACGCGGCTTGCGGAGGTCACTGCGCTGACCAGAGCCAATCAGCTCAAGCGCGAGGTGGCCGAACTCCAGGTCAAAATCGAGTTCCAATCCCTGATCGTCCAGCACTTCCTCCAGAGGCGCTTCCAGCACGTCCTGATCGGCACGAGATTCTATCGCAGCATCTTTGCGGACGGTGACGGTCAACTCCGGATCGGAGAAGATGCCAAGAACCTTTTCGCCAAGACCAGCGGCCTTCCTCCGACGATGGGCACAATCGATTCGCTCGCCAACGAAATCATTCGCGACGTGCGTGAAGGCGTGCAGGCTTTCAAGTTCCTGCTTGAGAAGAACGAACTCGAAAGCGCCACAAAGCGCCTGGCAGAGACCTTCATGATCGGGGAATACATGCCGGACGTCCGCACCGCTTGAACGCGACGACAAACGAAAAGCCCTGGCCTTCGTGCAAAAATCGAACCAGCTCATCAGCGCGATCGAGGTCAAGGATTATGCGCTTGCGGAAAAGCTGGTCACCGAGTTGAGCCAAACCGCAAAGGACTTCGACGCTTCCAAACCGATGGCGGCCATCGAGACAGCCAAGCAGATCTCCGCCATGCATATTGCCAAGGCTCGCAATGCCGCGGTAAGCGGCGACAAGGAGATCCTCGAAGCCGAATTGAAAGCGGCGACCGAAATCTGGCCCCGCAATCCGGCGCTTACCGAGGTCTCCAAGATGATCTTTTCCCAGGCCGACGTCCAATCCCGCGCCCTGGTCGATTTCGATCAGCTTCTGAGCCAGAAAAACTACCGCCAGATCCTTGACGACAAGATGCGCTTCATCGCGGCTACCGCGATGTATCCCCAGAAACAAGAGCAACTGCGCAAAGTGCTCGAAGACATGCAAGTCATCGAGACCTCCATAATCCAGGCGCAGGAAATCGAGAAGCGCGGCGACTATGCCGGAGCCTGGGAAAGCGCGGAAAAAGCATTCCGCAATTTCCCTGACGACAACAAGCTGAACCAGATACGGGCCAACCTCACCACCAAAGCGGCCGATTTCGTTCACGCCATCCGGCAGGCGGAGGAACTCGAACAAAAGGACCAGCCTGGCTCCAGCCTCGCGTGGTATCTCAAAGCCCAAAGCGAATACCCCGCCAGCGAATTCGCCCGGCAGGGAGTCGATCGTCTTACCAAGCAAATTCTCCCTGACGCCAGCTAGGTTGGCTTAATTTCGCATGGATAGCTTTACGACGCTGGAAGGCGCAGAAGCGGATGCTCGGGAATGCTACAGCTCGAATGCTTAGCTCATCGATGCCCCCTGGCTTTCCACCCTTGCCGCAGAAAGTAATTTCGGATCCCTTTACCGCAGGCTCCAATTTGCTCTAATGGCAATCGGACCGGAGTGGGAAAATTACAACCGCCAGCAAAGACAGAGGTTGTTCCCCCATTTGGGGGAGTGACAGCAGACGCCGGATTCCGCAATAAACCCTAAGTCACGCTTAGCGCAATAGTGGAAGGAGCACATACAATGACAAAAAAAAAGGCTATTTGGGCATTGCTCGCTGCCGGGATGACAGTCGTTTCGACGGGCGTCGTGAGCGCTCAGTGGGTCGATCACGAAACGCTGACACGAATGATCTCCGTTGCCGCCGAGCGTCGAGTTGCAAAGTCGCCGGCGGTGGGACCGCCTGCGGCCGTCCCCAGAGCTGGCATGCATGGCGTGAGTTCACTGGTTGGCAGCTGGTTGGAAACCGTCACGTTCAGGTCTGACCGTCCGCCGCTGAAGTCGCTCATCAGCTTTCATGGCGACGGAACCCTGGCGACGAGCGATCAAGGTAGCGTCACGCTCGACCCTCCGGAGGTATACAGCTCCGGAGTCGGCGTTCGGGCGCAACTGGACAGGCGCAGGTTCGCCTACAACCAACTCGAGTTGATTTCGGACCTCAGCGGCAACTTGGTAGGGTTCCTCGAGGTACGCGGTATTTATACACTGAAATCCGGGGCCGAGTACACGCGGGAGAATCCTCCTTCGAGGTGTTTGATACGGAAGGCAACAAGCTGGCTTATGGCCCGGCAGCTAATAGAGGAAAGCATCACCTTGCAACTGCCTTGACTGCACGTCTGTCGTTGAGACAGCGTCGCGAATCGGCGAGTTGGATTACAAACAAGCGCGCACGCTTGTATACTTTGATTCGTATCACCAGACGGTACACCCCAAAAGCGATCCGCGATAGCATCAGGAAAGCAAACGAAAATGAAAACTCGAAAACTGTCAAAGAGTTGGAAGGGAAGTCTCATCGGTCTGCTGTTCCTCTTTGCGGGAATCGGGAGCATTCCCTCCGTCCAAGCTCAGAGCTCGGGACAGACTCTGAATATCAATGGGAAAGGATTCGGGGATGCCACCGCCACCTCTACAACAGGCTTCATAGTTGGGGCTGGGATATTAAATGGGACAACCAAGGCCACGTTCACGGATATACCTAAACCTTCTGGAGGAGGCTTATTGGACGTAGATCCTAGAACGGTGCTCATACTGTCGCCACTTTGGCGATCACGACAAAGCGGGGGTGCGTGACAACGCAGGACGTCGGGATCTTTGACACTCTTAATGGGAAGTTTCAGCAGCGTTAGCAGGGTAATAGGGGGCACAGGCCGTTTTTAAAGGGGCTACGGGATTTCTCTTCTTCCACGGCGACGTTCGTGATGGTCGCTTTATAGATGAGATTAGTGGAGAGATCGAGTTGCCGTAGAGTTAGCCCTCCACAACTTTTCCGACCGTCCGCTGCTTTAGAATCTCGGCAAGGGCGGGGCCGACCTCGTCAAGTGTCACGCAGCGAAGGGCCCGAACGCTGATCGCGCCTTCCTCGAGAAGCTTTGAAAACCTGGTTCCCGCCGCGACGAGTTTCGCCTTCCCGAGGGGTCCGCTTCGGTGTCCGGATCCCGAGCTCAGTTGGTGGAAACTGAACCCCTGCAGGAACGCATCCCGATATCTCTCGGGCCGAACCAAATCCACCAGTTCAACCATCTCCCCCTCATAAGCGAGCGAGTTTGCAACGACGATGTCATTGTCACGTCCGACCGTATCCAATCCGACAGCCACGCCAAGTTGTCCGGTGATTTGCCTCACGCGCTTTACTACGTCCTCGCCCGTGTGATCGAGCACATGCGTAGCACCGAGTTCTCGCACGTAGTCGCGATTCCGTGCAGAGCAAGTGGCGATGATCGTCTTCACGCCGAATTGTCGCGCGATCTGGATCGCGAAACCACCGACGCCTCCCGATCCCCCAGTGATGAGCGCGCTCCTGAATGCGAAGCTTGTCATGAAGCGCACGCCAGGCCGTCCATCCCGCGCATGGCGTGGCGGCGGCGACCTCCGCCGCGACGGCGGGATGGGGGAATGAGCGCCTCGGAGTCCTGGATCGTGTATTCCGCGAATCCTCCGTGCGGACGGAACATGTTTGCCATGGCACAAGATGCGATCGCCGACACGCCACCGGTCGACCTTCCGTCCCGCCTGCACGATGAGCCCGGAAACATCCAGGCCCGGCACCCATTGGTATGGCGAAACGCCTCCTTAAGGCTCATATTCCGGTGGCACACACGCCCGGCCGTGGCCGCTGCCGCCGCCATAGCAACGCCACTGTGGGGGGTCTTTGCTACGCCACGCCAGGGTCTTTTCGCCCACTGTCGCCATCGGGATACTGATGATGCTATTGTGCGCGAAATCATCGGTTGAACCGAAACACTCAACGCCCGCCCTCGGCAGGTCTTTTTTGCCGGGGCAAAGGACGGTTGACAATTCGCAAAAAAATGTGAGCGCGCGACCTGACTGGGCTTGATTCTTGATGAGAGAAGTGGGCTACGAAAAACTATGAAACATATGACTTTAAAATCTAGCCTTCCTTGTGTTCTAGTCGCCGGTATTCTGGCGGGTTTCAGTGGATGCATCAGCGTAAAGAAGGAGGTCACACCGGCCGCAACGACGACTCAAACGACTCATGCGACGATTGCGCCCGCTACGACGACCAAAGTCGACCGTAGTAGGACTCTGAAGGGAGCTGCTGACTTCGACAAGATCCCCTGACTTGAACGCCAGTTGCCAAGTTCAGAAAGCCTTTGTCGAATCCCAGTCACGGTGTTGGGCAGAGGCACTTCGTCCAAAATCGCATGAGTCAACTGCGCGTAAAACCACCGCGTTGCCGCTCTGACGTGCGGATGCCGCATCAACCGGGATGCCCTCGCCCCGGCGCGGCTCCGTGCGTTGGGATAGATGCGCAGGTAAGCCCCTACGGCCATGGAACCGGCTACCCAGACGAATCGCCTCGTAAACGCTTCAGTAAATCGCGAAGCTCGCTATCTGCGCTATGCTCGACTTTCTCGGGCTCGTTCCAGCCGCAGAGCCTTGCGAGCTGTTCCACCGCGCGAAGCTTGTCGGGCATTCGAATTTCCCGAACGTCTCGCGTATCCTTGTAGGACTGACAGAGCCTCGATTGCCCATTCACTTTGCCAGCAGGCGTAGTCCAATTCGCGACAAGAAAATGACAATGGACGGCAAGCGAGGCCGTTTCTCTCATACGAATTTCATGTATGAGAAGTTGGGACAAACAACCGCAATGGGTTAACGTCCGCGTCTGGGACCATAAAGGACATTCGAAGCCGATGAAGTTCGCCTCTCGCTCGCAAGCTGAGGCATTCTTGGCCAGAAACAAGCTCCGGCACGCCGACTACTCGATTGAAGAGCGGCCACCGCAATGAAAAGTGCGAGGAAGAGAGGGTCAGGAAAGAGGGGGTCAGCCATTTAACATTGCTCTTTTTGATATTGTTTCGACCTCCCTCCGCAAGGCGCGATCGGTGGCGAGGCGTCTTCGGGATTCGGCGGCGAGGCGGCAGGTTCCCGCGCGGGTCCCCGATATTCAACTGCTGGGTGATCCAATCGAGTCTCATGGTCGTTTCCTCTCCTGAATCATGGCCGCAAGCAGCCCTTTGCGCCAATCTCCCTTGCGTGCCCGCCGCAGCGTTCTGCCAGATCCGTCCCAAAGTGTTCGAGCGCCGCCCGAATGAGGCCGCGCGCCCGTTTCTCTGAGTAGTCGTTGAGTTGCGGCCCGTAGTAGCCATTGGCGGTAAGGGACCAGCCCTTTACGCAAACGTCCGGCGAGCGTCACAACGCGCTGCCGCGCCCTAAACACTGGGGCAAAAACTGAGACAAACGCCGCGCACTGCAAACTGTTTGTCCTTGACGCTAAATGGAAGGGTAGCCATTTAACATTGCTCTTTTTGATATTGTTTCGACCTCCCTCCGCAAGGCGCGATCGGTGGCGAGGCGTCTTCGGGATTCGGCGGCGAGGCGTTCCGCGCGGGTCCCCATATTACTCTGAAGCCGTTGATCCTGCCGTCTTTCCGGCGACACTGCTGTTACCGGCAACTCAGAAATCCGGCAGCAGGTCGTTCGACGGCAAACCGAAAGCATCGAGGCGACAATGAAAATCCGCTCACTACTCACCGTCGCAGGGCTGGCAATCGGCTTTGCTTTGCCGACCTTCGCCCAGCAGAAAGATACGGAACTGATCCACGAATAGCCCAGCAGCGTGATCTTCTCGGGGATCCCAAGGCACTTGGTGAGTTCGGTGAGCTTCATCGAGAGCTGGACGAGGCATACAACAAGAACGACGCCGCCGCAGTGGCCGCGCTTTTCACGGAGGACGCGCTTTTGGTGGCATCCGGACGGGATGTTTAGCGGTCGGCAGGACATCGAGAAAAGGTATGCAGACACGTTCCAGCGGTCGCCTATTATCGACTTTAACTGCAGCCGCGAGCGCTGTCACCTGGATGCGATCGACAACGCGGTTTGGTCGGCTGGACAATGGTCTGGCACTTCTCAAAGCCCGACTGGTCCCGTATTTGCGGTGGGCTGCTGGTCAGCGATTTACGTTCGTGAGGGTGATGCTTGGAAGATCCGCATGTTGACGCTCAGCGAGACGCCCACGCCGACTCCGCGTGCTGAGACAAAGTAGAACAGAAGAGGCCAGCCGCCGGAATGAGTGTCTACTGAAGGGATCCGCAGGCCAAAGACCGCACGGTAACTCAATCACGGTAAACCTAGAGTCCGCGTAGGCGTCGAAAGGAGATATTCACCGGCGGTTCTTCGCTCGAACTCGGCAGGCCTCGCGGGCGACGATGTTGCCAACGGCCAGCGCCGACAACCGATGGCAGGCTGTAACCTATGATCGCTCCTCGCGACAGCGCCCCACCGACGTGGCGATCACGCAGGCCCAACAGAGTAGTGGGGAGTCCACCCTGCCATTGACCACAATCAGGTAGCACACGCTATTTGCGCACGCACTTCGCGAGTGAATGATTTGGACGAGACCTAGACTATTTGTTGATTATCTGATGTTATTGGCCCCTCCTGAAGCAAGAACCTTGTTTTGCATGCTGTGGGGCCTCCACCCTATTTTGCTCCGGCGAGAACGGCTTGCCTCGCTGGCGCAAGCCAAAACGTAGCGCGACCGACCTCGCCTAACCGGACATCGAGGCAAAACTTGATGCTGGACGCAGGCGGAGACAATTGCCAAGCTATGGCTATGAGCCCCCATGAGATTATTCGCCTCTACATCGCTGCCTGGAACGGTCGCAACGCGGAAGCGCTCGTCGACGCGTTCACGGGAGATGGCACGTTTTGCAATCCCCATACCTATCCCGGAATCGGCGGAGAAGCGCTCGCTGAATTCGTGAAAGGAGTCTGGACAGCTTTTCCTGACTTTCACCTTGAACTGCTAAATTGTGGCGAAATAGAGCCAGGGTTAGTCGCCATTCACTGGTCATTGCAGGGGACTAATACCGGCCAAAGAATCGAGGGTCCGCCCACAGGACGAAGCGTCTCACTCAAAGGAGCTTCCATCATTCGACTTCAGGGAGATAAGATTGTCTCCGACCAATGCTATTTTGATCGAGCGGCTTTTGAGGAACAGCTTCAGCCGAAGGACTTGCAATAGACGACGCGCAGGCGCGACCAAGAAGGCGTAGAATTTGGCGAACCGAGCATCCGCCAGGTCACTTTCCTCACAACATCCGGCGGAGAAGACGAAGGGCTCAAGCCGCCGTCTGGCCTTATCAAACGGTCTCGGGCTTAGAGGCCCCGCCTTGTCAGGCTGCGTAAAGCAGATTTCTCCACGAAAGGCCTGGGAGGCCACCGGTTACCCCTGGGTAGGCCGCTGGGGGCGCGACCGGCATGTGAATACTCTCAGAGAACGAATTAAAAGTTTCTTCAAAAAATCTGCCTCAAAAATTACGGAGACTCAACGCCGGGATGAGCGAATCAAGCTCCGGGCAGCCGAACGCATTGGGCAGCTGTCCAGGGAGCTTGAGAAGGCCAAATATGACAAGGGACATGGGACTGTAGTTCCCAGGGGCGGGAATTACAAAGGAGAGCAACTCAAGGCTGCCGGGATCTCCACCAGCGCAGCTAATCGCTACGAGGACCTCGCGCCATCCATCGAGTAAGGCGATCCTCCTCTTCTCTGCGGCGACCGAAAACTATCCGGCCCGAACAGGCACACAGAAGAAAACTCCGACCACGCGTCGGTTGGTCCTTAGCTCAACTGGCCTGCAAGCTGGTCCAGGCGTCCAGGGAATCGGATCCTGCGACGCGCCGGACGCAGCGAGGGGAAGGAAAGAGGGGTCAGCCATTTAACATTGCTCTTTTTGATATTGTTTCGACCTCCCTCCGCAAGGCGCGATCGGTGGCGAGGCAGTCTTCGGGATTCGGCGGCGAGGCGGCAGGTTCCCGCGCGGGTCCCCATATTCAACTGCTGGGTGATACAATCGAGTCTCATGGTCGTTTCCTTCTGAATCATGGCCGCAAGCAGCCCTTTGCGCCGATCTCCCTTGCGTGCCCGCCGCAGCGTTGCCAGATCCGTCCTGAAGTGTTCGAGCGCCGCCCGAATGAGGCCGCGCGCCCGTTTCTCTGAGTAGTCGTTGAGTTGCGGCCCGTAGTAGCCATTGGCCTTCTCAATTCGCGCGGGCCGCTTGGCGAGCATCCTAAGAAGCTTCTCGCGGAATTTCTCCGAACCGAAGAACCATCCCCGGCGCAGACTCGAATACACCGCAAGCTCCGGCTTGCCATGCTCTCGGCAAAGCTCGTGCCGGCCTCGGCCAGCCGGGGACTGCGCCAGTCCACCCGCCGTTCCAGCAAGCTGAGAAACTCCCTTCGTCCGCCGGCCGTATCAGCGCATCCGCAGACCTCGAAACCGGTCGCCGTTTCCATCCACGGCGGCCGACTGCGCGGGGGCCCAAGATCGTGAGGCAAACTGCTCCAGGCATAGGATTCGAGGCCCTCCTTCTCCCGAACAATCCCCGCCCGCACCGGATTGAGGTGGATGTAATCGAGCAGCGCCCAGAAGCAGTTTCCTGGCTCGGCCAGAATCGCTTTGTAGCGGCCTCCAAAGAGATGCCCCCAAAGGCGGTGCCGCGTGTTGATGCGGCGCGTGAAGGCGTTCTGCAGCCATCCCATTCCCCGGGAAAGGTTCGCCTGCGGAGTTTCCAGCAGAAGATGGTAGCGGTTGGTCATCAGCACGAAGGCGTGAACCCGAAAACCGCTCCGCTCGCTCGCTTCGGCCAGCGTGCGCACGAAGGTCTCCCGGTCCGGGTCGTCCCTCACTATGGCCTCCCGGCGATCGCCACGCGCCATCACATGATAAAACGCTCCCTCAAATTCCACCCGCACCGCTCTCGCCATCCTCCTTTCTGCGATGGTTTTCACAACAATGGCAATCATAAATGGCTGACCCCTTTCTTTCCTCCCTTACGCGCTTTTGCCGCTGCGCAGCACGACAGCGTCGTCGTAGCTCTCATTCGATCGGTCCATCCCGTTAATCCTGTAATCCTGTCTCAGAATTACTTTTCGGACAGGATGGACATGATTTACAGGATGATGTCTTGCCGGGACGTCTTCGGGCGGTAAATGCGTGTCTTCCTTTTGAATTCGAGACGCTGCGCTCCAAAGTTGATGAGCAGTCCGATCTCGATCCCGGTAGCGGTCAAGTAATTCACCAACTGAGCCTCATTTGCCACTCCAAGTGCCTGGTTGGCTTTCAGCTCAATCATGACCTTCCCTTCGACAATTAGATCCGCCATGAAGTCGCCCACGATGATGCCGTCGTAGTGAACCGAGATCGGCTTTTGGGATTCGAGCTGCACGCCCGCCTTCCGCATTTCATGCTCCAATGCGCGTTGATAAACCGACTCGAGGAAACCGGGCCCAAGCGCCGAGTGAACACGCATCGCACAACCGATGATCGTCTCTGTCAGTTCGCTTTCTCGGATAGCAATCCTGTTCATCCCGTTGATCCTTTCTGAAAAACCACCATCAGAGAAGCTCTTAGACAGGATGCACAGGAGCTGACGCCGCCGCCCTGTTAGTTTAATCCTGTCCATCCTGTTAATCCTGTCCAAAGAAATCTGTTTGAGTTATGCAAGACAAGTATCCCTCGATGCCTGCGCTATACGCCGATCCATCAAATGTCGAAGGAAGGAGTCAACTGGCGGAAGCTTTAGACAGATTTACAGGAAGATGTGGGCTGACGCCGCCACCCCTGTTAGTTTAATCCTGTCCATCCTGTTAATCCTGTCCAAAGAAAGCATTGTTTGAGTTTATGCAAGACAAATACCCTTCGATGACAGCGCTATACGCTGATCCATCGAATGTCGAAGGAATCACCTACGGAAAGCGCTGGAAGCGTCACGAATGGAGTCAACTCGCCGAAGCCCAGCCTGCCGACAATCCTGAGACCCAAAAAATTGTTCTCGCGATTCATGGCGGCGGGATTGAGGGAGGGACGAGCGAAATCGCCCTGGCAGTGGCGGGTTATCATCCCGCCACATTTGATTCCGCCACGGACTGCCAGGGATTCCACGACCTCTGGATTTTCGAAGGTCTGCTGAATTCCGGCAACAGTGGCCTGCATGTCACCTCTGCCAATTACGACGATCCAATCGCTCTCAAACTGGTCCAAAATGCCAGGCGTTGCGTCTCGGTGCATGGTTGCAGCGATGACGACGCCAATGGGAAGATCCAAATCGGCGGGCTGGATGCCGAACTCGCGGGCATCCTCCTCGAAGAATTGACATTAGCCCGGATACCCGCGGAAATGACGGCAAACCCCGCGCTAAATGGCTCTGACCCTGCCAACATTTGCAACAGGACGCAAATTGGCCGCGGCGCTCAGTTGGAGATGGGAACGAGCTATCGCGCGTCATTGTTTGCTCCGGGCCACAGCTTTTTCCTGACAGACGCAGCTGCGTACATCGATAAGGTGAGTTCCCTGCGCAAGAGCAACACGAACGCCGAGTTCTGGAAGCTAATCAGGGCACTAAGAGATGGGATGGATCGTGTACCGTCCAGCTTCAGACAGGATTAACAGGATGGAAGCTTCAGGGGACGTCTTCAGCCCAATAATGCGCGCCGTCCGCTTCAATTCAAGAGGCAACGCGCCAACGTCTTTGATATCCTGTTCATCCTGTTAATCCTGTCCAGAGAAACGCCCTATCGTGTTCCAGTGGGATAGCTTTTAGGCAGCGGTGGGGAACCTAAGCCGCCACGCCGGCAGCCGCCGGCCCAATCGCATCCCCCGAAGGGATTGGGCGAATCCGCCCGCGGAACGATGTCGAGCTTCCCTACATTGCGAAGTGCAACATTATAGCTGCGAAAGACAGGCATTGTGATGTAGAAGCGTGGAGCCCAGAATGTTACCGTCCCTCACGCGCGAAGCCTCTCCCCGCCAGGAACAGCCTTCCCTGCGTCTTTGCCCCATGCGGCTCGCGGCTTGGCTGGCCATCGTATTGGTCTTGAGCAAGGGCTCCTGCCTCGAGCGGTCCCGCGAGTATTGGTGGGTGCTGAACCTCTCAATGGTGTCCTTCGCAGATGTATTCTTTGCTCTGAGCCTGGGAGCCTTGGGATATCTCGCAATGCGCGCTACGATGATTCGAAACATTGCCATCGCAGCTGCCGGACAGCGCGCTTTCGTAGGGATTTGCGTCCTCTGTGCGTTTTACTCCGTAATTGCCGCCGGGGTTTTCAACTACTACGGCCGGCCTCTCAGCTATGATCTGCTGAGGCTGATGCACGGCGTTGCGACCGTCGAATCGTCCATTCGCGATCGGCTAAGTCTGCCGGTTGTTGCAGCACTCATCGTCGTGCCTGGCGGCTACTACGCACTAACTCGCAATCTGGCTCGCAAACGGAGTGCTCCGATGTTTCTCGTTGCAATGCTGTTGGCGTGGTCCGCTTTTGGTTGCTGGAGCTACTACTGGCGGTCGGATGTCTGGGCGATAGATGTGCCCAACCCCGCTAAACCTAAGTTCATACTCCGGCGCAATCTTTCGGTGAATCCTCACATTGAGCTCGTGCGATCCACCTTGAAAGGCTGGGCCGGTCTTGGGAAACCATCATTGGAGAGAGATTATCCCCCCGAATACCAAGAAGAATTCAAACCGCGCGCCCAGCGGAGGGCGTCCGCAGAACGAGCGCACCACCAGCTGGCCGCGGCCGGCGCCCAGGCAAAAAACGTGATCGTGATCGTGCTCGAGTCGGTCGGAACGCAGTATCTGAGTCTTTATGGGAGTAGCTACAACACGACCCCCCGGCTGGTCGAAGAGGCCGCACACGCGGTGGTGTTCGAGAATTTCTACGCGCACGTACCGCGCACCTCTTTCTCGTTCATGGCGTTGAACTTTTCGATCTACCCGGGCATGCCGTGGAGTTACGCGCGTATCGACGCCTTTAAGAGCGACGGTACTCGCAGGCTGCCACAGACGCTTGCCTCCGTTCTAAAGCAGCGCGGGGCCCGCACGGCCTACATGCACAATGGGGATCTGGAGTGGGCCGGCATGAGAGTTCTCCTTGAGAATCAGGGTTATGACATCATCGAGGATTACCGGGCAATGGGAGGCGCTACCCTGACTTCTTATGGGACCGAGGACAAGGTCCTGTTCGAACACCTGATTCGCTTCATTGATGAGAAACCCGGACAGCCGTTTTATGCGTTCTGCTGGACTGATCAGACTCACCACCCGCACAAGCTGAGCCCAACTTCGACAAGGATTGACTTTTTCGGTCAGGAGGTGCCGGCGCACCATGCGCGCGAACTGGGTAACTACCTGAACGTGTTGCATCAAGTGGATCAGCACCTCGGGGAGCTTTTCCGCGCTCTGCGGGACCGTGGATTGGCAGACGAGACATTGGTTGCGATCACAGGTGATCACGGCGAGGCATTCAGAAATCCTCACGACCAGCTTGGGCACGGCTTCACAGCATATCAAGAGGACGTGAATGTGCCGCTGATTATCTGGAGTCCCCGGCTTTTCTCTGGCGGCCGGCGACCCGAAACCATCGGAGCGCACGTCGATCTGAGCGCCACGATTGCTGACTTACTGGGTATTCAGTCCCCGGGCGACTGGCAGGGCCACAGCCTGTTCGATCCCGCGCGGCCACAGCGCGCCTACTACTTCGCCAGCATCGGCGAGTACCTTTTCGGCGTTCGCGACGGGAAATGGAAGTACACCTTCGAAGCGACCAGCGGCCGGGAGTTTCTCTCGGATCTGACCGTCGACCCGGATGAGCTGGAGAATGTCGCCAACTTACAGCCAGGCGTTTGCAGGGAGCTAAGGCGTCGCGTCTCCGCGTGGGTAGAGTTCGAGGACAAATTTTTGCGACCAAATCACAATTAGATTTTGTCATTCGCCCCGCCAAGCGGTCTTCCGTAGGACGCTTCAAAGCCCTTGATAAACCGGGTCCAAGCGTCGAGTTAAAGCGCAGCAGACAATCATCTCTTCCAGTCAGCTTCTTCGAGAGCAATCCTGTCCATCGCGCCGACCCCTGTCAAACCGGCCGGCGGAGACGCTTTTGGACAGGCTGCACGGGATTTCTCAGGACGAGACGAAGGCGATTGGGAGGGGCGACGCGAAGAGGTTGGCCAGCGCGTCGTCAATTCCATCGCACGCTTCACCACCAATCTGCCCGAAGCGATTATCGACAGTGAGATCATGAGACCGCCAGATATTGAGCGCGAAGTTGGGTTAACGGGCAGGCATATCTTCAGGGAGAATGCCTGCCACAGTACATGTGGGATCGCCGCCTGGAGCCCAAAACGCCGATGCCTGGCGTATACCTCTGCGGCGCTTGCACCCACCCGGCGGCAGCGTGATCGGCATCAACGGTCGTAATGCGGCAACGAAGATCCTAAGCGAACAATAGATACGGAAAGGCTCTTCCGTCTGCGGCCCACGTCTACGCGCGTATCCGTCTCATTCCACAGCTCGAAATGCGGTCCCTCGTGATGAACGATTTATGCGGGCACGAGGTGCTGCACTACACGACGGGAGAGCGGGGCGCCGCAACTGAGCTCGCATGACTGCGCCGGTTCCAAACAGTAACGTTACTTGGTCGTCCTACCTGAACAACGACGCTTGCTAAGGGAACGCCGGGTATCCTGCCGCGAATGTTGCTTGTGGCATCAGTCCAACCCAGCCGATGTGGAACCAGGAATCGGGCTGAGCACCAGGGTGAACGGAGCGTAACTTCGAGGTAGCGATCGTATTACAGCTTCATCACAACTTTGCCGACCGTCCGCTGCTTTAGAATCTCGGCAAGGGCGGGGCCGACCTCGTCAAGTGTCACGCAGCGAAGGGCCCGAACGCTGATCGCGCCTTCCTCGAGAAGCTTTGAAAACCTGGTTCCCGCCGCGACGAGTTTCGCCTTCCCGAGGGGTCCGCTTCGGTGTCCGGATCCCAAGCTCAGTTGGTGGAAACTGAACCCCTGCAGGAACGCATCCCGATAACTCTCGGGCCGAACCAGATCCACCAGTTCAACCATCTCCCCCTCATAAGCGAGCGAGTTTGCAACGACGATGTCATTGTCACGTCCGACCGTATCCAATCCGACAGCCACGCCAAGTTGTCCGGTGATTTGCCTCACGCGCTGTACAACGTCCCCGTTCGTGTAATCGAGCGTATGCGTAGCACCGAGTTCTCGCACGTAGTCGCGATTCCGGGAAGAGCAAGTGGCGATGATCGTCTTCACGCCGAATTGTCGCGCGATCTGGATCGCGAAACCGCCGACGCCTCCCGATCCCCCAGTGATGAGGATCGAAGCGCGCTCCTGAATGCGAAGCTTGTCATGGAGAGCACGCCAGGCCGTCCATCCCGCGCATGGCGTGGCGGCGGCGACCTCCGCCGCGACGGCGGGATGGGGGATGAGCGCCTCGGAGTCCTGGATCGTGTATTCCGCGAATCCTCCGTGCGGACGGAACATGTTGCCATGGCACAAGATGCGATCGCCGACACGCCACCGGTCGACCTTCCGTCCCGCCTGCACGATGAGCCCTGAAACATCCAGGCCCGGCACCCATTGGTCATCCATGGCGGACGCCATCGACTTCCACTGTGCAATCTTGGCGTCGACGGGATTGAGTCCGCATGCGTCAACCTTGATCAACACGTCTGATTCCCCAGGCGTCGGCACCGGAATGTGCTTGAGAACGAAATCGTTTCTCGCTGGATCGTAGGTAATCGCCTTCATTGTAGCCGGTATCCTAGACAAGCGACCGCGACCGCCTGAGGCAAAAAAAGAAAAAGGTGTCAGCCAATGGCATATTGTCAGATTTGAAATCACCTCTTCGGCATCTGTGACGCTGATGGCAACGACGAGTGGTAGCGACGTGCAGCGAAAAGAGCCGCCGCGTTTTTCCTGTGCGTGCTTGCTGCTTCATCGCAGGTCTGGCACAACCCCGCAATACAAAGGCCCGCCTTGAACGCCCCCGCCCTCTCCTCTGCCGACCGCCGGCGGCTCGATGAACTGCACGAGCGGCTCGACGAGCTGCGCCCGCGCAACATCGGCTACCCGTGCAACCAGGCCTACGACGTTACGGAGCTGTTCCGGTTTCTCCATTTCTCAGCGAACAACGTCGGCGATCCATTCAGTGGAACGAACTACAGGCTGAACACGCACGACTTCGAGCGCGAGGTCCTTGCGGACTTCGCTCGTTTCACCCGCGCGCCAAAGAACGAATGGTGGGGCTATGTCACCAACGGCGGGACAGAAGGGAATATGTATGGCCTCTACGTTGCGCGCGAACTCTACCCGGAGGGCATCTGCTACTTCAGCGAGGATACCCACTATTCGGTCGTCAAAGTCCTGCGCCTTCAGCACACGCGCAACATCATGCTTAAGAGCCAACCGGACGGGCAGATGGACTACGCCGACCTGCGCGAGACCCTGCGCATCCACCGCGACGTTCCGCCCATTATCTTTGCAAACATCGGCACCACCATGAAGGGCGCGGTGGACGATCTCGCGAAGATCCGCGGGACGCTCGACGACTTCGCCATTCCCAACGCCTATGTCCACGCCGATGCTGCGCTCAGCGGGATGATTCTTCCCTTCGTGGAGAAGCCGCAGCCTTGGGACTTCGCCGAAGGCGCGGACAGCATTTCCATCAGCGGGCACAAGATGCTGGGTTCACCTCTGCCCTGTGGCGTGGTGCTGGCGCGCAAGGCGAACGTGGACCGAATCGCCCGCTCCATCGAATACATCGGCGCTCTGGACACGACCATCGCGGGCTCGCGCAGTGCGATCTCACCGCTCATCCTCTGGCATCGCCTGCGCACGCTGGGTTCCAACGGAATGCGCGATATGGTGCGCGGCTGCCTCGATCGCGCAGAATATGCGGTGCAAAAGCTCAAGGCAAACGGCATCGACGCCTGGCGGCATGAGAACTCCGTCACCGTGGTCTTTCCCCGTCCCCCAGCAGCGGTGATGCAGAAATGGATCATCGCCTCGAAGGATGGCATTGGTCACATTACCGTTATGCCACATGTCTCCACCGCCATCATCGACGAATTCGTCGTGGACTTTGCGGAAGCGCTGAACCGAGAACCGAGCAACCCATGAAACAGCTCACCGTCCTTGTGCAAAACGAACGCGGCGTCACCGCCCGGATCGCAAGCTGCCTTGCCGAGCACGAAGTGAACATCGAAGAGATTGACATCGAGGGAGTGGAGGATCGCGGCATCGTCGTGCTCAGCGTGGACCGTTACGATGAGGCCCTGCGCGCGCTTAGCGGCCAAGGTTTCCGCGTCATTACCCAGGACACGCTGCTCGTGCGGCTTGAGGACAAGCCCGGTGCTCTGGCGGCCATCGCCGTGCGTCTCAAGGATGCCGGGCTGGACCTCCGCTCCATGCACATCCTGCGCCGCGACTCGGGGAACACCGTTGCAAGCCTCGTGGCATCTGACAATGCGAAGGCCGCGGAGGTGCTGCGCGATGTGCTCGTCGTGGAGCCAAGGTAGCGCAGCCAAGGGATACGCCGGAACGGCAACTACACTGGCGTCTGGCGCTTAACCCAGCCGCGGAGCTGGATCAATGTCACCAGAACGAGTGTTGGTTCACTGGCCGTGCTGGTATGAAGACTGGTTTCGCCCGGAAACTCCAAATATTAGACAATTTGTGGCAAACACTCGCCAAATTGTGACAAGCGTACCGTCTACTCATGTGCAATAGAATAAGTGGAGGAAACAATGAAAATACGCTTACTCGTTGCGTTAGCAGGGCTGGCAATCGGCTTTGCTGTGCCGGTCTTTGCGCAACCGGCAAACAGGCCCGATCCACAACTACACGGGGAGATTCTCGCGTTCGTCAGAAAATTCGATCCTGCGTTCAACGATAACGATCCCGCCGCCTTGGCGCCGCTCTACACGGAGGATGCGGTTCTGGTGGTGCCGGAAGGACCGCAGTACGGTCGGGAGGCCATCGCGAAATTTTGGGCTGACCTGTTCCAGAAAGTGCATTTTAGCAACCATCTCGGCTCGCTCGATGCGTATTCCCCTCATACCATAGGAACCTCTGGCAATGAGATGTGGGCGACAGGAGGGTGGAGCCAGACTGTTGACGGCCTGAACTTAGGTATGAAGGGCTATTGGTCGGGGATTGTTGTTCGTGAGGGCGATGCGTGGAAGTTCCGGTTGCACGCCATAACCCCACCACCACCGCCCGAGCCTCCTCAGACGAAATAGATGAGACGAGGCCGAGCCGCCGAGCAAGCAACCAATCGCATCCGTCAACGGAACGATCATCACTTCGGCTAGCGCGTGCCGAGCGGATCGCTCCTTCAACGCACGACATTTACGAGACTCCTCTCTGAAGTGAATCAGACATACTGGCAAGACAGCCCCTACTTGATCTCGCGGCTTTTTCCCTGCGTCACGCGGACGATGGATTCCATTTTCCTGCGGTCCTCCGGCCTCATTTGAAAGCCAATGAAATTCAGTTCGCAGCCCTCCGTGCCCTGAAGAGGTCCCTTGACGACTTTCGCGATCTCCTCCCAGGGGACGTCGCCAAGGCTGCCGCCTTCCTTCCATTGGAAACTCCCGTCGGAAATGAGGAAGATGACATCCGGCACCATTTGAGCGGCCATTTCAAACACTCCAACAACCCCGCGCGGATTTCTTGTCACCTTGGAGGAAGCTTGCATCGAGCCGGTGTCCACCCATTCCTCTTCGATCCACGTCTTCGCCGCGGCACGATTTGCCTCGGTCGCCGCCAGCAATTCCTCGCGAAAGGCTTTGAAGTTCTGGGTGAACTGGATGAGCCCAAAACGCGCATTGATGGGAAGTTGCTGCAGGAGGCCGATCGTTTCCTCCTTGATCTTCGCGAGGGATATTCCGCTTTTGCGGGCCTTGTTGAGCACGCTCGCTGAGACATCGAAAATGAGCAGGATCCGTTTGCCCTTGGATTCGATTCCCATGAAGCTGAAGCCTGTTTCGATCCCCGCGGACCCGCCGCCTCCGCCCGCGCCCAGGCCAATTCCCGAGCCGGCGCCGCCCGGTCCCGTCAGGGCGGCCACCTGATCGGCAAGTATTTCCGCCGGATCGAGCGGCAGCATTTGATCCATGGGAATTCGTGGAAGTTCGGGGAGCGCGAGAGCGGCCGGGCGAAGGCTTTGCATCTTGTCGGTGAAGCTTGGCTTCGGCGCCATGCCATCAAAGGCCGCCATGTTCATCTTGTGCTCGCGCTCCTCGGCCGGGATCCGGATGTCCTTGGTGACCTTGAATTCGGCCGCCGGCTCGGTCAGGTAGCGCGCCACGATCACGATCCCGGCGACGATCCCCACGATCACGTGAATTCCCACACTTATCAGAATAACGGTCAGGATGACGCGCTTCCGGTGCTGCAGACGGACGGTTTCCGCGCGCGATGGGATGGTAGAGACGCTCATTGCTCCTCCTCGGTCGCGGCGAATGTGATGCCTTGAATGCCCGCTCGCGCGCAGACATTGAGCACATCGACGATTCGCTGATGATGCGAACCGTCCGCGGCATCGACTGTGACAAGGGCTTCGCTCTTGTTTGCGTCAGCCGCTTCCTTAAAGCGCACGAGCGTCTTGAGAAGAGCGGGCAGCTCGCGGTCCCGGGAGCCATCCATTGGCAGATCATTGAGGACGACCTGGCCGTCTTCCAGAATGCTTATGCGCTGCTCATCCGGGATCTCCACGCTCTCCTCCTGCATGACGGTTCCCGGAAGCGTCATGCTCATGTCGGCTTCCGGTTTAACGGGCTTGGACGTGAGGATATAAAAGAACAACAGGAGAAAGCACACGTCGATCATCGGCGCGATCTGCAGTTCGATCTGGGAATGCTCGATGCGTCTCATTGCTGCCGCACGCCGAAAATCACCTCGATGGCGCCCGCCTCGGAGGCGATTTTCATGACTTCCTTGATTTGCCTTCCCTGCGTCCGGGCATCGGCCCGAACGTAGAGCTTGAGGGGCGGGTAGTTTTTGAAGCGTTCCTTGAGGTGGATCGCAAGTTGCTTGGAAGTGACAGGCTGATCGCCGCTGAAAAGCTGGCCGTTCTCGTCGATATTGATGACGTCGCGATCTCCCATTTCGCGCGGGACCTTTCCCGCTGCGGCGGTTGGCACGTTGATTTCGAGAAGTTTTGCGCCCTTCGTCAGTTTGCCCGAAAGCATAAAGAAAAAGAGCAGCAGCAAGGTCACATCGATCATCGGCGCGATCTGCAGTCCGACTTCCTCGTGCTGGACGCGACGGATGCGGCGGCGGGCTTGAGACATAGCAGGGTTCTCAGACCTGGTCTGGCATCCCCTGGGGACTCAATTCCTGGGCCGGCAGCTCCCGCCGCGCCGGCGGCGCGCTTCCCTGCGCTTCGCCCGTGAAGAGATCGAGGACGTGCGAGAGGCTTTTATGCACATCGGCCATGTTTGTCGAAACCTGGCCGCGGAAGAAGAAATAGAGAAACATCGAAGGTATCGCCAGCAGAAGGCCGCCACCCGTTGCAATGAGCGCTTCCCCGATACCCTTGGCGAGGTCTGTCGCCTCGGCCTTGCCAGCCGTGAGCGCGCTGAAGCTCGTAATCATCCCCGAAACCGTGCCCAGCAGCCCGATCATGGGCGCAAGCACCGCAAACGTGTTTAGGTAATTCACGACCACCATCATCTTGGTCTCCGAACGAAAGCAATCGTCCGCGATGGAGTTTTCCATCGCGGTCTTGTTGAACATGTCGCGCTCATAGTTCGCTTTTGTGAGAGCGGATGCGAGCGCATGGGTAAGCGGGCCGGGATTTGCGAGGCAAAATTCATAAGCAGACGAAAGGTCGCGCCGTGCGACGAGGTCGTTGAGATGCGCGACGATGCTGGCCGGCATCATCTTGGCCTTCCGGTACATGATGCCGCAGTAGGTGCCAAGCGCGAGGGTCACGACCGAGCACAGCGCGATAAGGTGCATGACCGGGCCGCCTTCCCGATAGAGATCCAGGAGACTTTTGTCGGTCTCCACGCCAGACGCGCCGGCGGTGGCTGGCAGCAGCAAGCCGCCGCTCAGGATGAAGATGAGGTTGATGAGCCGTCTATCGTTTCGCTTCCATTTCATTGTATTGCTTTCTTAGGTTTTCAGGGAGTGTGTCGATAAAATCCTCAGCCTGCCGCGCGTAGGACGTTCCGGGATAGATCGCGACAAGATCACGGGAGGCTTCGAGCGCCTGCTTCAGATCTCCCGCGAATCGAGAGACCTCCACCGCGCCCCAAAGCCCGCGGGAGGCGGCATCGATTTCGGAGCCAAAAAAGAGAGCGGGATACAGGTAGAGCTCGAGCGCTTCTTCATAGAGGCACTCGCGTTCCGGCGCGACAAAAGCGTCCTGCTGCCAGCGCGGATTGTCTTCCTCCAGCTTGCGCAGCGTCTTTTCGGCGCCTTTCGCCAGAATGAATTTGGCTTCGATCAAGACGACCGGATCCTCGGCAACGCGCTCTACCTCCCTCGCCTCTGCGACGGCCTCTTCCAAAGTGCCAAGGGCCACCATCGCGCGCAAACGCCCCTGCCTGGCTCGCATCGCATCCGGGCGGCTCCACGCTTCCGTTTCGATGACTCTGAAAAGCTCAAGAGCCTTTCGAGCACTGGCGAGATCACCCGCGCGCAACAGAAGATCGCCATAAGAGATACCGATTCCGCCCGCGGGCGACTTGGGAACGGCAAGCCAGGGCCGCGCTTCGCGCCAGAGCGCTTCAATCTCCGAAGCACTCACAGGCGTCGCATTTTTGAGCACCCGCTCCTGCGCCTCACCGAAAGAGAACTCCACGCGTTCCACATGCGAGCGCAAGACCGTCACCGAAGCGAAAACCGGCGCCGCGTCCGCCGGAGTGCCGGCGAGGGGCGGCAACAGTCTTCGCAGCCGAATGCTTTGTTCATCGACGCCCGTCAGCTTTCCCACAAGCCTGTCACCCTGCCGCAGAAAAATTGTGTCCTGTCCAACCTGCGGAAACTGGCCGCACGCGTCGCCTGCAATCAGAAGACCAGACAAGGCCACGAGATGCGGGATTATGCTTCTCATCCTTTGGCAGGGTGTTTCTCTTCCGCAGCCAGCGGACCGCTCAGAAAATCCAGGCGCCTGCGGGCCTTGCCCGCTTCCTCAAAGTCCGCGAGATCCTCGCGCTCGGTCAACTCCTGATAAGTGCGGCGGGCGCTGGACTGGTCGTTAAGCTTCTCGAAAGCCTCCCCGCTCCGGTAATAGGCTTTGGCCACCCAATCGCGCCATCGTCCATGCATGAGGTAAAGCCGTTGATAATAAGGTATGGCCAGATCGGGCCTGGCCTCATTCATGTGGATTTCACCCATTAGATAGAGTGCCTTCGCCTTTTCGTGGCCTAATGCCGATGGGTCACCAAGAAGCCGATCCAAAGCCGCCCTGGCCTCGGCCTTACGACCGCCGCTTTCAAGAAGCTCCGCCCGGGCAAGCATGACCGCCCCAAACAGCCGCGATCCCACCACCTCACGCTCGAACCGGTCAAATTGCTCGAGCGCGGCATTGACATTCCCACGCCGCATTTCAATCCGACCGAGCGCGGCCAAAGCGCGGTCCTTCTGCGGAGCGCGGGGATTCCACTTCACGAGATCGCGAAACATTTGCTCCGCTTCCGTCTCCTTCCCGGCCACGAGGAGAGCATCGGCACAATCCGCAACCAGCAGAGGGTTGTCGGTTTGCACGTTCAGCCGTTTGGACACTTCGGCGAGATCGCTCTGCGCGCGGGCGGCGTCCTTCGACGTGAGCGCGGCGGCCCTTGCCCACAACGCCCGCGTCCTAAGCGTCTCTTTTCCCGTCCGCGCCGCTTCCGTGCATAAACTGCCGAGCCGCTCGGAGAATCTGGCTTGTTCTTCGTCACCCTTGTAAAGTTTCGACAGGGCCAGGAACAAATCGTCAACGGACCAGATGGCGGCATCGTTTCCATAGTCGAGGATCGCATTCCAATAGACATCCCGGGCCTTGTCAGGCATTCCCTGCTGGCGATACGTCCAGCCCATCCAATAGATCGCCTCAGCCACGCGCGGACTGCGCGGATGGCTCTTCGCGAACTCTGCCATGTGATTGCGAAGCTTCTCATGTTCCTCCATGAGCTTGTAGGCCTTGCCAGTCTTGAAGACTCCTTCCGCGTAAAGCTTCGCGTCCCCCCGGGAGATATCTTGAAACGCGGTGATTGCTTCGTCCATGAGCCCCTGGCTCATCAGAGCATCGCCCAGCAGGATGCGCGCTTCGTTGCACTCGTCCGCGCCAGGATGATTGAGAAGAAAGGCTTTCAGCTCCTCGATACTTGTTTGATAGTCCTTGGACTGCTGGGCGCAGTAGGCTTTTCGGAATACCGCGCTCGCTCGGTAACGGCCGGTTTTGTACGCGGTGAGATAGTCGTCCATCAGCTGACGGCTACGATCGAATTGACGATCCAGCGACGAACCGATTCCGCGCCAATAAAGAGCGTCCTGCGCCAATTCATGCCGCGGATATTGTTCCTGGAACTGCTCGAACTCCGTGAGGGCGTCCTTGTTTCGTTCGGCTTGCAGGAGGCAAAAGGCCTTCATGAACCTGGCGCGAGGGGCATAATCTGACGAACCATGCTTGCTGCTGATCTCGTCAAAGACCGCGATGGCCTCCGAATAGTGGCCACTTCTCTGTTCCGCAGTGCCCTGCATGTAAAGAACAAGGGGAACACTTTCTGACCGTGGAAATTTTTCGGTGAAGGTCTTCGCGGCCCCGATGGCATTTGGCCAGCGCTCGATCGCGCTCCAGCATTGAACGAGGTTCATGGAGGCCGATTCGACGATACGGCTCGCCGGCGTCGTGCGGATCATCGCTTCCATGATAAGAGCCGACTCACGGTAACGACCCATGGCCTGATAGGCAGCTGCAACACGCAAGCGCAACGCCGCGTCGAAGTTCTCAATCTTCCGGAAGTTTTCGACCTCACGTTTCACCTTGGCGATCATCTGGCTGTAGAGAAGGGTTGCGTATTGGTCGCCCCTCGGGTCCGCTTCGACCGCTGAAAGCTTGGATTCCAGGTCCTCGAGGCGCGACTGCTGAGTTTGAAGAAGACGCTCCGCGCTCCAAACACGCTGGAGGCAAATAATGGCTTTCCGAGGCTCGTTCCGTTCGAGATAACGTGAACCGAGTTCGAAGGTCAGGGTCTGAAATGTCACGAGTTGGATCAGTTCGTCCATCCGGGGAAATTCTTCCGTGACGATTTTCATCGCCTCATCGTCGTCCCCCGCTTCAAGCAAGGCGTGGAGTTGCAACACCGTGGCGCGTCCGCGATTGATCGGTATGAGGCCCTGCTTGACGCGCGCAAAATACTCGGCGGCATCGCGGCTTTTCCCATCAAGAAGAAGGCAGGTGCCAATCAGCAGCCGCGCCTCGGAAACCTTGTGACCGGCAGGAAATCGCCGAAGAAAAGCCGCCTGGCGATCGGAACCCGGTGGAAAGAGTTCGACGAATCGTTCAAGGGTTTCTCTCGCTTGGGTGTTTTGCTTTTCCTGCATCTCGCAAACACCCCTCCAGAAAAGCAAGTCCTGACTTTGGGCCGCGTCGATGGGAGGGTCGCTGGCAAGAGCTTCCTTAATCGCGCCGAGGGCTTCGGAAAATTTCTGAAGGCGCAAAAGGCACATCACGAGCGGATACCGCATCTGCCGAATGGCCTCCCGCGCCTCGACGGCCGAACCAAAATCCGCGAAAAACTTGCGATACGCTGCAGACGCCTCGCCGTACTTCCCCTGAGCGTAGAGGGATGACGCATTGACCGCCAGTTCGTCAGCGGTAAGGTCCTGGTTGTCCGCGGCTTTCTGAGCAAACGAACAACCAGCTAAGATGCCAAAAAAGATGGCGAAACAGACTCGCGCTTCGAAGCAGTACATCGAAAAATGTGCGTGGTAGCATGCAACTCAGGAGGTGACAATCTTATCGTAATGCCCATTTCCGTGCCGAATCCTGACAGTTCCGAAAGCCTCCGCTCCCTGGAGGATGCCGTGCTTCGATTCATCCGAATTGGAGACGGTTCCTTCGAGTCCCTCCTCCTTGCCGCGCACTCCATCCAACGCTCGCTTTGCCCACCATACGAGGCCTATTGCAAAGCGTTCAAAGAGCCCGCTTCCTGGCGCGAAATTCCCGCCGTCCCGCTTGCCGCGTTTCGCCACGCGGCCATCCGCTCGTTTCCTGCGGCGGAGACCATTCGTTCATTCCGAACCAGCGGAACGACCGGCGAAGGCTACGGCGAGCATCATTTTCGAACGTTGGAACTTTATCGCACCGCTGCCCTTGGTGGCTGGCATACCGCGGGCCTTCCGGCGGAAAATCTCTTTTGTCTCATGCCGTCACCGGCCGATTCTGCAAACTCCTCATTGAGCTGCATGGCCGGGTGGCTCGCTCCTCCGCAGCGTTTCTTTCTTGGCGAGTGGAAGAAAATGATCGAAGCCCTGTCCGGCGAGGAGAGCCGCGTGGTCCTCTTCGGAACGGCGCTGGCCTTTCTCGACCTATTCGAATGGCTTGACGACCGTGAAATCCGTCTCCCGCCGGGCAGCGTCGCAGTGGAAACCGGCGGATACAAGGGAACACAGCGCAGTCTCCCAAAATCAGAACTCTACGCTTTGTTTCAAAGGTATTTGGGAATCGATGAGGACGACGTTTGGAGCGAATACGGGATGACAGAGCTCAGCTCCCAATTCTATTCGCGGGGCCTCGGTAATCCTCATGTTGGCGCGCGCTGGGTGCGCCCGCTCGTCATCGATCCTGAAAGCGGTCTCGAATGCGCAGACGGCGAGACAGGAATTTTGCGAATCTTCGACCTCGCAAACGTAGGCTCGTGCTGCGCAATTCAAACCCGTGATCTCGCCGTGCGCAGAGCGCAAGACTTCGAGCTTATCGGTCGCGATCCTGCAGCCCTTCCACGAGGCTGCTCGCGGACGGCTGACGAAGTTCTCGCCCAATGAACACGGCGGAGCGCGCCGCCGCACTGGCACGGGCGGCGGAAAGTTTTCCTCTGCTTGGAACGGTCGCCGCGGGCGACCTTGTTGACGTCGTGCGCATGGAACTCGGCCACGCGGAAATCCTGGACGGCTTCCGGCCCTACGCCAGCCATTTCAGCAGGGCGATCCCGAAAGACCCTATCCTGCACGTTATCAGCGGAAATACGGCTCACGCGGGCTTGCAAAGTCTGATCCGCGGACTGCTCCTCGGCGCAATGAACTTCGTGAAGCTTCCCTCGACCGGTCTGCCCGAAGTCGAAGCGTTCGCCGGAATCCTGCCGATCCTGCTCAAGGAAAGGATCGTTTTACGTTCGGACCTGCCAGAAACCTGGCTGCGAGAAGCCAGGGCTTGGATAGTTTTCGGAACCGACAAAACCATTGCTCACTTTCGGCGCCAGATATCATACGAGGTTGTCTTCGAACCCCACCCCCACCGCGTCAGTTTGGGGATCGTCTTCGATGACTCAAGCGGTGATTCCTCGCCGCTTGCCGCAGCCGACATCGCCCGGTTCGATCAAAAGGGTTGCCTTTCCCCGCACGACATTTACGTCGCCGGCGATGCGAGAGATTACGCCCTCCGGCTGGCCGGCGCCCTGGCGCGTTATGAGCAGGGCGATCCGCGCGGTGCCATCACCACGGCCGAGGTTGCCGAGATCGCGGACATCCGCGCGAACTATCGCTTCCGGTCCGCAAATGATCCGCGTGTGGCGATTTGGGAGAGCGAAGACTCAACGGCGTGGACGGTTATCTACGAAGAGGACCCCTGGTTCGCAGCTTCGTGCCTGAACCGGGTCGCTTTTGTCAAACCCCTGGCCGCAGACCTGGTCAGTGCCCTGGGTCCGGCCCTGCCATGGATCGCGGCGGTCGGGATCTGGCCCGCAACCCCGGAAAATGCCGAAAGGGTCGCCGTTCTCAAGCCGTCACGCATCTGCCCGCTGGGCCAGATGCAGAATCCGACTTTCACATGGCACCAGGAAGGCCGGCAAACTTTGGCTCCCCTCGTGCGCTGGGTTGATTTTGAACCAAATCTTCGATAAAAGGCGCCATCTCCCTGTGAAAGAGCAGTCGATTGTTACCGAAGGAGTTGTGGTCGATGTCCTGCCGGGCACGATGTTCCGGCTGAAATTGCCCAATGGGCATGTTGTGCTCGCACATATCTCTGGCAAGATGCGCAAGAACTTCATCCGGATTGTTCCCGGCGACCGGGTGAGTGTGGAGATGTCGCCCTATGATCTGACGAAGGCCCGCATAATCTTTCGCGAACCCGAATCGCCTCCGCCGAGCACGAACTAGTCAGAACAAACAGCCCGTCGGCCCCGCCACGAAGTGAGATTCCAAGCATGAATGATCCCCGAACAACGAAGCCCACCGGGGGGCCGCGGAAGCTGCGATTGCCGCAGAAAAGCAACGAATGCCTGGACTTTCTTCGGCGCAAAGTGCCGATTCTTGCAGGATGTCAGGCGCTTGACCTGCCTTGCACAGCGGGTTTTCGAGGAGAGATTCCACTCGGACCTCCCATTCCGAATGCGTGCCGGGCATGAGCCGGATCCGCGCTAACACCCTCGTGGCCCTTTTTCGTGAGGCCGCGGAGCAATTCGGCGAACTGGCAGCGTTCGCCGCAAAGGATTCTTCCGGCGCTTACAAGCCAATCTCCTATCGACAGCTCTACGAGGATGGCCTGTCGCTCGCCAGCGCTCTCATCGAGCTGGGATTGCGTCAGCGCGAACACGTGGGCATTCTTTCCGACAACCGTCCGGAGTGGATCCTCTGCGACTACGGAGTCCTCCTCGCAGGCTGTGCAGACGTTCCGCGGGGCACGGATGTGACAGGGGCCGAGATCGCCCACATTCTCGCTCACTCGGATTCGCGTTTCGTCTTCGTCGAAAACGCCCGCGTCCTCGAGAAGCTCGAGCGCGTCCGTCATGCGGCTCGCGGAGTGGAAAGGATCATCCTTATGGATCCGAAAGCTTCCGCGCCATCCGGTGTGCTCAGGCTTCAGGATCTGATCGCCCGCGGCAGCAAACTCCGCGCCGGCGGTGACAGAAAGGCCGAGGAGCGCATGGCAAATGTGCGCCCGGACGATCTTTTCACCATTATCTACACATCCGGCACAACCGGCACGCCCAAGGGAGTGCAGTTGACCCATGCCAACATGACGTCACAGGCGCGAAATCTTCCCTTCACCCTGGGACACGAAGATCGAGCGCTTTCGATACTTCCCGTTTGGCACATCTACGAGCGGGTCTTCGAGATGGTCGCCATCAGCATGGGCGTGTGCACCTATTACACAAACCTCCGCAGTATCGGCGAGGATCTCAAAATCGTGCGCCCGACAGTCATGGCGTCGGCTCCCAGGCTTTGGGAAAATCTCTATCAGAAACTCATGGCCCGGATCGGCCAGGCACCCCCCTGGCGCCGCGCGCTCTTTGGCGCCGCGCGCTTTTGCACATGCCGGGTCAAGCGCGCGGAGCGCTATTTTCTCGGGCAGGAACTCGACACGAGCGGGCGCGGGCCGTTCAAAAGCGCCACTCGGGGTTCTGCGCATCTCTTGCGGTGGATCGCGTTCTTTCTTCCTTACCGCATCCTGGACAGGATCGTGCTTGCCAAACTTCGCGAAGCGGTCGGATGCGGAGACTTCCGGGGCACCATTTCCGGCGGCGGGGCCCTGCAACCGCACGTGGACGAATTCTTCAACTTCATCGGCATCCCTGTCCTCGAGGGCTACGGGCTCACCGAATCCTCCCCGGTCCTGGCCGTCCGGACATGGAAGAACCTGGTGATTGGCACCGTGGGACCCTTCTATCCGGAGACGGAAATTCGCATTGTCGATCTCGAGAGCGGCCGGGTCCTTTACCCGGATCGATCGCGAAGAGATCAGGGTCGCGGACGCCAAGGCGAAATCCACGCCCGGGGACCGCAGATAATGAAGGGCTACTACAAGGATCCCCAGGGAACATCTCGCGTATTCCACGACGGCTGGCTGAAAACGGGCGACATCGGGATGGTCACGTTCAACAACTGTTTGAAGATCCTTGGGCGTTGCAAAGACACAATTGTCCTGCTCAACGGCGAAAACGTGGAGCCGCTTCCTATCGAATCCCTTCTCGTCCATTCCCCGCTCGTGGATCATTGCCTCATCGTGGGGCAGGACCAGAAGCACCTGGGGGCCTTGATTGTTCCGGCCCTCGACGGCTTCCGCGCCGCCGGCCTGCACGTTGCAAATCTCCTTGAGCTTGCGGCGAGCCCGAATGCACGCACCCTGATGGAAGGTGAGATCCGCCGGCTGATCAACCCTGAAGCAGGCTTCAAGAGTCACGAACGAATCGCGGACTTTCGCTTCGTCACCAAACCCTTCGAGGTCGGACAGGAAATGACCGCGACCTTCAAACTCAAGCGCCACGTCATCACCGAACAATATGCCTCGTTGATCGAGGAAATATACCCCGCAGCACAGGAGGCGTCTGCGCGCCGCGCTTAGCGGCAGACTAAGCCTGCGGTTCGGCGGATCCGTGCGCCGGCGACCGGCGCAACGTGTGTATCGTCACCTCGGCGGGGCAATTGAAGCGGGCCGGGACGCCGCTTGCTCCTGTTCCGCGCGAGGTATAACCCACAAGCGAACCGTGCCGCCACGGACCCGCCAGAAAGCGCCGGGGAACCGGCGCGTTTCCAATTATGGCAAAACCGCCAGGCAGGCATAGCTGTCCGCCGTGTGTGTGGCCGCTCAGCATGAAGGCATAGCCGAGCTTCTCGGCCTCCTGATAAGTCTCCGGACTATGGCTCAGCAAGATGGCGGTATCCCCGGGGGGAACCCGCTCACGAGCTTTCCTAAGATCGTGCGCGCTGAAAAAGTGCGGATCGTCCACGCCGCAAATCCAGAGGCGAGCGCTCTCGCGCTCGATGACATCACACTCATTCAAGAGCACTGTCAGACCAATAGCCTCCAGAAAGGCGACTTTTTCTATGAAGTCATGATTGCCCAAAATTGCATAGCGCGGCTTCCTGATGTGCGGCACAAGCCGCCCCATGAGTTCCAACGAAGCGTCGTGTTCACGGCCGATCTTATTGTGGTAGTCACCCGTAAGGACCGCGGCGTCGTATTCGAGTCCATCGATCCGCTCGATGATGATATCGATAAGTTTCGGATCGAGGTCGCAATGGAGATCGGCAAGTTGCATCAGCCGGAATCCCTCGAAAGGAGCGGACAGTTGTGGCAGGATCACTTCGTTTTGCACAACCTGCACGTCGAGAAAGTTTCGCCTGCCGACCTGATCGAGACCCGCAAGCTCGAGCGCATGCCAGACAAGCGCGTCCATCGGAATGATTCCTTCAAACTTGAAAAAGCCCTTCCCTTGATGCACCTCCCTCGCCCACAGGCCGGCCTGCTTGCGAATCCGCCGCTCGAGAAGCTTCCGGCCCATACGCTGAGCAAGTCTTCGATAGTCGGTATGACCCGCAGCCTCTGAAGGATCCATCATCACTATCCGATAGCAGGAGCGAAATCCGCTCCGCTCACAAGCCGAAAAGAGTTGTTTTTCCGTCATCGCCTCGGAGAGTTTTGCAATGCGGACCTTTCTTACCCTCGCCGCCGCCTCTCTATTCTTCGCCGGATGCCCACCGAAAAATACGATTCCCCCGCCCTCCTCGCCGACTCCCCCCCCCGAGCACCCAACGCAGACTCCCGCGCAGCCGACGCCCGCGGCAACACCGGCAATCACTCCCGAAGCCGCAGAGCCCGCGGCAACACCAGCAATCACTCCGGAAGCCGCAGAGCCCACGGCAACACCAGCAATCACCCCCGAAGCCGCAGAGCCCACGGCAACACCGGCAATCACCCCTCAAGCCGCAGAGCCCACGGCGGTCATAGCCCCTGACCCACCCAGGAACAAGGTTTCCTACGAAGGGATCTGGACGACGGCGGACGGGCAGGGGCAGGTTTTTGACATTGTCATATTTCCAAACGGACAAGCCGTTGCCAATTGGGCAAAGGGAACCGAGGGGGCCCGGGGTGAACGCGGATACTGGAGACAGGATCAACAACGGCTTACCGCCATTTATAGTGACGGCACCACCGATATCATCGAGCCGGACGGGAGCGAGTTCAGGCATCAACGGTATTCCCCCGGATCGCCCCTGGATTCCCAACCGACGTCTCAGGCTGAAGTCAAAAGAGCCGAGGGCGGTCAATTCGCACTGGTCGGTGTCTGGCGCCTCAACAAGGAACCCGACGGCACCCACCTTTACATTGCCATTCAATCCAATGGTCGCGCTGTCTCCACGATTAATGGCGGCACGGAGGGAAAATGGAAAGCCAACGAAAAAGGCGCCCTCTGCGAATGGCCGGACGGTTGGGTCGACCAGATCGAACGGGGCACTGCGGGCTGGCAGAAGCGCTCATGGATCGGCGCGGAGTCCAATGCCCCCGCCGACCTCTCCCTGGCAACCCGCGTGGGCGAAGCGCGTTTCTCCGTCGAACCTTAGAAGACCCTCGATTATTCCTGCAAGCCGATCAAGGGCGCGTCTCAGGGCTTTTGTCGCCCTGAGCGAAAAGGAGCTCGAGTTTCGGCGCGGTATCCGGGTGCCAGGGATTCTTAGAGAAGCCGGATGTTTCGATGCGCGAAACATGATCCGTCGCCAGTCCGAGCACCTTGCAGACGTCCAAGCCCATATGATGCGGCGCGTAAGGCGTGAGATTTTTCTTAGCAAGAGCGAAGAGCCTCACCGCGGGGCGCATGCGCCTTCCGTCTGTCGGATGCCACGGACGAATGCTTTGCTTTTTCAAATGGACGAACGCCCCTGCCAACTGAATGAGCCCTTTGAAGAAAGCATGATTTTCGTCCTCGCGCTGCAGCCACAAATGCTCAAGCACATCATGCGCCTCATAATATTCCTGTGTGTTGAAACAGACGAAGTAGGCCAGATAACATGGATCGAATCCTTCCGCGTCGAGACCGAAGGACTTCACATAGGCTTCGATCCGCCCGGCTTTGTTAATCGGCTGAGTGGCCATCACAAAACCATAAGACCGGCCGCGAGACGGCTCTACTGTTTTTCTTCGAGCTTTTTTACCCGCTCGTACAGCTTGCGAATGTTGCGCAGCAGCACGTAGTTTTCCTTGTACTCCCGCATCGGCTTCGCCGGAAGACCAACGAGAATCTCCCGAGGCGCCACGCTCTTTGTGATCCCGGCCATGGCAGTGACGATCGCTCCGTCCCCAATTTCAATATGACCGTTGACGCCAACCTTTCCGGCCAGCGTGACGTAACTGCCCACCCGCACGCTGCCCGAAATACCGACGTGCGCGCAGATGATGCTGTGACAGCCGATCGTGACATTGTGAGCGATCTGCACAAGGTTGTCGATCTTGACGCCTTCCTGAATCCATGTCCGGCCGAAACGCGCGCGATCCAGAGTCGAGTTGGCGCCGATCTCGACGTCGTCGTCGATTTGCACAATGCCAGTCTGCGGGATCTTCTGTTGCCGTCCGTCGCGAAACTCGTATCCGAAACCATCGGATCCTATCACGACGCCCGGATGCAGGATAACCCGGTTGGCAATGACGGAGCGTTCGCGGACCGTCACATGCGGGTAGAGCTGGCAATCATCGCCCAATGTCACGTGGTGGCCGATGTAGCTGTGCGACCCGACAAACGTTCGGGCGCCGATTCGCGCACCGCTCTCGACGACAGCAAAGGCCTGGATCGTCACGTCCGCGCCGATCTGGGCGTCGGACGCCACAACGGCCGTCGAATGAATTCCCCGCTCGAAGGCAACAGGTGGCGGCGCAAACACCTCGAGCAATTTGGCAAAAGCCTCCGCCGGATTGTCCACCCAGACCCGCGCGGCGGACACTTCCTCGGCGAAACCTCGCGGTACGAGCACCGCCTCGGCTCGCGATTTCCTCAGCGCCCTGAGGTACTTGGGATTTCCGAAAAAGGAGATATCGCCCTGGTCGGCGTCGTCGAGCGAGGCCACTCCCAGAACGACCTTTTCGTAATGCTCTGGAGCTACCCAGCCGCCGACACGCTCTGCGGCTTCGCGAAGCCTCATGCGTCAGTTCGCCGCAGAAGGTGGCTTCGGAGCGTTCTTATTCAGGAGCGTGATAATCTCGTTGCTGAAGTCCAGATCGGCGCGAGAATAGAGCACCACGGGAACCTGACCCATGCTGACGCCGGTCTTGTCGAGCACCAGGTCATACCCGGCGGCTTTCACCTTCTCGGTTACGACTTTCATGATGTCGTCGATGATGTCCTTTCGCATGCGCATGAACTGCTCCTGAAGCTGACGCTCGCGTGTCTGGCGGAACTCCGCGATCTCTCGATCAAGGTTCCTGGCCTCCTGGACCTTTTCATCGCGCTGCTTGGCCAGCTTCTCCTTGCCATCCTTGCTCAACTCGGGCTTCTCGATGGCCGTGTTCGTCTGGTTGATATCGTCCATCGCCTTCTTGAGCGTCTCCAGGCGGTCATCGAGCTCCTTCTTGGCCGCGGCACGCGCGTCGTTGATCTTTTCCTCCGCATCCTTCGTCTTGTAATACGCGGTGAACACCTTGTTCATATCAACGGTGCCCAGCTTGATCTGGGCATTTACCGAGGTGGAAGCGGCGCAGAGCGCGACCGCCGTGAAGAGAGTGGAGACAATGAATTTACGCATGTTACGGTTAATTAGAGCACAAGGAACGTGGGATTCAAATTGGACCAGTTTGGGCCCAACCCGTTCAAAATTGGTAACCAATATTGAAATTGAACTTGCCGGGAGGGCCGTTGAAGCTGTCGTGAATAATTGGATAGCCGTAGTCGACGCGGATGGGACCGATAGGGAGATCGAGACGTAGTCCAAAGCCGATGTCGGCATTCAGGTTTGAGGTGCTAAAGTCGTAGGCTTCAGGGTTCACAAAGCCGAAGTCGCTGAACAGCGCGAAGCGCACGCGCGAGATGACCGGGATTGTCACCTCGAATGTCATGTAGCCCAGCGAGTTGCCGCCGATTGGGTTATTAAATTCATCCACGGGCCCGACTTCACGGTAGTTGAAACCGCGCAGGTTGTTTGCGCCGCCAAGGTAGAGTTCATCGAAGATCGGTGGGTTGGGAGCGCCACCCCACGCGTCGACGACTGCTATTTGCCCCTTGAACAGAAAGATCACATCCCAAGGCAGGAGGAAATATTTCGCGGCTTCGAGCGAGATGCCATAATCCTGCACGGTCCCGCCGAGCGCACCGCCAGCGATGAAACCGGTCAACTCGATCAACTCTCCCTTGCGAGTCAGAAAGAGACTGTCGCGCGTATCCCACGTGAGCGCGCCCGTGACCACGCTCTTCGTATAGTTCCCCGCGGAGTCCTGGATCACCTGGCCCGCGCTCGACTCATCGACGTCAAAGATGCGGATGCCCTCGATCCGGTATTCCACCCGGCCGGCGAGAGCGCGCCAAAGCTGCTTGCGGGCTTGAAAGGCCACTCCGTAGTTGGATTGGTTATAGACAGACGAGAGATAGTTCGCTTCGCGATAGTAAGCTTCCACTCCCACAGAGAGCTTATAACCCAGGAACCAGGGCTCGGTCAGCGAGGCGACGAAGTCCTGGCGCTGCAAACCATATTGGCCGCGAATCCGGAATCTCTGGCCCCCACCGACGAAACTGGGCCAGTTGAACAAATCGAAATTTGACTGCGTGAGTTCCGCAAATCCCACGAGACTATCGATGGTGCTAAAACCCGCACCGAAGTTGAAGGAGCCGGTGCGCTTTTCGTCGACGATAACGTTGAGGTCTTTGCGGCCCGGGACAATCGTGTCGGCGGGGTTCGTTTCCACCCGGTTGAAGTAGTTCAAATTCTCCAGTCGCTGGCGGCTCACATTGACGAGCGTCGTGTCAAAAATGTCTCCCGGCTTGACAGCCAACTCGCGACGGATGACGTGGTCCTTCGTCCGGGTGTTGCCCTGAATATTGATAAGATTGACGTAGGACTGCACTCCCTCGTCAATCCGATAGCCGACGTCAACCACACCGGGTCCGGCAGGGATGATTTCCGGCACCGCAGCCATGTCCACGTAACCCCTCGTCCCATAAAAATCCCGCAACGCCTTCAGGTCGTCGCCCATACCTTTCGGTGTAAAGAGCGACCCATCCGTCATCTTCAACTTCGCCTTGACTTCGTCGGTGGGAACAATATTGACGCCCTCCAACCTGACGGTGCCGACTCGATATTGGATTCCCTCGCTGATCGTAATGGTTAACTCGACCCCCTTCTCGAGCGGCTGCGTTTGAACGTCTGTAACCTCCACATCAGCAAAGCCGCGATTCTGGTAAAGGGTCCGGATCGCCGCGCGATCCTCCTCGATCTGGGCGGGCAACATCCGGCCGCTCTTGTTAAAGAAGGAGAGGAGGTTCCACGGGCGCGTCTTCATCACCTTGATGAGGTCCCGAGGCAATACGCTGTCGTTTCCGATGAATGTGATGCGGCGGACGACGAGGCGCGGACCCTCGGTAATCTGGAAGGTTACCCGCACACGGTTGCTCCCCGGGATTTCCTGCACGCGATATTGCACGTCCACATCCGAGAAGTTTTTATCCTGATACAGCTTGAGGATTTTCTGGCGGTCATCTTCGAGCCGTTCTTCAGAAAGGACCTCACCGACTTTTGAGCCGACTTCTTTGCGCACGCGTTTCAATGGAATCCGGTCGTTCCCTTCGATCAAGATCTCGTCGATGACGGGCAGGCCCTGCAAGAGAACGGTGACTTTTACCCCATCGGCAAAAGGCTCGGCAAAAATGCGCACGTTTGCGACGCCGCCCGTGGCGTAGAGCGAACGAATATCAGCCTCCGCCGCGCGCTCGCTATAGGGCAGGCCGAGTCTCGTAGCCAGGTTATCGAGCACGCGTTCCTTTGAGATGGAGGGAGGTCCTACATACTCCACAGCGATATCCCTTACGATGGGCCCGGGGGCTTGAGCCCAGAGCGGCGCGCAGGCCGCTAAGACGACCACGACCACTGCAAAATGTCGGCAAAATCTCATGATTGGCAGGCAACCCGTCCCCATGAATTCACAAGGGGACCGGGCGAACTCGCAGTGCATGGCGGAACATCAGGAAAAGGTCAAGCTGCGTTTTTAGGTCCCCCGCGCCGGTTGTTGCCCCTCTCGTTGCGACAGTCTCCCGGGAATTCTCTGCAGCGCCCTGGCTCGGCGCAACCTCGCGTGCGACGCCGCGTGCCATGGCTAAGCTTAGCGCAAATAGAAGCGGCGGACTGCCCCAGCGATGGCGTCAATCTCATCCTCCCGCAACTCAGGGAAAATCGGCAGTGCGACGGTCTCCCTGGCGGCGCGCTCCGATTCGGGAAAGTCCCCCTCCCGATGGCCCAGATGGGAAAAGCACTCCTGCCGATGCAGGGGAACGGGATAGTAGACAGCATGACCGATCTGCTCCCGCTCAAGATGGCGCAGCAATTCGTCACGGCGCTCGGCGCGTATGACATACTGGTGCCAGGTATGATGATTGAGAACGCCGGAGTCTTTCCAAGGTTCCGCAGGCAATTGGACGCAGCCAGGCAATTCTGAGAACGCCGCGCGGTAAAGAGCGGCGTTGCGCCGTCGCGCGACGCTCCACTCTTCCACGAACGGAAGCTTGGCGTGGAGCACGGCGGCCTGGAGCGCATCGAGACGAAAATTTCCCCCGACGATCCTGTGGAAATAGCCCCTTTCCATTCCATGATTACGCACAAGGCGCAGCGTGCCGGCGAGTTCCTGACTCCGGCAGACCGCCATGCCCGCATCGCCTGCCCCGCCAAGATTCTTTGTTGGAAAGAAGCTGAAGAACGCGGCATCGCCCAGCGTTCCCGCACGCGACGCAACGCCTGCCGCGGGATACTCGGCTCCGAAGGCCTGGGCCGCATCCTCGATGATCGGGATGTGATAAGGCCCGGCCGCCTCAGAAAGCGCGTCCATCGCGCAGCAGGCCCCGAAAAGATGAACGGGTATCACCGCGCGAACGCGATTGCCGTGGGGCGTAAGCAGCCGCCCGTCGCTGCCGCGAGCAAGATGTTCCAGGCAGTGTCGCAGCCTTTCGGGATCCATGTGAAAGGTATCGGGTCTGATATCGACAAAAACCAACTCGGCACCGATGCGATGGATGCAGCCCGCGGTCGCGAAAAACGTGTACGGCGTCGTGATAACGGCGTCGCCTGGGCCGATTCCCATCGCCATGAGAATCGCAAGTTGCGCATCGGTGCCTGAAGACATGCCGACCGCATGCGCGCAGCCTGTGAACTCGCATACCGCTTCTTCAAACTGCTCGACGGTCCGCCCGAGAATGAACTGCTGGCTGTCAAAGACGAAACGCATCCGCGTCTCGACAGCCTCCCGAACCCGCTCCCACTGGCGGGTGAGATCCAACAACGGCACGCGCACGCGGTGCTACTTGACCACACCAAACTCCGCGCGTCGGTTCTTGGCCCAGGCGGCTTCGTTATTCGCAGGGTCCGCCGGCATTTCCTCGCCAAAACTCACGGTCTGGATGCGGCCGCCGCTTACCCCTTGCGAAATCAGGGCGTCGCGCACCGCCTGCGCGCGTTTCTCGCCCAGGCCGCGGTTGTATTCCTCCGTGCCACGCTCGTCGGTGAAACCCGCGATAATAAGCGTCTGGCTCGACGATTTCATCGCCGACGCCACCTCCTGGACCTTGCTCATTTCCGGGCCGGATATCGAAATGCTGTCAAAACCGAAATACACCGGCTGAAACTGGCCGCGCGTCACGTTGCCTCCGAAGAAATTCGCGCCCTCTACACGCTCGGGAAGCGGCGTGCCGGTGACGTAATCGCCCTCGACTCCAGCGTACTGGGCGTCACCCTTCTTCGCGCAGCCATTCAAGGCCAGGGCAAAAAGCGCGGCCACACCCAGAGTTAACAGCTTGTTCATGGTCCTACCGAATACGGACTCTTCGTGAAATAATCAACCGGCGATGCACAGTTTCTATCGGTTTGCTCGCGCGGGGGTTCGCCTGTGCTCCCTAGCGCGACCACGTCGGCTCGCTCACTTTTCCCGTACCAGTGACGATGGGCACCGACCTGCCGTTCTGCGTGTCGAACAGGACGATGCTCGAACCAGTGCTGAAAATCAGGTGCCGGGAGTCCGCGCCCCAAGCCGGATCCTCTCCGCTCGCGACAAGGCTGGGCGCGCCCCCTTGCAAATCCTTCACCGCCACGGAAAAGCCTCCCGTGCGCGCCGTAAATGCGACTTTGCGCCCATCGGGCGACCAGCTCGGCTCCGTGCAGTAGCTATAGCCGGTCGGAATCAACTCCCCGCTTCCGCCACCCGAGCCGATCTTGAAAAGTTGGGGACCGCCGCGTTCGTCCGAGGAGTAAATGATCTGTGATCCATCCGGCGACCAGGTCGGCGAGGATTCCACGCCGCGCGTCCTGGTCAGCCTGCGGGCGCCTCCGCCGCCCACTCCGATGACATAGAGTTCCGGATTGCCATCCTTGCTTAATGTGCAGGCAATGTGGGCACCGTCTGGCGAAAATGCGGCGCCGGAATTGGTGCCCGGAAACTTGACGATGCGGTTCCGCGAGCCGGAAGCCAGATCGATCAGATAGATATCGGCGTAGCCGCTCTGATAGCCCGTGTAGGCAAGCTTGCTGCCATCGGGCGCAAGTGCGGGCGCCACGCTGATCGAGTTATCCTTTGTCAGTTGGCGCACGTTGGCGCCATCGTAGTCGGCGGTGTAGATCTCCTTATGTCCTGTGCGACTGGATACAAAGGCGATCTTCGAGCTGGCGATTCCCTTATGCCCCGTGAGGGTCTCGACAATGTCATCGGCAAAACGATGCGCCGCGACTCGGGATCCGCCGGAATAGGTCTTTTGCACCACGACGCTGCCGCGCTGATCCGTAACCTGGCCTTGAAGAGAGCCTCCGGAGGCTGAGCCGCCGATGGTGTACGTCGCCCGCTCGGGCGGCGTCAGGCTGAACCAGCCCGCGAGATCAAGATCGTTGTGGAGGACTTTCGTGGTGGCGGCTCCCTCGTTTCCGTCGAGATTCTTGAGCGCCACGCTGATCGTGTCACCCTTGCGGATGGTAATGGTCGTCGCCTCCTGCGCGTGGAGTCCCGAGGCAAGAATAACAAGAAAAATCGCAGCACGTTTCATGGCAAACGCTGTGATTGGCAAAAGCGCGAGGCCTTTGCAATCTACGATTTATAACGCCTGCGCGCCGGATAGGTGCCCAGGCTCGTCATCGACTCCGCCAGCGCGCCGGCTCGCAAGAGCGTACGGCCCACTGCCAGTGTCCGCGGGCTGCCGTCCACCTCAAGAAAAAAAACGTACGTCTGAGGTTTGCCCGGCACGGGACGCGAAATGATTCGCGAGAGATTGACTTTCTGCCGGGCAAAAGGTCCCAAAAACCGATGCAGACTGCCGCAGACATTCGGGAGGGCCACGACCAGGGCGGTCTTTTGTGACTCCGTTCCAAAATTCGGGGGCACTGTTCCAACAATGAAGAAGTGAGTTACGTTCACGCTCCGGCCGACTGAGGGCAGCTCAAGCAATTCCAATCCGTAGACCTCGGCGGCGCCCGGAGAGGCCAGCGCCGCCGCGTGGCTGCTGGCGGCTGCCTTCTGCGCGGCCACGGCCGTGCTGGCAACCGCGTGCAGGCGCGCCCGCGGGTGGCGCTCCTTGAGCCACTCCGCATGATGCTTGATCTGAACAAAGTGCGAAAAGACCGTCTTGATGGTTTTGCCGGGCCGTCCCAGAAGCGCGATGCGCACGTCGAGGGCAAGCTCTTCGCGAATGAAGACACGTCCCACATGACGGATCAGCAAGTCCACCGAGTCGTACACCGTTCCTCCGCTCGAATTCTCGATCGGCACGATCCCGAGAGCCTGCCCCGAAGCCAATACCCGGTCGAAGATGGCCTCGATCGTCGGGCAAGCCTGGAGGGTGGCGCCTCTACCGAACCTCTTGCGGGCAAGGATATGGGAGAAGGTTCCTTCGGGGCCAAGGTAGCAGACGGATCGCACAGAAAACCTTCTGAGGCGACAATCGGCGCGTTGCAAGTGAACTCCGTTTGAACCCCGAAAATCAGCGAGAAATTTCTTGTCACCGATCGGATGTCGCTCATCACTTCCGCATGCCCACTTACGTCTACGAAACCATTCCCTCGAAAAAAGGCGCGAAGCCGAAACGCTACGAGATCAAGCAGAGCATCAAAGAAGCGGCCCTCGCCAAACACCCCGAAACCGGAGAGCCCATAAAGCGCATCATCGCAGGCGGCATCGGCGTGCTAACCTCGTCCCCGGCTGCTCACTCACACACGCCTTCCTGCGGGTGCGGCGCTGGCGGATGCAGAGGGTAACGCTTCCCATAACCCAGTGAAATCCAGGGAATCGCCTCGTCGTCCTGCGACTTCCGGCGCACCCCTTAACCGATCCTCCAGCGTCAGGGCTTGCCTGATTCTCTGCGGCCTTCTCATGACCGGCTGCGTCGCAAAGCACCCGAAGCCTGCGGCCAACGAGGCCGCGATCACACGTCCCCAGCCCGCCCAACCCAAGCCGAAGCGGCCTCTCATAGCCAGTGCCTTCTCCTGGGTTGGATCCCTCTCGCATCTTCTCCCCCACAAAGCGAAGCCTCCGCAGGCGCAGATCCCCCGCCTCATCGGCGTCGTCAAGACGGTCAATACCGAAGATCGCTTCGTCTTGATCGATGCCACAACCTTCCAAGCTGCCGAAGCCGGAGATCTCCTGGTGTGCATAAGGGACCAAAAGGAAACCGCCAATCTGCGCATGAGCACATTGAAAAATCCCCCGTTTCTCATCGCGGATATCGCAAGCGGAGCGCCGTCCGCGGGCGATCGCGTCTTCAAACCGTGAGCCAACCCCTCAATCCCGTTGACAAATACTCTTAAGTTTCTCTTTAATTCTAATGTGCTTAAAGAAATCTTGTGATCGAACTGGAGAAACCTGAGGTACGCCATGATGTCGAGCGGCTCGCGGACATCATGATGACGCTCCAGCGGTGTTTGATGCTGCGCCTTTCCGAGGAGCTCTCACGCGGACAGGTTTCCTTTCCGCAGTTTTTCCTCCTGGGGCACATCTCGACGCACGAGTTCCTTTCGATGAGCGAAATCGCTGAGAAGATGAGCCACTCCACCGCTGCGGCTACGGGTCTGGTGGATCGCCTGGAAAATCTTGGATACGTCGAGCGGTCTCACGCCGCAAATGACCGGCGCAAAGTTCTTGTGAAAATCACCGAAAAAGGAAGTGCGCTCGTGGGAGAAATCCGGCAGGACATCGTGAACAATCTTTCGCAAATCATGGATCTGTTGCCGTTGGAGGAACAAAAAGCTTGGCTGAGCATCTACGAAAAGGTGCATTCCTACTGCCTCAGTAAACACACCTCATGCTCCGAGTGAACATCCTAAAAGTCCTTTTGGTCTCGTTCGGCGTGGCAGTCTGCTCCGTGCTCGCGCAGAACAGCACGCCAGAACCCCTTCCGGCACCTTCCCCGTATCCCGAGCTTTCTCCGATACCCAACCCGACGCCGCTTCCTGATGGCACGATGCCTCTGCCGTTGCCAACGATGCCTCAAGGCGTTCCCAGTCTGACACCGCTTCCGAGTTTGCTGGGTCCGTCTCCGACGCCCGCTGCGAGCCCGACACCGCTCCCCGACGGTACGATGCCGCTGGCCCTGCCGCCGATGCCGACGCCCGTTCTTCAGGACGCAAACACGCTCTCCGAGCAACTCAATCTCCCTTTGCCCAACCCCGCGCAGATGTCGGAACCCCTTAAGAAAACCGGGGAGACGACGAACCTTAAGGAGAGCGAGAATTTGGCTATGCAGCAGAAGATGGTCATGGCCACTTTTTTGAAATCGCTCGACACTCTCATTGCGCAGCTGCGCAATCCGAAGGTGCCGAACATGACGCTTAATGACGCCATACAAATCGCCCTGAAGGAAAATCCTGACATTCTCAACGCCATACAGCAGATTCGGCTGACCCGCGGCCAGCTCATCCAGGTTGTTGCACAGGCGGTTCCTCAACTGCACATGAACTCGGGATACACCAACCAGCAGTCCAGCTTGTCGACCCCGAACAGAAGCAGCACCATCGAAGTCGCCAATCCCAATGGCGGTAGGCCCACGATCCTCACTTTCGGAGGAGGCAGCAACCCGCAAAACGAAACCTGGAACATCCAATTTCAGGCCACGCAACTCCTATTCGACGGTGGTGCGACGATCTCCGGAATAAAGGCCGGCAGCGCCGCGTACGATAGCGCGTTTTTCAGCCTCCGATCAGTAATCGACAACATCGTGTCCCAGGTTATCAATCAGTTCTACCTGGTCGTTCTGAATCGGGCGTTGATTGTCGCTCAACAACAAAACGTTGCTCTCAATCAGCAACAGGTCAAAGACCAGCAGAATCGCTACGATGCGGGCACCGTTCCGCGTTTCAATGTGCTCCAGGCCGAGGTCGCGCTCGCCAACGCCATGCCCCCGCTCATTCAAGCCCAGAATGCGTATCGTATTTCGCTCTACCAACTCGTGAAGTTGCTCGGCATGGAATATCCCAAGGGCCGCCCCTCTGAGGTGCCTTTCAACGTTGTCGGCTCACTCGGTTACAACCTGCAGAAGATAAATGTCGACGATTCCATTCGTGTCGCCATCGCGAGAAACCCCTCGCTGAAGGCCCAGCGTCAGACAATCCTTCAAAACGCCGCCAACGTAAACGTCCAGATCGCCGGCTGGTTTCCCAGCATAAACACGGACGGCGGCTATCAATTTACCAACAATTCCAATTCGCCGAATCTCACAGATACTCTCCAGGGCTGGTTCTTTGGACTCAACGGAACGTGGA
This sequence comes from uncultured Verrucomicrobiae bacterium, assembly GCA_963763735.1. GTDB lineage: Bacteria > Verrucomicrobiota > Verrucomicrobiia > Chthoniobacterales > Terrimicrobiaceae > DASTFP01. Next base: position 5,830 of record CAVXQK010000018.1, on the reverse strand, counting down.
ACATCTGGGATGGAGGCGCAACCTACGGCAAAGTCGCGCAGGCGAAGGCTCAGCTCATGCAGTCCAAAAACAACTACGACAACGGCATCCGGCAGGTCGTACTCGATGTCCAGCAAGCCATTTCCAACCTCCAAGAGGCTCAGGAGACCATCGACAGTCAGACCGCCAGTGTTGTGCAGGCCACGGAGGCCCTCCGTCTCGCCCGCGAGCGCCTTGATGCCGGTGCCGGGACGCAGCTCGACGTGCTCAACGCCCAGGTCCAGCTCCTCCAGGCCCAAACCAACGTCCTGCAGGCCCGCTACAACTACATCAACGCCATGTCCAGTTACGATCTTGCGCTTTCCCTGGACACCCAGTATGTCGAGACCTTCGACGATCCCCTGATACGACCGTTTAATCCGCAGGCGCTCAACTCATCGGAGCGCAAACGTTTCCAAAAAGCGACGAATCCGGACAGGAAGCAGCCCGCGCTCCCGCGCGCTTTCGCAAATCAGGACCCGATCAACCCCATCCTGGAAGGCGCGCCCTCGCCCCTGCCAAATCCGAAACAAAAGGCTCCCAAGCAGAAGAAGAGCCAATGACCGGCAACTGGTGACGGCCCAGCCTGTTCAGCAAAGTTCGCTGCTCTGTCCGTCGGAAACGTTTCCCGCGCTCGACGCGCTGCCCTTTTTGCGGGCTGCGTTTATCGGACGCTGCCCGAGCATCGGCGTTGTTACGGATCGGAATGCGGCGCTTGACCGTCTCTGGTCCGCGCATCGCGAAACGGCGGATGCTCTCGGATTCTCCGGCATGCCATTCGCACTGGCAGAGCAGGTTCACGGCGACCTTGTGGCACAAGTGGATGCACCGGGCGCGATCCCGGTCCCCGGCGCCGATGGGCTTGTCACAGATCAGTCCGGCTTCTGTCTCGCGATCTATGTTGCCGACTGCGCCGCCGTTTATCTCGCAGACAGGGAAGCCTGCGCGATCGGTCTTGTGCATGCCGGGAAAAAGGGCGCCGAGCTCGGTATCGTGACGAAGGCGATCGCAACGATGCGCGACGCTTTCGGCAGCCATCCGGCGAATCTCGTGATTCAAATCGGTCCGTGTATTCGCCCTCCAAACTATGAGGTTGATTTCGCTGCGAGCATTGTCCGGCAGGCCCGAGACGCCGGGGTGCGGGACATTTTCGATTGCGGCACCTGCACGGCCTCCAATCCGGAGAAATACTACTCCTACCGCCGGGAAAAAGGCCGCACCGGGCGCCTCCTCGCTTTGGCCGCAATTATTTCGCAGCACAACGAAATTGAGTCCTGAAACCGTTGAGCAACTTCCGAAAACGGGGTGCGAAACGGCAAAACTGGCATCAGCGTTGCCGCCCCTGATTCGAATTCTCAATTGTCAGATTCAACAACCGCCAAGTCACGCATCGAGCTGTTCGAGAAGGGCAGGGAGCTCCGCAAGTCCCGTGATCGTGAAAGCCGGTTCCACGGCCGCATGTTCTTCCGAGCCCGCAACCTTCAGCCAGATGGAGCTGATGCCGGCATTCCGTGCTCCAGCGATATCCCTCTCCAGACTGTTTCCCACCATGATAACATCGGCTGGCGGAATCCCCAGGCGGTCGGTGAGATGAAGAAAGATTTCCGGCCGCGGCTTGCCGATCCCGTATACGCCGGAAATGACAACCTCCTTGAAAAAGCTTTCGAGACCGCTCGCAGCAATTTTCTCGCGCTGCAAATCCGGCGCGCCATTGGTCAGCATCCCAAGCTCGTATTTCGCTGAAAGTCGCGCCAGCGTTTCGCGGGCGTCAGGCATAAGACGCTGCAAGAGCCGTCTCTCCCGGCTGAAAGCCTCGGCCAAATCACGCGAACCTTCGGCGCTCTCAATCATCTGCTCACGCAATGCGTGATCAAAAACCTGCTCTCGAAAACTCAGCGCCCATTTTCTCAGCTCGCTGAGATCTCCTTCTCCTTCGAACCATCCCCACAAGCATTCAAAAGCACTGATTCCCAGACTGCGGCAAAACGCCTGGCAGGGACCGGCTTGCCAGAGGGTCCTGGCAATCTCGGAAGCGTCACGCGCAAAGCGCTCGGCCTCGGCGCCGTGCCGGTCCCGGGCATGGCGCGCCACAGCCTGGAACGCCTCTCTCGAAACCGCTTCGTCCACAATCAGCGTATCGTCCAAATCAAACAAAACCGCTCGCAATGCCATCTGCGGAGAAAAGTTTCAGACGGCCCCCGGCACAAGATCAAAAACACCGGATCGGAGGTCACCTGGCAGGAATCGACGTGGGAGCCCAAAGAGCATGTGGTTGCTGTGCCCGCTGATCGTGATCCAGGTTCTTGCGCGCGCCCTTGCAACGATGAATGCCCGTCAGGAAGTAATTTTAGAGCAAGTGATAGCTCTTCCGGGCGAAGGCCAGCGGTGATCCCGTGGACGAAGTTCGCAAGGAGGCTCAACAAGACCTGCGACTTCGCATGAGTGATTCGCTGGTTTGGTGGCGGACCCACCTCGGTTCCCGTCAAGAAGAACCCCAGGTAACGGAGGACCGCATCTGAGGATCTGCGCAAGGCAGTTTTGATCGGCTCATTTGGAAAGCACCAGTCCCCTGGCGCAAAATCCCACATCCTCCGGCGCCACAAATTCACCGTCGAGGAAAGCACCCGACGAGGAAATTGCCCTCGACTCCGAGCCCGCTCGGTAAGGCCTCTGGAGAACCTCCTCGCCTCGTACAATCCCGAAATTTCCGCCACCGGCACAAGGCCGCCGGCTCCTTCCAACCAATCGATTTGCGCTTTCTATTCATGCCCGATTTTCTTCGATGGCCCGGGCCTGAGCTTCGGCGTCTTCGGCGGCCTTGACCAGCGGAGGGATCTCGTCGGGAAACCCCGCGGCGACTAAGGCTTGCGCGGCCCTGCGCTTCTTCTCCGCCATGCCGCGAAGGTCGGCAATGCGTGCAAGCTGTTCGGGCGTGAGTGCCGGCTGGCCCTCAGCCGGCAGAAGCGGGCGCGTGGCTCGGGAGCGAATAGTAATCATGCCGGCACTGACGAGCTGCCGAAGGGCGTCCCAGGTGACAGTGTCGAGGATTTGCAGCGCGGGCTTGTCGCCGCACCAGGCGGTGTCTCGGAAGGCCTCTTCAATGAGTGGACGCTGGCCGTCGAGGGAACCACGCACAACAGCGACAAGCATCGGCACATCGGAGCCCGGAAGCCACGTCTCATCGCAGTGGGCGAGTCGATCGCCGAGGCGCTCTCGGGCGCGACGAGCGAAGGCGGCGGCAGGGTCGGAAACGGCCGACCGTTCTGATCCCCCGGATTGAACGAATTGGACACTAACCATTATTTGTTCAAGGCGCTTGAGAAGTTCCTGGCGGCCGCGCTTGAGCTTGACATTGCCGAGATCGCCGACACCGTCTAGGACGCCTTGGGCGAGTTCCATTTTATTGGCCAGGCTGCCGAGCATGCCATGCTCGATAGTGTTCTCTGCGACGAGATTGATGACGGTGACGGCGCGCCGCTGATTTTTGCGCCAGGCGCGGGCGATGCGTTGCTCAAGTTTTGCGGGGTTCCAAGGCAGGTCACAGTTGATGACGACGCTGGCATTCTGGAGGTTCAAGCCGACGCTGCCGGAGTCGGTGCTCAGCAAGAGACGGCATTCGCGGTCGTTGCGGAAAGCGAGAATTTCTGCACGACGGCGTCTTTGCGGGACGCTGCCGGTGTGCCACGCGAAACCGATGCCTTCCTTTTCAGCCCAAGCGCGCACCTTGGCGAGCATACCTTCCCACTCAGAGAAGACGATGATCTTCACATCGGAATCGGAGAGCGATTCGTCAAGAATGCGAGCCAGTTCGTCGAGCTTCGGGCAGTCCTGGCAGGGGCTCTTTTTAATGATCGAGGGCGAGTCGCAGACCATCCGCATCATGTTGAGCAGAATCATGAGAACATCCTGTTCCTTCGGAGTGAGCGGACGCCGCTTCGATTTCATGACGAGTTCCCCGACCTTCTTCTCGTAGCCGCCGTATTCGTCGCGCATCGTGGGGGTAAGCGGGACGAAAAGGTTGCGGTCGGTGCGGTCGGGGAGCTCGGTTTCGACGTCGGCCTTGCGACGCCGGAGGATAAGGGGGCGGACGCGTTCGCGAAGTTTTTCGAGATTCTTGTAGCCCTCGGGGCGGCCCTTGTCGTCAAGGGTGTAGTACTCGCGGTTGAAGCGGAAGAGCGGCCCGAGGAGCGCAGGGTCAAGGAAATCCAACAGGGAGCGGAGTTCATCAATACGGTTTTCGATGGGCGTGCCGGTCAAGATGAACGCGTAGCGACTTGTGAGACGCTTGACCGCCTGGGCGGTCTTGGTCGACCAGTTCTTGATGCGCTGCGCCTCGTCAAGGACGACGATGTCGGGTCGCAGGCGTTGATTGATGTCGAGGCTGTCGGCGACGACCTGTTCGTAGTTTGCGATCGTGAAGAACGGGGGATCGGCTTCGCTGTAAATGCGTGCGCGGTCCGTGCGTCCGCCGAACAAAAGGCGCAGCGGAAGGGTCGTGAACTTGCGGATCTGCTCCTCCCACTCGGCCTTCAGCGACGCGGGAGTGACAACGAACGCGCGCCTGGCCTTGCCGAGGTGGCGGAGCAGGGCACAGGCAGCAATGGCTTGAATGGTCTTCCCAAGGCCCATCTCATCGGCAAGCAGAGCACGTTCTCCGAAGGCGAGATGAAGCATGCCTTCGCGCTGGTAAGGAAAAAGCGGCGAAAGCGTGACTTGCTCGGGATGGTGGCCATCGCGTACTCGGGCCTCGTACTCGCGGCGCAACAGGATGCTTTCGTCCGCACGACGGCGGGATTCCAGCCAGGGAGCCACGTCCTGCGAAATGCGGAGCGCAGGGCTGCTGGACGCGACCAGTTCGGCAACGACGTCCTCAGGCGCGAGGCCCCGGTGCTGGAGCCCGGAAGGGTCGAATCGCGCGCGAAGGGCGACGGGCAATCCATCGAGTCCGCGTTCGACGCGCAGGCCATCGGCGGAAGGAACAATATCAATCCGGTTCGAGGCGCCGCGTTGTGCACCCTTGAACTCACCGCGATGCCGCCGGGCGAGAAGCAGGAGCACGGCTTCGACGTGCTTGCAGGTGCCGAGGCCATTGATGCGGAAGTCGGTGCAGCTACAGGAAAACTGGCGGGATGCAACATCGCGAACTTCGACTTGGTAGGTCATACCGCTGGGCGAGCGAACTTTGAAATTCGAGAAGATCGGGTAGCGCGGGTCGAGGTTCGAAATGTGATGGCGTTCGTCGCGGGCACGGAGCCGGCGCTTCAGGATCTCGTGATCGTCGGTAGTGCGCCAGTCAGTGGGCGGAGGGAGGTAGGCGGCGGGGCTCTTGTGCCCTTTGCCTTTCGAAGCGCGCGGTGCGGGCGCGGTTCGTTCAGAGAACGTCTGCATGGGAGAGATATTCTCAGTCCGGCGACTGCCGGGCAATCCTTTGGAGAGTGGGAAAAGCGCCGGTCTTTGTGAACTTCGCGAAGACGCCGCCCTCATCCCACAGCCATGGCAAACCGGGGACTGGCATTTTGCATTTCGCAGATCGGTCGTCGGTCTCTCCAGGCGTCGGGCCAGGCATGCGGTGGCAAGATGCAGTCCATCAGCCGCACGGAAAGGAACGGCCGACTGGCTGTCATACCGGATCGCGGCAATCTGGCGCGCCTCCCCGAGAAGGTCTTCCCGAGTGGAGCAGCGGCGAGCGCCCAATCTGGACTAACTTGGCGGCTCTTTCCCATTTCGCGCTCTCGCGCGGGCAGTCGAACACATTCTCATCCCCTCAAACGTCATTTGATCCCGCTCTCGCGGGATTGGTGGAGGTATGGGG
>CAVXQK010000017.1:0-37444 GCA_963763735.1 uncultured Verrucomicrobiae bacterium | reverse complement strand
GCATTTCGACGTTTTGAGTGGGTGAAACGAACCGATCTGGTGGGGGGCTGTGCGCCCCCAGACCCCGCACCGCTCGCCGCGGCAGGCGTTCGGGGGGATGCATGAAAAGGCTGTCCTGGGGCCAGCGAAGGCAGGCAGGATGGAGTAGCAATGGATGCCAATGTACTGTTTGGAAAGGCGCTCGGACTGGGCGATGGGTGGAAAGTGGTGAAGAGTGAAATGGATGTGGAGGGCCGGCAACTCAAGCTCTGGCTGGACTTCGAAAAAGGCTCGCAATTCGCGTGTCCGGAATGCGGGGAGTATTGCCCGGTGCATGACACGGTGGAAAAGCGCTGGCGGCATCTGGATTTTTGGCAACATCGAACGGAGTTGGTGGCGCGGGTGCCGCGGGTGGAGTGCAGCGAGCATGGGGTCCTGCTGACGACAGTGCCATGGGCCAGGCCGGGGAGCGGATTTACCCTGATGATGGAAGCGGTGGTTCTGCTGCTGTGCCAGCAAATGCCGGTGGCGGCAGCGGCCGACTACCTTGGGGAAACCGACCAGAGGCTGTGGCGGGTGCTCGCTCACTATGTGACCAAGGCTCACGCGGCGAAGAGTTGGAGGGCGGTGCGCCGCGTGATGATTGACGAAACGAGCACCAAGAAGGGCCATCATTATGCGACGAACTTCCTGGATGCCGACAGCCGCGAACTGCTTTTCACCGTGGAAGGCAAAGATCAGGAAACTCTTGGGGCCTTCTGCCAGGAGATGAGCCGCCATGGCGCCGATCCCAGCCAGATCACGGCGCTGATCATGGATATGAGCACGGGTTTTATCGCCGGAGCGCAAAAGTATTTTCCGGGCGCCCAGGTCATCTTCGACCACTTCCACATTATGCAAATGGCCGGAGGGGCTCTCGACGAAGTGCGCAAAAGCCTGGCGGCGGCGGGAGCCAATCTCAAAGGCAGCATCTGGGCCATCCGAGGCAACGAGTGGACGCGCAGCGAAGAACAACTCGAAGACCGTCGCCGCTTGGTTCGCGACTACCCCAAGCTGGGGCGCGCCTTGGGCTTGCGTGACAGCCTCCAGGATGTCCTCTCCGTTGGCGAAACCGATGGCCTCAAATGGTGGTGCGGCTGGGCTCTGCGCAGTCGACTGGCCCCTTTTCGAAAGCTCGCCAAAACCATCAAAGCCCACTGGATGGGAATCCTCGCCTTCATGGAAACCCGTCTCACCAATGCCGCCATGGAGGCCGTCAACGGCATCCTCCAGCTCGCCAAGCGCATGGCCCGCGGCTTCCGCAACTTCCACTACTTCCGCATTATGGCTTATCTTAAAGCGGGAAGGCTTCAACTCGATGTTCCTCACTTTTAAACCCACTCAAAACGTCGAAGCGGCTCTTTTGAGGATCCAGGTCGTCCAGATCTTCAACTGCCAGGCTTTCATCCTTCATGGCGGCCCAGGCGAAGAGTTTGTCTATCGTCTGCGACGGGCCGGGCTCATCCCCGCCGCTTAGCGACCACCATGGATTCCCAATCAGCGCATGAAAGATGTAATTTCCCGCGAATCCGTTGCAATCCAGACCGAGGTTGTCGTTTGCCCACTTTTGCAGATTCAGGGCGGTGGCCAGATTGAAGAACAGGGCCAACTGAAGCACCACCTGGCAATCTTCGGGCGAGCCTTTGCCCCAAAATGGCCGCGCTGACGGCATGCGAATCTGCTCGCGACTACCCACCGAAAACGGCGCATTGTTCACCGTGAGAGCGAGTTCGTAACCAGGATTCTTCTTCTTTTGTTGGGAAAAGTGATCCCCGAGCGCCGACCACAGTTGCTGCTGCGCCGGGGTGCTTGGCGGACCGAGATGATAGCGGTCGATCCTCACCGGTATGAAAGATGCGCCGTTGGGAACATGGACGGGGAGGTATCGCGATGCATACGAGGAAGGCGTCGGCATGGGCACGGATTTCTCCGCCCAGAAACGTGGAGCAACACGTCAATTTTGACAAATACTTGTTCGGCCCTGAACTGTCTGCGCGACACCGCGCCCGGATCAGTGACTTCGTTCGACCTGGGCAACCCTATTGCGCGTAATGCGCTGAACTCCCAATTCGTGGAGAGGAAGCGTAATCGCGCCGACGAACTCCGGATCTGCAACATCCACGACCGGCAGCCGGGAGGTCACGAGGCAGAGCCCGATATTGAAGGCAGCCAGATTGCGTAGAAGGGCCTTGAGCGCGGGTTCGAACACCCGGCCTCGCTGCAGACCCAGGGGATGTTGGAACGGATCGAAACCGTCCAGCACGAGTAAAGTTCGACGGTTCGCGATGAAGTTCGCGAGTCTTTCGCCCCTCTCCCGCGCCGTTCCAATCCGCGGATCGGGATCCCCGAACCAGGAAAGAGCAACGTCCAGAAATTTCTCCACGGTCGAAGTTCCCCCGGGTCCTTTCCTGCCCGTTGAAGGACCACGTAAAAACGAACTCAGCCCGCTGGTGCGGCCAACGCCATCGCTGCGACCGTGGGTTTCGTCGCGGCGAATCGAGCCCTGCAGACCAGCGAGCAAGGCCCGGCTGAAGTCGAAACCCCGTAGGACCCGAATCCGGCGCCCGTGTTCAATTCGCATCCCGATGCCATCCCCCCGGATGCCAGCGAACTCAGCATCACGGGCGACGGCTTCAGCGAAGCGACAGAGATTTATTTCGACGACCAGCCTAATCTAAGGCCAAAAGTTCGCTTCTCGAGGTCACCGATAAGAGCTCGCGGACACGATTTGATCCTGCGGAGTTATTTGACAAGACGCAGATCGTCGTGAAGGCCAGGAACCCTGCGCCTGGTGGCGGGGAATCGCGCCTGGCGATTCCCGTTTTGGAGCCCGGTGGTTAGCCCCCCAAACTCTGAGCAGTTTTGCTGCGGGTGAGAAACCGCGTCGTTCTGAAAGCCGTGGAACACGTGGAACATAGTTTCATAATACTCTGCGAATTATGGTCTTACGATTTAGTTTCTTAGGAGCAATTCAGGCGGCGAAGGGCCGCGGCAAAGGGGAAAGAAACTGGCGCTGGTGCGTAGCGGTGAGCGATAAAGGGAGCGCCGTGTGAATGGAGGCAAGCAGTAAACCGGCTGCGCATTGGAGCTTTGGAAGAAGCCCGTTTAGGAGCATGGTTCCGGATGCGGTGGGCAAGGCACTGGTGAGGGGTTGGCGATGAAGCCAGTCTCATCCCGATTAGAAGATTACCGATCTTTTTCTTATCCACCATCCGGGCCGCCCGTTCACACGGCGCATAAACTTAACAAGGAGAAACGCTATGGCCCCAAACGGCAAAAAGAAAACCGAAAAGCAAAAGAGTCTGCCATTTATCGAGCCCAATGCCGCTGGCATCGACATTGGAGCCACTGAGATTTATGTGGCCGTGCCTGAGGAACGAGACATTCGCCCGGTGCGGAAGTTTGCCACCTTTACCGAGGACTTGCACGCCTTGGCCGACTGGCTCGTTGCTTGTTCAATCAAAACGGTGGCCATGGAATCCACAGGAGTTTACTGGATCGCTCTTTTCCAGATTCTGGAGCGTCGGGGCTTGGAAGTTTGCCTGGTCAACGCCCGCCATGTCAAAGGGGTGCCGGGGCGCAAAACCGACATCCAGGATTGCCAGTGGCTGCAATACCTCCACACGGTGGGATTGCTGCGGGGTTCCTTCCGGCCCGTGGAAGCGGTTTGTGCGCTTCGCAGCATCTTGCGCCATCGCGACAACCAGCTCAAGGCTGCCTCGGGCCAGGTGCTGCTCATGCAAAAGGCCCTTACTCAAATGAACCTCCAGTTGCACAATGTGATCAGCGACATTACCGGGGTCAGCGGGTTGGCCATTATCGATGCCATCCTCTCGGGAGAACGCGAACCCTCCAAGCTCTGCGGCCTGTGCGACGCGCGCATCAAAGCCAGCCACCAGGTCGTGGCAAAAAGTCTGGTGGGCGATTACCGACCGGAACATCTCCTTTGCTTGCGACAGGCCTTGGAAAGCTACCGGCATTTTCAGCGCCAGATGGCTGCTTGCGACGAGCACATCGAGACAATGCTTGCGCGTTTTGATTCCCAAGAGCAACCCGCAGAGGCTCCCTCAACCAAATACAAAGCCAAAGGCAATCAGCCCGCCTTCGATGTTCCCTCCGAGATACACCGAATCCTTGGAGTGGACCTGACGGCCATTCCCGGCATGAGCGCCCAAGGTGTGCTCACCTTCTTCTGCGAAGTCGGCCCGCAAATCACCCGTTTCCCTTCCTCACGGCACTTTGCCTCCTGGCTGGGGCTTTGTCCGGATAACCGCATCAGTGGCGGCAAAATCCTCTCTTCCAAAACGCGCAACGTGCGCTGCCGGCTCGCCAATTCCCTGCGCATGGCCGCGACGACTTTATATCGCAGTCGATCCGCGCTCGGTGACCATTTTCGCTCTCTTCGCGCCAGACTTGGTTCCCCGGCGGCCATCACCGCCGCCGCTCACAAACTGGCTCGCATCCTCTTTGCCATGCTTCGGGATCGCCGTTCTTTCGACCCTAAACTGCTGGGAATCCTCAACGAAAAACATCTCTGCCGCCGTCAAAACTCCCTGCGCAAATACGCCGCTTCTCTTGGTTTCGAACTCGTTCCTATCCAAAACCTTGCACATTGAGTTTCTTAGAAGCCCGGTGGTTAGCCCCCCAAACTCTGAGCAGTTTTGCTGCGGGTGAGAAACCGCGTCGTTCTGAAAGCCGTGGAACACGTGGAACATAGTTTCATAATACTCTGCGAATTATGGTCTTGCGATTTAGTTTCTTAGGAGCAAAGCAAACCGATCCAGCGATCCACTACAGCTTGTGTCCACAAGAGGCGAACTCTGCCCCGATCCTGCCACAATCCGCCCCTCGGCACGATACCGAACGCCAAAATTTGCACTCCAACTCCACTCGAACCCCTTATGCTGCAGCACCGTACAGGTTCGGTAGCAAAAATCGCCTGCAAAGATCTCGAAACCCGCGGCCCGCGCGACGCTGGCGCACTTCGGGTCGGTTTTTTCGCTTATTTTAGGGCTAGAGAGAATCCGAGCCAACGATTGCCAGGATCGCAGCCTTGAGGTTCGCGGGCAAATCGTGCCATGCCTTGACAACCCGCTGCAGGTCAGAATCGGCTACCAATCGATAAAGAATCTCGCTCGTGCTCTTGAAAAGGCGGTAGTTGAAACAAAGTACTCGAAACCGTAGTCATCCAGATATACCTCCGCCATCTGCGCGGTTTTTGTACTGACGAGAAGACGTTTTCCCAGCAGCGATTTGTTCCTGATCAAGGGCATCACATGCCCGGCCAGATGGCTCGACATGCGCGGCGTTTTCCTCCCCGAGCCGGACTATCGAAAGATGCTGGACACGGTAATTTCAGGCATCAAAACCCACGGCAAAAAGGCGACGTTCGGCACTTCGGAGTCTACTTTCTGGACCGCATCCAAAGTGACATCAAAAATCATCTGCAAAGCCCGTGCATCGCTCATTCAAAGTCGCCGCCGCGACTCAAAAAACTCCCTCAAACCTTTGATACATCAGCTAGTCCCAGGCCTTTTTCCCTCAAACCTCTCCCTCAGGACGTCCGAGCGCGACTCACATTCGCAAATCGGCGCAACTCAAGCGTTTAGCCACGTTTCTTCGGCCCCTTCCCCTTCTTCCGCGTCCCCGAGCCACATTCGGGTTTAGCTATCCTGTTTCTTCAGAGGCGACGATGGGATATGGAGGGATTCGAACCTAAGACCTCTTGAAACCCTTCAACCCGGAGAATGCTCCGTAATGGATCTTTCGTTCTATTTACGAAATCCGGCGCGTGCATTACGGAAGCCCCACAAAGGGGGAATTAATTGTGACTAAGAGACGAACTCGACTCAAATACGCGACGGAAAGAGGGGTCCATTATTGCTCAAAGCGCTGGAGAACTGAGAATGGCGCGAGCGGTGCGGGTGGAATTTCCAGGAGCCTTCTATCACGTAATGGCGCGCGGAGATCGTCGAGAGGCGATCGTGCGGGACGACGCGGATCGGGCGACCTTTGTTCGCACGCTGGCGGAAGCCAGCGAGCGGAGCGGGTTTCGGATTCATGCCTTCGCGCTGATGGGCAACCACTACCATCTTCTCGTGGAAACTCCGCAAGCCAATCTGTCCCGGAGAATGGGATGGCTGCAGAATGCCTTCACGCGGCGGATCAACACGCGGCACGGACTTTGGGGTCATCTCTTTGGCGGGCGGCACAAGGCGATCCTGGCGGAGCCGGGAAACTGCTTCTGGGCTCTGCTCGATTACATTCACCTCAATCCGGTGCGAGCGGGAATTGTCGCCGAGAAGGATGGCCTCGAGTCGTATGTTTGGAGCAGTTTGCCCCACTATCTTGGGCCTGCGCGCAAGCGGCCCCCCTGGTTGGAAACGGCGACGGGTTTTGAAGTCTGCGGATGCGACGATACCGCCAGGGGACGCCAGGGAGTTTCTCGGCTTGTTGGAGCAGCGAGTGGACTGGCGCAACCCCCGGTTGGCTGGCACAACGTTTCCCGAGGGCAACGGCCAGCCGCAGCTTGCCGTGTATTCCAGTCTGCGTCGGGGATGGCTGTTCGGTTCGGAGCACTTTCGCGAAAAGTTACTCAGGATGCTCGCCAAGCGACCGACCCAAATTGAGAAGGCCAACGGCTACCACGGCCCGCAGCTTAGCGACTACGCAGAAAAGCGGGCGCGGGCGCTCATTCGAGCGGGCCTGGAACACTTTGGCACCGATCTGGCGACCCTGCGGCGGTCTTGCAAGGGAGATTGGCGCAAAAGGCTGCTTGCGGCGATGATTCAGAAAGAAACAACCATGAGACTGGATTGGATTACCGAGCAGCTGAACATGGGAACCCGCGCGGGCGTTTGCCGCCTGGCGGGCGAAGCCCGAAAACGCCTTGCCACCGATCGCGCCCTGAGGAGGCATTTGGAAACAATATCAAACACCGCAATATTAAATGGCTGACCCCTTTTTCTTACTACCTTTTTCTTACTCCAAGCCTCGCTCGACCGCTCGCTCCATAATGCGATGAAGCTGGTCCCACGACAGCCCCAACAAATCGCTGGCTGCACTCAGGCTCCGGCACGCCAAAAGAACCCTCACCACAAATCCCTCAAACATCAGCGTGAAACGGCTCCCCTTTTCCGCCCACGGCACTGGAACCGTCCATACCTTGCCATCGCTTCCTCGAACTCTCGGCACCCTCGCCTCCAGGATCGTTTCAAACCCGCACGTATCCAAGTGCCTCCAACGACGTTCCACATGATCGTGACAGGGCAGCCGCTCCCGGTTCTCCGGGCACGCCCACAGCGTTCCCTCCCGATATCCCATCTCACTGTTACCCGCTTGCCCTCTACCGAAAGATCGACCTCCTTCACTTCCCACGGCTCCCTCATCCCCAAGATCTGCTGATAAAAATCCGTATCCTTCACTCCCAAAGCCCACCCTCTTCCGCTCGCCAGAAAACCCACTTCTTTCCCGGAAGAACCGAGATACTGTTTGGCCCGGTAAAATCCGCTCGGCAGAAGTCATCAAAGGTGATGGGCGTCAAAGGGGAAACGACGTGATTTCTATTTTCATGGCGTGATACGCTGGGCTATGCTCGATTTAATGAAGCAGGATGAATCTCACTTTAAGAGCGCGGACCCGCATTCTGTTATGTTCTGTTATGAAGAATGAAGGCACGAAGGATACCGATAAGCCGGATAAGCGGAAAGCCTATTCTACGCCATGCCTGAAGCGTTTGGGAACACTTAGTGAACTTTCTAAAAATGGGCGTCTTCCGGGTAAGGAGCTCCAGTTGCTGCGGAGTTGATTTGTCACGGTTGAGGCCGCCAAACGGCGATTTGTTCGGCAGGAATTTACACGCCGTTCGCGAGCTTCTCGCTCATCAGCTCGTCCCTTGTCAACGCTCCCGCCCCGATCCTGTGAATGGCGGATCGAGGAAATCTTTGCCCGACGTCTTCTGGCTCAATTTCACGCAATCGGGTCAATTGTTCGGGAAAGATCCATTCTCGCAATAAGATTCCCGATTACAGAATGTGCCCAAGCCGTGATTTTTCGGGGCGTGGCCAATAGCTATTATCGCCCCTTCGCACTGGTCTCCCTTCTGGAAATCTGTTCTATCGCGTCCGAGACCACCTTGCCGATGGTCCTCTGGAAGACGCCGCTAGACACGAAGATTTGCGCGTGTGGTATGTGGTCAAGACACCAAAGCCACCGGTCAGCTCCGCGAAGCGCAAATGCGGAGTGAAAGCGAGAGACATTTTCGAGGGACGAGCTCGCGTTCAGGACCTAATCTGTTCATCCTAGAAACTTTCGACTATTGCGCTCATTGCTCATTCCACCATTTCGTCGGCTGGATGTGACCCGAGCTTGATGGCCTGATTGTAGTCACTCATGGCTCCGCCCAGATCGCCGTTCTTTAGCTTCACCCCTCCCCCGGTCGTTGTAGGCGATGGCAAGGTTCGGGTTAAGCTTGATGGCCTGATTATAGTCAGCCATGGCTCCGCGCAGATCTCCCTTCAGTCGCTTGGCGTGTCCCCGATCAACGTAGGCAGCGGCAGTTTGCGAATCCGCTTGCCCCTGCCCGATTGCTGAACCCACTAGTGACAAGCTAATGATCCATGCGAGCACTTGTGATGATGCTAAGGTGTTCATTGAATTTCGCCTCCTTGGGATTTTTGCTTGTCGCGAACGCCTCACGCTGCCTCAATGTTCATGGGCAAGGGCATTATTGCGGCTTGAGCTTAATCGCCTGATTGAAGTCAGCGATAGCTCCGTTCAGATCGCCCTTCATTCGCCTGACATTGCCCCTATTTTGGTAAGCAAGGCGATTTCGGGGATCGAGCTTGATGGCTTGATTGTAGTCGGCGATAGCACCGTCTAGATCGCCTTTCGTTTGCTTAGCAAATCCCCGGTTATTGTAGGCCATGGCAAATCTTGGGTTGAGCTGGATGGCTCGATTATAGTCAGCCATGGCTCCGTCTAGATCTCCCTTCCTTTTCTTGACAGTTCCCCGGTTACTGTAGGCCACGGCGAGATTTGGGTTGAGTTGGATGGCTCGATTATAGTCAGCCATGGCTCCCCCAAGATCTCCCTTGTTTTCTTTGAGATTTCCCCGGTTACTATAGCCAGTGGCAACTTTTGGGTTGAGCTGGATGGCTCGATTATAGTCAGCCATGGCTCCCGCCAGATCTCCCTTAGTCTCCTTGGCGAATCCTCGGTCAACGTATACATTGGCCGTTTGCAAATCCGCTTGCCGCTGCCCGAATACTGAACCCACTAGTGATAAGCTAAGGATCCATGCAAGCACTTGTGACGATGCTAAGGTGTTCATTGAATTTCGCCTCCTTGGAGTTTTTGCTTGTCGCGAACGCGTCGCCTTGCCTCAATGTTCATAGACAAGGGCATTATTTCGGCTTGAGCTTAATCGCCTGATTGAAGTCAGCGATAGCTCCGTCCAGATCGCCTTTCTTTTGCCTAGCATTTCCTCGGTTGCTGTAGGCAATGGCATATTTAGGGTCGAGTTTGATAGTCTGATTGAAGTCCGCGATAGCTCCATCCAGATCGCCTTGCCTTCCCTTAACAATTCCTCGGTTTCTGTAGGCCATTGCGAGCTTTGGATTGAGCTGAATGGCGCGATTGAAGTCAGCCATCGCCGCGTTCAGATCGCCCTTCTTTAATTTGACATTTCCCCGGTCGTTGTAAGCCTGTGGATATTTCGGATCGAGCCTGATGGCTCGATTGAAGTCCGCGAGGGCTCCATCCAGATCACCCTTCAGGTACTTGCCCCATCCTCGGTCGGCGTATACAGGGGCGGTTTCCAACTCCGCGTGCAGCTTTCCGATTGCTGCATCCACCAGCATCAAGATAAGAATGCACGGGAGCAACTTTTGCATTGGATGGCACCTCTCGAACCTTGGCTCTTCATGCCGAGGAATCTTTTGAATTGTGCCCTTATTGACAGGGACTTGCTAGCAAAAAGGGCATGCGACCAACGTTGAGCGGATTCTCATAGCCGGTTTCCGAGTTATCGTCGGAAAGTTACAACGGATGGGTCGCTTACGCGACACATTTGCGCCCGTTGCTCAAATTGTGCGTGTCGGTTTGCCGACAAACAGGAGCAAGGGATCCCCCCTTTTCATTTGGTCGCAAAAGAGCGGTGCACGTCCTCCGATCCCAACTCCTTCGTGAGCCGCATCAATTTCGCCCAGTGCGGACTTCGGCTTAAATACTCCGCAACCTCGTCGGCTGTAGCGTCATGGAACGCACGGTGGATTCTGAGGCGATCAATAGCTCGGAGCGTGCTCGCCAGAAATTCCCTCCATCGACAGTCGAGCCTCACGCGCTTTCTCTCGTTCCTCAACACACTACAGCTGGAGAAACGACGTGCAAAAACTGTCGGGCGGTGCAAAGAGTGAGTGTTGCCTCCCGCACAAAGCCACAATCTGCAAGCCCCGCTATTGGCTATCCGCAGCACTGCTCCATGGGCGAGGTTCGCGCCTGAAACAAATGCTCTCGGCGATCCGGAATTTCGCTATCACGAAACGCTCGATTGCTTTGCCGGACTTCGCAGGGTCGCACACTCGACGAAATTCCCTTCGCGACTGGTAAAGGTGGGAACCGAATCTGTCCAGCTCGACAGGCGCTGATTCAAGCAGATCCAGCAGCTTTTCGAGGAGTATTGCTCACTTCCCCAATCTGATCGATGAGGGTGATTCGATTAATAGAGTCGTGAAATATCACGATAGCGGTCGGCGGAGAATAGCTTCCGAGCCCGAGTATGGCCGAGGCTCTTTTGGCCTTTCGCCCCCGTTCCGGCCGAAAAGCACGAACCGGTGCTCAACCGTGTAAGCGTTTTGTAAGCGCTTTTTTGGACAAGATGGCGCAATTTGGCGCATTTCCCTGCAATTCACCGCATTTTAGATTTTGCCATTTTATAGTGAGACGTCACTGAATATAAATTACTTATACTATCGCACCCGGCTGGGATCGAACCAGCGACCATCGGTTTAGAAGACCGGTGCTCTATCCACTGAGCTACGGGTGCCTGACTCCTCTCTTACTGTAAGCCTCGAGGCGCTTCAAGGTGGACTGCCAGTTCGCACCAGTATCGCATCGGTGCCACTTGCAATGATCGCAAGGACCGAGTTCGCCGTTCCGGTGAACTTCTCCCTTCCGAAGACATTCGCATGCCCCTAAAAAGGCACGGCTCATAACCCTCGAAAGCCTCACCTCTGCCTGCCGAGTGGTTCTTCGGCAAGGAGCGGCGGCGGCGTTTCTTCTCACCTCAGCGCAGGCGCTTGGGCCCGGTCCTTTGGCTGAAAGTCGCCTTCCCACGGGCGAAGTGCCAGACCATGATCGAACAGGTGAAATCCCTGTCGCACTCGACAATCGTCCAGAACGCATGCGAACGCGGCCAGAAACTTGCCATCTACGGATGGATTTTACGGCTTGCAGGATGAAATCATTAAGGATTTCGGATGTCTGCGTTGATCGCATCAGTCAGGTTGGCCCGACGTCTCGATTCCTGAAAAGCGGAAAGCCAAACGAAACCGCGGCGAGATGGCTGCCAGAAGGAGGAGTTCATTCCCGACTGAGAGAGGGTTCGGAGAATGCCCTCCGCGCATTTCGCTCCCAGGCGGCAATGATTACAAGCACCAGCGTTGCGAGCGTCGCCAAAACCAGAGGCGGCAAGTGAATAGACACGGGCATTGACAACACCAGGACGGCCACGCCGACCGGATGCGACAGGGGAACTCTCCCTGCGATCGTCCATTTAAAGAACATGTTGCCGATCAAAAATATCGCCGTGCTTCCGAGGACGGCGATCGCGGTCTTCGTTTCCGCATGCCCGAGCGGATGAGCCAGCACAAATTCGTCGGCGACAGCGGAAACTATGATCCCCGCCACAATGAAAAGGTGAACATAGGTGTAGGACAGGCGCGCGAGCCTCCCTGGATCACTGGACTGCGAGATGGTCTCGCTTCCCGCCTCCGCGCTCGTGTCAAAATACAGCCACCACATGGCGAGGCTGCCTGCGAAAGAGACGACGAAGGCCGCGAGAATTGGCAAAGTCCACTCCAAACCGCTGAATGTCGCGCCGGTCACCAGGATGGATTCACCGAGGGCGATAATGATGAAAAGCGCGCACCGTTCGGCCAAGTGACCGCCCTCGACGTCCCAGTCGCTCGTGCTCGAGCGTCCAAGACCCGGAACCCAGAAGCCCAGGGACGGCGAAATGTAGTCCAGGCCAAGTGCGATCGCCCAAAGAGCCAGTCTTCCCGGGCCATGCGCAAATGCTCCCGCAATCCAGAAGATCCCAGCCAGAACGAGCCAGGTCAGAATGCGCTGGAAATTGCGCACCATTCCGGGCCGCCCTTTCACAGCCCAGAGGAAGAAGATTGTGCGTCCGACCTGAATGACAACGTATGCCGTCGCAAAGGCGATTCCCCGCGATTCAAAAGCCATTGGAAGGGACGCGGACATCACCAAGCCGGCCAGCATGATCCCAAGGAGAAGGAACCGCACCGGCAACTTCTCCGGGTCGAGCCAGTTGGTTACCCAGGACGTGTAAATCCAGACCCACCACACAGCCAGCATGAGAAGAAGAGTCTGCACAGCTCCCACGGGGGTGAAGTGCTCCATCAATGAATGGGAAAGCTGCGTGATCGCGAAGACGAATACGAGGTCGAAAAACAACTCGATAAAAGTGACCTTGCTATGCTCGTGGCCGCCGCGAGTCCGGAGGAGGCCTCTTTCGGGCTCGGCGCCGGGAGGATGTGGGATCACTGATGACATCGCGGTTGGTTAATTGTGGCTGGAGATTTGTGTGCGTGGAGCTTCCCATCCGGCAACACAAATCCAAGTTGAGAGTTGATGGTTGAGAGTTGAGAGATCCCCGTAGGCGACGACGTGAGGAGTCGGCAAGTCAGCCAGCAAGTTGATGGTTGAGAGTTGAAAGTTGAAAGACGGCCCTCGTGCCTCCGCGCGGACGACGTTTCTCTCGGTTTTCCCGATCATTGGATGAAGACATAGACATCGCGGCGCTTTCGAATTCGGTTTTGACCAAGAGATATCAACCGACGACACAATGTGATTTGCTCCTTGCAGTTATGCCTTTCGCAGCGAGTGTAGCGCCCTTGCCGTGCGCTCGAATCTTCGCTTCTTTCTCCGACTGCTTTCGCTTGCCCTGCTGATACTCGGCGGCCGGATTTCGTTGAACGCCAGCTCCCCGATGGAGGCTCAATTTGCGCGGTTGCAGAAGGAATCCCCGGACGCGCCGGAGCGCATGGAGATGGTGCGTGTCCAGATCTTTCTTGATCGCGCAAACTTCCGCCCGGGCAAGATCGACGGGTTGGGAGGAGAGTTTACTCAAAAGGCCGCGGATCGTTACTCGCGAGCGAACAATCTGCCAGCAGGGACCCTGCTCGACGTCTCC
This sequence comes from uncultured Verrucomicrobiae bacterium, assembly GCA_963763735.1. Taxonomy (GTDB): domain Bacteria; phylum Verrucomicrobiota; class Verrucomicrobiia; order Chthoniobacterales; family Terrimicrobiaceae; genus DASTFP01. The sequence goes on along the minus strand of CAVXQK010000017.1, from coordinate 23,991 downwards.
GGCATCTCGGCTCCCTATCGCGAATACACCGCCGCTGCGGAGGATTTGAAATGGATCGGTCCGCAGGCGTCAAAACCTCCCGAGCAGGAAAAGCTGAAGGCGATGCTCTACGCGGACCTCTGGGAGTTCGTCGCGGAGAGGTTCCATTGCGATCTCAATTTCCTTCACGAGCTCAATCCCAACGTCTCTGATAAAACGCTGGGTGCCGGCACGGTTTTCCGAGTGCCTGATGTCACTGAGTTCAAGATGAGCGACGTAACTACGCTCGAGAAGAGTCGCCGCGACGACGAGAAAGCGCGGAAGGCCGTCGCGAAAGCCCAGGCGAGCGCCTCACCGGCTCTTTCGCCGGCTGAAGACGCCAGACCGTCTCCCACACCAACCCCCCTCCCAAGCCCTGTTCCTCCGCCTCGCCGCCTGGAACTGCTGCGGACCGAGCGCCTCATAGAGCTCTATGAAGACAACCGGCTCATCGCGTGCTTCCCGTGCACTCCCGGCTCGCGCCAGGTGCCGGTTCCGACCGGTTCGTGGAAGATTACAGCAAATATCTTGATGCCAAATTTCCGATGGGACAAATCGGTCCTCGAAAGCGGGGTGCGCAGCGAGAACGCATATAACCTGCCGCCGGGCCCGAACAATCCCGTCGGCATCGTATGGATGGCGCTCAACCGTCCCAGCGTAGGTATGCATGGAACCCCCACGCCGGATCGGATCGGCAGAAACGAAAGTCACGGCTGCATCCGGATGGCAAACTGGGATGCCTTCGTGCTCAGTCAGCTCATTGGAAAAGGAACCCCGGTCGAGGTGAAATAAGGAGTGAGAGCACCTCACTCGACCGCGACCTGTAGCGGCGATGTCCCCATCGCCGGCAGCGGAAGTTCACTCCGGGCCGGCGGTGAGGACACCGCCGCTACAGGTCGACAGTTTGGCCGTTCGCCGGAACCGTACGGGGGTTAGGGCGAATGCCTGTCATTAGCTCGCGGTTCAATCCGCCCTGGCCGTTACGCAATGGACATCTCCAAACGATCCTGCCGGGCATCTTGAAATGGCGCACGCGCGTCCCTTACCAGCGGGAGCGCCTGGAACTGGCGGACGGCGATTTCCTGGACCTCGACTGGTTACCCTCGGGAGGCCGCAGGCTGGCCATCCTCTCGCACGGCCTCGAAGGGTCTTCCCGCGATGTCACGATGCGCGGCATGGCGGCAGCCCTGCATCGCGCCAAGTGGGATGTCCTTGCATGGAACTATCGCGGCTGCAGCGGAGAAATGAACCGGTTGCTCCGGCTCTACCACAGCGGCGAAACAACGGACCTTGCCATAATAGTCGGACACGCCGCAGAGCACTTTGCGACTTTGGCGCTGGTCGGATTCAGCCTGGGCGGCAATCTCGTGCTGAAATATCTTGGCGAAGCGCGGCCCCACGCGGCGGTCGCCGCAGCCGTCGCTCTTTCGCCTCCCGTCAATCTTGCCGCCAGCGTGCGGGCTCTGGATCAGCAACGAGGCAATCGCCTTTACCTGCGGCGACTGATCGCAAGCGTCGTGCGCAAGGTGAAAGCCAAGGCCAGGAATTTCCCGGAACGCATTCACGAAAGCCAGACCCAAGGCATTCACGGGTTCGCGGACTTTGACGACAGATTTACGGCGCCTGTGCACGGGTTCCGGGATGCCGCCGACTATTGGACGAAGTGCAGTTCGCAGCAGTTCCTCCCGGCGATCACTGTGCCGACATTGATCCTGAGCGCTCGGAATGATCCTTTTCTGACGCCCGACTGCTTTCCAATCGCAGAGGCGGAGCAAAACGACCGGCTCTTCCTGGAGACGCCTGAAACCGGAGGGCATTTGGGGTTCCTTGATTCCTGGAATGGCGGTCAAACCTGGGCGGAACGGAGGGTGATAGAATTTCTGGCCGGCGCGCCCGCGGCCTGAGCGAGTCTCCTATCCGACGAACAGCGCGGACATGACGTTGATGCTGAGGGCGATAATGGCGGTGTTGAACGCGAAGGAGAGAAGGCCTTGAAGCAGGACAAGGCGTCGGATGGACCGTGACGTTATTTGGACGTCCGAGACTTGGAACGTCATGCCAATGACGAAGGAAAAATAGGCGAAATCCATGTAATTTGGCTTTTTTTCCTCTGGAAAGAGAAGCCCTCCGCCGGGACCTTCCACCTCCCTCTCCGACTCGCCGCGGTAGAAGGCATGCGCGTAGCGAAGCGCGAAGACGGTGTGAATGAGCAGCCACGATTCAACGACCGCCAATATCGACAGGCCCAGGTGCAAACCAAGGAAACTCGTGTGCAGCAGCTTGTGCTCTCGAAGAATAAACAGCACGGCCAGCAAGCTCATGCAGGCGGCAACCAGGACGAAGACGAAGAGCGCGGCGCGGCTCGAATCCTGCAATTTTGCCGTGCGTTGGGCGTACCGGGGATCGGCCGTGAGGATGGCTGCCCATGCGGAGAGAAGGAGGGCTGCCGCATAAATATTCCAGCACTCGATCAATCGAGTCAGAAGACTTTGCGAGGGAGACAGAAGAAATCCCAGGATCGCAAGGGGAAGCGCGATCAACTGCCGATGATGGGCCTCGAATCTGCCAATCCGCGCAAACACGGTTTGTGCCTGGTCCTCTTTACGCATGGCGCAGCGTTACATCATTTGAACGGCAGGATTCGGCCCATCGAAGAACAGCTCTCATTCCGGCCTCAATCAATCACAGGGATGCTGCCCGGGCAAACGGGGCGACTTGAAGGATTGCAGGGATTCCTTTCCTTCGGGATATTCCGCCCCATGTCCCGGCATTTTGACCATATCGATCTCCGCGTTCCCGATCTCGCGAAGGTCACCGACTTCTATCGCAAATTGCTTCCCGCCCTGGGGTTCAAGAGGGACCTCACGGTGTCCGGCTGGCTCCAGTATTATGCGGAGGGAGGAGGCGCGACCGAATTCTTTGGCGTGACCGAGTCGCGCGATCACATGCCGAATGAGAATCGAATCGCCTTCTGGGCCTCCAGCGTGGCCGAAATCAACGACATCGCCCGGCTCCTTCACGAAATCGGCGCACAAAACATCGAAGGTCCTGATTACGACGAATCGCCTACTTACTATGCCGTTTTCTTCGAGGATCCCGCCGGCAACCGGCTCGAAGTTTGCTATCGTCTAAGCAATTAACGATAACTCCCTGCAGCCCGGCCGCGAAGCTCCGGCCTGGCCGCTCGTGCCGGCAACTACTTGACCTTGAGCAGCTCGATTTCGAAGATGAGCGTCTCGTCCGGACCGATGACTCCGCCCGCGCCGCGGGGGCCATAGGCGAGATTGGAAGGAATAAATAGCTCATACTTCGCCCCTTCCTTCATAAGTTGAACGCCTTCCGTCCAGCCGGGGATGACGCGATTGAGGGGAAATTCTATCGGCTGACCTGACTTGTATGAGCTGTCAAACTCCTTCCCGTTGATGAGCGTGCCGCGATAGTTCACCACGACAGTGTCCGTGGCCTTGGGGCTTTTGCCCGTTCCTTCGCGGAGCACCTTATATTGAAGGCCGGAGGGCGTCGTCTTCACTCCTTGCTTCTCAGCGTTTTCCTTAAGGAAACGCTGGCCATTCTCGAGACCGGATTGTGCCATTGCGAAAGAGGTGAAGGTGAAAGCTGCTGCGATGATGAGAGATGCGATGCGCATGCCGCCACCACTACGCCAGAAGGAGGCGGCGGGCAATACCGTGAATCAATAGGGACCGCGGATGAAGGGCTCGACCTCGCTCTGGTAATAGTTTTCCAGCCGGTCATGCAGCGATCGCGAGAGGGCGGGGAGATCGGAGACGCGAGCATTCTCCCTTGCTTGCGCGGCGGAGCTTGCGCCCGGAATGATCACTGACACCGCATCGTAATCGAGGATCCAGCGCTGTGCCAGCTGCACCATGCTGAGGCCCTCCGGCACGAAAGCCTTCATCTCCTCGGCCAGTTCGACGCCCTTCTCGAAGGGAATGCCCGCGAACGTCTCGCCCACATTAAACTGCTTCCCGTCACGGTTGAAAAAGCGGTGATCCTTCACGCCGAATTTCGTATCCTTGGTGAGCTTGCCTGAGAGCAACCCGCTGGCCAGCGGCAGCCTCACGATGATAGCGACGCCCTTCTTCTTAGCTTGCGGAAAGAGAGCCCCAATCGGTTTCTGACGAAAGATGTTGAAAATGATTTGCAGCGAGGCGAAGCCCTTTTGTTCGAGGCAAAGCAAGGCCTCATCCACAGACTCGACGCTCGCCCCGAAATTCCTCACCTTGCCTTCCTCCTGCAATTTGCGCAGCCATTCGAAGATATCGCCCTGGCGCATCACCTCCATCGGAATGCAATGAAGCTGGATGAGATCAATCGTCTCGATCCCGAGCCGGGCCAGCGATGCCTCGATTGCGGCCCGGACTCCCGGCTCCGTGTACTTGTCTGGATAGAGGTCTGCCATGCGGCCGAGTTTCGTGGCAACGAAGATTTCCTTCGCGCTCCGCTTCAGGAAGCGGCCGATCAGACTCTCGCTCCGCCCGTTGCCGTACACGTCGGCCGTGTCGAAGAATGTCACGCCGGAATCAACCGCCGCGCCAAGGATCGCCAGTGCCTGGTCGTCCGGAACGTCTCCCCACTCCGCGCCGCCAAGCTGCCAGCAGCCGAGGCCGACTTCGGAGACTTTCCTGCCGGTATTGCCAAAGAGTCGCGTCTTCATTCAAGCGATGATATTTGCCCCGATCATCCACGAAATCGTCCGGCAATCAAGACCCGCGAACGGGCGAGCCCCATCGTGAATCAAATCGGCGCGGCCGCGGTTCAGGATTGACGCGGAAGGCTCAGTTATTACCATTCCATACAATCGTAATATGGAAAATCCTTCACGTGCCGCGCGCATGAGCGCTTCTCTGCCGGGCAAGTTGCTGCACGATTTCGACGCGATGGCGCGCCGGAAGGGCTATAGCAACCGATCACTGGCACTCGCCGACATGATTCGAGACAACCTGGTCGAGGAAGACCAGGACGACGGCAATAAGGAAATTGCGGGCACCATCACCCTCGTTTTTGACCATCACAAGCGCAACCTGCAGGAATCGCTCACCGATCTGCAGCATGGCCACAGCGGCATCATCATAGCGACGTTGCACGTACACCTCGACCACGACAATTGCCTCGAGGTCATCGTGGCCCGCGGCCGGGCCACTTCCGTGAAGAAACTCGCCAATGCACTCATCGCCGCCAAGGGCGTAAAACACGGCCGCCTCACTATCACCAGCACAGGCCACGATCTGCCGATGTAGCAGTCCCATCCGCAACACGAACTCTCTCCGAATATGCACATCCCCGACGGTTATCTGAGTCCTTCAACCTGTGCGGTAATGTACGCCGGCGCGGCGCCGTTTTGGATGGTGGCTCTCCGCCGCTTGCGAAAGCGTCTGAGCGCCCAAGTCGTTCCGCTTCTTTCGTTTTTCAGCGCGTTTTCCTTTGTCGTCATGATGTTCAACCTTCCACTGCCCGGCGGGACCACCGGTCACGCGGTAGGAATGGGGATTGGCGCGATCGTGCTCGGTCCCTGGGCTTCCCTGATTGCGATCTCGGTGGCGCTGCTCATTCAGGCGCTGTTTTTTGGGGACGGGGGAATCACGGCGTTTGGCGCAAACGCCTTCAATATGGCAATCGTCGGCTCCTTTGTGGCTTATTGGCTGTATCGGGTGATCTCCGCTCGAAGTCCCGTCACCTCTCCGCGCCGCGTTGCCGCCGCTTTCATCGCCGGCTACGTCGCCATCAACATCGCGGCCCTTTGCGCTGCGATTCAGTTCGGCATTCAGCCGGCGCTCTTTCATGATGCGAGCGGGGCTCCGCTTTACGCGCCGTATCCATTAAGCGTTGCCGTGCCCGCCATGCTCATCGGACATTTGGCCTTCGCGGGGCTGGCAGAGGGAATGCTCACCGCAGGCGTGCTCGCCTATTTGCAGCACGCGAATCCTTTGCTCCTTCGCGCGACAGCGCCCGACGCCCTTCCCGGCATGCCATTGCCGGGGCCTGCGGAAAGGCCTTGGGAAGCCTTGCGGCCGCTGTGGATCGGGCTCGCCCTCATGATGGTCCTCACTCCGCTTGGCTTGCTGGCTGTGGGGACTGCCTGGGGAGAATGGGGTGTCGAAGATTTCAAGGATCCCGAAGTGCGCGCGCAGATAACCGCGGCCTCGCAAAATGTCGCGCCGCCGGCCGCGACCCCGAGCGGCCTGGAGAAGCTCGCATCGATCTGGACAGCTCCCTTTCCCGATTATGCTCCTTCTTTTCTCAAGAGCCCCTCGTTCGGCTACATTCTTTCCGCCATGATGGGCGTGGGTTTGATTCTTGCCTTCTGCCTGATGGCCGGGTGGATGCTTCGAAAATTCGACGGCTCCGCGAATTTCCGAAGGGCGATTTGAGGCATCGTGACCCGCGGCGCTGATCGGCAGGGCAGACGTGTGCCTGCGGCCTCCATCGAGCAGACCATCGGCTCATTGCTTGGCGCCCTTGATCGGGACGCCGCAACCCACCGGCTGGCAAATGCGAACGGCCTGCTCCAGGGGCTGGATCCGCGGGTGAAAATCGTCGGCATGCTCTCGCTGATCTTCTCAGCGACTGCGGCTCGCTCGCTTTTTGCGATTGCCGCGGTCTTCCTTGCGGCTGTGGCACTCGCCGTGCTGTCGAAGGTCCCGATCCGCTTCATCGCCACGCGAGTGTGGGTGAGCGTTCTGGCCTTTACCGGGACGATTGCCCTTCCCGCCCTATTTCTCACGCCGGGACCCTCCCTGCTCAAGCTGCCGTGGATCGGTTGGGAAATCACAGCGCCGGGACTTCGCAGCGCGGCGTTTCTGATTGCCCGGGCGGAAACAGCCGCCACCCTCGCGCTGCTGCTTGTAACCTGCACCCCATGGACCCATGTGTTGAAGGCCCTGCGTGTCCTCCGCGTTCCGGCCCTGGCGGTAACCATCCTTGGAATGACCCACCGCTACATCTTCCTGCTGCTTCAGCTGGCCACGGACATGTTTGTGGCGCGACGCAGCCGCACCTTGGGACGCATGACGGCGGGGATGCGTCGGCACACGGCGACGGCAAGCGCGGGTGTGCTCCTGGAAAAAAGCCTCGAGCTCAGCGGTGAAGTTTATTCCGCGATGCAGTCGCGAGGATTCACCGGAGAGATCTTCCTGCTCGACAATTTCAAGATGCGGGCCCGCGACTGGCGGGCTCTCGCCGCATTTTCCGCCTTTGCAGCGTGCGCACTATGGATCGGACGTTGACCGGGGCGGCGGTGCTTTTCGAACTTCGCGAGGTAAAGTTCGGCTACGCACAGACGGATGCGCTCGACGGTCTCACCCTCTCCGTGCATTCCGGCGAGCGGCTGGCCGTCCTCGGAGCCAACGGCTCGGGCAAATCGACGCTGTTGCGGTTGCTCGACGCCTTGATCTTTCGCCAGCAAGGCGACATCACATTTTGTGGCGAGTCCCTTACCGAGGATCTCTTGCGCGACGAGGGCTTTGCGTTTGATTTTCGCAGGCGCGTCGCTCTCCTGTTTCAAAACCCCGACGTCCAGCTCTTCAATCCCACAGTCTTTGACGAGATTGCCTTTGGGCCCCTGCAATTGCGGTGGCCGCACGATGTCATTCGACAGCGCGTTGCGGTGACGATGGAAGAAATGCAGCTCACGCATCTTCAATCGCGCGCTCCCCACCGGCTTTCGAGCGGGGAAAAGAAGCGTGTCGCCCTGGCCTCCGTCCTCGTGCTCGAGCCCGACGTGCTCCTGCTCGACGAGCCGACGTCCGGCCTCGATCCTTCCTCTCAAAGTCATGTCATCGACTGCCTCATCGCATGGAAGGGAACCCGGACAATTGTGACTGCCACGCACGATCTCGACATCGTCGAGGACATCGCGGACCGCTGCTGTGTACTCGAAGGCGGTCGCGCTGCTGCGATAGGGTCACCAGACGAAATCCTCTATGACGAGGACCTGCTGCGTCGCACGCACCTCATTCACACTCACCGGCATCATCATCGCTCCGGGTTGGTGCACGCTCACCCGCATGTCCGTCGCTCCCACGAGCACGCCCGGAAACCGGAAGGCGCCTAGCGTGCCCCACCGCTGATCAGCGCGTATTGGGAAAGCGAATTTGCGTGGTCCCGCAGAGTCGCTTCGAGAGATCGATAGGATCCCCAATGCTTACCTCGGCGGGATCGATTTGATAGGACCAAACCCCGAAGCTCGTTAACTGCGCCTGCCCATAAACCGTCGTAAAGGCGCAATTGACCGCATCGTACCCGGAGCAAATGCGAATGCGACCAACTCGGGGCTCATTGAAACGGGCGTCGAAGACCTGCCACCGGCCGCCAAGGTACACCTCAAAATAGGCGTGAAAATCGTACGGGGTGCCCGGGTCCTGATACGCAATATCCGGCACGTAGCCGCTCACGTAGCGTGCCGGGAGATTAAACGTTCGACAGAGTGCGACCCCGGTATGCGCGAGGTCGCGGCAGACTCCGTAGCCGCGCTGGATGATGTCATAAGCCGAGAGATTTGGGCTGCCCGAGAGCGTGCGATACTCGATATTTCGGTTCAGCCAATTGCAGATGCCCAGGACCCGGTCGATGCCGTGGGGAAAATGACCGAAATTTTGCCACGCAAAGTCGAGCAGCTTGTCGGAATCGCAATAGCGGGTGGGCAGCGTGTACCGGAGGATCGACGCCGGCAAGAGGTGCGGAGGGATGGGACTGTCCAGCCAGAGGAAGTCCTCGCGAAGGCTGGGCACCATCACGATGGCATCGTAGCGCAGGGTGTTTTGCCCGGGTTTGAGAACGAGCCGGTAGACAATGTTGAAGTGGTCGTCCTCAAATTCGGTGGCCGTTAGCTGCGGCTCGAAGTTGAAGCTTTCCTGGCGAATGGATTGCAACGTGTCCTGCCGAGGCTTGAGGGTGACGAGCGCCGGAGTCTCGACCGTGGCATCGTAAACGAGTTCACATCCGACGCGGACGGCAAGATCGAGCAGGGGCGCCGGGATTGGAGAGTGGCTGGTCATGAATTGTGTCTGGTACGAATCTTCGCACTGCGGTACAACGGCGCACCCTCGGACTGCAAGTCAGAGTGCGCAACAGAGAAAAATGATGCCCTCGGGGCGCGCCCGAGCGGTGGTGGTGGCGCCCCTTTTTCGCGAGTTTTCAGTTTCATGCGATCGTTTCCACGAGTTCACTGAAGTCTTCGGTCGAGAGTCGCTCCAAGCCCGCCTCGGCGTCCACGGTGCCCTCGAGCAATTCGCGCTTTTTTTCCTGCATCCGCAACACCCGCTCCTCGACGGTGTTGCGGGCGATCAGTTTGATCGACGTGACGACCCGCCGCTGGCCGATGCGGTGGGCGCGGTCGGTGGCCTGAGCTTCAACGGCCGGGTTCCACCAGGGATCGAAGTGAATGACGGTGTCGGCCGCGGTGAGGTTGAGCCCCACGCCACCCGCCTTGAGGCTGATGAGAAAGAGCGGGATTCGCTCATCGTTCTGGAAACGGTCCACGACTTCCTCGCGATTCCGTGTCGAGCCATCCAGCCGGCAAAAAGAAATCCCGGCCTCTTCCAGAGCGCCGGCAATGATGTCGAGCATGGAGGTGAACTGGCTGAATATCAGGGCGCGGTGGCCGCCGTCGATCGTCTCCTCCACGAGTTCCAGCAAGGCATTGAGTTTCGAAGAGGAGGCGTCCTGCACGCCGAGGAGTCGCAGGTCGCAGCAGGCCTGCCTCAAGCGGAGCAGGGCGGTGAGCACGCGCATGCGGGCGGCGCCGGAGGATTGGTCGCGAAGCTCATCGATCTGGGCTCGCGCGGCCTGCTGAAGCTGCGTATAGGCGGCCTTTTGCCCGGGGCTCAGCTCGACTTCGATGACCTGCTCGATTTTGTCAGGAAGCTCGGTGAGAATCTCCTGCTTGCGCCGGCGCATCAGGTAGGGCTCAAGGCGGCGGGAAAGACGCTGCCAAACGGCGCCGCGCTCACCGTTCAAGAGAGGCGTTTCATAGCGATCCCTGAAATCCTGACGGCTCCCAAGATACCCAGGCAGGAGAAACTCGAAGAGTGACCAAAGGTCGCGCAGGGAATTTTCCACGGGTGTTCCCGTGAGGATGAAGCGGCTGCGTGCGGCAAGCGCGCACGCGGCCCTGGCGTTTTGGCTGTCGGGATTCTTGATGTGCTGCGCCTCGTCAAGCACGACAGCAGCAAAGGTCGTTGCCTTATAACGTTCGATATCGCGCCGCAGGAGCGCGTAGCTTGTGATGATCAGGCGGTGAGACCCGATCGCCGCGAAGCGCTTCTCGCGGTCCGTGCCATCAAGCGAAAGCACCGGAAGATCCGGCAGAAAGTGCTGCGCTTCGCGCTTCCAGTTCCACACCAGCGAGGAGGGGCAGACGACCAGGGTCGTTCCTGGCAGAGCCTCGATCAGGGCAAGGGTCTGCACGGTCTTTCCCAGACCCATCTCGTCGGCGAGCAGAGCACCCAACCCGCCGCGCGCCCTGGCGAGCAGCCATTCCGCGCCCTGGATCTGATACGGCCGAAGCTTCTCCTTCAACGCCCCAAGTTCGACGGTCACGGAACGGGCCGCGGAGCTCTTTCCGGCGGCGGCAACCGGCATGCCAGTTCCCTGCGAATCCGCCAAGCCTTTCCATTGCGAGATACTGGCCTCCAGGTACTCGCGGCAGGCCGGCGGGACAAGGTAGCCACCGCTTTGCTGCCTCGGATTGCAGTCCCGCAAGACCTCCTCCAGATCGGCGGCAAGCGCCGGATCCGCCACTGCCACGCGCCCGTCCTTCAGCCGAACGTGCCCCCGGCCGGTACTGAGCAATCCGCTCAGGTCGGCGGGGGAAAAGACGGCCTCCCTGCCCGCCGTGTAATGCACATGAAAATCCAGCCAGCCGTCGCCTTGCTCGCGGATGGCGAACTGCGGTTCGATGCGCACGAGGACGCGAGTGACGTGCCGAAAACGCTCGCCCTCCCGGACCTGCCAGGTTTCCTTCAACCTGGGAAGCCCCGTCGCAAAGAAGCCGATCACAGCATCCTCGCCACGGAGAACCGCCTTGCCCCTGTCCTCTGAGAATCCGCATTCCAGGAGCCGGGCCAGCGCTTCACTTTCCTTCTGGGAGTTCGCGACGTTCGGCTGCTCGTAGTGGAAGCGAATCTCCGCTTCAAGATGGCGCAGAGAGCCCTCAAGAGTGAGTTCCACGCGAGGCGTTTCGCCGGTTTGCTGTCGCGGTGACGATGTCATCTTCGTCCCGTCCGGGCGCGAGGATGAGCCCGCTGATTGGGCAGGCTTGATCACCTGCAAACCGACAGCCAGCGAATGCGCGCAAATGACGCCTTTCACTCGCGAATCCCGGCAGGAGCAAAGGTTCTCCACGTCGATGGAATTCCGCAGCTTCAACCCCGCCAGAAACTCTCTGCCGCCCTCGTTCAGCCTGCCTTTCAGCACCGGCGGCTCGTAAGCCGCTTCAACGACGCGCCCAGCCGCATGGATTAGCCGGGCCTCCTTGAAAGCCTGCCAACCGCCCATGGAAAGAAGGAGTTTTTCGGTAAGTTCCACGAATCAAGACAAACGAAAAGGAAGCCTGCCCCATGCAAGGCTCGGCGCGCTGTGCCGTGCACAGCGAGTGGGACGCGATTTTCGTGACATATGAGCTTGCCTGCAGCAGGTGTTCTCTACAAGTTCCAAGGCAAGCATGGCACTGGTCGTCAAACGTCCCAAACTAAGTCGCGCCGAAAAGCTCTTCCTGCCCGCGATCCTCACCGGCCTGGCGATTACCTTGAAGCATCTCAGGAAACTCGTCTCGGGCAAGACCAAGATAACGATGCAGTATCCCGAGGAGAAATGGGACTCGCATCTTCCCTCCTGGTATCGCGGCGCTCCGGCATTAGTGAAGGACGAGCATGGCAAGGACCGCTGCGTAGCGTGCCAGCTCTGCGAATTCATCTGCCCGCCCCGGGCAATCACGATCGTGCCCGAGGAAATCGCCCCATCCGATCGCTGGGCAAAAGTTGAGAAGCGCCCCAGGGAGTTCGAGATCGACATGGTTCGCTGCATCTATTGCGGCTTGTGCGAGGAGGTGTGTCCCGAGCAGGCGATCTTCCTCAAGAAGGATTACTCGATTACGGGTTACTCCCGCGAAGAGATGGTGCATAACAAGGAAAAGCTCTATGAGATGGGCGGGGTCATGGAGGGGCTGGTCTATAAGTGGAACGAAAATAAATAGCCCTGTCCGCCAGGCACTGCTAGAACCGATCCGCTTCCCGTCTATTTATGCAGCTTGTCCTCTTCTGGGTTTTCGCCGTGCTGATGCTCCTTTTCGGAGCGGCTGTCGTGTTCCTGCGGAACCCGGTCTCGAGCGCATTGAGCCTCGTGATGTCGTTTGTGTTTTTGGCGGCTCTTTTCGTCACGCTGGATGCCTTTTTTATCGGTGTGGTTCAGGTACTGGTCTACGCCGGGGCGGTGATGGTGCTGTTCCTCTTCATCATCATGCTTCTCGATCTGCGCAGCGAACGACCGCGACGTCTCAATATCGGGGCATGGACTGGCGGCGGGCTGGTGGTTTTCGGGTTTATTGGCCTGCTGGGAAAGGTCCTGTCGTCGGAGCCGCGGTTCCACATGGAAAAGCCGCTCATCTCGAATCCTCAGATCAGTGACGTCGCCGCCGTCGGCGTCACGCTCTTCCGGTATTTCAATCTGCCTTTTCAGATTATTGGCGTTCTCCTCCTGGTCGCGACAGTCGGCGTCGTCATCCTGAGCAAGAAGGAACTGAAATGACGCCCACGCTCGGTGATTACCTCGCAGTCAGCGGCCTGCTTTTTGCCATTGGCCTGGCCGGCGTAATTCTCCGGCGGAACATTCTCATTATATTCATGTGCCTCGAGCTCATGTTGAACGCGGCCAATCTCTCCCTGGTGGCGTTTTCCCGCTACAACTTGACCGTTCTGGGCCTGCCAAACTACAGCGCGCAGGTGTTGGTATTTTTTGTCATAACCGTGGCCGCGGCAGAGGTCGCCGTCGGTCTGGCAATCATCGTGGCCCTCTTTCGCTCCAAACGGACAACCCATGTCGAGGATCTGAACAGCCTGAAATTCTGATGAATGCCGCGACGGTTCCCTGGATCATCCTGTTCGCACCTCTCGTCTCGGCGACCCTCATCCTCCTCTTCGGCAAGTTTTCGAGAAATCTGAGCGCCGGACTGGCCATCGGCGCGGCACTGCTTTCCTGTGCATTGAGTTGGTGGCTTTTCTTCCAGCCGGGCGAAGTCGGCCCGAACCAGCTCCTCTGGATCAACATCCCTGACGTCTTTACCGTTCCCATCGGCATGACCATTGACCCACTGAGCAGAACCATGCTCGTGGTTGTCAACACGATTGCGCCTCTGGTTTTCATTTATTCGCTCGGTTACATGGCCCACGAGGAAGGCTATTGGCGCTATTTTGGCGGGCTGGCGCTCTTCCTGTTTTCCATGCTCGGCATCGTGCTCGCCGACAACTTCGTGATGATGTTCATCTTTTGGGAGCTTGTTGGCGTGAGCTCGTACATTCTCATCGGGCACTACTACAGCAAAGCATCCGCCGCGGACGCCTGCAAACAGGCGTTCGTTGTAAACCGCATCGGCGACTTCGGCTTTATGCTCGGAATCCTCATGCTGTGGTTCGCGACCGGTTCCGTCGTGTTCGGAGAGGTTTTCGCGAAGGTGCCGCTTTTGGAATCGCAGGGCCACTTCTTGACCGTCGCTTGCATTCTTGTGTTCTGCGGAACAGTCGGAAAATCCGCCCAACTTCCCCTTCACGTGTGGCTTCCCAATTCCATGGAAGGTCCGACGCCGGTTTCCTCTCTGCTCCACGCGGCAACCATGGTTGCCGCGGGTGTCTATATGCTCGCCCGGGTTTTCCCGCTTCTCCTGGCTGCTCCGATTGCGCGGGACGTCATTGCATGGGTTGGCGCGATCACCTGCCTGGCCGCCGGCCTCATGGCGACGCAGCAGAACGACATCAAGCGCATCCTTGCCTACTCGACCATCTCGCAATTGGGCTACATGGTCCTGGGAGCGGGCGTCGCCCCGGTGCCGGACGTGCCGATGTTTCACCTGTTCACCCACGCGTTCTTCAAGTGCCTCCTCTTTCTGTGCGCGGGATCCGTGATCGTTGCTCTGCACCATGAACAGGACATCTGGCACATGGGCGGATTAAAAGGTAAGACGCCGGTGACATTCGCCTGTCTCATCGTGGGAACCCTTGCATTGACAGGGTTCCCGGGATTCAGCGGTTACTTCAGCAAAGATCTTATCATTGAATGGGCGGTCGTCGAAAAGCCCCTCCTTGGCTGGATCGCTGTCCTGACGGCGGGCCTGACCGCTTTCTACATGTTCCGGCTCCTGGCTGTGGTTTTTCTCGGAACGCCGCGTGGCGATCATGCGAAGCACGCCCACGAATCCCCCGCCGTGATGATCATTCCATTGATTCTGCTGGCCATTCCGGCCTGGGCAGCCGGCTACGGGCCGGTGGAGAAACTTTTCTTCCACCTCGAAGAACCGGAGCACGTTCCCGCGATCCTGCATTATATCCTGCTGGCAATGTTTGTCATTGGAGCCGGCCTTGCGCTGTTGCTTTATCGCAACCCGGCAAGGGATCCGGTCCTCATACCGCTCTTTGCCAACCGCCTTTACATTGACGACATTTACGCCTGGCTTGTTAAGAACGTGCAGGATGGCCTGGCTTTGCTGAGTGGGTGGGTGGACCGCTGGATCGTTGATCTTTTCGTTGTGCAGATTCCAAGCCGGTTCACCTGGGCATGCGGATACGTGCTGCGCTTTCTCCAGATCGGGAATATCCAGGCCTATGCGTTCTTCTTTGGCGCGGGGGTCGTCGGCCTCATTTACATCCTTCTTTCAAAATGAGCCCGCTTTTCTGCCTCATTCTCCTGCCGATTGCAGGCGCGGCGCTAATCATCGCCGGAACGCATGCGCGGAAGACGGCCGTGACGGCGGCGGCTCTGAATTTCCTGGCGAGCCTGATGGTCTTGGGAATGTGCAAACCGGATGCCGGCTTTCAATTCGTCAGTTCGTTCCCGGTGGTGCCCTCGCTCGGGATTAACTTCACACTGGGAGCGGACGGTTTGAGCGTGGCGATGCTGCTACTGTCCACCGCGGTGACGCTGGCGGCGGTGTGCATCACACGCACGCCTCCGAAGCACGGGAATTGGTTCTACGCATGCCTGCTCTTCATTTCCGCCGGCGTAATCGGCGCCTTCGCCTCGATTGACGTTTTTTTCTTTTACATGTTTCACGAGCTGGCCCTCGTTCCGACATTTCTGCTCATTGGCATTTGGGGGTCGGGCGACCGGCAGGCGGCGGCATGGAAGGTCACGATCTATCTCGCGTTCGGCAGTTTCGTTCTCTTGATCGGGTTGATCGGCCTCTATCTTAGTCTGCCCGAGACAGATCGCACCTTCGACATGCGCCGCATCGTCGAACTGGCTTCCTCCGGCGCGGCTCAACCGCAAGCGGTAACCTACCTTCTGCTGTTCCTGGGCTTTGGGATTCTTGTCTCCCTCTTTCCTTTTCACACCTGGGCTCCCCAGGCCTACGCGTCCGCTCCCGCTCCCGCCGCGATGCTTCACGCCGGAGTGCTAAAGAAGTTCGGCCTCTACGGCATCCTGCGTCTGGTGACACCCGTGTTTCCACCCGAGATTGCGGCGCCGTTCAACACCCTTTTTCTGGTTCTTATTCTCGGAAACATCCTCTATTGCGGCTACGTAACGATTTCGCAGCGGAAACTGGACCTGATGCTCGGCTACGCAAGCGTCATGCATATGGGATACCTTTTCCTGGGCATACTGTCCTGGAAAACACTCGGAGTCGCCGGAGCCGCGATCATGTTGGTTGCGCACGGGCTTTCCATTGCCGCACTCTTCGCCCTGAGTGGAGAGCTGAGGGAGCGAACCGGAACGCTCGATTTCGCTGAGCTCGGGGGTCTCGCCAAGGCGATGCCAGCCTTCGGGCTGCTTTTCGGATTTGCCACCATGGCTTCGGTAGGCCTTCCCGGTTTTGGAAATTTCGCCGGCGAAGTTATGATATTCTTTGGCGCCTTTTCTGCCGGAATGCCCGCAAAGTCCGGCTTTAATGAGTTCCAGATTGCGACGGTCGTGGCGGTATGGGGCGTGGTAATCTCCGCGATCTTCCTGCTTCGTTCCTATCGACGGATTTTCATGGGTCCGATTGGTGACAAATGGAAGGCGCTGCCCGACATTGCCATGTTGCCGCGGCTCTGCGTTGCCGGGCTCATCCTTCTCCTGCTCGTTGTCGGATTTTTTCCGCAGGCCGTTCTCCACTACGTCGTTCCCGCTTTGCTCTGGCCATGACCTCGGTCCCTCCTTTTGCGCTCGAAATCTGCGTGGTGTGCGTCGGCATTTTTTTGTTGATGATGGATTGCTTTACGAAACTCGACAAACGCGCGATCGGCCTCGCCGCGATATCGGGGCTCCTGGCGATCCTTGTCCTTTCCTTCCTGACCGGGCCCATGCCCACGAGCGTGATTTCGCAGGATTTTTACGTGATCGATGCTCCCGCTCTCTTCTTCAAGCGCTTTGTTCTCCTCTCGACCATACTCACGATCACCCTGGGAATCGATTACGCCCCGATCTATGAACGTTTTATCCCCGCGGGAAATCCGCAAGCGGGAGTCGGCGAGTTTTTCATCCTGCCTATTTTCACCTGCGCCGGGCTGATGTGGATGGTTTCCGCGGCGGACTTCATCATGATTTTCGTTTCGCTCGAGTTGGTGACAGTCAGCTTCTACGTATTGGTTGCCAGTATGCGAAGGAACCCCAGCAGTCTCGAGGCCGGGGTGAAATATCTGATCCTCGGAGCGCTATCCACGGGCTTCATCGTTTATGGAATAGCCTGGATTTTCGGGATCACAGGCCAAACGTCCTTGCGGGAGATTCGCCAAACGCTGCCGCTCCTTTCCCAGGGTCACCTCACGGCGGTCATGTTCGGACTCGGTCTTGTGCTCGTCGCCTTGGGATTCAAGATCGCCGCGGTGCCGTTCCAATTCTGGGTGCCAGACGTCTATCAGGGAGCGCCAACCCCTATCACCGCATTTCTTTCGGTCGCATCGAAGGCCGCCGGCTTTGTTGTCCTCCTGAGAGTTCTCGAAACATTTTTCGCCGTTTCCAGCATTGAGAGCAAGCTTCTGATCGTCCTTACGATCTTGGCCGCGCTTACGCTGATCTATGGAAATCTCGCTGCGCTGCCTCAGAACAATCTCAAGCGCCTTCTCGGCTATTCAAGCATTGCCCATGCGGGCTATCTTCTGGTCGGGGTGGCGAGTTTTCGGGGCGGCCCTTCCGGCCCGGCGATCGGATTTTATCTCGCTGGATACCTGCTCATGACCTTCCTCGCTTTTCTCGTCTTGCAGCACGTCGCGAACGCGTCCGGCGGCGACGATATTTCCGATTTCAACGGCCTCGGCAGCCGATCCCCCGTGCTGGCGCTCGGCATGCTCATATCCATGCTCTCGCTTGCGGGTCTCCCCTTTACCGTCGGTTTCCTGGGAAAATTTTTCATTTTCGAAGCAGCCATGCGCAGCCATCAATACCTTCTCGTCGTCATTGGCACTGTGACTGTTGCCAGCGGCTTCTACTATTATCTCAAGGTGGTGCGCGCCATGTACTGGCAGCCCGCGCCCGAGGGTGCATCGGAGATCCCCGTGCCAGGACCGAGCAAGGTCCTTATTGCGCTATTCTGCGCCGGAATCATCCTCTTTGGTATATTCCCGCAACCGCTGCTCGCCATGCTTAACTAATTAGTAGAGCTCTACCGGCGAGCGTTTGCCGTCCTCGGAGCTCCGCTGCGCGGCCTTCTGCGCGCCCAGGGTCGAAACACGCAAGTCCCAGACTTCAGAATCCAGTGCGAGGAAGGCTGTCTCACTAAACGCATGCGGAGGCGCGAGGTGTGATTTGAATCTTGCGACACTCGCCAGGGCCTGCTCGATTTCCGCAGCAGGCAGGCCCTCGAGCGCGCGCCTGGCTTTTGCAGCAAGCTCAATGCGGTGACAGATCATCAGCAGGTCATTTCCGGCAGCGACGCCTCTCTTCATGGTCTCTTCGAAGCCGTAGTGATTCAGAATGGCACCCATGTCGAGATCGTCGGTCATGATCAGCCCTTCGAAACCCATGTCATCGCGCAAGAGCTCTCTAATGAGGGCGGGGGAAAGCGAGGCGGGCAGGTTGCCGGGCTCCAGGCCCGAGACGCTGATATGGCCGATCATCATACTATCCACCTTGCCGGTAAAATGACGGAAAACGGCGAGCTCGTGTTCTTCCATGGCCTCGCGCGAGCGCTCAATCACCGGAAGCTCGTGATGCGGATCAAGACCCGCGGAGGCATAGCCGGGAAAATGTTTGCCGCAACTGAGAATTCCCGTAGCGCGCAGACTGTCATTGAATGCGCCCGCCTTTTCGATTACTTCCGCCGCCGTGCGGCCGTAGCAGCGGCCCTTGAGGGAATTGTCGGCCTCGTCGTCGAAGGAAATGTCGAGCACAGGGCAGAGATCGAGATTGAAGCCGAACAGGCGCAGCAGGCGTCCAGTGATGTCGCCATGCCTGCGGACCAACGCGATGTCCCCCCTGTCACGCAGTTGTTGGGCGTTTGGGGGCTCATTTCCAATCAGTTTAAGGCGCGAAACCCGCCCGCCTTCCTGATCGATGGTGATGATGGGTTCGACTTCACTCAAATCGCGGAGATCGTCGATAAGCTTGCGAAGCTGCGCGGGAGTCTTGATGTTTCGGCCAAAGAGGATGAACCCTCCCGGCTGCAGTTTTCGGAAGAGATCGGCGGTTTCGATGTCGAGATCAAGACCCGGAACACCGATGAGCAAGAGTTGACCCGGATGGCTCGATGGCATAAGTGCTCAATACACAACTACGTGTCGAAACCAAATGTAAAGATTGGCCTCTACGGCGGCAGCTTCGATCCCATTCACAATGGACACCTCATCCTGGCCCGCGATGCCATGGAGCGCCTGGGATTGGACAAGGTGGTCTTCCTTCCGGCGCGCATTTCTCCGCACAAGCTCGACCGTCCCCCCGCTCCGCCGGAAGCGCGGTGTCAAATGCTGGCCGCCGCAATCGCAGAGGAACCATGCTTCGAGATGGATGCGTGCGAAATCGAGCGCGAGGGTCCCTCGTTCACGATCGATACCATGCGCGTTTTTCACGAACGCTATCCCGGTGCGAAACTCTACTATTTCATCGGTGACGACAATCTGCCGGAACTCGACACGTGGAAGGACATTGAGAGTCTCCGCAAATCGGTGCAGTTCGTGGTGCTTTCCCGGGCTGGAATGCCGTTCTTGTCCGAATTTCCGACTATCACGAGACACATCGAGATTTCCTCGACGGAGATTCGCAATCGCGTTGCCCGGGGACTCTCGGTGCGTTACATGGTGCCCCTGCCCGCCTGTGACGTGATTGCAAAGCTCGGACTTTACCGAAATGACTGACGGCGAATTGCTGTCCCGCGCTTGCGCCCTGGCTGCGGCTGACAAGAAAGCTGAGAATATCGTCGTCCTGGACCTGCGTGGCATCTCCACGTTTACCGACTATTTTGTGATCTGCTCGGCAACGTCGGAGCCCCAACTGAAGGCGATTTCCAACTCGATAAGCGAGCAGATCACCGAGAAGTACAGTCGCAAGCCGATTTCGGAGGATGGTTACCCTGCCAGTCAGTGGATCATTCTCGATTATGGCGACGTGATCGTTCACCTTTTCCAGGGCGAGAAGCGCGACTTCTATGCATTGGAAAGCCTTTGGAGCGACGCGAAACGCGTGGCGCTGGAGGATTGATTTCCTCTCGATAGCAAAGGCCGGCCGTTTACAAAAGCCACAAGCCGGTGTAAACTATGGAAGGAAACTTACCTAGAGATGAACCTTATTGAGGACATCGAGGTTGTCTGCCCGTATTGCGGATCATCTTTCGCCATCGAGGCCGATACGGAAGCCGGGTCCTACACCACGATCGAAGACTGCGCCGTCTGCTGTCGGCCCATTGCCGTCTCCATTCGATGCCACCCCGGCCAGGTTGAGGCGGTCGAAGCGGAGCCGGGATAGCCCGTATTCTCGTGCTGCGCGTGAAAGCGAACTTCGACCACACGGATGCAGGTTCTTCCGTTTCCCGCTTGGCTGCCCGAAGTTGCGCCCAGTGGCTTGCGCTTCATGGACTTTAGGATTACAGAATAGCTGCGATGTTTGCTCAACGCGACGCCATTGTGCGCCTCCTCCGAGATGACGATCCGGAAACAGTGCGCATGGTGAAAGAGCAACTTGCGCTGGGCGGAGAAGAGTGCATTTCGGGACTCCGGGATCTTGCGCAAATGGATGACGAACGCGTCTGCCGCCACGCCCGCGATGTGCTTGCCGAAATCGCATGTCAGGGCGCCGACGAAGAGTTCCTCCTCTTGTGTCATTTCTTTAATGATGACAATGACTTGGAAAGAGCGTGCTGGATGCTTGCCCATACTCTTGATCCTTCCGTTGATATTGAGTCCTTCGAACATAGGGTTAATCAGTGGGGCCGCCAATTCCTGGTGCGAATTTCTGGCGCGGTGAGCAACCGCCAGCGCGCTCAGGCTCTAGCCGATTTTATGGCTGACGAGCTGTGCTTCCGCGGCAATACAGACGATTACTACAGCGAACGCAATTCGCTGTTGCCTCAAGTCATTGAAACGCGGATGGGCATTCCCATCACGCTTGCCATCCTTTACCGCATGGTCGCAGGCCGCGCGGGCATGAAAGTCGATGGCATCAATCTGCCAGGACACTTCATCGCGCGACACGGCGAGGTGCTTTTCGACCCGTTTCACAAGGGGCGCATCCTGGCAAAGACAGACTGCGAGGAGATTCTTAACCGCCAGAACCTCAAGCTCCGCGCCTCGCATCTCGAAGCCGCCACTCCGCGCCAGATCCTGCTGCGGGTGCTCGCAAATCTTCTCTACGTCTACGATCTGCGGAAGGAACTCGACAAGCACACCCGGGTCAACACCTGGATCAGGGCGCTTTCCCGAGAGCGGTAGGTTTCCGTTTTTTCGCGCTCCAATTAGAGCTTCCGCCATTTCTTTCGGGCGACAGGACAGCCGGAGCATGCGAGAAAGAAGCAACCGAACATCCTTGTGAACGTCGAAGTCCTCAACACCGGCACCGAGTTGTTGCTCGGCAGCGTGACAAATACCCACCTCGCGTATTTCGGTCAGCAGCTTTTTCCCCTCGGGCTGCGGATCGCGCGACAATCGACGATTCCGGACGGGTCGGCCATTCGGGGAGCCCTGCTCGATGCCTTTTCACGCTGCGACGTCCTTTTGGTTACCGGCGGTCTCGGGCCGACAACGGATGATATCACGCGGGAAATTGCCGCGGAGCTGCTTGGCTTGCGCCTGGTGATCAATGATTCGGTTGCCCGCGGGATCCGCGAGCGGCTTGCGCGCCGGAACATCCCTGTGCGCGAACGGATGCTCCGCCAAGCGACGGTCCCCGAGGGCGCCACCGTGATTCCGAACGCCCATGGCACCGCTCCCGGCCTCTACATACCTCCGGTTCTGACCCCCGCGCTTTCCACTCCGCATCTCTTTCTGCTGCCCGGCCCGCCGCGTGAACTGAAGCCCATGTTTGAAAGACACGTTTGCCCCCTGCTTCAGCGCATTCGCGGAGAAGCCCCCGATACGGAATACCGTAACTATCACGTTGTCGGAATGGGAGAGAGCGCGGTCGAGGAGCTGATTGGTATGGAGCTCAGTTTGCGCGGCGATATTGAGGTCGGCTATTGCGCACGGCCAAACGAGGTCGACTTTCGGCTGATTGCGCCTCGGCCGGTACTCGAAGACGTTGAACCGCGGGTGCTCGAGGCACTGGGCAGACACATCGTCTCTACAAAAGGCGCCCTCATCGAGGAGGTGGTCGTCAACCGGCTCACCGAACTGCGAAAAACACTCTCTCTTGCCGAATCCTGCACCGGAGGGCGGCTCGCAGATCGCATCACAAACGTGCCGGGCGCTTCTCTTGTCCTCCTCGAAGGTTTTGTCACCTACTCGAACGACGCAAAGATCCGTTCCATCGGTGTGCCCGAGAATCTCATCAAGACACACGGCTCCGTAAGCGAGCCCGTCGCGCGCGCGATGGCCGAAGGGGCGGCAGCCAAGACCGGCACGGACTTTGGAATCGGCATTACTGGGATCGCCGGCCCCTCTGGTGGGACGCCCGAGAAGCCCATGGGCACCGTGTTCATCGCCGTGGCCGAACGAGGCATCCTAACCGAATGTCGAAAAGAGTTTTTTCCGACCGATCGCGAGACCTTCAAGCAGCTCGCCACCCAGGTTGCCCTCGACATGCTGAGGCTGAGACTGTTTGAAGACGAAGAAGCTGCTCCGCGCGATGCGCTCGCGCCGGCCTCTTAAAGGATTGCCCTAATCGCCCCGCGCGCTGGCAACAAACGCAAGGACGTCCTGGTCGGAAGTTTGCCAGGAGGTCATCAGCCGCGTGGCCCCTCCGATGAATTCATAGTACCTCCAGCCCGCTTTCTGCAAACGGGTCTTCACCTCCGCCGAGAGAAAGGCGAAGACGGCATTCGCCGCGACAGGACGCGCGATCTCGACACCGGGAATCCCTCTCAGGAGTTCGGCCAGCAGCCTTGCGGTTCGATTCGCGTTTTCCGCATTGCGCAGCCAAACGCCATTTTGAAGACAAGCCGCCCAGGGCGCGGAGGAAAAGCGCATCTTCGAGGCGAGCTGTCCGCCCTGTTTGCAACGATAGTCGAATTCTTTCGACAGCTCGGGGTCAAAGAAAACGACCGCTTCGCTCAGGCTGATACCAGGTTTGATTCCGCCAAAGCAAAGCACGTCAACACCCGCCCGCCACGTGAGTTCGGCAGGCGCGACGTCAAAGGCAACCGCCGCATTTGCAAAGCGCGCACCGTCCATGTGCACGCGCAATCCGTGAAAGCGCGTCAGCCCCGCAATCTCGCGAGTCTCTTCGGGAGAGTAAAGACAGCCAAGCTCCGTGGGCTGTGTGAGGCTGACCACTTGCGGTTTGGGATAATGGATATCGGTGCGCTTCAAGATCATCCTTTCTATGTCGGCGCACTCGAGTTTTCCGTCCGGCCCCGAGGTCAGAAGGATCTTCGTTCCGTTTGAAAAGAACTCCGGAGCCCCGCATTCGTCGGTCTCGATATGAGACGTCTCATGGCACACCACGCTATGATAGCTGTGGCACATGGATGCCAGCGCAAGGGAGTTGGCCGCAGTCCCGTTAAAAACGAAATACACATCACAATCCGTTTCGAAAATCTCTCGGATCATGTCAGCAGCCCGGGCGGTGTAAGCATCGTCTCCGTAGGAGGGGCAGCATCCTTCGCTGGCCTGGATAAGGGCTGTAAGCGCCTCAGGGCAGAGCCCCGCCGTATTGTCACTGGCAAAATCGTAATGAAGCTCCACGGATGCGGATACTCTCATGGGCTTCCGACGCGTCAAGCCGCTGGCCGCGTCTTCGATGCCAATGGCACAAACGATTCATTGCCAAGATTCGCGCATTGCTTTGTGATGACAGCAACCCCGTGAAGAATCCCCTCCTAACAATAGCGTTAAGCGCTGTCTTTGCGGTTTCCTCAGTTCGCGCCGCGAGTTCCGATTCGACGGACGCCACCTATTCGCATCCCCCAAATATATGACGATGATGAGATCGCCCGATTGGTGGAATAGCGGAGAACTCACCGGGGATTGGGGAGGCCCTCGAAACACTCTCTATGATGATGGAGTGAGCATCTTCGCCAACTACACCAATAATATTGCCGGCAACCCCGTCGGCGGAAAAAGCGCGGGTGGCACCAACCGCATACCCAACGCGCTGGTTCTCGGCGTCGGACCCGCGTGACGTGCTCGAAGTGGTGGCCGATAGCCGGACATCCCGAGACCCGAACCTGGTGTTCTTCCTCCAGCA
>CAVXQK010000016.1:0-89792 GCA_963763735.1 uncultured Verrucomicrobiae bacterium | reverse complement strand
ATATCTTTTCGTGGATCAGGTATAACTCTAATAGCGGAACCGATTCCCTTCCCATTGCACAAGTTCATCATCTCTCCAAGGTCCGTCGCACAGGAAGCGGACATTGATTCTAGGCTGCTCAAGTCGGTCAACAGCCGAAACCCAGGCTTAATGTCTACCAACATGCCTCTGACTTTTTCAAACAGGATTTCATTTCCTTGGAGCCAACATTTTGAGCAAAACTCATAGTCATCAGTCTCTTTGACGCATCGATTTCAGCGTGAAACATACTGAACGACTGTCGCACAGGTTGCGGGCACTAGCGCACTAAAAGCGAAAAGAATTCACGCGTTAAGGGGCGTTTACCCACTGGCATAATTCGATGATCTCGATCGGGCGCATCCAGCGGTCATTTACGATCAGAGGGAAGGTCGAAAGCGGGTATTTGAGATCGACAATTGGGCTTGTATTTTGAGAAAGGAGTGGAAGCAGCCTTAAAAGCGAAAAGAACGTGAGGTCGAAGTCGCCTTGCTCTCGATCGGCGGCAGCGTTTTAGCTAGCTTTTTTACCATTTCTGAACCGCAACACGTTCATTGAGAAACTCACCAACTTGCAAACAGACCGTCGGACAGCTGCCGGCCCCATGCCGTTCTAACTTGCCGTCGGCGTGGGTCAAATCCACGGAGCCAACCGCGCTACATTTCCGACCATTTTGCGTCGTTTTTCGACTTGTTCACGCTGATCCGCTTTTAATCCCTGCTGGTTCGCTCCCGAACCTTCATCTTCATCAGCATGTCGGAGTCTTTCTCGACGTTGCTGGTCGCGAGCTTCTTGGACTGGATCTCTTTCGCTTTCTTCTTTCATAAGCTTCAGCGTAATCGATTTCGCTCGGTTAGGCAATCCTTCTCGTGCAAATCGAGCCGCTGCGTGCTCTCGACGTTTCAGGTTGCCGAGAGCATGGGATTCAAGGGTGAGTTTCGCCAATGGGAGCACTTGTTGCGCGTTGGCGATTAGGCAGAGCGGTTAAGACCAATTTGACGATCAGCTCGCAACCAGGACTAAAGACAAATGCAAGCTTGTGCTCCGATCCTTCGGTCAAATGGGCTGTTGATTTGGAAGCTCCGTGATAAAATTCGGCCAAGATTGATTTTTCCTGTTCGGTCAAACTCGCAAGTTTCGGAAATGACCCTCCCAAATTTGCGATTTTAATCTCATTGGTGTATTTGGACTCGCGCCTCGGGTAACTGTGGTATTTGGAGAGCTGGCCCCGGAAAACGGAGCCAGTGAGATCGTTAGCTTGAGTGGGGGTCTCTGGGGTGAAAGAACACCAAAGGAGACATGAAGAAGAGAAGAACGCACAGCGCGGAATTCAAGGCGCGGGTGGCGCTGGAGGCGCTCAAGGGAGCCAAGACGGTGTCGCAGATCGCGGCAGAGAACAACCTGCACCCGGTGCAGGTCACGCAATGGAAGCAGCAGATGGCGGCATCGGCCACCGGGGTGTTTTCCCGAGGCCGGGAGCGTGATCGGGAGAGCGCGGATACGGAAGTTGAAAAGGCGCGGCTTGAGCGCAAGGTCGGGCAGCTGGCGGTGGAAGTCGACTGGCTAAAAAAAAAGTGCAAGGAGCTGGGGATCGATCCGTGAGGAAAGCGATGGTCGAGAAGGACGCATGCGCCGCGTTGAGTGTGCGCAGGCGGTGCGAATTGCTCGGGATCAACCGCAACCGGCTGGAGTCCAGGCGTGGAGCTTTGCATGGCGGGGACCTTTTCATTGCCCGGCGCATCGACCAGATCCATCTGGATTATCCGGAATTCGGGACACGGCGCATGCGTCTGTGGCTTGCCCGAGAAGGCATTGGCATCGGTCGGCGGCGGGTGCGCCGGATCATGGAGGCCATGGGGCTGAAGGCCGTTTACCGGCGGCCGCGCACTAGCCAGCCGGCCCCCGGACACAAGGTGTATTCCTACCTCTTGCGAGGTCGGAAAGTGGAGCAGCCCGATGAGGCCTGGTGCGCCGATATCACCTACATCCCGATGGAGCGAGGCTTCGCTTTCCTGGTGGCCATCATGGATTGGAGGAGCCGCGCGGTGGTGGGCTGGGAGCTTTCCAACACGATGGAGAGCGACTTCTGCGTGCGGGCGTTCTGGCAGACGCTCACCAAGACGGCGGTGGTCCCGCAGATCCTTAACACCGACCAGGGCAGTCAGTTCACCTCGCTGGCCTGGACGACGGCGCTGGAGAGCGCCGGGGTGAAGATCAGCATGGATGGCAAAGGGCGGTGGGTGGACAACGTGTTCGTCGAGCGGCTCTGGCGCGCGGTCAAGCACGAGGGCGTCTACCTTTGGAGCTACCAGGATCTTCAAGATCTCGATCGCGCACTGGAGAATTGGTTCGAGCGCTACAACCGCTGGAAACCCCACAGCGCCCTCGGCGGCAAGACGCCTTGGGAAATTTACCGGCCCGAGGAACCCGTGCCGTGGAAGGAGGCTGCGTGATCGGCAACGACGGCTTGCTCACAAACCGGTTGCTCTGGCTTGGCGCCAGCGCCGGAGCTCTTCCCCTTCGGGGCTCCGGCTGCCGCAACCTCGCCCTCCGGGCGTTTGTGAACAAGCCTTTCCGGACGCTTGAACCCCGTCCGTGCATCGAAGCTTGCCCCTCGGGAACACTCCCCACTACAACATCAACCAAGTCCTCAGAGACCCTCCTCTTGCTAACCTAAAAACCATTCTTCCTGGCTCCGCTACCGGAGCCAGCTCTTGGTGTCCTCGACAAGGATGGGACGGCCTTCCTTGTCCTCTGGGTATTTGATGTTAAACCCCAAAAATTCGATCAGTTGTCTACCGGTGACTATTGCGGCTTCCACGATCGCCGAATCAATTAACCCGGAAGCCCGACCTACTACCAACCCAAGTCGGAGCAGGTTGAGCCGATAGGGGATGTGGACATCTAGGAACTTTGCCTTCTCTCGGTCCGAAAGTTCCTTAAGGCTATCGGAGATTTTACGTGCCATACTGCTTGCTTTAGACGGCGCATGTAGAATCCGGCAAGGGCAATTGCCAAATAGCCAGCAGCTAATCTGCCAAAAATCGCCGCAGTTTGTCATCTTCCACAAAGTCAGATGGCACCCAGGTCGCGGTGGACTTCGATGGCTTCAAAACCTGATTGTCTCAGCAACTCACCGAAACTCTCAAAGTGAGCTGCGCCCATAATTAAAAGCGCAGGAAATCCATTAAACGTGTGAAGTTGCTCTAACCAGTAAGGCTCCTTTTCGATAGACCGCGCCTCTCGCGTTGCCCGATCAGGGTCGCGATAGCGATGCTCTATTCCGACTTCTTGAGCGAGCCGGTAAGGCTGTGTAAAGAAATAAAGGTAGCAACTCAATGCTTGGCGTTGGGTCGAATCACGTAGTTCCAGTCGCCATGAAATGTGTTTCGTTCCAAAGAGACCAGTTTCATGTCCTTGTCGGTGATGATCGGGCCCGTTGGATATTTGCGACGATCTAATCGACAGGTTACTTTTCAACCCCTTGGCCGTGGTTGTTTTGGCTATGAGATTGACGACAGTTTCATAATCCCGCAGCGGTTCTCCACGCCAATTTGAGGAGATGAGGGAAAGAAGCCGGTGTTCGATTTTGTTCCATTTGCCTGGTGCCGGGGGGAAAATGACAGATGGAAAGGCTTAGCCCTGTCTCGTCAGCCAGTTTTCTGCAACTCGAATTTCCAAAGCCGCAATCGCGATCCATTGCTGCCGCCTGCGTCGGCGGTAATCAAAATCAACTTCGCCTCGGGATAGAGCCTTCTTGGCAGCGTAGGCATCGGCCTCCTCCTTCGTCTCAAGCCATCGTCTGACGCGTATGCCGTTGTTGAGGCTTGCAGGGATCGACAACCTCCACCTCTTGGCTTCTTGTCGGAGACGGGTTTGAGTCGGCGTTCCTGTGGCATCCGGCAGCAATTGCCCAAACTGCCAGTCAATTCAACTCGTTTTGCTGTATTTTTTAGCAGCCGCTCATTCAAATCGCTCACCGATGAGCAATTTCAAGTCATTGATAATCAATCGGAAGGGGTGGGATTCGAACCCACGGTGACATTTCTGCCACGCTCGATTTCGAGTCGAGTGCCTTCAACCGGACTCAGCCACCCTTCCCTCTTTTATTTAAGCGGTTCTGCGGACTTTTGCCATTTGTGCGAAACTCGGCCTACGGCCCGTTCGCTGCCCGCTCGAAAGAACGGCGGAAACGTTCGCATCGATCCGGTTCAAAAGCAAGCTACCGCTCTTTGTGCTTTTCCAACATTCCGGTGCAGGGAGACCCCACGCCGCGCGGTTCTGCAACGGCGTGTATGTTTCTGCACCTGCGATTTCGAGCTTCCAAAGCTCGAAACATGGTGCCCTACTCTTCTCCTCGATCTCGACGTTTAAGGTCGCCGAGAGCCTCGGCTTCAGGGGTGGCTTCGCCAATGGCAGGAACTGCTGCATATTGGCGATTGAGAATTTTTTCCATCAACGGGTGGCAGCAACAAACTATGGAGCGCTTGGACGAGAGTCGGCGGTCTCGCTCGCCACGTCGGAATGCATAGCCGTGCCGCTGCCACCATGTGCTGACAGAGGTCGGAGCTTGCCGAGAAAATCGAAAAAATAAGGGGGAGTTTGAGGGCAGTTTTTGGGTTTACTACTGTGAACGCCAGTACGCGCTATTCACGCTGGCGGCCACGTCCTTAGGCACTCTGTAGACCGGGACTACGAGGACGGTCTCTTGGGCCGGTGTACTGGTCGTTGTTGGGGTGGTGCACCCAGCCATCAACGTTAACAACGCTGTGGCACCGATCATTATGAATAAGACTCGTTTCACTTGGTTCCTTTGGTTTCCCCGCCACAGTCGTTCTGCCATTACGGGCCTGAATGAGGCGAAGGACCTAGCGGGGAACAATCCTCCGCCTGATTCAGATTGTTGACATCTTTGCACCACCGGCGCCCATTTGGCAAGTACTGCGCGTTTCTCGGCCAAGTTGCTTACGGAGGATAGGACTGGCGATTGAGATCTTGCTATCCTCTGGATTGTGGGTGGTCCTCGTCGCCCAGCAGACTGCTGAAGAACCCCGTGATCTCATTCAGTGGCTGAGATTCTGAAAAGATTACGAAAAAGAAGGATGATATTCGTGGTTCTGGCAAAACCGCAAAGCTCGCTCGGAAAGGTAAGCTGTAAGAGCTTCAAACGGGCGATAGGTTCCCGCCGTCCACTGTTTGGGGGTTCCCACAGGTTCCCACTCCCACCAAGGTGCGCAGGAGCAGGCTCAGGTTAAAGCAGGCCGCCGCAATCTTGTGGCGCTTATCGAGATTGTCTTTTCCTGGGAGCGTCGTCCGGCGCATTCCGCCTTCGTCCAGCACGTGCTCGAAGGTGCGCTCCAGGCGCATGCCGCGTTTTCGCGAAAGCGCATTACCCGATTCGTTCTTAACGGCATAGGCGGCGCGATGAAGAGCTTTTCGTAGCCCAGTGGGCATGCGTCGGCATGCCTTGCTTGCGGCGGGCGGCGTGGACGTCGCCAATTACCGCGCGAATCTCGGCAGGGCTTTCTCTCCATTGAAACTTTCTTGAGGTCTTGCGCTCAATACAGGAGAAGATGCCAAATCCCTCCAAATTGAGTCTCCTCATGGAAGTTCTTCTCGCCGCTTTCACGCTTGTTGTCCTGGTCGTCTACTGCGCCCTTATGGTCGCATTCATTGTTCTGGTCGTCCTCGACCCGGCAAAGCCTGTAACTTCCGAAGAGGCGAAAATCCCGGGTCGCGACCCAACGTTAATCCCTTAATGACCAGGAAGTAACGCACGGAAAATCTGGCACGTGCCTGACTCCACGAAGGTCCCCCCTTCCTGACGGTCACCCTGGCACGCAAGCGGAACCGCGAAATGACCGTGCGACGGCTTCGACCAAACTGAATCCAGAATTGACGCGTCTATTCGGTCTATTTTCACTTTTTTATGATCTTTTTTTGCATTTCATAAGAATTGTGTGTTACCTTGCAGTTGTTCCGATCTTTTTTCCAACCCCCTAGACGATCGAACCCGGAAAAGTACAGCTTATGGTTGCGATACGACATTGGCTCAAGACGAACAGTCACGGCGAGCAGCAGCAATTTGAACGGCAGGGCGATTCCCTGATGCCGGAAGGCTTTCGCGAAAGGGTCGGCGAGCAGGCTTGTAATGGCCCGACCCAGGACGTTCCCATTTTCTGCAGCGGAGGCTGTGGGGAAGTGGTGGGGTATCTGCCGAAGGGGAATGTGCTCGCTTATAAGGGGAGCTACGAGCAATGGTGCCCGGCTTGCGAGGCGGCTGACATGGCCAGGAAGCGTCTTGCCAAGGCCTCGGTCTCCAGCACGGACGGCGAACTCGCGGAACTCTCGCGACCTGCCCGAAACTTAAACCGGTTACGGCTCATACAGGCCGCCACTGTGGCGCTCATTATTGCCGGAAGCGTCTTTATTGCGATGGGCCATGTCATGGGAATCTATTTGGCGGCTGTCGGAACGCTCGCGTGGTTCGTTGTATGCTTCGTGCTCTGGAGTCTGCGGGAATGATTCGTTCCCATTAAGCTGGAACCTGGCGGTCGTGGACGTGAAAAGCAGGAAAGTCCGTCCGCAGCGCGTGTGACAGCCAATCATTCGTTCCACCGCCACCCGGCCCGTTCGGTCGCACTGCGTCCCGATTTCAATCGCGACTGGAAGCTTCGCGAAGCGCAACCTTAGAGTGCCAGCGGCCAGAATCCGCTCGAAATTCACGGATTCAAAGTTATTTCCCCGCTGAGACAAACTGCCCTATTGCCCGCAAGATCCTGCTGTCCACGTCGCTTTGGGTTTCGCCGCTTGCCTTCAGTTGGTTTTTTGTGACGGACAACGAATGGTCGCCCCCTTCCACGACATGCAGTTCGTTTGGCGCGCGCATCTCCCCGCGGACTCTCTCAAGGAGATCCAGCGGGCAAAGCGGATCGCGGGTTCCCTGGACGAAAAGGATGGGCGTTGATAACTCGTGCAGCACCTTGTCCCTGAGCTTGGCCCGGTCGCCTCCACCGCAGAGTGGATAGCCCAGGCAGACGAGAGCCAAGACTTTTCTTTCCAGCGCGACGTGGCACCCGACTCGAGAACCCATGCTCTTGCCAATCAGAACAAACGGGCCTTCCTGCGTTTGCCGCGCCAGTTCCAGGGCCTCGCCATGAGCTTCGATCAGCCTGGGCAAAGGATCGGGGCGCCTTCTTCCTTCCATCATATACGGATAGTCGAAAGTCCGGACCGTGCCGATTGTGGTCAGCAGGTCGCTCCAGCGAAGCATCCAGGGATGGGAGGACGGGGCGCCGGCGCCAGGCGCAAAAATGAAGACGGGGTGTTCCACAGAGGCTTTCTACCATGGATGCGCCGCGAGGAGCGAATTCGGAGTAAGACGGTCTCGGCGGTCTGCCGGATGCCCGTGGCGATTGCGAATTTCGCCGGGCTGTCCCTATTGATTTCGCCCCCGCGCGTCCCTATCTTCGACTAGGAGGCCTCTATCCGTGCGCATCGCGCTATTCGCCTGGGATTCGTTCGATTCGGTCTTCGTGGGCGGCGCCGGCGTTCACGTTTCCGAACTGGCCCGCGCCTTGGCGAAAATGGGTCATGAGGTTCACCTTTTCACGCGCACGGCCCCTGAACAGGCGCACTACGAGCAGCGGGATGGCGTCTATCTCCACCGCTGCGGGTTCGACCACGATCGCGACTTCGTCCGCGAGACCAGGAACATGTGCCGTTCGTTCGAGCACCATTTTTTCACGACACGCGCTCTGGCCGGAGAGTTCGACATCGTCCACGCGCACGACTGGCTGACCGCCGATGTGCTTTCGCTCATCAAACGCCAGTGCAGCGCCCGGCGCGTGCTGACGATGCACTCCACGGAATACGGTCGCTGCGGAAACAACCTCTATCCCGGTCAAAGCGAAGCCGTGCGGCAATGCGAATGGCAGGGCATCTTCGACGCCGAAAGCGTCATCTGCGTGAGCAGGGCGCTTCAGGATGAGGTAGTCAGGCTCTACAGCGCTCCCGCGGACAAGTGCCGCGTGATTTACAACGGCATCCGCCCCGGAAGCTTCGACTTTTCGTGTGATCCCGGCGAAGTCAGGAGGTCGATCGGAGTCCACCCCCTGGCCCCCATGATCCTTTTCGCGGGACGCATCGTCTTTCAGAAAGGTGTGGACGTCCTTATCGACGCGGTCCCGTATGTGCTTAACCACCTGCCCACAGCAATGTTTGTCTTCGCCGGCGACGGCGAGATGCGCTGGGAGTTGGAGGGCGCGACGAGAGCGCGCGGCCTGGAGCCCAATACGCGGTGGCTGGGCAAGATCCCGCGCGAACGATTGAGCGGCCTCTTCAAGTCCTGTGATGTCGTGTGCGTGCCGAGCCGCAACGAGCCTTTCGGTATCGTAATCCTTGAGGCATGGTCGGCGCGCAAGCCCGTGGTTGTCACGGTAGTCGGCGGACCTGGCGAGTTCGTCAGCCACGACCGCACCGGGTTTTTGATCCACCCCACCTCCGATTCGGTGGCGTGGGGCATCGGCCATATCTTTGCCAACTTCGAGCATGCTCGCAAGATGGGCGAAAACGGCCGGCGCGAGGTCGAAAAGCGCTTCACTTGGGACATGATCGCAAAGCAGACGGTCGAGGTGTATCAGGGCTGAACGTTTTTTTCCTCGTTGAAAACGCAGAGCACGAAGTGATCCTCAAGGGAATAACCGTTTCGGCCGATCAGGAGTTGATCGGCTGGTGCGAGAGCGGAAGATTCTACTCTATTCCGACCCCGGAGTGTATAACCCCTCAATGCGCCGAGTAATTCGAATCGTCTTACTCTCTCTTCTGGCTTGCGTTCTCAGCGTCAAACCGGCGGCGGGCCAGCAACCTGCCGCGTCACCGGCGAAGCCGATCCCGGAGCCCACGCCCATCCCGCTGGCCAACATCCTTGTCGAAAAGCAGTCCGCGATGGCTGCTCTCGACGACATCGACGCGAGCGTGTCGAGGATTCAGTCAAGCACGGACGAGATCGTCGCAAGTTTCTCGAACCTGGCGGGTGAGATTAATCCAAGACTGGCTGAGGACTCGTGGCTCCTGAGATCGAGTACGTCCCTCGACATCCTTTATCGCATAAAGCTCAATTGGCAGGATTTTGCCACCGATCTTTCCGCATTGGCCCGCGAGCTGACGCAACGCGCCGCCAGCCTGGAAGAGGACATGGCGCGCCTTGAAAAGTTGGACAAGGTCTGGAAAGCGACGCTCCAATTGGCAAAAGATGCGAACGCGCCAGCTCAGGCCTTGCAGAGGGTACAGAGTATGGTCGACGCCATTGAGCAGAAGCGACAGGCTGTCGAATCCGATCGCACGCGGGTGTTGACCGTGCTGAGCCAATTTTCCGATGAGGAAGTCCGGGTACAAAAGACGCTTTCCTCGGCGAAGCAGGCACAAATACGGGCTCTTAAGGGTCTTCTTTTGAGACAGAGCCCGTTTTTCTGGGGCCCGAGGACAGGTTTGGGCACCGAGTGGAAAAACCGAAGCGGAGAGTCGCTTTCTTCTCAGTTGAAAGCATCGACCGCGTTCAGCAAGAGACTCCCCTCCGCCTTTCTGATCCAGGCGGTCCTCATCGTTGTGATTGCCGTCGCGCTGCAATCCATGCGGCGGGGCGTGCAGAACCTGGCTGAGGAAAAACCAGAAATTCAGCGCGCGTTGCCGATCCTCGATCTCCCTCTCTCGACGGCTTTTGTTCTTAGTGTTCTCATCAGTCCATCACTTATTCCGCAAGCTCCTCGCCTGATTCAAGTCATTCTGGCGACCCTCGCGCTCATCCCTTCGGTAGCAATTCTTCGACGGCTGCTGGACCGGCGTCTGTCCCCGATTCTCTATGCGCTCGTTATCATGTTCTTCGTTGATCAACTCCGAATCCTTGCCGCGTCCCTGCCGGAGCTGGCAAGGCTTCTGTTTCTCGGGCAGATGCTCGGCGGCCTTGTTTTTCTTCTTTGGTTGCTAAGGAGCCATCATCTGCGGACAGGGGCCGCCGAAACGAACGCTCGCTTTTCGAAAGCGATGCGAGTGATTGCCAGGATCGGGCTGATTTTCCTGACCGCGGCTTTCCTCGCGAATGTCTTCGGCTACGTCGATTTTGGCAATCTTCTGGGCGTGCTCTTTCTCAGGAGCGCTTATGTTGCAACCCTCCTCTACGCCGGCGTTCGGATCTTCGAAGGATTGCTTATCATTGCCCTCGAGATCCGGCCTCTTAGCTCTTTGCGCGTCGTTCGACTGCATCGCCCCATGCTTCATAAACGCATTGGCCGTACACTCGAGTTCCTGGCCGTTCTGGTCTGGCTGAAAATGATGCTGAGTTACTTCGGTCTCTCAACTCCCTTGATTTCCGCGACACACTCGGCCCTGAGCGCAAGCATACCCATCGGCTCACTGACTCTCTCCCTGGGCGGCATCCTTGCGTTCGCGATCGCGATCTGGGCGTCCTTCTTGACCTCCCGATTCCTGCGTTTCGTGCTGGAGGAGGACGTTTATAAGCATTTCCCTCTTGAACGCGGTATTCCGTACGCGATCTCCACGATGGTTCACTATCTGATCCTGCTCGTGGGATTCTTCATCGCATTGGGAGCCCTCGGAATCGATTTGACGAAGATAACAATCCTGGCGGGCGCTTTCAGCGTCGGGATCGGGTTCGGATTACAAAACGTGATAAACAACTTTGTGTCCGGTCTGATTCTGCTTTTCGAGCGTCCGATCAAGATCGGTGACGTCATCGAGGTAGGCGGGAGCGTGGGGGAGGTCCTCCGCATCGGCATCCGGGCCAGCATTATTCGTACGGCGGACGGTTCCGAAGTCATCGTACCCAACGGGTCACTCATCTCGAATCAGGTGATAAACTGGACATTCTCGAATCGACAGCGAGCAGTCGAAGTTTCCGTTAACGTGGCTGGAGGCGTGGATGTCAAACGCGTGGTCGAATTATTGAAGACGACTGCCGCCGCCATTGCCGGCGTGGCAAAAATACCCGCCCCGGTGGTGTATGTCGTCAACTTCACCGCGGGCGCCGTCACGTTCCAGTTGCGAGCCTGGACGGATCGGCATGAGGCATGGGCCCAACTGCGAAGCGATCTTTCGATCGCCATCAACGAGGCTCTGGCCCGCGAGAAAATTGCGATCGCATGAGGATTTGGCGCCGCCCGAAATTGAGGCTCTGGGGTTGGAAAAGCGTATCCCATCTCGACTGAACAATGCTACGCTTCTCGCGCTCTTTCTCGCCCGCTTCGCGTGCGCCGCAGCGTTTTGGAGTGCGCCAGCCCTCGGGCTTTCGGGCACATTTTGGGGAGGGATCGAAGATCACCGTTTGCCCTGGCGTCAAAGCGCCAGGCGGCAAGTGGCGAGTAATGACCTCAATGCAATCGCATCTTGGCACGGCTTCTGCTTACGAAGCGAGACACCTCCTTAAATCTCAATAGAAATCCCGCAAAATGAAAATTGTCAGTCTCCTCGTCTTTGACGCAATGATACTGGGTTACGATTTTCTACAGGTATATTCGTGGGTGACACTTTTCAGATGAAGAGCACGCGTGCTCGATGCCGAATCTCGCCGTCGTGCGCCCGCCCTACGGTAGCCACCAACCGACGCCTTCGAAGCTTTGCCCGAGCGCTTGTATTAAAGTAGACATCCGTCGCGAAGGAATTTTCCTCGGGCAATCCTTGGACTGCGTGGCACGCGCAGAAAGGCAGGATTCGGAAAGGGCTCTCCCGGGAGACGAGGAACTCTCAAGCACCGATGCCAGCGAATTTTGCCAAATCGGCATTTTATATTATTACCAAACACGCGTCATTACAATGGCAATCTATTGATAAGAAAACTTTTAAAACAAAGATAGATGTTGATGGTGAAGGGACACCCTCGTTCCAAGTGGCAACAACAGATCCGACGACGTCTTGAGCGTCGAATCAAAGTTATATGAATATGAGATCATGGCTTCTAAAAGCGGTCGCTGCCTTTTCTGTTTTGGTGTTTGCGGTGTTGGCTACCCCGGCGCAGGCAGGCGGCAACAAAAAGCATCACCATCACGGTTGGAGAAACAGCGGGCATGCTCGGGTGGAGCAATCGCGCGTACGGCTACAGCCGGCCCTACCGCTACTATCCGGCTCCCTACGACCGTCCCGTTTACTATAACCCAGCTCCGGTGTTCGTTTTTGGGTTCGGATTTAACTGACCTCAACGGTCCCTGTTGGCCGAAACGCAAAAGGTTAGCCGGTGGCGAATTTCCCCAACCGGGGGAAATTCTCGCAAAAAAGCCAGCGAGGGGATTCGAACCCCTGACCTATCGATTACGAATCGATTGCACTACCTCTGTGCTACGCTGGCGAACGCAGAGGAGATAACAGAGTGGGAAACGGGGACCTTCGCAATGACAATTTAGCGCGATGCGGCTTCGCGAATCATTTTATCAAGCGCGGGTTCCGCGCGTTTGACCACGGCCTGCGGACCGGTCATCTTCACGTAAACGTCGCCCCCGGGGCTTTCAAGAATGGCCCCGTTCAGGGCATAGTCTTTCAAGGGCGTGGTGGGACCGCCTGGCATGCCGCTCGAGAAGGTTCCGAAGGCCTTTACAAAAGTAACTGCCGTGTTCCCCACCCGCTCGGCTTTGGCTTCGGTGGATCCATTGGAAAACTGTTTGAACCAGCGATCGACATTCGCCTGGACCGTGCCACCCTGCCCCGCCCCGAAATGAAAGAAGGTCACATCAGCCGGGAGCACTTCCGTCCACCGGCGGCACTGATAGCTGCGCCTTCCGCATCGGCGAGGCCGGAACAACCCACCCCCAGGTTTCGGGTCGAGTGAAGACAAAGCTGCCAACGGTAAACTCCACCGGATCGGCAGCCCTGGCAGCATTCACCAGGGCGAGCGAGAGGAGAACGAGGCGCAGGGCGTGCATCGCAACGCTATAGCAATCCGAGACAGGCAAGCCAAGAGCGGGCGATCAACATGTGACCGGAGGAGGATGGATGCACACCGTCGGGCACCCAGTCGATGTCCGGTCTCTCCGCGCCAGCCTTCTCGAAAGCGCGACGAAGCGGGACGACCCCGCGCACGTCGAAGTCGACGCCTGCCTCTCGAACCGCCGCGACGTACGGCTCGAGCATTTCGTTTCCTTCAGCCGGCGCCGGTGACCAAATCACGCTTGGCTCGCAAAGAACAATCATTGCCTGCGGACACTCAGCCTTCAGCCGGCCAAGGATGTCCGCATAGATCTTGCGAAATTCTTCAATGGAGGTTCCTCCGTCGGAGCCGTCGAGCCCATGCCAGACGTCGTTGATTCCGATTTTAATGGAAACCAGTTGCGGCTCGAGGGCGATGACGTCGGAATTCCAGCGGCGTCGCAAATCGGAAATGGTGTTTCCCGAAATTCCCTTGTTGAGAACCTGGGGAGCGAGATCGGGAATCGACGCCCGCAGCCAGTCGCGCACATCTCGCACGTAGCCCGTGCCGACCTCTTCAGGACATTGCCGGCGACCGGCGTCCGTAATGCTATCCCCGATAAAAATCCACCGGGAATCCCGTGAGAGCGGCAGCGCCATGAAGGACGCGAGCGCCTACCGCTTTGAAAATTGAAACCGCTTGCGGGCTCCGGGCTGCCCCGATTTTTTTCGCTCCTTCATTCGAGGATCGCGTGTGAGAAGCCCCTCTCCGCGCAGCGAACCGCGCAGCGTTTCGTCGCTTTGCAAAAGCGCGCGGCTGATCGCAAGACGCAAGGCGCCGGCTTGCCCCGAAATGCCGCCACCTGAAGCCTTGGCCTCGACATCGAAGCGGTGGACGGAGTTCGCGATCTCGAGCGGGCGAAGGATGATGTTCTGCATCGAGAGGCTCGGAAAATAGTCCGTAAAATCCTTCCCGTTGACTTTGAAGGTTCCGCTCCCGTCGCTCAAGCGGATCTGGGCGATGGAGGTTTTGCGACGGCCGGTGGCGATAATTTCGGACATGGGAAAGTTCAGGCGGGTTTGGGATTCTGAGCGGCGTGCGGATGTTCACTGCCGCGATAAACCTTCAGTTTGCGATAGGTGGCTCGGCCCAGGCGGTTGTGGGGAATCATGCCGCGTACGGCGCGTTCAACGAGGAGCTCCGGATGCCGTTTCTGGCGGGAGGCGAAATTCTCAGACTTATGGCCGCCTACATAACCGGAGAAGCTCATGTAAGACTTTTGAACATCCTTCTTGCCGCCGATGCGAACTTTTTCAGCATTGATGACGATCACAAAATCACCGGTGTCTACGTGCGGAGTAAAAATCACTTTGCGTTTGCCGCGAAGCAGGTTGGCAGCTTGCACGGCGACGTGTCCAAGATGCTTTTCCGCCGCGTCGATGATCCACCAGTCGCGCTGTACGTCGGCAGGCTTTGCTGAGAATGTCTTCATGGAGTCATTGAGAGAATCGAAAAGCATGTGATACTTTCTTTTCCGTGTCAAACCCAAACAGGATCACCATGCATGCGACCGGAAATTCCTTGACCGGCAATTGCGATCCGCCAAGCCTTTGGCACCGTGGAGCATAACGGAGAGTTGGGGCCATTTTCGCATTGGAGGGAGACGCACGACTCTTCCGGGGAAGCGCGCGCGGTGTATCGTCCTCTCTTTCAGCGGCTGGACACGTTGCCGCGCGGTCAGGTGCGCGCCTTGGACGAGCGGTTGGAAGCGACCATGCGGGAAATGGGGGTGACCTTCGACGTGGGGCGCGAAAGGCCGTGGGGGCGCCGCCCCTGGTTTTGCGATGTTCTGCCGCAGATTTTTACGCCCGAGGAATGGGAGCCCCTGGAGAGGGGGATCCAGCAGCGGCTGCGCGCCTTCGAATTGTTTCTCCGCGACATCTACGGGAAGAAGGAGATCCTGCGTGCCAATCTGCTCCCGATCCAGCCGGTTTTGGGCGGTACGGCCTACCAGCGCGCCGCGGCCAGCCTTACGCCGCCCGGCGGCGCCTACCTGCACCTGAGCGGATTAAGTCTCTGCCGCGTTCCCAGCGGAGAATTTGTCGTGAAGCAACATTACTTTAGCAACGCTTCCGGCATCTCCTACATGATTCAGAACAGGCGGGCGCTTGCCCGCGTGATTCCTCAAAGCTTTCAGGATTTTTCCATCCGTTCGATTGCGGACGCGACTGTGGATATCCTCGAATTGCTCAGGTCGTTGTCGAACCATCCCGATCCCACTGTTGTTTTGCTTTCCTCCGGCCCCGGCAGCGCGGTCTATTCCGAGCACAGCTTTCTCGCGCGCCGAATGGGAATCCCGCTGGTGCAAGGCGGCGATCTGCTCGTGCTCAACGACGCGGTCTTTCTGAAAACCGTATCCGGCCTCGAAAAGATCGAGGTCATCTACAATCGCATCTCCGACCAATGGCTCGATCCGATGGTCTTCCGCCGCGATTCGCTGCTGGGTGTGGCGGGGCTTGTCCATTGCATCCGCAAAGGGACCGTCGCCGTGGTCAATTCGATTGGCTCGCAACTCTCCGACGACCGCGCGCTCTTGCCACTCGCCGGACAGATTATTCGCTTTTATCTTGGCGAGCAACCGCTGCTGCGCGGTCTGACGACCTACTGGCTGGGCGATATTGACCAGCGCGAGATGGTGCTTTCTGATGTCGAGAAATTCACGATCCGTCCGCTTTTCGGTGAAAAGATTATCCTTGGGGGTAACGGACGCGTGCCCTCGGCGGAAGAGATCGAGAGCGCCAGACAGCTTGTCCTGCGGAGCCCCGGCCAATACGTCGCCCAGCCGCAGGATTGTGACGCCCTGACGATTTCCTACCATGACGGGCGCAAAGTCCATCGACGCCAGGATCATATTCTTTTTGCGCTGCGCAGGAGCGAAGGGAATTACGACGTCGTTCCGGGAGCCCTGACGCGCGTTTCCACGGAGGATTCCCTTTATACGGCAAACGAACTCGGCGGGGGGAGCAAGGATACGTGGGTCCAGGCGCCGCCGGACTTTGAGGAACCGCCTCCCGACCGCGGGCGTCTTCGAGAGGCCCTCCTTCCCTCCCAGCACGTCAGCAGCCGCGTGGCGGAGGCGTTCTATTGGACCGGGCGTTACCTTGAGCGCGCGCACAGTCTTGCGGTGATGATTGGCGTCATCGAGTCGCTCGAACTGGAGGAACTCAACCCCACCGAACGCACTCTCTATCGGCCCGTTTGGAACAGGATCCTCCCGCCCCTGGAGAACCCGGGTTCGGTCTCCAGGCGCAATATTTCGAGCCCGGCCGGTCGCTACCGGCTGACCCTTGATCTGGAAGAACCCGACTCGGTCGTGAGGGCGATCCTGCGCGCCGCGGCCAATTCCGAGTCGATTCTCGAGTGCTTGAGCCTGGAGGCCTGGGGAGTGATTGGGACGCTGAGGGCGCGCTTTCAGCGCGCGCGATTCCGACCGCAGGCGTCGCAGGATGATCTCACCTCCTTCACCCGTCGCTACTGCGACTATGTCGTGAAGGCAGTCCCTGAGTTTTTCGGCACGGCCCAGGGCACGATGATTGCCGACGGTGGTTGGGCATTTTGTGAGATTGGGCAGATGATCGAGCGCGCCACCATCACCGCGAACGCTGTTTGCTCGATCATGCGTCCAATGGCCCGCCGAAATTTGCCCTCTGAGCACGAATCGGAAATCCGGCTTTCGGCTTTCCTCCGTCTGATCAATACCCGGGACGTCTATCGGCGCGTTTACCAGCTTCGAATTGAACCGGGTCCCATGCTTGATCTGCTTTGGAAGAATCCGGTCGCCCCGCGGTCGGTGGCGAAATGCCTCGAAGTTTGTCGTGATCGCCTGCGCGCCGCGCGCGAGCAAGCCTCGCCCGCAACACTGCGCACGCTCGCAGGCATTGAGCAGCTTCTGCACGAAATCCGTTTGACCGATTGGGAGAAGCTCGCGAAAGACTCGGAATCGGGCGGCTCTGCAAAATCCAGCACCCTGCTCGATCACGGCTCCTATTTGCTGAATGGAACGCTCGACATTCACCACCTGATTGCCGACGGTTTTTTGAATCATCAGATTCACATGGGTCCGGACATCCAACCAACGCTTTTTGGTCTCAAGAATGCTCTTTGAAATCACGCACCGCACCGACTACCGCTACGGTCAGGCGGCGAGAGAGGCCTATATCGAAGCCAGGCTGACTCCTCCAACGCTTCCGAGCCAGGAAATCATTGCGCACCAAATCGAGTTTTCTCCCCCCACTACGGTCTCCACTTATCACGACTACTTTGGCAACCAGGTCACATTTTATTCCATGACGCTGCGGCACGAGCGTCTCACAATTATCAACAAGGTGACCGTGCGCACGAAGGAGATGTCTCCCACCCTCGGCATTCTCAACGTGACGGTCGCCGAGGCGCGACAGCTCTTTGCCTCCAAACTCACCGACGTTTTCGACTATCTGCAGCCTACGCCGGCTGTTCCAACGGGGGTTCCTTCAATGGAGTGGGCGCGCAAATTTTTTACCGGCGACGCGTTGCTTGGCGAAGCGCTGGAACGGCTCAACCGCGCGATCCACGAGAAGTTCCGCTACGAACCGGGTTCGACCGACAACTCGACTCCGCTCGAGA
Source organism: uncultured Verrucomicrobiae bacterium (assembly GCA_963763735.1). Taxonomy (GTDB): domain Bacteria; phylum Verrucomicrobiota; class Verrucomicrobiia; order Chthoniobacterales; family Terrimicrobiaceae; genus DASTFP01. Next base: position 72,202 of record CAVXQK010000016.1, on the reverse strand, counting down.
CCGTCTGGAAGCAGCGGGCTGGTGTGTGCCAGGACTTTACGCACGTGATGCTCGGCGTTCTGCGCACGGCGGGCATACCTTCGCGCTATGTCTGTGGATACATTGAGTCGGATCCGATCAAGCCGGCTCCGGGCGCCCCGAGACTGGTCGGATCCCTTGCAACGCACGCATGGGTCGAAGCACTCACTCCGGGCATGCGCTGGCTTGCCATCGATCCCACGAACAATCAATGGTGCGGCCAGCGGCATGTAACGATGGCCTACGGGCGAGACTCGGTGGACGCGACGCCGCTGCGTGGTACGTTCAAGGGTTCGGGAGCCCAAAATATGAAGGTAAGGGTTTCGATGAAACGGATGGGCTACAAACCGTGAGAATCAGCGTTCACTATTCGGCTCACTATCAATACGCGCGAAAGACCAGCTTCTCGCCGCATCGGGTGCGCCTCTTTCCCCGCAACGATCTGTTCGTGCACATAGAGAGAATCGTGTTCTCGACCGACGCTTCCGCCGGCGTTCAGTACCGGCATGATCTGTTTGACAACTTGATCGCGACCTGCCTTTATCCGGAATCCTTGGACCATCTGGGTTTCGAGCTCAAGTTCGATGCCGTGCTCCAGGCATGGGATCCCTTTCACTTCGTGCTCGAATCACACGCTTTGCGACTTCCCTTCGACTATCTTCCGGAGGAGGCCGCCGTGTTGGCGCCCTTCCGGCGTCCCAAGTATAGAACTTTCGCCCTGCCCGAGCCATTGAGCCCGGCTCCGCCTCGGCCGACCGTCGAGGCGATTGTTGCCATGAACTACTGGTTGCACGAAAACATCAAATACGAGCGCAGGGAAGAGGGAGATCCGTTCGCACCTCAGTCCACGCTCAAGGGGCAAAAGGGTTCCTGCAGGGATTTCGCCGTGCTCCTGGTGGAGGTTCTCCGGCGTCACGGCCTGGCTGCCAGGCTTGCAAGCGGCTATCTCTGGGAGGACAACGCCGATGACGGCCTCGAATACGCCGAGAATGCGTTCCATGCCTGGGTGGAAACCTATCTTCCAGGAGCGGGTTGGATTGGACTTGACCCGACCAACGGAATTTTATGCGACCATCACTTTCTAGCAGCCGCCGTGGGCCTCACCCCGGGCGACATTGCACCCATCGTCGGGAATTACTACGGAGACCACACCATCGCCAGCGATCTGGACGCGGTGCTATCCATCACGAAATCCTGACATGATTGCCCGCTGGATGGATGAAGCCGCTGCTCGCGCGGAAGCGATCTTTGCGAAGCATGCGGTGAAACTCACGCTCGGCGGCGAGCCGACGTTCGTGCCGATCAATCCCGAGGGGCCCGAGTGGAACTATGCCGCGGTCGGCCCCACCAAACTTGGCTACGCGTGGAAAGTCGCCGGGAATCTTCTGCAAAACCGCATGGCCGGCTCGGCCGTGTTCTTTTGTCCGGGCAAATCCTACCCGGGAGAAGTCAATCCGCGATGGGTTTTGCGCATCGTTGCCAACCGCGACGGCACGCCCCTGTTCCCGTTGCCGAAATCCAGGGAACCCCTCAAACAGGATGCCGTACGGCTCCTTGCCGACGGTATCCGCGTGGGCTTGGGCCTTCCCGCACATTGGCTTCAGTTCGTGGATCCCACCAACCCGGGCACGGAGATTCTCGCGATGCCCATCGATCATGACGATACCGGCTGGCATTCTTCAAGCTGGTCGATCCAGAAGGGCGCCCGTGTCCTCTCGGAAGCCGAAGGTCCGTCGGGATTGCGTCTTCCGCTCAACCGGTTGCCTCCTTCAGTGCCTCGCCGGGCTCTTTCCATCGAAAGGAATGGAGACACCATCGCGATCTTCATCCCGCCGCTCCTTCAAAAACCGTTCCTCGAGTTGCTCTCCGCCATTGCGGTTTCTGCCTCAAAGAACGGTATAGCGAAGGTCGCGCTCCAAGGCTACACGCCTCCGGATGAAGCCGGAATCTGGACGGAAGTCGGCTTGGCCGCCGATCCTGGCGTGCTCGAGGTCAACCTTCCGGCATGCAGTATGTGGCATGAATATGCCGACTGGATCGAAGCGGTCACCTCCAGTTGCGAAGCTGCAGATTTGCGATCCTGGAAGGAGTCAGCGTGGGATTATCCCCAAGGTACCGGCGGGGGAAATCACCTTCTCTGGGGTGGTCCAAAGCTGGATGCGAACCCGTTTTTCACTCGACCCGGCTGGCTCGCCGCGATTCTGCGTTTTTGGCAGCACCATCCTTCGCTGGCCTATCTTTTCACCGGCTGCTACGTGGGTTCATCTTCACAGGCCCCGCGCCCGGACGAATCGGCGCGCGACCTCTACGACATCGATATGGCGTACACGTTCCTGGAATCGCTTCCCCCGGGCGATCATCGCGCGCTCATCAATGAGACGCTCCGCCATATTCAAACCGACGTGACGGGCAATTCGCACCGCAGCGAGATGAGTTTCGACAAGTTTTGGAACACATCCTGGCCAGCGGGCGCTCTGGGACTCATCGAATTCCGAGCCATCGAATCGTTTCCACGCGCCGACTGGATGTCCAGCGTCGCCCTGCTGTGGACATGCCTCGCGGCCCATCTGCTCGAAGAGCGAGTTCCCCGCAGCCTTAAGCGCTTTGGAACGAAACTGCACGATGAGTACTTTCTGCCTCAACGCCTGTGGGACGATCTCGAAGCGATTCTCGCGGAGCTCGGCAAGGCTGGATTCAAGCTGCGCAGCCAGATTTATCGGGAAATCTGGAACTGGCGGTTCCCCACCCTTCTCGATTGGAAAAAGGGCGGCGCCCGCCTCACTGTGCGCAAGGCCCTCGAGAGCTGGCCTCTGCTCTGTGAAACTCCCGTCGAGGGTGGCACGACGAGCCGCTTCGTCGATACGTCCATGCAGCGGCTCGAATTCTGCGGGAATTCCTCGTTTAACGCGCGCTATCGGATCTATGTGAGCGGCCGGCCGCTTGCGCTGCGGGAAATGTCCGCCGAAGCGTTCCTTTCGGGCCTTCGCTATCGCCGGACAAATCTTTATCCGTCAATGCACCCCGGCATCCCCAATCAACTCCCGCTTTCCGTCACGCTTGTTGATCGTGAATCCGGACGTCCCATGGCGCAGTTTGAAATGGGTGGGAGCGAGATCGCGTTTCGCCCCGTTGCGAAAATTGGAGCTGTGAGACTTGGGGGACGCCCCTGCCGCGGAGGCCGAAAGAGCGATTTGACGTGCGACCTGCGGCTGGACTAAGCTCGCATAGCGATCGTTCTGGCTGCCGTATTGTCCCAGGCTGAGCGGCCTCGTCAGCGTTGAACGTGTCTTTGATCTCATGTTGCAAGATTGGATGATTCCAGCCGACCTCGCACCCGGGGACACAAAAAGTCTTGAACGCGACTGGTCGGATATCGAACTCGCATGCGTCGCGTCTGCGGAGGACCCTGGCTTCGATGTCGCATTTGGCGCCCTTTGGGCAGAGTTTGGCGCCAATAGCGAGGTCGAGCAGCCGACGATCCTGTCGCGCCGTCTGCTTTGGAACGGTGATCGCCTGGTGGAGGGTTGCGCTCTTCGTTACCGCATGGTGCTGCTTAAGTCTCAAGGCAAGCTCGCCGCCGTTCGTGATCACACAGCGATCGTGTCTGAGCGAATTGAGGGGGCCATCGTTCATCTCTCTCACAGCTTTGTTGCTCCGGAGTGGCGGCGTACCGGGCTCGCCGGCTGGCTGAGAGCTTTGCCAATTCAAACCGCGCGCAAGTGCCTTGCCGCGCAGCAGCGGCCCGCGGATTCTCCGATCACGCTCGCTGGCGAAATGAAATTCCTGGATCGCGACGATCCCTCGACGTTCGTTCGCCTGAAGGCCTACGAAAAGGCGGGCTATCTCATGATCGACCCGCGAAGGGTCGGCTACCTGCAACCCGACTTTCGGACACCCGACGAAATCGATCTCAGCGGCGGTCCGAGGCCCCTTTCACTCGCTCTCGTGGTCCGCCGCGTGGGCAAAGAGAAGGAACGGACCCTCTCGGGCGCCGAGGCCCTCGACATCGCCCAGGCGCTTTATCGAATGTACGGGGCAAGTTTCCGGCAGCGCGACATGGCTCCGCTCGAAGCGAGCCTTCAGAATTATCCGGCGCGCGACGAACTCGTCGATTTGCTGCCGCCGACTACCAACCTCCATCAATGACGCTTCGCAGGGTTCGGAGGCGGTGTCGGCGGCCATGAGACTCCGCCTCTATCACGATGCCGGCTTTGCGGCACCCATCGGAGATCATGTCATGCCCATGCGGAAGTTCGTACTGGTCGCTGAGGAACTCCGTCGGAAATCCGGTTTCGAAATTTGCTCTCCGCAACCCGTCTCCGAGAGCGAATTGCTTCGTGTCCACACCTCCGAATACGTCTCGGCAGTCAGGACCGGATCGCCTCGAGAACTTGCCGAATCTCAGAAGTTCCCCTGGTCGCCCGCCTTGTTCTCCAGTGTGCTCTTGACCAACGGCGGTGTTCTTGCCGCTGCCAGGACCGCCCTTGATCAAGGTGTTTCCGGTGCCCTGGCCAGCGGATTTCATCATGCATTCGCAGACCACGGAGAAGGATTTTGCACCTTCAACGGGCTGGTCGTCGCGTTGGAAGCGCTCCGCGCCGAAGGAAGAATCCATTCGGCAGCGATCCTGGACCTCGATTTACACTACGGAAACGGAACAGCTTCCCTGGTAACCACCCGCCCGTGGATCAGGGCGCTATCGATATACGGCAACGACTACGCGGACAATATTCCGTACCGTGATGTGAGCATGCGCCATCATAAGGACGGTGAAAACCACCTCTCGGTTCCAATGTCACCGTCCAAAGACGACGGCGAGCACCTGCAGCGACTTCTTGAGCAGCACCTTCCCTGGCTCCTTCAGGGATCCCGCCCCGATATTCTGCTGTTCCAGGCCGGCGCAGACCCCTTGCGCGACGATCCTTATTCGCCTCTCGATCTCGATCACCGGGACCTCTTCCTGCGCGACGAGAAGGTCTTCGCCTTTGCGCGATCCAACGGCCTTCCAACAGCTTGGGTGCTCGCTGGCGGCTATGCGCCTGATGTGCAAAAGGTGGTGGACGCCCACGTCAACACCGCGATCGCATGCCTTGAGATCTACAGCTTCTCGTAGACGCCCTTCTCACGCTTTTCGAAAACCGAAAATCCGGCCTGCTTGGCGTCCGCCACGCTGAGGGGTTTTGCAAACTGCGGGCAGTTCGCGGTTGAAATCACCTTGCGGACCGCCTTGTTGCAAAGCGGGCATTGAACGAGCGGCGGTCGTCCAGCGGGCCGGCGCAGCTCGAAACGCCCTCCGCAGACGCGGCAATCGCCGTCAGCCAACTCATATTCGTAGATCGGCACGGCACAAATTTCCGCGCCCAGCGGAAATTACCAGCTCGACTTTGTGACGCCAGGAATCATGCCGGCGGAAGCAAGTTCGCGAAAGGTGATGCGGGAGATCTTGAACCTGCGCATGAAGGCGCGGCGTCGACCGCTCACCTGGCAGCGATTCACGAGCCTGGTGGGGCTGGCATCGCGAGGCAGTTGGGCAAGCGAGGAATAGTCCTTCTTCGCCTTGAGCTCCGCACGAAGTTCAGCATATTTTGCCACCGTGTTGCGTTTGCGCTTGTCGCGCTCCTGCCATGATTTTTTTGCCATAGAGAGGCTGGGAATTTACAGCCTCGACAGGCCAAGGCAAGCGGATTATGCAGCCGGTTGCTGCTGAGTCAGGCAATGAAAGGCGCCCAGGCCCCAAATGAGCTCACGACAATCGATGGAGACGATTCTCCGCCCGGGAAAGGCTGCTTTCAAGACGGAGGCCGCCCAGGCGTCGTTGCTGTCGTTGTAGGCCGGCAGGAGGACCACGGCGTTGGCAACGTAGAAATTTGCATAACTGGCGGGCAGGCGCTGACCTTTACGCATGATGCGCGAAGGCATGGGAAGCTTCAAGATGCGAAGCGGTGAACCATTCGAGAGCTGCATCGTCCGGAGTCGCTGCAAGTTGAGTTCGAGCGGTTCGTAGTTGGGATCGTCCTCGTCCTCCTCGACAACGGTCACCACCGTGTCCGGACTGACGAATCTCGTAATGTCGTCGACGTGCCCGTCAGTGTCATCGCCCTCGATCCCATCGCCGAGCCAGAGAATTTGTGTGACGCCAAGAGCCTCGCGCAGATTTGCTTCGATCTGTGCCCTCGAGAGATCAGGGTTGCGGTTGGGGTTCAACAGACACGATTCGGTTGTGATCACGGTGCCGCGCCCATTCACGTCGATCGACCCCCCTTCAAGAACAAACTCCCCAAAATCGAATATCGGCACGCCAACTCTCTCCGCAATGAGGTTTGCCGCAGCGTCGTCGTCCTCAAAGGGGGAAAGTTTATAGCCCCACGCATTGAAACCAAAATTGACCGCGGCGAGTCGGGGTTTTTCCTTGCGCTTGAGGAAGATCGGTCCGTGGTCGCGGCACCACGGCTCGTTGGTTGGAACAGGGATGAACTCAACCCGTTCCGGAGGGCATTTGCCAAGAAGCGCGCGCACCTCTGTCTCCTGCTCGGAATCCTTCACGTTGATGCGCACCGTTTCGGACTCCGCGAGGGCTTTCACCATTTCGACGAAAACCGGAACCACGCGGTCATAGGCGCATGGAAAGCTTGCTCCGCCTGGATGAGGCCACGAAATCCAGGTTGCCTCATGACGCTCCCATTCGGCAGGCATGGAGTAGCCTTCTTTGGCGGGGCTGGATTTCGGCATGACGCCTAAAGCATCCCCGCGACCGGCGGGAAATAACAAGACGTTTTTTGTCATGTTAACAGCCTGTCCTGTCAGGAAACTTTCGATTCTCAACCCCGATTCTTCATGCGACGGGACTTCGATTTTCAAATCTGAGCGTGTCCGGATTGTGCGGACTGGCAATTTTTTGTGCGGGCATTACGTTTGCGCTTCCGACTCATGCCCAGCGTTTATATCAAGACTTATGGCTGCCAGATGAACGAGCGCGATTCCGAGCAGGTCGCTCGCTCGCTTCTGACGCGCGGCTATCGCCTCGTGTCGGATGAGACGGAGGCCGATGTGATTCTGCTCAACACATGCAGCGTGCGTGACATGGCCGAGCAGAAGGCCATCGGAAAAATGGGCATGCTCCAGCGGCTTCGTGAGAAGCGCCCCCACCTCGTGCTCGGCTACCTGGGCTGCATGGCGCAGAGCCGCGGCGAGGAACTCATAAAATCCTCCTCACGCGTCGATCTGGTTGCCGGAACTCAGAAATTTCATCGGGTGGCGGATTATGTGGGTGAGCTTCTGCGGCGCAATTTAGACACCCGCATGGACGACGAGCGACTGCCCATCGTGGACGTCGACGAGGAGGAAAATTCGCAGTCGGCAATTCGCGACCACATCCTGACGCAGGCCCAGGCCACGGCGTTCGTTTCCATCATGCAAGGCTGCAACATGCACTGCGCGTTTTGCATCGTGCCGCAGACACGCGGCGCGGAGCGGAGCCGCTCGGTTGCCGATATCGCCGAGGAAGTTCGCGGGCTTGCCGCGAGAGGCGTGAAGGAGGTCACACTGCTCGGCCAAATCGTCAACCTTTACGGGCGCCACGAATTTGAGAAACGCAATGGACTCAGCCCTTTCGTGCAACTGATTGATGCCGTCTGTGCCGTCGAGGGCATTGCCCGGGTGCGCTTTACCTCTCCGCATCCGATCGGTTTCCGTGAAGACCTTCTCCGCGCCTTCGCTCGACTGGATAAACTGGTCGAGCACGTCCATCTCCCTCTGCAAAGCGGTTCGGACCGCATTCTGAAAGTCATGCGGCGCGGATACACGTCGGAGATTTACCTCCGTCTTGTGGAAAGGCTGCGCCGGGAACGTCCAGGAATTGCCATTACGACCGACATGATTGTTGGCTTCCCGGGAGAGACGGATGAAGATTTCCAGCAGACGCGCGCGCTCGCCGACACTGTGGGGTTTGACAATGCCTTTGTCTTTCGATATTCGCCACGCCGCGACACGCCGGCGGCTGCGATGGAGAACCAGGTTCCGGAGGAAGTGAAAGAATTCCGCAACCAGGACCTGTTGGCGGTGATCAATCGGCATGCGCGGGCGAAGCTCGATGCTCATGTCGGACGGCACGTGGAGATTCTTTGCGAAGGCCGCAGCAAGAATAACCCCAGCCGCCTTACCGGCCGCACCCGCACGAACAAGATCGTCGTCTTTGAGGGAGCACCGCGCCACGTCGGTCAGATCTTTGATGTCCGCATCTCCTCCGCTTCGCCGTCGACGCTCTATGGCGATGCGGTGTTGCTGGAGTCCTGACCGCGCCGTCGTAAGTTATTTCACTTGATGAAGGCGCGCGACAAGTTTGTGGAGTTTTCGACTCCGGAGTTTGACCTGAGGCGCACGCTGGAAAGCGGCCAGATCTTCCACGCGATGTCCGAGGGAGGAGATGGCTGGCAGATTCTGGTTGATCGCACGCCGCTTTGCGCTGAGCAGCGCGGTCACATGTTGCGCGTTCCCGCCGGCCATGAGAGCCTCGCACGCAAATATTTCTCGCTCGATCATCCTCTGGAAGCAATATACGCGGCATTTCCCTCCGATCCTTTCAGCCGCGCAGCGCTCGCGACGTGCAGGGGTCTTCGCATTCTCAGGCAGCCGCGGTGGGAGTGTCTCGCGACGTTTATTACCTCGCCGATGAAGCAGGTCGTCCATATCCGGCAAATCTCGCTTGAGCTGCGCGCTCTTTACGGCGAGAGGATCCCGGGCTCGCGGGTCAATGCCTATCCCCCTCCGGATCGGCTCGCCCGGACGACTGAGAAGGAATTGCGAAACTGCCGGCTGGGCTTCCGCGCGAAGAGCCTCCTTGGCGCCGCGACTGCCGTCGCTTCCGGAGAGATCGACCTCGCCTCCCTGGCGGACAAATCGACCGGAGAAGCCCGCAGGCAGCTTTGCCTGCTGCCTGGTGTGGGCCGCAAGGTGGCAAACTGCGTATTGCTTTTCGCCTACGAGCGGCTGGATGCAGTTCCTGTGGATGTCTGGATTGCGCGAATCCTGCGCGCCATGTGCAAGGGAACCTCATCTCTTCGCGAACTGGAGGAGTTTTCCAACCGCCGGTTCGGCATCTATGCCGGATACATTCAGCAATACCTGTTCCATCACGCGCGAATGAGCAAGACACTGCCCGCATGAGCACGGCGACGCTGAGCACGTGGCGGGAAGAGAACCGCCGAAAGACCATTGGAGCGGTGATCGCTTCCCTTGTCGTTCACTTCTTGATCATCCTGCTCGTCGCGTTCGCTCTTGCCTTTCGTCCGCCCGTGTTCGTTCCGCAAGCCGCCGAGCCACCCGTCGAACTGACGATCGTTGCACCGGAATCGCAGCCAAAACAGAGGCCGTCCTACGTCGAAACCAGCGAATCGCAGAGGACGGACAAGCCTCCGGAAGACGCGACGTTCGAGTCCGACAAGGACACGCGAGCCGCGTCCCCCCTGCCGGCGACTGGCGATGCGCCTGTCCCGAGCCAGGATGGCACGCAGAGTCCGGCGCTCAGCTTCGAAAACAGGGAGTATACGGCGGGGCCGCAGGCGCGTCCGTCAACCCCCGCGGTGCCGCCTCGCCAGGAAACCGCTCCCGAGCCAAAGGCCGAGCCCAAACCCGAGCCAAAGTTCACGCCGAGACCGAGCACGCAACTCGCGCTCCTCGAGCCGCCGAAGCCGCAAACCACGCCCCGCCCGGAATCAGCGAAGGCCGTTCAGCAGCAGAAACAACAGCCTCAGGCTCCTCAGCCTCCGGGATATCAGCCGCAAACTCGCATCACGCGCATCCGGGGCAACATCTCCAACCGCGGGCGTTCCGCCGTGAGCGCCACTGCCACACCCCTCGGGCGTTACAAGAAGATGCTGTCCGACGCCATCGGATCGCGATGGTACTATTACGTAAGTGATCAAATCGGTCTGCTCAATGTCGGAACCGTGGAAGTCCGTTTTGTGGTTCGGGAGAGCGGCAAGGTCGAGCGGGTGCAGGTTTTGCGCAACAGCTCGAACGAGAGCTTTGCGGCTTGCAGTGTGCGGGCCATCATGGAAGCTGAAATTCCCCCGATCCCCAAAGAACTCGTGCCCATGCTGGAAAGCGGCCGCATCGAGATCGAATACTCGTTCACCATACTGTCAAACTAATGGAATTGTTCTTAGCCTCGATCATTCAGGGTGCCCTCGCGTTTTTCGTAAAAGGGGGCTTTTTCATGGCGATCCTGCTCGTCGTTTCCATGGTGGCCGGCACCGTGATCATCCTGCGCAGCGCGGCACTTCGGGAAAGGTCGATACTGCCACCGCCCCTTGCCGACGAAATCGAGCGGCTTCAACCGGGAGACGATCTCGACAAGCTCGAGCGACTTATTTCGCGGCATCCCTCGGCTCTGGCCCGCGTCCTGGGCACACTGTTGCAGCATCTCACCTGGTCTCGCGCCGAAGCCGTTGAAGCTGTACAGACACGCGCGCGCCATGAGGTCGCTCGACTGGAAAGCGGTTTGGTGATTCTCGAAATCACTACCGGAATCGCGCCTCTTCTTGGCTTGCTGGGCACGCTGTCCGGCCTGGTCGGGATCTTTGCAGCGGTTGGCACCGACCCTGTCGCCGTAGCGCGCGGGATTGCAGAGGCCCTCAACACCACCATCGTCGGGCTTGCCGTTGCTGTGCCGAGCCTCATCACGTTCAACTATTTCCAGCGCCGCATCGAGGTGATGGCCGTTGAAATGGAATCGCTGGTCGCGGATCTGGTCATAAAATGCTACCCGCCGGGAGCCGCACCTGTGGTGCAAGCCGTCTCATGAGGTTTTACACCCGCAAGCGGCGGGCTCCCTCGGTCATTATTGTCTCCTTGATCGACATTCTCGCCATCCTGCTGATATTTTTCATCGTCACGACGACGTTCCAGAAGAACCAGCCGCAGCTTCAAATTAATCTTCCCGAATCCAAGTCAGCCGAGCAAGCCCCGGCCGAAAATAGCCAACCTCTGGTCCTGCGGATCAAGAGCGCGGACCAGATCACTCTCGACGAGAAACCGGTTACTCTCGAGACCCTCGCTGGTGCTCTCAAGAGCTTGCGCGAGCAGGCTCCCGCCCGTCCCATCGCCATGCAGGCGGACCGGGAAGCTCCCTTTGGCGTGGTCGTGAAAGCGCTGGATGCCCTTAGGGATGCCGGCATCAAGAATATCCCAGCGTTCACCCAACCCGAGGAGAAGAAATAGCACCTTGTTCAAGGTTGATCAGGCCGTGGCGCACCGTAGTATTCTCGTTACCTCATGATTCTGGAAATTGTCCAATACGGTCATCCCGCTCTGCGCGCCAAGGGAAGACGGGTTGAAAAAATCGACTCCAGGATCCGGGCACTTGCTCAGGACATGCTGGAGACGATGTACGACGCGGACGGCGTCGGTCTCGCCGCCCAGCAAGTCGGCATGCCCGTGCAGGTTTGCGTGGTCGATGTCACGGGCGTCAAGGACCGCCCAAGCGCTTTGCGGATCGCTGGAAACGCCGTCGACGTCGAGGCCCATATGCCTCTCGTCCTTATCAACCCTGAAGTGGAAACCCTTGGAAAACTTCAGACTGGTGTTGAGGGCTGCTTAAGCTTTCCGGGTGTTCGCGGCGATGTCACCCGTCCGGGCACCGTTCGGGTAAAGGCTCAAACCCTGGACGGCACCATAGAGTTTGAGGCCGACGGTCTTCTCGCCCGGGCCGTTCAGCACGAGCATGACCATCTCCACGGAGTCCTCTTTATCGACCGGGTCAGTGTTTCGGAACGGAAGAGAATCGAGGCCGAGATAAACGGTTCGCCGGATCGCGCGTCCGCGTGAGCGCTGGTCTCGCGCGCCGTCCCAATGCTCGGATGTCGCCGTTTTGTCATTCGGAAAGCCTCGAGGGATCCGTCGAACGGGCAATATAAGTTTTGCCAATTTTCGCTGGCCTGATGAATGGCGAATCACCGAACGGTGAACACTTAGTATCCCTGCGAAACACCCGCAGGGCGTTTTTCATTGTTCCCCTCGTCTCGATTTCCCTGTTCTGGGCGCTGCTCTACGTGCCGAATCTCAGAACCAGTCCGCGGTGGTATGGTGATGAAACGCTTACGTTAATGATCGGAAAGGCCCTCTTCGCCGGCCATCCAGCGGATCGCTCATTGAAGATCACCTTCTGGCACCCAAGCTACACCTATCAACCTGGCTACGCGTGGTTCGCCGGAGGGATGGCCTGGCTCTTTGGGGGAGACATTCTCGGGGCGCGAGTCCTGAACGTCCTGCTCGCTCTGGCCATTGCGACGACGATGTACCTTGGCGGACGACGTATCTTCGGTCACTTCCCCGCCTGGTTTGGGGCCCTGCTCTTTCTGGGATACGATCAAAGCATCATTCATTTTCGATGGATCTATCCGCACAACGCGGTGGCCCTGGGGTTGCTTATTTGCGTGCTGGCGCTGTTGCGGCGGAGCCGGCCGAAGGTCGACTGGATTGCAGGCGCGGGCTTGGGCCTTGCGGCGTTGAGCCATCCGCTTTTCGTCCACGGAGCAATCGCCGGGTGGCTTTGCCGGATTAAGCGACCTCGCTCCTGGCCCCGGTTGGCTGCGCCTTCCGCGATCGTGGTCTTGTGCAGCCTGGGCTTTGCGATACTGCGCTATTGGCCCGAGAACTGGCTCACCCAGGACCTTTCCGAACTCGCAGACTTTTACCGCGCATACAGCAATGAGAATGGATCGGGAACCAAGGCCGTCCAGAATATCGTGATGTTCTACAGTCAGGATTTCTTTCACCTCGGAGCCGCAATTGGCTGCGTGCTTTGCGTTCGAAAGAGCCTGTATCCGATTGCGGTTTTTGCTTCGATCGTCTCGTTCTTGCTTCTTCAGAATCGGCAAAACATTCCGGTTTTCTATTACCAGGCGGTGACATTGCTTCCCGTATTAGCCCTGGCGTGGACCGGAGGCTTGAAGGTTGCTCTCGATCGCCTTCGAGCGTTCGGTCCCAGCTTTCGGCCCGCAGTCCGATTGGCACGGGCGGCCTCCCTTGCCCTGCCATTGATCCTCATCGCGCGCATGATTCCGGAGTCTCTTGCGGGACGTCTGGTCTCCCGCAACGACTTTTGGGTGACGCAAATCCCGGGCGAGGTTGAGCAGGCTGCGCGCTGGCTGAATGTGCGCCTGAGCGAGAGTGACCTGGTCATCTGCGGTCCCAACGTCGCGTGGCTCTTGCACTGCAGGGTTGCAGACTTCATTCAGGCCACGGCTTGGACGGGAAAACGCACCTTCACGTTTGAGAGACCCGTGAGCCGCTCGCGCTTCCTCTTTCCCGCGGACGTCGATCGCGCGCGCTACCTCGTGGTTGGCGACATCGAGCAACGCTGGACGTTCGCTCAACCCGGGGTTGATGAGATTGCCAGGCAAATCGTGCGAGAGAAGTGGCCTGTCGTCTGGCGCGGCCGTTTCTATTTTATCTTCGAAAATCCGAGGCTCGCGGCCCACTGAACCAATGCCCGAGCCAATCACGCAGTGCCGCATCTGCGGCAATCCCAATCTGGAACTCGTGCTGCAACTCGGGGAGCAGAAGTTAACTGGCGTCTTTCCCGGGAAGCCGGACCAGGACGTTTTGGGAGGCCCGCTCGATCTGGTCCGCTGTTTGCCGTCTGCGAACACGTGCGGTCTTCTCCAACTGCGTCACTCCTATCCGCTCGATGAAATGTATGGGCTAAATTACGGATATCGCTCCGGCCTCAATGGTTCGATGGTGCGGCATCTCGCGCAAAAGGCGGCCTCTCTTGCCGCGCTGTGCAAGCCGTCCGCCGGTGATCTGGTTGTCGATATTGGGAGCAACGACGGAACGTTGCTAAGATCTTACGAGTCAGGTTGCGAGTTGGTCGGCGTCGATCCCGTCGCCCGGAAGTTCCTGGACTTCTATCCGCCGACGATCCGTGTCCTGCCGGAGTTTTTCTCGCGCGAGCTGTGGCACAAGGAGTTAAAGGGCCGCTCGGCGAAGATTATCACGTCCATCGCAATGTTCTATGACGTCGAGCAGCCTCTCGAATTCATGAAAACCATCAAGGATTATTTGGCGTCCGACGGCGTTTGGCATTTCGAGCAGAGCTACATGCCGCTCATGCTTGAGCGCTGCGCTTATGACACGATCTGTCACGAGCATATTGAATACTATTCCCTGCGCCAGATTCGATGGATGACGGATCGAAGCGACCTCAAGATCATCGGCCTGCAGGCCAGCGAGGTGAACGGTGGAAGCCTGGCCGTCACCGTGGCGCGGGCCGATGCCCCTTATCGGGAAGCGACGACGGAGATTGAACGGATGACTCAATCCGAGCAACGCGGTGGATTTGAAGGAGTCGAACCCTACCAACGTTTTCGGGACGAAGTCTTCGCCCATCGCGACGAACTGCTCGAGCAAATTCACCTGTTGCGACGGGAAGGAAAAAAACTCGCCGGGTACGGCGCGTCGACAAAGGGCAACGTGCTTTTGCAGTTCTGCCGGCTTACAAGGAGAGAAATTCCTGTCATTGCCGAGGTAAATTCGGAAAAATTCGGACGTTTCACACCGGGAACCGGGATTCCGATCGTCTCGGAGCCGGAGATGCATGCCCTGAAGCCGGACGTGCTCCTCGTCCTTCCGTGGCATTTTCGCGAGAATCTAATAGATCGCGAAGTGGACTTCCTCAAACGCGGCGGGCGGCTATTGTTTCCGCTTCCGAAGGTCGAATACTTCCCGCGGTGAATCCCCTGATCATTATACCCACCTACAACGAGCGAAACAACGTCACGCCCATTTCGAGTAAGATCCTGGAACTCAGTGTGCCGCTTGATATTCTTTTCGTTGATGACAACTCCCCGGATGGGACCGGGGCGGTTCTCGACGGAATTTCAGCGGCGAATCCGTCCGTCACAGTACTTCACCGCAAGAAGAAGGACGGCATTGGCACGGCCCATGTCGCCGGCCTCCGCTGGGCTCGAGAACGCGGCTATGACACGGTTGTGACGATGGATTGTGACCTTACGCATTCCCCGGAGGATATTCCGAGGCTGCTGGAATCGACCCGATTCGCCGACGTGATTGTTGGATCGCGCTATCTGCGTCCTGGCAGTCTCAGGGGCTGGAATGTCCGACGAAAGCTGCTCACGCGTATTGCCCATTTGCTCACCCGCTTTTTTCTGGCGATACCGTATGATGCGACCGGAGCGTTCCGGGCGTACCGGTTGGACCGACTACCGGCGGATATTTTCGAGATCGTCCGCTCGAAGACATATCCGTTCTTTTTCGAAAGCCTCTTCGTCATGCATGCCAACGGCATTGCCGTCCTGGAAATCCCCATCGACTTGCCTCCCCGCACTTATGGAAGTTCAAAGATGCCTGCCAGCGAGCCGTTTCATGGCATCCGGTATCTTCTCGAACTGGCAATTCTGAGGAAGATTTGCCCCGAAGCATTTCTCTCCTCCAGCCGCGTCGTGGAAGCTGATCCGGCGCTAGAGGATGATCAGGGCTGGGACATCTATTGGAGCGACGGCACGGGCGCCGGCAGCCTGCTGTATAGGATTCTCGCAACGCTCTACCGAAGAACAATCATCGCGGGCCGCCTGTCCGCAATGATTCGACGGACGTTTGCGCCTGATTCCAAGCTGCTCCATGCGGGTTGCGGCAGCGGGCAGGTTGATGTTTCCTTCCAGAATGAAATGCGGATCACGGCGGTTGATTCCTCGCTCCGCGCCCTCAACACCTACGTTCGCACGGTGCCGCACGCAAAATCCGTGAAACACGCATCGATCGCGGCCCTTCCCTACGAGCCGGCTTCATTTGATGGGATCTACAATCTTGGCGTGATGGAACACTTTCCGGAGAATGAAATCGTTGCAATCGCACGGGAATTCCGAAGGGTTCTCCGACCCGAAGGTCGTCTCCTGCTCTTCTGGCCGCACGCGCGCGCCACCAGCGTTGCGGTCCTGCGGCTCTGGCACTCCCTTAGGAGCTTGCATTCGCGAACAAATGTCCCGCTCCATCCGCCCGAGGTGTCGCTTGTCAGGTCGAAAAAATGGCTTGCCGAATTGCTGGGAAAGGCCGGCTTCGAACTTGAGTTCTACGAATTTGACTGGAAGGATTTCTGGGTTCAGGCAGTTGTCATCGCCCGGCCTTCGCCCTGAATCTCGAGGAGATCATTCATCACCATTTCCTCGACCATGTGCGTAAAATCAACTTCCGGCTTCCAGCCAAGCCGTTCCCTTGCCTTTCGAGGGTTTCCGACGCGGGGAGTTGTGAAATCGGGACGGTGGAGGGCAGGGTCAGCGGACACATAGAGGCGGTAGTCGAGTCCCACGACGGAAAAGGCAGCCTCGCAAAAGTCCCTTACGCTCCGAACATTGCCTGATGCGAGGATGTAGTCCTCCGGCGATTCCGCCTCAAGCATCAGGCGGAAGGCGCGGACAAAATCCGACACGTGGCTCCAGTCGCGAAGGGCCTCCAGGTTTCCGAGAACCAGACGATCGGACTTGCCAGCGGCAATGAGGGCCGCCCCGTGCGTAATTCTGCGCGAAACGAATTCTTTGCGTCTCAATGGAGACTCATGATTGAAAAGAACGCCTGTGCAGGAGAAAAGGCCTTGCCTGCGTCGAAAATAGTCGACCAGGTGCTGCCCCGCCAGCTTTGCTATGGCATAGGGATTTAAGGGATTGTGCACCGTCTCCTCGTCTTGCGGACTTCCCACGGGATCGCCGAAAACCTCGCTGGAGCTCGCGAAAAATAAGCGCGTCGCCGGCGAGCAGTCTGCGATCCATCGCAACAGGGATTGCGTGACTTGGACTCCAAGCTTTGCGACTTCGGATTCGAACTCTCCCGAATCCCTAATGAAACTCGGACCGGCCAGATGATAGATTTCATCCGGCCGGATTTCATGAAGGAGCGCCCGCAGTCCGTCGAAATCCTGGTAGTCAACTCTCCTGAAAGGAATCCCGGAGTGTTGGTCCGAGGGCGAAGGCGGCCGGCTCGTTGTGCCAAAAACCATCCTCCCTCGGGACAGCAGTTCCCTTGCGAGATAGGTGCCGTCCTGACCCGTTATCCCTGTGATCAAGGAACGAACAGGATGTCTGGCGGACGTCCTGCTCCGGCTCATTAAGGTAAAGTGACCGGCGGCACTTCGGCGAAAGGTGAATTGTTCTTCTTCGTAGCAGGTTGCGCTTTGCGAGGCCCGCTGGATACTGGTAGCCTCAAATAAAGCGATGCAGGTCCTCTTGACAATCCCCTGGTGGGAAAATCTTGAATTCCGATGGGGCATTTTTCCGCGGAGCCGATGTTTTGCTCCGCGTTGGCAGCCGACGGCGTCGTGACTGCGAATTCGGGGTCTTTCCACGCACATGATCCATACTTTCAGATTTCTCAAAAACCGCCGCGTGTCCCTTTGACTTAGAAGCGGTTTTCCATGCCGGGCAAATTCCCTTTCAAGCCCTTGATGTCGCGCCCCGCACTGGCTCTCGTGGGGGTCGCTTCCGCTTTCGTTATTGTCCTTGGCTTATTCTGGCTTCGGCAGCCGCCTTCGAACCAGGAGCTTCTGGCAAACTACGCAAAGGTTGCCGATTACGCCAATGCGGCAACCTCCGTGAAGGGCATGCCCTGGTGGACACCGAACTATCTTCAGGGTTGTTCGCTGGCGTTCCTCTCACTGGGTGCTCTTACCAACCTGGCCCTTTTCGCGGGCTCGCTGGCGGCGGGCTCTTATGCGGGAGTCAAGCTGGTCGCGCTGGCGTTTCTCTTTCTTTGTCCGCTGACGATGTTCCATTTGGTCCGGCGCTTGTGTCCGGACTCCGGCTGGGCGGCGTTTTCGTGCGGAGCCGCCTACTTGTTTGCTCCGGCGGTTCTCCTTCGGCTGGGTCATGTCGAGCATGTCGCCAATGTCCTCGCCTTTGCATTGATCCCCGCCGCATTCCGGGGCGTGCTCGCGTTCTTCGAGGAGAGGAACGCCCGCTCCGCGATTCTCTGCGCAATGGCGAATTCCCTGCTCGTCCTCTCGTACGCAAAGATAGCCGTTCTGCTTGCACCCCTGCTGATTGCGTTCGCGCTTTGGGTCTGGATTGCTCGCGCCCGCTTCGCGCCTCCCTCTGGACGAAGTGTCCTTCTTTGCCTCGGCGTCTTCTTGGTTCTGGGCGTGCTCCCCAACCTTCCTTCCCTCCGGGAAAGCCGTCTTATCTCAATGTTCGATTTCGGACCCTTCGCCGCCTGGCAGAAAGGGTTCTCCGAAGAGTCAGTGCTTTCGTGGATGGACCGCGATCGCCTTCTGACGGGATCGCCCGTGTCTCCCCAAAGCGAAGTTCGGACAAGCTCTTCCTATTTGGGAATGGCGGGCCTGGCCTGCGTGGCCGGATTGTTCCTCTTTTCAAGGCGCCCGGCATGGCAAACTTCCGAGGCGACGGTGTTACGGATTTTCATGGCTTTGACCCTTCTCGCGCATTGGTTCGGCCTCGGCGTGAACTCGGCTTTATCCGGCCAGTTCGCTTTCCTTTCCCACGCAGATTCCGCCTGGGATCCTGCGATAGCGGTCTCCTGGGGGTTGCTCGTGCTGCAGGGGGTGGCGATCTGGATCATAATCCCAGGGTCTCTGCCGGTGCGCCGCTGGCTGGTCGCCCTGGTGCTCCTGGTATATTTCTGCGTTCCAGGTTTTCGTTTGATCGAAAGATTGCCGCTCTATGGCGACATTCGCGCCCCCCACGATTTCTTCGAAATGGGCGGTGTATTTTGCTTCTCCGTTGCGGCGGGTCTTGCAGCGTTCCTTCTCATCCACGAAATGAGACGCCGTGACGCCCAATTGGCAACAGCGGCGGCGCTGCTCGTGTTGGCTTCCGTAGATTCCGCGAGTGCCGTAAGGTCGCTTTTCAAGGGCCCGCTGGACCGGCAGACGTTCACCGACTTTCTTGCCGTTCAGCAGTTTCTCGCGACACGCAGCCCGTCAGGGAGGGTTGCTCCATATTCCGGCCGCTATTTTTATTTGCTGACTCCGCTTCTCTCGGGGCGGGGGTTGACCACGGAGGCGTTCCACAGCCATTTGATGCTGCGCGGCGTCGCCGAACTGCAACAGGCATCTTTCTTCTCGCAGCAAGACTTCCTGATGTTTCTGGATATCGCCGGGGTTTCGCATCTCCTCATCGACAAGAAGGATCCGGACATGCCCGGCAAGCTGCAGGATACACTACGGTCGCTGGCGACACCCGTCTTCGAGAACCAACACTTCGCCGTCCTGGAGAACTCCGATACCTTTTATCCCGCTGCCATCGCAAAGGACTTCGTTGCCTTCGAAGGACCGCCTGAGCAACTCGCCAACCGGTCCCTGCGCGCGGCGAGACAGGGAATCCTCGTGGTGAGCGAACGAACAAAGTTTGGTGATAGCGAAGGCCTGGTCAGATTGGACGATAATTTCGTTTCCTCCCGCCCGATGAAAAAAGCCCCGCCGGACCTGATTGAGCGAAAGAGTAACGAGGAAATTCGGATCAATCCGTTCGAGGAAGTAGGCTGGATCATTATTCCCGAGGCCTTTCATCCGGACTGGAAGGCGACGCAAGCAGGACATGAAATCGAAATTGCCAAGGCCTTTGGAGCGTTTCTTGCCATCCGCCTCGACGGGAGCGCGGGTGCGATCCTTCTCTCGTTCGAGCCGCCTCTTTGGTATTTTGCCTCCGCGTGGGCAAGCCTCGCGGGCTGGCTTGTTTGCATCGCTCTTCTGAGTGCCGAAAGGCTATCCCTTCTTCCCGAGAGGTGGCGAACCTTCCTCCTGCGGAGGTCCCCTTCCGAGGCAAGGCTGGCGGCTGTGAAGCCCGCCGAGTTTGCCAGGTCTCCGGCCGGGAAGGTTATTGTAATCGTACCGACTTACAACGAGGCCTCCGGTATCGCGCGCATTCTCGACAGGACCCTCGCGGCAGGTTCTTCCGTGGAAATCGTCGTTATCGACGACAATTCGCCGGACCAGACGGCGAGGGCCGTTCAAGCCCATCCTGCCTGCGGAACTCGCGTGCATCTTGTTGAACGCCGGGGCAAGCTGGGACTTGGCAGCGCATACAAGGAAGGCTTTCGTTGGGCCATGGCGCGGGGATTCGACACCTGCATTCAGATCGACGCCGATCTTTCCCACAATCCCTCCGACATCCCCCGGCTGATCGAGGCCCTCGAGCAGGGAGCCGACGTGGCAATCGGCTCACGCTATCTCGGCGGAGTGCGGGTTATAAATTGGCCGCAGGGCAGGCTTTTTCTGAGCCTCGGCGCCTCGAAATTCGTGCGCGCCTTGACGGGATTGCCGCTCGCCGACGCCACGAGTGGCTTCAAGGCGATCCGCTGCGCCGCGCTGCGCAGCCTGGACTGGAGCCGGTTCAAGACCGAGGGTTACGGCTTTCAAGTGGAACTTCACTTCTTCTTGTGGAAGACAGGAGCCCGCCTCGTCGAAGTGCCCATCGTCTTCACCGAGCGGCATGCAGGGAAAACAAAGATGACCTCCGGAATTGCCATGGAGGCGGTCTGGCGCGTTTTTCAGCTGGCCATTTTCAAGCGATGATAACGAAAGAAATCCTCACGTTGTTCCTTGAGATCGCCTCTCGAGGATGGTTCTCCCGGACAAATCGCACGTATCAATGACCGAAGTGCTCGCAAGGATTTTCAGCTCCTCCGACAGACTCGGGCCTGCTCGCGTCTGGGAACGGCTCGATGGGGTGACCGGAGCAATCGCAGGGCTTTTGAGCTTTGCTGTCTATGCGTGGTCTGCCGCCCCGAATGTCACGTTACTGGATTCAGGGGAATTCCTTGTCGCGGCGCAACATTTCGGGGTGCCGCATCCAACCGGGTATCCGCTCTGGACCTTCCTGAATTGGCTCTTTCTTTTGCTCCCACTCGGCAACGCCGCATGGGAAGTGGCGATCTTCAGCGGGCTGTGCGCCGCGGCGGCCGTCAGTCTTTGCGCCACTCTGCTCTCCAGCATCCAAAGATGGTGTTACGGCGAACTCGCGGGAAAGGCGAAGTTCCTGCCGCAGATCGTTTCTCTCGCCTTTTCGTTGATGCTGGCTTTCAGCCAATCCATGTGGTCTCAGGCCGTCATCGCTGAAGTTTACGCGCTGCATGCTCTTCTGGTCGCTATCTTCCTGATGCTCTGCTATTCCTGGGTGCGCCGCCGGCCAGCGATGGGTTGATGCTCGGGGCCTTTTTTACGCTCGCACTCTCGTTCAGCAATCACCATTTGACTCTGGCCCTGGCGCCTCTTCCGTATCTCCTAATCCTCTTGCTTCGACGGCGGGCTTTTCTGGACTGGCTCTTCGCCGGCATTTTAACTTTGCTCCTCAGCTATCTGGGGTTTGCCGTCCTGTCGAGAGACGTCGCCGTTCTCAAAACAGCTATCAGATTCTTCTACTGCGTCGCCCTGGCCTTCGGGCTTTTCGTCTGGTTGCGAAAATTTCGCGTACGCTGGAGGCTGATCGCCTTTCTCCCGATCGCAGTCGCGGCGGGACTCTTGCCCTATGCTTATATGCCTCTGGCATCCCGGACTAATCCTCCGATGAATTGGGGCTATACGCGGGATGCCGAAGGATTTTACTTTTCGATTAACCGGTCCCAGTACCCGGGGAGCCTTTCGGAGCTTACTGTAAAGTCGCTGGGACGGCTCATGGGAACCGCTCAACCCGCCGCCGCTCCGGAAGACAATCGAGCGCCGGCCGGATCCAAAAGACTCGAAAGCGCCCAGCTTTGGATCGGCTTCTTCTGGCGGCAACTCGTCAACGCTTTCTCCCCGGTGGGACTGATCGGATACTTCGCCTCGTTTCTCTTTGTTTTCAGGTTCCCGCTCCCCAAGCGAGCCTGGATCTATTTCCTGCACATCGCCTTTGTCTTGGCGGCCTTTCTCCAACCGCTGACCTCACACGCGAGGATCGACAATGCCGAGTGGTGGACGCAGATGCCCTATCACACATACACAAACCTGATTTTCGCCACACTTTCGGGACTGGGTACCGGTCTGCTGATTTTCAGGTTGGCCGAGAGGCGCGCCTACGCGTTTTGGCTCGCGCCGGCCCTGCTCGTTCTGCCCATCCTGACATTTGAGCGGAGCGAAGATTCCTCCAGTCAACGGGATCACTGGTTCGGATGGATGTTTGGCCATGACATCCTAAGCGATTTGCCGCCCGGGAGTGTCATGATCGGGGGCACGGATCCCGGACGCTTTGTGCCGACTTACATGATCTTCGGAGAGAGTCCGCAACCCTCCAGGTATAAGCGCGATCCCTCCTTCGATCGTCGCGACCTCTATATCATCACGCAGAACGCGCTCGGAGAAAGAAACTACATGAAATACCTGCGCGATCACTACAGCGCAGCGCGGCCGAAGCCATCGAATGCTTTTGAAAGGTGGCTCGGTCGTGAGGACACTTACCCGTCCAAACCTCTCATCGTCCCCACCGAATTCGATACGGTGCAGGAGTTGGCCAACATGGCCAAGAACAGAAAGCAGGAGGACGGACGTTCAGTGGAAGGAGAAAGTGTCGAAATTTTCAGCGTGGTCCTAAGATGGCTATGGGAAAAGAATCGGGATGAGCATGAGTTCTTCATCGAAGAGAGCTTCCCGATTCCATGGACTTATGACTACGCCGTCCCCCATGGCCTAATCTACCGGCTCAACAAGACAAAACTCGAGACCCTTCCCAAGGACGCCGTTGAAAAGGATTTCGCTTACTGGAAGGACTATTCAGCGCGTCTGCTTGGCGACCCGAATTTCAAGAAGGACTATGATGCGCAGCGCTCATTTTCGAAATTGCGCCAGACCATCGCGAACATTTACAGGCACCGCGCAATGTCCGAAGAGGCCGAGCGCGCCTATCGGGAGGCGCTTGATCTCTGGCCCGGCAATGCGGAAGCGATTGCCGCCCTTACATCCTACCTCTGGGATCGGGGGGAATTTGATGCGGCGATCAAGATTTGCGACAGGGCTCTGGAGGATGATCCCAACAGCATCGACCTCTGGCGGTTGCGGCTTTTTGCCGAGAAGCGCAAGGAAACGGAAGGAGAAATCCGTATGCTTCAGGACAAGCTGGCTTCGCAAAGCAAGAGCCGCGAGACCGTGCGCCGCCTCATTGAGCTTTATTCAAGCGTTGGCGACACGAACAAGGCACGGCCTCTGATCGGTCAGGCGTTGAAAGATTTTCCCGACGATTCCGACATGCTCAGGTTCGTCATCCAGTATTACGAGCATATCGGGGAGCTTCCCAACACCTTGGACGCAGCCAAGCGCCTCACCGAAATTGAAACCTCAAACGCTCAGAATTACCTCCTGCTTGCGCGAGCTTATTTTATACAGAAGAGGAAAAAGGAATTCTATGAGGCGGCCAGTCGGGCTATCAAACTCGGCGGCCCCTCCCTTCGCAAAGCCTTCGTTGCCGATCCGGCATTCTCATCATGGAAAGATGATCCCGAGTTCAAGAAGCTCTCGGAAGGGCAGCCGCTGATTCCCAATTGATCAGCTCGCGTAGCCCTCGACCGGCGGACAGGAACAAAAAACATTTCGATCCCCAAAGACATTATCGATGCGCGCTACGGCGGGCCAAAACTTGTGCTCCTTCAACCACGGCGCGGGATAGGCCGCCAGCTCACGCCCGTACGCGCGCGTCCACGAGTCGGACGTCACGCCCGCGGCGGTGTGAGGCGCGTTCTTCAGGGGATTGTCCGTGCCCGAAAGCTCACCACGCTCGATCGCGGAGAGTTCGCCATGGATGGCGATCATCGCTTCGCAAAAGCGATCGAGTTCCCCTTTCGATTCGCTCTCCGTGGGCTCGATCATGAGCGTACCCGGAACGGGCCAGCTCATCGTTGGCGCATGAAACCCATAGTCCATGAGCCGCTTGGCGATATCCTCCACCTCGATGTCCGCCCGCTGCTTCCATTCGCGAACGTCGAGAATGCATTCGTGCGCAACCCTTCCGCTGCGGCCCTTATAAAGAACCGGATAATAAGGCGAAAGACGCGCCGCGATGTAGTTCGCGTTCAAGATGGCCACCTTCGCCGCTTCCAGGAGTCCGTCCGCTCCCATCATCGCGATGAACATCCACGAGATCACCAAAATGCTGGCGCTTCCCCAGGGTGCCTCGGAGATCTCCCCGATGGATTGGGGACCGCCGATGTTGACGACCGAATGGCCGGGCAGGAAGGGCGCGAGCGACTCGACCACACAAATCGGACCGACACCGGGCCCTCCGCCTCCGTGCGGAATGCAAAAGGTCTTGTGAAGATTGAGGTGACAAACATCCGCCCCGATGTCCGCGGGCCGGCAGAGGCCGACTTGCGCGTTCATGTTGGCACCGTCCATGTAAACCATTCCCCCGGCGACGTGAACCTTCGCGCAAATCTCCTCGATCTGCTCCTCGAAGACACCGTGGGTGGACGGATAAGTCACCATCAAGGCGGCGAGGCTGTCTCGATGCGTCTCAATTTTTCGGTCAAGATCGGCACGATCGATATTGCCCGAGGAATCGCAAGTAACGGGAACAACCCGCATTCCGGCCATCATGGCGCTCGCCGGATTTGTGCCATGCGCGGAAGTCGGAATCAGGCAAACGTCCCGCCCCGCTTGTCCCCTCGAGTGATGGTAGGCACGGATAACGAGAAGTCCCGCATACTCTCCCTGGGAGCCGGCGTTGGGTTGCAAGGAAACGGCTGCAAAGCCGGTAATTTCGGCGAGCCAGCGCTCAAGCTGCGCAAACAGCTCCTGGTATCCGCGCGTCTGATCACGGGGCGCAAACGGGTGAATGCCCGCAACCTTTTCCCAGGTGACGGGCAACATTTCCGCCGCGGCATTGAGCTTCATTGTGCAGGAGCCCAGCGGGATCATGGAGGTGGTCAAAGAAAGGTCGCGGGACTCGAGGCGTCTGATGTAGCGCAGAAGCTCGGTCTCCGTGTGAAAGCGGTTGAAAACGGGATGGCGAAGAAACTCGGATTCCCTCCGCAGACCGCTTCCGATCATCTCGATCGGCTTGCTCTCAAGCGCCGCGGGCGGGAGGTCGAAAATCGGCAGCAGCGACGAGATATCCAGCATCGTTTCGTCGAGAGTGAGGCTGATTGCGTGATCATCGAGTTTGCGAATGTTTACGCCATGCGCGTTTGCGCGTTGGAGCAAGTGATCAGCATGATCGCCCGCGAGCCACACACGGATGGTGTCGAAGAATGGTCCGGGATGGACCGCCCAATCTCGTTCCCTGAGAGCGCCGGCAAGCTGGCAGGTCATCCGATGGATTCCCTCCGCGATGGACTTCAACCCTTGAGGGCCGTGATAGACGGCGTACATCGAAGCCATCGCGGCGAGGAGCACCTGAGCTGTGCAGATATTGCTCGTCGCCTTTTCCCGGCGGATATGCTGCTCGCGCGTTTGCAAGGTGAGGCGCAAGGCGGAACGCCCCTCCGCGTCGCGCGAAACGCCCACGAGCCGTCCCGGCATCCGGCGTTTGTGCTCGTCGCGTGTCGCGAGGAAGGCCGCGTGCGGGCCGCCGTAGCCGAGAGACACTCCGAATCGCTGGGTTGAGCCCACGACAATGTCGCTTCCGTATTCCCCCGGAGGTTTGATCAGGGTCATGGCAAGGAGATCGACAGCCGCGATGAACAAAGCGCCCCCGGCATGCACCCGTTTGATGATAGGGCCCAGATCGTGTATGACGCCGTCCGTCGCGGGGTATTGTATCAAGGCGCCGAAAACGGGCTCCGATGTGAAGTCCCAGACCGGGCCGATGATCAGCCGGATTCCGAGCGGCTCCGCTCGCGTGCGGAGCAGGGCAATGGTCTGCGGATGGCAATCGTCGGCGACAAAGAACACGCCGCCGGATTTGATCGCGTGCGCCATCGTCATTGCTTCCGCCGCCGCCGTGGATTCATCCAGCAGCGACGCATTCGAAATCTCCATTCCGGTCAGATCGCAGACCATGGTCTGGAAGTTCAGCAGAGCCTCCATGCGCCCCTGCGCAATCTCCGCCTGGTAGGGTGTGTAAGCTGTGTACCAGCCGGGATTCTCCAGGATGTTCCGGCGAATCACTGCCGGCGTGTGGCAATTGGCGTAGCCCATCCCGATCAGGGACTGGCGCAATTCGTTTCGCTCGATCATCCCGCGCAAATCGCGAAGGGCCGTCTCCTCGGAGCGCGCCGGGGGCAAATTCAACGGGGCTCGCAGCCGGATGCTTTCTGGGACCGTCTGATCGATGAGGCCGGCAAGCGAGTCCGCGCCGACAACGCGGGCCATTTTCTCAATGTCCTCGCGGGAGGGTCCAATATGCCTGCGGACGAACGGCGCCGCGCTCATTGAGAGATTTGCGCGCGATAGGCTGCGGCATCCCGCAGGCTATCAAGTTCTGAGGGGTTTGCGATCTTGATCTTAAAGATCCATCCTTCTCCGTAAGGGTCTGTATTGAGGAGCGAGGGTTTGTCCGAGAGTTCCGCGTTGGCCTCCACGATTTCTCCGGATACCGGCGCGTAGATGTCACTCGCCGCCTTGACCGATTCGACAACCGCGCACGGATCCTTGGCGGAGAACTTTCCGCCAACCTTCGGAGCTTCGGCGAAAACGATGTCTGTGAGTTCCGCCTGCGCATGGTCGGTAATGCCGACGGTGCCGATGTGACCGTCGACACGGATCCATTCGTGCGTTTCGGCGAACTTCAAATCCTCGGGAACATTCATGACTTTGGCTTGTAAAATGGCTTCTTGACGACGGCGGCTCGATAGCGTCGGCCGCGAACTTCAATCTCCAAATCCTGCCCTGTCTTGGCAAGCGGGAACGGAAGATAGGCCAGCGCGATGCCACAGCCAAGGCTTGGCGAGAGTGCGCCACTGCTGGTCTCGGCTACGGTTTGTCCGCCGACCACTACCGCATAGTGTGATCGAATTGGCGGCGATTTTTCCTGGACGCGAATCGCGGCGAGCTTGCTGGGCACGCCATTGGCCTTTTGCTCCAACAGAGCGTCGCGTCCCCTGAAATTGTCCTTGCCCAGATCAACGAAGGGGCCAAGACCCGCTTCGAGCGGCGTGTGATCGGGAGAGAGATCCGAACCATTGAGCGGATAGCCCATCTCGAGTCTCAGCGTGTCGCGCGCCCCCAAGCCGCAGGCCTTGGCGCCGGCGGCCAGAAAAATGTCCCAGTAGTGTGCGGCCTCAGCGGCCGGAACAATCGCTTCAAATCCCAACTCCCCCGTATAGCCCGTCGTCGCCGCGAAAACGCGTGACTGGGCTGTTGGGCTCTCCAGCGTGACAGGACTCCGTCCCGTGAGTTCGAGGATGCGATTTCTCCGGTCTTCCCACGCCGAAGAGAACACCTTGGAAAAAACCTCCGGCGAGCGGGGACCCTGCACGGCAAGGGCCGCATAGGCGTCGCTGCAATTGATGAGCTCAAGAACTTGATTGGAATGCGGCTCGCGGCGCCCTTCCAGCCATGCGAAATCCTCCTCGATCTTTGCCGCGTTGACAATGAGTAGAAACTCCTGTGCGGCGGTCCGGTAGAGAATGAGGTCGTCGATCACCCCGCCTCGCTCGTTAAGCATCAGGGAATATTGTGCCTCGCCAACACTGAGGGCCGGCACCCGATTCGTAAGCAACGAGTCGAGCCATTCGGATGCCTTCGGACCCCGGACAAAGAACTCGCCCATGTGAGAGATATCGAATACCCCGCAATCCTCCCGCACCGCCCGGTGTTCATCGAGGATCCCCGTGTATTGCACCGGCATTTCCCAGCCCGCGAAATCCACGATCCTTCCTCCGGCTGCAAGATGACGATCGTAAAGCGGTGTTCTCACAATTCCTCGAAAGCTAGCAGGCTCTCACAGAAGTCCATAGAGGAATGGCGGATGTGCCGGGACTCCTCATTTCTTTCTCTGGTCGTCGAAATTCAGATAGGTGTAGGTGGCGAGACTCCTTTCGTAGTCATCGAGCAAACGCATCGCCTCGCTCGGTTTAAGCCTGTCACTCTTGATCGCCGCGTCCACCTGGACCTTCATCCGGCGCGCGATTTCATTGTTGTCCCACTGGGTTAGCGAGAGGACCTGGCCAATGGTGCTGCCGGGCAGGACTTCTTCGACATAGTAACCGCAATCCTCATCCTCATCGAGATAGATATGCATTTCGTTCACGCGGCCGAAAAGGTTGTGCATATCACCCAGGATGTCCTGGTAGGCGCCCACGAGGAAGAAGCCAATATAGTAAGGATCGCCCGGTTCCCAACGATGCAGGGGAAGCGTCTCCTTAACGTCCTGCAGATCCACGAACTTGCTGACCTTTCCGTCCGAGTCGCACGTGATATCGACAAGGGTGGCATTGCGGTCGGGAAGCTCGTTCAGCCTGTGGATCGGCATCACGGGAAACAACTGCCCGAGTGCCCAGTGGTCGAGGAGAGATTGGAAAACCGAAAAATTGCAAAGATACTGATCACCCAGCGCCACCTCCATCTCCTTCACTTCTTCCGGCACGTAGCGCATTCCCCGGAACATCGCGACAACAGCTTCCGCGATCTGCCAATAAACCGTTTCAATCCGACCCTTGGCGCGCAGATCAAGCAGCCCGAGATCGAACATCGCCTGCGCGCGCTCGCGAATTTCTTGAGCATCATGGAGGTTCTCGAGCCGGTTTTTCCGGCCGAGATCGTCGCAAATCTCGATGATGTCGTGGACAATCTGCGGATCGTCCGCTGACGCCTCGATTTTCTCGCCATTGCGGCTCTTTTCGATCGAGCCGAATGATTCGACAATCAGGACGGAATGGTACGCCACAATGGCCCGGCCGCTTTCACTTACGATGGTGGGATGCGGAACGCCCTCGGCGTCGCAGACTTCCATGATGCTGTAAACGATGTCGCGGGCATACTCATTGAGCGAATAGTTCGTGGAACTGTCGAACGTCGTCCGCGAGCCGTCATAGTCCACGCCGAGGCCACCGCCGACGTCGAGATAGCCGAGTTCGTGGCCCATTTTTTGGAGTTTGGAATAGAAGCGCGCGGCCTCCTTCGTCGCGCGCTTGATCGTACCGATATCGGGCACCTGCGAGCCGACGTGAAAATGAACCAGTTTGAGCGCGTGGGCGAGGCCCGAACGGGTTAGCAGGTCGCTGGCTGCGACGAGTTCGGCCGTCGAAAGGCCAAATTTCGCGTTTTCGCCGCCGCTCGTTGCCCACTTTCCGGCGCCCTTGGAAAGCAGGCGCACGCGCAGGCCGATGTGCGGCTCCACCTGCATTTGCGAGGAAACCGCAAGAATGTGGATCAGTTCCTCGAGCTTCTCGACGACCAGGATGACCGTTTTGCCAAGCTTTCGCCCGAGCAGCGCGTTGCGCACGAAAGCGGTGTCCTTGTAGCCGTTGCAAATGATCAGGCTTTCGAGGTCATTGTGGAGGGCAAGTGCGGCCATCAGTTCCGGCTTGCTTCCTGCTTCAATGCCGAAGTGCCATTGTTTTCCGGAATCAAGGATTTCCTCAACGACCTCGCGCAGTTGATTGACTTTGATGGGAAAAACACCGCGATAGACGTTGCGGTAACCCATCGTCTCGATCGCATCGGCGAACGCCTTGTTGATCGTCTGCACGCGGTCGCGCAACAAGTCGTGAAAGCGCACCGTGAGCGGAAAGTCCAGCTTGCGTTCCTTCGCCTCAGCCACGATCTCCATCAGGTCAATCTTCTGATCGTTCGAGCGGTTCGGAAGGACCACAATATGTCCCTTCCTGTTTACGGTGAAATACCCCCCGCCCCACCGATCCACGTTATAGAGGGCTATCGCATCTTCTCGGCCGAAATCAGGCATAGACGCGCAAATATCAGCGGGAAAGCGCAAAATCCAACTCCCATTTTCGCCTATGGCGAAAAAAGGCTGGTTGTGTTTGCATGACGCGCGAAGAAAATGAAATTCGAACGAACATCCCCGTCCGGTAAAGGTTCTCCCAATGGTGCTATTTGAACTGGGCTGGCAGTTGCTGGTCATCCTGCTGCTCGTCTGCGCCAACGGTTTTTTTGTGGCGGCGGAGTTTGCCATCGTGAAGATCCGGGCGAGCCAGCTCAAACCGTTGCTGAAGACGGGGGATTGGCGCGTGCCGATGGCCCTGCGCGCGGTCAACAACCTCGACGCCTGCCTTTCCGCGACTCAACTTGGAATCACTCTCGCCAGCCTCGGTCTCGGCTGGCTGGGAGAACCATTTCTCGCTCATTGGCTTGTGCCGGTCTTTGAGCTTCTCGGTGTCACAAGTGAAAGAACGCAGCATTCGCTCTCCTTCGCCGCAGCCTTCACTTGCATCACCTTCCTGCACATTGTTCTCGGTGAACTTGCGCCGAAGTCTCTGGCCATCCAGCGTCCGCGCGGAGTTTCCCTTTGGATCGCGGCGCCGCTGCTGGTATTTTACTACATCTTCTTCCCTTTCATCTACGTTCTCAACGGGACGGCGAACATGTTTCTGCGTTGGGCGGGACTCGAGCCGGCGTCCGAGAGCGAACACGCCTTCTCCGCCGACGAACTGGAGTATGTCCTTAGCCATTCCCGGCACGTCCACGCGAGCGATGCGCTCATCAACAAGATCATGGTCCGCTCGCTGCGACTGCGCGACGTCACGGCCCAGCAGGTCATGCTTCCCCGCACAAAGGTCGTGGCACTCTGGGCGGACCAGAGCGTCGACGAGAATCTCAAGATCGCCCAGAAGAGCGGCCACAGCCGGTTTCCTGTCTGCCAGGAATCCTTGGACAACGTGCTTGGCATCGTCCTCATCAAGGAATGGCTCTGGCAGATTCAGGCGCTCGGTGAAAAGTCCTCGTTTCAGCCGCTCATCCGCCCGGTGCTCACCTTCTTTCAGCAGACACCATTGCCTACCATGATGGAGCTTTTTCGCTCCTCGCGCCGGCACCTTGC
This sequence comes from uncultured Verrucomicrobiae bacterium, assembly GCA_963763735.1. Lineage (GTDB taxonomy): Bacteria > Verrucomicrobiota > Verrucomicrobiia > Chthoniobacterales > Terrimicrobiaceae > DASTFP01. The sequence continues at coordinate 41,318 of CAVXQK010000016.1, read as the reverse complement.
GGTCGTTATCGATCCGAACGAAGCCATGCTCGGCATCGTCACCTTCGAGGACGTGCTCGAGGAAATTGTCGGGGAAATTCGCGATGAACTGGACATCGAGAGAGGGCCGATTTTTGAACAGACGGACAATTCGATCGTCGTTGACGCCTCGCTGCCCCTTCGCGAACTCCGAGCGGAAACTGGCTGGAATTTTGAATTTCAACCCCGCGAGACTGTTGCTTCCTGGGTGTCCCGGCTCGCCGCGCGTCCCTTGCAACGAGACGAATGCATCCGTCTGGGCGAGTACGAAGTTACGGCGCTGCAAACTCACGCCTCCGGCCTCCGAAGGGTCCGCATCTCGCGCTTGCCGGGAGAGCATCTCGAACTCACAGAGCCCGAAGGAGACGCTGGCTAGGAAATTGGCGATTACTGCCCGGTAGAGCGCTTGTTTTTTTGCCTTTGGGCGAAAAAGTTGTTTTGCTTGGCGAGTTGTGTAGTGAGGTTCTATCCGGACGAGCGCCACCTATGTCAGCAGACGAGACCAAACCGGCGAATCCGGTCGAATCCGAGGGCTAGGCTGAGCCGGCTTCGAAGAGAGCCGGGACGTCGCAGCCGGCTGATTCTCCCAAACCGCCACCGACGGGTCGCCATGGAAATCAAAAAGGGCGCCGCCTGCTCTTCTGGGCGTTTGGCGCCCTGATTTCAGCGGCTGTCATCGTATGGGGAATCCCCTCGGTCGTGAGCGCCTTCAGTACCGTCTCGACCGACGACGCCTATATAGAGGGTCCCGTAACCTTTGTGGCCGCCCGCGTCCCGGGTCAGGTGGCACGGGTGGCGGTCGATGACAACAATCGCGTGCACAAGGGGGACCTGCTTGTCGAACTCGACAAGAAACCCTATGAAGTGCAGGTCGAACTGAAGAAGGCCGCCGTGGAGACGGCCAAGGCCGACCTGATGGCCGCCAAGGCCTCGGTGCAGGCCATTATCGCGCAAACAAGGAGTGAGCGCTGGAAGCATCCACCAGAGCCGTGTAGCCTTGGGATTGCCCGCGGAACCGCCCGGCGGGGAAGATCTCGCCCAGGTGCCTCCCGATCTCGACCAGACCTTCTCCTCGATTCGCCAGGCGCAGGCGGAACTCATGCAAAGTGCCTCCCAGCTTGGAGTCGTCCCGTCTTCCCTTTCGATGTCCCCCAAGCAAATGCTGGAGGAATTTTATAAGCGGGACCCCGAAGGCAATATCGATCGCATCTTTGCCAAGCTGGCGAGCGATGCGCCCGCGCTCAAGCAGGCCGAGGCGAAGCTAGCGACCGCCGAGCGCGAGTTGGATGAGGCGGAGCTGAATTTGAGTTATTGTAATGTGTTCGCGGAAATCGATGGAGTGGTGTCACGCCGAAACGTCAATCCGGGCAACAATGTTCAGACAGGTCAAAGTCTGATGGCCATTCGCTCACTTCGGGAGATCTGGGTCGATGCGAACTTCAAGGAAACGCAACTCGCCGATCTGCGCATCGGGCACCCCGTGGACGTGCATGTGGACATGTACGGCAAGCGGCAAATCTTCAAGGGTCGCATATCGGGTTTCTCTATGGGAACCGGTCTTGCCCTTGCGCTGCTTCCTCCAGAGAACGCGACCGGCAACTTCGTCAAGGTTGTCCAGCGGTTGCCGGTTCGCATCGAGATGATCGCTTCCCACCAGATGGCCTGGCGACGCCTCGAAAAAATGCGCCTGGAGCAGGCATCCTCTCTGGCGTATTTCGATTGCTTCTTTCTCTTCGGCGTTCTCGCAGCAGGGCTGGTATTTCTCGTATTATTTATGAAGCGCTCCGTGGCGGAAAAAGGCGCCCACCTGGCGCCGGAATAGAGTCCCTCATTCAAGCGACTTCAAACGACTGGAAGACGCGGAATCATGGAATTCAGCCAGCCTTGTCGATCGGGAGCAAAGGCACGCAAATCCCGTCGGCGAGCGAACAACTCTTGCGCCGGGCGGGGATTTGTGAATTATTGCGCTCCAAACGTTCCATCTGGCGACTCGGTTTCAAAGATTGCGGAAACGTCGGTTCAGAGTCTTCATTTTCGAACGACGGAGAAAATTTCTCCGGGTTGGTAGCTCAATGGTAGAGCAGCGCCCTTTTAAGGCGTTGGTTGTGGGTTCGAGCCCCACCCAACCCATTCTCTGTAAAGGCCGGACAACCGCATAAATACAGCCTCGGATGCTCTTCCCGCTTCATGCGCGGAGGCGAACAGAGACGCACCCTAATGTCCGTTTTATTGGCACTCACCGGCACTTTATTACTTTATCGTGGCCGCCAGCGCCACTTCTCCACGCGGCCTTTTTCGTTAGCTTTTCGCACGTTGCAGGCGCGGGGCTCGAAGCCGTAGTGAGCGGCGAAGTCCAGGTTGCACTCAATTGGCACTCAATTAGCCCGAGTTTCGCAGTTTGAGGACGATAGTCAGCACAAGGGGTTGATTTTCAGGGCAGGGATTTTCGGGAAGTGGGTTGGTTTGCACTACATGGTCGGGGGAGTTGATGGCGGTAAATTCGTGGTGGGGATTGAGCGGGCAGTTGCCAGGCTAAGTGATGGAGCAGGAGGGCTTGTTCCTTTTCAGCTTCGGTGATGCGGGGCAGACAAAGTTGGTCGCCATCGCGAAGGTTGAACCAGACCTTCACCCTCAAGGTGGAGAGAAGGCTTTCGAGAGCGCGAGCCGGGGTGATGGATTCGGCCACCATTTTGAGCTTCTGCTTGAGGCAAACCCACAAGCAATATCCCAGGAAGGCCACGAAAGCGTCATCAACATCGGAAGCTCGTGGTCGACACGGGCTTCCGTTTTCAACCAGGATCGAGGCGGAGTGGACTATTGCTCGTCGAAGGCCGCCCTGCATGCGTTGACGAGGGCGACGGCTCAGGACGTGGCTCCAAAGAACATTCGCGTGAACACCATCGCTCCGGGCGCCGTGGACACCTCGATGCACGCCTACCACCGTGCGCTCCTTTTCGAGTTCGAAAAATACATCCCGCTCGGCAGGATCCAGGTCGCGGAGGACCTCGCCGGCGCCGTGATCTTTCTCGCCTCGAATGCCAGTGCCTACATCACTGGCCAGACCCTCCATGTCAATGGGGGGTTGCTGATGGTGGATTAGGAAAGACTCTGCCGAGGGAATCGGACATAGGCAGGATGCCTGCCTTCGATTCGAAGCGTTTTGGAGGCTGATCAACCGAGCATCCATCGCTTCAGCAGAGAAACCGAACGTCCGATATTGCTCACCGACCGCGAGCTTGCTCGCGGTTCGTGTGAAGCCTCTGGTTCGGCCCGCTTGCTTCGTCCTGACGCCCCAACCCATCCTGCAGCTTCTCCGCGATTCCATCGCACAGGCTCTTGGGGGCAAGCAACTTGACGCAACCCAGGTGAAGGCGCAGGGTGGTTCGGTATCAGGTAAAGTGCCAAGCCATCGGAACCTTGCGGCGAGACGCCGCAATCACGGCCTGCCGCGAGACGCGTCAGTCACGGATTCCCAGCAAGTCCAAGTCCATCAATTTCTTCCAAAAATGTGGGAACCCTGCACGAACCCAGAAGAATTCTTGGCAACACGGACTGAAGGGATAAGATCCCAAACAATGCATCGCCCGAAAACGGCTGCAGCAGTCCTGGTTCAACGGCTGTCTTGGACGATTCCCCTCTGATCTCTACATTCGCCCCCGGCCATACACGACACGCCCTGATTCTCAGCCTTTTTCAATTCTCCAACCGCCAGTCCGGTCATCGGCTCAAGTCTTACCCCGGAAATCACCTCACCCACAGAGAACTATGAATAGGCTCCCCAAATCCGATGACGATCTCGAACCGCGCATTGGGGCCAACCTCCTCGAAGTCCTGATCCGCGCCGGACTCATTCTGATCCTAGCGATCATCTGCTACCAGGTGTTCTCGCCGTTCATGATCCTGATGGTCTGGGCGGTCATCCTGGCCGTCACACTCTATCCGCTGCACCAAAGGATCGCCCGGCGGGTGGGAGGCCGGCAGGGAATCGCCTCAACGTTGCTGTTGCTCGTGGGGTTCGTGCTGATCGCAGTGCCAACCGCCATCCTGGTGAACTCGCTGGGCGACTCGGTGAACGAGCTGATTCACAAAGTGCAGACGAACTCGTTGCAAATTCCGGCACCCCCGGACCAGGTGGCCGGGTGGCCGCTGGTCGGAGAGCAATTGCATGCCATATGGTCCAAGGCACACGCCGATCTTCCCTCACTGGTGAATAGCCTGCAACCCAAGATCGGCGATCTGGCGAAGTGGGCGCTCGGTTTTGTGGCCGCCATTGGCGGCGGGCTGCTGATGTTCATGGCAGCATTCATCGTCTCCGGCATCATCATGACATTCGGCGAAAGCGGCGCCCGCGGCAGTCGGGCGATCTTTGATCGCGTCATCGGTCCGGAGCGCGGCGGCAAACTCGCCGAATTGTCAGCGGCGACCATCCGCGCCGTCGCCCAAGGTGTCATCGGAGTGGCATTCATCCAAGCCATTGTCGTTGGCTTGTGTCTTCTGGTCGCCGGGGTGCCATGGGCTGGCGCGCTGTCCGCCATTGTTCTGGCGCTCGGCGTTGCTCAAGTGCCGGCACTGCTGGTCACACTGCCGGCCATCATTTACGTCTGGTCCCGCGGCGGCCACGGCAGTGCCGTGGCCATCGCCTACAGCGTGCTACTCTTCCTGGCGGGCATGACGGATAACGTACTGAAGCCCCTTCTGCTCGGCCGCGGCGTCGACGCACCGATGCCGGTCATTCTGCTGGGCGCGCTCGGGGGCATGGCGACCCGGGGCATTCTCGGCATGTTTGTCGGTGCCACGCTGCTGGCGCTGGGCTATCAGATATTCATGGGATGGGTGGCGAACAGGTCGGCCGGAGAAGGCTCCGCGGCACAGGGCGATCCCCCTGCGGCGAATTGACGCGACTGCCCCCGCGGACTGGATGCGGTCCGCAGCAGAGTGGACGAAGTATGATAAGCCCGTGGCCATTTGATCGGAGCCGCAAAGGGGGTCGCTCCGGCACAGCCGCTGCCGCCGAGACGGAAAAAAGATATACTCCACCAATGGCTGGCCCGTAAGCCGGCCCCCATACCCCCATCTTCGCAGATCGCGCCCCGGCTGCAAAGGACGATCCCCTTGCCAACGGCCCCACCGCCGCTGACACGCCCGGTCCCGAACTCTCGGAAGCCGATCTGGCCGAAGCCCGCCGTATCGCCAACGAGCTGGTCAAACTCCACAAGGCAGGCGCGATCAAAGACGCCGACGCTCCCGAGGCGGTCTTTTTCGCCCACTTCATCCGGTCGTTCAGAGCCACTTTCATTGGCAAGCATCTCTACCCCGACTATCCCGACACGCTCCGCCGAAAGGCTTTTTCTACTGTCTCGTTAGGCTTAGACTTGACGGCGGTCTAGCCCGGGGCTAGCCGCACCTCCAGTGCCGCCAGTTCGGCGTCCATATCGGTCAGGACGGCGGCGATGGCGGTTTGTTCAGGGACTGGCGGTAGCTTGATCTCCATCTTCCCAAGTTGGCCTCGTGCAATCCTGGTTCGAGTAGTGCCACCACAACGCTCGCTTACGGCCTCGAACCACTGGCGGGTGTTGCACATGTTCGCCAGAAAACGGCGGTCAGCAACGGTGGCGGTCGGTCGGAATATCGTGACATCAACGGCTGTGATAACTCGCTCTTCACCGATATCGGGAAGAATGCACGCCCTTCCTGCTGGTTCAGCGAGGCGACAAATTAAGATGTCGCCGACCTGCTCGTTCAGACAGGTAACATCGGCGAAAGGCAATTTACCGATAAGGACCGGTGGCGACTTGCGTCGTTAAGTCTGCATGGCATGGCCGTACCGGCAGATCTTGGCCAACATCTGAGGACAAATCCCAACGGAAATGCTACAATGCACCGTCAAACTCCCCAAAATGGCGCAGCTGGAGATATTTAACCTGCATCCGCTCTTCGAGGATGTACAGCTCAGCGGTATCTTCGCCGACGAGAAAACATTTGTCGATTGCCTGCCCAAATGTTCGCTCGAAGAGGTTGCCAAGGAGTACCAGTTCGCGAAGGATTCGCCCGGATTCAACCTTAGGGAATTTGTTCTCTCACACTTCGACCCCCCGCCGGACTACGTGCCGGACTACATAAGCAACCGGGACAAGGACGTTCTGGAGAATGCGGAAACGCTTTGGAATATCCTGACGAGACAGCCCGATACCACGGCGGGGTCGCTTATTCCGCTTCCCTTCCCATACATTGTTCCGGGCGGTCGCTTCAGGGAGATTTACTATTGGGACAGCTATTTTACCTCCCTGGGACTAAGGGCCTCCGGCCAAATTCAGATGGTGGAGAACATGGTGAGAAACTTTTCCCACTTGATCGACACCATCGGCTACATCCCCAACGGCAATCGCACCTACTATCTTGGCCGCTCCCAACCCCCTTTCTATGCGCTTATGGTAGAGCTTCTTGTTGAGGATCGCGGAGAGGGAATTCTTCTGAGGTACTTGGCGCAGTTCGAGCGAGAGTACGGCTTCTGGGTGAAGGGCGCTGCGGACTTGGATGACAGACGCCAGTCCGCTCATCGTTCGGTCAGGATGGCAGGAGGTGAGGTGCTCAACCGGTATTGGGATGAGAATGACACCGCCAGACCGGAATCATTCCAGGAGGATGTCGAGTTGTCCCGCCATTCGGATCAGCAACCCTCGACTTTGTTCCGTCACCTCCGTGCCGCCGCCGAGTCCGGCTGGGATTTCAGCAGCCGATGGTTCAAGGACGGGCATTCCTTAAACTCGATTCAGACAACGGAGATCGTGCCGGTTGATCTGAATTGCCTGCTGCTGAACCTCGAGAGAACGATTGCAGAGGCCTGTCAGGTGGCGAGAAACGCTCAAGGCAGCCAGCGATTTGAAGAAATCGCCGCAAGGAGGGAAGCAGCCATTCAAAAGTACTGCTGGAACGATGTCCAGGGCTTTTACTTCGACTATGATTTTGTGCGCGGTCAGCAGAGCCGCGCCATGACACTGGCCGGGGTCTTTCCTTTGTTCTTCAAGATCGCGACCAACGAGCAGGCAGAAAAGGTAGCCCGGGCCATCAAGGACAACTTTCTAATGCCTGGCGGCGTCGTCACCACCTTGGAAACGACGGGCCAGCAGTGGGACGCTCCCAACGGGTGGGCGCCTCTGCAATGGATCACGATTATCGGCCTGAAGAACTACGAACACCATGATTTGGCAACCGACATAGCGAACCGGTGGGTCAAGCTGAATTCAGATGTCTTCAAGCGCACTGGAAAGTTAATGGAAAAATACAACGTCGTTGACACGCAACTGGAGGCCGGCGGTGGCGAGTACCCGGGCCAGGATGGATTTGGTTGGACGAATGGCGTGCTGCTTGCGTTGAAAGCTCTTGGGCGGCCCGAAGCTGACTTATCCGGGCAGTAGTCGTAAGGAAGCTCGCGAGAATCACTTGAGAGGCGCAGTCGTCCAGTTCTCCAATCGCTCGCAACGCGCTTGGGTTCGCGACGCATGTAGGATTTTGTCCTACACAATTATTATCCCCGGCCTGACAGGCGCTTTCAGCCAGGCCGTGTAAGGTCTTGACGAAGCCTTACAACAAACACAATGCCGGTTCCCAGAGACATCCCAAGTAGGAAAAGAATTCTACCGCAATGAAAAGGACTCCTTCAGACCGGTTTCCTCGTTCGCACACCGCGATTTCCCTGATGGCGTTTACGAGCCCGAATGCTGCGGAGCGCGTGCGGCAAGCGGCGCCGCATTCAGCAATTTGGATGACGGGGCGCTGAACAAGTCGCCAGTCCAGTCACTGCCGAAGCGGGCTAAAAAGGAAGAAGCAGTTCAGGCGTCAAACAGCCTTCGAGGTATGGGGAATCTCAAACGTGGCGACAATCCAGGTCGCACTACTATCGAAAAGTTCGGTGAAGTCTCTTTCTACCCGTGCAGAGCCGACGTGCTCGTCTATGCGTTGATTCTGTGCCTGGGGGCTTTTCAGTTCCTTTTCTCTGCAGGAAGAACTGATTTTCGAGGAGACGATGTCTTTTTTGCTGATTCCGGGCGTTCGCTGATTGAGCATGGATTTTACGGCATCAATGGCTATTCCGAGACCAACATGCCGCCTGGATTGCCTGCGATCCTTGGCATAATCGGAGCCGTCTGGGGTCACAGCGCTTCGGTTTTTCGGCAAGCGATGGCAGTCTTCGGAACTTTGGCGTTTCTGGCATGCTATGAACTGTTAAGACGGCAGACACGGAGGATCGTCGCCGCAGCGATTTGCCTGCTCCTGATGTCTTCAATGACTCACTTTTCGCTCGTCGCCCAGGTGTGTCCCAGCTATCCGTACATGTTTACGACGCTGAGCGCCTTACTAATCTCCCGGAGACTCGAGGAGGCGACCTCTCTCATGCCTCGCATAGTTTTGGGAGCTTTGCTGGCAGCGCTCTTGATAATCTCCCTTTTGCTCGCTTCTGCGGCAATTGCCTTTCTGGGAGCCATCGTCGTGAGCATTCTCGTTACTTTCCTGCGAAGTCGCTCTCACGGTCTCGCGCGCTTGAGGGTCTTCCTCCCCGTTCTGATCGTTGGACTCGCGGCGCAGGGACTTTGGATTCGCCATGATCGTGTCGATGCCAGCGCCGGGATCAGTGCGACGGAATGGCCGATACCTGGTTTCCCACAATCCTATTTTTCGCAATTGAAGGTGAAAAATGGCAACGACCCTGAACTTGGACTGGCTACGCCGCTCGATATCGCCACTCGGATTGCGGACAATGTCCGGGCGCATTGCGATTTATTGAGTCGCATGCTTCTAAGGCTGTTGCCCCCGACCGAATGGTCGTCGATCTTCGTCATCGGGCCCCTGCTCTTGATTGCACTGGGTTGGTTTGATTCCCTCCGACGATCGAAAGGCGGCCTGCAGGAGTGGTACTTCGCTGGATATGAATTTATCTACTTGCTTTGGCCATGGAACTTGGAGCCGAGATTCTTTGTCCCCATTGCGCCGCTCGCATGCTTGTTCATGTGGCGTGGAGGGGGGGCATTCATGCTTTTGCTCAAGAACAAGCCCCGAGTCATTAGCATGGCGTCGCTTGCAGTGACGCCCTGGCTTGCGATCTGGGCTTGGTTTTCTATTCACGGACCCCCAGCGGCCAGCCACCACCGCTTTATTGAACTACAGGACGAACTTTCTTTCGCTGTTTGGATTCTTCTTGCCCTACTCTCGGCATGGTTGGTCTTCACTGGCGCCGCCGGGTTGAAGCCTGGCTTAGCCCTGGTCGGAACCCGTCGCGGAGTGCTCGATGCCCTCCAAAATCCCCAGGGCACGGCACGGAACTTAGGCTTGGTGCTCGTAATCTGCCTGGTGGTCTTCGGGTTGAAGATCCAATTCGACATGGCCCGGGCCAATCTCGATCCAAACTCTTCGGCGAATAGCTCGCCTGACGCCGAAGCGGGAACGTGGATCCGCAACCATACCGATAGGGACGTTGTCGTCATGGCGAGGCACGTTCCGACCGTCTGGCATTATTCGGAAAGAAAAGTCGTCTGGTTCCCCCCAAGTTCGAACGCGAGGTTGCTGATGGACGGCGTCGCGAAGCAAAAGGTCGACTTCGTGATCGTGGCACACCGAGAGGACCCCTACTATCTTCCGCCGGACGAAAAATGCTTTGCGAGTTTGTTAGCTTCCAACCCCGACGCCTTTCATCTGGTCTGCGAAGGTCCTGAATTTAAGATCTTTCGAGTCGCTGCAAATGAGCTGCCGTCGGGCCCGAATAGCCTAGCCTCGCAGAAGTCCCCTGGGAGCGTTGATTCACGCCTGAGATGAAAATACAGGTACCCCGCATTCACGCCCGACCGAAAATTCATGCCCGCCTTCTGCGACGCGACGATCATCGATTAGCGCCGTGAACTCCAATTTCCTTAGTCCCTGTCTCTCCGTTATCATACCCGTTTACAACGAGGAAAAAACCCTCGGCGTAATCCTGGAGACCGTGCTCAAACAGCCACTGGTTGCCGAGTTGATCTGCGTCGATGACTGCTCAGCGGATGGCGCTGTTGCCATCATGGAGCGATATGCCGCAATCGACTCGCGCGTAAGGGTCCTGCGCCATGCTGTCAATCGCGGAAAGGGCGCGGCGATACGCACAGGTATTGACGAGGCTACCGCTCCAATCGTGATCATTCAAGACGCGGATCTCGAATACGACCCGGAGGAATACCCACGATTGGTCGCTCCCATCGTGGAAGGAAGGGCCGATGTTGTCTTCGGCTCGCGATTCATCGGGTCCGAGGAACATCGCGTGCTCTACTTCTGGCACTCGATTGGCAACAGGTTCCTTACTCTTGCCTCAAACATGTTCACCAACCTGAACCTGACGGACATGGAAACCTGCTACAAGACCTTTCGGCGGGAGATCATTCAGGCTGTGACAATCGAAGAAAATCGCTTCGGCTTTGAACCGGAAATTACTGCCAAAGTTGCCCGCATGAACGCGCGCATTTACGAAGTGGCAATCTCCTATCACGGAAGAACGTACGCCGAGGGAAAGAAGATTGGTACCCGGGACGGCTTAAAGGCGATCTGGTGCATATTGAAATACAATCTTTTCCGTCGAATCCGCCCCTATGAAACGGTTTGTAGCACTCGGAAGCCAGTGCGCGGGCAAGAGTCCAGAGCGGAGCCCATGGCGAGCGCGGAGTGGCGATGACGAAAAAAGTCCGCGACGCGATCAAGCCGCTCTCAGGGCTCGGTTTCCGCATCGAGGCTTTCCCCGACCAGGGATTCCTATCATCCTTGCGAAGCCAAGGCCATTTTGGAACTTCTGCACGAATTCCTTACCCCTCATCAAACGACACTGATCGACATCGTCCTCAAGCGCATTGTCCACACAGGTGCCTTTCAATTCTCTCCAGATCTCCGGCGCGAAGAGTTTCGGAATGTCTCTCCCGGGGACATCCTGTAGCCAGCGTTGGGCGTGGAAAGCCGCGAATGATTTATAGTAACAATATCTTATAACAGTGTAATGGATAGACATTAAACCAACTCAAATACGATTGTTTTTTAGCGCGTGCCCGCGTATCTGCGGCGCGCGATTTTCGTTCAACCGAGACGGGTGTCGTCCAGAGCGCCGACCATGTATTCCACAATTTCCTGGCTGTTCGTCTCGCTGGTGAGTTTCTCGGCCACTTTGCGTCCCCGGTGCATGACCACGATGCGGTTCGTGACCGCAAAGACGTCCGGCATCGTATGACTGATGAGGATGACCGGCACCTGCTCCTCTCGCAGTTTGCCGATCAGGTCCAGCACTTTGCGCTGTTCGACGACGCCGAGGTTATTTGTGGGTTCGTCCATGATCATGAGCTTGGCCTGCCAGTAGATCGCGCGCGCAATTGCCACGGCCTGGCGCTGTCCGCCTGACAGTTTTTCGATCTTTTCGGCGAAATTGGCGAACCGAATGTCCAGCGTATCCAGGACTTTTCGCGATTCCGCATTCATGAAGGCCTCGTCGAGTGTATGAACGGCACCGCCCAGGTATTTTCGTTTGGCTTCCCGTCCCAGGAAAATGTTCGCGCTCACGCCCAAGTTCCCCGCCAGGGCCAGATCCTGATAGATGGTTTCGATACCGGCCTGGCGCGCGTCGATTGGACGTGCAAAATGGACTCGCTGGCCTCTGAAGGAAATCTCGCCTTCATCCGCGTGATAAACGCCCGAGACGCACTTGACCAGGGTCGATTTCCCGGCGGCGTTGTCGCCAACCAGCCCGACGACGTCACCCGAAGATACGTCCAGGCTGACATCGTTGACGGCCGTCAGGCCGCCAAACCGTTTGACCAGATTCCGAACGGAAAGCATGGGCTCCATGGCTTATCCGGCTTCCATTTTCCCGACAATGATGTCACGCGCCTGATCGATCAGCACCGCCAGTATCACGATGACGCCGACGACGATATATTGCCAGAAGGGCTGCACGTTGAGCATCACGAGACCAGTGGTCATCACAGCGATGATCAGCGCCCCGATCAAAGTTCCGCCGACGCTGCCTTGACCGCCAAACATGCTCACCCCTCCGATAATCACGGCGGCAATGGATGACAGCAGCAGCGGATCGCCCGCTATGGAGGAACCGCCTGAAAAACGCGCCGTAGTCAAGACACCCGCTAACCCGGCGGTGGCCGCCGAGAGCGTGTAGAGAACAATCATGTGCCGGTCGACCGGAATGCCTGCACGAAGCGCCGCCTCACGATTGCCGCCAATGGCATAGACGTGCCGCCCGAACTGCGTCTTATGGAGCACAAACAGCATGATCAGGAGCACAAGGAAAGCGATTACCACCGGCCATTGCAGGATGCGATCCATTTGGCGCAGCGCCTCGCTTGTCATCGCCGGCGGGCGCAGGAAATACAAACCGCCGTTTGGCCCTGAAATGCGGTACAGGAGCGCTTCATTTCCAAGGTCGCGCACGCCCTTGGGCTGTCCGCCGACCACGTTGCCGCCCGACAGCAGGAAGGCAACGCCGCGGGCAATAAACGACATGCCGAGCGTTACGATAAACGAAGGGATGCGCAGCTTCGCGATGATCACGCCATTGATCACCCCCGGAACCATAGCCGCCAGGATACCGGCCAGACAGCCTATCGTTATCGCCAGGGGCTCGAGAGTTCCCTTCTCGATGAGGGACACAATGACCAACGCCGATACGACGGACGCCAGACCCATGATCCAGCCCACGGAAAGATCGATCCCCGCGGCAATGACCACAAAGGTCTGACCCAGTCCCATCAGCAAGACCGGGACGATGGCCATCAGGATATTCTGCGAGTTGCGTATCGTGAGAAAATTGACATCCCCACGGCTTTGGATGCTTACGCTGGTCGCAAAAAGGGCGATCAGCCCGGCTAGGAACACCCAGGCCCACACGCGGCTAAAAACCAGGACCAGTTGCTTCTGTCGAACCGAGCGCGACGGGAAAGCTGCTGGAGTCGGGCTCCCGGTTGCCATAAGTCTGCTAACCCCTTGTCTGGGCTGGTTTAGAACGCATCACCCCGGCGCTTCCCAATCCAAAGAACGCCCTCAGAGGCTATTTGCCGACCCGATAGATGAAACGCGATACGGATGGATCATCGACGTTTTTGGCGTCAATGACTGCGTAGCCGGTGGTGACACGACGGGGCAAACTCGTCACTCCGCGCGCATCCGCCATGGCAAATTCCACGGCCAGATAGCCCATATCATGCGGCTTTTGCGCAATAACCAGGCTGACAACGCCGTCGCGCAGATTCTCGATGGCGTCCTTCGTGGCGTCGAACGCGATAACCTGCACCTTGCCGCCCAAGCCCGCAGACTTGACCGCGTTACCCGCGCCTTGGGCGCTGAACACGTTAACGCCGAAAATACCCGCCAAATCGGGAGCAGCCTGCAGCTTCGCTGCTGTCTGCTGGGCGGCAGTACCCGCGTCGTCGAGGTTGTAGTCCTCGCCAACCAGCTGCATATCCTTGAATTCGGCAATGCCTTCTTTGAAGCCTTTGCCACGCTGCTCGGTGGTGCTGACGCCGACATTGGTATTCTGGACGTAGACCTTGCCTTTGTTCCCGACGACCTTGGCCAACGCGCGGGCAGCGATCTTGCCGCCTTCCTCGTTATCCGAGCCGATGTACGAGAGCGGGAATGTCACCTTGCCGTTCGCATAGTCGCCGTCGCCGAGAAAGGTATCGACGGTGATGACCTTGATACCCGCGTCAACGGCGCGCTGAAGTGGCGCAATCATCTGCTCTTTATCGGTGGGGGCAATAATCAGGTATTTCAGGTCGCCGCGTGCCACCATCGCGTCCAAAATCGGAGCCTGGGCCGTCGGCCCCCAGGTTTGGGGATACTGCGTCACGACCTCGAGACCGAAGTCCGCCGCTGCCTCGTTTACGCCGATCTCCATCACCTGATAGAAGGGATCGACAACTCCGGGTAGAAAACCAATTTTTGGCTTTTTGCCTTCGGCCTGCGCCAAAAGCGAGGTGGCAGACAAAACGGCGAGACTCAAAAGCGAAATAACGACTCTCTTGAACATAAGGGGGGATCCTTTGGAGGTGAACTGACTATAAGCTATCAGTCAGCTCGTGGCGATTCAATCCACAACTACGGCAAAAATGCTTCCAGCTCACCCCTGCGCGACGCCGGGAAACTTTCCACGTGGGACGAACGTCGAGTTGTCAAATCGGGCAGGCGATCCCGAGACCAATCGTTCAATCGGCGGCCCTTCCAGGGCTGAAAATCGCGCTTCTGTCACGGTTGGCTTGAAGGGCAAAGAGGTTGATGGACTTCTTCGTCGCGAAACAATGAATATCGATATTAAAGCCGTAGGTTGGTTGGAAACGGTCGAGTTTGTGGACATTTCCGAGGCAATAATTCGAGAGGCCAGTTTTTTTGCCTACCCGAAGGCTCCTTCAACAGGCCCGCTTCACATTCACTCGCAAAGTCTCGCCCTTATCGGTGACGCGATCCGAATGAACGGCGAATTGCCCGAAGGAATATTCCTTCGGAAGAAATACTCGGAGCCCGCGCGTATCACAAAACCCGACGAGTTCGCCAAGCTCAGGGTCTGCTACGAGACCGCCGAATGGCGGTGCCTAAAGGCCTGACATCTCGCAATAACGAGGCAGCCGGAATTTCACGGGCGGGCACAGCCTCCGCTGGTATTATTGCAGTGAATCCAACGCGGCTTTGACTTCCTGCGCGTGTTCTGCGGTTTTCGCCTGGAGAGAAGTCCAGGCGATTTTGCCGTTCTTGATGATGAATGATTGCCTCTTTGCGAGTCCCATGGTTGTCGGCACCTTGAATGCCGCAGCCACCTTGCCGTCGCTGTCGGCAATCAGCGTAAACGGAAGCTTGTTCTGTTCCTGGAACTTTTTCTGGGATTCGGGCTTGTCCTCGCTTACGCCGAGGATCTGCAACCCCTCCTGGTTGAGGTCGGCGAAGGAGTCACGCAGCGAGCAAGCTTGCGCCGTGCAGCCGGGCGTTCCCGCCTTCGGGTAAAAATACACGAGGGTCGTGCCTTTGGCATAGACCTCCGCAAAATCGACTGGCGCGCCGTCCTGGTTGAGCGCGGTGATGACCGGCGCCTTCGAGCCTACGGCAAGAGGTTCGGCCCTGGCTAGGAATCCAAAGAGGCTCATGGCGGAAAGAAGAATAAATGTTAGTTTCATGGCTTGAATCGAGCGAGGACGCAACGTTCTCTCAGCTTGCTACGGAATGTTCAGTTCGTCATCTGCCAAATACGCGATATTAGCCGCCGCCGCTTCGGGAATTTGCGGTTTTCTTCACGCCTTGCCACTCCTTGGAGCGCTTCCGACACAGGCGAGCCTTGCGGCGGCGGTTCGCGGAATCGCGTCGCTGCAGAAGCTTGATGGATATGGTGCGGCGTCGTGGATTGACCTCCTGGCCGGCCATATCTGGCAATCGGGCGGGGCTCCCCTGCTTGCCACCGCCCAGTGGCTGGCCGTGTTCGCAGGCTGGACGGCGGCGGCGTTTGTCGCGCTCGCTGTTGTCTTTGGAATCGTCCGTCTTCTAACCGATCCGTGGGCTCGCGGGATTCTGCTCTGCTCGGCGTTCCTCCTGATTCTGGCCACTTGCGTCCCGGCACTTTGGGAAACAATCGCCCGGCGGAGCGACCGGGTTTCGGATCTGAAACTCGCGGTTCCCTTGGAATTGGCCGATCAGGTTCGCGCGCGGGAGCCAGGGAAGGCGTTTGCAAATCCCTCCGCGCTCGCGCATCTCTTGCTTCTCGCTCCTAGCGCGACGGGGGGGTTGACGATGGCGGATTCGGCCCGCCTTTCAACGAACCCCGCCCAATGGCGGGAGGGATTTCGACGAACCAGATGGAACGCTGTTCTCCTTTCAGGACCGGTCGGGGAGTATCGTCCGCTTCTCGATCATCTCATGGGTTCCCCGGATTGGCACCTTGCCTCCATCACCAATACGGGTTTTCTGTTCCTCCCCGGTTCCGGCCTCTCCGCGCGCCCTCTGGATGGCACTTTTCGCTGCGGTACCGATCGAGAGACCGCGGTTTATCTCGCGCAGATTTCGGGATATTACGATGCCATTCGCCGCACGTTCGACGCCCGGGGTTGCGTCGAGCGCGCTCTCGAACTCGCGCCCGATAGTACCACGGTTCTCTCCCATGCCGCCACCTTCGCCGCGGCTCACAAACGCTGGCAGGATGCCGTGGACTACAGCGCAAGAGCGCTCGAGAGAAACCCGGGGTCGAGCCACGCAAAACTTGTCCAGGCGCTCGCCCTCCTCGAGACGGGCAGGCTGGATAAAGCGCAGGAACTCGTTGACGAAGTCCTTCTTCAATCCCCAGACGACCCGTACACCCTCTTCTTGTCCGCGCGGATTCGCCGCTCCCTCAACGACTACGCGAGGGAGGCCGAATCTCTCGAAAGGCTTGTCGCCCTGGGCGAAAAGGCAGGATTTTCGACCGTCAACTATCGGATCTACCTCGGCCAGGCCTACGCGAGGCAGGGGCTCGCGGAGCCGGCCCTCCAGAACTATCGCGCCGCGCTCAACAGCCAGCAACTCGATGCCAAGCAGGCAGAGGAGGTTGAGGATGCCATCAGGACGATCGAGTCCAAAAGAACGCTTTAAGGCCCGGGCGGGTTTTCGCTTTGCTCCATTCGACGCTCTTCCCTAATGTGCTTTAGTCAATGAGTGTGAAAGCCCCTGCAAATTCCAGTCAGCGTCCTTTTTCGTCCATCGTCCTCGACGGCGCGAGCCGCGCCCCGAGCCGGGCGATGCTCTATCCGGTTGGCTTCACGGAAGCCGATTTCTCCAAGCCCCAAGTCGGCGTCGCTTCCACCTGGAGCATGGTGACGCCATGCAACATGCACATCGATCAACTGGCCCGCGAGACGGCTCTGGGAGTGGATGGCGCGGGAGGCAAGGCGACGATCTTCAATACGATCACGATATCCGACGGCATCTCAATGGGGACGGAGGGGATGAAATACTCGCTGGTCTCGCGCGAAGTGATTGCCGACTCGATTGAAACCGTCGTCGGCTGTCAGGGATTCGACGGATTTGTGGCAATCGGCGGCTGTGACAAGAACATGCCCGGATGCTGCATTGCGATCGCTCGTCTCAACCGTCCCGCCGTGTTTGTCTATGGCGGGACGATACTCCCCGGCTGTCTGAACGGGCGCAATCTTGATATTGTTTCGGTCTTTGAGGCTGTTGGCGCGGAGGCGGCCGGAAAAATCGACAAGGGCGAAGTGCATGCCGTTGAATCCTGCGCAATCCCCGGGCCCGGCTCCTGCGGAGGGATGTATACCGCGAATACCATGGCTTCCTCTATTGAAGCGATGGGGTTCAGCCTGCCAAACAGCTCCGCGCAGGCCGCGATTTCCAAGCATAAGGTGCAGGACTGTCGCGAGGCCGGCGCCGCGGTGATCCAGATGCTCAAGAAGGGCATCCGGCCTTCTGACATCTTTTGCAAGGAAGCGTTCGAGAATGCGATCACCGTGGTGATCGCCCTTGGGGGCTCGACCAACGCGGTGCTTCACCTGCTCGCCATCGCGCACGCGGCGAATGTGAAGCTCACCATCGACGATTTCACCCGCATCGGAAAGCGAGTGCCGGTTCTCGCTGATCTCAAGCCCAGCGGGCGCTTTCTCATGAGCGAACTCGTGGAAATCGGCGGAATCGTCCCGATGATGAAAGAACTGCTCCACGCGGGCTTGCTGCACGGCGACTGCCTCACTGTGACCTGCAAGACACTCAAGCAGAACCTTGGGCCGTTCAAACCTTATCCGAAGGATCAGCAGATCATCGCGCCGCTTAGCAAGCCCCTAAAGAAGGACAGCCACCTTGTTATTTTGCGCGGCAATCTGGCCGCAGAGGGAGCCGTCGCGAAGATCAGCGGCAAGGAAGGCCAGCGATTCAGCGGACCTGCCCGGGTCTTCGAGAGCGAGGAAGCCGCTTTGACGGCTATCCTTGCCGGTAAAATCAAGAAAGGGGATGTGATCGTGATTCGCTACGAGGGTCCGCGCGGCGGACCCGGGATGCGCGAGATGCTTTCGCCGACCAGTGCGGTCATGGGACGCGGTCTGGGTAAGGAAGTCGCGCTCATCACGGATGGAAGGTTCTCGGGTGGGACCCATGGCTTCGTCGTGGGGCACATCACGCCGGAGGCCGTTGATGGTGGCCCCTTGGCGATTGTGAAGAATGGAGATACCATAACGATCGACGCCGGGAAACGCACGATCGATCTCGATATTCCCCAGGCCGAAATCCTGGCCCGGCTCAAAAATTGGAGGCGCCCCAAACCTCGCTATCGTCGCGGCGTGCTGGCAAAATACGCGGCCCATGTGACCACCGCTTCGCTCGGAGCCGTCACGGATGCCGGGCTTTGATTCTTCGATCAAATTCCAGCCGCACCGAGAGCCCGCAGCAGCAGGAGCCATACTCTTCGCCGGGCAACTTTGACGCGCGGGGCCGAAGGATTCCGCTCAATCAAATCGAGGGTTTCAGCGGCGAGGAGCAACGGAAGCGCGCACGCCACACGCAAGCGGTAATTCCTTAGCGCGCGCACATATTGCCGCGCCGCCCGTAAATGCCCGCGCGCGTCTGCCATCACATCGTTGAACCGCCCGGTCGGCACGTAGATTCGCTGCCTGTCGGAATCCGCCTGGCGGTCGCGCAGGATATTCACAAGCTGGAGCCCCTTGCCAAAACGAATGCCAAGTGCCGTCATTTCCGCAATGCTCCGCGACGCGAAGCCGGGCATCTTCCTGGCGCAAAGCCCTGTCCAAAACTCCCCCACACAACCGGCGACCAGGTACGCGTAGCGGTCCAGTTCCTGTTCATCGAGAGGAGGCGCTCCCGCAGTCGAGAAGCGATCCTGGTCAAAACGCTGCCCTTCGCGAATGGTGGACCAAACCTTATTGATATCGTTTCGGTCCGGCGAAGCCGCAAGCCAACCCTCGATCTCCCCGGCCCTCGCAAGCAACTGTCTTTCCGCATCAGTAGCCGCCCCGTCGGCCAAAGTGTCTGACAGGCGCGCAACAAGGTAGGCCAAGGCAATGGACTCCCGCACCGGCGCCGGCAGAATTCGAAGCGTCAGATAGAAAGAACGCGAAACGCCCTTGAGAAGAGCCCAGTCCATGGAGGAGGTATTCAGTTTGGCAAAGAGTGGGTTGCGTGGAGGCAGTGCCTCGTAGGATCAATTCCACAAGCACTATCTGATCCCTTCGACACCGACTCGCATCATTTGAATTCGCCATTCGGCGGACTCTCCAAGACCGAGCTGAGAAGCCGCTTCGAGATAAGCGGTCATCGGTTTGATCGACGGCATCTTGTTGGCCTTGCGCGTGTCTTCGATCAAACGCATCGCGATCGTATCAACGGCAACGGCGTCCTTGCTTGCGAAAATCGTGTAATTGGCGAGGGAAAAATTCGGGTCGGGAAACGGACCGCCCGCAAACTGCAGGAACAGCGCATCGAGGATCGTCAGCACGACCTTGTCGTGGATCATCGGGTCGGCATAGAGTTCGGATATATAGGAATCGCCGGCGGATGCGGATTTGGCAAAGCGGCGCCAGTTATCGATGTTCGAAAGCGTCATGCTGACGATGCCCCCGTTCACGCCGGTAAGATAACTGTCAGCCAGGGAAGGAACATTGATGACCTTGGTCACTTCCTTTGTGAGCACTTTAGCGAAATAGCTTTGACTGCTAAGTTGATCGCCACTCGCAAGGAGGTCCGAAAAGCGCGGGCCGCTGCGATCTCCGAACTTGCTATCGCCCCAGATCAACTTGCCAAGCACCGGGGCGCTGACTTGCGATTGCTGATCGTAGCCGGTCCTGGGATCGATGCCTTCGAGAACGTACCGGGCCCCATCCTTCTTGAAACCTGCCGCAAGGAGATCCTCGAGGCTTTTGTCCCAGATGATAATGTTTTTTGCCGGCACACCGGCTTCCGTGAGCCCTTCGACAATGGCGTCGACCACCTCCGGATTTGTGCCGCTGACCGAGCGTCCTGTCGCGGACACTTTAATTCCCACCTTGTCCGTCGGCGAAACCAGGGACCTCCACGCTCCGGCAACTGATTGCATTCCGGTGACACTGCAGACAAGGCTATCCACCATTCGGCGTACGACACGCGGTTGCACGGAACGGGCGGGGCCGATTGCATTCGTGTCCATCGCGTAATAGACTTTCGATCGATCCTGCGCCGCCGCGGGAAAACCGACAAGCAGCAGCAGCGAAAGAACCGGAAACAACTTCATCTCCTGTCAATCTTGTCAATCTGCCCCAAAATTCCAGTTGAATGATTAAACACCTCTACGTCCACATTCCCTTCTGCCCGAAGGTGTGTCCGTATTGTAGCTTTTACAAGGAAGCGAGTGACCGCGATAGGACCCGGAGCTTTCTCGATGCGGTGCTGGCTGAAGCCGATCGCCATGCTGCGCAACTCAAGCCCCGAACGATCTTCTTTGGGGGAGGCACTCCCACCGCGCTTTCCACCTCGCAACTGGAGTATCTCGCCGGTGGCCTTCGGGAACGGATCAACCTCTGCGAACTCGAGGAGTTTACCGTGGAAATGAATCCTGCCACGGTATCCCTTGAGAAGGCTGCCGCGCTCCGCGAACTGGGAGTCAACCGCGTGAGCATGGGAGTGCAAAGCTGGGATGCTGGGTTACTCACGACTCTCGGCCGCGTCCACTCGGTTCGCCAGGCGCAACGCAGCTACGAGATCCTTCGCGAGGCGGGATTCGAGAATATCAACCTGGATCTCATCTTCGGCGTCCCTGGACAGACGCGCGAACAATGGCGCACAAGCCTGGAAACGACGGTCGCACTCGAGCCAAACCACATCTCGGCCTACTGCCTCACATACGAAGAGGACACCGAGTATTTCCTGCGCATGAGCCGCGGGGAATATCAGCCCGACGAATCGCTCGATGCCGACCTCTTTGAAATGACCATGGACACATTGGAACTGGGAGGCTTTTCCCAATACGAAATTTCGAACTACTCCAGGCCGGGATACGAATGCCGCCACAACCTCGCCTATTGGCTTGGCGAGGACTTTCTTGGGCTTGGTCCAAGCGCGTTTTCCAACGTGGGCTTCGATCGCTGGAAGAATGTCAGCAATACCACCGGTTATGTCTCCGCTGTTGAGAAGGGCGGTGATCCAGCCGATTTTCGCGAAACGCTTACCACCCGGACCCGCCGCGCCGAATGCATTGCCTTCTCCCTGCGCACGAATCGTGGCGTGATATCGGACTGGCTCCCGGCATCCAAGGCCAAGGCATTCGCAGACATCGGGCTCCTTGCCCGCGATGACGGGCGCTGGCGTCTGACCCGCAAGGGAAAGCTTTTGGCGGATTCCGTTGCGGAGGAATTCATCTGATCACCGAAATTCCGGACCATCGCGCGACGCTTTTTGCGTACGGCACGCTGATGTTCCCGGACGTGATCAGATCCGTGATTGGGCGGGTTCCTGCAAGCCGCTCCGGTGTCATCAAGGGCTATCGGCGCCTTGAAGTTGCCGGAGAGTCGTTTCCGGGACTCGTCAAAGGGGACGACGAGTCCGTCGAAGGGCTTGTCTATCTGGAGATTTCCAAAGAGGAATGGGACTGCCTTACGGCTTTCGAAGACGATTTCTACGAACTTCAGCAGGTAACTGTGGACTGCCTGGGAACAGGCGTTCGCGCACTTGCCTATATCGTGCCCCCCTCGCGAAAGTCCCTCCTTTCGGACAAGGCCTGGAATCCGGATGCCTTTCGAGAGAAGCATCTTGCGGGATTCGCTGACCGGAAACAATCGGGCGTCCAGTTGGAAGAGACGGATCGGGACGATCGCGCATGAGGCTGTGGGCGCGCGCAACCGAGAAACTCCTTCAAAGGATGCGCCGTCCCCCATCGGGCGGATCAAAGGAATTCAAGATTCGCGCGCTCAGCGAGGGGAAGAATGCTGTGAAGGCGCGAGAGCCTCTCGAACCGGCGAATTGCCATCTTTTCGGCGCCGCCCATATCGTAACGGATGTGGTTGGTGAGATAGCGGAGAGCAAAGTCAGGATTCGGCTCCCGCTGAGCGATCTGCTTGCGAGCCGCCAGACCCTCCGCTTTGATGAGACGCAGGGTGTCAAACACCGAGGGGCGCGCCCGCTCCGAGACGGCCCAGACGGCGAAGACAAAAGGGAGTCCGGTATGCTGTTGCCAAAGCAGTCCGAGATCGTGATAACGCCATGCGGTGCCATTTTTCCTGCGAAATTCGATCGCCGCATCGCCGATCAACAACCGCGCGGCATTCTCGGGAATAGCCTTGTCTCGTGCGATCGAGGGACCCTGGGGATAGAATTCCGCGACCAAAACACGCAAGAGGGCTGTGGAACTGCGCGAAGCGGGATCCAGGTAAATTGTTCCGCTCTCTGCGAAAGTCGTCCGGCTCGCCACGATCACGCTATAAACTTCCCCCTGGCAGGCGATCGCTACGTCGTCAGCAATCCGTCCCCTCCCCGCCCGGAGAATTTCATACACCGGCAGCAACGCCACATCCAATCCCTCGGCAAAGAATTTTCGCGAGAGCTCCGCGGGAACGTCCATGTCGAGGAGCGCCGGGCTCAAACCCCAGATCAACGGCTTGGCGTTAAGATAGGGAACCGGACCGATTCGCAAACCAGCCAGCGCGGAATCGTACGAACTCACGCCGCCGCGAGATGCGGCGCTGGCGACGTCGTGTTTGATATGCGCTCGTAGAAGCTGTTGCGCTGCATGGGAACACGCCCAGCCTCCCGGATCGCCTTTTCAAGAGCCTCGACCGTTTGCTGCTGAGGCGTCTTTGCGCCGGCCATGTGGAAGATTTTCTCCTCGATGATCGTGCCGTGAAGATCATCGACCCCGTAGTTTAGCGAGAGTTGGGCGAGCGGCAGTCCCAGACTAATCCAGTAGGCCGTGACGTGCGGGATGTTATCAAGGTAGATTCGGCTAACCGCGAGATTTCGAAGCTCCTCGAAGGCGGTTGCATGAGGGATTCCGTGCAGGACAGGCCGCGCGCCTTCCGGCTCGAAAGCAAATGGGACAAACCCGGTGAAGCCGCCAGTCTCGTCCTGTAATTCTCGGAGACGACGCAAGTGGTCGATTCGGTGATGAGCGCGCTCGATATGGCCATAGAGCATGGTGCATGTGCTGTGTCCGCCCATCTGATGCCAGGTGCGGTGGACCTCGGCCCACTCCTCGGCGGTCTCCTTGCCACGGCAAATCCTGTCGCGAATCTCGGGATCAAAAATCTCGGCCCCGCCCCCCGTAATCGCGCCGAGACCGTTCTCCCGGAGCAGGTGCAGGGTTTCCCGAACGGATTTCCTGAAAACCCGCTCGGCAAGGTGTCGTACCTCGATGGCGGTAAAGGCCTTGATGATTAGCTTTTCGTCCAGCGCCCTGAGGCCGCGCAAGAGTTCCAGATACCACTCTCCCTTCAAGGTCGGATGAAGCCCGCCGACCATGTGAATCTCGGTGATGCCGTGCCCCAACGCCTCGCGCACCGTGTCGATGATCTGAGGGATGGCCAGTTCGAAAGCGTGCGCTTCGCGTTTCTTGGCTCCGAAGGCGCAAAATTGGCAGGAGAGGAGACACACATTCGAATAGTTGATGTATCGGTTATGAATATACGTCGCGACGTTGCCGTTCTTTCGCTCCCGAACGATGTTGGCAATCGCACCGATACCGTTGATATCCGCGCTCCCGTAAAGAACCATCGCATCCTCTGCGGAAATGCGCCGGCCGCCCTCGACCTTGCGGAGAATTGGCCCCAACTCTTTGGAGATCAAACGAGGATTCATAGGCCGTCTTCCGCGAAATATTTCACAGACTCATCGTCGCACGACGGCCTCAGATTGCAATCACGGGCTGGAGGGGCCCCTCGCGCCTGCCGCGCTTGCGCACGCCGCGCCGTGCCGCTAGATTGGAAGGTTATGCCGTTTGAGTTGGCGTCAAGTTATGAACCAAGAGGCGATCAGGGACGGGCTATCGAGGAATTGTCGCGTTCCCTGGTCGCGGGAAACCGCCATCAGACGTTGCTGGGGGTCACCGGTTCCGGAAAGACATTCACCATCGCCAATGCGATCCGGGAAATCAACAGGCCGACTCTGGTCATGTCTCATAACAAGACCCTCGCGGCGCAGCTCTACAGTGAGTTTAAGCAATTTTTCCCTCACAATGCGGTCGAATACTTCGTGAGCTATTTCGACTACTACCAGCCTGAGGCTTACATCCCGCGCACGGACACCTACATTGAAAAGGATTCGTCGATCAACGAGGAGATCGAGCGGCTCCGGCTCTCCGCCGTCAGTTCGTTGCTTTCACGGCCCGACACAATCGTTGTCGCCAGCGTGTCCTGCATCTACGGCTTGGCATCGCCGGAAGATTTCCTGCAGATGCTTGTGACGATCAAGCAGGGACAGATGATGACGCGGGAGGCGTTTCTTGCAAAGCTCGTGGACATGCTTTACGAGCGCAACGATATTGCGTTCGCCCGCGGGAAGTTCCGCGTGCGCGGCGACGTGGTGGAGGTGCACCAGGCGCAGGTGGACGACGAGGCGATTCGTGTGGAGTTTTTTGGCGACGAGATCGACCGCATCAGCCAGTTCGATCCCCTTACCGGACGCGTTACCGCGACCCTTTCGACGCTGACCATCTACCCCGCGAAGCAATTTGTGACGCCTTATGACAAGCTCCAGCGGGCGATGCGCTCGATTCGCGATGAACTCGACCAGCGCGTGATGGAATTGGAACGGGACAACAAACTCATTGAGGCGCAGCGCATCAAGCAGCGCACGGAATTTGACCTCGAGATGATGCAGGAAATGGGCTTCTGCAACGGCATCGAAAACTATTCCCGTCACCTCAGCGGCCGGCCTCCGGGCTCGCGTCCTTATACGCTGATGGATTTCATGCCGGAGGACTTCCTTCTCGTCATCGACGAATCTCACGCCACTGTTCCGCAGATCGGAGGCATGTTTGCCGGAGACCGCTCCCGCAAGACGGTGCTCGTGAATTATGGCTTCCGGCTCCCGAGCGCCCTGGACAACCGGCCATTGAACTTCGAGGAGTTCATGGGAGCGGTTCGCCAGATCGTCTATGTGAGCGCGACTCCCGGAGAATTCGAACTGCGCAATAGCGTCGTCGGCAACGCGAGCTACTTTGCCAATCCTGACGAAAAGTTTCGCCAACAGCGAACCGCCACCCTGCTTGCGGGCTCGCTTCAAAGTCAGGAATCGAAGGCCCCTCGCCGCTTTGACCCGCTGACGCCGGGAGCGCCTCTCGTGATCGAGCAGATCATCCGCCCAACCGGCCTTATCGATCCCAGGATTACGGTCCGGCCTCTGAAGAACCAGATCGACGAAACCATCGAGTTATGCCGTGCGCGCATTGAAAAGGGCGAGCGAGTGCTTGTCACCACCCTGACGAAACGAACGGCCGAGGATCTCGCCGACTACCTGCGCGATATCGGCCTGAAGGTTCGTTACCTTCACAGTGACATCGACACCATCGAGCGCGTCGAGATTCTTCGCGGCTTGCGAGCGGGAGATTGCGACGTGCTGGTGGGCATCAACCTCCTTCGCGAGGGCCTCGACCTGCCCGAGGTCAGCCTGGTTTGCATCCTCGACGCGGACAAGGAAGGTTACCTGCGCTCGCAGACCTCGCTTATCCAGACCGCTGGCAGAGCCGCGAGGCATATCAACGGCCAGGTCGTCCTCTTCGCGGATCAGATCACCAAGAGCATGCAAAGGCTTCTTGACGTCACCGAGTATCGGCGCGCCCGCCAGTTCGCGTACAATGAGGAGCACGGCATCACTCCAAGGAGCGTCCAGCGCGCCGTGCAGGAGAGTTTGCATGTCATCCTCAAAGCGCGGGAGATCGAACAAGGCATTGTCCAGGAAACGCCTTCGGATTTCGATCTCAACGAACTCATTCGGGAACTGGAACGCGACATGGCCTCGGCTGCCGCGAGTCTCGAATACGAACGCGCCGCCCTGCTCCGCGACCAGATTGGCGAGCTAAAGAGCGGGTCCGGAGTCTCCAAGATTGAGCCCAGAAGCAATCGGATGAAATATCCCTCGGGAAGAAAGGCCCGCAGGAGGTCGCCAATCGCATGACGACCACGGCCCCGGCCAAGGCTTCTCCCATACACTTTGTCACGGGCTCCGATGAAGCTGCTGTGCGAAAAGCCGCATCAGCACTGGCCCGAGAACTCGCGCCGGGCGCAGACGTTTTTGGATTGGAAATAATTGACGGTGCGGTGGATACCGCTGACGCCGCCGTGAAATGCGTGCAAAAGACCATTCAGGCTTTGCTCACCCTGCCCTTTCTCGGTGGTTCGAAACTGGTCTGGCTGAAAAACGCATCCTTTCTGGCCGACAGCGTGGCGGGACGCTCGGAGAGCGCTCTTGGCGCCCTTGAAAATCTGTGTGAGAACCTCCTTCTTGGCTTGCCAAATGGCGTAAGCTTTCTTCTGAGCGCTCCTCTGGCCGATAAGCGTAGAGCCGCCTTCAAGTCGCTCTCGAAAATATCTGCAACACACGTTCACGATCTTCCGGATTTTGGCTTCCGTGGGGGCGAAGAGGCCATCGTTGAGTGGACGATCGCGCGCGTTCGCGAGCGCAACCTGCAGGTGGATCCCGATGCAATCGAAGTTCTGGCCGCACGCGTGGGACTGGATTCCCTCCAACTCGAAAGTGAGCTCGAGAAGCTCGAAACCGCTTTCGGGAGCGGCCGGCGCATCCGCAGGGACGAGATCCGCATGCTCGTTCCACAGACCCGGGAGGGAGGAATTTTCGATCTCAGCGAAGCGATCGCAAAGAGAGATCTGCCGCTTGCTTTGGAAACGCTTGACCAGCTTTCCCGGCAGGGCGAACGCGGAATGGGCATTCTCCTGGCGGCGATCGTGCCGACCGTCCGCAATCTCCTCCTGGTCAAAGATCTTCTCGTCAGCCATAGGCTGCCTCCACCCGCGCAGCCGCACTTTTTCGCCGGCACCCTCAAACGCCTGCCGGAGGAAGCAGCCTCTCACCTCCCTAGAAAAAAAGACGGCGCCATCAATGCCTATCCGCTCGGAATTGCCGCGATCAACGCGGCGCACTATTCGCTGGCCGAATTGGAGCAAGGATTCGCTGCGTGTGCTGACGCCAATCAACAGCTCCTTAGCGGCTCCATGAGCGACGAAGTGGTTCTGGCGCGCTTCCTGATCCAATTGTTATCCAGAGAAAAAGCATTAACCGATTGACATCTCAAGATGTTGTGGTGAATTCGTAAAAAAGAGTTCAGGCACCACAATGCGTTGCCCTAAATGCGGTTCCCTTCAAGATAAAGTGATTGATTCACGCCTGTCCAAAGGCGGTGACAGCATTCGCCGGCGGCGCGAGTGCCTTGGTTGTGAAACCCGCTACACCACCTACGAGGAGATCGAGCGTGTTGAACTGCGTGCGATCAAACGGGATGGGCGGCACGAAGCTTTCGACCGGCACAAGCTTCAGACCAGCCTGGTAAAGGCCTGTGAGAAGCGGCCCATTGGGATGGATCAGATCGAACGCGCTGTCGAGGAACTGCTTCACGAATTGGAGGCCGAGCAGAAGCGCGAGATACCGACACGTTTCATCGGCGCAAAGGTGATGGAAAAGCTCCAGGCGCTCGATCCTATTGCCTACGTGCGCTACGCCTCGATTTACCGGCAATTCCAGGAAATCGGCGATTTCATCGACGAGATTCAGACCTATCAGGAGAAGCGCTCGTCCCGTTCTCCGGCACAACCCGAATTGTTCAAGGCGTGATCAACCTGCCAAATAATCTGCCGCTCGTGCGTTTCAGCGATGGCCAGATTATTCCCTTCGAGCGGGGCTGGCTTTCCGGAACGCTGGCCCGGGCTGCTGAACGCGCGGGATATAAGAAATGGTGGCTCGCTCCCCACGTCACTGAGAGCGTGACAAACTATCTCGAACAAGACTTCGACGGAAGCGTAGTCACCATCAACCGGCTCGAAAAAGCCGTGCAATCCGTCCTCCAGGTCATTGGCTACGCCGACGTGGCGGGACATTTCTGCGCGGTACCCCCGCCCGCCCGAATCTCGTTGGTTGAGCTCGCCCGCGCTGCGGGATATGGCTACGAGCTCGCCTTTTTTTATCTTCTTCGTTCCCGTTTGCGCGAGGCTCTCGAGGCAAAAGTCGAGCGCCTGGAAATTTGCGATGCGCAGTGTGGAATCAAGCTCCTGCGGTCTGCAAAAAACTGGCGCCGCGATTGTTCCGGTCTCCTTGAGGAGGTCGTCAATTTCGTGCGGAAAGAACTGGACGCGTGTCCGGGCGCCGCGGAATTGCAGATGCAACTTTCATGACGCTTTTTGAGCGCATCATCAGCCGCGAAATCCCGGCTCAGATCATCCATGAGGATCCCGAGTGCCTTGCGATCCGTGACATCAACCCGCAGGCGCCGGTGCATATCCTGATTATCCCCAAGGCAGTCATAACTCGGCTTGGGGAAGCGGCAGACGAGCACGCCAAGCTTCTGGGTCATTTGCTCCTCACGGCGGCTTCCATCGCAAAACGCGAAGGGCTTCACCAGACCGGCTATCGGGTCGTGATTAATCATGGACCCAACGCCGGCGAAAGCGTTCCTCACCTTCACGTTCATCTTCTCGGTGGCCGCCAGATGAGTTGGCCGCCCGGTTAGTCTAAGAAGAAAGAGACGAGAGACTTGCCACGCGCCCACCGACCAAAATGGCCGGTATTCGTTCTAGCGGTCGCACTCGCCCATCACAAAGTCAATGGAGCCGAGGATTACGACAACGTCGCTGATCATGTGCCCGGGAAGGATCTTTGGAAGAATGCTGATATTGGCAAAACTGGGAGCGCGAATCTTCAGGCGATAGGGAACCCCTCCGCCTTTGCTGCAGATGTAAAAGCCCAGTTCTCCCTTCGGATTTTCAGCGCCGAAGTAGACCTCCCCCACGGGTGCATCCACACCCTCGGTCACAAGAATAAAATGATGGATCAGTTCCTCCATTTTCGTGAGCACTTCGACCTTGGGAGGAAGGGTCTGCTTCGGATCCACGTAGTTGATTGGACCGTTTGGAAGCTTCTGAACGACTTGCTCGAGAATGCGGACGCTTTGGCGCATTTCCTCCATGCGAACAAGATAGCGATCGAAGGAATCTCCGACGGCCCCTATTGGGATTTCGAAATCGTAGTTTTGATAATCAAGATACGGATGCTTGCGGCGGACGTCGTGCTCGATACCCGCCCCGCGCAAGTTTGGACCTGAGATCCCGTAAGCGATTGCGTCTTCTTTCGTCATCACCCCGACATCTTTGCAGCGATCGATAAAAATGCGGTTGCGAGTCAGGAGCCTGTCCAACTCCTCAATGGCCGGCTTGGCTCCGCTGATGAATTCACGCAACTGAGCCAGAAACGTGTCGGGCAAATCCCGCGTCTGGCCTCCCACCCGGGTATAGCTGGTGGTGAAGCGAGCCCCGCTCAACAACTCGACCAGGTTGTAGATCTTCTCGCGCTCGAGAAACGTGTAGAGGAACACGGTAACTGCACCTATATCCATGGCCATGGCCCCGACTCCCAGCATGTGAGCCGAAATCCTTGCCAGCTCGCAACAGATCACCCGGATCGCCTTGCCGCGCGGCGGAAGTTCCCAGCCCATCAACTTCTCAACCGCTAACGCATATGCCACGTTGTTCGCGATGGGCGCCAGATAGTCGAGCCGGTCCGTGTAAGGCACGAACTGATTGTATTGCATGTTCTCGGCGATCTTTTCATCGCCCCGATGCAGATAACCGATATCCGGCGTGGCCTTGGTGATTACTTCGCCATCCAGCTCCAGAATGATACGCAGGACGCCATGGGTCGAGGGGTGGGAGGGACCCATGTTCAGCGTCAACTGCTCGCCAAGGAGTTCGTCTGCCACCTGCGCTTTGCGCACTTGTCCAAGAGTTCTGGCCAGGCTGTCAGGGTGTTCGATTGTTGTTGCCATGTTCGAATTTTGCTGCGCTTTTTTTTGTTCCGATTCGAGACCTCCCGCATTTAGACAGTCCTCTTCACAAGCGATCACAAACCATGACTACTGTTTCCTCTTCAAACGAAAATGCAAGCCTGCCGGTGGTTGTAATCATCGGTGGAGGCTTCGGAGGCCTCAGTGCTGCGAAAGCGCTGGCTGACGCCCCAGTCAAGATTATTCTGATTGACAAGAGCAACCATCATCTTTTCCAGCCGCTTCTTTACCAGGTGGCCACGGCCGGACTGTCTCCGGCCGACATTGCCCAGCCGATCCGGGCGATTCTGCGAACCCAGCTAAACGCCAGCGTGTTTCTTGACGAGGTTAAAAGCATCAATCCGGAAACCCGCGAGGTCGTCACGTCAGACCTCACTTTCAAGTATGACTATCTCATTGTGGCGGCCGGAGCACGACATCACTACTTTGGCCACGATGAATGGGAAGCCGAGGCGCCCGGGCTCAAGACCATTCAGGATGCGCTCGAGATCCGGAGGCGCGTGCTGCTGGCCTTCGAAGTCGCCGAAAAGGCCGTCTCGGACGAAGAGCGCAAGCAGGCACTGACCTTTGTTGTCGTCGGAGCGGGACCGACCGGGGTGGAGATGGCGGGTGCGATCTCCGAACTGGCTCGCTTTACCCTTCGAAGGGATTTTCGACACATCGATCCGGCGTCTGCCCGTGTCATTCTGGTGGAGGCCGCCCCCCGTGTGCTTCCTCCCTTTCCGCCTGAACTCTCCGAGAGCGCGCTTCGGCAACTGAAGGGTCTTCACGTCGAGGTACTGCTAAACAGCGCCGTCACCCGCCTGGCGGATGGCGAAGTGGATATCAACGAGCAAGTGATCAAAACCCGTACCGTAATCTGGGCGGCCGGGAACAAAGCGTCGCCGCTTGCCGCCATGCTCGGCGCTGAAGTGGATCGCCAGGGCCGGACCAAGGTCAATCCCGATCTTACCGTTCCCGGCCATCCCGAAATCCAAGCGGTCGGAGACATGATTTCGGCGACTTACGATGGCGGCAAGCCCGTGCCAGGCGTCAGTCCCGCGGCAATGCAAGCCGGACGCCACGCCGCAAAAAACATCGAGCTTCAACTCAAAGGCGAAAAACCGGCGTCATGGAGCTATTTCGACAAGGGAAGCATGGCCACAATTGGCCGCGACAAGGCCGTGGCCCAGGTCGCCGGGATGAAGTTCGGCGGCCACATCGCCTGGGCGGCGTGGGTTTTCGTTCACCTGATTTTTCTCATCGGCTTCCGAAACCGCGCCGCTGTCTTCTTCCAATGGATATGGGCATACTTTAGCTACGGCAGGGGTGCTCGTCTTATCACGGGAACGACTGGACGTTGGGGCGTGCTTAAGGAGAAGTAGGGGCGAAGGCGCCGGGTAGCGGGCTGTCTCCTGGAATCAGAAAGCTGTGCGCGAGCAATGACATTTAATAAAGTTGGAACGATCGCCATCGTAGGCTCCGGATCCATCGGACTTTACTACGGCGGCAAGCTCGCGGCCCAGGGAGCGGATATTCGCTTCCTCATGCGTTCGGGTTTCGAGGAGGCCCGGCAACGAGGCATTCACATTTTCAGCAAACAGGGCGGAGATATTCACCTGGAACGTCCCAGCGTCTTTCGCGAGGCGTTGGACATCGGCCCGTGCGATCTTGTCGTCATCGCGCTGAAAGCCACTGCGAACGATTCGTTGGAAAGCTTGCTTCCCCCCCTCCTCCACAACGAGACGACGTTGCTGACTCTCCAGAACGGCTTGGGGAATGAGGAGTTTCTGGCCGAGCGTCATGGCGCGCACCGTGTCCAGGGCGGTCTATGCTTCGTCTGTCTTACCCGGCGCTCACCGGCCAGTGTGGATCACGTCGGACATGGAATGCTCTCCATCGGCGAGTTCGCCGGTCCCCCGCTCCCGCGAACCCGGCTTATCGTGGACGCGTTTCGGGAGAGCGGAATCGACGCTAGGCTTGTGGAGGATCTCACGGCCGAGCGCTGGCGCAAACTTGTGTGGAACATTCCTTTCAACGGACTTGCGGTCGCGGAAGGAGGCCTCTCCGTGGACAGAATTCTTGCTGATTCTGCACTGCGTGCGCGATGTCGCTCGCTGATGGAGGAGACGATCGCGGCGTCAACCGCACTGGGCCATCCCATCGACGAGGACTACGCGACCCTTCAACTGGAAAGGACATATTCCATGGGCGCTTACCAACCATCGACACTCGTCGATTGGCTCGCAGGCAAACCCTTGGAAATCGAGGCCATCTGGGGGGAACCGCTCAGGCAGGCTAAGAAAACCGGAATATCGTTGCCCCACCTCGAACGCTTGTACGAGCATTTGAGGACCCTCGACGCGGGCCGTTCGTGAATGGGCTCGTCCAGAGAGCCTTTTGAATCGCTCCCTCCCGTGACAGGTGGTCGATGATCTTCGAACCACTCGCTGGTCACCACTCGCATTCTCTGATAGCTCTAAAGGCTTTGCCCGAATGGACGACGCTCCGGAACCACACGACGATGAGTTGGTCGCCCGTACACAGGGCGGGGATCCGGAGGCGTTCGACAATCTGGTCGTACGGTACAGCCCCAGGCTGTACGGACTCATCTACAACATGACCTCCAATCACGAGGATACCAACGACCTCCTCCAGGAAGTCTTCGCGAAAGCTTACCGGTCCATCAATGGCTTCCGCGGAAAGTCCAGCTTTTACACCTGGATGCATTCCATTGCGGTCAATATGACCATCAATTTTGTTAAAAAGCGCGGACGGCGCCATTCCATGAGCCTCGATGACATGGATGCCGGGGTCCAGAACGACCCGGATTTCATCGAGGCCACCACGGGCGGCGATCCCCGACAGGACGCGAATCTCTCGGAACTTCAACAAAGATTGAACGAGGCCTTGCAGAAGCTGTCTCACGAACATAGAGCGGTTGTCACAATGTTCGATATCCAAGGTATGCCTCACGCAGAAATCGCCAAGATTCTTGGCATCTCGGAAGGCACAGTAAGATCGAGGCTATTTTATGCACACCGCCAGTTGCAAAATTATCTCGAAGAGTTTATCAAAGACTGACCCACCGGTATGGACGAAGATTTGAACGTCTCGAAGTTGTTGCGCTTGAAGCGCTACGAGCAACCACCACCCGGATACTTCGAGGACTTTCTTCGCGAGTTTCAAAAGCGTCAGCGAACTGAGGCACTTCGCCGTCCCGCTTGGGCTGTGCTTTGGGACCGGATCACATCCATTGCGCCAACTTTCCGGGTTCCCCAGTTTGCGTACGCCGCAATTCTCCTGCTGGCCGCAGGTGCCTCGACCCTCATCGTCACTCAGCAACCGGCTGGAACGATCGCCAAGTCGGATGAAGCTCGGACGTCCCTCTCGCTCACCCCTTCGAAACCCGTCACAATTACTGATACGCTTCCGGTCTCCGCACGGACCGGTGGGTCGCTGCCATCACATTATGTGCTTCAGTCCAGGCCCGTGAGCAATGAGCAGCCGCTCAGTTTCTAAATTCGACTGGAAATTTCCCTCGTTTCTCCTCCTGCTGCTCCTGGCTGTTTCGGGCCGCGCGGAAGACAATCTCGGTGAAAAAATCTCCTCCGAGGTCCGGCGGGTATTTGACGAGCGGCGCGACTCCACGGTTCGCGTGGAGGCCTATGATCGCCATGGAAAGCTGAGCGGCACCGGGTTCTTTGCCGACCCGGCGGGGACAATTTATACGCTGTCGTACATCGTCGCCAACGCGGAGGAAATTTTCGTGATCCATGGTGATCGGAGAATGCCGGCAAAGCTTCTCGTGGCCGATCCGCGAAGCGGTGTCGCTCTTCTCAAAGTCGACTATAACTCTCCCTTCATTCCGATCGGTAATTCCAAAGAGCTTTCGCTCGCCTCTCCCGTCGTGGCCATCGGCTTTCCGGTGAATCTGGCTGAGACGCCGAGCTTCGGAATCGTGGGCGGATT
Source organism: uncultured Verrucomicrobiae bacterium (assembly GCA_963763735.1). Taxonomy (GTDB): domain Bacteria; phylum Verrucomicrobiota; class Verrucomicrobiia; order Chthoniobacterales; family Terrimicrobiaceae; genus DASTFP01. The sequence goes on along the minus strand of CAVXQK010000016.1, from coordinate 7,333 downwards.
CGACCGTCAATTCCTGGGCAGGTATTTTATGACGACGCATATCCGTGCGATTGTTTCCGTGGAGCCGGGTTTTGGTGGGGCGCCCTTGATGAATTTGAAAGGCGAGGTTGTCGGGATCATCGTCTCAGGAATCGACGGTGGTGGAGCGTGCTACGCCTTGCCGGTAGAAGCCGCGGAAAAGATTCGCATGGACTATGTTCGTTTCGGCGAGCCGAGGCACGGCTGGGTAGGCGCCAATGTCGAAGACGAGATTGAACCCGACGGGAACTCGCACGTGCGCATCGCGGAACTCGCCCCGGAAACTCCGGCAGCCCAGTCGGGGCTCAAAGAGGGAGACATCGTAAAGAAGATTGGCGGTGTCAGGATCGCCACGGCCGAGGACGTCATTGACGCCTCGTTTTTCCTGACGGCTGGTGACAAAGTTTCGATCGCCGTTGAGAGGGACGGGCGGGAAATGTCGATCGATGTCCGTCCGGCCAATCACCCCATCACCAATAATCCTTTCTATTCGCCGAACGGCCTGACCGAACTTCACGCTCTCGCCCCCGGCGCGCTTCCAGAGAACATCAAGCTGGAATAAGTCATTCGACCTTGTCGCGCAATCCGCCGAGGGAGTGCGAGAGCTTTTTAATACCAAGCTCGATGCGCGTTTTCACGGTGCCCAGAGGAGTATCGGTGGCCGCTGAAATTTCACGCTGGCTCTTCTCCTCGAGAAACGCCATGCGAATCACTTCCTGCTGATTCGCTGGCAGCGTGGCAAGGTGCTGCTGCAGAAGCAAACGCAGATCGTCACGAAATGCTTCGCGCTCGACCGTGTGCGATTCGGTGGCGCTTTTGTCGGGATGGTTGCAGGACACCTCGTAGCGGTCGGTGGCTCGTCTGTAGGCGCTCTGCTGCCGCAAGCGGTCAATCGCACGCCGCCTTGCCAGAGTGCAAAGCCAGCTCATCAATTTACCCTTCCCCGAGGAGTAGGTGGGCGCCCGATCCCACACTTGAAGGAACACCTCCTGCAGCACATCGTCGGCTTCGGTCTCATCATGAAGGACCTGCATAATAACCGATTTCAGAACGACCCGGTAGCGCTTGTAGAGGCGTTCGAGAGCGTCGGGCAGTCGCCGCAGAACGTCGTTCATCAATTGCTGATCTTCCAGGATGGCGTCACTCTCTAAAGTCATTTCCATAATAAGTTTTGGTTTCGACTTGACCGTAGCCGAAAGTTCTTTTCTCCCCAATCGGTGCCCTTAGCGATTGGAGCATCAGAGAAAAACCTATGCCTCCGGAGGCGCCCCTAGGGTCGGATAGGGGAAACGCTCTATCTGGCTTCTTCGCAACGGTGAGCCCCTGCCGGGATCCGAATCTCGAGATGGCGGATTCCGTTCCGTGAACGCAGGAAAACAATGCTCGCCCTCCGCAATGAAAATGGCCGTGCTTTCTGCAGTGCGCCTCTCCGTGCTCCAGGCGAAGCGTGCGTCGCATACAGCCAGCCCGCGTGATTCACGCGATCCATTCTAACTAAGACTATGAAATATTGTGATCCGAAAGTTCTCCTGGCGTGTGTGTCCGCCGCTGGCGTGATGGTGTCCTTAACCGGCTGCATAAGCGTACGGCGAGATGTTGAACCTACTACCACGACGACGACCACTGTCACTCGTCCTTCCCCTGTTGCACCAGCCACCACGACGACCGTGGAACGTACGACTTATTAGACGCCTCCCGGCTTTGACGCTTCGCGCGGCCTTAAGGAGAGCCCGCCTCGCGAAGAACCGCAAAGGGGAGATCCGAAAATACCGCGGAGAGCGCCAGTCGTTCGGTCGCCCACGGCACGATCTTGCCTGTCAACAAGTCCCGCCAACTGGGCGGCCCCCCCTTTTCCCGCTCAAGAAAGTTTTCGTTCCATGTCTCGCCAACGGGCGCGAAGCCCAGTGCGCAAGTCAGGCGCGGCACAACAACGAGGAGACGCTCTTCCCCCGATATTCTCTCGAAGGCAATCACGTGCCTGGCGCGTTCTCCGGAAACAGCCACTTCGCGATAACTTCCATCCCGGAAAAGCGCTCCGTTTTCGGCCCGGTGCCGTAGCAGGCGCTGGATAAGGAAGAGCTTGATCCGCCCTGTTTTCCATTCCTTCATCAATTCGACGGGACTCGCTTCAACGAGGGAGTCAAGGAGCCGCTGTCGCGCGGGATAATCGACTGGTCTCCTGTTGTCCGGATCGACCAGGCTGAAGTCCCAAATTTCAGTGCCCTGATAAAAGTCCGGCACTCCCGGCGCGGTGCATTTAAGAATCGTCTGGGCGAGCGAATTTATCGCTCCCAAACGGGCGATTACCTCGGCCATCGCTGAGAGATCGGAACAGAAGACGCCATTCCGATTTTCATCCAAGATCTTGCTGACGAAAGTAACGGTCGCCCTTTCCCAATCCTCATTTGGCTCGATCCAACTGCTATTCACCTTAGCCTCCTTGATCGCCTTGGTCATATATCGCTGGATCCTCTCGACGTATTGAATGCGATCCGGCTCGTTCAAAGGCTCAAGCGGCCAACTGCCCAGCAAGGTTTGATAGAGGAGGAACTCCTCGTTCCGCGACGGCGCAGCCTCATCGTCGACCTTGGCGCGGTGCTTCTTGTTCAGCTTGCTCCAGCGTTTGATCGCTTTCTCCCAGAGCTCTGAAACCTCCGACAACGCGGCGATCCTCATCCGAACGTCCTCGCTCCGTTTGGTATCGTGTGTCGAGGTCGCCAACATCGCATGAGGCCATTGCTCCCCTCTCCGCGCGTTCAAACGGTGAAACTCGGGCACATCTATGCCAAAAAGCTCGGGATTGCCTCCCACCTCATTCAAAGCGACAAGGCGATTGTAGATGTAGAATGCTGTGTCCTCCACGCCCTTGGCCATGACCGGACCGCTGCACTGTTGAAACTTCATGACGAACCGCACATGCGCATCCTTTTGAGCGGCCGTCAGGCCCTCCGGCAACCGCAGGAGCAGGATGCCGCGCAGGAAATCAAGAACCGGCTTCTCGATAGACGGGTTCCGGCGCCGCGCGGCTGAGATCGCGCGCAGCACGGCCCGCTCATCCTCCTCTGAAAGCGATCCGTCTTCCGTCGCGTAGGTTCGATAAACAGGGAAACAGGCGATCACCTCGCGGAGGGCGACGACAAGCATGTTCCGGGTGAAGTCACGATACATCCGGTACATCTCCGAGAGTTCATCGAGCGCTTTTCCCAGAGCCGAGATCTCGCTGCTGAATGAGATCTGGGTCGTCAGCATCTTCTTTTGATAGGCGAGATCAGCAAAACTCTCGCGGACGCCCGTGAATCGTTCGAATACCTTCGTCATGCGCTTCTCTGAGGCAGGGTCCGCGAGGGCCTGCACAATCTGGTTCGCAAACTCATAACCTGTCGTTCCGTGCACGGCCCAATCCGCGGGAAGCGATTCCTGAGTCAGATCGAGAATCTTCTCCACCACCACGTACAATCCGTTCGCGCCGGCTGGCGCCGCGCACAGCTGCGCGTGCCGCTCCTGGAGCCGCTGAAAGTAGCACCGCGGATCCCAAAGACCGTCCACATGGTCAATGCGCAGGCCGCTGACATCTCCCCTGGCGAGCAGTTCGAAAACAAAGTGATGAGCCGCCTCGAAAACCTCCGGTATTTCCACCCGAAGACCGGCAAGAGAGTTAATATCGAAAAAGCGCCTGTAATTGATCTCTTCGGCAGCGACACGCCAATAGCTTAGACGGTAAACCTGCGCATCAAGCAACTCGTGCAAAGCGTCAAAACTCGATGGACATCCCGGTTCGCCCTCAAACGAGCGCAAGACCTGATTGATGGCCCCGGCAACGCGATCATCCCTTTCCGCCAGCTCCTGCAACTTGCTTTTCGCGGCCGCCTTCGCCTCGCAGCGAGCTTCCTGCATGGGCAGCGCTGCAAAGGCAGCCGCGCTCTCACGCATTTTTCCCGAAGGCTCTTCCCCCAGGTCCCGGTCAGCGGCCCGGAAAATCGTCGGATATGTTGAAGGAATCCCATGGAAGCTTCGTATCACAAATAGCAGCAGGAAGAAGCTGCCTTTTTCGAAGCGAGTATTGAAATGGCCTTCACGAGGGCCTTGCCGTGAAGGCGCGCCAAGGATAGGCAACAAAACCCGGCCCGAAAGGCTTCACTTGCGGGGATGCCAATCCATACAAGATCGGAAAGATAAACGCGTAAAAGGTGAAACATACCCTACTCCTCAGGACGCTCCACTCCACCACTGATTCAACGACTTGCCGATCCCGCTGCCATCTGGGAACAAGTCGAGCACCTGTCCCCATTTCCGCGCTCTCGCAGAGGCCGAAGTAAGCGCCGGCTGAAAGTGGCGTCACCGCCAAGGAGGGGATTCAGCCGGTGTCACCCGCCATGCTGCAGCCATGTGTGTGTGGCTGTCAAAGGCATGCCTGAACACAGGTGTAGCAGACATTTGTCAATTTCCATGGAATTGCACAGAATCACGAAAGCATCCTTGTGTGTTTTAGTTTTTAAGCCAAGCCCGGGCGTGAAAATTTAAGTGCAGTACTGCTGAATGATTTTCACAAAACGTTTTGCTTTATCCAGAGTTCCACCTCTGGCTTCAACCGAGTGGCGGGTCCAGCCTGTGCCCCTGACACCAGCTATTGCTCAGTGAGGTCACAATGCTTTTGGTTGCCGGATAGTGGACTTTCTTTTTCAGGTGACTGGAGCATTTCTGGCTGTATCACGGTCCAGATCCCACGACGTGTGGCTGTTTGTGTGGTTGGCTATGGTGGAAGGGGAGTTTTCAGTGACAGGTGGTTTGGAGAGATGATGAATATGTTGTTGTTGATGGCCTGCCCTCCAATTGGCGACTGTTCCATGTGAGGGCTGCTCAGCAAAGACCCATTCCAATGCAGCTGAGGCTTGTTTATTTTGTCTACTTGTTTATTTCCTTGTGAAGGATTCAGTTAGATGATGTCCTTGATTTGAGTGCTGTGAGTCTGTTTCCCCCTAAAGATTTGGGTCCCCTTGCAATGGGCTGCCAAGATGACTGAAAATGGCTCACCCAGGGTGTCTGCTGTCTCCTGGGGTTGTAGAGCATCTTGATGTGAATGAGGTGAGCTGTGCTGTCCTGGCAAGAAGCATTGTCGTCGCCATTCTGTCGGCGGGCAATTCGTCGTCTTCCGCAAGGATTGCAGCTGCCTTGTGAAGACAGACTAGGAATTCTGCATTTGGTGATGGTGGAAGTGGACTCTGATTTCTTTTGCTCCTCCGTGGGACCTTCGACTCCGCTATTCGAGGAGTGGTTGTTGCTGTCTCCGTCCTGATTGCCCGTCCATCGTCCTCGTTGTGTTTTTGTTTAATGTGATGGAGGTCATTCAGCGTTTAAGCGTTGACGCGCTGTGAGGCTAGTTCAAGCCCGGTTGCATAGCGCTTGCTCATTCTCAGCAGGATCTGAACTGCTGTTGAAAAAAGAATGTGGATAACGTGGAAACCTCCATTATTCTTACGCCCTTCCAACAATTTGGCAAAATACGCGAGATTTCTTGTTGCATTTGGCTCTAATAGGATGATGATGTTGGCGAGTCCACACCCTCCCTCCTCCCATATTCCCATGCGCTGGGCTATCAGCTTGATGTGTGAAATAATGGGTCCCTGATGCACTTATATCGAAAGAAGGCGCAGTGACCTTGTCCACCTGGTGGCAGCTGGTGTGTGGATGTTGAGGTGATATCCGAGTGGATGATCGCACCGGTGGGATCTCCAGGATCCAGACCCAGGCTGTCCATGATCAGCTGCAGCACCCGGACGCACCACATTCAGGGAGTTCCCGCAGCCGGCATAGTCGATGTACAGAGCGCCGGTTGTCAGGTACAAGCCGGGAGCATGCGGCGTCATCGGCCGGGCGAAAGTAGAGGGTCGGCCCAGATGGTTGCCTTCGCCGGTGCGGTCGGAGCGATGTTGAGAACGACTTCGAGCCCGGCTGCATGGAGCTCCTCCACCATCATCTCTTGAAAAATCCATTAGTTTTGATGGCCAAAGCGGCCGCTGGGAGGAAGTGGAAGGTGAACAGGTGCGAAGTGGATTTAGTTGCAGCCCCAAGAGTTTGATAGGCTTTTTCCCTCCCAAAGTGCTCGTCATTCACAAAATGATGCACGGGGAGCAGTTCAATGGCGGTCACTCCCAGCTTTTTAAGATTTGATGGCGAACTCGTTTCCGCAGGGCGGCGCGCTGCTGCTCGGATCTCCTGCGGACGGAGGGCAGAGTTTTCGAAAACCCCTTCACATGGACCTCCGAAATTATGGACTTTTCCAGCGGCATATTGGGATATCTCATCACCACACTTTAACCCAAGCTGGTTGCTACGACCAACACCATTTTGCAGCCTGTAGGCGCTGTCCCGGGCGTCTTTATTCAAGTCGGCAGAACTCTCCGCCAAAGGCGTACGCGGACACCTCATCCCGCCATTCGACAAGGCCTGCGATGGCGCGGGCAGAGCAACGAAGAGGAGCTTGAATTCAGAGAAGTGACCGCCACCTTCTTCCCGACCACAAGGACCCTGCAGGCACGATAGCCGGTAAGTGTTGTCTGCTGCCGATCTTCGGGGAGAGCAACGCCACACGGCGGTCCGTCACCTCCGCCATCCGAAAACGCGCGCTTTCCTGAGCATTCGTCCGGATGCTCCAACAGGCAGAGCTCAGCCAAGCGTCTCCCCAACAGGCAAAAGCTTGTACCCTCAGGGGGAACCTTCGGCGCCCAAGGGAGTACGGGCTTCCTGGCCAATATGGGGATAACGTGAATTCAGGTGGCACAAATCAACAAAAAATCACCAAGCCGGACCTATGGCTAGAGCCCATTGGCTCGCCGAAAAATCCCAAGTTTTGGGCGGCTGTCGGAGACGCCGCAAACTAATTCTTTGCTAAGATCCGAGGTGCGGCCATGCTCTGCCCGTGTAAAGCCAGCACCATATGTCTTCGCTCGATTCTCCTTCTTCACAAGATGACGGATGCTGAAAATCGTAAGGCGACGCAACCCGCTGCCGCGGCTCTTCGGCACCGCCCTCGGAAGGGATGTTGCCAACGTCACGAAAAAGGTGAAATCATGGCGGCACGTCGTCCCGTTGGCTTTCAAGAGCTGTGGATTTGCTCGATAGAGACGATTTCGGGAAGCTTTGGTCGTTCCAGCCGGTTTGTCGCCGTCTACGATCCGATTGATAGTCAGGGAATCTGAAGAAATTGGACGATAATTGAGCTCGTAGCCAATCTCGTAAACCGCCTTGTCGAGAAGAAAGATCTTCAGAAGCGTGTCGAATTCCCCGTTTGTCGGAGGCAAAAAGGATGCGCCCGCCG